>JABAQQ010000056.1 GCA_019187225.1 Saprospiraceae bacterium
CACCCCAATTGCAATTGCTCAACTGGCTATTAGCAACAACTGCCCCTGCGTTCTTATTTTCTTTTCCGAATTGTCAAAGAACTTCAATGACGTTTTCACCTGAAAAATGTGTACCCTTTCTAAAAAAGAAAATTATAAAGACCGCTTTTTAGTGAAGACCGGCCAGCAACTGGCGTTTCTTACTACCTCCGACATCGCTTTTTTCCGCTCCGCCGACGGTCTCACCCAGGCGTTCACATTTGCCGGGAAAAAATATTTTGTGGAAAATACGCTTGAAGAACTCGACCGCCTGCTCGATCCCCGCGATTTTTTTCGCGTCAGCCGGAATATGATGTTGCGCGTGAATGCTATTCACAAGATACTTCCTCACCTGAATGGTCGCCTGAAAATAGAGACCCAGCCTGGCGCGCCGGAGGATATATTCGTGAGCCGGGAACGGGTGGGCGAATTCAAGGCGTGGCTGGGAGGGTAGACGATTTACGATTTACGATTTGCGGCTTGGCGCCTGGTCTTCTCAGTTCTTTCGCTTCAGGTTGGTTGAGTTCCGTATCTGAGTGCTGTCGGTCATACTGATCGCTTCACCCCGGCAGTTGGTAAAATAGACATCACGCCCCTTGTTTTTAAAGCGTCAATGAGCGGACAGATGAAGGAGAGATCGCCGTAGCATAGTACATATCCATTTCCACTTTATTTTTTGTGGCGATCTTGCCCCGGTATTCCCATTGAAACTCGTCCTGCGCAACAGCCTGCGCGGCGCCGCTCACATTGACACGTCCCGCTTCGCATGCCTCTTCCATTCGCGCTGCGGTGTTCACCGCATCACCCCAGATGTCGTAGGCGAATTTTTTCGTGCCTACTACTCCTGCCACTACCGGGCCGAAATGTATACCGATGCGCGCCTCGAAGTACGGCCGCCCTTCAGCCAATCGTTTTTCCCTGAGTTTTTTCAGAAAATCCTGGATTTGCAAGGCGACCCGGATCATGTCGGTGGGGCGCTCGTTGTGATCGGAAAGTCCGCTCGCGCAGATATAAGCGTCGCCCACCGTTTTTATTTTCTCGATGCGGTTGCGCCCGATCATGTCGTCGAATTTGGAGAAACAATAGTCCAGTTCGGCCACCAGCACCTCCGGTTCGAGGTTTTCGGCGGCCTTCGTAAAACCCACAAAATCAATGAACATAACGGTAGCGTGTTCGTAGCGGCGGGCGGCTACTTTGTTGCGCACCGTCAGTTCGGCGGCCACGGCAGGCGGGAGGATGTTGAGGAGCAGTTGTTCGCTGCGGCGGCGTTTTTCCTCTATCATAGCATTTTTTTCCGCCAATTCACCCCGGATGCGGCGGTTGGCGCGTTGCCGGGCGTAATAGAGGAAGGTCAACACTACCAGAAAACATCCCACCAAAATGGCGAGTATACGTGTATCGCGGTTTTTTTCCTCCAGAAGAGCCGCATTAATGGTTTCACGATCTTTAGCCTGTTGCTCCGAATAACGGCGGGTTCGCTCCTGTAACAGCCGCGTTCGCTCCTGGCTGAGCTCGAAAGCGGCTTTGTAATCGCCCTGCCGCACAGCAATATCCTGTAGTTTCTCAACGGATTCCAGCACCAGTTCAGGCACACCGGCAACATTGGCCGCTTCCCGCGCCTGCGCATAAAACGTTTTCGCATCAGGGAGTCGGTTCACGCGCCAGGCAATATCGGCAGCCAGCAATGCGGATTCCGCTTCCCGGCGTTTATCCTGCGTTTCGACCGCCAGGGTTATGGCTTGCCGGGCATAAGCAGCCGCCTTTTCGGGAGTTGTGGACAGCAGGTTTCGCGCCAGCGCGCAGGTGATTTTCCAC
This sequence comes from Saprospiraceae bacterium, assembly GCA_019187225.1. GTDB lineage: Bacteria > Bacteroidota > Bacteroidia > Chitinophagales > Saprospiraceae > M3007. The sequence continues at coordinate 1,834 of JABAQQ010000056.1, forward strand.
TGTTCGTCTTTTGAAGATGCATTGCGGAGGCGCGATTCCAATTCGGCAACCGTCTGTGCCTGCGATACGAGCGCAGCACAACAGATCAAGAGGAACAAAATCAGCCGGGGGAAGGTGTTGCTGGACATGCTTGAAAAAGTAAAGCGACCGACCAAAGACATGCGAAAGAACGATGGATATGCTTTAAGGCGACCTAAAGTTCTCAAATATTTTGCAAATCATCGCCTTCGGCAAACTGAAATTAAAATGTCCAAATCCGAACAAATCTGTCCAGATTCGTACTTTTTTACCCTGATGCAACGCGACTAAACAATTGATTATCAAAAATATAAAAACATGGCACGTAGATAGCGGCGATTTGAGACAACGACTTTTTTCCGATCTATCACCGTTCAAACGCATTCTTTCCTATGGCTTACATCGCAGTCCCCATTCCTAATCTTCCCGGCAAACAGGACATCGAAATTGAAGTCACGATCAACGGCCAGAAACAACAGCTGCACTATCGTGTAGAACTTTTTTACTGGGATGATTGCGCGTTCCCTCAGATTGACCGCGCAGAATGCATCCGCCAGATGTTGTCGCGCTACGACGACGACTGGTCGCTGTATTACATCGGCGCGCCGACCGACGATTTTGTGCCCATTACGTTTGTAAAAAAAGGAGATATGGCGATCCAGCGGAAATTGATGCGGGGCGAGCCGGTGTGAGCGAGCCGCAGTTAGCAGTTATTTGAAGTAGTTTGATGTCGCTAACAGACTGCTTGTCAATGCCATAACAAACCTGTGCCATTTCATACGATCACAAATGACTTCGAATCTCATCTTACCTCATGCTTTAAATTCACAACCTTTCCTTTCTCCCTAGTAAAAATCCCGCTCGAATTATTCATTTTCTGAGATGTCAAAGGGGTTTTTACCGGGGAGAAAGGAAAGGTTTACTACCTGCTATGATACAAAACTATCTGAAACTCGCCCTCCGCAACCTGCTCAAACGACGCGGTTATTCCTTCCTCAACCTTGCGGGACTCACCATCGGCATGGTTTGTTGCCTGTTCATCCTTCAGTATGTGCTGCATGAGCGGAGTTACGACCGTTTTGTTTCGCGTGCCGCCGATATATACCGCTTGCGGCTCGATTGTTATCAGAAAGGCGAACTGGCCTGGCGCTCCGCGACCGTCTATCCGGCCTTCGGCCCCACGATGTTGCGCGATTTTCCCGAAATCGAAGCCACCTGCCGCCTCCACGACGCGGAATACGTATTCGCCAACCGCGAGCGCGACCTGAAGTTCGCCGAGCGGAAAGGCTACTTCGCAGACAACGCTTTTTTCGATATCTTCGAACTGCCGCTCCGGCAGGGCAACCCTGCGCAGGCGCTCGCCGCACCCGGACAACTCGTTGTCTCTGAAAAATTTGCGGAAAAGTATTTCGGCACTGCAGAGGTGCTGGGCAAGACGCTCTCGACCAATATCAACGGCTCGGTCAGCGACATGCAAATTACGGGCGTGTTCGGCGCATTCCCGGAAAACTCCCACCTCGTGGTAGACTATCTTGTCTCAATGCCTACACTCGCCAACATCGCAGCCGCACAGGGCGATACCAGCCGGCCACTTGAAACGAGTTGGGGGTGGTATGACTTTTATACCTACCTGAAACTACGCCCCAACACCGACCATGCTGCCTTTGCCGCAAAATTGCCTGCCTTTACCGACAAATACATCAATTCCAGTCCCAATGCCGCTGCAGCCAGTTTCCGCAACGAAACCCTGCTTCAACCGCTTACAAGCATCCACCTGTGGTCGCACATCAACCAGGAAGCTGAACCGAACGGCGACGGCAAAGCGGTAGGGCTGCTGTTCGCGGTCGCGCTTTTTATCCTCGGCATCGCGTGGATCAATTACATCAACCTTTCCACTGCGCGGGCCGTCGAGCGCGCCCGCGAAGTGGGTGTGCGCAAAGTTTCCGGCGCGACGAGGGGCCAACTGGTCGGCCAGTTCCTGACGGAAAGTTTTCTGCTCAACAGCGCGGCATTATTACTGGCGCTGTGCGCTGTGTGGTTCGCCATGCCCGCTTTCAGCGATTTTTTGGATAAGAACATGCAATTCAGCCTGTTATCAGGCGCTCCGCTGAGCTGGATGCTCGGCATTTTTGCGCTGGGTACTTTGTTGTCGGGTTTTTATCCCGCCCTCGTGTTGTCGGGATTCAAGCCGGTAAATATTCTGAAAGGCGCGTTCAAAACCTCGCCAAAAGGCGTCAATTTGCGCCGGGGATTGATCGTAGGACAGTTTGCCGTTTCGGTCGCCATGCTCGTGGGAGTACTGGTCGTGACGCGACAATTGCAGTTCATGCGCAGTCAAAATCCGGGATTCGACCGGGCTCAGACACTGGTGCTGGAAGGGCCTAATACCTTGCCCGATTCGACCTATAAAGGCGTATTTACGGGCTTTAAAAATGAAATACTACAGATTCCGGGCGTGCAGAGCATCGCGGGTTCGTCGTCCGTACCGGGTGAAGAAATTTACTGGACATCCGGTTTCAAACACCTGAAAAGCAGCAATGAAAACATGAACACGCTGTACATCCTCGGCGCAGATGCGGATTTTGCCCAATCGTACAATCTGAAATTTTCTGCAGGCCGGAACTTCGGGATGACCGACAAAAAAACAGCCATCCTCAACGAATCCGCGGCCAAACTGCTGGGTTTCGGTTCGCCCGAACAAGCCATAGGCGAGCAGGTGCGCCGCGGGCGCAGAGACACGTTCGCAGTATGCGGCGTGGTGCGCGATTTTCACCAACAGGGCCTGCAAAAATCCGTTGACCCAATGATTCTGCTGTACAGTACCAACCAGAGAAGTTATTATTCCCTGAAAATCAGCAGCCAGGACTATCCGGCTACCCTTGCCCGCGTGGAAGCCATCTGGAAAAGTCATCTCCCCGCCGATCCTTACAGTTATTTTTTCCTCGATGAGCATTTTGACAGTCAGTACAAGGCTGATGTGCTGTTCGGAAAAGTGTTCGGGATGTTCACCCTCCTGGCCATCGTGATCGCCTGCCTGGGCTTGTTCGGATTGGCTTCTTACATGGTGTTGCAACGCAACAAAGAAATCGGCATCCGCAAAGTACTTGGCGCGAGTGTGACAGGCATCACGGGTCTGCTGGCCAAAGATTTTTTGAAATTAGTGGCAGTTGCTATTGTCATTGCCTCACCCCTGGCATATTGGGCGATGAACGAGTGGTTGTCAGATTTTGCGTATCGCATTGATCTGCAGGGATGGATGTTTGCAGCGGCTGGGGCAGTAGCAGTGGCTGTGGCTTTTTTGACCGTAAGCTTTCAGAGTGTGCGGGCTGCGTTGGCGAATCCGGTGAAGTCACTGCGTAGTGAGTGAATTTAAAGCGTAATGGCACGACCCTGCGCCGTGCCGCTCTCCCCGGATTTCAAAGACTCCCTTTTTTCGACAAGCGACCATTTTTTTGCACATCGCCAATGTAAAAGAAACGGATGGACAGAAAACAATTTCTCGCTACCCTCGCCGCCCTCAGTGCATCCCCCCAATTACTCCGGTCGGCTGAAAACCAAACAACAACGAAACAAAAAGGCCATCAGCGCCTCCCCCTCAAACGCCTGAAATACTGGCAATCGCTCGGCTACGGCATGTTCATCCACTTCGGCATGAGCACCTTCGACGGCAAGGAACTCTCCGACGGGCAATCGCCCATATCGCTTTACAATCCTTCCAAACTGGACGTGGATTCCTGGATCCAGATCGCCCGCGACGCCGGCATGAAATATGCCGTCCTGACCGCCAAACACGTCGCCGGGCATTGCCTCTGGCCGAGCCGCCACACCGATTACACCGTCGCCAACAGCCCCGTCAAAACCGACGTAGTGGAGCAATTCGTCAATGCCTGCCGCAAATACGGCGTCCTGCCCGGCCTATACTACTGTTCCTGGGACAACCGCCACCTGTTCCACAGCGCCACGCCGAGCACCGCGCCCCGTGCCCCCAACTACGACTGGACCTTCCCGCGACCCGGTTCGGGCGTTGATTACGCCTACACAACTTCGCAGTATCAGACCTTCCAAACTGCCCAAATCACAGAGTTACTTACCCAATACGGAGAAATTTTTGAGATGTGGGTGGACATTCCTTTCGTACTGGGCGAAGGCTATCGAACCTTTCTCTACAATAAGATCGCCGAACTGCAGCCCGATATCGTGATCATGATGAACACGGGTTTCGGCGACGGCTCCCAGTTTGAAAAACAAAAACTCTCCTACGCCTGGCCAACGGATCTGATCGCCATAGAACGCGACCGACCGCCCGCAGGCGGACACAACCCCTGGCGCAACATCGGCGGAAAAAACCATTATTTGCCTGCTGAGCATTGCGACCCGATCGGAAAGGAGTGGTTTTACGCGGAAGGCGATGCGCCCCGTAGCGACGCGGCGTTGCTGGAGCAATTCAACCAATGCCGCGAACGCGGCGCCAATTTCCTGCTCGATGTGGGGCCGAACAAAGAGGGGTTTATTTCAACAGATGTGAAAAACGCCTTGATGCGATTGCGAAAAAATGCGGGGTTGTGAGAAGTGTTTCCTGTTCAACTATCGCTTCGTGTAGTCCCATAGTCGTTGAATTTAAACAAAAGTGATCCTTTTTTGGGAAATTAGAACTTGCCTTAAAAACAGCCACAGAGATTTTTCAATCCTTTGCTTCGGGCAGGGCACACACCAAGTTTCCGAAATGTTCTACCTTTGCCCGTCCTTTTAAAAAATCCGCCTAAGCCCTCTTTTTTGTTTTTGAAAAGATTAAAAACTCCCCGCGAGGGCAATCAAGGGTTTCTAAAAGTTTGATGTTCAAAAACTTTAGACCCGATTCATCACTCATCACTCATCATTCATCACTGAAACTCATGGTTGGGAATCTGACGCAAAAAGGCGCCAAACTCAAACGCATATATATCGAGCCCAAACTCCCCGACGGCCTCGCTCCCCTCGCCGAACTCTCGCAAAATCTATGGTGGTCGTGGAATCACGATGCGATTGAACTGTTCAAAAGCATTGACCCCAGGAAATTCGAGGCTTTGAATTTCAACCCCGTCGCCCTGCTCGACGAACTGGGCATGGAAAAAGCGCAGGAGCTGCTCGCCAACAGGGATTTTACGGCGAAAATGAAGCGCATTCACACTGAATTCCGCGCTTACATGGATGCGCCTGCCAAATCTGAGCCGCTCATCGCCTATTTCTGCATGGAATACGGTCTGCACCAGAGCATACGCCTCTATTCCGGTGGTTTGGGCATCCTCGCGGGCGACTACCTGAAAGAAGTCAGCGACCGGAACTTCAACCTGGTAGCGGTGGGTCTGCTTTACCGCTACGGTTATTTCCAGCAGGGTATTTCGCTGCACGGCGAACAAATCCACCATTTCGAGCCGGCCAAATTCACTTTACTGCCGCTACAGCCCGTGCGCGACGAGCGCGGCGAGTGGATCAAGATCAACATCAATCTGTCGGGACGTACGGTTTGGGCCAAGATATGGCAATTGCCCGTAGGCCGGATGAACCTCTACCTGCTCGACACGGACATTGACGACAACGTATGGGAAGACCGCGCCATCTCGCATCAGCTTTACGGCGGCGACAACGAAAACCGCCTCCGCCAGGAACTCCTGCTCGGCGTGGGAGGCTGGCGCGCCCTGCAAGCCCTGGGGCTTAAGCCCGACCTCTATCATCTCAACGAAGGCCACGCCGCTTTCCTCGGTCTGGAACGCATCCGCAACTACATGAAAACCAAAGGCCTGAACTACGAAGAGGCTTTGGAAATCGTGCGCGCGACCCAACTGTTCACCACGCACACCCCCGTGCCTGCCGGCCACGACACTTTTCCTGAAAGCCTTCTGCGCGACTACATCTTCGAATATACCTACGCGCTCGACATTCCCTGGCACGACCTCGTCGGCATGGGCCGCGTGGACGCCGACGACGAAGCGGAATTGTTCAACGTAAGCCACCTCGCCATCCGCACTTCGCAGGAGATCAACGGCGTGAGCCGCCTGCACGGCGAAGTGAGCCAAAAGATGTTTGTAGACCTCAACCCGGATTACAACTATGCCGAAAGCAACATCGGCTACGTCACCAACAGCGTGCACTTCCCCACCTGGGTCGCCCGCGAATGGCTGGAATTGTACCAAAATGCCCTGAGCAAGAACATCCTGGAAGAACAGAGCAATAAAAAAGCCTGGGCGAAGATCCACAGCATGCCCGGCGCCAAATTGATGGATATCCGCCGCCTGCTGAAAAAACGCCTGCTCGACTGGGTGCGCCATTCCCTGCACGACGACCTCGCCCGCCGCGGCGAAAACCCGCGCAGTATTTTTGAGATCACCAATACGCTTCGCGACGATGCGCTGGTCATCGGCTTTGCCCGCCGCTTCGCCACCTACAAACGCGCTACTCTGTTGTTCACCAATGAAAAACGCCTCGCGGACATTGTAAACAACGCCGACCGGCCTGTCATTTTCCTGTTTGCGGGCAAAGCGCACCCCGCCGATAAAGCGGGGCAGGAATTCATCAAACTGGTGTACAACACCACGAAAAATCCGCTTTTCAAAGGCCGGGTCATTTTCCTCGAAAATTACAGCATGGAAATGGCCAAACTGCTCGTGCAGGGCGTGGACATCTGGCTCAACAACCCTACCCGCCCGAAAGAAGCCAGCGGCACCTCGGGCATGAAAGCAGTGATGAACGGCGTGATGAACTTTTCCGTGCTCGACGGCTGGTGGTGCGAAGGCTACAAACCCGGCGCCGGCTGGGCTTTGCCCGAAAAAGAAACTTTCGAGACGCCCGCCCTGCAAAATGAACTCGACGCCGAGACGATCTACAACATCCTCGAAAACGACATTGTGCCGGCCTATTACGACCAGGACAAAAACGGCGTGTCCGAACGTTGGATCAGCCACATCAAAAAAACCATCGCCGAGATCGCACCCGAATTCGTGATGGGCCGCATGCTCGACGACTACCAGGCGCGCTTCTATTCCAAACTCTGGGAAGGCAGCCGCAAGCTCAAGAAAAATGACTACCGCGCCGCCCGCGAACTTGTGGAGTGGAAAACCCGCGTCCGCCGCGCCTGGGAAGCCATCGAACTGGTGGAAATGGATGTGCCCGACACCAGCAACCATTCCCTCCCTTTGGGCACGCATTTCAAAGCTTCGCTCACACTTCATTTACAAAACCTGAAACCCGCCGATGTGGGCTTAGAGATCGTGTTCTACCGCCGCCTCTCCGAGACCGAACTGGAACTCATCGCCATTTACCCGCTCGAACTGAAAAGCCAGAAAGACGTCCACGCCACCTACGTTTGCGACGTGGTGCCCAATACTGCCGGCGTGTTCGAGTTCGGCTTTCGGTTGTATCCGAATCATCCGCTGCTGGCGCACCGGCAGGATTTTGGGTTGGTGCGGTGGTTGTGATAAACAGTCCTGGATTTCATTGTTAATAAAAATGACGATCAGTTATCAAAACAAAACCTTCCGACCCGTTGCCAATACGGAAAACGGCGAGGTTTCGGGCGATACCATTTTTCATTACCGGCAAACGGGCAATATCGTCACGGCAGAATACGCCGGCGGCAACATCGTGAGCGGCCATCTCATCGCCCTGGCGGATGAAAACGGCTGTCTCGATATGCGCTATCACCAGGTAAATGACAAAGGGGAATTGCAGACAGGCATTTGCCGTTCGGTGCCGGAAATCCTGCCCGACGGCCACATCCGCCTGCATGAAACCTGGCAATGGACGAGCGGCGACGGCTCGCGGGGAACTTCGGTAGTAGAGGAGATTTAGTCGCCCGAAGAAGTGTTTGCCGTGGCTTCCAACCTGGAAATCAGCACCTTGTCAATCTTGCTCTTGTCCATGTCCACCACTTCGAAGCGATACCCCTCCGCTTCGAAGTGGTCGCCCGCTTTCGGGATTTCGCTGAGTTTATACAGAATAAAACCTGCCAGTGTGGAGTAATCGGCGTCTTCAAGGTCGAACTCTTTAAGGGCAACCGTTTCCCGTAGCTCGTCAATCGGGATCGTGCCGTCCACCAGGAGGCTGCCGTCTTCGCGGGTTACAATGGCCGGTTCCATCGTGTCGCCAACATCGGGGAGCGCGCCGAAAATATTCTCCGTCAGGTCGTGCAGGGTGATGATGCCTTCTGTGGAACCATACTCGTCCACCACTACGGCAAAGTAATTGCGCTCTTTGCGGAAGCGTTCGAGTATCTTCAACGCGTTCATCGTTTCCGGCACATAGAGCGGTTGGGTCACGATGGTGCGCAGATTGAAACCGGGTTTGTTCCGGTGGTCCACATAATCGCGGAGTTTGACCAAGCCTAATATATTTTCAATGGTATCGTCGCACACGAGGAATTTGGTGTAGCCGCTTTCATACACGATTTTGTCGTTCTCTTCCAGCGGAGCGTTGATGTCGAGCCACTCCACGTTGTTGCGGTGGGTCATGATGGTGTAGGCGTCGCGGTCGGCGAAGCGGAGTATATTTTGGATGAACTCGCTTTCTTTCGGCTCCAGCACGCCCTGTTGGTTGGCCATTTTCACCATTAACTTGATCTCTTCCTCGGAAACGCCTTGTTGCTCGTTGGGTTTGATGAATAAAAGCCGCATGAACAACTTGGTGGACCAACTCAGGAACGTCGAAATGGGGCCCGTCAGTCGGGTGATAAAGTTCATTACCGGTGCGCAGGCGATGGCCAGCGCTTCGGCGTATTGGATGGCAATGTACTTGGGGGCGAGTTCGCCGATGATAAGCGAAAAGTAGGTGATGAGCGTGACGACGACGGAAATGGATATTTGCTCCGCATACGGCGCCAGGGACGGAATGAGCGCTACCACCGGTTCGAGGTGCTTGCCGATGGCTACGCCGGCGTAGGCCCCCTCCACGATGCTGATGAGGGTGATGCCGATCTGCATCGCTGAGAGGTAGTTGTCTATATTGTCCAAAAGCCGGACGGCGATGGCGGCATTCGCGTTGCCTTTCATTTTTTCGCCTTCGAGGCGGGAGCGCTTGGCGGTCAATAATGCAATTTCGCCCAACACCAGGAATCCGTGAAGGGTAATGAGGACGAGTATTATGGCAATTTCCATGAAAGAAAATCCGTCACCGCCGGATGGTTGGTTGCTGTTTCGATGTGCGGCAGCGGCGGCTCAGCGGATGTAAATTTCGGAGTAATTGAAAAAAAGCCGCACACCGTCGTTTTAAAAATTGGGGCAAAACTACCGGAAAAACCCGGTTTTTTGCAAGATGCGCGACAAAACACCGCTTGCCGCCGTAAATTTTCGTTAAAAAGGAAAAAAAACTTTTGTGGAAATACAATATCGTTCTACTTTTGACGCAGCAATCACGCACCGAATTTTCATTCGTCTTATCTAACAAAACGCATCTGCTTATAGGTCATAACTTGTACACCGCTTAAATTCTGATAATTTAACTGGTAAAACAGCAAAATCCGTTTGCTCATGCAAGTTATGCCGATGCTCCACGATCACGAGTTGATCGCCCGCTATGTAGATGGTGACGAACATTCCTTCGAGGTGCTCCTCAACCGCTACAAAGCGAAAATTTACACTTCCATTTACCTTTTCGTGAAAGACCAGGCGCTCGCCGAAGACATCTTTCAGGAAGTTTTCATCAAAATCATCGACACCCTCCGCAGGGGCAAGTACAACCACGAGGGCAAATTCGTCCAGTGGGCCATGCGCATCGCCTACAACATGTGTGTGGACTATCACCGCCGCCACAAACGCCGCGCACACATCAACCCTTCCGACGATTTCGACATCTTCGAAGTGTTGCGCCTGAGCGACGACGGCCCCGATACGCTGATCATGCGCAGCGAAACGCACGACCGCATCCGCCACCTCGTGGACGCGCTGCCCGCCGAGCAACGCGAAGTGGTCATCCTGCGCCACTATGCCGACATGAGTTTTAAAGAAATCGCTTCCCTCACCCGCGTCAGCATCAATACCGCATTGGGTCGCATGCGCTACGCACTCATCAATATCCGCAAGATGATGGCCGAGCGCGAAGTGGTGCTGCAATAAAACCGTCGTCACACACAGACAAAATACAAAACAAACAACAGGAGTCATTTCTTCCTTCCCATCAGCGGAGGTTGTAAGGAATGACTCCTGTGTTTTTTTATCTTAACCTGATAGCCATTATGATTTCCCGCAAGAAGATTTTTATGTTAAAATCGAACAGGGTTTTCCAATGTTAAAATTATATCTATATTTTTGTGATACAATTGCGTGGCGTCACCTTGGTCATTATTCCAGAGAATTTATTTCAACTTTTAATCAGTTCTCCAAACCCTTTCATGGATGTAATTACAAGTGGCAATTCCCAGTGAATTGCCAGGTCCGTATTTTATTTAAACTCAAACTCAAGTATTTTATGAAACAATCATTTCAAAATCCGCCGCTTACACACACACACACACACATTACCAAGCATTAAGCGCATCTTTTTTAAAATTTTTTACAATTTTGCTGCTATTGCTGCACCCCGTTTTCAGGCATTCAGCACAAGCGCAGGGCACTTTTTGCAGCACCAGCGTAGATGTCATGATCACTTCGCAAAGCATTTCAAGCCTTTTTCCCGGTGGCGGATCCTGGCCCTCCGGATATAAGATTAGTATATCGGGTACCTTAACAGTTGATCAGACGACCACCTTTGACAATCTGGAGTTCATTTTAGGTTCCGGAGCCAAAATCGTAGTCACGGGTACTGGTACTGTCCTGACAGCGAAAAACAATACCCTTTTTCACGGTTGCGCCTCGATGACCATGTGGCGCAGCATAGGGGTGCAGAGCGGCGCCCGCATTGCCTTCGACGGAACGAAAATTGAAGATGCCTGGATCGGCATAACATTTTCCACCAGCGCGAACATTGCAGGCTCCAGCATTGACCAAACTGTGCTGGAAGACAATGTAACCGGTATTTATTACGCCGGCCTAGGTTCCAGTACTATTTTTAAACTGGCCTCTTTCTCCGGAAACAAGATCAAACGGGGGATTGGCGACCTCCTTCCGCCGCCAACGGGTTCCGGATATTCGGGTTCGCAACCCTGGCGGGGTATATTCATCGCACTGGCAAAAGCCGATTTTGCTTCCAATGCCTCCACCCGGAATGAAATATCGGGTCACCGCTACGGCATATTCGTCAATAATTCGACGCTGACAATTGCCAATTTTTCATTTAACAATGCGCTCGACGACGCTGCAATACTCGATGACACCCTGGATGGAACCGATATCTGCGCTTTCGGATCTACGATAAGCGTAGGGGGAAGCGATGGCCTGAATTGCCGCTTTTTCAATTCCCACAATTCCGGGATCATATCGAGAAGTACCAAAGGACTTACCGTAACCGGGGCCAGTTTCACAAGCCCCGCCAAGTACGGCATACGCTGTCCGCAAAGCGTGAACATCAACAGCCCGGTCATCATATCGGGCAATGACTTCGACCTGAGCTCCAATCCCGTCGCCGGTATTTTCGTCGAACGTCCACCAAGCAATCTTTCCAGCCTGAATACCTCGGTGAGGGGAAATACAATGACGCTGGATGGGAGCCACCAGAAAAACAGCGTCATTATGATTGATGTGCAGGGAAAAATGGACGCCACGGGTTTTGCCGACGTCAACAATAATATTATTGAGGTGCTGAATCGCTGGCGAAAAATACATGGCATCCGCATTACGGGCAAAGGGAACAACTACCAGGTGTATGAAAATGATCTTTCGTGGACGTCTGCTGGTTCGTTTTATACGGTAGCAGGGCTCGAGTCCCGGGGTATCATCGCCAATGATCTCATGGGGTCGGGCAACTTTATTACCGATAACGATGTCGTTTCGTTGCTCAACACCAGTACCGGCCAATCCTTCCTCAAATCGGGTATACACCTCGTGAACAACCCTTTTACGCTCTCCGTTTGCGAAAACAGGATCGACAACAGCCATTTCAATATCCGCTGCAGCGGCGGCCTGGGCAATACCCAACTCAAAAAGAACGAGATCAAAAGCGCCGCTTTCGGGCTTTTCTGCAAATCGGGCACGGATATGCCCGACCAGGACCGCTTTGAAAATCGCTGGAACGGGGCGACTTATGTGACACGGGGAGCAGAGTACGAAGGCGGCGCTCCGCCGTTCAAGTTTCTTTACGATCCGAGCAGCACCATATCGGACGATAGACCATCTACTGTTTTTCCCAGCGGATTCACTTGGTTTGATGAACAAACAGGTTCCAACCCTGCCTGCGGTTCCGGCGGAGGAAACATCATCACGGAGGGGGAACGGGAATTTATAGACAGCATCGCCCTGTCGGCTGCTAACGCGGGAAACTGGGACACCCGCCGCCTTCTGCTCTACAAACTGATGCGCTACCCGGAACTGATATCTACCGACCCCGACGCTGCCGGTTACCTCGACGACAACGAATCGGCCAACACATCCGCCTGGCGTTTCGCTTATGCCGAACACCTTTTCGACCAGGCTTATGTGCTTTCCACTTCGCTGAACACGGCCTTCACGAACATTACTACCCGCTTCCGGGCGCTTTCAGACACACTCGTGCTGCTCGATATCCAGCAAGCCCAGGACACGACTACATACGACACCACCATCGCGCAACAACGATACAACGTTTTTGCCGCATTGGCCGCCGCCGCCGACAGCCTGGAACAGCTGCGCACCCAGGCCGGTCTCAACATCCAGCCCGAACTGGATACGGCATTGATCTACGCCCAAAACCTTCCCGATACTTCCGTTTATGAAGAGAACCTGAAAGCCATCCTTGTCACAGCGATCCGCTATGCGCAGGGAGATTCCCTGACCGAAAGCGACTTTTCGGTACTGCGCTCCATCGCGGCGCAATGCCCCGCTACCGGCGGCACCAGTATTCAGCGCGCGCCGCTATGGCTCGACCATGAGGAGGCTGCGGCTTATATTGCCAAGGAGTGGGACGACAATTGTATCGCTCCGCTCGTGAGCGATATCAAAACTCCCTCGGGAGTGAATCGCAAGGTGCAGGTTTTCCCGAATCCCGCCAGCAATTACATACAAATGCTATTTCCGGACAACACTTCCGGTAATTGGCAAATAACCGACCTGGCCGGAACGGTGATCCGGGAAGGCAGGTTTGATGCCAATACTGCTTACGTAAGCACTACCGGCGTGGTTGGCGGATTGTACCTGCTGAATTGTCGCTTCGCAAGCGGTGAAGTGACTACCGAAAAGATCAGCATTTACCACTAATTCTAAACAGAAGTGATTTCGCCCTCTTCCCCGCACAGCTCGGGGAGGAGGGCTTCACGTTTTTCACCCTCGTTAAATATGAAAAACTTCGCAGTGCTGTTGGCGCTTCTTGTCCCGCTTTATTTGAATGCGCAATATAAATTTGACTACAACTGGATACTTGGGCGTCCCACACCGCCTGATGATACCACCGGAAGATATGGAGGTAGTTTGGTAAATTTTAATACCACGCCTCCGCAATATAGTAAGGTTGATATTCCTGTAGATATGGAGGCAAATGCCTCTATTAGCGACTCCTCCGGAAACCTGCTTTTTTATACTGACGGCTGCTCGATTCTTAATAAGGATCATAAAGTCATGGCAAATGGGAAAGGTATAAATGAAGGAGGCTTAGCCTATCAACAAGGATGTGTAGAAAATATACACGGTTATCCTACGCACCAAGGAGTGACGATTATACCGTTTCCACATCACCCCAATCTTTATGTTTTGTTCCATTTGCGCAAACCCGACCCTATTTCCCGCCTTTATACACAAGATGCCCTTTACTCAGTGATAGATATGGCCAGTGACGGCGGGTTAGGAGCTGTAATGTCTAAAAACAATATAGTAGCTCACGATACTTTTTGCGATATGCTGACAGCTGTGCGTCATGGTAATGGAAGAGACTGGTGGATAGTGTTACCTCGGTACAATACAGCAGAATACTATATCTTCCTATTGTCGCCGGAGGGGATCAGTGCTCCGGCAATTCAAAAAATAGGACAGCCTATAACCCAATACTCATGGGGTTTGCAGGCAGTCTTTTCCCCTGATGGTACCAAGTATGCCAACCACACCTGGTTTGGTGGTTTGCAAGTTTTTGACTTCGACCGTTGCGGGGGGCTTTTGTCCAATCCAATTCAGATCACTTTTCCGGGCGATACTATTTCAGGCTGTGGAGTAGGATTTTCTTCTACCTCGCGTTTTTTGTACGCATCGAATACGCTGAAACTTTATCAATTCGACACGCGGTCAGATGAACTCGAAGAAAGCAAGCAGTTGGTAGGTATATATGACGGTTTTGCCAACTATTTGCCCGCTACTTTTTATCAAATGAAACTTGGACCGGATAACAAAATATACATGACTTGTGCAAGTGGCACAAAATATTGGCATATTATCCATTATCCGGATAAGGCCGGTTTGGATTGTAACTTGGAGCAACATTTCGAATTGCCAAGAGTACATTCATTTTCCCCGCCTAACTTCCCTTACTTCCGTCTTTTCGATGCGCAGGGCAGCCCCTGCGACACGCTTGGCATCGACGGTCCGCCGCCGCCAAAGGATACGACACCACCTCCTCCGGCCTGCGCCGGGAGCATCCGGCTGTATCCCAACCCGGCGGGCAGTTTTACCTGGCTGGAGTTGCCGGAGTGTCAGGGCGGGTCGGTCAGCATTTTTGACGTGATGGGCCGGTGGGTACAGGATGTAACTTTGGAGAGCGACAGCGTCAGAGGGCAGCTGGATGTGTCGGATTTTGCGCCGGGGGTTTACTTCCTGCGTATCCGCACGGCTGCTGGCGAACGGGTAACGAGGCGGCTGGTGGTGGCGCGATGAGGCAGAAGGCATACCACAGTTGGTATCTAAGTTGCGTTTGTTATGTTGTAAACAACTGTCTGTTATACATCGGACAATCTATACAAAGAAAGGCCGGCGAGATTTTCTGCAAAGTGTTCCATAGATGGACAGTTGTTCACAACATAACAAACGCAACATGCTCTCCAAAACCATAGCCGGACAGCTTAGAGCACGACGGAAATCGGGAATTAAAAGCCTCTTGGACCGATATACCTATTTCAACAGCGTCACATCCCCCTTGTCCGTATATACCTCGCCGTTTCCACAGGTGACCTCCAGATACCAGGCATAAGAATCCGGCGTCAATTCCTTACCTTTGAAGGTGCCGTCCCAACCCTGTGCCTGCGGGTCAGAAGTTTCATACACCTTTTCTCCCCAGCGATCCCACACCACGAAATACACCTCCTTGATGTCCAGTCCCCGCACGATGAAAAAGTCGTTGTTGCCGTCGCTGTTGGGCGTGAAGGCTTTGGGTACGAAGATGTACGGTTCGGCGCATTCGCCCGACATGAAATAAACGATCACACTGGCCGTATCCGGGCAAAGGTCGTCGGCGACGGCAGTGACCGTATAGACCGTCGTTTCCGAAGGTGAAGCGGTCGGATTGGCCGTATCTTCTCCGGTGAGCGAGTTGGAGGGGGTCCATGAGTATGAAATATTGGCGCCGTTGGTCGTCACGGTTGCCAGCAATTCGGTGGACTGGCCCGGGCAAACGGTATCCTTGCCCATCACTTCAGCCGTCACCTCGATGCTGATGACGTTGACGTTGAACAACATGGTATCGGCGCACCCGAATTGATTGGTAGCCAGTACCGAATAAACAGAAGTCGTTTCAGGAGCGACAACGGGGTTGGGAATTGAGTCGAGCGCAGGTGCCCAGACGTAAGTCAGCACGTCCTCCGGGTCGAGGTTGGTCACCGTGAGCTCGGTGCTGTCGCCTTTGCATATCGAGCGGTTGGCGGGTTCGGCGTCAATTTCGACCGCAGCATTGTTGATTTTGACCGAGTCAACAACCGTACAGCCGGCCGCATTTTCCGCTTTCACGTAGTAGATGCCGTTTTTCTTCGGCGTGATCACTACCGAGTCGCCCACCGACGGTAGCGGAGGCGTGAAGTCCGGCGATTCCGACCATACAAACGTCACGCCATTGGTGTTTCCGGCTTTAATAGTAATGGGATCGTCGGAGCAGACCAACTGATCTTCGGGCAATTCCACCGTTGCAGCTTCTTCAGGCGTCACCGTAATAGAGTCCTTGACGATACAGGGCCCGTTGGCGATCGTAGCGGTATAGACCGTCTGTACGAGGGGCATGACGCTTGGATTCGGGCTGTCCGGATCAAAGTTCGGGTCATTGGGGTCCGAAACCCATTGATACGTATAGGCGGGGTTAAAATCGGGATTCAATGCCACTGCTTCACCCGGGCAGAACGGCTCTTCGCTGTTGAGCGAGTCTTTCACAACCGAAATCTGAACCGGCAGGGAAGTAGTGTCCTTGCATCCGATCGCGTCCGTGACGGTCAGATAAGCGATGACCATACCTTCTTCGGTGAAGGTAACGACAGGGTTTTCCTCTGCCGATGTCTGACCGGAAGAAAACGACCAGTTCCAGTTTGAAATGGGATAAAAATGGGTGGAATTATCGGAAAACTGTAAAAGCGCCGTATCGGCACAACTGACGTAATTGCTCAGGATTGCCGCCTGCACCGCAGCATCCGGCAGCACCATAATGGTCGTATCGTAAGGCAGAACGCAAATTTCCGGAGAAGTGAATGTCACATGATAGGAGCCCGGTTGAGCGTAGGTATGGGTCGGGCTGGATTCATTGCTCATCATATTGTCCCCAAAAGTCCATACTCCGCTCACAGTAATATCATTCTGAAAACCTACCACCAGGCCATTGCAAAGATCAATTGTAATGGCGCCTTCCAACGAGGTGGTGGGGGCTACATTCACATTGCTGCTGAACGTCTGTGTGCAGCCGTGCTGGTTCGTTACAATTACGGAAATCGTGTAATTCCCGGTCGGGCTGGTAGCCGTCACAGTGGCGGCGCCGGGCGGTGCAATTACGACGTTCGGGTTGCTGGCCGACCATTGGAAAGTCAGATCGTCTGTCGGGTCGAGGTTGGTTACGGCAAACACAAGCGGTACGTTGTCACAGGCTAAAGTATCCGCATCGAATGAAGTTTTCACATCCACGCTGTTGCCGGTGACCGTCGCATTGGCGCTCTCCGAACAACCGTATGGATCGGTAGCAATGACGGTATAGACATCCACGCCCTGTGCCTGCACGTTTACCGTTGCTGTGACTCCTACCGTGTCGCCATTACTGTCCAGCCAGACATAGGTCACGTTGGCGGCAGCATTGGCCTGGGCTGTCAGCGTTGCGGCAGTATCGCAGGTTACAATAGAAGGGTCCTGTACCGTCAGGTTGATCGGCAAAACGCGGACAACTTCCCTTTCGACGGTATCGGTACAAAGGCCGTTGGCGATAACGAGCTGGTAGACAGTTGTTTCAGTCGGATTCGCGATCACATTGGTTGCGTCGGGGTCGAAAGTCAGGCCTGCTGTGTTTAGCCAGGTATAGGTATTGTTCGGAGCGCCATTCGTTACGGTGATAGTGACCGGATCGTTCTCACAATCTACTGCCGGAACGCTTACATCTGCGGTTGGGGCGCCCGTGATCTGGAATGTCGAGTCAATGACAGCCGTACATCCCTGCGCTGAAGTTACCGTCAGGTGTACCGTTCCCGTTTCATCCATCGGGAATTGCAGGGAGGGTGGATTTTGCTGGGTGGAAGTTGCAGTGCCGTTGCTCCAGAAAATGGACCAATTCCAGGATACGATGGTACCGGAGGAGTCTTTCGATTGATCCAGAAATTGGACCGTAATGCCGTCGGCCTCACATTCGAGCACCATGAGTTCGTAGTCAGCAACGGGATTGGACAAAGCCTCGATCTCCGCCGTTTCAATGGCCGTACAACCCTTTTCATCCGTCACACTAACAGTATAAATGCCGGTACCAAGGCCGGTAATATTCGGTCCTGTGGCGGTGGAACTGTCCGGGAATGTCCACACATAATCATACGGCGTTGTTCCGCCCGTCGCGACGGCGGCTGCACTGCCGGTTTGGTCGGGCGGGCAGGTTACATCCGTATGAGTCACGGCGAGATGTACCTCGGTCTCCGCTCCGATGGTGTCGGTTGCGGTGCCCAGGCAACCGGTGTTGATATCCGTCACGGTGACGGATACGATCGTACCCGCTGCAAGGCTGTCTATCTGCGGGCTGTTCGGTTGCGGTTGTGGTTGCCATTGATAATTATAAACGCCGGTGGGCGGATCAACGGTAGCCACTACGGTGCCATTGTCGATGCCGGGGCAGGTCGCATCTGTCAGATTCAGGTTGACGTCAAGAGAACCAATGGAATCCAGCGTTATGATCACGTCATGCTGACAATGATTTGCATCAAAGATACATACATAATAATCGCCTGGCCCTAATCCGCAAACAGTAGGGCCTGTGATGCCCAGAACGGGCCACATATACGTGTATGGTGGCGTGCCGCCGGTACCCTGCACAGTAATGCAGCCATTGTTGCCGCCGCAGGCGGGCGAGATCGAGACAATGATCCCACCCAGGGGATCTGGAATATTTATAGTATCGCTGGCGGAAGCGGTGCAACCGAATTTGTCATATACCGTCACCGAATAGATACCTGCCGGAAGCCCTTGCTGGCCGGATTGGTTGCTGCCGTTGCTCCAGACATAGGTGTAGGGAAGATTTCCTCCGGCAACGATCGCGCTGACCGCACCTCCGTCAGGCAGGTAACTGCACGGGATATCCGTGGCAATGACGTCTACTAACAATTGAGCCTGGTCCAAAAGCATTGCCGTATCCGTGAAAGTACATCCCGTCGCGTCGGTAATAGTGATACCGTAATTGCCCGCCGGCACATTGATCAGCGATTGATTGGCGACGCCATTTTCCCAAACATAGCTGAAACCGGGGTTGGTGCCATATACGAGAACGTCAATGGAGCCGGTCGGCTGTCCTGCGCACAAGGGCTGATGGTAGGTGTAGACCGGAAAAAATTCAGCCACCGGCGCCACGTTGTATGCCTCCACCTGAGAACAGCCGTTCGCATCCGTGACGGTTACGATGTAAGTGCCCGCCTGATAGACGACAATCGTCTGGGTGATCTCGTTTGTATTCCAGGAATAGGCAAAAGGCGCCGTGCCGCCGGCAGGATTGGCCGTCAGAGTTCCCTCATCGCTTGTGCAACTGAATCCGGTCGCTTCAAAATCCACCGTTAGCGGATCGGGCTGCGTTACCGTCACGCTGCCGGTTGCCGTCAGACCGTTCTGGTCGGTCACGGTCACAGAAAAGACGCCCGCACCGATTCCGAAAGTAGTCTGCCCGGTTTGGTTGTTGCTCCAAAGGTAGGCATAGGGCTCGGCACCGCCGGTGGCAGTCACCGTCGCCGTCCCATTGGTGAAGCCATTGCAGGTAGGTTCGGTTGAATTGAAAGTAAGTTGGATTTGTCCGGAAGCGCTTATCGCAGCCAGCAACACCAACAGCGCCGGTAAAAGGCCGTATTTCATGCGGTAGAGGATTTTCATAATATTAGGCTCGTTCATGGCGATTTTTTCGGTTGATAAGGTTGATGAGGATTGATACAGGTTGATGAAAGTAGAAAAGGTTTATCGCGGTTTATTTAAATCAACCTTCATCAACCCTTAATTACATTGATCAATTCAATTTTTAAACATGCGCACTTCGATGATTTCCGCCCGCCGTTCGCGCGAGGCTTCCAGGCTGAATACCGAACGGCGTTTGTCGCGGGCGTCGTCGCTTACGCCGGGCGCCGCGGCGCTTTCACCGAGGGGCAAGGTGCTCACTTTCAACTGCCCGTTGCGGACGTATTGCTCGAAAACACCGTTGTCGAATTTTCTGAAATAGTTGCGTACACTGGCGA
The DNA here is from genome assembly GCA_019187225.1 of Saprospiraceae bacterium. Taxonomy (GTDB): domain Bacteria; phylum Bacteroidota; class Bacteroidia; order Chitinophagales; family Saprospiraceae; genus M3007. Next base: position 21,737 of record JABAQQ010000056.1, read on the forward strand.
TCCGGCGTTGCGTGAGCGCCATGTTGTAGTCTGAAGAAGCGAGGGGACTGGCGAAAGCTTTCACCATGATCTCGATGTTCGAACCTCCTTTCAGGAAAAGGCCGAGATTGCCGGCGAATGCTTCCAGTTTGACGTAACCGGTTTGAACTTCTTCATCAAAAAATTTGCCCAATTGCAACACCGCGCTTTCTTTTTCGGCACCTTGCAAATGAGCCGTATACCGCTCGAGAAATATCTCGCGCCGTGTCATGTAGCGTTCCACCGTCTGTTCGTAGGTCTGCGAGGTCGTGGTATAGCGGGTGCGCGGGTCGGGTTGGTCGTTGTCGAAAAACAAGGTGATCGGCAGGTAAGCGCTCATGTTCGCCGGGCTGAGGAACAGGTTTTTATACATGGTGGAACCTGCTTTGATGGCCTTCAATTCTTCCGCTGTCACAACGGCCGTATCGGGCAAAAAGCCCGGTTTTTCCGCAATGACGGTGAACATGCGCAGCCCGCCGACTTCCATTTTCGATTCGTTGCTGTTCGCGCCGGTGTTCTTCTGATTCGACTTTACGCCCGGCGTTTCATAGATGCGCACCAACACGTCGAAGAGCGGATCTTTCGTCCATTCATGGTAGGTTTTTACCGCCAGGGCGATTTGGGGAGTGAGGAATAATTTCTCTACAAATTTCCGGTCGGCGGGAAGGGTATTGGTCGAAAGATAAACCGTATCGGGCGTGTAAAACTCCTTCTGCGCGATCACTGTGTATTGCTCCCGGCGGATGGCGAAATCCGCTTCATTTTTGTCGCCGGAAAATTTGGTGGCGGATGGAGCGGCGTCCGGCGCTTCTGTGAGCGTAAATACCACACCCGCCAGCGGGTCTTCGTCGGGGTTTGCAAAAGCGAGCGTTTTTAATTCGATCGGCAGATACGTCGCTTTGTAAATGTCGAAGCAACAGGCATCGTCCGCCACTGTCGCCGATGCTTCGCGGTTCGAGGTAAACAACACCGTTCCGTCGTTTTGCAGGGCAAAATACAAGTCGTCGTAGCTGCTGTTGAGCGGCACGTCTAAGTGCTCCGGCTCCTGCCAGGCATTGTCTTTCCAGGCAGACTTATAAATATCGAATCCGCCGATGGTCTGACGTCCCGTCGTGCTGAAATAGAGTGTTTTATCTGGTTCGTCAAAAAACGGCGTCGCGTCATCCTGGGGCGTATTCAGCGCGGCGAGGTTCTCCGGCTTGCCAAAATTGCCCGCTGCGGAGAAGAGTGCTTTCCAGATGTCCAGGCCGCCTTGACCGCCGGGCCGGTTGCTCACAAAATAGAGTTCATAGTAGCCGTTCTCAGTAGCGCGAATGTGCGGCTGGGTCGTTGTAAAACCGGGAGTATTGATCGTTTCCGGCAGTTTTAGGGGCGCCGACCAACCGGCAGCCGTTTCAGATGCGAAATACAATTCGCATGAAATAGCGCCCACATCCACGTAATCGCATTTATTGAAAATCATCACTTTCCCATCGGGGCTGAAAGCAGTGTTGGCCGTATGGCGCTTCACATCGTTGAAACCGGCCGGTACGCCATCGGTTCCTTCGCGCGACTCCATCACTTTCACAATGGGGCGTCCGGGGTAGTTCTTGTCGCCCCATTCTATTTCGCGGAAAGAGGAATAGACCAGCGTATTGCCGCGCATGGTGGCGGCAAATTCGGATTGGGCAGTGTTGGGTGTTTCATCTGGAAGGCGCTCCACGAGAATGCTGTTGTCGGGGTTGTTGAGTCGTTCGAGTGCCCAGACGCACTGCTCGATGTCCTGCTCGGCCAGTTTGCGCAGCGGCGAACCCATGGCGGCGGAAGCGGTAAATCGCCGGTACAGGCGTATCGCTTCGTCGTATTTGCCCAGGTATTTTTTCACATTGGCCAAGCGAAAAGGAGCGTCGGGAAATTTGCCGTTTTTGTCGGCTTCCAGGGTTTGTTGGAGCAATACTTCGGCTTGCCCGTAAGCGCCAAACTGGCGGGCAGCATCCGCATAGCGGTAAGATACATCGAAGCGAGCAGGCTCCATTTCAAGGACTTTTCCAAAATACTGCATGGCGGCATAATAATCTTTTGCCTCCATAGCGTTGTTAGCGGCGTTTTCGTAGGCTCGTGGTGTTTGCGCGCCGGCTCTCCCTGCCAGCATGGCAATAGAGCACACAATGAAAGTGGCTCCCGTCAACTTGTTCATGGTTATACACGGTTTTGCCGGGCGGGAGATTACGGGGAGTAAACCAAGGGTTCGTTGCGGCGGTAATGGGGTGGGATTAAAAGTTAGAGTATAAAGGTTTGAGGGTTTGAAGGTTTCTGGTTCCATCAACTTTCCAGCCCTCAAACCCTTCATATCCCTTTCGTCCCGCGTTTCACTTCCACTCCAATGATCTCCAGTCGGCGTTCGCGTGAGGCACGGGGGTCGTAGATGGAACGACGGAGGTCTTTGGGGTCGTCGCTGATATCTTTGGGGGCGAGATTTTCGCCGTTGGGTTCGAGTTTGATAACGATCTGGCCATTGTCAACAAATGGCTTGTAGATACCGCCGTCGTGTTTCAGGAAGTGGTTGCGCACGCTGGCCACGCGGCGGGCAGTCAGGTTCATGTTGTATTGGGCATTGGCCCGGGGCGATGCGAAACCTCTGAGTGTGAGGACGATATAATCGCCGCGCTCCATCATTTTGTACAGGTCTTCGGAGAAAAAGAAGAGCCGCTCCCAGCCGCCGCGCACATCGCGTTCGAAGAATACATCAATGGAGTCCAGCGCTGCCTGTTTCTCCGTCCCTGCCAGGCCTTCCGCGAATTTTTCCAGAAATTCCGGTTTACGGCGATAGAAGTCCACATAAGTCGGGCGGTATTCACGGTCCGTTGTGGTTTTGGTAGAGCGTTTATCGGGTTCGTCGTTGTCGAAATAAAGCCGGATGGGCAGGTATGCCTGGAGCGCCAGCGGCCTCAGCCGCAATTCGCGTTCGATGTGGTGAAAAGCCTGATTGGCCGGCAGGTCTTTCGTGGAAAAGCGCGCGGTATCGCTTGTGAATCCGTCTTTCAGTGCTACGACAAGATATTGCCGGTCGTAACTAACGAGCGTTTCGTAATTTTTCACGCCGGGAGGGCTCATCCATTGTTCCTTGCGGTCGCCTCCTTCAATTTCGAATAATTTGTAGGTGACACCATACAGCGTATCGCGGGTCACGGCGTGCAGTGTATGCGCAGTGAACTCGACCCCTTTCGTCAGGTACAATTTGCGCTCGAGGGTAACGGCATCGAGCAATCCTTCGGTAGATATTTCATCGGTCGAATCCTGCGTATAGCCGCGTTTGAAGGCCGTCGCATGGTAGCGGGATTCAAAATCAATGTCGTAATCGAAGCGATTGGATTCGTTGTTGACGCGTTCCAGCAAGTCCAGCGGCGCATCGCCCTTGCCGGTTAGCTTTTTGCCATCCACGAATTTTTGCAGCGTTTTGAACCGCACGGTTGCGCCCGGGATAGGCTCCCCGGTTTTTTTGTCGTACACAGTGACGATCAACTGCGGTTTGGCGGGTTTCAGGTACAACTTTTTGACCAGAGTATCTTTCCAGATAGTAGGCGGCGTTTCAAAACGGACCGTATCGGGGCTAAAGCGGGGTTTTGTGGCAACGATCATGTAGGAGCAGCGCGGCTGCAGGTCGAAGCCGAAAAAGGTGCCGTCTACTTTTACTTTCCGCTCTTCCACCGGCTCGCCTTTGGCTGAAAATTCCACCAATTGCATCGTCGTACGGGCGAGGGAGTCGCCCGTTTCTTTGTGGAAAGTGACGGCGAGCATGACCGGTTTTTCGATGGCCGAGCGGTAAATATCATAACAGCAGGCTTGTTCGCCCGGGATCTCTCCTTTGTCTTCGGCCTTAAACGCGTTGGATCCCTTGCGGTTGGACGCGAAATAAGCCGTTTTGCCATTCTTCGAAACGCTGAAATAGGCATCGTTGGCGGGCGAATTGATGGGCATGCCCATGTGCACCGGCTCGTCCCATACGTCGCCGTGTCCTTTCACGCGGTAAATATCGAAGCCGCCGACCGATTGCAGGCCGTCGGTGCTGAAATAGAGCGTACCGCTGCCGTTGTGGTAGAACGGCGTTATGTCATTTTCTTTCGTGTTGATGGCGGCGAGGTTCACCGGTTGTGAAAACTCATCGCCCGAAACGCGGCTGTACCAGATATCGCGCTGGCCTTTTCCGCCGGGACGGTTACTCACAAAATAGAGTATCTCGGTAGAATCGCCCGGCGACCGCCCGATGCTCGGCTCGGTGTTGGTGGAATCGGGGTGATTGATGTGCGGCGGCAGTTTGACCGGCTGCCCCCAGGTGCTACCAGTCATTTTCCGCATAAAGATGTCGCAACGGATCTTGGCCGTCTTGTCGATATATTCGCACACGGTATAGTACATCACATCGCCTTTCTCATTGAAGGTGACGTTGGTCGTATGTTTGCCTTCCTCGTTGAAATCGGCCAGTTCGCCTTTCAATGTATCGCCGGGCTGCGGAGTGGCGTGCAGGGTTTTGGCCAGTCGCCGTTTGGGATAATTTTTATCTTTTTCAAATTCAAAGCGGGCCGAGGAGAAGTAAATACCTCCGTTCTGGGGTTGCGGCGCAAAATCGGCATAAATGCTGTTGATTTCTTTCAGCGTATCCAGCGGCGCCTGAAGATCCGAATTTTCGGCAATCGCAAACGCCCAATCGCAGTTTTCCAGACCTGTCTGAGCATCTTCCAGCACTTCCTGCGTGATACCGACCGGCGTTTCGATATAGAGGAAGCGGCGGTAAAGTTCTTTGGCTTCCTTGTATTTGCCGAGGTGGAATTTGGCTTGTGCCAATTTCACCAATTGCATGCCGTCGGCAGTGGTGAGTTTGTTGTTCACGACACGCCCGAAGGCCATTTCGGCCTGTTCGTAAGCGGAAAAACGCATCGCGGCGTCGCCGTATTTTTCCAGGGCGGGCATGCGCAGACTATCGTATTCGAGGGCGCGGCGGTAAAAAACCATCGCCGTGTAATCGTCCCCTTTGGCCACGGCTTTTTCGGCTTCGCGTTCCAGGGTGCTGACATTTTGGGCGCGGTCGGGGTCGGCGTTGATCTTATCCGTAATACCGCTCTGGCTTTGAGCCGTTTGCACGGCAAAAAGCAGGATTATAGTGAAAAGAAGTAAGTGTTTGGCCTTCATGACGGCGTGATTAAGAATTTCCGAAAGGGGGATTACAATTGTTGTTCAGGTGTCAGGGGTTGATAGGGGGAGGATTAAAAGGTTGGTTGATAAGGTTGATAAGGGATTACATCGTATTTGTCTTTAATATTTTAACCCTGAAAAGATATTTCTGTCGCCTTTTAAATTATAGGACAGGTTTTGAATCTTACGGGCTTCACCTTGTAGAGGCGGTAGATCAGCGAGAGTTCGGGGCCTGCATTTTTATTGGTAACGAGGTCCACATCCGACCAGAAGTTCACGTCGTAAGTGAAACCCAGCGTCCAGGTGCGCCAGAGTATTTCAATGTGAGGCAGGAGCGCATCGCTGTAACGGTGGCGGTAGTCCGCGCCGACCTGGAGTGCGAGTTCGCGATAAGGATTTTGGTTCAGGTGCATCCGCAATCCTGCTCCGTATACGATTTCCTTATAACCGCCTTGTTTTTGAAAAAGCCCTTGCCCGACGAGATCGAAGGTGCCGGACAATTGCAGCAGCCCAGTGGCATAGAGGGACAGTTTGTTGTACAATTTCACGTTGCCGGGGTCGGTCAGGTCCGACGACCAGAAATCGTGGTTGGGGCGGTTGATGTGGTGCAGGCCGCCGCCCACGTCGAGCCGGCTGCGTTTGGCTTCCGACTGAAAACGCACGTTGACGCCGCCGCTCAGGTCGAAATATTTCAGGTTGGTGCTCTGGAACAGCTGGTCTTCCCGCGCATCCGCTCCGGGGTCGAAGATGCAATCCACCCATTGCGCGTCGAAAGTCAGGCGGTTGGTATCGAACGCCCGTTGACCGAATGCCGGGGTGACGCCCGCCGTGAGGTAAGTGTTTTTTGCCAGCGGCAGGGTGACGGAAATCGGTATTCCGATCTGCATCGAGGTCAGTTCGATGCTGCCTTGTTTGTCGTAATTGAAAATGAGCGATCCGGTCAGGTAGCGGTCGTATCGCCCTTTGGTCCAGTAAATTTTGTTTTCAAAACTGCCCGAAAAAGTGGTGTAGGGCACGGGCACACTGCGCCATTGGCTGCGGTAGTTACCTACAAAACGCATGTCGCCGCCAAACACACCGGCGAGACCGGGGCTGAGGTTGAGCGGCGAGTTGCCAAACTGGGAAAAGTGGATATCCTGCGCGGTCGCGGCAAAAACCGGGAGCAAAAGCGCAAGCAGAAGGATGAATCGCGGGCTTGTGGCAGATGTATTCACAGTCGCTGAATTTTGGATTTGGATGCGTTTCGGCATTAAGCAAGGCTTCTTTTAGCCCCACCAGGCCGGTTTTTGTCAGTTCAACGGCAAATGTTGTACCAATGAAATGATTTTGTCCCCTCCTGGCAGGAGACGACAAAAGAGACTAAAAACGAAGGAGGAGAAATCTCGGCGCCCGGAAAGGAAGGCTGGGGGGTGCTTCGATTCGAATCATGAGATAAAGAAACCGGCGTAAAGTTAGCGTTTTCGCGCGACGGCAAAATTTTTAAGCGGTTTTAACACAAAAAAGGTTTGCCGGGTAGCCGACAAACCTGTAAAAATCTTTGTTGACCAGGTTTCTTTTTATGGTATCCCGCTTTTCCACTCATCAAGATCATCGTTGGCAACCGGTTATTTTCCGAAGTTTTGCTTTTTGCCTTTTGCAGTCAACCTGATTGCCGTTGATGGGAATACGCCTATCTACCGCATATATTTTACGCAATCTCCTCCAGCAACTTCCGCATATCTGTCCGTTCTGACACAATGCGCGCCACTTCGCCGATGTGCACCCGCTCCTGTTGCATCGAGTCGCGTTCGCGGATGGTCACCGTGTCGTTCTCCAAAGTTTCGAAGTCGATCGTAATGCAATACGGTGTGCCGATGGCGTCCTGGCGGCGGTAGCGGCGCCCGATGGCGTCCTTGTCGTCGTACTGGCAGAGGAAATGGAATTTCAGTTTGTCGAAGATGCTGCGGGCCTTGTCCACGAGTTCTTCCTTGTTGCGCAGGAGCGGCAGCACGGCGCATTTCACCGGGGCCAGTGCAGGTGCAATTTTCAATACCGTGCGGGTACTGTCTTCACCCTGAGCGTCAGGCACTGTTTCGTCTATCAGCGCATTGGAAAGCACCGACAGGAACATCCTGTCGCAACCGACGGAAGTTTCCACGACATAGGGGATATAGTGTTCATTGAGTTCGGGGTCAAAGAATTGCATCTTTTTGCCCGACAGTTGCGAGTGGCTGGCCAGGTCGAAATCGGTGCGCGAGTGAATGCCTTCCAGTTCTTTGAACCCGAACGGGAACCCGAACTGGATGTCCACAGCGGCGTTGGCGTAGTGCGCCAGGTTGTCGTGGTCTTTGAAGCGCAATTTTTCCGCGGGCGTGATGGCGCGGTGCCAGGCCATGCGGCGTTCCTTCCAGGTGTTGTACCACTCCATTTCGGTGCCGGGGCGCACGAAGAACTGCATTTCCATTTGCTCGAACTCGCGCATCCGGAAGATGAACTGCCGCGCCACGATCTCGTTGCGGAACGCCTTGCCGATCTGGGCGATGCCGAAGGGGATTTTCTGGCGGGTCGTTTTTTGCACATTCAGGAAGTTGACGAAAATGCCTTGCGCCGTTTCGGGGCGGAGGTAGAGTTTGCCCTCGTCGCCGCCGATGTTCGACATCTGGGTGGAGAACATGAGGTTGAACTGGCGCACTTCCGTCCAGTTGCGCGAACCCGTGTCGGGCTCGGCAATTTCGAGTTCGTCAATCAGCGCCTTCAGATCAGCCATATCGTTGTTTTTCAAGGCATTGGCGAGGCGCTTTTCCACGTCCGCCGCCTTTTGGTTATATTCCACCACGCGCGGATTGGTGTCGCGGAAGAGTTCCTCGTTGAAGGATTCGCCGAATCGTTTGGCCGCTTTTTCCACTTCTTTTTCGGCCTTGGCGAGCATTTTATCAATCTCCGTCTCGATGAGCACATCGGCGCGGAAGCGCTTCTTCGAGTCCTTGTTGTCCACAAGCGGATCGTTGAAAGCGTCTACGTGGCCGCTGGCTTTCCAGATGAGCGGGTGCATAAAAATGGCCGAGTCAATACCCGTGATGTTTTCGTGCATCTGCACCATCGCGCGCCACCAGTATTCCTTGATGTTGTTTTTCAATTCCACGCCGTAAGGGCCGTAGTCGTACACGCCGTTGAGGCCGTCGTAAACTTCCGAAGAGGGATAAATGAAACCGTATTCTTTGCTGTGCGAAACGATGCGCTTAAAAAGATCTTCCTGCATTTTTTGAGAGAATGATGAATGATGAATGATAAATGATGAATGAAGCGGGCAGCGCTTGCCTTTTTCAAAAACTTCGCCACTTTGGTCAAAAAGAGCCGCAAAGGTGGGGAAAAGGGAGAAAATGGGAAAACCGAACTTTTTTGCCACAGTTGTTCAAAAAACGTAAAAAGAGGACGTACTCCTCCGGATGCCATTACTTTTGTTCAAAAATCACCCATCATGAAACAATTTTGCCTCCATCTACTGCTCTGCTGCTGCGCCTGGTCGCTGCAAGCACAAACCGCCCCCGAGCGGTATTCCCGCGTTGAAATTTCTTTGATCGGAAAAAACATCGAAAACCTTGCCGCCCTGGGCATCGAAACCGACCACGGCAAATTCCTGCCGGGCCGCTCCCTGACGACCGAAGTATCTGAAACCGAATTGCAATGGATCCAAAACGCCGGATTTCAAACCAATGTACTGATTCCCGACGTGCAGCAATGGTACCGCGAACGGGCGAAAAATCCGCCTGTTGCGCCGCGCAGCGGCGGCTGCTCCGACTTCGCTCCGGACTATCCCACGCCCGTCAACTATACTTACGGCACGATGGCGGGGTACCTGACCTACCAGCAAATGCTCGACGTGCTCGACGATATGGCTGCCAAATTCCCCAATCTTATCACGACCAAAGCGGTGGTGAGCGATACGAACCTGACCTGGGAAGGCCGCCCCTTGTTGTACGTCAAAATTTCCGACAACCCGAACGCAGACGAGCCGGAAAAAGAAGTGCTGTATACCGCCCTGCACCATGCACGCGAGCCGAACAGCCTCTCGCAGATGATCTTTTACATGTGGTACCTGCTGGAGAACTACGACACAAACCCTGAAATTCAATATCTTGTGAACAACCTGGAGATGTATTTTATCCCCTGCGTCAACCCCGACGGCTATATCTACAACGAGACGACCAATCCCGATGGCTATGGTTTCTGGCGCAAAAACCGCCGCGACAACGGCGATGGCACCTTCGGCGTTGATCTCAACCGCAATTACGGCTACTTCTGGGGCAATGACGACAGCGGCTCTTCCCCCATCACAGCAGGACAGACCTACCGCGGGCCGGCGCCGTTTTCTGAGCCCGAAACCCGCGCCGTGCGCGATTTTTGCCGGGATCACAATTTTGTTTTCACGTTCAATTACCACACCAGCGGCAACCTGCTGATCTATCCCTGGGCTTACAGCGACACGCCGGCCGATTCCGCTTTCGTCAAATACGCCCAACTTTTTACGCGCTACAACAACTACACTTACGGCACTTCCGGTCAAACGGTAGGCTACGCGGTCAACGGCAGTTCGGACGACTGGATGCTGGGCGAAACGGGCATATTGTCGTATACGCCGGAAGTGGGTACCACCGGCTTCTGGCCCGCTTTCGACGAAATTGACGGGTTGAACCGAGACAACGTCTGGCAAAATCTTTCCATGGCGTTGTGTGCGCTGCGCTTCGCGGAAGTGACGGATCAGAACGGCCAATTCCTCTCCGCCGGCACCTCAAGTCTGAGCTTCAGCCTGCGGCGATACGGCCTCGAAGACGGACCCTTTACCGTTACCCTGGCGCCGCTTTCTCCGGAAGTCACTTCCGCTTCCGCTTCGCAAACATTTGACTTGCAGACATTTGAATCCGTTGATTTCAATTTCCCGGTCACCTTTGCGCCCAACATTCCGACCGGTAAGGAAGTGATGTTTTTATTGCAGGCGGACAATGGTACTTACGTTCAAACGGATACCCTGCGCAAAACATATCTGGGCAACGGCGGTCTTTCTCTCCTGTATGAAAATGCCTGCGACGATTTCAGCGGCTGGCAGGGCAACTTCGAATTGACCGACGAAACGTACGTCTCGGCGCCCTCCTGCTTTACCGACTCGCCCAATGCGTATTATTTTCCCAACTCGGTGGTCGCCAGTTATTTTGAAGACCCCGTGGAAATACCTTCCGACGCATTGTTTGCCCAACTTCGCTTTTTTGCCCGGTGGGACATCGAAGAGGACAAAGACTACGCCCAGGTGTTCGCCATGGACGAGACCTTTACACCAACGGCATTGTGCGGTTCTTACTCCGAACCGGGAGCGGGTTATCCTCAGCCCGACGTGGAACCCGTATACGACGGTCTGCAATCTCAATGGGTGGAAGAGACCATTGACTTGTCGGCATACATCGGCAAATCCATCTATATCGGCTTTTTGTTTCAGTCCGATGATTTCCTGGAACGCGACGGTTTCTTTTTCGACGATGTCCGCATCGAATACGCCGACGCCGTTTCTTCCACTCCGGCAGTATTGGCGCCCGGCGCTTTCCGCCTGATGCAAAACCAGCCCAACCCGGCCACCGATGCCACCGTGCTTCAATGGGAGCACGACAAAAACATAGCCGGCGATGCCAGCCTGCTCGTTTTCAATGCGTTGGGCGAAAAGGTATTGGAACGCAACGTCAACCTGAACGCTGAAAACCAGGCCAGGCTCGACACCCGCGCATGGCCTGCCGGCATATACACCTGCCTGCTGCGCACAGCCGGCGGGCAAACGAAGCCAGTGAAAATGAACGTTCTGCACCGGTAGAAGAAGGGGGCAGACTTTTTTCAGGAAGCGGTCGTTTCGGTTTTGAAATTCCGGGAAAGCCCTACTTTGGACGCTGAAAACAACCAGACCTGAGTATGGCACTCTTCGACAATCTGTTTCGCAAAAAAAACATTGACGACGCTATTGCTTCCGCCGATGCGGAATTGGGGCACGGCGGCGGCCTGCACAAAAGCCTCGGTGTCGTTGACCTGACGGCGCTGGGTATCGCCGCCATCATTGGCGCCGGTATTTTCAGTACCATCGGGTCGGCCAGTTTCAACGGTGGGCCGGCAGTCGTTTTTCTGTTCATTTTCACCGCGTTGGCTTGCGGTTTTGCGGCATTCGCCTACGCGGAGTTCGCTTCGCTGATACCCGTGTCGGGAAGTGCCTACACCTATTCCTATGTCGCTTTCGGCGAACTCATCGCCTGGATCATCGGCTGGGCGCTTATCATGGAATACGCCGTCGGCAACATCACGGTAGCGGTGTCGTGGTCCGGTTATTTTACGAGCCTGGCGGCAAGCTCTGGATGGCACATCCCCGCATGGGCCACCATTGACTACATCTCCGCGCGCGACGGCTTCGCAGCTGCAAACGGCCTTTTGAATGCCGGAACCCCTGTTTCGGAACTGACGGATTCACAGGCAGAAGCCTACAATGCCTGGACACAGGCGCCCCAAATCGGCGGCCTGCGCGCTATCCTCGATCTGCCCGCCATGATCATGTCCATCCTGATCACCGCGCTGGTGTACGTCGGTATCAAAGAATCCAAGGCTACGGCCAACGCGATGGTGGTGCTGAAGTTGATCGTGGTGTTTCTGGTCATCATCGTCGGTGTGTTTTATGTGGATACGACCAACTGGAACCCCTTTGTGCCGAATGGTTTCGGAGGGGTTATGGCCGGCGTGTCGTCCGTCTTTTTTGCCTATATCGGCTTCGACGCGCTTTCTACAACGGCAGAAGAATGCAAAAACCCGCAGCGCGACCTGCCCAAGGCGATGGTATATTCCATTGTGCTTTGCACGGCTTTGTATATTGTGATCGCCCTGGTGCTGACGGGTATGGTGAATTACAGGGAACTGGACGTGGATGATCCCCTGGCCTATGTTTTTTCAAAGCTCGATCTGAAATGGTTTTCGGGTGTCATCGCAGTGAGCGCGGTGGTGGCTATGGCGGGCGTTTTCCTGGTGTTCCAACTCGGCCAGCCGCGTATCTGGATGACCATGAGCCGCGACGGCTTGCTGCCCAAACGTTTTTCGCGGATCCACCCCATCTACCGCACACCGGCTTTCTCCACGGTCGTCACGGGGCTTTTTGTGGTGATCCCGATGTTGTTCATCCCCAGCGATACCGTCCTCGATCTCTGCAGCATGGGTACTTTGTTCGCCTTTGTGCTGGTGTGCGCAGGTGTGCTCAAATTGCAAATGACGCCGGATGCACCGCGCGGAAAATTCCGCACACCGTATTTGAACGCCAAATGGATATTTCCTGCCATGCTCATCGGCGCTGCCGGTTTCTTGTTTACTCAATATCAAAAAGAAACGGTAGATTGGCTCGCCAACGAGCGCCAGATGTGCGATGCCCCGACCTTGTTCAGCCGGCTTTCGGAAAATGAGATCGCAGGTGTAAAATCCTATTTTGCGCAAAAAGACAGCGCCGGTCTTGCAGCAGCAGGCGGTGATCTTGCCAAATACCTCGATGACCTCGATCCGGCGGCTTATACTTCAGCGGTGGAACAAATGCCGGTAGCCGATGAAGAAAAATTCGAGACCGGATGGGGATTGTTTCAACACAAGATACCGATGTGGCTTTTTATCCTGACCTGCTTGTATCTGGCCGCGTTGAGTTTTCGTCACAACCTGTCGCTCATCCCGGTGCTGGGTCTGGTCTTTTGTTTTTACATGATGGCGCAGATTCCCGCAAAGAGTTGGTTCGGTTTTTTCATCTGGTTGGTGGCCGGGCTGATGATCTACTTCGGTTATGGATATGCGAACAGCAAGTTGGCCAGGAAAACGTAAACAGTCATTCGCTTTATGAAAAAAATCGTCGTCCTCACCGGAGCGGGTATTTCCGCCGAAAGCGGGATCAAGACCTTTCGCGACTCCGACGGATTGTGGGAAAACCACCGCATTGAAGACGTCGCCACCCCCGAAGGCTGGGCCAAAAACCCCGGACTCGTGCTGGAATTTTACAACCAGCGCCGCGCACAACTTTTTGAAGTAGAGCCCAATGCAGGTCACAAGGCGCTGGCGGAACTGGAAAAGAACTTCGATGTGCACGTTGTCACCCAAAACGTGGATGACCTGCACGAGCGCGCTGGTAGCAGCCGGGTGCTGCACCTGCACGGCGAATTGCGCAAGTCGCGCTCAGAAAGTTATCCCGACCTGATCTATGCCTGCGACGGCGATATCCGGCTGGGCGACAAATGCGCGCGCGGCGCCCAGCTCCGCCCGCACATCGTATGGTTCGGAGAAGCGGTGCCAATGCTCGAACCAGCGGCTGAGTTGGCTGCAGAAGCTGATATCTTTATTATTGTAGGCACTTCGCTCCAGGTGTATCCCGCAGCCAGCCTGATGATCTATGCCAATCCGCGCATCCCCTTTTATTACGTTGACCCACGGCCGCAGGTCAATTACGAATTGTCGCGCATGCCCAACCTGACAGTCCTTGAAGAGGCTGCTTCGACGGGGGTGAAAAAGGTGGTGGAGATGTTGGAGAGCAGTGGGCAGTAGCAGTGGGCAGTAGCAGTGGGCAGTAGCAGTGGGCAGTAGCAGTAGGCAGTAGGCAGTGGCAGTAGGCAGTAGCAGTAGGCAGTGGCAGTGGCAGTGGCAGTGGGCAAAACTTGTATTTTGGCGTTTCAGAGCGCTAAATTTGCGTAAGGGTGTTCAAAAATCTGTGTTTAATTTTTTTTAAAATATTGATTATCAATATTTTAACACAAGTGCGCCAAAAGAATTGACACAGAATTTTGAACAACGCCATTTGTGTCAAAGAAACTTCGTATCCCTTCTTGACCGTCCACCATCTACCGTCTACCGTCCACCGTCTACCGTCCACCGTCTACCGTCTACCGTCCACCGTCTACCGTCCACCGTCCACCGTCTACCGTCCACCGTCTACCGTCCACCGTCCACCGTCTACCGTCCACCGTCCACCGTCTACCCTTTCTAAAAATGCAAATCCGCGCCCGACTCACACTCCTGTTCCTGTTCAATGCCGCTAGCATTCTGGCAGGGGTATTGGTCGCGGTGTACGTGTTGTTCAAAAAGAATACGGAAGAAGGGTTTTTCGAGGGCCTCCGGTCAAAAGCGGAGATGACCGCCCAGACAGCCCTGCGCGACCCGAACAGCCTCAAACCCCTTCCTCCCGAGTGGGTTTCGCCCGATGGCGATACGCTGCCCTACCGCGACAACATCAGTCTCTTCAACGATGCTTACGAACGTGTATTCGCCGTCCACACGGACATTCCTCCTATATCGGCCAAAGACTTACAGGATATTTATACCCAGCGCGAAGCGCGTTTCCGTCATTATAATCTTCATGCGTTGGGGCGGGTGGTCAACAGCGCGGAAGGCCGCCCGTTCGTCGTGGTGGTGGAAGGATATTGCGACCCGACACAATTGGTTCAACTGCGCAATATCCTCATCATCGGCTTCCTCGCAGGGATGGCTCTGATCGCCGCTTCAGGATGGTATTTTTCAGGTCAGGCGCTCGCGCCCATGTCGGGAATCGTACGGGAAGTGGAAAACATCCAGCCATCCGACCTCAGCCGTCGTGTCGCTACCGGCGAAAACCGCGACGAAATTGCCCGCCTGGCTGAAACTTTCAACCGTCTGCTCGACCGCGTGGAACAAGCCTTCCGGATGCAGCAAATGTTTCTTTCCAATGTTTCTCATGAACTCAAGAACCCGCTCCAGGCCATCCGCTCGCAGCTCGACGTGACGCTTTCCCGCGAACGCGACCCGGCTGCCTATCGCACCGCCCTGCAAAGCGTGCTCGACGATGTGGACGCTATGACGGAAGTGGAGGAAAAACTCCACCAACTCGCCCGGATTTACAACGATCCGGCAGCGATCCCCCTAACAACTGTTCGCCTCGACGAATTGATCTGGCAGGTAAAAAAACAGGTGCAAAAACGCCGTCAGGACTATAAAATCTCACTGGAACTGGGCGAAATGCCCGAGGATGAATCCGTTTTGTACATAAGAGCCAATGAAGCACTCATAAGAACTGCCCTGCTCAATCTTATGGATAATGCCTGCAAATATTCGCCCGACCAACGGGCGCAGGTACGCGTGCGGTTCCGACCCGATGGCGCGCACGAGGTAGATATCGCCGATAATGGTCCCGGTATCCCGCAGGATGAGTTGCCGCTGATATTCGAGCCTTTTTTCCGCAGTCCCCGGCACCGGCACGTGAAAGGCACCGGCATCGGCCTTTCCCTGGTACGCAGCATCCTCAACCTGCACCGCATCGCCTTGTCCGTTGAAAGCCCGGCAGAAGGGGGTACCGTTTTTAAATTGGGGTTCCCTCCATTGCAAAGACCGGGTTCATAAACGGTTGAAGCTCGTCAACGCACCACCACCTTCGCAACGCCGCGTAGGCCGCCAGCCACTACTTCTATGAAGTAAACACCTGTCTGCCAATAACTTACCGAAATAATCAGGTTGCTGTCCGATGTTTCGCCGCGGGCGACCTGTTGTCCGAGCGCATTGAAAGCGCGCCAGCGGACAGGGGATTCCGAAGGGATTTGAACCAATACCCAATCGCGGGCAGGGTTAGGGCTGACACTCAGGTTCAGAGCGTTGGGCTCCTGTGTACCGACAGGCACTTCACAATCTACCAGGGCTGTTTTGTAAAGGCTGAGGCCGCCGCGTTGATTGCCGGTCACCATTTCCAGAATGCCGTCATCGTCGAGGTCGGCGAATGCCGGGCAACTGCGGTTGCCATCGTCGGTATTGCCCCAGGTGAGCGAGACGACGGAGTAAGCGTCGTTGGTAGCAGTAGCGTTGCTGTAGGCTTCTATCTGGCCATTGATACTTCCGGTCACGAGATTCATCCCGTTGGGCGTTTGCAGGAAGACCGGAGCGCTGTAGCCCGGTCCGCCCGGGATGATGTCGGTATCAATATTTCCGATCTTCGTCAGCGTTGGTTGATTGGAAAACAGCGGTTCGGTGGGCGTTCCCGTGTTTTTGAAAAAATTGATATTGCCCTGGTATTCGCCCATGACGACATCTTTCAGACCGTCGCCGTCGAGGTCAACGACCGCCGGCGTGGACGACGAGCCCACGTCCATTGCCACCCACATCGTGTTGAAATCTTGCTGAAAATTCATCGGGTTGCCGGCGCCGGCCACGTTGCGGTAGCAATACAACCCGCCTCCATAACTCCCAACTAATAAATCCAGGTCATTATCGCCGTCAACATCGCCAAAAGCCGGCGCGAAATCATAATCGTTGGGGGCGTATTCCGACATGCCGAGCCAATCTTCATCCGCCAGCGTAAAACGGGGTTGGGTGGGGGTTCCGATATTGAGCAGGAGGTGAAGGCTCGCGCTGTTGGAGTTTCCGGGATTGACCGGGATAAAATAGCCGTTGTTGCCCGTTACGATGTCGAGCAGTCCGTCCCCGTTCACATCGGCAATGGCCGGGTGGGTAGCAGTGCCGATGTCAACCATCTTCTGCACGAAGAGGCTTTTTGTCTGTAATTCGAATTGATGTCCCGTTGCGGCAGTGTTTTTATAAAACCAGGCGCATTGGCGGTCTTCGCCGACAGCCGGCCCATTGGGGGAGACGACCAGATCTCGTTTGCCGTCATTGTCCAGGTCGAGCAGGAACGCACCCGGAAAATTAGCCAAAGTGACCGGCGTATTGTAGGAGGGGAATGCCGTGTCCTGAGAAGTCATCCAGGCGACATCAGCGTCGCCGCCATTGAACTGCATGCCGAGGCATTCGTACGAAATATTACCCCAGATCAGGTCTTTGTCGCCATCGCCCTCCTGGTCGTAGGTGAGCACGGTGGCGCCGGGGTGGCGCTCTCCGCGGTCGTCTGCAACGGCCTGAAATTCAAATGAACACGGTCCGCAGGAGTCGGGGCTGCAACTGAGCCGGGCGCGGCAACCTTCCAGGCCGTTTTCATAAAACCGCCCCCAGCAATCGTCCACCAATCGGAATTTCAGGCTGTCGAGGCCATACCCCATTTCCACCGATTCATTGCGTAAAAACCAAAGGTTGGTGGTGGTGCCCGCAGCAAAGGTCACCAGGTCGAGGTCGCCATCGCCATCTATATCGTCTACTGAAGGGATATCGGATTTGGAAACCGGCAAATTGCTCCAGTTACCGGCGCCGGAAAGGCTGGGGTACCATAACTCGTACGGATCGCAATAATCGCATCCGGGGTAATTGAATTTATAAGGAACGAATTTTAGCACATTGTTGTCGAAATACCCCTGAAAAACCTGCATTTCCTGCGAACCGTCGGCAAGAGAAGAACAAAAAATGTCCGCCGCACCGTCCTGGTTGAAATCGCGCATGAGGACAAAATCCACGAGTTTAGGGAAAAAACAAGCGTATTCGGGTATGAAATTGTAACTTATTTCACCCGGAATATTCCTGTTCACAAAGGTGAGCACCACATTGCCCCCGCGGTCGAAAATGACCAGGTCTTCCACGCCGTCGTTGTTGAGATCGGCGGGTGAAAACTGCGGATTGTTCAGACCGCCTGTGAAAGGGTATTCCAACTCCACGCCGTTTTTGAAAACCGGTGCCGTGAGGCGTTGGAACATCTGCAATTGTGCTGAACCCGCAACAGAACAAAACAGCAACAGAATGGCAAGCAGAATGGTGCGCATGGTGTTTAATGTCGTTTGGAAAATTATGTGTCCTGCAAACCTACGTCCAATCGGGCATTAGGCCAGCTTGCATATAAGGGAGCGTCAAGGGTTGGCAAAAAAATGATTCAATTTCGTCCGCTCTCCAGCACCAGTTTCCGGATGTCCGCATTGAACTTCTCCGCCTCTATCAAATCTTCCAGCGTCAGATGCATCCGGTAGCGCCAGTAGTGCTTCGGGTTGGCGGGTATGTTGATGCGTTCGTCATGCGGGTTTTCGCGGCGCAGTTTTTCGTCGCTTCCCAGCAGGTCCTGGAGTTGGAAAATGGCCCACATGGCCGGCGAATGGAAATGTTGGGCGATGATGGCGCGGTTGACCCAGGGTTCGCAGAACCAAGGCGCCTTACCTTCGTAGCCGAGTATTTCGTTGAAAAAACGCTGAGAGAGGTCGCGGTTTTCCTCCCACCAGCCGCGCAGGGTGCTCATGTCGTGCGTCGAAGGGGTGACGACGGCGAGGTAAGGCGCATCTTTCGGATGGAAAAAAGTCGCGCCGACCGCCTTCGGCATGCGCTGGATCTCAAGGCTGAGAATGCCGAGTTCTTTCATCACGTCGGGCACGCAATGCGGCACCATGCCGAGGTCTTCGCCGCAGATGAGCATGTTGGTGCTGCGTTTTAGTTCGGGCAGTTTTTCCATCGCTTCTTTTTGCCAAAAATCGTCCTGACGGCGGTAGAAATAGTTGACGTAGAGTGCTTTAAGCGATTCTTTTACCTCGTCGGGCAGATGCTGGAACGACGTGGTTTTTTCGATGCCGAACCTGAAATGGTATTTCCCTTTTTCTTCCTGAAAGAGCAGGACATTTGAAATCAAACCATACAGCCCGTCGCGCAGTCGGGCGTTCCGCTCGTTCGGAACCTGGCCGTTGTACCAGCTCTCTACTTTCCGCTGTGTATCGAATCCGGCTTTCAGCGCGTATTGGTGGCTGTTTTGTTTTTTCTCCAAAAACTGCTCGCGCACATAGGGCACCTCGTCTTCGCCGAAGGTTTCCCACAACACCCGCTCAGTGATGTAGGGTGTACACAAGCGGCTGTGATTGAATCCGATGCCCGCGTCGTGAAACTCCTGTTCGGTGACGGGAATAGCGGGAACGAATTGCCCCAGGATGCCTTCCACCGCATCGAGCGGAATGCTCCAGATGCGGAAAAAACCGAGGATATGGTCTATGCGGAAAGCATCGAAATACAGGCGCATCTGCCCGAAGCGTTGCCTCCACCAGCGGAATCCGTCCCGTTTCATTCGTTCCCAATTGTAGGTCGGGAAACCCCAGTTCTGGCCTTTTTCGGCAAAATCGTCGGGCGGCGCTCCTGCCTGTTTGTCCATATTGTAGAGTTCCGGCTCGATCCAGGCATCGCAGGAATAGCGGTAAATGCCGATGGGGATATCGCCCTTCACCGCGATGCCGTTGGCATGGGCATAATCCGTCGCGGCTTTGAGTTGCAGGTGCAGGTGCCACTGCACGAACAGGTGAATGGCGATCTGGTCGTAGTATTTGTTTTTAGGGGAGAGCAGTTTTTCGATGTCGGCGGCTTTGTATTTTTTGTGCGACGACCAAAGGGTGAAGTCGGCTGTGCCGTTCATGTCGCGCAGCCAGCAGAAAGCGGCGTAAGGTGCGAGCCAGTGCCGCTGCGATTCATAGTATTCCAACCATGCCGGGTCTTTCAACCAATCCGCCTTTTGGAGGTCGTACAAGTGGCGGATAATATCCCATTTGGTTTGTAAAACAGCCTCATAATCAACGGCATCAAGTGCATTCAGTTCCTTTTGTTTATTCAAATACGGCTTCAACACAGAAGCGTATTTTTTACCCGCCAGTTGTTCCACGTTGAGAAAAATGGGGTGCAAGGCGAAGGCCGAAACAGCTGAATAGGGATATGAATCCGTCCAGGTATGGCTGGCGGTGGTGTCGTTGATGGGCAGGAGTTGTATGAGTTTGAGGCCGACGGATTTTGCCCAGTCTACCAGCGGGTGCATATCGGCGAATTCGCCAATTCCCCAACTTTTATGGCTGCGCAAACTGAAAACGGGGATAGCGACACCAGCGCCTTTCCAGGCGTGAAAGGAGAAACGGGCGTAATTGTCGTGGTGGATGGTCAGCACCTCTCCGCCCCCGGCGCCGCCATGATGCGGCGTAATGAGCAAGCGGTTAGAGCCTTCTTCAAAGCCCTCAAATTTTAAGGTGCGGGTGTTCCAAACGCCGTATTTGTATCCAAGCGGCAGATTTTCTTTAGAAAGGTCGAGCCGGGCTTCCCACCAGGGGCCGTTTTTGAAAAGAAGGATGGGCGCTTCGCTGTCCCAATTGTGGAGGGCTTTGCCGTGGCCCAGAAGGCAGGGCGCCTCATCCGCTCTTAAGAGCGGCGCCCTGATGCGGAAAATGTGGGTATATTTCGATGAAAACCTGGCTATCGGATGGTCTTTCTCTTTTAAAAAAATCTCTTTAAAGGGTTGTGTGGCAAATACATTTTCAATGGCGCCGACGGGATTGAAGTAGTCAAAAACGGCTATTTCGCCGGTCTTCATATCTCCGATGAAGAGCAAGCGACCGGGATCGGTCTCGTACTTGGGTTCGCCATCCGTATTCAGAAAAATATAATAATAGCCCAGCTGAGGATCGGCTTTCGGATTGACTTCAGCGCTCACATGCCAGAACTCTTCGCTCAGGTATTCGAGCGGAATCTTTCGACCGTCGGAAAGGAGGATGGAAAAAGATTCACCCAATTGGGTGCGATAGCGGAGGTAAAAATGGATTTTCATACGGAAAAATTTGCCGTCGCTTGTATCTGCGCGAAGGCAAATGTAGAATCTGTCTGAAACATCGGGGCGCTTTGTTTGCTGGCACACGCCGGGATTCTACGCCTCTGCTTCTGCCGTAGTCAGCCAAAAATTGTTCACTCCCTCGCCCTGAATAAGCGCGACGGCTTGTTCGTTGAGCAATTCGAGCAAAGCCAGGAAAGTCACGATGGCGTGGATGCGGTTTTCCAGTGCAAGAAAAACCTGCTCGAAAACGGTTTTTTCTCCCTTTTTCAGACTGCGGAGGATATAGGCGCGCTGCTCCTGAATGGTGTAGTTGTAATTGTAAACCGTGTGAATGCGCTTCGTTTTCTGGTCTTCTTCGAATCGCGACAACAATCGCTCGAACACGCGCAGGAGTTTGTACAGCGTCACCGATTCCATTTCGGCATCGGCGAGGGCATGCTCGGCGAGTTTGCGCAGTTCGGTGGAGGCGTAGCCCCGTGGGTTCATAAAGGCGCGCACTTCTTCGAGCCGGCGGAGTTCTTCGAGCACACTTTTATAGCGTTTGTATTCGAGCAGGCGATCCACCAGTTCGCGGCGGGGGTCAATCTCGTTGCCTTCGTCGTCGAGTTGTTTGCGGGGCAGCAGCATTTTGGCCTTGATGCGCATGAGCGTAGCCGCCACGACGATAAACTCGGAGGCCAGGTCAATATTCATCGCCTCCGCCTGGTGCATATAACCGAGAAAATCGTCGGTGATCTTCGCAATCGGGATGTTGTAAATATCCAGTTCGTCCCGCTCGATGAAGAAGAGCAGCAGGTCGAACGGGCCTTCGAAGACGGGAAGTTTTATGGTGAAAGTCATTCGATTGCGGATTGCGGATTGCGGATTGTGATGAAGAAACTAATAAAGCAGAGGATTTTCCTTCGTTTTTTATAATCGTGCAAATGTAAAGCATTCGATTATGGCCATGCGTATTTTTGCCCGCTGGAAAAATCCGCAATCCGCAATCCGCAATCCGCAATCCGCAATCCGAAATCCGAAATCCGCAATCCGAAATCCGCAATCCGAAATCCGAAATCCGAAATCGAATGCCTCTCTACCTCCTTCCCACCCCCATTGCCGAAAACGCCCTCCATACCATTCCGCCCTATGCGCAGGAAATCGCCAGGGGGCTTGAAATCTTTATAGCAGAACGGGCAAAAACGGCGCGGCATTTTATCAAAAGTCTGAATCCTTCAAGGCCCATTCAGGAGATGACATTTGTCGAGCTTCCTGACAACCAGAATTTTGAAGAAGCCGAAACAATATTTCGAGAAGCGGTAAAAGCCGGCAAAGACGTGGGTTTGCTTTCGGAGGCGGGCTGCCCGGGCGTAGCCGATCCGGGAGCAGCGATCGTGGCCCTGGCGCACCGGGAAGGGGTGAGGGTAGTGCCTTTGGTCGGGCCGTCTTCGCTTTTGCTGGCGCTCATGGCATCGGGCATGAACGGCCAGCGCTTCGCCTTTCACGGCTATCTTTCTCCCAAACGCCCCGAGCTCGCACGCGATTTGCGCCGGTTGGAAAACCTCGCTCGCCAGTACGATCAGACGCAACTGTTTATCGAAACGCCTTACCGCTCGCAGATGGTGCTGGAAGTGGCGCTTGAGAGCCTCCAAGCCGATACGCGGTTTGGCGTGGCGCAGGACCTGACCGGAGCGGCGGAAACAGTGCGTTCATTACCGGTGCACGAATGGAAAAAATTGAAAAACAATGCGTTGGAAAAGTCGCCCGCTGTGTTTTTGATTTACAGGAAGGGATAAAGACGGAAGAATTCAAGGCGCAATAATGAGTTTGAGTGTCTGATAATCTCCATTGCCCGATATGCGGAGCAAGTACATCCCCGGGCGGGCGTTGCTGAAATCGAAGGTTTGTTCCCAAATAAATCGCCGGTGTTCCGTATGCTCCAACTGTCCGGCAAGGTTGAACAATTCCACTAAAAACGCTTCTGTGTTGTTCAAGGATGGTTCGGGTGTGATCGTGAATTGTCCGTTGCCCGGGTTGGGGCTGACTTTCCAGGTAGTTTCGGCAATACCGGATGGGCGTTCGGAACAGGGAAGATCGGGCACAGCGCCCAGGCGCAGGTTGGGGTAATTGGGCAACGACGCCTGCGACCGTTCGGACAAGGATACCGCCCGGTTTTGGAACAGACAGGCTGCGCCGGCTTCGTCGGGCAGGTGTATGGCGTTCAAATGTTGATTGAAGCCGTCGTAAAAAGACATGTATATCTTCCCGTCGGGAGCGTTCAGGTGTTTGCTGAAATAATTTCCCACATAAGGCGCACCTTTTCCGTCCCACTGTCCGACCAATTGTTTGGTATCGGCGATTTCTGTCGCTTCGAGGTCGAATTGATACAAATAGCGGTTGTTGCCGGCATAGAAAAATCGACCGGAGGGGGAAAAAGAACAGCCGGTTCCGATACCGTTCCATTGCTGCGAAGGGCCGAAAGAAAGGATCGTTTCGGGCTCGAATATGCCCAGGCACCTGTCAAATTTCCAGATATACGCCGTATCCGACAAATTATCGGTCATGCCGAGCCAATTGCCGTCGGGTGAAAAAACGGTTTGCCCCTGCGTGCCATTGAATATATGGAAGCCCGCGGGTTGTGTGCCGGCACTCGTTACACCGGTGGGCGACAACAACAATACGTAAAAACAGTCGCTGTTGAATGCGTGAACAACAAGCCACCAATCGCGGCCATTGCCATGGCGCACGGCCTGCAATGTGCCTTCAAGTAAGGTATCGTTCACGGCAGTTTGCGCTTTCACCGTCATCTGCCCCTGGCCGCTGTGAGCGTTCATATCTACTATACTATATGCCAGGCGTAAAGGTTGCCGGTACAACCGCGCCCCGGTATCCATGGTGATCGCAAACTCCGATACAGCCATATGAAAAATATAAAATTGCCCTGGGTGCTCCGGAAAAGGCAATATCAATGCGCCCTGGTTGTCGTAAAGCGTTTCATAGTCGGAATCGGCGTAAATTCCTTCCTTGTTGAAATCCTCGCTCCCTTCAATGATCTTGTGACGGCTGTTCACCGCCATGAGACCGTTTGTGTACAAAAGCAGGTTACCGTCGTCGTCGCAAATGCCGGCATTGGTAGTAGCGATCTCAAAAGGCGTGTAAAAACCCGCGCTGTCGGGCCTGTTGTAATAAAAATCAAGCGCCGGCATGGGGCGCTCTTCCAGGAAATGGGAGCCCAGCAGCCAAACATTGTCCGGTTTTGGGCCCGGCGGCACGGTACAATCATCCTGCACAACAACAGGCTGAATGGCAATCGTATCGGCTCCGGCGAGGTTTTCCGCTATTAAAAATGCGGGATAAATGCCGTTTTGCGGATATTGATTGATGGGCAGTCGCCGGTTGGAGGAATCGATGTTGGCGCCCGGAAAACTCCAGCGGTAATTCATAAAAACGCCTTCGGTGACAGGGTCCCAGAAAATATACCGGCGCGGGCAAATTGCACTGTCGCCGGTGCGGGTCACCGACACCTCCGGCGCTTCAAATACCATTTCGCCTATACCATTGATTTCCTTGTACAACTGGCTGTGTTGGTAAATATTGGTCGGAAAGGAGGCGACGTAGTACCGGCCGGGGCCATTGGGCAACACATCGGTAATGCGCCAGCTTTCCAGAAACTGCCATTGCCCGTTGTCAAACCGGAACATGCCTTTGCCGTCGGCCATAACGAGCAGGTTCCCTTGCACACTGAATACCCTCCAGGGCGTCTGGGCGGACTCCAAAGGAAGGTTCAAATTTGTCCATTGTCCGTTCCCGCCGTATTGGTACACGCCGTTGTCGGTGCCCGAATTCACTGCCGCATACAAATCGCCGGCGTGCTCGGTTACATCGAGTACGATGGAGAAAAAATTGCCGATCACCGACACGTTACCACCCGTGTTGATCTCTGCAACGCTGCCCGACCGCCCCGCTATGAGATTTCCATTAAAAAGGGTTAAAGAATAAACGGCTTCTCCGCCTGAATTAAAAGGGGCTGCCCAGTTGGAGCCATCGAAAGTCATCAGGCCTGGGAAAGGGTGGTCAAATTCGCCGGCCACATAGAGTTTGCCGTTCCATTCGATCACATCCCGTACGGCGCCGTCCAATGCAGGAAGCACAGCTTGCCAATTGCTGCCCGTCCAGCGCGCCAAGTAGGGGCAAGGCTGACCGCCGCTTTCGGTAAAACTTCCGGCTGCATACAACTGGCCCTGGTATCGGAATATTTTTCGCACCCGGTTGTTCAGCCCTGTACCCATTGCGTGCCATTGATCGCCGTCCCAACGGGCGATATTGGCGGCGTACAAAGTGCCGGCATAATCGAAACCGCCGCCGACATACAAGTCGCCGGCAAGCGTATCCTTATAAAGGCAAAAGCCATAAGCGCCACCCTGATTGCCAATCGCATAGCCGGGCGATATCCATTCTGTCCCCGTGAAGCGGGCCAGACCGCCTACAAACTTGTCGTCGATATAAGAAAAATCGCCGCCGATCCACAACTCGCCGTTGATCGAAGCCGCAACTCTGACTCCAAGAGGAGCGTTTTCAATAGAGCCGATCAAGGTGGATGAGGCATTTGCATCCAGCTGCTCGATGCGATAAGTATTGAATGAGCGGGTGCAGACGAACAGATTTTCCTGGATGCCTGTAAGGAATTGTATTTCGCCGGGTGAGTCAATGGTGTAAAACTCATCCCACGAATTACCGTTCCATTTGAATACCCTTCGCCCTTTTGCCATAAATATTTGCTGCTGCCAGCGTTCTACATCGTAGATGGTTTCGTAATTATTGGTCTGGGGAAGAATGGTCCATTCCCCGTCGCTGAAATAAGTAAGTGCATAGGAACCATTGGAGGTTGCATTACCCCAGGCGAACAAAGTGTCGCCGAGGCTTTTCAAACCGTAGGGTTTGATATCTGCCGGAAGGGATATTGTATCCCAGAAGCTGTTGTTCCAGCGCAGGAGTATGCCGTTGCCGGTGGACAGCCACAAATAACCTGCGGCCCATTCCAGGCTGCTCACGTAGGTTCCACCCACCAGACCCGCTCCCAGTGTGTCCCATTGTGCGCCATCCCAATGCAGCACGCCGCCATTGGTGGTGGCATAAAGGCCGACGGCGTACAGGTCGTTGCCCATCGTTGTGGTTTTCCAGATCGCGTCGGGATCTCCGGCCAGTTTTTTCCAAACCCCGTTATCCAATTGTGCAATACTGCGCGTTTCCAATCCGCCGATTCCTTTAAGGTACCCTCCTATATAAACGCGACCGCTCGCATCCTGCGAAATCGTATAAGGATAACCTCTTGATTGCAAACCTTTGTCCAGTGGATAGATGTTTTGCGATACGGCAAAGTAATGCACGAGCAACAGGCAAAACAGGAGCGGAAGATTTTTCATAGGAAGGAAGGTTGTTCTGACGGATGGTGTCAAATATAGGGTCGTCGTTGCCCGGCAGCGGGAAGAAATATGTAAATGATACCGACGTACATGCAACTGCGACTTTTCATTGATTCAATGCGCCGCCCGAAGTCCTGTTCCTGCCCCTAAAACGGACAAGGCCGGGGCAGGCTTTTAACCCGCACCCGGCACTTGTTCAGATACCCTGATCTTGAATGCGTTAATTCCCGGGGGCGGGCATCACGGGGATGTTGCTCTCCAACTCGATGAGCCACTTGCCACCTGTGCGGAAGAGTACCATGGTGTTCACCCCTGTCCACTCGATGGTTTTGCCTTCTACCTGGGATTTGCCTTGCAAGTCGGCTACCACGAGGGCAGTATTGGCATCGAGGAATCGGACATTGCTCACAGTGAATTGGAAGGAACCCGGCGTCGGTTTTTCCATTTTTAACATCTCCGTCATCGCCTGCCGGATGGCCGCTTTGCCGCTTATTTTCTGCCCTGTATAAACCACCATAGTGGCATTTTCGGCGTAATAGGCGACCATTTTATCCACATCTGCAGTATAGTAGTCTTCTATCCCCTTGTTAAGGGTATTTCTGACGGCCTGCTCATCGGCAGCGGTTTGAGCCTGGGCGGTTTGAGTGAAAAGTGCGAACGCGCAAAGGGTGAGGAAACTGAACAAGATGTTTTTCATTGATTCAAAATTTTTAAAATGAATGAGTTGAGTGGAAGAATTGATTTTTTTCAAAAGTTTACCAGCCGTTATTTGGCAGCATTCGCCACTATATTGTTTTCAAGCACCGGCACCGTCTGCAGATAAGCCCAGATCGAGCTGATCTCTTCCTCGCTGAGCAGTCCGAAGCGCGGCATGGCATTGCTGAGGATGTGCCCATCGGGGCGCTGGCCTGCCCGCACGGCTTCGTGGAATTGGGACTCCGTCCAATTGCCCAAGCCGTGATTTTTACTCATGGTCAGGTTGGCGGAAAGTGTCGGCTTCAGTTCCGCATCCTCCACGGGGTTGCCACCGCCGAAATAGCCTTTCGAGTTTTCAGGTGTAAAATCGTCGTTGGTTTCAAAAGAAGCGGAATGGCAGCGGAAACAGGCATAACGGGCTGTGGCTAAGTATCTGCCGAAAGCGATTTTGTCGGAAACGGGTGGCGTCGCTACGGGTTGGATGTCGTAAAACTTTGGCGCAAAAACACCCAGTTTGATCAGCGCCTTGGCCAGGAAACTATACTTCGGCGCAGGAGGGTGGGATTCGGAAGGCTGTACCAACGGCGCGTCGGAGCGCAGGTAGGCAATGACGGCGCCCAGGTCGGCATCCGACAGGTTCGGGTTGGTCATGTATGGTCCGGCCCAGTCGCCATTGCGCTTGATCCCCGTACGTAACAGGTAAGCCAGTTCACCATCGGTATAGGTGCCGATGCCTTTTTCAGGGTGCTTTGTGATGTTGCGCGACCAAAATTCGCCGAAAGGGCCGGACGACGGGGAAAACAGCCGTCCACTCAGTTTGCCGTCTTCACCGAGATGGCAGAGAACGCATTCTGTTTCCACTATTTTTCGCCCTTGCGCCAGGGTAGCCGAATCAACGGGTATAGCGACCTTGATTGATTTCGGCTCGTATTTGGGAAACGAACTCAAGTTGACCCATGTCGCGAGACCGAGCACAAGCAGTATAAATCCTCCGAGTAGGTAACCCAGAAATCGAAGAAAGTTTTTCATTGGAAATGAATATTTTAGAATGGAATTGAAATGTGGGAAAATCATCTGTGGGGTTGGCCAATGCTCGTTGACAAACCATCCCTGATGCGATCCAACTGGGATTCGCAATCCGCCAGGAAACCGGTGATCGAACGGTCGCTGTTTTTGCGAACAACCTTGGCGGGTTGTGGGTGAGATAGTTCGTAAACCGGCAGCATGGCGAGTTCGGCAGGCGTGTTCAGGGTGGATCGGTCGCAAGAGGAGGATAGAAACGCGGCAATCAGGAGTGCGCAGGTTGTTTTCGATGTCGTTTTCATTATTGAAGATTGTTTTCGTGAAAAACGATGCAGCAAGGTGATCGTGCTTGACAGGACAAAGGTGGGGCTACCCCTCACCGGCGCGCGTCGGCGGAGTTGCGTAAAGTGCCTACGCAGATCTGCGTATTTTCAGAAAGAGGCTGGGAGATCGGCTATATCAACTTGTTTTTCAGGGCAAATTGCACCAACCCGGCAATGCCCTGCACGTCGAGTTTCTGGATGATGTTGTTGCGGTGGGTATCCACGGTGCGTGGGCTGATGAACAATTGCCGGCCGATTTCAGTGCTGGAAAAGCCTTTGGCCACAAGGCGAAGAATTTCAATTTCGCGTTCGGTGAGTTGGGCGAGCATCGTCGCGTCGGGGCTTTGAACGGTTTTTAACAGCGTGAGCGCCACTTCGCTGGCGAAGTAGGTTTCCCCACGCGCTACGCGCCGGATGGCGTCGCTGAATTCTTCGAGCGAGGCATTTTTGAACAAAAAACCGCTCACACCTTTTTCCACCGCCTCTTGTATCAATTCTTTGCTTTGGAGCATGGTGAGCATGATGATTTTCACGCCGAAAAAATCGCGCTTGATCTGCTCCGTGGCTTCGAGACCGTTCATCACGGGCATTTCAAAGTCGAGCAGCGCCACGTCGGGCCGGGCGCCGCTGCGGAGCAGGTTGATGACTTCCTTGCCGTTGGCCGCTTCGCCGACGATTTCCACAAAATCGAGTTCTTCGAGCAAGGCCCGGAAGCCTTTGCGGACAAGCTGGTGGTCGTCGGCGAGGAGAAGTTTGATTTTCATAATACGGTGGACGGTGGACGGTGGACGGTGGACGGTGGACGGTGGACGGTAGACGGTAGACGGTAGACGGTGGACGGTGGACGGTGGACGGTGGACGGTAGACGGTGGACGGTGGACGGTGGACGGTGGACGGTGGACGGTGGACGGTAGACGGTGGACGGTGGAGGGTGGACGGTGGACGGTGGACGGTGGACGGTAGACGGTGGACGGTAGAGGGTAGACGGTGGACGGTGGACGGTGGACGGTAGACGGTGGACGCCTATAAATTTGCCCATCAGGCATTTTTTCCAAATGGGAACTGTTCAAAATAGTATGCTATTGTTCATTGTTTTTTTATTTAAATCAGTGATTAAATAATACTTGAATATTGTAATTTTATAAATTTAATACAGATTTTTGAGCAATCCCCCAAAATGCAGTGTTTATTAAACTCCTCCATGATTTCGAATATTTTAAATAAAAAATTGTTCGTCTACCGTCTACCGTCCACCCTCTACCGTCCACCGTCTACCGTCTACCCTCTACCGTCTACCGTCCACCGTCTACCGTCCACCGTCTACCGTCTACCCTCTACCGTCTACCGTCCACCCTCTACCGTCCACCGTCTACCGTCTACCGTCTACCTTCTACCCTCTACCGTCTACCGTCCACCGGCACCCTTACCACCGACACCGTCCCTTGCGGCATTGCCCTTTCCGAATAGAATTCTCCGCCGAGCGTACTCACCCGGCTGAGGATATTCAACACGCCCATCGTGCCTTTTTGGCGCGCCGTTTCGAAGTCGAAGCCCTGTCCGTCGTCCTCCACCCGCATGATCAACTGATTGCCGGCAAGATAGACCTCGATCAACACTTTTGTGGCCCGGGCATGTTTGACGACGTTGTTGAGCAATTCCTGCAGGATGCGGTACAAGCCGATCTGGGTTTTTTCATCGAGCTGATCCGGCAGGTCTCGGCTATCGAACCGGACCTGCAGGCCGGCGGGTTGGGCGGTATTGCGGAGGAGCAATTCGAGGCTGGGGGCTAGGCCGTGTTGTTCGAGCGTCGGCGGCATCATCACGTGAGCGATGTTGCGCACTTCGGTGCAGGAAGTATCGAGTTGGGCGTTTAATTCGACGAAACGGGCGGTTTCCTCGGGCGCCACTTTTCCGATACGGCGGCCCAGAGCGTCGAAGCCGAGTTTGAGCGCCACCAGTTCCTGGGCAATGCCGTCGTGCAGGTCTTTGGCGATGCGTTTGCGTTCGCTTTCCTGCGCTTCAATGACGGCGTTCAATCCTAATCTTTGTTCGCGGATAACGGCGGCGGCAAGTTCGGCTTTCTGGTGCTGGCGGGCGCGGTAGTAAAAAAACAAGCCCAATACCACCAATGCTGTCAGCCCTCCGAACAATCCAAAAATCCAGAGGCGCTGATTGAGCAACTCCAGTTTTTGCCGGGCGATTTCGGCTTCTTTTTTCTCCGTTTCGTATTTGGTCCGGGAGTCTGCCACTTTTTCCGCCATTTGGACATTAAAAACGGAGTCCATGCCACTTCTGTATTTTTCATCGAACAGGTTGGCCTGTTCAAATTCCCCCCGCAGCAGGTGCCAGTCGCGCAGAAGAGTGTAGTTTTCGAGCAACATGGATTTGTGCTGTGTTTTTTCGGCAAGTTGGAGCGAAGCGTCGAAATATGTCTTGGCTTTATCCAGATCGCCCTTCTCCAAAAAGATACGGCCGAGTTTTGCCTGATTTTGGGAGACGGACAATTCATCCTTGTTCTCTTCCGCGAGGGAAAGCGCTTTCTGTGCGTATTCAAGCCGTTTTGGGGTATTTTTCAATGCTGTATAAACATCTGCCATGATGCCGTATAAGTACCCCAGGTGCAGTTTGTTTCCCGATTGCCGGAGTACCGTTTCGCCTTTCAGCGCTGCTTCGAGGGCTGCTTCGTACTTTTTTTGACTACGCAGCGTCTCTGCGATGTTGACGTAACAAGCGCCGATGCCAGCCGAAAAATGAATGGTTTGGAATGCCTGAAGCGCAGCATTATAGTACTGCAGGGCTTCGTCGAAGCGCTTCAAATCCATATAGGTCAACCCCAGGTTGAGCGTCGCCACGCCGATGATTTCCGGCTTTTTGATCTTTTCAGCCTCGCGTTGCACTTCCAACTGATACACCAATGCGGAATCGAGTTTTCCCCTCCGGTAGTGGATGGTCCCCAGGCGCGTGAGCGCGCCGAGGAGATTTTTGCTCAAAGGGAGCAGGGCGCGGGCGTAAGGCAATTCTTCCCGTGTGATCTTTTCAGCCAGATCGTAGTCGCCAAAGTTGAGATATGTCTCCGAGAGGCTGTTGAGCGAGCTGGCGATGGCAGCGGTGTCCTTCAGCGATTTCCCCAGTTGCAAGCCCTCTTCGCCGTAGCGAAGCGCCTTTTCTTTGTCGGAAAACCGGTATTCCCAACTGAGCTGGTAGAGCAATTCTGCCCGCTTGTTGCCGGTCGCTGCCGGCAAGGCTCTTTCAAAACTGTCAATTTTGGATTGCGCGAGTCCACTGACACAGAACAAACTGACAAACAATGCCATGAAAAATACGCGAAGGTTTTCCGTGACGGCCGACCCGCCTGCGAAATGGACAGGGATAAGGTGTGTTTTCATATCTGAAAGTTGGTTGTCCAGCGTGTTTTTCGCTCGAAAGTTATGTAAAACAGCCAACTATTACCGCTTCAATATCCGGCAGGCAGCCACCTAACGCTTGCTTCCATACCGGATAAACGCATACTGCGCCCCAAAGGTCATGCGCAGCGTAGGGATATACTCCGGCTCATCGGAGTCCGTATAAATCTCCGGGTTCTCGCTCCACACCATAGTCGGGCGTGCCACGAGCCGGAAGTAGTCGTTGGAATGCAGTTTGAAGCCGATGCCGAATTCGTAACTTTTGGTCGTTTTTTTAAACAACTGCGTGCGTTCGAGCCGGTCGTAGGGCTGGTATTCGACCTCGGCATTCCGGAAAACGACGCGATCGGGCGGACTGTCGCTGAAAAAATCGAAGGTCATGCCCGCGTGTACATACACGCAATAACATTTGTGGAATCGGTAATCAATTTTGATGGGTACCGACCAATACGCCGGGCGAAAGGCATGGGCATCAGCGAGATAATACGTTACAGGCTTCTCATTCTCAATGCGTTCGATAGTCTGGCCGTTGTAAGTGTAGTATTCGTACTCGTAGTAGACCTCCCTGCCGAGACCGGCGCCGAAAGAAAAACGGCCCACCGGCACCTCCGCCTGTATACCCGGAATGAACCGGGGTTTGATACCTTCCGTGAATTGATTCACGTCGAAGCCCATTTCGATGCCCGCGACGAGTTTGCCGAAGGCTTTTTGCGCGTGGAGGGTTGGGGAAAGCAGGCTCAGGGTGACAAGGACGAACAAGTGTTTCATAAACCGGAAGGATTTGATTTGGGGGAAAGATAAGGATTTATGAAGTGGCGCTGCCTTTGGCTCAATTGAAAAATGAGGACAAGCAGTTGGGTAATCGCTTTCCCTTAACCGAATTTTTCCAAGGTCACAGTTTCTCCAGCACAAACGCCGTCAGTTTCGTAAACAAATGCCTTGTCGCATTTTGCCCGTAAATCCCGTGGTTGCGGTTTGGGTAATAATACGTCTCGAACTGTTTGTTGGCCTTGATGAGGGCATTGATCATTTCCGTCGTTTGTTGCCAGTGCACATTGTCGTCGGTGATGCCGTGGCAGATGAGGTAATTCCTGCCGCGCAGGCGGTCGGCGAAGTTGATGGGTGAGTTGTCCTCATAACCTTTCGCATTGTCCTTCGTGGTGCGCATAAAACGCTCGGTATAGGCCGTGTCGTACCACTTCCAGTTGACCACCGGCGCGACAGCCATCGCCATTTTGAACACGTCGTTGCCTTTCAGAACACAGGAAGTGCTGAGGTAGCCGCCGAAACTCCAGCCCCAGATACCGATGCGCCCGGCATCCACCCAGGGCAGGGTGGTGAGGTAGCGGGCGGCGGCGATCTGGTCTTCGGTCTCGAGTTTGCCGAGTTGCAGTTGGGTGCATTTTTTGAAGTCGCGCCCGCGTGCGCCGGTGCCGCGATTGTCCACGCTCACGATTGCGTATCCTTTTTGCACCAGCATCTGGTGCCAGGCGCCGACATAGCCATTGTATTGATTCTGAACGGTTTGAGAGCCGGGGCCGCCGTATATATCAAACAAGACAGGGTATTTTTTCAGGGAGTCCGATACGGCAGGCCGGAGCATCCAGCCGCTCAATTCGGTCCCGTCTGCGATTTTGAATTTGAAAAACTCCTTTTTCACGAAACCGTACTCTTCCCGCACTTTCCTGATCCGTTCGTTGGTAGTGAAAGTGTTCAGCACTTCACCCTGGCGGTTGCAAAGCGTCACCACCGCCGGTGTATTGGCGTCCGACCATTCGAGGGTGTAATAGTCGAACGACGGGCTGAATGTAGCCTCGCTGGTGCCGGTTTTGGGCGTCATGAGCCGGGGTTCGCCCCCTGCAAGCGAACCTTCCCAAACCTGGCGGTCGAGCGGTGTAGGGGTGGCGGTTTGATAATAGAATTTACCGTTTTTTTCATCCACCCCGTAGAAGGCCGTCACGTCGAAATTGCCGGATGTGAGCGCCCGCGCCATTTTGCCGTCCATGCCGTGCAGATAAACATGGTTGAAGCCGCTATGCTCGCTCGTCCAGACAAATTCCCGGCCGTTTTTCAAAAAGATCAGGTTATCGTGGATGTCCACATAGGCCGGGTCCAGTTCCTGCAACAGCGGGCGCACGGGAATCCATTTTTTGTTGGCATCTTCATCGTGGATCACGCGGTTGGTCATCGCCAGGAGCAATTCCAGCGTATCCTGCCGCCGGTTGAGGCGTGTGACTACGAGTTGATTGTCCGTGGTCCAGTGGATGCGCGGCACGTAATCGTCGGCTTCGAGGGCATCCACCTGCCCGACCATCGCCCCGGCATCCACGTCGTAAAGGTGGACGCTGACGACCGAATTCCGTTCGCCCACTTTGGGGTATTTGAACGACGTTTGCTCCGGGTACATGCCTCCTTTGTACCAGGTGAGGGGAAATTCCGGCACTTCGCTTTCGTCGAAGCGGATGAAAGCGATTTTAGAGCCGTCGGGACTCCACTTGGTCGCTACCATGCCGTCGCCTGTTACAGGGCTGAATTCCTCTTCGTACACCCAGTCGGGCAGGCCGTTGATGATCTTGTTTTTTTCGCCGTCACTCGTGATCCGGGAGATTTTTCCGTTTACTAAATCCCTGTAATACAAATTGTTATTGGCCACGAATGCCACATGGGTGCCGTCGGGTGAAAAGGCGGCGAATTGCTGTTTTGCTCCTTCAAAGACCGGAACGGTTGTCGCGGTTTTCAGGTCATGGACGAAATAGCTGGCTAAGACCGAATGCCGATACACCGCCTCGGTTTTGGTGCGAAGCAACAATTTCGTTTCGTCGTCGCTGAATTCGAACTGGTCGTAGCCTTTTACCTCCTGGGGCAGAGCGAGCGGCACGAGCGAGTCGAAGTCCGGTTTGCGCACGTCGTGGAGGTGCAATCCTTTTTCATCGGCGTCGGCATAGTGCACACCGTCTTTCAGGTAGTGAAAAGCGGGCCCTGATTCGGGATAAAATTTGAAAAAGACGAAGCAGTCGTCGAGGGTGATGTTTTTTTGTGCGTGAAGTGCGAGGGGGGAAAGTGCGAGGAGGAGAAAGACGGCGAATATTTTTTTCATCGGACAAAATGATTTCGGCGGGGCGAAAGGTAGTTCGCCGGGTCGAAAGGTTGGCGAAAATCCGAAAAACAGGCTAAAATGGGCAGCGAATGGAATATCAAAACGGTGATACTACACCCGTCAGCATATATCCGGCAACTTTAAGACCGGCTTTGAGCAAGGTAGCCCTGGAAGCTGCATTCTGCTCTAAAGAGATTGAAGTATAAATCCGGTAATTTTTATATCATCGGGGTTATAAAAAACATAGACGAGGCCGCCATCCCCCCACATGATATCCGCATTCGATTCGGAATCCACCTGAAACAAAAGCTTCATATAATCTCCCTTTGAATTTTTGGGCGTGTTTTCTCCCTGCAACCAAATCGGATATCCGCCAATTTGAGACCGAAGATCCTGGTCGCCAACATGTTTACTGGCCACTTCCTTATAAGCTCCCCAGGGTTCATCATCGTTCAGGATGCACGACAGTTTGGATGCAGGATCGCTATACACACTGATGCCGTCCCAATCGGGCAAGGACTTTATTGCTACAAATTCAATGTCGCAGTATTTGGGTGTATCTAATCCCTGCGGTCTTTCGACGGAAATCATTTTATTTTTATTTACAGCAGGATACATTTTTACAAGCCATCCGTCGTCCTCCGTATCCCATGGATATACCTCAAAATCATAATAGAACTGGATCAATCCGACCTCATCAGGCAGGTTGATATTGCCGGTATTAAAAATCTGAAAGATAAAACTCATAGGAGTCCCGTTTCCCGATACGGGCCAGGCTTCGCCTGCTTCAAAGTAGGGTTGACCGCCGAAATGCGACTTCAACTGCATATTTTCAGGAGGAGAGACCGGTTTTTTGACCACCATTTTCGTCGCATCCCTTATCAATGGCGTTACCAGGTTTTCCAGGTCATCGAGGGTCGAGAGGTTGAGTTGTTCCAATTCGCGGCGGTATTCAGCGAAGTGATCGTCTGCTTCTTTTTCGGGTTGTCTTTTCGCTCCTCCGAATATTTTTTGGAAAAAGTTCATAAAATTCACTTTGAAAGGTAGTACGGAAGCATGCATCCGCTCAGAAGGGGCTAATCTACAATAATATCTTTCTCAATCCAGATATTTCCGATACACCCCCCGGTACCCCAACAACCACCCCACCGGCGCCAAAAGCCCGAACACCAACCTCTGCACCCAACGCGGCGGCTTCACCAGCAGGAATTCATCGGAAAAGCAGGTCATCAGCACAGCCGTTTGCAGCATGTTTGGCCTGCCGCCGCGGCTCGTTTTGCCGTCGTTGGCCAAGCCGGTGGTGGTTTCGAAGAAATACTCCGAATCGAGGGCCGGCCTGACCTGCCAGTTCACCACGGTCTTTTCCTTCGTGTGGTTCCACATGGCGTGTACCATGTTTCTGGGAATGTGCAACGTGTCGCCTTGCTTCAATATGCGCAACTGCCCGTCCATGTTGACGGTCATTTCGCCCGACAAAATGACGAAATCCTCTTCCTGGTGCGGGTGATAATGCGGCGGCGGTTTAAGAGAACGGGCCGGATAAGTGGTTTCCATTTCGAGCAGTTGGCCGCCCGTATCTTTGCTTGTTTGCAGGAATTTGGTTTCGATACCCGTTTTGGAATTGAGGATGATTTTGCCTTTGTAAGCCATGTGTTTGATATTTTTTTTATGGCGCGACCAACGCCGCGTACAGATTCGCCCTGCCAAATACGGAGGGGCGCTCGCCTAATTTTCCAACGGAAGCATATCCGGCGTTTTCAAAAAGCCGTTTCAGCGATTGGAAACTGACCGGGTATGGCACCCAACGCGGTACAGGCACATCTGTGTCGTATTCCACGACCAGAAAACGGCCGCCTGGTTTCAGGACACCCGTTAGCTTGCCGATCAACGCCGGTTTATCCCTGACGTAGTGCAGTGAATTAGCCATCAAAATGCCGTCGAGGTCGCGCATGGGCAGCGCGTCCGCGACGAAATCCAGTTGCATAGACAGGATACGAATACCCTCAGGTGGCACCAGGGAGTCAAATTTTACCGGATTTTTATCCACCCCATAAACGGTGCTGCCGTTTGCCAGTAAATGCGCCAGGGCGAAGGTGAAAAGACCGTTGCCGCAACCCAGGTCAGCCCATTCAGCGTTGTTTTGGAGCGAAAAGTGATCGCTTCGAATGAGTTGGATGGCTTCAGAAAGTTCCATGGATCGAGTCAAGTACCGGCTAAAAAACAAACACCCAGTTTCCCTGCCTGCCGTGTCGTTCCGACGCAGGAGGAATCTGCTGAAACGATTGATGGTCAGTTACTCCTGGACAGATTCCTCCTGCGTCGGAATGACACCGCGGGTAGGGGAAAACAGAACGTATTCTTTGAGCCTTACCCACATGAGGGTTTTATTCACCCGTTTTCAAATAAAAGATCGCTCTCTTCCAACCACTTTTCTCCGGAATGCGGGGCGCTATACTGCGCAAGCGCACAAATGGAAGTTGTTTCGAATAATCCCAAAACCACTCTTCAATTAGTTGTATATCAATGACATCTTCCGGTCTGTAGCCACCGGGTACTATATTGGATTCTTCTTCATAGGTCTCCGGATTAATGACCAAAATGGTATCGGTATGAAGTTGGAAGATGTTGTCCCTTTCATCAAGCGAAGCAGGTCGTTCAAAGTTGCCATAAGCATAAATCGCGACGGTGGTATCCTTGGCGATGCGCTTGAAAAGCCGCTCCATGACAGGCGTTTCGCCGCCTTTTATCACTTGAAAATCAGTGATACGCGGACTGGAGGATTGAGTGACAAACCGCACTGCCCAATTGATTTCCGGCGCGTCGAACGAGATTTTGGCGGTGGTATCATACTCCGGGATTTTCATCCAGTAAAAGACATTTCCATCTTCTTCTGCCGGTGCGATAGAGAGCGGGATCAAATCGAAAGTCGCTGCGTGGTTGTTGTATGTCAGGATACTGCGCGTTTTCATGAGCGGGTACCACTGAGGACAACAATGCACGTCCCGGGCAATCATAATTTTTTCCTCAAAAGTTTCGGGGTCAACATCCACTATGGTATCCGGCGCTCCGATCAAATTCAGTATTTCCAGAAATGTCAGCGGTTTAGTCAACCCTGCATCGGCGAAATATTTCCATTTGTCTTGACTCGAGGCTTCCCATAACAGACGGTTGAATGAATGGTCCGCCTCGTAAAAAGAAAGAGTCTGGTCGTTGCTTTGAAGTTTCAACACCGACATTTTTGCCCATTCACGGATTTCTTCTTTCCAACCATCCAACGGATCGGCCGGCAAAACCATTTCAAAGACCGCCGCCCATGTGATCGAGGTGTCGGCAAGTAAAGCTTCGTATTGCGCCGAAACGAAACAAGGAAAAAACAAAGCAGGCAACAGGATGCGCTTCATCTGCGATTTTTTTTCGGAAAAGTACTGGTCCAGTTGTCGTCTGCACAACATTCCGGCCATTATCAACATCACCCAAACCTGTGTTCAGGCTATATTTGGCGTTTGTTTTTCCAAAAATATTTTTGAAAATATGATGATCAAAATGCTCTCTGTTGCCGCAATCGCCGCACTTACTGCCGGCGCCATCTTTTTCCCTGAAAACAAAACGCAGCAAACAGCCGCTCTCCCCCCGAATACCCAAATCCCCGAATCAACAAATCCCCAATCCCAACCCGAAGAACTCGGCAAAGTCAACTGGCTGCGCGACCTCGCCACAGGCAAGACCGAAGCCGAAAAAAGCGGCAAACCCATCCTGATCCTTTTTCAGGAAGTGCCCGGCTGCTCCAACTGCACCCGCTACGGCAATTCCACCCTTTCGCACCCGCTCATCGCAGAAGCCATCGAGACGTATTTCGTGCCGGTGTGCATCTACAACAACAAAGGTGGCAAAGACGCCGAAGCGCTCAAAATTTTTGGCGAACCGGCCTGGAACAACCCTGTCGTGCGGATCGTACGCGCTGACTACAAGGATGTTGTGTTGCGTATGGCCAATTTTAATTCATCGTATCAACTGGTCGCCGGTATGCGCAACGCCCTCGACCTGACAGGCGCGGTGGTGCCCCGTTACCTGGAATTGCTGGAAGAAGAACTGCTCGCCCGTGAGGCCGGGTTGGAAACGGCCACTTTTTCGATGTACTGTTTCTGGAGCGGTGAAGGCACTTTCGGCGAAATTCCCGGAGTAGTGGAAACCGAGCCGGGTTTTCAGGACGGCAAAGAAGTAGTGAAAGTGCAGTTCAATCCCGCCGTCGTCTCCAAGTCGGAACTGGAGAAAAAAACGACTCCGAAAGGCATCGCTGCCTGCTCCAAAAACGAGGGTTTCCGCTCCGACCGCGAGCCGAAATATTACCTGGCGCAAACAGATTACAAATACCTCCCGATAACCACTCTGCAAGCCTGTCGCGCCAACAGTCTGGTCGGGAAAAGCCTCTCGCCCGACGAATTGCTCTCCCCACGCCAGCTGGCGTTGTTGAAAACAATCAGGGAAAATCCCAAAAA
Source organism: Saprospiraceae bacterium (assembly GCA_019187225.1). Classification (GTDB taxonomy): domain Bacteria; phylum Bacteroidota; class Bacteroidia; order Chitinophagales; family Saprospiraceae; genus M3007. The sequence goes on from JABAQQ010000056.1 coordinate 60,840, forward strand.
GCAATGGAAAAATATGATTGGGCGGAAGGATCTGGCGAAAGCGTGGGAGGAAGGCAGTGGGCAGTAGCAGTGGCAGTGGCAGTGGCAGTGGCAGTGGCAGTGGCAGTAGGCAGTGGCAGTAGGCAGTGGCGGGCTTGCCCGCCGTAGCCTTAGTGAAGACGGGCCATCGTCAAGTTTTTTTACTGCAAACTGTTACTGCCAACTGCCAACTGAATTACTTTTCGCCCGCAAATTTTTCTCACGCCTCTCACACTCTCTCGTCTCCCGCACATGAAGACAATCAAAGGTCCCGCTATTTTTCTGGCCCAGTTCATGGGCGACAAAGCGCCGTTCAACGCGCTCGAATCCGTTTGCAAATGGGCGGCATCGCTTGGCTATGTCGGCGTTCAAATCCCCACGTGGGACAGCCGCCTGATAGACCTCGAAAAAGCCGCCGAATCGAAAACCTATTGCGACGACCTCAAAGGCCGCGTCGAAGCCTGTGGCGTGCAGATCACCGAACTGAGCACCCACCTGCAAGGCCAACTCGTGGCCGTGCATCCGGCCTACGACCTGATGTTCGACGCCTTCGCGCCGGCGCACCTGCACGGCAACCCCAAAGCGCGCACCGAATGGGCGATCCAAACGGTGAAGAATGCCGCGAAAGCCAGCCGCAACCTGGGACTGAACGCGCACGTCACGTTCTCCGGCGCGCTCATCTGGCACACCGTGTATCCCTGGCCACAGCGCCCTGCCGGTCTGGTGGAAGCCGCGTTCAAAGAATTGGCCGCGCGCTGGAAGCCCATTCTCGACGTATTCGACGAATGCGGCGTGGACTTGTGTTACGAAATCCACCCCGGCGAAGACCTGCACGACGGCGTCACGTTCGAACGTTTCCTCGAAGCCACCGGCTATCACCCGCGCTGCAATATCCTCTACGATCCCTCGCACTTCGTGCTGCAACAACTGGATTATCTGCAATACATTGATTTCTACCACGAGCGCATCAAGATGTTCCACGTCAAAGACGCCGAGTTCAATCCGACGGGCAAAAGCGGCGTGTACGGCGGCTACCAGGGCTGGGTGGATCGCCCGGGCCGTTTCCGCTCGCTGGGCGACGGGCAGGTGGATTTCGCTTCTATATTCTCCAAACTCGCCCAATTCGACTACGACGGCTGGGCGGTACTCGAATGGGAATGCTGCATCAAAGACTCCGAACAAGGCGCCCGCGAAGGCGCGCCCTTCATCGCCGACCATATCATCAAAGTCACCGAGCGCGCCTTCGACGATTTCGCGGGTGCGGCAGTGGATGAGACGCTGTTGAAGAAAATTATCGGGCTGTGATGCCGGGTTTGACCTGTTGTCCTGAAAAACAACCTGCCGGCCCGCTTCTGCGTCATGGCAAACGAGATGTTTTCACTTTCGTCATTTGGTAAGAATCTGCCCGCGCTACAGAGAGCAAGCCGCTTTGGAACCCACCGCTGCGCGGGCAGATTCTTACAAAATGGCAAAAAAATCGCAGCGCGGCCCGGGATGCGGGTGAGGTCTTATGCGATAGAAAAAAAACAGTTGCAAGTCCTTTTCCTGGCATTTATCATTCATCATTCATCATTCTTCATTCTTTCCGCCCAAATCTCGCTCCACCTTCACATTTCCCCTTCCGAGCAAGCTGTTTTTTCCGAAAAAATAAAAGACTTTCGCCTGAAACCTGTTGAAAACCAAGTTGGTATCGCTGAGTTCTATCTACCCGATTCATCGGCGCTGGCTCCGCTTTGCCGCGATTTGCTCCGGCACTTCCGTCAAAAATCCTTCCTTGCCGCCTCGATTGACAGCTTGCGGCAATCCGAAATCCGAAATCAGCAATCCGCAATCTTCTATTCCGGCCCGGAAATGCGTTGGGTTCATCTGCGCCCGGCAAACGGCGAAAACGACGACTGGCTCAAGGCTGCTGGTTTTCGGGAAAAACAATTTGCCGAAAAACCGCTGCGCTACGAAATGTTGCTGAAACTTCAGGAAGATATTTTGGAACAAGCCGGGAACAACGGCTATCCTTTCGCACGGGTTTGGCTCGACAGCATCGAGGTGCAGCCCGACGGCCGCGTTTCAGCCGTTCTGCAAATCGAACGCGGGCGCTTTTTTATTTTTAAACAATTGAGGATCAATGGCAATGTAAAACTGCCTTCCGCTTATCTACCCAACTATTTAGGCTTGAAAACCGGCGATCCCTACAGTCGCGCCCGGGTGTTGCGCATCCGCGAACAAATGCGAACACTCCTGTTCCTGGAAACGACCGGCAACCCGACCGTGACTTTTTCGGGCACCAACGCCACCCGGCCCGGCCAGACAGAAGGCGAGGCCACCGTCAATTTGTATTTGCAGAAAAAAAAGGCCAGTCGCTTCGACTTTGTTATCGGTCTGCTTCCCCAACCCAACGCTACCGATGGCAAATTGCTGCTGACCGGGTCGCTCAGCACGGCTTTTCAAAATGCCCTGAACCTCGGCGAGCGATTCGCCGTAGAGTTCGAGCGGCTGCGACCGGAAACGCAAAAACTCGACGTTCAGGCGGGGATCCCCTACCTGCTCGGGTCGCCGTTCGGCGTGGAAGGGCGACTCAATATCTTTCGGCGCGACAGCACCTGGGTGGACGCGCAAAGCGATCTGGGGGTCTCCTACCTGTTCACGGGTGGCGATTACGTCAAATTGTTGTGGGAAAACAAATCTTCCTCGCTGCAAAAAGTGGACACGCTCGCTGTGCTTCAAAACCGCCAACTCCCGCCTAACCTCGACTACCGCCAAAACGCCTATGGCCTCGAAGTGGGCATGACCCGGCTCGATTACCGCTTCAATCCGCGCCAGGGTTGGGCGGTGCAAATCCGCTCGCTGGCAGGCTTTAATACCGTGAAACGCAACAACCAAATTGAAAATTTACGCGACCCCAATGACCTCGAATTTGATTTCGCGGCTTTGTACGATACCGTGACCGAACGCGCGACCCGTTATCGTCTGGAAGGGCGCGCAGAGGTATATTTTCCTTTTTTTCAGCGAACAACCCTGAAAATTGGCGTGCGGGGAGGCAGTATTTTTTCAAAAAAACCGGTTTACAACAACGAACAATACCGGCTTGGCGGCAACAAACTGCTCCGTGGCTTCGACGAAGAAAGTCTCTTCGCCTCCCGCTTTGTGGTCACTACTGCCGAACTGCGCCTCCTCATCGGGCTGAATTCTTACCTCGCTGCATTTGCCGACTATGGTTATTTGGAAAACGTGACCAACGTTGCCAATGTATTCCTGCGACCGCTGGGCATGGGCGCCGGAATGACCTTCGAAACGCAGGCCGGGATATTTGGGATCAGCCTCGCCGTGGGAAAAAGAGACAGGGGAGAACCGGTTGATTTTCGCGCGCTGAAATTTCACATCGGTTTCGTGAGTCTTTTTTAAAGTGGAAATATTTCATCTTCAACCCATTAACTCAAGCAACGCCACATTCTCGATGTGGTGTGTGTGCGGGAACATATCTACCGGCTGCACTTTTAATACTTCATATTTTTCCGACAACAACTGCAGATCACGCGCTTGTGTGGCGGGATTACAACTCACATAAACGATGCGGGGAGCAGCCAGTTCGAGCAAAAAACGCACGGCTTTTTCGTGCATACCGGCGCGCGGCGGGTCGGTGATGACGACATCGGGGCGACCGTGCCGTTCGGCAAATTCGGGTGTGAGCACCTGCTTGACATCCCCTGCATAAAAGACAGCGTTCGCGATGCCGTTGAGCCGCATGTTTTCCTCCGCGTCGGCGATGGCTTCTGGGATTTCTTCGATGCCTACGACCTGGCGGCAGAGGTGGGCCAGGTACAACGCGATGCTTCCAGTACCCGTATAGAGATCGTAGACAATTTCCTGCCCTGTCAGCCCGGCGAATTGAGCCGCTACATCGTACAGTCGCTTGCCCTGCCGGGAGTTGGTCTGGAAAAACGACTTCGGGCCAATCTTGAATTGCAGGTCGCCGAGTTGTTCGATGACGTAGCCCTTCCCGGAATATGGGATCATGTCGAGGTCGAACATGGAGTCGTTCAACTTCGTATTCACGCAATAGACAAGCGTCGTCAGGCCGGGGAATTTTTCCAAAATGGCATCGAGGTAACGCCCGATGGCTTTTTGGTCGTTTTTTGCAAAGCTGACGAGCAGCATGACTTCACCCGTTGTGGTGAGTCGCACCATCAGGTTGCGTAAAAATCCCGTATGCCGGCGCAGGTCGTAAAACTCCAGGTTTTGCCCGAAGGCGATCTCCCGGCAGGCATTGCGCAGCGCGTTGGACGGCTCGGCTTGCAGCCAGCAGTGCTGAATATCAATGATCTTGTCAAAAAAACCGGCTTTGTGGAAGCCGAGGGCGTTCAAGTCTGGCAGTATCCTGGAGTCTTCGCCCGAATCTGCCTGGTGCATTTCTCCCTCCAGCAACCACCGCCGGTTGGAGAACCCGAACTCCAGTTTGTTCCGGTAATACACCGTCTCCGGGGCGCCGAGGATGGGCAGGAATTCACCGACTTTCACCTTTCCGATGCGGAGCAGGGCGTCTTCCACCACTTGCTGTTTGTGTCGCAATTGAGCGGGATAGTCAAGATTTTGCCATTTGCAACCGCCACAAACGGAGAAGTGTTGGCAAAAAGGCTCCACGCGGTCGGGAGAAGGCGATGCGATGCGTTCCACTTTTCCCTCTGCGAAACCACCTTTTTTCTTCTGAATAAATACATCCACTACGTCGCCGGGCACTGCGCCTTCTGCGAACACGGTCAGCCCTTCGGCAGTGCGCCCTACCCCTTTGCCCCGGTCTGCGATGCCGTGAATGGGGATATTCTCCAGTACAATATGCTTTTTTGCCATGATCAGGGGTGCAAAAGTAGCGCTTGCGCAAGGTTGGCGGAAGCAGATAATGGTTTATTTTGGCGGCGCCAATTCATCATCCATCATTCCACTCATGCAACGCAAACGCATTCTTTGGAGCATCGTTCTCTTTTTTGTGCTCATTCAATTCATCCGGATTGACAAAATCAACCCACCGGTAGACCCTAAACTCGATTTTGCTACAGCCGCCCGCCCGCCCGCCGAGGTGCTGTCGGTCATCAAAAGTGCCTGTTACGACTGTCATTCCGACGAAACACGCTACCCCTGGTACAGCAACATCGCCCCTGTGTCATGGTGGATCAAAAACCACAAAAACGAAGCGATGGAGCATTTCAACTTCTCGACGCTCGGCATCCTGAACCCCGACGATCTGAAGTGGGCATTGGGTACCGCCGCCGATGAGATCCGGGAAAAGCGAATGCCGTTGAAGAGTTATACCTGGATGCATCCGGAAGCGCGGCTCAGCGACGAACAACGCGCGCTGCTGGCAATGTGGCTGACTACTTTTACTCCGGTTTCTACGGGCTGGGGCGAAGTAGAAAAGGAGTGATTGCGCTATTTTCGCCCCTGAACAATTTTGAAGGTAAAAAAACACATAGGCACATAGATCACATAGTATTTTATAGGCGCGAGTTTTTGCGGCTGCCCTGCAAATTGCACGAAAGGCACATAGATCACATAGTATTTTATAGCCGTTGGAAAGTGGTTTGAATGGTTTGAGTTATTTGGAATTGTTGGTAGCCAATCTCTTATACCTCGCGCCGCCAAGTTTTCAGCATCAACCCTTGCGACGTTTACTAAACTTTCGAAAGTTTAGTAAACGTATTTCCCGCTTCTCGGCATGCTGAAAACTTGGCGGCGCGAGGTATAAAAGCGCCTTTCGTTCAAAACCACTTTGCCCTGACTGTACAACCAACAGACTATGTGCCTATGTGTTTTATTTTTTTAAACGAATGTGTTCATCTACTTACCTGTGTATGAAGCGATTTCTCTTCCTTTTGCCCGCCATAGCCCTGACGACGACAGGACTTTTTTCCCAAAATAAAAAAACGCTCAACCACGCCGACGTGCACCGCTGGCGCAAGATCGAGCAAACACGTATCTCCAACGACGGACAGTGGGTAGCGTGGGTACAGGCGCCGGTGACGGAGGGCGACCCCTCCCTCCACCTATGGAACGCCCGCACGGAACAAACGCAGGTGTTCCCCCGCGCGACCGAAGCGCGTTTTTCGGAGGACAACCAATTGCTGGTCTTCAAAATAAAGCCGGCGCTCGACACCCTCAAAGCGCAGCGCCGCCGCAAGGTGAAAGACGACGATCTGCCGAAGGATACCCTCGGTATTTTCACTTTGGCGACCGGGCAGTTGGAAAAGATCCCGCGCCTCAAAAATTTCACGGTGCCGGAGAAATGGTCGGGTTGGCTGTTTTTCCAGGTAGAAGGCGAAAAACCAGCACCCGCCAAAAAAGATACGGCCGCCACTGCCCCGCAAGACAGCAGTAAAACCGCCAAACCGGAACCCAAACCCGCTCCTAAAAAGAATGGGAAAAAGTCCAAAAAAGAAGACAAGGACAACGGCTACCGCCTCATTGTGCGCAATACCGCAACGAGCAGGCAAGACACCTTCGGATATGTGGCCAATTTTACGATAGCCGAGAAGAACAAACGATTCCTCCTGAATACGACAGGGAAAGGCGATACCCTGACTTTCGCCATGAACCCGAACGCGGCACAGGCGGGCGTCTATTTTGTTGACCTGGAGCGTTGGAACCTACAGCCGCTCTTCCGCGCCAAAGGCAAATACCCTCAGATTGCCCTCGACAAAGCTGGCAATCAGGCGGCTTTCATTGCCGATACCGACACGACCAAAGCGCGCATCCGGCCGCTCCAACTGTGCTATTGGAGCCTCCAACAAGACTCTGCCAAAATCATTGCCCACCTAAACAGCGATTTCCTACCCCAATCACCAATCACCAATCAACCAATCACCAAATGGATGCTGAGCGAACACGCCCGCCCCGTTTTCTCCGACGACGGCTCCAAACTCTATTTCGGCATCGCCCCACCGCCTGTGCTGAACGACACCACGCTGCTGCCTGAAGAGATCGTGAACGTGGAGGTATGGAACTGGCAGGACAAACGCCTCTACACCCAACGCGAAGTGATGCTGGAAAGCGAGAAAAAACGCTCTTACCCGATGGTTTGGCGGGTGGCTGAAAAACGCTTCGTGCAATCCGGATCGCCTGAACTGCCCCAACTGCGTTTTCAGGAGCAACGCGACGCCGACCTCGCGCTCGGTTTTACGGAAGAACCTTACGCGCACCTTATCACTTCGGAGGGTACGGCGCACAAAGACCTGTACGCAGTGGATTTGAAAACCGGCGATAAAAAAATGATCGTCAAAGACCTGCGTTGCAACCCCCAACTTTCACCGGCGGCAAGATACATCGCCTGGTGGAGCGATCCCGACACAGCCTGGTTCGCCTGGAATGCCCGCACGGGCGCCATCAACCGCCTTACCGACAATCGCACGGTCACATTTTACAACCAGGAGACCGATGTGCCTGATTTCCCCAATGAGTTCGGCCTGATGGGTTGGCTCGATAATGACGCGGCGGTCTTGGTTTATGATCAATACGACATCTGGAAAATGGATCCCGATGGCAAAAAGAAACCCGAACGCCTTACCCAGGGACGCGAAACCGAAACGACTTACCGGTACATCAAGCTCGACCCGGAAGAACGAAGCATCGCGCCCGACGCGACGCTGTTGTTGCATCAATTCAATGACCGCACGAAAGCGGAAGGTTATGCCCGACTCGACATGGCCTCAGGGAAACTTATATCCTGGTTCGGCGGCGATTTCGCGTTTACAAAACAACCCGTCAAGGCAAAAAAGGCTGATAACCTGATTTTTACAAAAGAAAACTTTCAAACTTTTCCTGACCTTTTTCTCACCCGGCTTCCCGGCGACCAGCAACCAACAACCGACAACCAGCAACGGATTTCCAACGCCAATCCCCAGCAAGCCGAATACCGCTGGGGCAACATCGAACTGATACAATGGACTTCGCTCTCCGGCGAAAAACTGTCGGGTCTGCTCGTTAAACCCGAAGATTTCGATCCGGCGAAGCAATACCCCATGATCGTTAATTTTTACGAAAAACTCTCCGACGGCCTGCACCAGCACCGCTCGCCCGATTTCCACCGCTCGCAGATCAACTGGACTTTTTACGCCAGCAGGGGCTATCTCGTGTTCGCGCCCGACATTCATTACCGCACCGGCTATCCCGGCGAAAGCGCCTTCAACGCCATCATGAGCGGCGTCACCGCGCTGATCAACAAAGGGTTTGTTGACCCACAGCGGGTAGCCTTGCAGGGCCACTCCTGGGGCGGCTACCAGGCGGCGTACCTCGTGACGCGCACCAACCTGTTCCGCTGCGCCGAAGCGGGCGCACCGGTGGCCAACATGACTTCCGCTTACGGCGGTATCCGCTGGGAGAGCGGCCTGAGCCGCGCTTTCCAGTACGAACACCAGCAAAGCCGTATCGGCGGCACCCTATGGGAATACCCGCTGCGTTTTCTGGAAAATTCTCCCCTTTTCACGCTCGACAAAGTACAAACACCACTGCTTATCCTGCACAACGACAAAGACGGCGCCGTACCGTGGTACCAGGGCATCGAACTCTTCAGCGCCCTGCGCCGCCTCGGCAAACCCGCTTGGCTGCTCAACTACAACGACGAGCCACACTGGCCGGTGAAATTGCAAAATCGTATTGATTTTCAGACCCGTATGGCGCAATTCTTTGATCACTACCTGCTCGGTGCGCCGCAACCGCGCTGGATGGAGCGGGGGGTGCCGCCGATGGAAAAGGGGGTGTTGCAGGGGATAGAGGCGGGGGGAAGTGGGCAGTAGACAGTAGCAATGGGCAGTAGCAGTAGGCGCCTTCGCTGAAGCTTCGGCAGAGAAGCGGAGACAGTATTTAACTGGGCCTTGTCGGATAACAGCGATTGCATATATAAAACCGTACAAGAAGGGTAAAATTTTATTTTGAAAACTTACCTTCGCAGCCAAACCATTCAAAAAAGTTGCTCCTAACCTGTTGACTTTTGGACCGCCATGTTATTACCATTTGGAAAAACGAAAAAACCGGACTGTAAGGATGAAGATATTTATACAGGTCTTCGCATCGGTTCAGGGCCGGCTTTTGAACGAGCGGTACAATGCCTTTACAAGAATTGTGGCGAAAGGGTACTGCGTGATTTGTCACGAATGGGGGCCAGCAGCGTCGATGCGGAGGATGTGTTCCAGGATTCCATCATCGTGCTGTTGCGGATATTCAGGGATCGGGAGGTGGTACTCGCTGTTTCGATTTGCAGCTATCTGTCCGGCATCGCCCACAATATTCTGCGCAACAAGTGGCGTGGCCGGCCTGACACGGTAGAATGGAAGGATATGGGTGAAGCAGATACGCCGGAGGAATTAGTGGCACAAGAAGAGACCGCCATGTTTTTGCGCCATCAGATCACATCGGAATGTATGCGACTTTTGAGCGAAAAATGCCAGGAAATTATGGATGATTTTTTATCGGGAATGCCTATGGAAGAAATCGCGGTGAAACATGGATTGAAAGACGCACACGTTGCCCGGCAAACCAAATTGCGCTGTATCAATCAGTTAAAAAAATATGTACACGAAAAATGGAAGGTTGCAGGATACTGACGAGCCATGAAATACAAATACAAGCAACATGATGGAAGATAATTCTACATTCGATAAAACGGTGCTGTTCGACACTTACCTCAGGGGAGCTATGCCGGTAGATGAAAAAACAGCCTTCGAGGCCCGGCTGGATTCAGAACCCGGATTGCGGGAAGAATTGGAATTTCACCGTCGGGTAATGGAGGGTTTGGTCATCGGCACAGAAAACCAGGCGCTGAAACGAGCAATTGCCGGGATACGGCGGGAAATGCCTGCAAGAGAACCAGGGAATACTATTTCAGTTAAGTTCATTGTTATTCTCCTGCTGTCTGTCGCAGCGGGAGTCTGGTATTTTTGGACGCTGCCTGTGCCACCGCCACCGCCCATACCTGTGCCCGTACCAGCAGAGAATGATTCCCAAAATAAATCCTACCCGATACCTTCCCAAACTGCGCCGCCGCCGGTTGCAGACACCAAATCAAACGATGCGGAGAAGTCTGTTTCTCCAATCGTCTCTAAGGAAAAACCGGTAAAAACCGGGCCTCAGCCTGTTGATGAAATCAAAGCCGGAGCCAGTAATCCCGGTAAAGTTCAGACGGGTAGTATTCCACTAAAAATGCTGGTTGTACGCGATGGCAAGACAATACAGAATGCTGATATCCGGTCAGTGCAGCTGGAACTTTATCGCGATAAAGCTACGGAGTCGAAATGTCGTTTTTCTGCAGGGAAACTAAAAATTTATACTCCCAAGCCCGACGATTTTTCTCTTGCTGCTCTGGAAATCAGCGAATTACAAGAAACCGACGGCTCTGTTCGTTTTTTTCTTAAATCCGGTACTATTTGGTATCAAATCTTCTCTCATGGCAAAACCGCAATACTGGAACCTCTGGAACCTGAAGAAGATGAAACGCTCCTGCGTTTGCTGAATGGGATTTGACAACTTATCATAGGCGATAATACCTCCACCACAAACCGCGAAACAAAATGAAAAAAGCCCGTTTTTTCCTCTTTTTTGCCTTTTATATGCTTATTGCCGAGGTGTTTGCCCAGCGCCATCGTCTTGGTGGCGTACGATTGGAAAATGAAAAGTACAAGACCCTACCCCTGAAATCAGCACAAAGATCGTCTGAGCCGGGCAGCGCCAAATCGCTCCGAGACTCCGTGCAACTCATTGCCATGGATCAAGGGCATATTCCGGCTTGCGTTGGTTATTCCATTGCGCAGGTGCTCGCTATCCAGCGAAAATTACATTTTGACTATAAATGCTCTATCAGGAAGCCACTTGAGGTTTTCTCCGCTTCTTACATTTTCAACCAAATTTGTCTGAATACAAGCTGCGACTCCGGCGCCTATTTAAGCGTTGCACTCGATACCTTGCTCAGACAGGGTATTTGTCCCGATACTGTTTTCCCAAACGACCCTTATGGTTGCGACTCCATACCCTTGCCTGAGCACCGGAAAATCGCAGATCGATACAAAATCTGGAAATACAAACGTGTCTTCAAAATGGAAGATGAGTGCCAGAACGACCCTGCCTGCATTGAGTCATTCAAAAAGGAGTTGGTAGAAACAGCCATCGCAGAAATTGATGCCGATAACCCGGTCGTTGTCGTTTTGGAGATCACTGCCGATTTTGTCGATTGTCCGGATGGCAGGCATTGGGCGCTACACAAAGATTCTATCCCGAACATCGGTCATGCAATGGTACTGGTGGGCTACGATGATGTCCGGCTGGAATTCGAGCTACTCAACTCGTTCGGACCGGATTGGTGCGACGGTGGGTTTGTGCGAATAAGTTATGACGATTTTTCACGAACGGCACGGTATGGGTATGTGATGTTTCTGGATGGGGCGCGGCTAGATTGTGCCGGGCGATAAAGTTCTTGCCTTACTTTTCTAATTCCTGACTTCTAAAATTTTTTACCATGAAAATCAATTGGATTTTGATTGCTTTTTTGGTTTTTGGCTCCTGGGTATTGAAGGCGCAGGTGGCAGATTCGAGTGCGATGAAGAAAGTAGACAGTCTCATAACCCTTAGCTGGAATTACCGGGATGAAGGGATGCACGATGAATCTATCAGTACAGGTATTATGGCTAAAAACCTTGCCTTAGAAAAATTTGGAAAAAAGTCCGATTTTTATATAAGGGCAACCAATAATCTGGGACGCTCTCAACAAGAAATATCGAACTTCAAAGAGGCTGAAAATCTCTATATTGAGGCCTTAAACCTATTGCCCGAAAACAAAGATCAAAAAGACAGCCTTTTCTATGCAAGCATTTTGTCTAACCTGGGAAATCTTTTTCGGGAAACAGGCCGTTATGATGATGCGGAAAAATTCCTGCTCGAATCTACTGAAATCAGCAAGAAAATAACAGGGGGGAACAATCTGGATTATGTCAGGAAATTAATAAGGCTGGCAAACTTTTACGACGCTATAGGTAGAAGTGAAAAAACCGAAGTTATGTTATTGATCGCTAAATCCATTATTGAAAAGGAAATGGGCACTGACAATGCCTGGTATGCCGTTCTGTCAATAAATTTGAGCAATGCATATAATAGTTTAGGTCGTAAAAAAGAGGCGGAAAAATATTTACTGATCGCAAAAAAAATTTATGGAAACTCTCCGGGGAAAAACCGAAAAGAATATGCAACGGTATTAGGCAGTCTTGCAAGCCTTTACGACGATTTCGGCGAATATGACAAAGCAGTACAATTATACCTGGAATGTTTGAGTATGAGAGATTCTCTGTTTGGTAAAGAGCATCCGGGCTACGCTCATATCCTATACAGCGATTCTCGGTTTGTAAAAACGGTCAATATGTCTACTCCAAAAGCGGGAAGTCAAGTTGTTTATTTTTAGCAATAAAACGATAGATAGCGTTCATTGACAAGGCTGGTAAGAGATCAAATAC
>JABAQQ010000003.1:0-41414 GCA_019187225.1 Saprospiraceae bacterium
CCGAACGGAACAACTCAACCGCTCGCAGCCGCATCCCTTCATACGAAACTGAACTTAATCGCTTTTTCATGCTCAAAATGAAACAAAGGTACTCAGGTCGTTCCTTTAAAAATGCACGGGGCTATATGAACGATTTCAGTAGCGGTTAGCATCTGTTATTTTCCCATCTCAGAACCAACTTTATTGTTTGCATTTTTCCATCCTGCTGCGATGGAATAAATTTTGACCAGATTTTCGATGTTCTCTTCATTTTGGATTTCAGTGTAAGACCTTTCAAACAGCGACCGGAAAAAAGCCGGATTTTCCGGTTCGACCTGTTCGGATATTCGTTTGAGATATTTTCGGATGAACGCATGCACAGAGTTGTCATCTATCTCTCTGTGATTCAGATATTTGTGCCAAACTACCCGTGCAGCAAGAATCGGCAAGCGCCAGGGTTCGAGCACATCGGCAGGGCTGTATCCCTTGTTGGTTTTCAGGTGGTATAGTTTGGGGTCGGCGTACCGGATAAACGTCGCGTAGAACATCTGGCCTTTCATGCGTTTGCTTTTCACTTTTTCAAACAAACGGGCATGCACACCCGACCAGATGGTTTTGTTCAACTCCCGGAAAAAGTGCAGGTTGAGGTACGGCGTTCTGTTGTTGAGGTATGCACTTTGCATTACCAATTCCGGGCCAAAATATTTCCGGAAAATTTCGTTGAACACAAAATAGTAGAATTTGTGGTTGGCTTCCCAGCCCTGCATTTTTTTCAGATAGGTTTCGATGCCGGATATCAACGCTTCCAGCTCATTTTTGAAAAAATGCCCGTCCCATTTTCCGGTGGCCTGTGTTAAAAAATCTTTCCAGGAATTATCTTGCGCTGAAAATACCCGGATCAGGCTTTCGCTCATCATCACACCTGGCAGGTGCAGGGCGCGGAACAATTCGCTGCCAAAGTTGCCGGTCAGGATAAAACGGTTTTTTTCGGCCAGTTTTCTGGCGGCAAAATGGTAGTGCGGTCGCCCGAAATTGCCGTTGTATTCCGTCAGCCGCATGAATTCCCATGCAGAATCCAGCGATTGGTTTTCAACGTAAGGGTCGTCGAGGTAGATCGATGCATAGGGAATGCGCAATGTTGCAGCCTGCCGGGCCGGCATCGTCACGTCGGTCGAGTCCGGCCGTCCAAAACTATAGGCCGAAAACTGCCGACCCGCTTTTTTGGCTGCCGCCACCAGCGTCCGGCCGTCGAACCCGCCGGTGAGCGAAACGGCGAATGGTTCGTCGGGGAAAAAGAGCTCGGTTTCTTTTTGAAACAAAGCTGCGAGAGCGGGCAAGCTGTCGCGAGCGTTATCCTCCGGCGCCCCGAAATATTGATTGATCTCGAAATCGCCCTGAACATTGGCATCCTCTCTCCTGATAGCCAAATATTTATGCGCTTCCAGCAATTGAATGCCGGTCCACCAGGTCGAGTTGAAAAAAGGGTAATTGAATAGCAACCGTTCCAGCAGATTGTGTTTGTTTGTTGTTCCTGCATTCGTTCTGTCTGCCAGGACGAAAGAGGAGGAGCTGACCATTATACGATCGCTGTAGCGGGAAAAATAAACCGGGTAAATGGCGCCGAAAGCGCTGCCGCAAAGAAAATTCACATTGGGGGCAGGCAACTGCGGCAAATAAAACCAGTAATAATGCCCTTTGATCTCCCGATAAAGCGCATCCTGGTGGATCGTTCCGGCTTCGGGAACGATCTGACCGAACAGTTTTTCCCTGAAGACAAAAACCGGGTCACCCAACAACAGGAATTTCCCCCCCGGCACATCGAAGGTCATGAGGCGCTGTTTCCCCTGGTTCAGATGGAGCATGCCGGATTCGGGGAAAGCCGGAAGGTTTTCGCCGTCGGCAAGTTGTGCGACTTGCATTCCCGCGCCGCTTGAAAATTGAAAATCTAAATAAAAAAACATCAGTAATGGGCGACCTTGTTTTTGATTTCGTTCAGGCGGGCTATGGCATGATATGGTTGTTTCCGGTAGTGGGCAGCGACCTTGAAATGGAATTTCTGACGGTTCACCCAGGGACTGTTCTCGAAATCGGCGGCGAGGCGCGGAATGCGATCGGCTTTGTCCTGTTCGCGCAGCATTTTACCGGAAGTGGTGGCCAAGTAGCCTGCTTCCTTGGCCAGGGTGTGTGCTGCGGAATTGTTATCGCCGTGGGGCCAGCAGAGGAATTGCACGGGCTTGCCGGTTTTTTCTTCAATAATACGTTTGGAATCAATGATCTCGTAAGCCAGGCGTGTGCGATACTCCTCGTCTTTTTCTATGCCGTCGAGCAATTTGCCGGCGCGGCCATAGTCGTCGGCCATTTGGCGGGCTTTCTTTTCATATTCCGGCCGTTCCGCCTCATTTTTCAGGTTGCATTTTGCTGCCAGGGCGGTCGCTGCTTCGATGAATTCGGGATTGATATAATTTTTCTTCACCACCACAGCGGACGTTTCCTCGAAAAGCGGAGCGCCGAGAGGTAGCCGTTTTTCGAAATCCGGGTCATTCATATAGACCGCCCGGAGCTGCGGATTTGCATTCAGGATCGGGTGGTAACCTTTGAAACCTCCGTAGTAAAATCCGCGCAGGGTGGGGGAGGAGATGTATTTGGCGTGGGTCATGGTGTGCGATTGCACATCCACCACGCCCGACTCCTGCATTAATTTGAGTTCTTTCCAGGACAGATAACCGAGCCCTTTCAGCTCTTCCGGCTTGCATGTGCCGTTCCACACATCTTCCAGCGTGGGGCGCACGATCTGGCGCGGCTCGATGCACTCGGGCGAGACAAAAATAGTAAACTTCATTCCGTATTTTTTCGCCACAGGCCAGGCATAGACCCAGTTGTCGAGCAGGCCGTCGTCAAAGGTAAGGCATACCTCTTTTCCGGTGGCCGATTTGTGCCCGATGCGGATGCGCAGCCATTCGTCGAGGAAGATGGACTGAAAGTTGTGGTCTTTCAGATAAGCCATTTGCTGCTCGAAATTGGCGAGCTTCAGGGTCAAAAATTTGAGCAGCCATCCGTCATATAGCCGGGGTGCGACGGAGTGGTAATAGAATACCGGCGGACTAATATTTTTCATAAACGTTCTCTATTTGCCGCAAGTGATTTTCTATACTGCATTGCGCTTCCACGGAGGCGCTGATGTCGTATGCCTTGCGGGCGAGGCGGGGGAAATCCTCTATTACTTTCAGGAATTTTTGTTTTATGGCATCGTAGTTTTTGGGGTCGCCCAGGATAAAATCCTTTTCGTTCCCATAGATCTCTTCAAATACCGGGATGTTACTGGTCAGGGTGGGCAGGCCGGTCAACAACGCTTCGGCAATAACATTGCCGAACGACTCATATGCGCTCAGAAAAAGGAACAGGTCCACCGAGGCGTAGAACGCCGGAATATCCTGTACGTATCCATGGAATTTGATGCGGTCGGCAAAGCGGCTCTTGCTTGCCTGTTCCACCAAAGCCGGGCGCAGGGCACCGTCGCCAGCGAGATGCAATTCCAGTTCCGGATGCGTTGCCGCGGCCTCTTCGAACAAGCGGATGACCAGGTCCACATTTTTGCCATTGGCCAGCCGGCCTGCGTATCCGATGCGCCGCAGTTGGTTGCGGAGCGATTTTTTGGCCTTGAATCTTTCCGCATCGAAGCCGTTGTAAATAACCTTCGGTTGAAGGGGAAGCGCTTTTTCACGGAAAATGGCGGCGCTGTATTGCGAGTTGGCGACGAAAGTGACCTTCCCGCGCGACAGGAGCATGCGGGCGATGAACCACGCCGTCTTCAGATACAATTTTTGAAAAGCGTTTTTCCAGTAAATCGTACCGTGGATGTGATAGACGACATTTTTTACCCCGGCCAGCAGCGTCAGGATCAGGATCAGCGGACCGCCGTTCTGCAGGTGAAAAATGGCATCGCGGTGCCGCCGGGCGTACTGGAAGTACTCCCGGTAGGGCCGTATTTTGCCGTCGTGGCCGGAGTGGATGACCGTCTTCGAAGCGTCGAAAAACCGCTCCTGGCCAGGCCGGATGCCGTACACATGCAAAGGACGCTGTTGAAAAAAGCGTTCGGTGTAGTATTTTACCACGAACTCCATCCCGCCGGGGCCGATCTGCCACAGCGTGTAATGTATTGGTTTGGTACTCATCAGATGTCTTCTTCGGCTTTTTCAAACATCAATGCTCCCATGCAAAAGAACACTGCCTGAATGATCCCGCCCTGGACGGTTTGATAATAGGAGAAAAACTGTTGGGAGGAGGAGTGCAACATGAACCACGCCGGGAAAAAGATGCAGAAAAAGAGCAATGTCCCTTTGTAAGTGTGTTCAGGTGGCAGGTAGATGCTGCGAACAAACAACCTGAACATGAAATACAGGAAAAAAATGTGCATCAAAGCATAGCCAATGACGCCCGAATGCAGGAGTATGTTCTGGTTGCCAACGTGAAAATCGTTGTGATCCATGAATTCGTTGGAAAATCCGAAGCCCGTCAGCGGCGCTTCCTCAAATTTCTTCATCACCCTGGGGCCGCGTGTGTTGAGGCGTATCAGGGTGCCGCCCGCCGACATATCGCCTTCGGCGAGTTTTTCCAACGTCAGCAGACGTTTGATGGCATTTTCGATTTGTATGCCGATGACCGGCAATGACTGTGCCCCGAACATAAATATCACCCCGATCAGCACAACCGACATCAGTCGCCTGGCGCTCATCTGCAACACAAACAGCATGGCAAAAATTGTCGCGAAGGAAAAACTGAGCACCCAGCCCCGCGTCGCGGAAAGAAACACGGAGGCAAAGTTGGCCATCACAATGGCAAAGCAATACCAACTTTTAAAATACCTGCCGGGCCGGAAAGCCAGGAAAAACAGGGCGCCAAACGTGGTGATCAGCAAGATCATCTCGTTGTAAAGCCCCCGGTAGGTCTTTTCCTTTGTAACTTTTATGGCAAATTTTGCTTTTGCCGCCACTCCGAAGTGCTGCATCGGCGAGTGCGAGGTTGCGATCGTAAATATTTGCGCCCCCAACGCGGCAAGCGCCACCGGAAAAAGATACAAAAACACGTCGCGGTATTGCTCAATCCGCGTAAACAATCGCGGTATGGAATAAAGCATAAAGAGAGGGACCAACCACTTCAACAACCGGAACTGTACGTTCATCTCCATGGATACTCCGATCACATACCCTTGTACCATCAGAAAAACCAGGTATATAAGCAGTATCTTCAGGAAATTGTTGTAGAACGGCGTGTAATTCAGCGGCCGTCCCCATGCCTTGACAAGGCCGAGAATGATGTATATCTGCCCTGCCTCGATGCCCGGAAGCCCCGGAATGAGGTTGAGCATGGCTGAGTACATTCCGAAAAACCCGAAAAAGCCGTCGGAAAGCACTAAAAAGTAAGCCAGCCAGAACCCTTCGTCTTCCGAACGGAAATAGGCTACCAACGCCACAACCCACAAAGTAGTGGCAATGAAGTGGGGCGCATAATAATTGGCGCCGATGGAAAACAGCAACAGCGCCAGGAAGCGCGCCACTTTCATGTAGGCGGACGGCTCCTTCCGGACTGCTGCGACCGGTTCCGAATTGTTATTGTCTGACTGTTGAGCCGAGACCGAGCGTATGGGAGATAAAGTCAGCATTGTTTGGGATGGAATATTTTTCAAGCATGACATTTCGCATCCACTGCACCTTCTCGACGCGCTTGTCCTCATGCTGGAGGTAATAGCGCACGATCTCGGGAGCTTCTTCGAAATTTTTCACCGCAGGCACATCGGCGTTGCCGAAAATCTCCACCACGTTTTGCTGCCATTCCAGAATGGGCAAAGCGCCGGAACAGAGTGCCTCCACGAAGCGCCAGTGAATGGCGTTCAGCAGGCCGGGATTAGCGTCCACCGGGGCGAATTTGGTGGCGTTGTACATGTCATTCAGTTTTTCAACCGTGATATGACCGCCGCCCGCCCGGGGTTTGTATCGTTTTTTGAGTTCGGGGAAATGACCAAACCAACGCGCCCACGAATCGTCGCCGTGGATCTGCAGGTCAAATTCAGTAAAACAACTCAGGAACTTCGCCTTTTTCAATCCCCAACTGGTCTTGTAACACATTCCCACGTACAGCACCTCCGACTTCAATTCGTTGTATTTCTCCGGCGAAAGTTTTTTCTCGAAATGCTGATTGACCGGAAGGTTGGGATAAAGATAATGAATGTTCCGGATGCCCAGTTTTTTCATCGCCTCCACCCAGAAAGAATCGTAAGTGTAGATCGCGTCCGCATAAAAAAGGATGGGCAAAAAATGCCGGCTCGCAGGCGTATAGTACGGGCAATCGCCGAGAAAGAACGCCACCTTGGAACCGCCTTTTTTGAAATGCTGGATGGTTTCCGGCACCATCAATTCACTGTTGTAAATGAATACGAGGTCGGGTTTCAGGCGGTCGTATTCCTGGCGGTAAAATTTGTTGATGCGCTCAAAGTAGTAGTTCTCCCATTGGAGGCGGTATTTGTCGGGCAGGCGGTACATCTGCGTATTGATCTTTTCCTGCCAGCCCTGCACCAAATGATGGTAGTCAATGGTCTGGATCTCACCGCCCATATAGGTGAACAACTCTTTGAACGTATGGTGGAACCCATACCGCTTGGGTACGAGAAGTAAGACTTTCATCACGTATGTTTTTGGAATGATGAATGATGAACGATAAACGATGAATCCCTTCTTGATGAATCGCCGTTTTATCGCTTTGATATGTTTTCGGATAATTCTTTCTCATTGAACATTGTACATTGAACATTACAATAATTATGTATGCAAATGTTCAACGTACAATGTTCAATGACCAATGTTCAAATATCCTAACGCAAAGACGGATCAGTATTACAGATTGGAGAACACCTTGATAACCCCTTCCGCTACTTTCTCCCGCTCTTCCACCGTCAGGGTGGGATAGATCGGGATGCGAAGCAGGCGGTTGAAAAACTCCATGGAGCCGGGGAAATCGGCGTCGGTGCCCAGGTCTTTGTAGTATTTGTTGCGGTGCAGCGGCGTGTAGTGCACATTGGCCATCACCCCTTCGGCGCGCAGCGCGTCCATGATCCAGTATTTTTTATCCGCCGGCACGAGCAGGCCGAACAAGTGCCAGTTGTGTTCCGCACCTTCCGTAATTTGCAGAAAATCAAGTCCCGGCAAACCGCTCAGTGCTTTCAGGTAAAATGCTGCGATCTCGCGGCGCACGGCGTTCATCTCTTCCAGCCGGGCGATCTGCGTCACGCCCAACGCCCCGTTGAGGTTGGACTGCACATAACTGTTGCCTTTGTTCACGTACTCGTAGTAGCCGCGCGTCACGTTGTCGGTCAGGAAGGAGTATTTGTCCGTTCCTTTTTCGCGCATCACCTTGATCAGGTCGGCCAGGTGGTCGTCGTTGGTGACGATGGCGCCGCCTTCGCCGGTGGTCATGTTTTTGGTGCCGTGGAAAGAGAAGGTAGAGACATGTGCCTGGTTGCCGGTGTAAAAACCTTTGTATTTCGAGCCGATGGACTGCGCCGAATCCTGTACGATGTAAAGTCCGTATTTGCGGGCGATGGCGTTGATCTCGTCCATTTCGGCGGGATTGCCCGCGTAGTCAACCGGCAAGATGGCCACCGTTTTCGGTGTAATGTACGACTCGAGTTTTTCCACGTCGAGATTGCCGTTGTCGGGGCGCACGTCGGCCAGCACGATCTTCAGGTTGTTCAGGATCGGCCCCAACGCGGTGCTGGTATAGGTAAAGTTCGGCACAATGACCTCACTGCCCGCCGGGAAGTCCTTGATCATAAATGCCAGATCGAGCGCCGTAGTGCAGGAATTGAGGAAGAGCGCATATTTCACGCCCAGATATTCCGCCAGCCGTTTTTCAAACTCGCGGCAGGCCGGGCCATCGCCGCTCACGAAGGTGGAGCGCATGGCTTCTGCCACAGCCTGGATGTCCGCTTCATTGATGGACGGCTTGTGGATGAGGATCGGTTCTTTGGAGACGGGTTGTCCGCCGTTGATGGCGAGTTCGGAAGTTTGTACAGTTGTCATCAGGTCTTGATGCCGTTTAGTTAGTGCGCGAATATTTTTTCTAACGGGGGATAAAAACTTGCCGGATTATATCCCCACCGATAAATCGCTGGGTTGAAATGAAAAAGTCCTTCGGACTTGTAGCACTCAGCCACCGATTTATCGGTGGGAAGCTGTGGTTTTATGACCTCCCCACCGATTTATCGGTGGTAACAAATGCACCTCAATGATTCTCTTCATACCATTTGATCGTCTGCGCCACGCCTTCGCGGAAATCCACTTCGGGTCGCCAGCCGAGCAATTGTTCGCCGCGGGTACCGTCCACTGTTTTGTATGCGGCGCCGTCGGGTTTGGTGGGGTCGAGTTTAATTTCGCCCTGGTAGCCCGTGAGTTCTTTGATGAGTTCACACATTTCGAGCACTGAAATGCCCTGACCGACGCCAATGTTGACAAAGTCTTCGGTTGCGGGCATCCGGATGCTGCGGATCATGGATTCTGCCCCGTCGTCCACATGCATCCACTCGCGGACGGGTTTGCCGGTACCCCACACATTCACGAAGGGGGCGTTGCTGCGTTTGGCCTGGACGAATTTCATGATCAGGGCGCCCAACGCATGCGAGCGTTCCTCTTCAAAATGATCCTCCGGGCCATACATGTTGGATAAAACGATGTTGATGATGTCCATGCCGTATTGGCGGTGCGCCGCCCAGGAGCCCACCCAAAAAGCTTTGCGAACAAAGCCATATACCAGCACTGATTCGTGCATGGGGCCGTCCCATATCTCCGCTTCTTTGAAAAGCGTCGCTTTGGCGGGGTATACGCAATTGGAAATGGGGTTGACGATGCGTTTCACGCCGGTCAGGCGGGCGGCTTTGAGGATGTTGACGTTCATCAACAGGTTGTTCTCAAAAAGGTCTACCGGGTATTTGTAGCCGAACTGGATACCGCCGACGAAAGAGGCGCAGTTCAGCAGGATTTCGGGTTTCTCCTGTTCAAAAAATGCGATGGTCTGGTCCCAATCCCGCAGATCAACTCCCAGACTCAAAGAGGTTATGGTGGGGTTTTCGCCACGTTCTCTCAGTTTTTTGACCACTCGTTTTCCCAAAAAGCCGGTGGCGCCGGTTACTGTGATTTTCATTAGTCAGAATTTGATTGTGTTTTGACTTGTGTTTATAAATTTCAAATTGTATACCAATAATGCCGCGAACGGCAAAATTCCGGTGCGCCATTAGTTGTTGCCGACAACCGGGTGCTTGACCAGGGTGGGGAAATTATGTTCGCGGAGCGTCGAGAGCACCTTGAGGTTGACTCTTTTGAATGGGCCGCCGAACGCTTTGGTGAATTTAAAATATTGATAAGCAAGGCTATAGAGGCCTCGCCGGTCTCCTGCAGCGGCTTTTTTAAGAAACTCCTGCGCTTTGTCCTTTTGCCCCAGCATATAGTAGTCGGTGGCGGCGGAGAATTCCCACCAGGCGGTTTCGAGCGGGGAAAACACATTTTTGCCGCGTTCGAGCAATACCAGCCGTGCGCGTACTTTTTTCTCGGTGGCGCTGCTGGCCGAGCCTTCGGTCGGAAAGGTGACGGCCACGATGTCGTCGTGCAGGGCGAAGGTTTCGTACGCGGCCAGCCGGGCGCTCAGTTCGATGTCCTCCAGTGGCGCGGCAGCCTGGTCGAAGCCGCCCACTTTGTCGAGCAGGTCTCTGCGGATCATCCAGCGGGAAGGAAAACCTGTGCAGGTGGCTTTGAGTTCGAGTTTTTGCTCTTCCAGCACTTCGCCTGTATCGCGGTCGCGCGATTGGAAACCCGACACCAGAAAACCATTGCCCGATTTTTTCATGGCCTTCAGTTGGGACTCGAAGCGGTGCGGCAGGCTGATGTCGTCGTCGTCGAGGAAGGCGATATACTGCCCTTTCGACATTTGAATGCCGTAGTTGCGGGCGGAACTCACTCCTTTTTCGGGGTTCAGAAAATACCTGACGCGAGGGTCTTTTGCTGCGTACGATTGGGCGACCTCTGCCGTGTTGTCGGGCGATTGGTCGTCCACAATGATCATTTCCCAGTTCTGATACGTCTGGGCGATGGTACTCTCGATGGCTTCTTTCAGCAGGTGGGCGCGGTTGTAGGACGGTACCACGCAGGAGACGAGTTCATTCATATTGAAGATTGGGTTGTTTGTTGATGTGTTTATTTGGTTGATTGGTTGATTGGTTAATTGGGGATTTGGAGCACTGGGACTGTTCAAAATATTGTGTTTCCATTCGTTGTTTTTTTATTTAAAAAAATGATTATAAGACAGTTGGATATTGTAATTTTATCAACTTTAAATAGATTTTTGAACACTCCCCCCTCTGGAGCATACAGTTAACCAATCCACCAATCCACCAATCCACCGAATTTTTCCGTCAACTCAATGCCGGTTTTTTCATAAACTTTTGTAAAACAATCTCTTTGATTTCCAAAAAGGGTTTTATCCGGAATTGGTTGGAAACAGTGACGGTAAACAACGCGCCCAATGCCACCTGGATCAGCAATTCGGCCAATGGGTGAAAGTGCATGGCTGTGCCGGCGAGCCAGACAACGCCTCCCATCAGGATGGCGAACAAAAAGGAGGGTAAAATATCCAGTATCTGTTCCCTCACCGGGTAATCAATCAATCGCCCGCTGGAGGAAGAGGTTACCAGATAATCAAGGACCCAGGTAAAGATCATGCAGACGATCATCGCCTTGATCCCAAAGAAAAAGCCGGTGACTAATGCGGGGACGGCGATGAGTTTGGTCAAAAATTCCAATTTCAGGTGTTTTCCGGACTGGCCTTTGATGACCAGGATGTTCAGGTTGATGTAGTGGAGCGGGTAAAAAATGCCCACAATGCTCAGGAGCTGCAGGTAGGGGATCGCGTCGGCCCAATTCGGCCCGATGAGGCCGAGGATAAAATTGTCGGAAGCGGCGGCTAAACCGAACATCAGTATCGCCGTCAGGTAAGTAGTCGATTGCACCAGCTTCCGGTAGGCATTCTTCAGACGGGCATTGTCGTCTTTGATCCCGGACAAGGCCGGAAAACTGACCGACTGAATGACGTTGTGCAGCGTCCGCGAAAACATGTCTTTATAACCGTTGGCCCGGGTGTAGAGGCCCAGATCGCGGGCACTGAAAAATTTGCCGATGAGCAGATAGTACAGGTTGTTGTAAAATTCGAGGAACAAACGCGATGCGAGCAATTTGGAACCGAAGCCGAAAATTTCCCGGAATGAGTCGCGGCTGAATTGTAAACCGAACTTCGGGCGACTGAGCAGCACGGTCATCAGGGTATTGACGATGGAATACACGATGTTTCTCCACACCAGACTCCAGACGCCGTAACCCTTGAAAGCGAGCACAATGGCAACGGCGCCGGAGACAATATTGGCAATCACGGATATGGTTGCCAGCACTTTGAAATTCATGTGTTTCGTCAGCGGAACCCGTGCCACCATGCTGAGGGCATTGATGACAATGGTGCTGCCCATGACCCAGATGATCGGCGTCAGTTGTTGTTCGTTGAAGAACCAACTGATGCCGGGCGCCAGGGCGCAGAGGATGGCGTAGAAAAAGATACCCGTGCCGACGTTGACCAAAAACACTGTCGAATAATCCTTTTCCGACGGTTCAGTTTTGCGGATGAGCGCCTCGCTGAACCCGGCCATTACGAACGTATCGGCCACTTCAAAGAAGATCGCCAGCATTCCGATCAAACCGTATTCTGCGGGCGAGAGCAGCCGCGCCAGAATGATCCCGAAAATAAACTGAGATATCTGGTTGGCAAAACGATCTATAAACGCCCACGAAAGCCCGTGAATCGTCTTCTGTTTTAAAGACATGGCTGGTTTGATGTTGAATCAATAATCTAAAATCCGCAATCCGCAATCCGCAATCCGCAATCCGCAATCCGCAATCTACTTTTCCTCTCCGTAGTAAGAAGTGTAATACCCGCCGTAGGTACTTTTATCCAACTGCACGGAATTCAGCACGATGAAAGGCCGGGGAAGTTTGTCTTTTTGTACGATGTCGTTGATGATACGCAATTGTGCCTTGCGGGTATAGTTGGAACGGACGACATACATCGTCGCGTCTGCTGTATCCTTGATCTGGATGGCGTCGGCGACCACTCCTACCGGCGGCGTGTCGAGGATAATGAAATCGTAGCGTTCGCGCAGCAGTTTGATCAGATCCCGCAGGCGGTCGGAAAGGAGCAATTCGCTCGGATTCGGCGGCTTGGGGCCACATCGGATGGCGTCGAAATTGAGGTGTAAGCCCGTGTTTTCGATGATGTTGTCCAATTTGACGGAAGGATCAATGAGGTAATTGACCACGCCTTCATCGGCTACTTCGATTTCATCAAACTGTTCGCTGGGTTTGCGGAGGTCCAGTTCGAGCAACAGCACTTTTTTCCCGGCTAAAGCCTGCGTTACGCCGAGGTTGAGGGCAATGAAAGACTTTCCTTCGCCCGGAATACTCGAAGTGACGATGATGGTCTGCATCTTCTGGCCGGGCGCGATGAAGGCCAGGTTGGCGCGCAACGAGCGGAACATTTCGGCGGCGGCGGTATTGCTGTTCTCTTTGACGACGACTTTCGATTTTTTCCGGCTCAGGGCCAATACGCCCGCAATCGGGGCCGTAACGGACCTTTGTACGTCGTCTTCGGTCATCACTTTGTCGTTCATGCTGAAAATGCCGAATACGACGGCAGACGGCAGTGCCAGGCCGAGGAACAAGGCGATCAGGTAGATCTGCGCCCTTTTCGGACTGATGGGATCGAATGCCTTTGCCGGCTCGATGACGCGGCCCGCGGCAGTGGTGACCGCCAGCGAAATGGCCGATTGTTCGCGTTTTTCCAGTAGATAGAGGTAAAGGTTCTCTTTCAGGTTTTTGTTGCGTTCCAGGTCGAGCAGTCCGCGTTCACGGCCTGGCAGGCTCGCCATCCGGCTCTGCACGCTGGCGCTGAGTTGTTCTTTGGCATTGCGTCCCAATTGGATGTCGGCCTTGATGCCCCGGATGTTCTCTATGATGGTTTGGCGAAGGTTGCGGAGTTGTTTTTCCACCAGAATGATATCCGGGTGTGCCGGGCCGAGCTGCGTTCTTTGACGGTCGCGGTCGCTCAGCAATTTGTTGAATTCGGTCAGTTGGTTGGTAAGGGTCAGGTTGTTGATGTTGAGGTTCGTCGGCACGAACTCAAAATTGTCCTTGTTTCGCTCCAGAAAATCCTGAATGGAGCTGAGTATTTGCAGCTGAACGTCTGTGCCGGCGATCTCTTTGTTGTAATCGGCCAGGTCTCGCATCAGGAGGCTGCCTTCGGCGCTGATCTCTACCAGGTTGTTGCGGCGTTTGTAGCTTTCCACGTCAAATTCTGCCGAAGATAATTCCTGGGAGATCACGTTGATGCGCTCGTTGAGCAGATTCAGGCTGTTTTCAAAAACCTTGTTCTTTTCGTCAATAGATTGCTGGTTGTACAGTTTGATCAATTCGTTCAGCACGGACTCGGCGCGCGAAGCGACGTAGTCTTTGATGCTCAGGCTCAGCGTACTCGACTGCTCGCCGACGGCAGTCACTTCCAGTCCCTCGATGAACTCCAAAGCCTTGACGTGTGGCGTCAATACGCGGATGCCGATTGGCCCCTCCGATTCTTTGGAGCGATTGTACGACAGCGTGAGTTTGCCTTCCGGCAGCCGGAGTTCTTTGCCAAACTCGCCCTGGTATTTCTGATCCTCCACTTTCAGCAGATAGCCGCCATTGCCGGCGAATTCCACGTCGCCTTCGATAATAGCATCCTGAAAAGCTGGTTTCCAGTCCACCACTTTGACAGGAGAATCGCCGGAAATATCGCGGCGTTTCATCCATTCGACGCTGAAATACTCGTATTGAAGCTCGAGGTTGCGTACCACGTTTTCCATCAGGGGCGTGGATTTAAGGATAAAGACCTCGTTCTCAAGGCCTTTTTTCTTGATGTCCTTGATGCCCAGGCCATCCAGCACTGCCTGTTCCACAACGGCCCCCGACTTTTCCTCGTCTTTGATGAGGAGCATGGCGGTCGCTTCGTATTTGGGATGGGTTTTGCGGAGATAAAGGATAGCCAACCCGACAGCAAGCGGGAATACAAGCGCATACAGCCACCAATAGTGGAGCGCTTTGCTCAGCAATTTTCGGTAATCGATTTTATCTTCTTTCACAGTTCGATTATTTTAGAGGCTTTCAGTTCTGGGAAATTACCCCGACCGGATGGCGGGTTGGCACAATGAAAGCCTTGTTTTTAAAAATGGTTTTTTACTTGGCTACAGCGATGCCTATTACGAAGGTCGCTAATGTCACAAAAGGTAGCAAAATGTTGGAATACCTGTTGAGAAAGTCTCCCTGAGTGGCATACTCCTTGGCTTTCAGAGGCTCCACATATACCACGTCGTTGGGTCGCAGGTAAAAATAAGGGGAGGAAAAGAGTGAAGTGTCCTGTGTGTTGATGCGCCCGAATTCTCGCACCTGGTTGCGTTCGCGGATGATGAGCACAGAGTTGCGCCGGGCATAGGGCGTGAAATCGCCCGCCATGCCGATGGCTTCGAGAATGTTGAGCCTTTCATTCGGAATGATGTAAGCATTCGGGCGTGTGACTTCGCCGACCATCGTGACGCGGAAATTCACGAACCGAACCTGTACCGTCGCATCGGGTACGTAAGCGGTAAGGCTGTTGCTGATCTCTTGTCTCAGCTGAAGTACGGTTTTGCCGGCAGCCCGCACTTTTCCCAGATAGGGTAGAAAAATATTGCCACCTTCGTCCACCCGGTATCCTTCCTGGATGCCGAGCGCGTTTTCACCGGCGCCGCCGGTCACCTGGGTTTGTTGGTTCTGGAAAGCAGTGACGGCCTCCTGCACCCTGCTGCTTACCTGAATGCTCAGAATGTCGTCCGGTTGTATCCGGAGCGCGGGCAGGGTGTCAATTTCAGCCAGTTGAGTCTGAATGTTTTGTAACATCAGCATATCGGGGTGTTTGACACCGCCGCAGCTGCTGAAAAAAGCAATAAAAGCAATGGCCAATGCTACCAGCAATGGGGTCGGTAAAAATTTTCTCATCTTAAGCGTTGGGAGATTTTCGTGAATGTGAATTCACCGAAGGCAAGCGCAGGAAGGATTAAATTCGACAGTTTTCCGTATTCACAAAACCGTGCCAAGTGTGAGTGGTACAAGAGGTGTGAGAGATGTGAGAGGGATGAAAAAGTGAAATAATTTGATTTTCAGCCCATGCCCAACTGCTCAACTCTCACACCGCTCTCGCCATTCGCACGCTCTTTCACCCAAATTCTGCATTGCGGAATTTTTGTGAA
The DNA here is from genome assembly GCA_019187225.1 of Saprospiraceae bacterium. Taxonomy (GTDB): domain Bacteria; phylum Bacteroidota; class Bacteroidia; order Chitinophagales; family Saprospiraceae; genus M3007. The sequence goes on from JABAQQ010000003.1 coordinate 15,377, forward strand.
AAGTTCGCTTTGTTCAGGTGTTGAAGGTGTGCGGCGGTGTGAATGTCGGTACCGATAAATTCATACCACCCGTGTTCCAGGATCTTGCGCGCGCGTTTGGCCAACTCCTTGCCTTCGAGACCGGAGACGGCCAGGGCATTGCCCTGAAACAGGAGGCCGGTCTCTTTGAGCCCTTCCATGGTGTGCCAGTTGTCGCAATAGTAAGCATACCGCTCGGGGTGGGCAAGGATGGGTTGATATCCTTTGACCTTGATATCGAACAGTATCTTTTGCAAAGCCGGCAGGATTTGAACCTGTTGGGGATTCAGTTCGACCAGCAGGTATTTGCCATGTACCGTGAGCAGGTCGCCGGAAGCAAGATGGGCAGCGAAGCCTTCGTCGAGCATGTATTCGGCGCCCAGGCCGAGTTCTACCTCGATGCCCGCTTTTTTTACTGATTTTTTGAAATTTTCGAATACCCGCCGAAGGTTTTTGGGCGTATTCGGGCAGGATTCCTTGATATGCGGCGTGGCGACCAGTTTGCGGTAACCCAGGTCGGTCAGGCCTTTTACCAATGCCAGCGCTTCTTTTTCGGTTTGAGCGCCATCGTCCACACCGGGCAGCCAGTGGGCGTGTATGTCCACCGTCAAATGCTGACCCAGTTTTTTATGCCCGCCGAAGTAAGGTAAAAATAAATTTTTCAAGTAGTGAGTCGGTCCGGATGACATGGAAGACGGGGTTTGATGTGTGTAAATCGAGTTTTTCATAGTGGGATGGGTTAACGGTTCAAAATACGGAGGGGATTAGAAAAATAGTTGGACTTCGGGCATTGCCCTTACAAGGAGGAAATGAAACCCAAAGTCCAACATCAGAAAGTCTGATCTTACAGAAACTCAACCATTTCCTCCCGTTCGAAAGGGTGCGGACACAAAGGTAACGCAACCAGGGGGTGACTATTGTCGGCCAGGCCCTTGGGTTTGGCGTTGCGGATGTCGTAAGTGATCTGCACCGCTTCTGCCGCATCGTCGAGGCCGAATCCATGACCATCGAGTATGGCTTCGTAACTCTTCGTGTGCAGGTCCCGGAAGCCATCGCTGAATTCGATTTCCTGGCCGTCCACCATAAACGAACGGAAGGTACGGGCCTTGGTAACTTTCACGGATTGCGGGATGGTATCGTAGTTGATGCTCAGGAACCATTTGACCCGCGCCCGCTCCAGTTCGAGGTAGCCGGCAGCCCGGTCGTGCGTGTGGAGGTGCACTTCGTTTTCCCGGACGCCGCCAAAAATCCAGGTCAATGCGTCGAAGAAATGAATGCCGATGTTGGTAGCGATACCTCCCGATTTTTCGTTCTGGCTTTTCCAACTGGCATAATACCAGTTGCCGCGCGAGGTGATGTACGTTACTTCCACATCGAATATTTTATCGGGTGGAGCGGCGTCCACGCGTTTTTTCAGTGCCAGCATGTGGGGGTGGAGGCGCAGTTGGAGGATCGTGTTCACGGATTTGCCGCTGATCTCTTCTTCCACGCGCAATGCGTCTAAGTTCCAGGGGTTGAGTACCAAAGGTTTTTCGCAGATGACGTCCGCACCGATGCGGAGGCCGAACCGGATGTGAGCGTCGTGCAGATAGTTGGGCGAGCAGATCGAAACGTAGTCAATGTCCACGTCTTCGCGTTTTAATTTGCTCACAAAACGGTCGAACCGCTCGAACTCCGTGAAGAAATAAGTCTCCGGAAAATGGCTGTCGATGATGCCCACATTGTCGTGTTTGTCCAATGCGGCAACAAGGTTGTTTCCGGTGTCTTTGATGGCTTGCATGTGCCGCGGGGCGATGTAGCCGGCGGCGCCGAGGAGGGTAAAGTTTTTCATTCGTTTATTAAAATTATGAATAGATGACATTTCCGAAGGTGCTTTTTATCGAAAATAAGGCTTCGCCGACGATAAGTCGCAAAGGACTTAATCTTATGGGTTTTGTAAAAATTTTTTCTTCTTTTTCGCCAATTGAACGGCGGTAAAATGAACGGTTGCTTTTGGGTTCTTCGGGTTATAAGCAGCGTTGGTTCGCGATCTCATCCTCTTCTTCTTTCTCCTTCTCTCACTCTTTTAAGCAGGGCCGGTTCTACCGAGAGGTGCAGCGCATAGCCAATGCTGTTCAATTCGATCACAAAGTTTTTTTTGCGGTCTTTTTGCAGCAAGGTGCCTCGTATCCCCGCCAGGTTCCCGATAACGATCTCCACCTCCTCACCTACCAAAATTGATTTGGGCTCCGCCTCTACATCTGTACCTTCTCCCACGATCCGCTGCAACAGCCGGATCTCCCGGTCCGGGATCGCGATCAGGTTCTGGGAGAATTTTACAAAATGAAGCACGTCCGCTGTGTTGAGTACCGGTACGTAGTGTTTTTTGGTTATCCGGGTAAATATGTAACAACTGATAAGCGGCAATTCCACGGTTTTCACCTTTCGTTCGTACCTGCGCGTCAGTTTCTGTATCGGCAAATAAGTTTGAATGCCTTGTTCCTGTAATCGTTTCAGGACGATCTTTTCCCGCTTGTATTTGGTATAAACAGCAAACCAACGCGGCTCAAGCTCATCGAGGTGGTTTTCGCTCTTTTTTAAGGTGTTCATCGTTCGTCCCAGGTTTGAGTGCAAAAGGCATACGAGCTTCCCAAAGGGTGGCGCCCGCCTCATGAACCGGCACAAATTGCTGAGCCTGTTCAAATTGTGTTTGTTTACACTACGTTTGAATTCACTGAGATTTTTTCGACGGGGAATCGAACGGGAGGAAGATTAAATGGGAAATCCACTGCGAAAGCGGATGGTGGAAAGATAGGGTCAATGGGATACAAATTTCGTTGAAACGAATTGATCTGCAAAGGATTCAGGGGTGAAATTTGTATTAAAATTAATGTTTTACCCATGCGGGTGGCTTTTGAAATTGACCGAAAACCGTGCCAAGACTTTGTTTTGAGCAACAAAAAATACACAGGGAACGGGCATCTGGATCGGGTCATCGGGAAGGGGGCGGGCTTCCGCTTTTCAAATTTTGTTCCAAATTCTCAAAAAATCAAAACCTTTGCTCCAAACGAATTCATATGAGCCGCAACACCTCGATCGGCCTTGCCATCGCTTTTTTGGCCGTCCTTTTTGTTCTTTTTCAGCCGAAACCGAATACCCCCACTGCAGAAATCCCCGATCCCCTGCACCGACAGCCGTTTCAAGCCCTTTATGGCACACCCGTCATCAACGGCATTGCCGACGACGCTGCCTGGCAATCCGCGGCGTGGCTTCCGCTCGACCAGGTTTGGATCGGCCAGGCGCCAGGCGCTAATGATTTCTCCGGGCGCTACAAAATCCTGTGGGACGAAAACAACCTGTATGTGTTGGCTGAGATTACCGACGATACGCTCATTGACATCCACCCGGACGGGCTCCTGAAATATTGGGACGATGATTGCCTTGAAATCTTTGTAGACGAAGACGCTTCCGGTGGCGACCACCAGTACAATTACAATGCCTTCGCCTACCACATTGCCCTCGACGGAAAAGTGGCCGATATCGGCCCCGACCGAAACCCCCATTTCTACGACGACCACTGCACCACCCGCCGCACCGCCAGCGGCAAAACAAGCGTTTGGGAGGTTGCCGTTAAAATTTTTGACGGCAAGCAATACGAAGACGGTGGCGACAATATTCCGAAAATGCTGAAAGCCGGGAAAAAAATGGGATTCGCCCTGGCTTATTGCGACAACGACCATTCGCCCGAACGGGAAAATTTCATCGGTTCGGTAAAAGTAGAAGGGGAGGACAAAAACAGGGGCTGGATAGATGCGGGAATTTTCGGGCTTTTAGAATTAAAATGACCTTTAAACCGACTAACCAATAACCAGGAACCAACTACCAATAACTAATAACCAACAACCAATCACCAATCACCAATCACCAATAACTAATAACCAACAACCAACAACGAGAATGCACATCGGCATCATCGGCCTCGGCAAAATGGGCTACAACCTTGCCCTCAACCTGCGCAATCATGGCCACTTCGTCGTCGCTTACGACCGTTCGGCAGAACTGACTGCCAAAATTTTGACGGAAAATGGCATTCAAACGGGCAGTTCCCCGGCAGGTATAGCCTCCGGATTGAATCCGCGCCGCGTCATCTGGCTCATGGTCCCTGCTGGCCATATCGTGGACGAGGTGATAAATCAGTTGTGGCCCCACCTCTCAGCAGACGACATCATCATTGACGGGGGCAATTCCAATTTCAACGATTCGGTGCGGCGTTATCAATGGCTGAAAGAAAAAGGTATTGATTTTCTCGACTGCGGCACTTCCGGCGGTACTTCCGGCGCATTGCACGGCGCTTGCACCATGATCGGCGGCGAACGCGCGGTATATGAATACTGTAAACCCATTTTCGACGACATCTCCCTGCCGGACGGTACGCTCTATGTGGGCGCGCCGGGCGCCGGGCATTTTACAAAAATGGTACACAACGGCATCGAATACGGCATGATGCAGGCCATTGCCGAAGGATTCGAAGTGCTGGAAAGGTCCAGTTACGACATTGATTTCCAGAAAGTGGCCACGCTCTGGAACCACGGCTCCGTCGTCCGCTCCTGGCTTATGGAACTCACCGCCAATGCTTTCTCGAAAGATCCCCACCTCGACTCCATCCGCGGTGTGATGCACGCTTCCGGCGAAGGCAAGTGGACGCTCGAAACGGCGCTCGACCTCGGCGTACCCACTCCCGTCATCGCCCTTTCGCTGCTCATGCGCTATCGCTCGCAGCAGGACGATACTTTTGCCGGCAAAGTAGTGGCTGCGCTTCGCAACGAGTTCGGCGGCCATGCGGTAGAAAAAAAGTAATTGTAGTTATTGCGGCATTCCGGTTTTTGAGGTGTCATCCACGACGCAGGAGTGGGTGAAATCTCAAAAACAAGCCGAGGTGTCACCTTTTTCGTGCCTCTAAAGATGACACCTCTTACAAACCGAGAATCGCTCCAATTTCCCTCTGATCCCATGCTCATCGGCCTCGATATCGGTACGACCAATGTAAAAGCCGTTGCCTTTGGCGACGAAGGCAAAATATTGGCAACAGCTGAACGCGCCAACAGCACTTTTTCGCCCGAGCCAGGGTGGAGCGAACAGCAGCCTGATGAGGTTCTTAGAAATGTATTGGCAACGTTGGATGAAGTTATTCGCCTGACAGCTCGCAGCCGTCAGGCGAACAAACCGGCAGGCATCGTTTTTTCTGCCGCCATGCACGGCTTGGCCGCCGTGGACAAAACGGGGCAGCCTTTGACAAATTTTCTGCTCTGGTCGGATTTGCGCGCCGATTCGATCGCGCAAGACCTGCGCCGAAACGCTAAGGGGTTGGAATTATACCGAAAGACCGGAGTGCCGATACACGCCATGTCGCCTTTATGCAAACTGATCTGGCTGCGCCGGCACCGGCCGGACCTGTTTCGAAGATCTCACAAGTTTTTGGGAATCAAGGAGTTCGTATGGTTTCGACTGACGGGCAGATACGAATCCGATCTGTCGCTTGCCTCTGCTACAGGGTTGCTCGATCTTGAGAAAAACGACTGGAACGAAGCGGCACTGCTCTTCGCGGGTATTTCATGGGAACAACTTCCTGTCCTGGTATCGCCTTCCCATATGGCTCAGCCTGATGCCGTTCACGCCACTTTCCACCCCTCGCTGCGTTCTGTCCCACTCATCATCGGCGCCAGCGACGGCGCGCTGGCCAATCTGGGCTCAGGCGCAACCAGTCCTGGCCAGGTGGCTATCACGATCGGCACCAGTGCCGCCATCCGGATGATGACGCACGCACCGGTAACGGACGCGCGGATGCGAACATTCTGTTACCGTTTGGACGAGCAACGCTGCATTATGGGAGGCGCCAGCAACAACGGTACGAACGCATTGGAATGGCTCCGCACCGCCGTTTTCCGATCCCCGCTCGATGCCGGATCGTTCGCCAGCACGGCGCATCAGGTGCCCCCCGGCGCGGACGGTTTGCTTTTTCTCCCGTACCTGTCAGGCGAACGCGCACCGCTGTATCGCGCATCGGCCAGGGGGAGTTTTAACGGACTGACATCCGCGCACGGCCAGGCGCATTTTATCCGCGCTGTGATGGAGGGCATTTTGTTCAATCTGAAGATCATCGCCGAAGCTTTGGATGCACACCAACCCATTCGGACGCTTCATGCCGGCGGCGGTTTTTCCCGCAACACGCTGTGGGTGCAAATGCTGGCCGATATTTTTCAAAAACCGGTTCTGCTGAATGAAAACGACGCGGACGCTTCGGTTTCAGGAGCCATACAATTGGCTCGCAGTGTTTTAAATATGGGAAATGTTCCTGAAAATCAATCAAATAAGATGGTGGAGCCCCATGCGGCAAATGCGGAGATTTATCAGCAAGCGTTTCTAAAATTTAAAATACCCGTTTCAGAATTTTTACTTTGAACCGGATGGCATGAAATGTTGCGCTAAGTTTGCCGCCTCAATATCTCTCATCTCTCATAACTCACAACGCATCTCTCAAAATGACCCTTCTCGACGGGAAACTTCTCTCCGAAAACATCAAAGCCGAAATCGCCGCCGATGTGGAACACTTGCGCGAACGCGGCGGTAAAATCCCGCATCTGGCTGCCGTACTCGTGGGCGAAAATGCCGCCAGCCAGGTGTATGTCAATTCCAAGATCAAGTCCTGCGAGCAGGTGGGTTTCAAAAGCACACTCATCCGCCGCGATGCGGATATTTCGGAAAACGAGTTGCTCGACATCGTACAGGGGCTCAACAACGACCCCGATGTAGACGGCTTTATCGTGCAGTTGCCTTTGCCCAAACACATCAATGAAGAAAAGATCACGCTTGCTATTGACCACCGCAAGGACGTAGACGGTTTTCACCCGATCAATTTCGGGCGTATGGCTCAGGGATTGCCCGCTTTTTTACCCGCCACACCCTACGGTATTGTCGAAACGCTCCGGCGCTACAACATCGAAACTGCCGGCAAACACTGCGTGGTGGTGGGCCGCAGCAACATCGTCGGCACGCCCATCAGCATCCTGCTTTCGCGCAAAGGTTACCCCGGCGACTGCACCGTGACGCTCACGCACTCGCGCACGAAGGACCTGCCCGGCGAAGTGCGCCGCGCCGACATCGTGGTAGCGGCCATCGGCATACCGGAATTCATCAAAGGTGACTGGGTGAAAGAAGGCGCGGTCGTCATTGACGTGGGCATCAACCGCATTCCCGACGCGACGAAAAAATCCGGCACCCGCTTAGTGGGCGACGTTGATTTTGAAGAAGTGGCGCCCAAATGCAGCCACATCACGCCCGTGCCCGGCGGCGTGGGGCTGATGACGGTGACGGCCTTGCTGCTGAATACGTTGAAGGCGTGCAGGAAGGAGATATATCCATAGAAGGTGTTAAAGGTTGTTGAGACCGGCAATCAATAGAACCGGCTAACCTCGGCCTGGTGGCTTTTGATGTCATCGAGGTAAAAGAACGCACGGATGCATCTACTTCGTCGCTGCCGAGCGTGGCCATCGCGATCAGGGCTACGAACGCTGCGATCGCCGCGCCCCTGATGCTTTTTGCAAATGCTCCCGTACCGCAGTCTTCGTCGGAGCCATTCGATATCGTGCCGCCCAACTCCGTTCAAGCGGCAGTGTTGGTACCGGCGCCTTGAAACGCAGCCGGTATGACAAGGTGTTACAGTGGCTGTAAGAGCGCGTTTTTGTCTTTTTTTGACGTTTCCCCCTATTTCACCGGCAGTTCCACACCAAATTGCATTCGGGTGACAAACATTTCGTTGGTCGCAGGGTTACACGTGTGTTTTTCCAAACGGCACTTAAGCCATGTCGCTTATGATTCCACACCCTACTCATTCCCTGTTTTTCAACCAGTTGTTGATCCGTAAATTGAACCTGTATGAGATCCGCTTTGCTTTCCCGGTGGATGCGCGGGTGTTTTTTGGTCATAACCCTTAGCGCCATTGCCCAGACACGTCTGATCGCACAGACACCTTTTACCTGCGAAGACCAATTCTTTCTCACGCTGAGCACTACACCGCCGTCGTTGAACGAAGTGCTCATTGACCCGCAAACCAATGCGGTCGTATTCGTCAACATCAACAGCAACGTCGCCATAGACGTCAACGCCGCCGGTTACCGTTCCACCGACAATTTTATATACTGTATCAATCCTTTCAATGGGGCGCTGGTGCGCCTCGACGCCAGCGGCCAGGCGCAGGTGCTGGCCCAGTTGCCGCTCAATCTCAGCAATTCTTATTTTGCGGGCGATGTGACTCCCGACGGGCGTTACCTGGTCATTGTCGGGACTTTTTATCCTCCTCTCGGCGAGGCTTCAGCTGCCGACCTGGTGCGCATTGACCTGGAAGACCCGAATTACAGTGTGACGACGATCCCGATCAACCAGCCGGCCCAAATTTTCGACATTGCTTTTCATCCGGTTACGGATGTGTTGTACGGTTATGATTCCGGTACGCAGCGCCTGGTGCGCATAGACCCCGCGACGGGCAACATCTCATTCAGTTTTCCTTCGTCGGGTGTCCCTTTTTCGACAGGGAGCTTGTTCTTCGACGCTTACGGCAATCTCTTCGCATACGGCAGCCCCACGTTTACGGGGCCTCAAAACAGATTGTACAGCATTGATCCGGTGACGGGCGCCAGTACGCCGCTGTTCGATGGCCCGGATGCCGAGGCTTCCGACGGCTGCTCTTGTCCCTACACCATTGCGCTGACCAAAACCGTGCAGCCGCAACAAGCTTTTCCCTGTTCCGATGTTGAATATACTTTTGAAATAGTCAACACCTCCCAACGGCTGCAGGAAGGCATCCGGCTGGAAGACGAGTTGCCGGCGGGTTTTACTTTCGTATCGGTCAGTGAAAATCCACTGGGCGGGAATGTGCTGAGCCATCCCGGCGACAGTTTTTTCGCGCTCGACGACGTTGACCTGCCGGAAGGCCGCTTCGAGATAAAGATCATCGTCAATACGGGGTCCGTCCCTGCGGGTATATACCGAAACCAGGCTGTGCTCAAAAACCTGCCGGCTTCGCTTGGCAGCACGCGGCTATCCGATAATCCTCTTACGCGGGTGAAAGACGACAGTACCGATATTGTAATCTATGCGTTCACGTTCGACACGGCAGCCCTTACCGTGGCGCTTTGCGAGGGCGCGGAATCGGTGCGGCTGAATGCGAAGTCGGTTGCCGGTTTTCTTCCCGGCAACATTGCATATTCCTGGCAGGATGGAAGCCGCCTTTCTTATCTCGACGTAACGGAACCGGGCGACTACGAAGTTGTATTGAGTTTGGGTTGCGATACGGCTTACGTGTTGTATACGGTAAAATATTCTTCCATTTCCGTATCAATTTCCGGCGAGAACGAGACGACTATCGGATTGGGTGACAGTTTGTATCTCGGAACGAATGTTTTCAATACGGAGCAGCAGGTCATTTATCAGTGGTCGGACCCGCAACCCGGTTCGCTGCGTTGCCCGGATTGCCCCGGCACCTGGGCGCGGCCTTTCAACGATATGATTTATACGGTCAGGGTACAAAATGAATTGGGATGCGTTGACTCCGCATCCATTCAATTGTTCGTGGAGAAGAACAAAAACGTGTTTTTTCCCAACGTATTCAAACCGGCGAGCGACAACGAGGCCAATGGCTATTTCTATCCCTTCGGCGACACATATACCCTGGTATCGAGCCTGTCGGTTTTTTCCCGCTGGGGCGAATTGCTCTTCGACGCCCGCGATATAGCCGTGAACGATATGCTGTCGGGCTGGGACGGTACCTTCCGCGGAGAGCCTATGCCGCCGGGCGTTTATACCTGGGTGGCACAAATCGCCTTTCTCGACGGGGAGCGTTTTACTTACGCGGGGGATGTGACGTTGGTGCGGTGAAAAGCGCCGGTGTGAGAACGATTCGCAGATTACCACTATGGATTGCGGCGGTAGATTTGGGCGGGGCGGAGAGGGTGGGAGATATTACCTTACCTAAATGGAAGTTATGGTGAATGTTAGGGGGCTGCGCATTTTTTACTCGCATCTCTTTATTAGATCTATTATTGTCATATTTGGAGAATATTTTATGCTTTCTAAAAATTCAATGCTCCTAAACAATGATGCCTTACCTCCTTGAACCCAAGGTGATTTCTCTCCAAAAAGGGTTTCGTAAGATGTTGTGTATCTATCTTTATAGTCTAATGATATTAGATAATTTTTTGCTTCTATAAAATCTTTGCCAGGACGTCTCGCATAAATTTCAACGATCTGATTGTATGTTAGCGGCACAAACACTATCAGTAAAAAATCAGGGTGAAATAACCCTAAATCAAAGGTTATTCCCAAAAGTTTGATGTTTTTAATGTCTATGTACTCTAAGATAATTGGTGAAAGTTCTTCTTTAATCCCTCTGATCACAGTACTAAATATTGGAATACTTCCGTTTCCTTTCTTTTCTAAACCATCTTCCTCAGGACGGATATTTTCAGCTATTGCAGACGTATAACTGTTTGGGTACGAAGAGACAAATTCGCTTCTTTTGGTAAATAACAATTTTCCATCAGCAGTTAAAATCGTAGAAGCAGTTACAACAAGATTGCTAAGTTTGGAATATTCACACCTTCCAGTATTAATTAACTTATCAAGATTGATGTATCTTTCTATAAACCCTTGGTCCTCATTTTGTAATATCAGGCCAAACAAATCGTTAGCAACTGTAAAGTCAAACCACCAAACAGGCCCTAGCGACAAGGTAATCTTCTTCTTTTCAGTATCATCAACAGGAGTGGCATGAAAATTTAATAACCTAGTATTTTTGCCATTGTAAAACATGAAATTTTTTTCTTTACTTTCTTTTATTTTTTTCTCTATTATTTCATCATATTTAAGTTTGAATTCTGAGGGTAACAAATATATGTCGTCGCAATAATTGAAAGATAAATCGTTAAGAGAAAAATATTCGTCATCTGCTCCTATCAATCTAATAGATTTTGCATAGTATTTGTAAAAATAATAAAATCTATGTTTATATCTTGAAACTAAAAAAGAAGAATCTTTAATTTCGATTTCTTTAATTTCTATATTTTCTAAACAAATTTCTATTACTTCAAGTAGATCGTATAAGCCTTTTCGTATTCTATTTTCTGGGATTTTGCCCTCTGTGTTCTCAGTGCCCTGTATTTGCCTTTTAGAAAATGCTCGCCATTCTCCCTCAAATAAATCTATATCCTTTTCAATTTTCTTGCACTCTGATGGGTCAATATTAAGTAGTGCCTTTCTTAGGACTTCAAATGAATTTTCCAGGTCTCCACTCCGAATGGCCCTTTTGCATTCATCTATTAGAATTTCTTTTGAACGCATTGAAAAAAGATTCAGATTGTTTCAAAAATAAGTTTTGACCTTCTTGATTCAGATAAAAGTATTGATTTAGAATAGTTGCAGGCTCCAGATTGTTTGTACCTTTTTTAGAAGATGGCTCAAATACGAGTACTTCATTTTCATTGGCATAATCAGTTGATGCTGCCACAGGAATAAAGAAGTCAATTCCCTTAATATCATATTTTCTCATTTCATTAATGATGTATTTTGTAATTCTTGGCAAATGAGAAGGACTTGAAACAGTAAAATAAAAGGGCACTTCTTCATCCTCTTGAATTTTGCTATGGAGGTTTTTTATCTCTCCTAATGTGCTTTTTGAGTCAATATCCAATGCTGTTCTACTCTCGATAAATTTTTTTACATTTTCTAAGCCTCCAAATTCTTCAATTCTCTCATTTAATTTGGTGAATTGTTGTAAATCGCTTATATTTTCGATTAAATAGTGATACATAAATTCTGCTTCAATTACCCATCTTTTAGAAGTTACTCTTGTTTTTTTTTCTAGCAAAGAGATATCGATCTTTGACGCGCCGCTACCGATAAAAATCTTTTTGGGCAAATATTTCAATGCATAAAAAATCCCTGTTGGAATTCTACCCATTAAGTCTTTTTCTGGAACCCCCCATGCAATGTACTTCCAATCTTTATTGTCAGAAGACCCAAGGTTAAGATTCTCCAATGAAAATCCATGGATTAATAAATAAGAAGAACCAGTGGCTATCTGTATCATTTTTACTTGATTCCGGTCGTGTTTGATGTTGTTAATAGAGTGCAATGGGTATCGCCTCTAACTCCTCAAGGCAAAAATAACCCCGCCTTCCGGATGCGCAAATTTTCTGTTGGCTTTTTTGGCGAACAGGCGAAAAATATGTGGGGAATGGGGAGGTTTTTTCGGGGCGTTCACATCGTCTGAATCCTACACAAACTCCACATGGCTCTCCATGCCCCTTGAATCCAGAACCTCGCAAATCAGCACCAATCCCGACAGAATCCGACCAATGGAGTTTCGCTTGTGGCTGTACACCAGTCCGTTGTGTTTGAAGTCGGGGGCCGCGCAGATTCTCAGGAAATCGTCGTCTTGCGAAAAAACGATCCAACGGTTGGCAAGGGCATAGTCCAAAATGTCTTCGTCGCGGGCTCTGTCCAAACCCGCTTCTTGGCAAGTCAGTACTTCCACACCTCGCCGCCGCAACCCGGCAGTGATGGCGCTGTGAACGTGAACATCCATGAGAAAGCGGATTTTAGCCACGCTGTCGAGTAATTTTGGAGGGAAAGCGTTTTTTTAACTCAGCGACCAATTCTTCTTCGGCCTGAATTGCCCGCATGATTTCTTCCCGGTGGTCAAAAAAGTAGGAGAGCGCGGCGTAGATGTCGCTCAGGGTAAGGTTGTATTCGGTAGCGATTTCGTCGGCGCTCATGCTCATGAACTCGTGCCAAACAGCGATTTGCTTCACCGTGAAGCGCGTCCCGGCAATGCGGGGCTGGCCACCCACGACGCCGGGTGTGATTTCAATTTTATTGGAAAGTTGAAGAACAGACATAAGCCTGAGATTTTGCCTGCAAGTTAAGTCTTTTTGAGTAAAGCCATTTTGTTGGATGCACAAATTTTCTGTTGGCTTTTTTGGCAGACAGGCGAAATATGTTCCACAAGGTTTGAAAAGTTTCACTGCCTCAAAATCTCCTTTTCCACCGCCAATTTGTACATTCTTCCTACAGGGATCGGCACTTTCCCAATGTCCAGCCCGTCCGCCGAGTGGGCGGTGACCTTGTCTTTGGCCACGATGAACGAGCGGTGTACGCGCAGGAAGCGTTCCTTCGGCAGCGCCTCTTCGAAGTGTGTGATGGTCTCTTTGGTCGTGATCTTGCCTTGCGTTGTCACGATGCGCACGTAGTCTTTCAGGCTTTCCAGATAGAGAATGTCGTCGAGCAGCACCTTCACGTTCTTGCGGTCGGCGCGGACGAAGAGGTGGTGCGCTTCGCCTTCCAACGCCTGTATTTTGGGCAAAACGGATGTTCCTGCCTGGTGCATCCGCGTCTGAAATTTTCCGATGGCTTTGAGAAAACGGTCGAAAGAAATCGGTTTCAGCAAATAATCCGCCGCGTCGAGTTCGAAGCCTTCGAGGGCGAATTCCCGGTAGGCCGTAGTGAGGATCACTTCCGGTTTCGATCGAAGCGATTGGAGGAATTCCAGTCCTGTCAGCCCCGGCATCTGGATGTCGAGAAAGAGCAGGTCTACCGCTTGCCGCTGCAATGCCTCGAAGGCTTTCACCGGGTTGGTGAAGGTGCCTGCCACCGCAAATCCTTCGAGCCGAGTCAGGTACGATTCGATGATCTCGATGGCAATGGGTTCGTCGTCTATGATGTAGCAGGTGTATGTCATATGTTTAGATGGGCTTTGAGGGTTTGAAGGTTTGAGGGTTTGTACCTGACTCTCAAACCATCGAACCTTCAAACTTTTACAAACTCAGGTTCAATGTGATAAGAAACACCTCTTCGCCTTCCACTTTTTCCAGTTCGTAGCGACCGGGATAAAGCAGTGCGAGGTGTTTTTCCACGTTGCGCAGACCGATACCCTTGTGTCCGTTTTCGGGATTTTTAATGTGGCGGTTGCTTTTGCTGTTCTCCACCTGAAAAAAAAGCGTTTTGCCTTCCACTGCCAGGTCAATTTTTACAAAAACCCGGTCGCTCGCCGTGTTGGCCGCGCCGTGTTTGAAAGCGTTCTCCACGAAAGGCAGCAATAGCAGCGGGGCGATGAGCAACCCGTCCTGCGGTATTTTCGCTTCGAACCTCAGGTCGAGACGCTCGCCGAAACGCAGCCGTTCGAGTTCGATGTAGTGGCGGATGAGTTCGATCTCTTTGCGCAGCGGTATTTTTTCCGCATTGCATTCATACAGAATAAAATCAAGCAAGTTGCTGAGTTTCAGGATGCTGTCGGGGGTATGCGGCGATTTTTTCAGGGCAAGGCCGTAGAGGTTGTTCAAAGTGTTGAACAGGAAATGCGGATGGATCTGCGCGCGGAGAAATTGCAGTTCGGCGTCGCGTTTTTCTTCGGTCAGCCGGGTCGCCAGGCGGTCTTTCCTGTCCCAGTCGCGGATAATCTTGAGGCAAACGCCGAGTGCGATCACGGCGTAGTCGCGGAACAGGTTTTTGGAAATTTTAGAGAGCGGCAGCCTGATGACGTGTTCTCCCTGCAGCGACCAATAGAAACTTTCCCACTGCAACCGGAAGATCATAACGAACAAAAAAACGATGATGCTCGACAGCCAAAACAATAGCTTTTTCCCTTTCCACAGCAGACGGGGTACCAAAAAATACGCGACAAAATAAAACGGCACTGCTATGACAGGCAGGAAAAAAACGGTCTGCCGCAACAGTTCTCGCTTGTCGCGGTAGTGCGGCAGGTTGGCGATCAATTCGACGGCGACGTAGGCCAGCCAAAGCAGGATATGTAGAAGGAATCGCTTCATTATCAATGGGATAATGGGGTAATGACGTCGTCAAAGGTAATGCAAATCTTGAGGGGTGAACCCTTCGGCGACGGATAACGGGGAAACGCTGGTTTTCAGGGCATTTTTATCGCCTGGCGCCGTTGGGCGACGGTCATCGGCTGTACAGCGCTGAATAGATGCCGCGGAGCCATTATTTCTTGCAGGTTTTTTTATGGTTCGAAAAATTGCCCTAAAATTCAACAACATATGAAGGCAAAAAACATCTTTTTCGGATTCCTCGGCGGTTTCGCGCTGCTCCAGTTTTTTCCCATCAACAAAACACTGCCGCCGACGGAAGCGGTGCAGGAATTTAATATGGTGCAAAAACCGCCCGGTGAAGTCATGACTCTTTTAAAGCATGCTTGTTACGACTGCCATTCCAACCACACGCGCTATCCATGGTATGCCAACGTGCAACCGGTAGGGTGGTGGATGCAAGATCACGTGGAGGAAGGCCGGACCGAACTGAATTTTTCTGAATTCGGCCGGTGGAGCGATTTCGAGCGGCGCGAGGTGCTCGACCACTGTGCGCGCCTGATCGAAAAAGGAAAAATGCCGCTGCCAAGCTACCTGCCGATGCACCCGGAAGCGCGACTGACGCCAAAGCAAAAAGCGCTGCTCGTCCATTGGTTGCGCGATCCCGTGCCGGATACCCAACCGGCCAAAGGGGCGAAATTTGTCCACCTTCCGTCCGCGTCTGATACCTGCGACGACAACGAGAACGTCTATTGTTGTTTTGTTGGCATGCCCGAAAACCTGACTTCGGAAATGAAAATAGCAGGCAAAAACGAACCCGGTGAACGCCTGTTCCTTCGAGGGCGGGTATTCAAGGCCGACGGAAAGACGCCTTACCCGGAAGTTGTCGTATACGCATATCATACGGATGCGCAAGGTATTTATTCAAAAAATGGCGATGAAACGGGCATCCGCCGCTGGCACGGGCGCTTGCACGGCTGGTGCCGCACCGACGCGGAAGGATGGTTTTCCATCCGCACGATCCGCCCAGCCAGTTATCCGAACAGCCGCGCCCCGGCGCACATTCACCACGTCGTCCGGGAACCGGACGGCAGCGCGCCCTATTACATCAACGATACGGTTTTTGAAGACGACAAGTTTGTAGACGACCGTTACCGGGAGACTGAAAGGCGAAATGGCGGAGACAGTGGCATCGTGAAAGTACAACGACAGCAGGAAGGCACGTGGGAAGGGAAGCGGTTTATCACCTTAAAAAAGCGGTAAGGAAGTGTGCCAAAAAAACAGCGCCCGTCGTTGTGACAGGCGCTGTTTTTTATTCCCACAGAATTTATTTTGTGTTGTAAGGCTTACTTCAGGTTGAAGCCGCCGGTACCTACGAGGTAACCTTTGTTGTAGACCTCAACCGTGTACTTGCCTTTGGCAAAATTCTGACCGGGCTGCCATGCGCCGCAAACGTTGGTTTCGCCGTTGTCGTACTGGCAGGTAGCGGTGGTCGTGAAGCGCACTTCCGATTCTGCTTTTTTATCGTTGGTGACGCCGGAGCCGAGGCTTTCGATGGCCAGGGGAGCGCCGGTTGGGTCAACGATGCGGATGTGGAATACTTCTTCGCCGGAGGGAACCACCTCGTTCGGCTCGGTGGTGAAGCAAATGTTCAGTTTGTCCACTTTACCGGCGCGCGATTTGGATTTCTCTTTGCCGTTGCTGCGAACGTCCACCGATTTAACAGTCACGTTTTTCACGCGGACGGCCGAAGCAATGTCCACTTTTTTGGCGAGGGCCGTGCGCTCGGTTTCGAGTTGCGTTTTTTCAGAGATCAGCGCAGCTTTGGCCGTGCTTTCTTCCTGCAATTTCGTCGAAGTTTCGGTGAGCGAAGTGGACAGTTGCTGATTTTCGGAGGTCAGTTTCGTGTTGCTCTCGGTCAAAATGCCCACCTGTTTTTTCAGGTCGTCAATTTCAGCGAGGTACTGATTTTTCTGGCGTTCCAGGCTTGCCATTGCGTTTCTGTATTCCTTCTTATCGCGGATAAGACCTGCGATTTCGTTCTTCGAGGCTTCCAGTTGCTGGAGTTGCTCGTTGATCTTGGCGTCCAGTTCAGCGTTGATGCCTTTCTGTTGTTCGAGTTGCGCCACAGCGTCGTTGTAGCGGGTGTCCAGTTCGGTGAAGGCTTCTTTTTGCTGAGTCAGTTCCATGGTGGTGGCATCCAACTCTTTACTCGTGTTGTATTTGCTAACCAACAAAAAGACGCACAGACCGAGAAGTGCGGCGATGGCTACGCCCATGATCGTGGTAATCCGTTTCTGGTTGTTGCCGTCGTTGTTGCCGTAGTTCGGGGTTGCGGGCTGATTGAAATTGGTGGGTGTGCTCATGCTGATAAAGTGTGATGAAAAGGTTTAACGTTAGAATGTGAAGTCAAAATTTTCATCATAGGCGATGCCTGAAAAGCAGATTGTTTTTTTGTGTGTTTGATACGACCGCGTTTTGCAAAGTCACGCCATAAACCGTCATTGGTCAGGCTTTATTGCATTTTGGTCGGGCTATTTTTCCAAAAAAAATTTGGGTAATTGGGCTAAACCTTTGATTTTCAGGATAAAAATTTGGTTAAAAAAATTTAAAAAAAATTTGCCGCTGTGGGATGTTCCGGGAATCAGATGCCCGAACTTTTCTCAGGTTGATACCCGCTGAAAAGCGGGAACGCTTACTTTTGTTCCGCGAAATTCACCCTCTTTCCGATGGCAACCTGCGATACAGCGTAATCCATCGCTCATAACCCACTGCTCATCATCCATGACGCTGCTCGACGCTTACGATCTGTACAACATTCTTTTTCTCGACATCGAAACCGTGCCCGGGAGGCCGGACTTTGAAGAACTCAGTGAAGAGATGCAGGAGCTTTGGGGCATAAAAAGCCGCTCCATCCTGCGCAAACCTGCCACGGAGGAGGTCGAATACGACGAAATGGCCGCTACCTATCGCGACCGGGCGGGCATTTATTCGGAATTCGGCAAGATCATTTGCATTTCCGTGGGTATCCTTGCCCGGCACCCGGAAAACAACGAACCCCTGCTGCGCCTCAAATCGTTTACCAACCATGTAGAGGCGGCATTGCTCGATGATTTCTGCGATCTGCTCAACAAACGGTTCAACAATCCGGACAAATTTGCCCTGTGCGGCCATAATATAAGGGAGTTCGATATTCCTTATATCTGCCGCCGCATCCTGCTCAACCAGTTGCCATTCCCGCGCATGCTCGATATCGCGGGCAAAAAGCCCTGGGAAACGAAGCATTTCCTCGATACCATGGAATTGTGGAAGTTCGGCGACATTAAAAACTATACGTCGCTGCGACTGCTGGCGGCCATTTTCGATTTCCCCTCACCGAAAGACGACATGGATGGTTCCGACGTAGCCGGAGTGTATTGGGAAGACCGGGACCTCGACCGCATCGCCACGTATTGCGAAAAAGACGTTCTGGCAACTGTGCAATTGTTTTTGAAAATGAAAAGGTTGCCGATACTGAAAGAAGAGCAGGTGGTGGTAGTCAGATAATTCCCGATATTTGCGCCCGTTATGAGAAAACACTTGGTTGCTCCCTCCGTTTTAGCCGCCGATTTCGCCCGGCTGGGGGAAGATATTGAATTGGTGAACAACAGCGAAGCCGACTGGTTTCACCTCGATGTGATGGATGGCCGCTTTGTGCAGAACATTACATTCGGCATGTTCATTGTAGAAGCCATTCACAAACTGGCCCGCAAACCGCTCGATGTGCACCTGATGATCGTAGAGCCGGAACGCTACATCGGAGATTTCCGCAAGGCCGGTGCGCATGTCATTACCGTTCACTACGAAGCATGCCCGCACCTGCACCGCACGATCCACCAGATCAAAGACACCGGAGCCCTGGCAGGCGTGGCCCTCAATCCTCACACACCGGTTCATCTGCTGGAGGACATTATCGAAGACGTTGATTTGGTATGCCTGATGTCGGTGAATCCCGGCAAGGGCGGCCAAAAATTTATTTACCAAAGCCTGCCGAAAACGCGCAAACTCCGCGAACTGATTGATACGCGCAACAGCAAGGCCCTCATCGAAATTGACGGAGGCGTGGGGCTGCACAACGCCGAAGCGCTCCTGCAGGCCGGCGCCGACGTGCTGGTAGCAGGCAGTAGCGTGTTCGCCGCAGAAGACCCCGTCGCAACGATTCAGGCACTTAAAGCGTTTGAAGCAGTGTTTGATTTTTAGGTGGACGGTGGACGGTGGACGGTGGACGGTAGACGGTAGACGGTGGACGGTAGAGGGGTAGACGGCGTAGAGTTGACGAACATGATTTTACCCGTCCACCCTCTACCGTCCACCGTCCACCGTCCACCGTCTACCGTCCACCGTCCACCGTCCACCGTCCACCGTCCACCGTCCACCGTCCACCGTCCACCGTCCACCGTCTACCGTCCACCGTCCACCGTCTACCGTCCACCGTCCACCGTCTACCGTCCACCGTCCACCGTCCACCGTCCACCATGAAAAAAATAGACAAACTGCTGATCACCAGTTTTATCGGGCCGTTCGCGGTGTCGTTTGGCATCGCATTGTTCGTGTTGATCATGCAGTTTTTGTGGCTGTACATCGACGAGATCGCGGGTAAAGGGGTGAGCATTTTTATCATGCTCGAACTCATCGGCTACCTTTCCATATCCACTTTCCCCATGGCCCTGCCGATCGCCGTACTGATCGCCTCGGTGATGGTGATGGGTAATCTGGCGGAGCGCTACGAACTGTCGAGCATGAAATCGGCCGGCGTGCCGCTTATCCGCATCATGCGCGGGCTGATCATTTGGGCCGGGGCGACGGCATTGTTTTCTTATGTTTGTTCGGACATCATTATACCTTATTCCAATCTGAAATTCAAATCCCGCCTGACCGATATTCGCAAGCAAAAGCCCGCCCTGGCACTCGAAAAAGGCGTTTTTAATGAAGACTTTCGCCAGTTCGTTATCCGCATCGGCGATAAAGCGCGCGATGGGGAAACCATCAGCGATGTGATGATCGAAGACCAGACCAATGCGGGCAGGATCAATTTCAACCAGATACTGGCCGACAGCGGTCAGATGTATACCACCGACGACCGGCGCTTTTTTGTAATGAACCTGTTCAACGGGACGCAATACCAGGAACCTGCCGCGCAGGGCAGTCACCAGCAAAAGCAAAAATACCCGTTTATCCGCACCAACTTCCAATCGTGGACCAAAGTTTGGGACATGAAGGAGTTCGAATTGGTGCGATCCGATGAAGACCGCTACAGCACCAACCGTTCCATGCTGAGCATGAAACAATTGCGCGTGATGATTGATTCTTTAAATCGTACCATGGAGAACAACCGGCAGGCCATCGTGGATGATATGATCTTCAACCTCAGGCGGCAGCCGGTGAAAGCCCGGGGTGAGGTCAACAGGGACACCGTGCAACGAACAGCGCAGAACAATCAGACACGCAGTGCCGGTATCCTGAAAACAGCGAAAAAAAATACGACTGCCGGCAATGAGCCGAAAGAAAAACCGCAAGGCCCCAAAATCGCCCGGCAGGAATTGACGAAGCCTCTTGCGGAATACGCATTTTTTTACGAGACTTTTAAAGCGGAAGACCGGCCGGTGCTTTTAAGAGAGGCGGTCAACCGGGCGAAAGCAACCATGACTGCCGTGGAAACCCGCTCCAGCCAGGTGGGAAGCCGTCGCATGGAATGGATAAAAACAGGGTATGAGCTCTACACCAAATACAGTTTCGCACTGGTATGCTTCGTCTTCCTGTTCATTGGCGCGCCCATGGGGGCGATCATCCGGAAAGGCGGATTCGGTTACCCGATCTTAGTGTCCATCATCTTTTTTGTCACGTTCATCATGCTCACCATTTTGTGCCGGAAATTAGCGGAGGCCAATTTCCTGTCGCCGTTTTGGGCGGCCATGGTGCCCAGTATCGTGCTGATGCCGGTGGGCGCTTACCTGACCCGCAAGGCGATGAACGATTCGCAAATGTTCAGTACCGAGCGGCTCGAACGTTTCGTCCGGCAGCTGCGCCTCCGTTTTGAAAAACAAAAAAAGGTTCCGGCAGCATGAAGAGTATCTGGGACAATGCGTGGTTTATGATTCCGGCACTCTTGTTTTTCGCTGCGGGACTCATAGTGGTGTACTTTACACCCTATGGCCATGAAATCCTGTTTTTCAATGACATGCGCCGCGAGCCGCTCAATTCTATTTTTCAGGCACTCACTTTGCTGGGCGAGGCATATGCCTATATTATTTGCGGTGTGGCGGCGCTTTTCCGGCGTTATCGCTACGCATTGCTGATCGCGCTGGCCGGTCTGGTCACTTTGCCGACCGTTTATTTCATCAAAGAATCCTTCGGTATTGACCGCCCGATCACTTTTTTCCGGAACCAGGATCTGGGTGAATTAGTGGTGACCGTACCCGGCGTGGAATTGAATGTCGGTCAGACGAGTTTTCCTTCGGGCCATACCATGGCAGCCTTCGCATTGTTCAGCGTGGTGACCATGATAACAGGAAAAAAATATCCGCGCGCGGGGCTACTCTTTGCTTTTCTGGCCATTTTGACCGGCGTTTCGCGGGTGTTCCTCGTGCAACACTTCTTAGCCGATATTCTCGCCGGAGCGGCCCTCGGGCTTGGAGTGAGCTGGTTGATATGGCAACTCAACAAAACGCCGTTATTCAAAAAAATGCACCACCTCGACGGAAAGCTTACCTTGAAAAAACTGACGGCATAGGATAGGATGGTTTGAATGGTTTGAAATTGCTGAAGCTCGATTTGAGTACAATTACACCGTCCACCGCCCACCGTCCACCCGCCTTCGCCGGGGCTTCGGCGGGTAAACCGTCCACCGTCTACCGTCTACCGTCCACCGCATATAGAATTCTCTCCCAGTCATCCGGGTGAAAAACCTTCCATTCGCCGTGTTTGCGGAACCATGTCGCCTGCCGTTTGGCGTAGTTGCGCGTGTGTTGTTTGATCTTGTCGATGGCCTCCGCGCGGCTGATCTTGCCATCGAAAAAATCGAACCATTCCTCATAACCGACCGTACGCAGGGCGGGGCGGTCGCGCCAGGGCAACAAAGCGCGGGCTTCGGCTTCGAGGCCGGCTGCGATCATGGCATCCACGCGGGCTTCGATGCGCGCGTACAGTTCGGTGCGCGGCAGTTCGAGTAAAATGTAAACGGGAGTAAAAAACCTCTTTTTTTTGCCGTTCCCGATGAATCCGGAGTATGGCATGCCGCTTTCCATGCACACCTCCAATGCCCGTCGCAACCGCGCGGGGTTTTGCCGGTCTACCTGCCCGAAATAAACGGGGTCACGCCGGGCAAGTTCGGTTTGCAGCCAGGCCAGGCCGCCTTTTCGCCCGCCTTCTTCGACCAGTTTTTTGGTTTCCGGTGAAATATCCGGGAAAGCATCCAACCCTTCGCAAACCGCCCGGATGTACAAACCAGAGCCGCCTGCCAGCACGGCGACATCCTTTCCGGCGTATATTTTTTCCAGGATATGGAGCGCTTCCCGCTCGTAAGCGCCGACGCTGAAATCATCCTTCACGTCGAGCGAATCAATAAAATGGTGGCGGACAGCAGCCAGTTCGGCGGCGGAGGGCTTGGCCGTGCCGACATCCATACCACGGTAGAATTGCCGGCTGTCGGCAGACAGTATCTCCGTACCGAAGTGTTGCGCCAGCCGGATGGCTAAGGCGGTTTTGCCCGTAGCCGTCGCGCCGCCGATGACGATGAGCCGTTTCACGGCCGAAAGGTCGCAACTTTTACGGAAGATAAATTTTCACGGTACAATTGACTGAAATCCGTTTTTTTCGCGGTTTCATTTACCATGCGTCTCGACCTTTTTTACCGAAGTTCAGGAAAAAACTATGTGTGGCTCGAACCGGCCATGCACGTCGCGTTCAGGTTGTTCTTCCGGAAAATATACGTGCACAACCAGTCTGGCGTTCCACCTTTCAAGCCGGTTCTGATCGCCTCCAACCATCCGACAGCGTTCGTAGATCCCATTTTGTTTTGCGAATTTTTCGATCCGCCGGTGTACAACATGACACGGGGCGACATTTTTCGCAAACCCCTGTATCGCAAGCTGATGGAAAGTGTGAACATGTTCCCTGTGTACCGCCACCGCGACGGTTATGCTGAACGCGACCGCAATGAGGAAACGTTCGAATATTGCAGGAACAAGTTGCACGACGGTCACACGATCAATATTTTCGTGGAGGGCATACATCACCTCGACAAACGGGTACTGACACCGATCCAGAAAGGCATCGCCCGCATCGCATTCGGCGCTTATGAGCGGCACCCGTCCGACGAACTTCAAATAGTGCCGGTGGGATGCAACTATATTTACGGTGACCGGCCGCGCGACGAGGTGAAACTCGTGGTGGGTTCGCCCATTTATGTGCGCGATTACTGGAAAATGTACCTCGAAAATCCGAACATGGCCATCGCCGGCCTGTGTACGGATATTGAGAAAGAGTTGAGATCAGTCTGTTATCACATCGAAAACGGCGGCGACGACGCGCTGGCCGAACGCCTGCTCGATCTGTGGAGAAGCGAACATCCGGCGTCGCTGCTTCCCATTGTAGAGTATTCGGGCAACCGGTTTTTCGGCGAAAAAGCAGTGCTCGACAGGCTGAACGGCCTGGCAACGTACGAAAAGAGCAAATTGCAGGAACAGGTGGATGCCTATTTTTCCGCCGTGGAAAAGGCGGAATTGACCGACGCGGCACTTTTGCACCCGGAACACGGCAGCATCTCCTGGTCCCTTTTCCTCGCGGCGGGGTTCGCGCCCTTTCTCCTGGGCGGCATCCTGAGCTGGCCCGTGCGCCGCCTGGCCAACTTCGCGACGGACAAATTGGTGAAAAAAAGAGAATTCAGCACCAGCATTACGCTGGGGACGGCCTTTTTCAGCGGCCTGCTGTATTGCGCCCTCTTTCTGATCGCGGGTCTGGTACTGAGCGCGCCGGTACTGATCTCGCTGGCCCTGTTGCTGCCGATCCTGGCCGGTTTTTTTCTGTTTTACCGGGAAATATGGGCGCGGTGGCGGATGGCGCGAAAGGCGAGGCGGCATCCGAAGCGGGAGGAACTGCTGAGATTGCGCGGCGCCATTCCCTTTGTATTAATTGATCAGGCAACTTCCTCCAGCACCACAAAACCCTGATCGAAAGACGTCAGGTTCGCTTTCAGCGTTTCAATGAAAGCGTCGCCGTATTTGAGCAGGTAAGGCATAAAATTGTCGTGCCGTTCCTGGAGGCCGCCGCCGGGGAAGAATTTTTCCTTGCCCGTGCGGATCTGGTTGATCGTTACCTCGTGTTTTTGTTTTTCAGCGCGCACCAGGCGGTTCTCCCATTGTTCCAGGCTGCCTACCGCTTTTACTTCCTCGGCCCGCACGGCTTTTTCCAGCGTAGGGTCAATGGCCGTCGCTTTGGCGGCGAGGCGATCGAAGATATTTTTCAGATCGCTGGTCTCCGCTTGCAAACTGACCTCCCCCGACGCGTGCTGCTCCACATAGGTGCGCACTAAGGCATCCGTATCGCCAAAAAATTCAGCAGCCGTAAAACCGAACTTGTGCAGTTTTTTCACCGCATCGCGGTCGAGCCACATCACCGAATGGCGCCGCACCAGTGCGGGGAATGCCGTGCCGAAATGCTCGAACAGTGGTTTTCGTTCGAGCCAGTAGGCCAGTTCGCCGCCGCCGCCCACGTAGGCGAGGTTGGGCAATATCACTTCCTGGTAAAGGGGGCGCAGCACCACGTTGGGGCTGAAACGCTCCGGGTGACTTTCGACTTCCGCGAGGATATCCTTTTCGGAAAAGGCCAGGTCGGTATTCAAAACTTTATAAGCGCCGTTTTCCAGGACGATCCGCTCGCGCAGTCCGGGCAGCATGTAAAACAGGTTGATCTCTCGCGGCGTGGCCTGGGTTTTGAACCCCAGCGCATTGAGCCGCTCGCTCGTTTCGGTCACGATGCCGAAACAGGGTCGTTCTTTCAGCTCGACTTTCAGGTAGGGGAGAAAATGGCGTTTGAGGCGCGCGTCGTTCATATTCAGCACCACCAGTCCATAACGCCCGAACAGGTCGTGGAGCATGGCCTGCGTCGCTTCGGCGATGGTCGCGCTGTGCGTGTAGCCCCGTTCCACCCGTTGAAAAAGCGCCGAAGCCGCCTCGCTTTCGCCGAGTGTGGACTTCAACTCCGCCAAAACAGAGGTCAGTCCCGCAGTGCGCATGCTGCCCACTGCGCCTTTTTCTTCCGAGGGCCACACGAGTTTTTTCCCGAACAGGTTTATGGAATTCAACTCCTCCAGGTCGTGGTCTTCGCTGCCGAGCACGAACACCGGCACGATGCGTTTGCCGGGGTTTCGGGCCTCCACCGCTTCCGCCAGGTTGATGGTCGTCAGGGCTTTGTACAAAAAATACAGCGGGCCGAGGAACAGGCTCGGCTGGTGGGCGGTAGCGACGGTGAATGTGTTTTTATCCGCCAGCGCAGCAATGTTTGCCGTCACCTGTCTATGTTCCGGCAACGGGCGGTATTGTTCTTTCAAAACCTCCGAGAGCATCGCCCGTGGGTATGCTGTTTTTTCCCTTTCGGAAATAATCTCAGAAAACGATTCCAGTTTTGGTTCGTACCGGTAAAAGGGCCGCAGCCGCGGGTCACCGGTGGCATAAGCAATATCAGTTTTGGACAATTGGGGTACTTTGTCGAAAGGGAGGAGGGTCTTCAGCATTCTTTGTTTCAGTTCGAGGCAGGGAAACAAGGTTGGGCGCGGATTGTTTTAACGCAACAACGTCACATCCCCCCAAATCGCTTCCGGCTCACCGTCGCAGACGATGTCTATCCGGTAGAGAGGATACTTAACTCTTAGAGCATTTGAATAATTGTTAAATTTTAACAATTTAAAGGTGATTCTATCCAACTGGTTCCGGAAACATTTATCTTTGGAGAAAATTTCATCCTTAACAAAAATTCCGATTATGAAATCAATCCTTCCCGTCGCTTCCCGTCGCTTCCCGTCGCTTCCCGTCGCTTCCCGTCGCTTCCCGTCGCTTCCCGTCGCTTCCCGTCGCTTCCCGTCGCTTCCCGTCGCTTCCCGTCGCTTCCCGTCGCTTCCCGTCGCTTCCCGTCGC
>JABAQQ010000003.1:41424-68532 GCA_019187225.1 Saprospiraceae bacterium
CCGTCGCTTCCCGTCGCTTCCCGTCGCTTCCCGTCGCTTCCCGTCGCTTCCCGTCGCTTCCCGTCGCTTCCCGTCGCTTCCCGTCGCTTCCCGTCGCTTCCCGTCGCTTCCCGTCGCTTCCCGTCGCGGTGATAATCTTATTTACAACCTTTCTAAACGATATTTTCGGTCAAACCCCGTTCATTACAACTTTAGACCCTGGAACAGCGAATTTAACAAGCAATGAGCAAGCATTGTTGAACCAGGTTCAGCAGCGCAGCAACATTGAAGCAAGTTGGTTGGTGACAATAGATTCAATTGAAAACCACCTTGCCTTTAGGACTTTGTCTATTACACTGCCTGAGAACAATACAATTTACACATTCGAGGCAGATAATGTAACTTCCATTAGAGAAGGAGAGTATTACTGGGCGGGTTATAATATTGATGGTAGTTCGATTCGACTCAGAAAAGGGGCAAGTGATTTTCTGGGTAATCTTTATATCGCGTCCACGAACTACTACTACGAAATAGCCAGTATTTCTACTGATAAATCAGTTTTGATTAAATATAACCCCTTCACTATCAATGGGTATGGAGATTGTGCTCAGGAGGAGGACGAGGATGAGGATATAGAGGATACAGTGGAGGATAGGGGTGGCTGTGAAAACAATAAAATTCGCGTATTATTCCTTTTTACCGCTGCTGCAGCAGCTCTTGGACCACCCTCTCCGGCATCTGTTGCATCTACCATTATATCTGAACTCCATGCTGCTACATTAGATAGTGAAATGCCCGAAACAGATATCTTTTTTATGTCGGCAGGAGAAGTGTTGTTCCCAGGATTTATAGAGAGTAATAACATCGGAAATGATCTATCCGCCTTTTCATCGAGCTCAACCGTACATGATTTAAGGGATGATTATTACGCAGATATCGTTGTTTTGTTGACGGCAAATGCATACCCCGGAGTAAATGGTCAAGCAAAACGGATATCTGCAAGTAATGGAAATGCATATTGCATTGTAGAACTTCCAGCAGCAATATCCTCACTTACCGGATCACACGAAATTGCTCATATTGTTGGAGCGAGACATCAACGTTGTTTGATGTGTTGGACAGGAGGTTGTGATCCTCTGACCAATCATCACGGCTACCCTGTTGGTGATAATTTCAAAACAATAATGTATCAGCTCAGTTGCGCTGGGCATAGGACGAGGATCGGCCGTTTTTCAAACCCCGATGCTGACTTTATGGGTTTCAACACTGGCAATATCAATAATAACAATGCAAAGAAACTGGAAAGCCGGGCTGCCAGAGTTTCATGCTTTCGTGAGGAGCCGCCTGACTACGGTGGTGGCGGCGATCCATATCTTTTGGTTTCAATTAATGGACCTTCAACTGTGCCCAACTGTCAAGGGTATTATCCATATATGTCTGTCATTGCGCCACCATTTCAAAATCCGCTTACATACAAATGGGAAATCAGTCCAATAGGAGTAGGAAACTGGACAGAAGTAAGTACTAACAATTCTTATATATTAATGGACCCTACCAATTGGCCAAATTACTGGATGACCCTTCGACTTACTGTCACTGAGGCATCTGGCAAGATCGGCTTTGCGCACAAAGAAATTCAGCGAGTAGACTGTTTGGATAATGGTGATGATAGGCAGCAAACAAATGATGGCATATTTCCTTCCTGCTACCCAAACCCTGTAAGCGACATATTGATGCTCAAAAATATCCCATTCGATAGCAAAGCCACCATTTCTGATGCAAACGGTGTTCAAGTCAGAGATTTTATGATGGCTCGGAAAAGCGATGGTCAACTTGTATTCGATCTCGCAAAACTAACCTCCGGCATGTATATGCTCACAATCCAAAATGAGATTCAAATCTTCACTTTCAAATTTGTCAAATTATGAAAATGAAACCCTTTGTATTTTTCCTTGCAACCTTTTCCCTGCCTTTGCTTTTTCAATGTAAAAAAGAACCTGAAACGATAATTGTTAATTTGCCAGATGATATTGAATTTGGAGAAACAATCGTATACCTCAATGGTGAGATTACGGAAGATTACCAACCAGATTTTCAATTGGATACAGTTTATAATTTGATAAATTATGTTTTCATTGATTCCACGAAAGCAAATGTTTTTACCCTGATTGCTTTCGATTGGTTGCCGATCAAAGAGGGGAATTTTCAACTTCATGAAGAGAGAATTCCTTATATTAAAGCATTAACCTCGATTTCTCAGATTGTAGATGAAGATTTGCCAGGTTATGAATATCAACTCATAGATGCCGACGAAGGATATATAAACATCGAACAATTAGACACAGCGAAAATGGAAGTGAGAGGCCGTTTCAGGG
Organism: Saprospiraceae bacterium; assembly: GCA_019187225.1. GTDB lineage: Bacteria > Bacteroidota > Bacteroidia > Chitinophagales > Saprospiraceae > M3007. The sequence continues at coordinate 43,779 of JABAQQ010000003.1, forward strand.
CAAAATTTAAAAGAACTTCTAAAAATGGGAATGACGACCTTGGGCTGCCGGAGAATCTGCAATTTGATGGGGTGTTTTACGATAAGCTGCGCTTGAGATGGTAAAATGCAATTATGTAAGGAATGTCGAGGTGAAATAAAAGCATGGCTCGTGCGAATCAAGGGTAAATAAACATGTGGCCTTATAAACCTTGCGCCGTCAGGTTTTGTGCATGGCACCAAGCGGAAACACGTTTGCTAAACTTTTTAAGTTTAATAAACATTGCTAAGGCTGATGCACAAAACCATGAGGTGGCTCCATGTCTTGTACATTGGGTCAATGTTACAAACCCCTGATTTGCATGAGTCATGTGTACTTTTTTTGCCAATCCGCACCCAATCTCCTACCGCAACAGCGTCACATCCCCCCAAATCGCTTCCGGCTCGCCGTCGCAGACGATGTCTATCCGGTAGACGTATACATCGGAGGGACCGGGTTTGCCGCCGATCGTGCCGTCCCACGATACATTTCCGCTGTTTTCGTACACTTTTTCGCCCCAGCGGTCGTAGATCGTCAGGCTGCCGATCAATTCCAGTCCCTCGTAGGGCACCACCCGGAACACGTCGTTCACGCCGTCGTTGTTGGGCGTGAAGGCGTTGGGGATGCGCAGGCGCTGCGCATCGCAGGGAGGGAAGAAGATGATCCTGTAAATGATCGTCCCTTCGCAGCCGTTGGCGTCGGCTACAATGAGTTGGTATTCCACGTAGCCGCTGTCGGCGGGCACGGTGATGTCCGGGCAATTAGGGCAGTTCGGGTCGGCGGGTATCCAGGTGTAGGTGACGTAGCCGCCGGGGCCGTTCAGCACCACCGGCGTTCCGGGCGTGGCGATGAGCGTGTCGGGATCGCTCAGGGCGGGCGGGAGGAAGGTCGTCGCGTTGACGCAATGCACACTGTCGCAGCCGTTCGCGGCGGCGTAGGTGCGACACACCTGGCCATTCTGCGTGAGCAGTGTATCGAGCACGAACAAGGTATCGCCCTGGCAGAAGCCGAAACTCTCCTCCGTCAGCGGGCGCGGCAACACGTCGAGGTTCTGGTAAACGACGCTGTCGCAGCCTGCGGCATTTTGCAGCACGTCGGAATACAGCCCCGGCACATCGGTCAGGTTGCCGAGCACATTCACCGGCTCGCCTTCGCAGGTAACGAGGCCGGGCAGCAGGGTCGTATCGGGCAGGGATACGTTCACGGTCGCCGTCGCCGTCTGTGTGCAATTGTTCGCGAAAGTGACGGTGACGGTGTAAGTGGTCGTAGAAGCGGGCGTCACCGTTTGTTGTTGCGCGTTCGGGTCATTGCCCGCGTTGGGCGACCATTGGTAGGCCTGACCGGCGGGCAGGGCCACCAGGGTGGTGCTTTCTCCCTTGCATATTGCCGGATTGTTGATGCCGACAGAGACAGGCGGCGTGCCGAAAGTCAGGGTGAAAACGTGTTGTATGGTGCAATCACCCGATTTTTCCTCCAGGGTTAGTTCGATGGGCTGGCCGGGCGGAATACCGGCAGGAGGCGTAAAAGTCGTCGTCGCACAGGTAGTGCAGGTGATGCCGTTCGCCGGCTGCCATTCGTACGTGAAGCCCGGCTGCTCCGTAACACCGACATCGACCGTTTGTACTTCGCAATATGTCTGCGGCGTTTGCTGCAGGGAAAACATTTCCAATGGCAGGGTCTCGTCGGCGCAGGCGCAGTTTTCGGAAGCGGGGAGTACAACGATCAGGTTGCACAATATAGCCGGGTCGAGGGTGAGCAGCGCCGTCACTTCGTAACTGCCGCCTGCCGGGATGATTACCTGGTTCTCAACTGTTTGCAGCAACACATCGCCGGGCGACACGACGCCGTTGCCGTCCACATCCTGCCAGATCTGGACGGTCGCGCCCGAAGCGGGCACCTGACCGATGTTGTTGACTTTAATCCCGAGGAGCGCCTGATCGCCGATTACCGAGGCGTCTATCCCGCCCAGTCCGAGTTCCGGATGTTGGAGGTCGAGGTTCCAGATCGCTTCGCCGGTGGCGGCATACACCGTGCACGGCGCGCCGAGGGTAGGGCAGAAAACTTCGGTGCGCACCCGCGTTTGCGCGAAAATGATCTGATCCACGCAGCCCGCCGATTCGCCGAAATAAACCGTGAACCGGAACGAAACCGCGGTTCCCGCTCCCGCATTTGCAGGCAGTGCAACCCGGATACCATCCGGCTCCACCGTTGGCGGACCGGCGGGCGCGTTTAGAACCGGCAGGTAAGAGCCTTCAGCATAGGTCACACCCTGCGGCAGCAAAATGTAAACACTGTCGCCTGCAGAAGGAGTACCGAGCAGCGTGAGTTGGACTGTAAATTCCTGTGTGCCGCCGCAAAACGCTTCCGGGTTTCCGGTCGGCTGAAGACTGAGCACGACGCCGTAGCCGGGGTTCAATCCGTTGATCTTCAGCGGTTCGCCGGGTTTGTTCAACACGTTGGTGGAGCGGCCGCAGGGTTCGGTGCCGCGGGTACCGTAGATGACTTGGGTGTTGGAAACGAAGCCGCATTCCGTGTAAGTGCGGAATCGGATGCGCAAGGCATTCTGCGGGTCGGCTTCCACGCCGGGCAGGCCGTTGTCGGCGATAAATGCCTGGATCGCGGCGATGTTCCACTGATATACATTGCCGGGCAGGAGCGCCGGGTCGGGGATGGAGGCGTAAGCATTGCCGGCGGGGTACGACATTTCGCAGGAACCGGGCACGAGGAACAGCCCCGGCGGCAGTTTCACCGTCGCGAACGGCTCGTACGCGAAGCCGGTCTTGGCGTTGTAGATTTCAAACTCAAAAAAATCCGAAGTGTCGCAAATCGCTACAAAATCAGGCTCCTGCAATATTTCCAGTTCGAGTTCGGGTTTTTCTAAGCGCAATTCGATGAGATATGTATCGCGGCTGCAGGAAAATTGAGCGGTATCGGTCACCGGAGAGCAGTTCCACCCGACAATGATCAACAAGGTGTCCGGTTCGCAGGAAACGTTCTGACCGGTGAGGCGAAAACTTTTCTGGCCGAAACCTCCTACCTGGTCGGTCTGGTAAATGCCGTTTTGCGCGGTGAGGGGTTGGTTTTGCGGCATTTGGAAGAGTTCGATATCGCTCACCTCGCCGCTTGGCGACACCACCGTGACCCAGGAATGGAACGCAGTGGATACCACGTAGTTTTTCAGGTCGAAATCCACGGAGAATATTTTGCCGGGAGATACGATCAGTGTGTCTGACGTTTCCAGCCTCAGGTCGGACGCATTGGAAAAAAAGCCGATGGTATTGATGATAGAATCCCGCACCACGCAGGTGTCGCCGTCGGGGCAGTTGGTGTAATTGAGCGTCACGTATTGGCGCGATGAATCAGGTTTGTCGTAAAGGCAATCGGGTTGGAACAGGAGATGGGTGCGCAGGGCAAAGCCTTCGTCCACCGGTTCGCTGAAAACCGGAGCAAAATCGAGCGACAAAAAGCCGGGTGTCTGCGTGAACGGCAGATCGAGGACGCCCAGCCACGGAACGCTGTCCTGCAGGACGAAGTATTCCAACTGGGCCGATGCTGCTTCGAGTCCCTGCGGGACCGTCTGCGCGTATTCCGAAATGCGCGCGATCGGGCGCACCTCATACGGGAACATATTGGCTCGCGCGATGCGCAGCGCCTGGCGGAATTTTTTGACTTCCAGCGAGTTTTCACAAGCCCGGATGCTGTGGGTATTGGGCGAGCGGGTGCTGCGGATGCCCGAATACTGGAGTTTTTTGAACGGCTGTTCGTTGTAGGCGTATTTTTTGCCGCCGTCGCTCAGGGCGGTGCGGAAACCCACCAGCGGCGGGTTGGGATCGTTGCCCGAAGCGGGCCGGAAGTTGAGCCCTATCCGGAAGTCCGTGTACAGGAAGATCGAGTCGCCGAGGTCGAGTGTGCCTTTGGGCAGGCAACCGGCCAGGAACAGTTCCTCCAGCGAAAACTGGAAGCGGAAGCGCTGGCTCGCGAGGTTGTCAATCACGACCGGTGGCCAGGTGTTGACCTGGTTGACCGTAAAAAAGTTCTGGTCGTCGCCTGCGATAAAGTCGTCGAGCAGGCAGCCGTACTCCGTGCCGTCGGCGTAGCGGATGCGGATACTGTCACGCACGTAGCGGAACCGGCTCGCATTGGTGAACGAATTGGTCGCCGTCGAAGTGGCAAAAACATCGTTGTCGCCCGCGCCGCCCATGTCGCTGCGCACGATCTCGTGCCAGATCGTGCGGCCGAATTTCGACAGTCCGCCACCCGAATCCACGACGCCGCAGTATTCGACGCGCAGGGTATCGCCGGGCAAAAACCGGTCGCGGCGCACGCCGGCGGTTGTCATCGCAGCCGGCTGGCCGCTGTCGGCGTGGCGGTCGTCGTCGTTGTCCTCGAAGCCGTAGTTGAGGCGGTATACGTTGAACCATTTTTTTAGTCCCGGACCCGGAAAGATGGGGTCGAGGATGGTCGTGTCGCCGCCGCCGCCGCCGGGTCCGGTAGCCACGCAGCTTCTGTTCACTACCACGCGCATCGAGTCGCAGCTGCCGATGGCACAGGAGTAGGGCGTCGTCAGCAGGGGCGTCCAGTAGGTCTTGTTGTCGAGCTGTAAAAAACAGGAGACATTGCAATCCGCTGCATAGACCACGACGGTGCCGTCGGGCGGTTCCACCTCGTCGAGGCACCCGATGGTGGAGTCGCACTCGAAGCGGAGGCAAAAATCCATTTCGAGCGTATCATTGGGCAGGGGTAATTCCCAGGCGAGGTGCACATTGGAGCCGCCGCCGGGCGTAGTCGTCACTGCGTTGAAATTGGGCGACACGCCGCCTAATTTGGCCTGGCAGGAATCGTCGAAGACCAGGCCGTGCGGTAGGTCGAATTCGACGTGCAAAAAACCGTCGTCGCCGATCAGGCGGCTCGATACCACGCCGTAATTGAATTCATAACTCTGTCCGTTTTGCAGGCATATGCCCGCGTTGAAACCCATGGAACCATACACATTGACGTTGCCGTCCGGTGCGATCACCATCGTGTCCGATACGAATCCGTTGGGGGGGCAGGGTTTCCGGTAAAAAAATTCGACCTCGACCAGCGGCAACACCTGGTTGCACGAACTTTCGCAGGTGAACATATCGAACAGCAACAACAGGGAATCTTTAGCCTCTACCAGCGGCACCACGAGTGTGACGTCGCTGAATACCGGCAGGTTGCACAGCGGCAGGGCGCCGGGCAGGTTGAGATTAGGGAACAAGGGCGTCGAAGCGCCGTTGTGCACGATGCGAAAAGAGCTCTCCCCCATACCGGCCAGGGTGAGGATGCCGGATGGCAGAACGAAGCGCACGAGCACATCCGTAGCCTCTGCCTTGCCGATGTTGTTGATCTTCAGACCCATTACAGCCGGCGTATTGCCGCAATAGTCGGTGGGCGGGTTCCAGATGGGTGTGATCACCAGGTCGGGCACCTGTGTTGATTTTTTGATTTCGATGCCGACCACCGTGCTGTCGTAGCGGCAGATTTCGCCGCCACAGCCCCAACCCGCGCGCAGCACCGAGGGCGCCGTAAATTCGGGAATACCGCAGTCCGTGATGACGATCCGCTCGGTAAAACAGACGGTTTCGTTCAGGTCGAGCCAGGCGTCGCCGTTGCCGGCAGCGCTGAAAAAAGTGCCGTCAAAATCAGCCGTCCAGAATGCGTTAGTGCCCGATTGCTGGCTGGCGTTCAACACCAGGATTTCAAAACCCGGCTGGTGTTCGTCCTCGAAGTGCAGGGCGCCGATCTTGCCGAGGCGGGTGTTTTTGACGCAGATTTTGCGCAGCAGCGTATCGCCTTTTTCTCCGCTCATCAATTCGTCTTCCACACTTTCGATGAGGAGCAGGCCCGTTTCCAATGCGAAATTGGTGGTGGATACCGAAGCGTTGCCCGAAAGCGACTGCACCGTCAGGTTGGCGATGAACAATTGCCCGGTGTCCAGGGCATCGGCGGCGGCGCAATCGGCAGTGAGCAACATTGCCACCGAGGCCGTTGCGCCCGATGCGATGGCGGGGAGCCCGAATACCGGATGCTGAAGGTCGCTCACGTTTTGTTGTGCGGCGCCGGCCACCGTACCGGGCAGGTAAGTCACGCCCGTCGGCAAGGCCACGTCCAGCGCAGCGCCGGTCAGCGGATTCGTTCCGGTATTCTGAACCGAGATGAAAAAGGTGTCGGCGCCGCAAACGAACAGGGCGTCGCTTTTTTGGTAGGTGATCAGGATGTTTTGGGAAAAAACCGGCGCGGCGGAAAGGCAAAACAGGGCAAGGGACAGGCGACGGGTAAAAGAACGCATGGGAAGGCAGAGAAGAAGTTTTTGTGTCACTTATGGTTTGGAGGCGAAATGTAAAAATAAAGTCCGGTCGGGAGTTGATAGAACATGTAAATTTTACAGACGGGGAAAATTTGATTGCAGGTGGGCTGTTTATTTTGTTTCATGGTTCAAATTTGGGGCGAACCCAAGATGCCAACAAACACAAAATATGGTGAATGTCAGATTGTCATTTTTTTAAATATTTGATTTTCAGGCGATAAAATAATTTTTTGTCAAATTTACCTTTGGTAGAGGGGACGAGTGCTTACAGCATGACAACGTGGAGGGCAACTACAGCACCCGCAAAAAGCGGACAGGCAGAACCGCCGATTTCCTACCTTTGCGCACCTTTTTCCGGACACATGGCGATTTTTCAAAAAATATGGGCGGTTTATGCCGTATTGCTGTTCCTGGTGCTGATGACGATCGGTCTGCCGGTGCTGTTTTTTTTCATGGCCTTCGTGCCGGGCGAACGTGCTTTGCGGAGTAACATATATTATCTGCACCACATTTTCACGCCGTTGTTCCTTACGCTTGTGGGTATCCGGCTCAAAGTGGAAGGCCGCGAGCGACTCGACCCCGGTCATTCGTACGTCATCGTTGGCAACCACAGTTCGTCGCTCGATTTCATCGTGCACGCCCACGCTTTTCCCGGCGTATTCCGTTTTTTGGCAAAACAGGAATTGCAAAAGATACCCGTTTTCGGTTGGGTGGTAAAAAAAATGTGTCTCACGGTAGATCGAAGCAGCGCCATGAGCCGCGCCCGCAGCGTGGTGGCGCTGAAGCAACACCTCGCCGACGGCTGGAGCATTTTTATCTACCCTGAAGGCAGCCGCAACAAAACCGAAGACCTGCTCGGACCGTTTTACGACGGCGCATTCCGCATCGCCATCCAGACCAAAGCGCCGCTGGCAGTGGCCACCATCACCAATATGTCGAAAATCTCATCGGGCTACAACCTGCACCCCGGCACAGTGCGCATCGTGTGGGATGAGCCGATTTCGACTGAGGGTATGAAAGGGGAGGATATCATGGCGTTGAAAGAGAAGGCGGAGCAACTGATGCTGCAGCATTTGAAGGAATAGAAGAGTGGGTGGTATCAGTAAAACCAGCGTTCTAAGCGTGCGGACATCGGATTTCTGACGTTGGACATTTGACTGCATGATTGGTTGTCAAAGTCAAATGTCCAATGTCAAAAATCCAATGTCAATGTATTTTGCCCACATACTTGTTCAAAAAAAATTGATATTCAATACAATGAAATACCGCAACAACATCCTCGAAACCATCGGCGACACACCGCTCGTGAAACTTAACCGCACCGTCGCCGACATCCCGGCGCTGGTGCTGGCGAAGGTCGAGACTTTCAACCCCGGTCATTCGATCAAAGACCGCATGGCTGTCAAGATGATTAACGATGCCGAAAAACGCGGCGACCTCAAGCCCGGTGGCACCATCATCGAATGCACCTCGGGCAACACGGGCATGGGCCTGGCGTTGGTGGGCTGCGTACGCGGCTACCGCTGCATTTTTACCACCACCGACAAGCAGAGCAAGGAAAAAGTGGACATGCTCAAAGCCCTCGGCGCGGAGGTGATCGTTTGCCCGACCAACGTGGAACCCGAAGACCCGCGTTCCTACTACTCTGTGGCAAAACGTTTGAGCCAGGAAATACCAAATTCATTCTGGTGCAACCAGTATGATAACCTCTCCAACCGCCAGGCGCACTACGAAAGCACCGGGCCGGAAATTTGGGAACAAACCGACGGCAAAGTGACTCACCTCGTCGTAGGGGTCGGTACAGGCGGCACGGTGAGCGGCGTGGCGAAATATTTGAAAGAGAAAAACCCGGACATTCAGGTGTGGGGCGCCGACACCTATGGCTCGGTATTCAAAAAATACCACGAGACGGGGGTGTTCGACCCGAAGGAAATTTACCCCTACATCACGGAAGGCATCGGCGAGGATATCCTGCCCGCCAACGTGGATTTCAGCCTGATCTCCCGCTTTGAAAAAGTGAGCGATAAGGACGCGGCGCTGTGGGCGCGACGACTGGCACGGGAGGAAGGTTTGTTGCTCGGCTATTCGGCGGGCAGCGCCATGGGCGCGCTCTGGCAGCTGCGCCACCACCTGAAAAAAGACGACGTCGTGGTGATCATTTTCCACGACCACGGCAGCCGCTACGTGGGCAAAATATACAACGACGACTGGATGCGCGAACGCGGATTTTTAGAAGACGAATTGACTGTCCGGGACCTCATCGCCCGCAAAAAAGACCGCCACTTCTTTGCCGTGCAGGTGAACGACACCGTGCGCAATGCCTTCAACCTGATGAAATCGCACGACATCAGCCAGATGCCGGTGCAGGACGGCGACCAGATCGTCGGCTCGATCACCGAGACGCAGGTGCTGCATTTCCTGTTGGAAAACCCGATGCAACATTCCGAAAAAACAGTGCGCGACATCATGGGCAAAGCTTTTCCGGTGGTGAAGGACGAGCTGCCCATCAGCCAGCTCAACCGCTACATCAGCAAGGAAATCCCGGCGGTGATCGCCACCGACCGCTCCGGCGGGCTGCACGTGGTGACGCAATACGATGTGATCCAGAGCTTGTGAGGGGCCAAATAGGGGCGGTTTTTGACAAATGAATACATTTCAGACATTTTTTGTCGGATAATGCTGCAACTGCTGCGCGCGTTTCCCGACTTTGGTCAGAAAATTTATTAACTGTTCACAAACCGTCTTTTATGAAACAATTTCTACCGATCGTTGTGCTCGTCGCTTGCATCGCCGCCGCGCCGCGCGCATCTGCCCAGGCTGTATTGTATGTGAAGTCCGACGCCGCCGGCGCCAACACCGGCGCCTCGTGGGCCGACGCATTCACCGGCTTAGACGCCGCCCTCGGCGCCGCTACGCCCGGCGACCAGATATGGGTGGCTGCCGGCACCTACAAACCCGCCAACGCCGCACCCAACAATTTTTTCCTCATGGAATCGGGCGTGGAACTCTACGGCGGATTCAACGGCACAGAAACTTCGCTCAACCAGCGCAACTACCTCGCCAACACCACTTTCCTCGACGGCGACATCGCCGGTGACGACATTGCCGGCGATTTTTCGCAAAAAAGGACCGACAACGCCCTGCACATCCTTTATGTGCTCAACGGCGACCCGGAAAAGCGCTCCGTTGTGGACGGCTTCCGGATCAAAGGCGGCAATACGAGCAACGACAACAACGGCTCCGACTTCACGCGCCGCGGCGGCGGCATTCTTGCCCGCGCAAAAGTGACCGTGCGCAATTGTTATTTCACCGACAACTTCGCCCAATCGGGTGCGGGTGTGGCCGCCATCGAAGCGGCAGGTTCGGGCCTCATCGTGGACAACTGCATTTTTGACGGCAACTTCGCCAACTCGCAGTCCGCCGGCGTTTACATGCGCACACTGACCGAGGCGGAAGTGAACCGCTGTATTTTCCGCAACAACACCACCAACCGGGGATGCGTGTATCCGCAATATTCCGACAATGTGGTGATAGACAGCTGCCTGTTTGAGAACAACCAGGCCGGCGCCGACCAGTTCGGGGCCGCTATGTTCACCTACCAGTCCAATTTTGTGCTTTCCAACAGCGTCATTCGCAAAAACACCGCGCCCAACGCCGCCGGTATGTACAACGACGGACGCGACGGCATCAGCTCTTTCCTGATTGACAACTGCGTGTTCGACAGCAACACGACCAGCGGCTACGGCGGCTCCGGCATGTACAACTGGATATGCGACTACGAATTGAAAAACAGTACGTTCAAAAACAACTATGCGCCCAATACGGGATCGGCCATTTACAACGGCAATTCGGTGGCGCACATTCACGATTGCCTTTTCGAGAACGGACAAACCGGACAAACCGGCGGGCCGGGCTTCGGCGGCGCCATCGCCAATTACAGTGCGGGTTCGGAGGTCACCATCGAAAATTGCACGTTCCGGAACAATATGGCAGCGCGCAGCGGCGGCGCCGTCACCAACGGTTTCACGGCCACTACTATGCTGAAGAACTGCAACTTCGAGTCGAACGGCGCGCAATACGGCGGCGCGGTGTTCTGCCAGAACGACAGCACCGCGCTCGATGTGGAAGGCTGCACGTTCAGTGGCAACGGCGCCGAAATTTCCGGCGGGGCGATCAACGTATCAGCGGGCATCACCTGCACCGTGAACAACACCCTGTTCTCCGGCAACTCCTCTAATTTCGGCGGCGCCATCCAGATGTCCGAAGACAGTCTTGACCTGGCGGTGCTCAACATTGACAACTCCATTTTCCGCGACAATTTCTGCTCCACGCAGGCCGGCGCACTGAACATAAACAACGCCGACGTTCAGCTCGTCAATTGCCTATTCAGCGCCAACATCAATTTCGGTACGGGCGCGGGTGGCGCTATTTCTAACAATGGTTTCGAAGGGAAAATTTCCAACGTCAAAGCCGTCAACTGCACCTTCGCCAACAACGAAGCCGCCATCGGCGCCGGCATCGCCCAGTTCGAATCGGACAGTGGCAATGCCTTCCTGCGATTGCAAAACTGTATTTTTGAAAACCCGGTGATTGATAATTACGCGATTGAAGAAGGAGAACCCGATGTCGAATCGCTCGGCGGCAACCTCAGCTCGGACGCATCGTTGCTCGCTTACCTCACCGGCGCAACCGACGTGAACGAAGCCAGTCCCTTGTTCGTCAATCCCGGCTCCAACGATTTTCATGTGCCGGTCAACAGCCCCGCCATTGACATCGGCATCGCCGACGGCGCGCCTGCGACCGACATTGAAGGCAATCCGCGCATCAACGAACCCGACGCCGGCTGCTATGAGAACCAGGAAGTGCTCGGCACTTCCGTCCTGCCGAAAGCGCTTCGGCTTCAATTGTCGCCAAACCCGGTCGTGGACCTTGCCCGCCTGACTGTCGAGAACGATTGGCGCGGCGCCGTACGCGTGGAAGTGCTCAATCCCGCTCAGGTGGCTGTGCGCACCTGGAACGCCGAAAAAGCGGGCGACCAGTGGCAATTCGAATTCGACGTGAAAAACCTGCCTGCCGGCGCCTACTTCGCGCGGGTGCGCATGGGCGAGGCGGTGTATATGGGGACGTTGATCAGGTAGTGATTGGTGGAGTGGTGCCGTTTCCGCTGGGAGAGTTCAAAAAAGCGTGTCATTTTGTTTTTTAACTGCCGTAAAATCCGACCGCGGAGCGGTCAAATTTGATTAACATGAGTCATGCGAATCAGGAGCAAAACAATCATGCGCATTGGACTTCAATTACTTAGGTGGCACGTTTACGAAACTTTCAAAGTTTCGTAAACGCAAACAAACTTAGGTGGCACGTTTACGAAACTTTCAAAGTTTCGTAAACGCAAACAAACTTAGGTGGCACGTTTACATGAGTCACCCCGAATTTTGTAACAAAACAGATACGTTTAGTTTTTGTAACTATTCAGGTAGGGGCAGCGCCCCGTGATATTTGTAGTCCCTTACGCCCAAAATCATCCGTGGAGGGGCAGCGCCCCGGAGATTTTTCGGGGCGCTGCCCCTCCACGAAATCATCTCTCATTTTGCTACAAATATTACGGGGCGCTGCCCCTACCTGAACAGTTACTATTTCTTCCGGGCTTTTATATTGTTACAAAATTCGGGGGGACTCATGTAAACACCATTGTTTGGAATGTGATTCAAATGCTCCGCAGTTGCAAAACTTCTTCTGTCCATGGGCCCCGTGTTGCATACGGGGTTAATCAAATTTGACCGCTTCGCGGTCGGTCATGCAGTTAAAAAACAAAATGACTCGCTTTTTTGAACACTCCCAGCGGAAACGGTACCACTCCACCAATCCACCAATCCACCAATTCACCAATCCACCAATCCACCACATCAGTACCCGTCGTAATAGTATCTCCCTTCGTTGCTTTCGCCGATGTAGCGTTCGCGGTTGGCGAAGCGGATCTCGCCAATCTTTTTTCGGATGTGTTCTTCTTTGTCCTTGCCGGTGAGTTCGGGCATGATCTGCACCGAAGGGCCCCTGCCGAAGCCGGTGTTGTAGTATCCTGCGGGCCGGTATTCGCCATCCTCCTCTTCGTCGTCCTTTTCCTGAGTGAGATAGCTGAAATCCCTGGGCATGATGACGCTGGCGAGTCCCCAATCCTTGTCGTCTGCGCGTTTGATGTCGAAGAAATAAAGCGTGGCGGCTTTGTTGTCGAGCACCGTTTTGTGTTGACTGATAAAACGGATGGAGTCTATATCCCGGTTCTGGCCTTTGTCCATGACATAGGAGCGGGCGAGGGCCGTGGTATCGCTGAACCACGGTGCGTAGATGGGTAGTTTTTTCAGCCGGGCCAGTTTTTCGAACAGCAGGGAACGGGTTTTGTCGTCTTCGATGAAAGGTTTGAGTTTTTCCGGCGCGACGGGGATGCCGTTTTGCAGGTAAAATCCGTAGGCCAGGAGTTGTGCCTGTTTGTCGCCGTAGCGAATGGCGCGTTCCAGCAGGGCCTGCACTTCCCTGTCTTTTTCAAAAAACGGCGCCAGCAGGTTGAAATTCCGTTCGATGACAGCGGTGGCATTGTTGCTCCCATAGCTGTAGTAATCGTAGCGGTTGTAATCGTCGCCGCCTTTTTTGGCCGAGCGCTTTTCTTCTTCCTGCACCTGCAGTTGCGAAAGATACCAGGCCGTTTCGCGCAGCAGGGACGGTTTGAGCCGGGCATATATTCTGGGTTTTACCAGGCCTTTTTTCACCAATCTGTGCAGCAGCCCGTAGACTTCTTCGCGGTTGGATTCGATGTCGGCGAATTGCAGGAATTCGGGAAACAGTTGGGCGGTCAGTTCGAGCGTATCGTTGAAGTTGTAGAACATTTGTGAACGCGAATCGCGCATATACACCGGTCGTTCGCGCCAGAGTTCGAACAGGGTTTTGAACGATTCCTTTGTTTTCAGGTTGGCGAGTCCCTGCAGCGCGAGCGCCTGGTAGCGCACGGAGTCGGGATGGTTGCGGTAAAAATCGCGCAGCCAGGGCAGGGCGGCGGGCGATTTGCAGCGCCCGATGCCGTTGAGGATGCTGTATCGGTCGCTGAATTTGAGTTTGCCGAACGCCGGGTTTTCCACGGCGGCTTTCAGGGTGGGAAAATCTTCGGGTTGGTAGCGGGACGACCAGAAGCGGCGCATTTCGGAGAGTGCAGTATTGCGCTTCAGGGTATCGGTCGAATAAATATCGTTCAGAAAAGCCGTACTGTTTTGTTTGCCGAAACGCAGCGGCCCGGCGACGCTGTCGGCCGGTTGGAAAGTGGAAAAGACCGAACGCACGAACGCGCTTTCGGGCGCCCGGAGATTGACGGTCGCCGTGAGTGTATACATGCGTTTGCCTGCCACGATCACTTTGGCGCGGATACCACGCGTGCTGTTGGTGTCTTCGAGCAGGAAATGGCCGGTGAGCATGGAATCGCGGTATTCCCAGCGGCTTTCCCGGATCGCCATTTTTTGTTCGCGGGTCAGTTCTTTTTTGATCTCCAGTTCGAAGGAGTCGCGGGTAGGCGCCGCGTCGCCGGCGCGGAACACGGAAGCGCGCACGGCCACTTCTTCGCCGGTCAGCGGCGATTTCAACACGCGCGAGCCGTTTTTCTTCCAGTCTTCTGCGGCCTCAACGTCGTCGTCGTAGTAATTGCGGGTGCGTTTGCGGTAACCTTCTTCGAGGATATTTTTCAGTTTGTCCAGATACGCCTGGCGGTGGCGCTCCGGAGCGGGCAGCGCTGTCACGTTGAAATCGAGCGTGGTGTCCTGCATTTCTTTCCAGCCCTCCGGATAGCGCATGGGCTGGATGCTGAACGACCCGAAAAAGCGCTCCGGAGCGTCGCCGTTCGTGCTGCGGCAGCCCAGCAGGTAATAATGCGGTCCGTCTACGACCAGGCGGACGAAATAGAATGCGCTGTCGCGGTCGGAGCGGAACGACACGTCCTGCGTCGGGTAGGGCGCTTCGGCGATGAGGCGCATCTGCGGCGCTTTTTTGGTGAATTGTTCCGCGATCTTTTCCCCGATGATATTGAGTTCGAACGTGTCTTCTTCGATAAAACCCCAGTCGTGGTAGTCGGTGCGGTACAGGAAATACCAGGCGCTGTCGGCGGGATGGACGGCGACGGCGAGGAATTGATCGGCCTTTTTATCGGCGGTGGTATTGAGCAGCGGCGGGGCCGGGAAAGTGACCTGGAAGCCGCCGTGTTCGGGTTTTAAGGTCAGCGGTTCGTTTTTGACGGTCAGCAATTGGTCCGAGAAACGGATGCTGTTGAGGAACTGCTCCGCTTCCACGCCAAGGGCGTAATCGCCGTTGCCGCCGGTGGTGAACATAATCACCTCGAACGGCGTCACGAATATTTTATAGCGCTGGATGTCGCCGCGGCGGGTGCGGGTAGTGATCTCGTGGCCGGGGAAAGGCGATGTGATGCGCTTGCGTTCCTGGATCTTGCCCGGTATTTTTTCATAGATCAGGCTGTCGAGGCGGTCGGCGATGAAAGCAGGGCTTTGTCCCGTCCACCAGCCGTTGGTATTCATGCGGTAGACGGCGTAAAAGACGCCGTTGTTCATGTCGGCGCTGAGGTGTTGCCCGAAACCTTTGTAGTTGGCCGTCGGATAGAACCTTCCCGGCGCGTCCGCCGACCACATGGAATCCACCGACCACTGCCGGGAGAGTTGGACGGGGTAGCGGATCTTGTCTATCTGTTCCTTGTCTTTTTTGTCGGGCGACGCGGTGAAGCGCACGGGCCGCACCGTATACCCTTTCTGGCGCAGCAGCAGGATGACGCCCATTTCGCCCGGCAGGTGCGCTGCGCCGACGGCAGAGAACAGCGACGTGCCCGATTGCAGGATAGAGTCAATCCGGTTGGCCATGACGATGTTGCGCTCGTCGAGCATCCAGCGCTGGAAATTTTTGCCGGGGCTGGAGAGTTTGTTGAGCGAATCGAGCATGCTGAGGTCCTGGTTGCGGTAGGCTTCCTCCATTTTGGAAGGGTCGAAATAACCGCGGTATTGGCGGTTGTTCTTTTTCTCCTCCTCGTCGTCGGGGATCTGCGCGCGCATGGCGGCCTCATAACTGCCTTCGATGGTTTCGAGGCCGATGACTTTTTTGCCGAGTTTGCGGCCCGCCTGGAAAATGAACAGGTCGAGATAGGTATCCTCTTCGTACTCCTGGCGGTAAGAGTTGGAGCGGTAGAGAAATTCGTTGGTCATCATGGGTTTGGACGACAGGATGGCGCCGAGCAGGTCGTTTTCCGGCGCTTCGAATCGGAACGACTCGTTGTACAGGTTCTGGTAGTTGCGCCGGATGCCGGGGCCGCTGCGGTAGATCGTCTGATCGCTCACGTCGTCGGTATTGATGTCTTCGGTGAACTGCTGCCATTCGTCGTGGTCGGTTTCGAGGGCGACCATATCGGAGGCGCGCAGGGCGATGAAAAACGAATCGCTGAGGTTGAACACCAGTTTTTCGGAGACGTGCATCGTGCCGTACAGGTAGCCGGGCTTGGGCGCTCCCTTTCCGGAGATTTGCCACAGCAAACCCGTCATTTTTTCCGGTTTGTTCTGAGCGGTCAGCGGCAAGGCGCCCAGGCACCATGCGGCGAGTAGAAGGAGCGGGGCACGGTGAACGAGCGCGTACGGGCGCAATGCGAATGGGAGGGCAGAGCGGAATATCATTGCGAGTCTGAAAATCGAGAAAGTGAACATTTTTTGGAGCCGGCGCTCAAAGGTAATCCGATCGGACGTAATGGTGAAGTTTTGGGCGATAATGGCGCAGCGGAGGGTTATACCTCGCATAAAAGCAAAAACGGCGGGTAAAGGAGTTTGGTATGTGGGAAGGAAGGGAGAATTTTAACAATTTCGAGGGGAGGCCGCGGATGTTTAACAACCCCAACTTACATATAAACAGAATTTTTTACATTTGCTGCGTTGATAAAATGCCCGAAAGACGCGATGTATTCACCATAGTCTTAAATACGACCGAATGAACAACATTGCCCCGCCCATCCATACCTCCTCCCGTATTCGCGAAGTCTGGATAGAATTAGACGATTACCATTTCCGCCACAACCATCTCGGCCACCGGGCCAATAACCCGGACATCACCGGAGAGGATGATTTTTTTATCGGACGCCACGCCGTGAAAGAACGCCTGAAAATGCTGCTGCGGCATTCCACCTCCCCTTCGGGCGCCTACCTCGTGACGGGTTTCCGGGGCATGGGCAAAACCAGCCTCGTGCACAAAGCGCTGAATGAATTGGCCGCTGAACAACCCGAACGCCCTTTCGAGCGTATTTCCATCAGCCTTTCCCAGGACGAGGTGCAGGATACCGACGTGCTGCGGCAGATGGCGCGGCAATTGTACCTGAACTGGGAACGACTGGCGCAGCGGCCGGAATACCGGAAGAGGGGATGGACGACTATCGCACTCACAGCCGGGATACTATGTGCCGGAAGTCTGCTCGCAGGTGCGTTCGTATATTGGGGTGATTGTATTAATTGGGTGAACGATGTCACCAGTGGAAAAATGACCTGGGGCAAGGTGATCTTTGTGCTGGCACTGCTGCTGACTGCCTTAGCTGCCATTTCGTTGTTGTTGAGATTTTGGCGGCTGTACAGCCCGGAACTGCGCGGCTATCAGAGCTGGAAGGGAATTCGCAACCGGCTCGCCGAACTGAATGCCCGCCTCGACGCCCGTTTGTCGAGAGAAGACAATCTGAACGTCTCGCCGGAAATTACCCATGAAGTGTTGGGCGACGACGCCATTTTCCGGTTCCGGCTCTTTGAAAAAAGCCGCCGCAAATCCCTCGCTTTCGAGATCGCTTCGCCCAAAGAAATTGAAAAAGAACTGCTGAATATCCTGAGCGACATCCACGAATACCGGGACTTTATCGAGCGGAAGGCCGGGCGCTGGCGAAGGCCCTTCCTTTTTTTGCGCCGTGTGCCGGAATTCCTTTTTATCGTGGATGAACTGGACAAGATCGAACCGTCGTTCTTCAACCGCGATTTTTCCAGCGATACTTCCTCCAATGCCGGCGAAGCATCCGAATCGGACAGCCTCCTGCGCGTCCGCCGCCGGCAGGAAGCCGTGGCCCGCTTGCTGGCCAACCTGAAGAGTTTTCTCAACGAAGCGCTCGCCAAATTCATCTTTATCGGCGGACGGGAAATGTACGATGCGGCATTGGCCGATATCGCTGACCGCGACGCTTTTTACGGCAGCATTTTTCACGACGTCATATACGTCAACAGTTTTTTCAAAGACCGGCTGAAAAACCGGGCCGGGGTGACGCGCATGGCGGAGGCGTATTTGTGCAAGTTATTGATCCCCAAAGCATATGCCGTCGCTTTTTGGGCAAAAGAACGCGAGCGCAAAACCGGAATTGATACGAAAAAGGGCCGGCTCACAGGCCCGGTGCAGCAGCCGGAATCCCTGGCGGAAATTGCCGAACTGGACGAAACATTCAACCTGAACACGGTATTCCACTATCTGGTGGATGCCATCAACGCGCAGCGCCGGAAAGCGCCCCTGTTCGCCGATGCCCGCCTCTCCGACCTTCCTCCCGGAGAACACAACCACCTTAAAATCTTTAAGATCATTTTTCTGCTCCAGAATTTTGTGATTTTCCTGACCTACCGCAGCAATGGCGCCCCCAAAAAATTGTCGGCACTGCTCGAGCGGTACCTTGAAACGGAAAGGGACAGAAAACCGGCTGCCGGAAAAGACCACATCGTGGTGGAGGCTATTTGCAATCATCCTCATTCCGGATCGCCGGGAAACAAGTTGTTCCTGAGGCTCAAATTCGACCAGCAATACGAGATCGGCCTTACTTCCAACCTCTACCGGCCATACATCATCATGCACAGCCGGTACCTGAAGGCGCTGGGCGACAAGCTGTTGTACTCTACGGCCTTCATCATGGACTACCTGCTGAAGTTCCACCCCTTCGGTTTTTCCTGGCGCAATGTGGAACTGATACCGGAAGCCATTCTGACGAACAAAGACCCCAACCTGCGGCAGTTTATCCGCGACCTGGTGCGTTTTCTGGGGCAAATCCACATTCGGGAGACCCTCAACGGCATGTTGCAGTACAAGTTCTACAGCAAGGTGACCGCCGAGATCCGCTACGTTTCCAAAATATCGGACCTCAGCGCGGCGGCGTTCAATTTTACCCTCGACGAGTCGCTGCAGATCAAAAATTACTACCTCCGCCAACTCGATCACCTGTACGTGCGTCACCGCGACAGCAAATCGTTCGAGGGCGACAACTCTTTTGTGCATTCCATCTGTTTTTTGCACCTCAACCTCGGCGATCTCTATTATTTTGACCAGGAATTCGACAAAGCCATCCTGCATTTTACCGATGCCATACAGCCGCTGCGCATGCGGATGGAAAGCGGAGTGCTGACCAACCACCAGATCGTGCTGCTCACCCGGGCGCAATTGCGCTTAGGCATGTGCTTAGAAAAGATCCAGGCCTTCGATTCGGCCTATTCGCTTTACCGGAGCCTGATCATCCACCTGCCCCGCCTGCTCGAAAAAACAGGCGCCCAGCAGGATGACGACCCCGCGTCCGCGCTGCTGCTGCCCGGCGAGGAAGAGGCCGATAACCCGCACGCCACCGCACCGGAAGACAAACCTTTGCGCCGGATGCAACTGTTTCTGCGCCCCCACATCGCCATCCTCGATCTCATCGAGAAACAACGCCACGACGGCATCACCTTTTCGAACCTGCGCCGCAACATTACCGAGATCAACAAACTGCTCAACAAAGACCGGGGTAATCCGCTCGAAGGCAAGGCGCCCGAAAGGCACCCCAACCCCACCGACAGCATCCGCCTCAATACGCTGTATGCCGATTATTATCAAAACGTCGGCAGCATCCTCTACTACAAAAACCGCAGCTTCCCGGAGTTGTACGAATTTATGCGACAAGGCTTTTTCCCGAACGACGGATTGCCCGCCACGCTCGCGGGCTTTTTGCGGCGGAACGCCCACGGCAGAAACGACTACAACCCTCCGCTGAGCGCATTCGCTTATTACCTGCTGTCGCTCACCGAACAACTCAAATCGTTCCGGAAATATTTACAGGAAGAACACGCCGGCCTGGCTCTCCCGGCAAGCGGCAACCATGCACCCGACTTGTATGTCCGCGACGCCATGTCCGATTTCGAACGGGCCACCTGGCTGTTGCATCCGGAAATGACTTACCTCACCAACAGCCTGCAATTGTACAGCATGGGCAATCTGATCTCCAAAATGGGCGATTGCCTGCTGGCCTGCGCCAACCCGGAAGCGCTGCCGGTTCGCCCGGAAATACTGGGCTTGTACGCCTCGCCCGAAGGAGACGAGATACAACAAACCCTGTACCGCGCCTGTCAACTCATCCGCGAGCGGACGTTCCCTTTTTCCGACAGCGTCAACAGCGCGCTGGTGTTGTACCGCGTCGCCGGATTGTTTTATATGAAAAGCGGCCGCAATTTCAGTTACGTGTTTCAATACAAAAAACTGCTGTTCGTCATGAAAGACCACCTGCTTGTTAACGGCGCTTTATTGAAGGCGCAATCCGTTAAGGATGCCTTGTTCCTGCCGGGGACAAATGGCGAACAACTTCCGGTCGAAAGGTTTCTGAATGTGATCGTCGGAAAAATGTTTCAGGCGGTCACGTGGATGAGCGAGAACAGCAATCGCCCACAAAGCCTGAAATACCGCGAAATGCTGCACCTCGGGCGCGAAGACTATACTGCCACGCTGTACAACAATCTTTCCACCAGCCCGGAGACGCGGGAGATCATGTTGCTGGTGGAAGAGATCCGGCTGAAACTCAACCGCCTCGGAGTACCCACCGGTCGCATCAGCCTGGGCGACGTGCTCACGCCATACGATACCATCTCGAACAAATTCCTCCGCATGATCGAATTGCGCTACAAAGCCGGGTACAATTACGCCTGGTTTGGGCAGGAAGGCTTCGCAGGTTTGTTCCATCCCGATTTCAATCCGGGGCAAATCCGGTTCCGCTTTAAATTCGGGAACTACCATGCCCATCGAATTCTCGTGCGGGAAATGGTGGAGGACTCCATTTTTTGTCTCTATGAGGTCATCCGAACGCTCAACATCTACGGCATCAATTATGTCACCAACCATTCCTATCTGGCGAGCGTTCACCAAAAAATGGGCGCGTGGTGCCAGGCATTGAAAAACCTGGGTATCTGCGATGAAAAGCTGTCGGAAAGGATCCGAAATACGGAAAAGCGGCGCCATGCGGCGCCCCGGGAGGATAAAGGCGACAATGCGCATGTTTTTTACGAAAGACTCGGCATAGAAGCCTACAACCTCGAGCCGAATTACCACTTTGAACTGGCCGCCCAGCATTACCACGCCGCCCTGCAAACGCACAATGGCGGCCGGGCGTATAAGGAAAATGTGACGAATATGTCTTTTCTGGAAGACGACTTCAACGACAACCTGACCCATTTTTGCGCCGCCACGGAACGTTACCGGATCAATACGGGAGCCATCCGCAACAAGATCAACGCTTTGAAGAAACAAATTGGCGACACCACGCAAGTGTACGACGCACAGGTATATTGGAAGAATGCAAGGGACAATGCGGTATCCCGGACCTTGCCCTGACCCCTCAGCATTCCCGTTCCATCCGCTGCAACCCTTCCACCAATGCTGCGCGCTGGCGCCGCAAGGCCTCGATCTGCTTATCCACCTCCGCAAGTTTTTGTTGCATCATGGGGCCGATGAGGCCGCAGTCGAGGCTATCGCCTTCGCAGTGGCTCAGGTAGTGCCTCAGTTCGTTCAGGGTGAAGCCGTGCCGTTTGGCCAGCGCGACCATGTCGAGCAGGGCGACGAGGTCGCCGGAATAATCCTTGTAGCCGTTCTCATGGCGGCGGTACATGCCGGGCGTGATCAGACCGATCTTTTCGTAATACCGGATCGTATCCTTCGAATAGCCCGTCCGGCGGGACAACTGGCCGATGGTCATGGTTGAATTTTATGATTTTTTTAACGCTCCGGGGTATTGACCCTGGAGTATACTCCACCCCTTAGGTTTGCCGCAAAATTCTGGCATTCACTATTTCAACCAAAAATGTTCTACCAATCTATCCGGATTTTCGGCTTTCCTGCCTTGTTTTTCGGCAGCGCATGGTGGTTCTGCGCTTTCAGTTTCGCACCCCCGGTTTTTTACGGCATCATTGCAACCTGCCTGCTGCTGGTGGCAGCGCTCGAACGCCTGCTGCCCTACCAACCCGACTGGAACCGTCCGCAGGGCGACACTGCTGCAGATGTGCTGCACTTCGCGCTCACCACCGCCGTCACCACCGCTACCAAGACCCTTTCGATTTACGCCGTGGACTGGTTGGCCGCCGGGCTGCCGGTACGCCACGCCGTCGCCGCTGTGTTGCAACAGATGCCCTTTTTGCCGGCCCTGTTGCTGGCGCTCGTCGTGTCCGGATTCCTGCCGTACTGGATGCACCGGCTTTCGCACGAAAAGGACGGCTTGCTGTGGCGCCTGCATTCGGTGCACCATTCGCCCGAACGCCTGTACTGGCTCAATGCCACGCGTTTTCACCCCGTCAACGCCCTGTGGAACGCTTTCCTGAGTCTCTTCCCCCTGCACCTGCTCGGCTTCGGCGACGAGGTGCTGCTGATGACCGGCCTGCTCAACAACCTTGTCGGCATCTGCAACCACGCCAACATTGATTTCCGCCTCGGCTGGATGAACCGCGTTTTTAACATGAACGAACTGCACCGCTGGCACCATGCCAAAGACGTGGCTACCGCCAACCACAATTACAGCGCCGGTTGTCTGGCCGTTTGGGACCTCGTGTTCGGTACCTGGTATTTGCCGCCGCGCCGCCTTGCCGCAGACGAAGTCGGACTGCGCGACGCGGTATACTATCCGTTGCAATCGTTCATCAGACAGATGTGTTTTCCGCTTTGTTTTAAGAGACTGTATTGAGCGTTGGGCGCTGGACGTCGGGCATTGGGTAAGTGAGCAGACAGAAACAAATGCCATTTTCAGACAGGATTTCAGGATCAACAGGATGGATTAAAAATTTGAGAATCAAATTTTTAATCCTGTAAATCTTGTTAATCCTGTCTAAAAATAATTGCCGGTAATTCTGTCCGCGTACTTACGGGGCGCCGACCCTACTTAAATAACTCAAGTTGTGATGGACCCAACGCGTTCCCATTACTACTACGAAGAGTAAGTCACAACTTGCGTTAAATAGCTACTTTAAATTGAAAAAGGGAGTGTCCAACGTCCATCGTCCACTGACATCAGGTTAGCAATACCTCTGTGCCTTCCACAAATACCGGATTGGTCTTATCCCGAGGAACCGCCTCGATGCGCGTCTCCGTGCCAGGCAAAAACGCGCGTTTGACGGGTTTGAGGCCGGCGTACGGATTTTCCAGTTTTTTGAAAAACGACAGGGACGGAGCGAAAAAATAGAATCCGCCCAACAAGGTCACTATTTGCTCCGGCACTTTGATCCCGAAGGACTGCGTGCCGTGTCTTTCCTGTGAAGTGTTCCAGCCCGCGGATACGGTGTACGAAGCATTCGCTTTGGCAAAGAGCATGTCCGGTCCGCTGTCGAAAGAAACCGCATTGCCTTCGCCGTCGTTCAGGTGGGTATAGCGGTTGAGCATCCAGGAATTCAAAATGTGCTCGAACTGGTGTTCCAGGCTGCTTTGGAAGGACAGGAACAACAAGCCTTTTTCATTTTTGCCTTCATCGTAGAATACGCCGCGGCGGGCGATCCGGATGTTTTCGGCGCCGGGCTGCCGGTGATTGGCTTTTCGGATGTGGGCGTGGAAAGGGCAGCGAAGCCCCGTTTCGTCGCTTTGGACGGTGCTGCCGCGTTTCAGGCGCATCAGTTCGCTGTAATCGAAATCGTCGGTCGCCAGCCGCGCCGGTTTTTCGGAAAGGGTCAGCGGCGTACCGTCGTTGAAACGGCCCATGATGTGCGCCCTGATAAAATCGGCGTCCATGTTCAATTGCCTGGCGGCTGCCCGGGCAGCGATCTCGCCGATCAGTTTGTCGAAAGCGCCGCTGTTGACGTGCAACTTCATCAACGCGCCGAAACTGCCGCAACTGAAGGATCGGTTTCCGCCGGGATCGCGCACCAGTGCTGTATTCAAAGGCGCAATGCCGGATGGTTTGACAGGTTTTTTCATCCCGGAAGCATCCGGGAAAAACCGCGGGTTGCCGAGCCCTTCGCGGAAGTGGTATTGGGACGGCAACGGATTTTCCAGTATGCCCTGCTGGACGAATCTTTCCGTAGCGAGGTCGTCGAGTGTTTTGACGGAAGTGCTGTGATCGGCTTCCAGCCGGCTTTTTTGGCCGGCACCCGGCGCTTTGCCGCTGTGCGCATACAAGACGATTGCATGAACGGCTTGTTGATCCGCCCATTCCGGCTGCAGGTGTTCTTTGTCCAGCATGGCCCTGCCGGGCAGACCCGTTTCAAATGCCATGCCTGGAGGGATGAGGTTGTCGGGTATACCGAGGTAGCGGTAACCGGCCCGCGTCAGGTACAGCGACAGGATGTTCGTATCGTCCGAATGGCCGGCAGACAATTGCTGTTTCGCGCTGGTGAGCAGCGCGGCAAAACGGGCCATCCATTTTTTGACGGCGTTCCGTTTGCCATCGGCGAATTCGATAAAATGGTATTCCGCGAATTTTTTGCCGTGGTGCTTCAGGATGTTCGCCTGCAGGTCGCCCAACAATTCGCTGTTTTTCGGGTCTTTCCAGTGGATGGCCGGCTGCGCCAGAAATGTATTGAATTGATCGAGATGGCTCGTATCGTATTTGCTGGCGGTGTTCTTATACTTGGAAGTGCTCATGATACAGGCATTTTAAAAATCATAGAGAATATTGCCCGGTTGGGCTTCAGCCATTTCGTTGTGATAATAAGGCGGGCAAGGCAGCGCCACCAGTTCGAGGATGTGGTCCTGGTTGTCGCGTGCGGCAAAAACAGTGATTTCCTCGTTCCGGAAAATGCAGTTGGCCAACCCGGAAGCGACGGCGCCGTTCTGTTGCATGACGGTTTGCCGGTCGGCCTCGTAGTATTGCGTTTCGTAGGAGTGATTGCCGGAACCCCCGGCCTTGTTTTCATTCCAATAAGTAAGAGCCATAAGTTTTGAAGTTTTGATGAAAAGAATGTTGTCGCGGTCCATATCAGGGCAATATACCGGCGTCACTTATTGTGCCACAACGCGGCTGAAAATTCAAATAATGAAGGAATAGACTTGTTTGACTAAGATAATCAGTGAGTTATCAAATTAAAGTTCCAAAGGCCAGCACAAATACCGACGATAGAATCATAGAGCGAGGGATCGCGCAGGCGAAGTCGGTCGGAAAGGATACGA
>JABAQQ010000059.1:0-67611 GCA_019187225.1 Saprospiraceae bacterium
GTGCTTTGGCGCTCCAAACCGACCATAGCGGTAGCCGTGCCGCCGGAGGCGGTGTGCCGCGACGGCTGTGCGGACGTGCTGTTCACCTTCACGGGCACACCGCCGTTCGTATTTACGTGGCTGATCGAACAGGGCGGCCAGGTGCTGGTCGAGCGCACGGAAACAGCGACGGGCCACAGCCTGACGCTGACGGTTTGTCCTTCGGATTTCGATGTGCCGGGCATGGGCGGGGCGATGGATTTCCGGGTGCATTTTTTGATCGATATGTTTTGCGGGTGCGGGGATTGAGGGAGAGGCACAAATAAAATGTTATATTAAGTTTTATGAGCGAATGTATATTTTAACACAGGAGGCTTGGATGGACTAAAGGTTTTGCTTTATTTTTGTTTTGCCTTTATGCCTGGGCAAATTCAAATCTTATCCGTTCACTTTTTACATCCCTCCGGTTATGAAAAAATTCAAATTTCTGTGGCTACCCCTTTTTGCCATCGTCGGCCTTGCAGGTATTTACCTCCTCTCCTGCCAGCACGACGCCGACCAACTCACCCTGAAACCGCTGAGTGACACACCTGTGACGGAGCGAGCCTGCACCAGCGGCGACTATTGTGAGTTCACCGTGACCGCGACTACTGACGCCAACGTAGAGTTTTGTGGAGATATTGACCCTTCTACAGGTACTTGCAGTTACGGCTGTTTGCCAAACACCGACTTTTCCCTCAGCGCATCACTTACGGCTGATATACCGTACACGATTTGTGTATTGAAGACTGGTTCTGTATGCATTCGGAACTCCCCGACGGCGACGCAATCCATCAATGTGACGGTATATTTTGGCAGTAGCTCGTCATTGAATGTGATGCTCTCTCCCGGTCAAAGCCATTGTTTCCACTCTAATGGCCAATGCTCGGTAACAAGCGATGGTTGTATCTAAAGATAGGGTATTCCAGCAACACCCACATGCTATTTTTATCTGAGCAGATTTCGGCAATCTGGATATTGGCGACAGTTGGGAATGCGTCTTCTTATATGGGAGGGCGCAGTTTTCGCTATTGGTATTGTTTTCAACTTTGCCCAGTTTATGAATATTCATGCATTCTGGTGTATATTTTTGCTTTTTATGGCTCAGGATGTGCTCACGGCGCAATGCCCACCGCTGGAACCGATGGAGGGGCCACTTGAACCTCAAATATGTTTTAATGTCCCATTTACGACCTACGTGATACCCAATTCCGCCTCGGCCAATTTGGTGTGGAACCTGTTCCCTCTACCACCTGACATCGGCGAATTTGTTGGGCCTTCAACCGGCGAGAGTGTCAACATCGGTTGGAACGCTCCCGGCACAGTTCAACTCTGTGCTACGCCCACAAATCCATGTTATGACCCCACACCCGTTTGCATTGACATCGTTGTGCAGCCGCCGCCGTATGTAGACGATCCTGACCATATTACCGTATGTCCCGGCGAACAGGTAACCCATCATTTCACGGGTACAGGTGACTATTATACCTGGCAATGTAATAACCCAATGATCGGGTGTCCACCCTCAGGCAGTGGCGACCTTGATTTCATCGCCACCAACCCAGGCAGTACTCCGCTTTTCGGGGGGATAACCGCACAATCTTTTCAAGGCGATTGTCAGGGGGCAGGGGCCGGATGGGGCATTACCGTCTTGCCCGTGCCTTTTGTGAACCCACTCGCCGACGTCAAAGTGTGCGGGGGCTCTCTGGTATCGGTTAACTTAAGCGGTACGCCTTCCACTGGTTTTACTTGGGAGAACGACAACTCCGCTATCGGTTTACCTGCCGCAGGCACAGGTAACATCAACTACGTCAGCCCGAAGGTTCAGCAGCCTCAAACCGCCACCATCACCGTCACACCACAGTACACGAACAACGGCGTCACCTGCCCCGGCGAGCCGGTCACTTTCCAGATCACCCTCGATGGCGCGGTCGTGAACCCTCCGCCCAACATCACCGTCTGCCCCGGAGACCCCGTCAGCGTCGCTTTCACTGGCAACGGCGATTCCTACACCTGGACAAACTCGAACCCCGCCATCGGCCTCGGCGCCAGCGGTACGGGCGACATCAACTTTAGCGCCGAAGGCAGCGCCCTGCAACAGACGGTCACCGTTACCGTCACGCCCCAGCCCTGCCCTTTTGCTTCGCAAACTTTCAACATCACCGTTCTGCCCGCCGCTTTTGTCAACCAGCCTGCCGACGTCACCGTTTGCGGCGGCCAAATGGTCACGGTCGCCCTGACGGGCAGCACCGGCACTACTTTCAACTGGACGAACTCCAACCCGTCCATCGGGCTGGCTGCCATCGGCAGCGGGCCGTTCATCGTTTTCACCGCCGCCAACGTGCAGAGCGACCAAACGGCCACTGTCACCGTCACACCCGTCAAGGGTGGCTGCGCGGGTGAACCGGTGACTTTCCAGATCACGGTAGAAAGATGTTGTGCCACGAGCGCGGGCGATCTGGACACGAGCGCCATCGCCGTCTGTGGCCCCAAGACCGTCCAGGTCATTCATTTGGGAAATGAAAACCTCGAGCCGAACGACACCATCCGGTTCATTCTTTATTCCGACCCCGCCGATCCTTTGGGAAGCATCGTGCAATACTCCGATACGCTCTACTTTCCTTTTTTACAGGGAGTTATGCACTTCGACAGCGTTTACTACGCGGCTGCCATCGCCGGGCCGCAGATGGCGAATGATAGTATTGATGCGAGCGCCGGATGCTTTTCATTAGTGAAAGGGCCGAAATTGTTGTGGCGCTCTATCCCGACCATCACGGTGGGTTCGCCGCCGGATTCGGTATGCCGCGACGGCTGTGCGGATGTGCTGTTCACGTTCACAGGCACGCCGCCGTTCGAGTTCACGTGGCTCGTTGTGCAAAGCAGCCAAATTCTTTTTTCGAAAGACGAGATTTCCACTGATTATCAAATGGTTGTAACCCTCTGTACCGCCGATTTCGCCCTGCTTCCCACGGGTGAGTATTTGAATTTTCAGGTCAATTTTTTCCAGGATAATTATTGCTCCTGCGGGGATTGAGAGAATTGGCTTCTCCAATAAATTGTTTGGATTTCGTCTTCAAGACGAACGTATATTTTAATGTCGTGGATTTGGACAGATTGAAAGTTTTGATTTATTTTTGTTTCGCCATTGCGACAAACAAATTCAAATCTTATCCGTTCACTTTTTACATCCCTCCGGTTATGAAAAAATTCAAATTTCTGTGGCTACCCCTTTTTGCCATCGTCGGCCTTGCAGGTATTTACCTCCTCTCCTGCCGGCACGACGCCGACCAACTCACCCTGAAACCGCTGAGTGACGTACCTGTAGGCGAGCGTGCCTGCCTCGACGACTCCGGCTGCTCGTTCGTTATAACCGCAACCACCAATTGTTCCGTAGAACTATGTGGTGACATTATCAACTACACAGGCACTTGCAGCAATGGCTGCGGCACTAACGGCAACGACCATTTTCTCAGCGTATCACTTACAGCCAACACGCCTTACACATTTTGTGTACTTCAGGTCGGTTCCGTGTGTGTGCGTAACCCCTCGACGGGGACACATACTATCAATGTAGATGTGCAGGTTGCTGGCACCGCCCCCATCAATGTGAATATACCTGTGGGCGAAAGCCATTGTTTCAATGCTGCCCAAAACTGTAGCGCAACAAACGACGGCTGCCAGTAACAGCGATTTTATGATTATGCCGATTCGCTGTTTTTTTCTGAACGGCTTTCGGCTATTTTGACATCGACGATATTAGTAGCCATGCTTCCGGGCAGGGCTGCCAATGTCATTTTCAAGGTAGTTCGGCCTATGAACATTCGCATACAAGCCTGCGTATTTTTGTTCTTCATTGTACGGGCCATGCTCCTAGCCCAATGCCCGCCCTTGGGGCCGATAGTAGGTCCTGCTCAACTTTGTGGCAATTTCCCCATGATATATTCCATCCCCAATTCTGCTGATGCCGACCTTGTGTGGACCATCACGGTTGACCCTTTTCCTAACTCGGTTCAATTTTTCGGCCCATTTACAGGTGAAACTGTCCAGTTGCAGTGGTGGGGCCCTGCCGGATGGGCGAACGTGATACAATTGTGTGCCACGGCGACCAACCCCTGCTACGACCCCACCCCTATCTGCTTCGACATCATTCAGCCGCCGCATTTTGAACCTTATGACCCTGATGGTGGGCAGCTTCACCAAATAGTTTGCGAAGAAGATGAAGTAATTTACGAGTGGCAAGGCCCGGTCGGCCAGACCTATTCTTGGATTTCCTATGCACACGGCATGGCCATCGGCGCCCCTCAACAGGGCAACGGGACGCTCAGTTTCATAGCCCAGAACCCCACCGATATGCCGCTTTTCGGGGGAGGGCAGGTTACCGCATGGATGGGCAATTGTAGAGGTACCGGCCCTGCGTGGTCTGTCACCGTGAACCCCAAGCCCTCGATGAACCAGCCCCCCAATGTCACGGTCTGCGGCGGCGCACCCGTGTCGGTGACTTTCAGCGGCTCGCCCAACGCCACCTTCACCTGGACGAACGACAATCCCGCCATCGGCCTGCCTGCCAGCGGAACGGGCAACATCAACTATGTCAGCCCCAAAGTGCCGCAACAACAAGTCGGCAACATCACCGTCACGCCCCAGTACTCGGGCGGCGGCGTCAGTTGCCCCGGCGAGCCGGTCACTTTTAGCATCACCCTCGACGGCACGGTAGTAGACGACCCTTCCGACATCACGGTCTGCCCCGGCGCGCCCGTCAGCGTCGCTTTCGCCGGCAACGGCGATTCCTACTTCTGGACGAACTCCAACCCCGCCATCGGCCTCGGCGTCTCCGGCACGGGCGACATCAACTTTAGCGCCGAAGGCAGTGCTTTGCAGCAGACGGCCACCATTACCGTCACGCCCCAGCCCTGCCCATTTGCTTCGCAGTCCTTCAACATCACGGTGCTGCCCGCCGCTTTCGTCAACCAGCCCGCCGATGTCGTCGTTTGCGGCGGCAAACTCGTCACAGTCGCCCTGACGGGCAGTACCGGCACCACTTTCAACTGGACGAACTCCAACCCGGCCATCGGGCTGGCAGCCTCCGGCAGCGGGCCGTTCATTGTTTTCACCGCCGCCAACGTGCAGAGCGACCAGACGGCCACCGTCACCGTCACGCCCGTTAAGGGCGGCTGTGTAGGTGAGCCGGTGACTTTTCAGATCATAGTGGAAAGGTGTTGCACCACCAGCGCGGGCGATTTGGATACGAGCGCCATCGCCGTTTGCGGCCCCAAGACCGTCCAGATCATTCATTTGGGAAATGAAAACCTCGAGCCGAACGACACCATCCGGTTCATCCTTTATTCGAATCTCGCCGACCCGATGGGCAGCATCGTGCAATACTCCGATACGCTCCAATTCCCTTTTTTACAGGGAGTTATGCACTTCGACAGCGTTTATTACGCGGCCGCCATCGCCGGGCCGCAGATGGCGAACGACTCGATAGATGCGAGCTCCGGGTGTTTTTCACTGATGAAAGGGCCGGAGTTGTTGTGGCGTTCCATCCCGACCATCACGGTGGGTTCGCCGCCGGATTCGGTATGCCGCGACGGCTGTGCGGATGTGCTGTTCACGTTCACCGGTACGCCGCCGTTCGGGTTTACGTGGCTGATCGAACAGGGTGGTCAGGTGCTGATCGAGCGCACGGAAACGGCGACGGGCTACAGCCTGACGCTGACGGTATGTCCATCGGATTTCGATGTGCCTGCCACGGGCGGGGCGATGAATTTCCGGGTGAACTTTTTGATGGATATGTTTTGCGGGTGCGGGGATTGAAGGGGGGCAAACGCATCAAAATTTTTAAACAAAATTGCCAAAACGCCAAATTTTATTGATTTACGAATACCGATTACATGATTTATGATTGTTGATGTAAATGTTTGATGTGCGAATTTCGATGTCACGCTCGGGTACATCAACAATCGGTAATCATATAATCGGCATTCGGCAATCAAAATATCCGTGATGCTGAATTTTGATGCGTTTGCCCTGGGATTGAGGTGGGGGCTTGCACAAATAAAATGTTATATTAAGTTTTGAGAGCGAATGCATTTTTTAATATAGGAAGCTTGAAGGGACTAAAGGTTTTGCTTTATTTTTGTTTTGCCTTTATACTTGGGCAAATTCAAATCTTATCCGTTCATTTTTTACATCCCTCCGGTTATGAAAAAATTTAAATTTCTGTGGCTACCCCTTTTTGCCATCGTTGGCCTTGCAGGCATTTACTTCCTCTCCTGCCAGCGCGATGCTGAACAACCCCAAGTAAAACCCCTGAGCGATAAGCCTGTGGGCGAGCGAGCCTGCCTCGACGACGGCGGCTGTTCGTTCGTTATAACCGCAGCCACCAATTGCACCGTAGAGCTATGTGGCGACATTCTCAACTACACAGGCACTTGCAGCAATGGCTGCAACACTAAGGGCAACGATCATTTTCTCAGCGTAGCCCTTACGGCCAATACACCCTACACATTTTGCGTATACGACGATGGTTCTGTGTGTGTCCGTAACCCCTCAACGGCGACACAAGACATCGATGTGGCGGTACAGGTTGCAGGCACCACCGCTATCAATGTGACGATACCTGTGGGTCAAAGCCAATGTTTCCATTCCGATGACCAATGCTCGGCAACATTCAGTGGCTGCTTTTAAAGGCGGTTTTGCGGCAGCGCCGGTTCGCTGTCTCTCTTTGAGCGGCGTTCGGCTATTTTGACATTGACGATATTGGTAGCCATGCCTCCAGGCACGGCTGCCAATGTCATTTTCAACGTAGTTCGACCTTATGAACATTCGCATACAGGCCTGCGTATTTTTGTTCTTTGTCCCCGGGGCCATACTGCTGGCCCAATGCCCACCTTTGGGACCAATAGTGGGGCCGCCTCAACTTTGCAGCGCCGCGCCCAATCCCAATGTATATTCCATCCCCAATTCCGCCGATGCCAACCTTGTGTGGACCATCACGGTTGACCCTGACCCCAACTCGGTTCAATTTGTCGGCCCACCAGTGGGTGAGGTTGTGGTGTTACAATGGTGGGGGCCTGTCGCATGGGCGACGGTGATACATTTGTGCGCCACGCCGACCAACCCCTGTTACGACCCCACTCCCATTTGTCTGGACATCATCCCTCCGCCGCATTTGGACCCTGTCCCAGTCCCCTTTACAGTTTGCGAAGGGGATGAGGTGGTTTTCGAGTGGCAAGGCCCTCAAGGGCAGAACTATACTTGGTGGTCTCTTCCCCACGGCATAGCCATCGGCGCCCCTCAGCAGGGCAGCGGCGATCTCATTTTTACTGCTCAAAACCCCACAGATATGCCGCTTTTTGGCGGCGGGCATGTCACCTCATGGGTGGGCAGCTGCAGAGGTATTTCGATTCCATGGTCTCTTTACGTGAACCCCAAGCCTGAGATGAACCAGCCTGCCGACGTATCAGTCTGCGGCGGTGCCCCAGTATCGGTGACTTTCAGTGGTTCGCCTAATGCCACCTTCACCTGGACGAACGACAATCCCGCCATCGGTTTACCTGCCGCAGGCACAGGCCACATCAACTACGTCAGCCCCAAAGTGCCGCAGCCCGAAGTGGGCACCATCACCGTCACGCCACAGTACACGAACAACGGCGTCACCTGTTCCGGCGAGCCGGTCACTTTCCAGATCACCCTCGATGGCGCGGTAGTAGAAGACCCGCCCGACATCACCGTTTGCCCCGGCGCGCCCGTCAGCGTCGCTTTCGCCGGCAATGGCGACTCTTACTCGTGGACGAACTCGAACCCCGCTATCGGCCTCGGCGCCAGCGGCACGGGCGACATCAACTTTAGCGCCGAAGGCAGCGCCTTGCAACAGACGGCCACCATTACCGTCACGCCTCAGCCCTGCCCTTTTGCCTCGCAAACTTTCAACATCACGGTGCTGCCCGCCGCTTTCGTCAATCAGCCCGCCGATGTCGTCGTTTGCAGCGGCAAACTCGTCACAGTCGCCCTCACGGGCAGCCTCTCCACGACCTTCAACTGGACGAACTCCAACCCCGCCATCGGTCTGCCTGCTTCGGGCAGCGGACCGTTCATCAATTTCAGCGCCGCCAATGTGCAGAGCGACCAAACGGCCACTGTCACCGTCACCCCTGTCAAGGACGGCTGCACGGGCCAGCCCGTGACTTTCCAGATCACGGTGGAAAGGTGTTGCGCCACGAGCGCAGGCGATTTGGATACGAATTTCATCGCGGTTTGCGGGCCAAAGACCGTCCAGGTCATTCATTTGGGAAATGAAAACCTCGAGCCGAACGACACCATCCGGTTTATCCTTTATTCCAACCCCGCCGACCCGATGGGAAGTATCGTGCAATACTCCGATACGCTCTATTTTCCTTTTCTTCAGGGAGTTATGCACTTCGACAGCGTTTACTACGCGGCTGCCATCGTCGGGCCGCAGATGGCGAATGACAGTATCGATGCGAGCGCCGGGTGTTTTTCACTGATGAAAGGGCCAGAGTTGTTGTGGCGCTCCATCCCAACCATCACAGTGGGTTCGCCGCCGGATTCGGTATGTCGCGACGGCTGCGCGGATGTGTTGTTCACCTTCACCGGCACGCCGCCGTTCGGGTTTACGTGGCTGATCGAGCAGGGCGGTCAGGTGCTGATCGAGCGCACGGAAACGGCAACCGGTTACAGCCTGACGTTGACGGTTTGTCCATCGGATTTCGATGTGCCGGGCATGGACGGGGCGATGAATTTCCGGGTCAATTTTTTGATGGATATGTTTTGCGGGTGCGGGGAGTGAGGGAGATAAACGCGGCTCGTGCGGCGCCCTCCGCTGTTTTTGATTACCTCCCGTTTGCAAAAAACCTCGTACTTTGCGCCCCTGATTTCAGCGTACGGTACGAGGCTGTCTCATAAGTCAGATTTTGAAAAATGTGACAGAATTTAATTTCAACACATAGACACATAGGACATATAATAAAATCTATGTGCGCTATGTGTCTATGTGTTTCATAAAAATTCGGTGTTCTAAATTTCAAATTTACTTATGAGACACCCTCGTGTGCCTCGTCGAATGCTTTAGTAAAACAAAAACTACCCACTATGCAAAAATTTGCCCTTTCCCTCCTCCTCGCCGTGTTCGCCACGGGGCTTTTTGCCCAAAAGTCAGAAACCTATGAATTCACGGAAATCAAACGCCTGCCCGCCACGCCGGTGAAAAGCCAGGACAAAACCGGCACCTGCTGGGCGTTCAGCTGCGCGTCATTCCTCGAAAGCGAAGCCCTGCGCCTCGGCAAAAGCGAAGCGAACCTCTCGGAAATGTTCGTCGTGCGGCACATTTACCGCCAGAAATGCGAGAACTACGTGCGCCGCCAGGGCACAGCGCAGTTCAGCGAAGGCGGCCTCGCCCACGATATGCTGAATGCGGTGAAACAATTCGGCATTGCGCCCGAAAGCGCCTATCCCGGTCGCGCGGATGTGAGCAAGCCTTACGACCACAGCCAGTTGGAAAAAAGCCTGAAAGCGATGTGCGAGGAATTGGTGAAACAAGGCAAAGCCGGCAAACTCGATCAAAAGTGGCTGAGCAAAGTGGACAGTGTGCTGGATGCCGAGTTCGGCGTCGTACCGCAGACTTTTACGGTAGATGGCACTTTGTTCACACCCGTTTCGTACCGGGACTTTCTCGCCATCCATCCGGATAACTACGTGAGCATTTCATCCTTCACGCACCATCCGTTCTACGAAAAATTCATCCTCGAAGTGCCCGACAACTGGGCCAACGGTCAATTTTACAACCTGCCCCTCAGCGAGATGATGCGTTGCCTTCAATACGCCGTCCAGCAGGGCTATACGGTGGAGTGGGACGCTGACGTGAGCAACATGGGCTTTTCCGCCGGCAACGGCATCGCCATCGTGCCGGAAAAAGAGTGGAAAGACCGCAGCGTCGCCGATCGCCAGAATGCTTTCAAAGTGTGGGAGCCGGAAAAAACGGTCACGCAGGAGTACCGCCAGCAACTCTTCGACCAGCAAATTACCACCGACGACCACCTGATGCACATCGTCGGCATGCTCGACGAAGCGCACGGCGGCGACTTCTACGCGGTAAAAAATTCCTGGGGCGAAATTTCCGACCTGAAGGGCTACGTCAACGTGTCGGACGCTTACATGCGTCTGAACACCCTTTCTTTCACAGTGCACAAAAATGCCCTGCCCACCGACGTACAACGCCGCCTCGGCATACAGAGCGGATCGGCAACTTCCGGCGCACCGGTGATGCGCCCCAACTCAACACCAGCGCCTGCCGCCACCGACAAATCGAACATTAAGGTCTCACCTGCGCGGATCCAACCCAAAACGAGCACCATTCAACCCAAAGCAACGCCGCAAAAGGCCGGAAAATCATCCAGTAACTAACAAAATATGAAAAACACACCGCTGACCGAAAAACACATTGCGCTCGGCGCCAAAATGGCCGAGTTCGCGGGCTACAACATGCCCATTTCTTACACTACCATCACTGACGAACACCGGGCTGTGCGCACAGCCGTGGGCGTATTCGACGTGAGTCACATGGGCGAATTCATCGTTCGCGGCAAAGACGCGACGAAATTCCTGCAAAGCGCCACTTCCAACGATGTCGGCAAACTGGCCCCCGGCGAGATACAATACTCCTGCATGCCCAACAAAAAAGGCGGCATCGTGGACGACCTGCTCGTCTATCGCCTCGACGACGTGCCCGAGATGACGGTAGCGGGAGAACAGTCGTATATGCTCGTCGTGAATGCCTCCAACGAGACAAAGGACTGGCGCTGGCTCAAACGCCTGGCACGGGGATTCGACGTGAAAATGCAAAACATCTCCGCCAAAACGGGTTTGATTGCCGTTCAGGGCCCCAAAACCGCCGAGGCATTGCAAAAACTGACCGATATTGACCTGAAAAGCATCAAGTACTACACTTTCCGGCGCGGTAAATTCGCAGGGTGCAAAAACGTCATCGTCTCGGCGACCGGCTATACGGGTTCGGGCGGTTTCGAGATTTATGCGCGCAACAAGGATCTGGTCAAAATATGGGACAAAGTATTCAAGACCGGGGAAAAATGGGGCATCAAGCCCGCCGGTTTAGGCGCCCGCGACACGCTTCGCTTAGAAATGGGCTACTGCCTGTATGGCAACGACATTGACGACAAGACCAGCCCGCTTGAGGCCGGCCTCGGTTGGATCACCAAACTGAACAAAGCGGAGGATTTTCCTTCCAAGGAAAAATTGAAAAAACAAAAAACCGACGGCGTAAAGCGCAAACTCGTGGGCTTCCTTGTGGACGACCGCCGTGTGCCGCGCCACGGCTACGAGATCGAAAGCCGCCGGGGCGCCAAAATCGGCGTCGTCGCTTCGGGCACTCATTCGCCCACGCTCGACAAACCCATCGGTATGGGCTACGTGAAAGCGAAATTCGCCGAACCGGGCACGAAGATCATGATCGTGGCAGGTGGAAAGAAATTAGAGGCTGTGGTGACAAAGATTCCGTTCGTTACGCCGGGAGTTTGAGGGATTTCGGATTTCGGATTTCGGATTTCGGATTGCGGATTGGTTGGGAAAGAATGGTATTCTTTCTATATTTGTAGGCCAATCAGTGAAACCGTATCTTGTGTTGATTACCGTCTATCCGCAATCCGCAATCCGCAATCCGCAATCCGAAATCCGCAATCCGCAATCCGCAATCCGCAATCCCAAATCCGCAATTTTTTCACTTTCAAAACGAATCAATTATGGCAGTCATGAAAGTGCTCGAAATTCTGAGCGAATCCACACAAAGCTGGGAAGATGCCACCAAAAAAGGCGTCGAAAAAGCATCCGAATCTGTGCGCAGCATCCGCTCGGCCTACGTCCAGGACCACAGCGTCACGGTGAACAATGGGAAAGTGACGGGTTATCGCGTCAACCTGAAGATCACTTTTGAAGTGGAGTGAACAACATTTTGGATATCGGTTGTTGGTGATTTTGAATCTGATAACCAATAACCGATAACCAAAATCCAACTTAATTAAAATTGATATAGTCTCCCGGATCCACTGCTCGGCCCTTGTACCACAATTCGAAGTGCAGGTGGGGACCGGTCGTATTCTCGCCGGAGTTGCCGATAATGGCGATGGCTTCGCCTGCTTTTACGGGAGTTCCTGCTTGTTTGAGCAATACCGAGTTGTGTTTGTACATCGTCACCACGTTGTTGGGATGCTGGATGGCGATGCTGTAGCCTGTTTCTACGGTATAACCTGCAGAGATGACTACACCATCGGCTGCGGATTTGACGGCGGTATTTTTAGGCGCCGCCACGTCAATGCCGAAGTGGTTTTTTTGCAGGTCGAAACCGGCGGTCGTTTCGCCCGAAACCGGCGGGATGAAGAACAGTTGTTCCAGCGGCACTTCGCGCGGCGCCAGGGCGCCTACTGCCGCGGCAGCTGTTTGCACCGCCTGCGGGTCGCTGGTGAAGGTGCCTTTATCCACTGCCGCGCGCAATTGTTCGTCTTCAGGGATTCGTTCGATGTCTTCGGGCGGTATAGCGCTCATCGAATCAGCCGGTACGCCCTGTTTCTGGACGGCTTCTTTGCTGATATCGGCCAGGTCGCCGTTCAGTATCTTTTTGATGTTTTCGTTGTAGCGCCGCTGCGCCTCGATCTCTTCTTCCATGCCGGCCACCTTGGACGTCAGCAGCGCGATTTCTTCGTCGCGGGTATAATCGCCATAGCCGGGGATATAGCGTTTGAGCGGCGTCCAGATGATGAGCACCGTGACGATGATGGCGGTTCCGACGATAAGCGAACTGACGCCGATGTAGAGCGACAATGGCGTCATTTTCATCGAGGTCACTTCTTCGAAAGTATCGTCGTTCATGATCACGAGGCGGTATTTGTCGCGCAGTTTTTCCATCAGACTGCGGTCATCGTCGCCATGCCGACGGAAGAATTCGAAGAATTTTTTTATAAAAGCGATGTGTTTTTGCATGTCTGTAAAGAAGCACTTTTCAGCGGCAAAGTTCGGGTAAATTGCAATTGAAACGCCCGGCAGTCTGCGATGTTGCGCGCATTTTTTATTAAAAACTATTTTTAAGCAGGCAAATACTGTATTTTTGACATGAGACATTTGGCCAAATGATTGACCGTCAAGGTCAAATGTCCAACGTCGAATGTCAATATATTTTATCCGTATAATCAGCAGGCAACCTTTTCCGAAAAAAAAGCGCCTTAACCCCCTGTTTGGGGGTTGCACGAAGACGCCCATTCCGGATATCATACCAACTGCACCTGTTTTAAAGATGAAAAAAAGCATCGGCTTTACCCTGATAACGGCAGCGATATTCCTGGCTGCCGGCTGTGTCACCGAAAAGAAAAAAGGCGGCGAAGTGGGCTGGTTCAAACGCGGCTACCACAACCTTACCTCGCGTTACAACTACTGGTTCAATGCCGATGAATTGTTTCGCCTTACCCAGGAGAAACTGGACGAGCAACACCAGGATAATTACAGTCAACTCCTCGACATCTATCCTTACGCTGCCGTAGATCCGCAGTCGGCGCGCTCCGACCTCGACAACGTCATCACCAAGGCGGCCAGGGGCATCGCCCTGCACCGGCCCAGTTATTGGGTGGACGACTGCTACACGCTGATCGGGCAGGCCCAGTTTCTGAAACGCGACTACGAAACCGCTGAGAATACATTCCGCTATATCAAGGACGAACACGACCCTAAAAAGGTAAAACCTAAACCCAAAAGCAGTAAACAGAAGAAAAAAGAAGCGAAAGCGAAGAAAAAGGAAAAAGAGAAAAAGAAGAAACAGAAAAAGAAAGCCGCCAAAAAGAAGAAAAAGAAAAGCCCGGCTAAGAAAAAAACGACCCCCAAAGCAAAAAGCACAACCGACAGCGCTCCACCCAAAACCGAAGAGACGGTCAAAACCGACGATAAAAACAAGGAGAATCCAGCCGAAGCAGCCAAACCCACCGGCGAAAATCCCTATGACAAAGGCATGGGACGCACCGCTGCCTATCCGCTGGCCATGATCTGGTACGGCCGCACGCTGACAGAACGCGAGAAATACGACGAGGCAGAATTCCTCTACCGCGACCTGTGGGAAGATATGTGGTTCCCTGCCGGTCTGCGCGACGACCTGGCTACTGCCGAGGCGTATCTGTGGATCAAACAAAAGAAATACGACAAAGCCATCGCGCCGCTGCAGAAAGCAATCGAACTGACAGACAAGAAAAAAGACCGCGCCCGTCTGGCCTATATCCTCGCCCAACTCCTGTACCGGTCCGGCAACACCGAGCAGGCTTATGCTGCATTCAACACGGTGATGGATAGCAGGCCCGAATACGAAATGTTGTTCAACGCCAAACTGCGCCTTATTCAGACGGGTTGGGCGAACAAAAAAATGAACAGCGCGGAGGCCAACGACGCACTCGAAAAACTCAATAAAGACGAAAAAAATCTCGAATACCGCGATCAGATCTACTTCGTCATGGCTGAGATCGCGCTGCAGGACGGCCAGCGGAAAGAAGCGATCACATACCTGCGCAAATCGCTCGATTACAATCAGAAAAACACGGCTCAACGCGCCGAATCGTACCTCAAACTCGCCGAGTTGTACTTTGAAGACGAGGTATTCGTGCAGGCGAAACTGTATTACGACAGCACCCTTAATGTGCTGCCCGCCATAGACCCGCGTTACAAAAATGTAAGTGACTACGCCAACAACCTGAAAGACATCGCCCGGCTCATCCAGACCATCGCTGCCAACGACAGCATCGTGCGGGTGTTCAATATGAATGAGGACGAACGAAAAGAACTGGCGAAAAAGATCAAAAAACAACGCGAGGACGAAGCGAGACAGGCCGACGCAAAAGCCAGGCAGGCCCCCGCGCCCGGCGGCGCCAAAGCTCCGCCACCCGTAGCGGGCAACAAACCTTCGGCGTTCTATTTTTACAACGAAGCCTTTTTGAAAAAAGGTAAAAAAGACTTCTCCCGCGCTTGGGGTACCCGCAAACTCGAGGACAACTGGCGGCGCAGCAACCGCCCTGTAATCGGCGCCATCGAGGATACAGGGCGTCCCGACAGTATAAATGCAGCAGGCGTCAGCGACGCCGAGCTGAAAGACATATTTGCCAGTATTCCCAAAAGCGAGGCCGAGCTCACTGTCATCCACCTTGCTACCTACGAGGCGATGTACCAACTCGGCACCCTGTTCCGCGATAAATTGCAAAACAACAAACGCTGCGCTTCCACGCTCGAAGAAATGCAATCGCGCTACCCCCAACAGGATAAATACGAAAAAGAAACCTGGTACTATTGCTATCTGGCGTTCACTGACCTGAGCAACCGGGAACGGGCGAAGTATTATCTCGACAAACTCGCCGGCAAATACCCGAACAGTTCGTATGCGCGCGCCCTTACCGACCCCAATTTCTTGTCCGCTACCAAAGCCCGCGAACGCGAACTCAATACTTACTATGAAGAAACTTTCGCCGCCTTCCAGAAAGGCGAATACCAAAATGCTTTCGACCGCTGTGAGGAAGCGCCCAAAAAATACGGTTCGCAAAACGTGCTGATGGCAAAATTTTCATTGCTGAGCGCCCTTTGCATAGGCAATTTGCAAGGCAATGAAGCTTATTGCAAAGCCCTCGGCGAAGTGATCGCGCGATATCCGGAAAGCGCGGAAGCCACACGCGCCAAGGAAATTGCGCGCCTCATGGCTTGTAAGGGCTTCGAAGTGAGCGAAGAGCCTAAAAAGAAAGCCGGCCAGGCGATTGACGATGCTTTTACGCGCGAAGACGACAAATTGCACTACTTTCTGATCGCACTCAAAGGCGCCGATATCCGCCTCGACGAAGTTAAAAACTCAGTGTCGGACTACAACCGGGAAAACCACAAACTCGAACAACTGCGCATTTCCAATATTTTCCTCGGCGCCGACACGGAAAACCCGATCGTCGTCATACGCAAGTTCGACACCAAGGAACAAGCCATGCGCTATTACAACGAAGTGAAAAACCTGGCCGAATTCCTCGGCGAATCGGACAAGAAAAAATATACCAAAGAGTTTTTTACCGTCACGCAGGAAAACTACCGCCGCATCCTCAAAAACAAAACGCTGGATGGATACCGGGAGTTTTTTGAAGAGAATTATCTGAAATAAATAAAAGCGGGTCACCCCGAATTTTTTGGATGAGGGTTGTGTCAAAAGTGTATGAGTACTGATGTTGCTGGAAACGGGAAAAATAATATTCGCCGGCTTTGCAGACATTCCATGTTTTCAAAACATGGAATGTCTCTGTTTCGGACAATTCCGAATGATATTTTACAGGCTAAATCTGGCTTTCGGTAATTTTGGCTTTTGACACACCCCCATAAACCTGCAAATAGGCTTCCGCTGTTTGTCGCATAGTAGCGAGTACAAATGATTGATTCGGAATACCCTGCTTCAGCATATCCAGCAACAGCCCCGCCAGCTCAGCCTCCTTTTCAGCGGTTTTTCCAAATTCCGATACCACACCCACCGGTGTGCCCAGCACCTGGCAGCCGTTCATGGCCGCTTCCGCCAGCACATAACCGAACGACTCGTAACGGGCGGTATGCAGCAACACTTTCGCTTCCCGCATTCGGGTCAATACTTCCGGGCGCGGCATATTCCCCGCAAATCGTACATTGTTGACCAGGCCCAATTGTTCCGACAGCCGCTCCAGTTTTGCGTGGTCGGCGCCGTCGCCGATCAGTTCGGCCTTCAAACCGGGCCTTTCGCGGATGGCCAAAGCAAGAACGTTCAGCCATTTCTCCCAGTTTTTCACCGGCACCAGCGAACCGACGCCCAATACGTCGAGCGGGCGTTCCGGGGGCAGGAAAGCAGGTATTTCGCTTTCGTCTACTCCCCAGGGGATGACATGCCCGGCGCGCAAGCCGGTATTTTTTTCAAAAACGCCGTTTTGAAATTCTGATACGGCGGCCAAGCGGGACATGCGCGCGGCGTCGAGGCCCAGCATGAATTTCCGGTTGCCGGGGAGTACGTCCTGCCCCATAAGCGTGGTGAAATGCGGAACGCCATGCCGATGCGACAATCTTTCGCCGAGGCCCGAAGCCCAGCCGAGCCAGAAGCTGTGAATTACAACCCCGCTTTGTGTAGATTTCAGGATGTTTTCGCTCAGGCGCATGGCCCGCCACAACGTACGTCCTTTCAGCCAACGGCGATTCCGGCCATTGCAGGGATAAACGGTGGCGCCATGCCAGCGATAGGGTTTGCTGCGAAAGGGATACTCCAGGGTTACGATGTGTAAATCAATCCCTTGCCGCATCAATTCCTGCGCCAGCAGTTGCATGGGCGGAATGCAGTTGTAGTCGAGTTCGGCGGCGGCGAAGCCGGGAGTAATCCAGAGAATGCGCATCGTACAACAAGTAAAGGTTGGGAGCCTGGTCTGGCCTGATCTCAGATTTTTACCAGTTTTTTTGTCAAACGCGCGCCCCGTTCGTCGCGAACGGAGACAAAATAAATGCCAGGTTGCCAATTTTCGACGTTGATTTCAATGTGCTGCATACCTGCCGGCAAATTTCCGGGGACCGTGCGCGACACAATTTTTCCCGTGAAATCCATTGCCTCGATTTGAATGCAGGCGCTTTCGTCCAGGGAAAAATCAACCGAAACGACATTGCCGGCGGGATTAGGGTACACTTCCAACCCGCTTAAAATCCCGGCAATTTCGCGCACGAACGTCGTGTTCACGCCGGGCGGCAGGGGGACAAATTGGTCAATGTAAAGCCGGTATTCGCCAGGCGCCAGGGTGAGCGGAGCGGTTACGTTCGTCACGTCGAGTGTTTGACCGGTGTAATATTCATACCACGTACCGGTGTGCTGGAAATCGGGTGTGACGGCATTGGAAGTCAATCCCACGTTCGCGACGACGTGAACGTTCATGCCGTTGGAGTTCAGACGTATGGTGCGGCCCAAACCGGGATCAATATCTATTTGAAAATCAGTTGTTTCAAATACATCGTGATTTTTTCTCAAATGCAGTAGTGCCGCGGTGACATCGCGCAGGCGGCGGCGGTAGGGGTCGGTGGGGAAGTCCCAGCGAATGGGTTTCGGCCCCGTGCGGCAGAGGTCGTCAATCGAGCCGTCTTCGCACCGGTTGATGGAAAAATCGTAGGCCAGTTCGCCGAACTGCCACAGCATTTTCGGCCCCGGCACGGTATAGAGCAGGTTGTTGAGCATTTCGATGCGCAGCGCATAATAGGGAAGCCAGTGGATATTGTAATTTCCGTTGGTATTGCCGTAGATAGCGCATTCATAACCGATGCGCTCTTCGTCGTGGCTTTCGAAGTAGCCGATAAGGTGGGGTTGGGTCCAATTGCGTTGCTGCCAGGATATCCAGCTCATGTCTGTCTGATTGCCGGTCAGATTGTAGCCGAGAGCGGTCTCCTTGTACGACCCGTGCATATTTCCCCAGAGCATCATGCCGTAGTTGGCAAGTTCCTGCTCTTCGTTGTTGGCGGCGAAATGCTCCAGAATGACGTAGGCCGTCGGGTCAACCGACCACATGACATCGGCGTATCCTTTCAGCGTGGCGATACGTCCGGCGTCGTACTGACCCCAGGCGTTCACGTTCGTGCCGGTATTTTTTTGGGTAAAACCTTTGGACAGGTCGAAGCGGAAGCCGTCTACTTTGAACTCCGTCAGCCAGTACTTCAGGCAATTGCGGACGTAAGCCTTCGTCGCCGGGCTTTCGTGGTTGAAGTCATTGAAAACGCTGAACGGGTGGGTGGCCACGGGATTCAGCCAGGGATTATCGGCGGCAGGGCGGTCGTTGGCGGCGTCCCAGTAGAGTTGTGCCAGGGGGCTTTGGTTGCTGGCCTGGTTGAACACCACGTCGAGGATGACGGCGATGTTGCGCTTGTGGCACTCGTCTACCAGCATTTTCAGCGCTTCTGCCGTGCCGTAATATTTGTCGAGGGCTTTGTGGTAAGAAGGGTTATAGCCCCAGCTGATGTTGCCGTCGAATTCGTTCACCGGCATCAGTTCGATGGCCGTGACGCCGAGTCGTTCGATGTAATCCAACGTGTCGAGCAGGGTGGGGTAGTCGTGCGCATGGAGGAAGTCGCGCAACAGGAGTTCGTAGATAACGAGGTCGGTTTTTTTCGGGCGTTCGTAGTTCAGCGCCTGCCAGTCGAAGGGTTGTTGGGCCGTTTGCAGCACCGACACCGCGCCGGATGTTTTTCCGTTGGGGTAGGGTGGGAGATCCGGGTAAGTCGAGGCAGGAATGAACGGATCGTTGCCGGCATCGAGCACCAGGGTACTGAGCGGGTCTGCGATGCGCATAGAACCGTCCACTAAGTATTGAAAGCGGTATTGTTTTCCGGGAATAAGCCCGCTCACTTCGAGCCACCAGGTGGCGTTGTCCGTGCCGCGTTTCATCTGGTAGTTGCCGTCGGGCAGCCAGTTGTTGAAGTCGCCCATGAGGTGGACAACCTGTTTGTTCGGCGCATACAATGAAAAGCGAACAGTTTGATCGTTTATGTAATTGATGCCCGGTTCCGTTCCGGCGGGCGGGTTTTCGGTCACAACATTGCCGGGTATGATATAGACGAAGGTGGAGGTGTCGGACTCCGATGCCGTCGTCGCTACGAAATCCACGCGGTGCACGCCGGCAGCGCCGGCAGTGATGGCGGTTTCTATGAAGGTGCCGGAGGATTCGGAAGCGAGCAGTGTGCCGTTGTCGAAGAGTTTCAGATCGGCTGTTTGGGAGGCGACAGCTTCTACCGGTATCGCAGTGCCGGTACTCGTCAGAAAAATTTTCGCGTAAGGCTCTAAAAAGGTCGTCAGCAAACCGC
This sequence comes from Saprospiraceae bacterium, assembly GCA_019187225.1. GTDB lineage: Bacteria > Bacteroidota > Bacteroidia > Chitinophagales > Saprospiraceae > M3007. The sequence goes on from JABAQQ010000059.1 coordinate 19,888, forward strand.
TGTTGTCGGGATACACCGGGTAAAAAATATCGGAGCCATCGGCGGCGCGCCCCACGATGCTGCCGCTTTGGTTGCGGAAAACGAAGGCGAGGCTGGTCACCGTTTCGCCGGGCTGGATGCCGAAAAACGAATTGATGGTGAAGGTTTTAGACCATAAATTCGGCCCTTCATTGACCATTTGGCCTGCCGGGTCGGCGACTCCCCAGGTGGTCACCACGTTTTGCCAGCCGCTTTGCCCTTCTTTAAAAACACCCATATGCGCATACACCGGTCCGGCAAAGCCTGCCAGCGCGCCGTTGCCTTCGGCAGCATTGAAATAAATCTTGATCTGTTGGCTGGGAGTAGGAAAAATGGGATCGCAGGAAACCTGGGCCGAAGACTTTGAGAGCGAGGCGAAAAGCAGAGCGGCCGTCGTCAGAACGATGGTTCTCAAATAAGAAAAGGGAATGGAAGGAAAGAAGATCTTTTTCATGCGGAGGGAGTGTTTGATGCTGCAAAACAATAAAAAATCCTATTCCACCTGTTTTGCGGCGAAATAGGATAGGGCGTTTCACCGGCAAAGAAATGTGCTTTGCCGCGAACAGCCAACATGTGTTTAATTTGTTTTGGTCAGAATCAGGCACCGGCGGCTATCTCAGAATGAGTTTTCCCGACCCGAGCCATTTTCCTTTGGCATCTTCCACCCGGAAAAAATACGCGCCTGGCGGCAAGCCGTTCCGCTGGAACAAAAATTGTTTACCGGATGCATTCGATTCCCTCACTTTTCGCCCGTAAGCATCGGTCACGGTGATGTGATGATGGTCAAAAAAGCCCTCTTTGAGTTGAAAAATGGCGGATTCCGAGGCGGGATTGGGGGATACAAAAATCCTGCTTGGTTGTGCGGGGTGCACCGGAGCGTTCGTACCCACGAGATAATCTTCCCCAATGGTGTGCATGGTCTGGTTGGTAATGACCGGCGGATTGAAGTCGAAATAAATGGCCGCGGAATTGAATATCTGCGTTTGAAGCGGGACATCCGGCTGTTGGTTGATTCTAAAAGATACGAAACCCTGCGAGCCGGCGAGGTTGGTGTTGCTGTCGGTCAGAAGAATATCAGCGAAAGTAAAACGCAACACGCCTTGCCCCGAAAGTTCCCAGGTGTAGGGGTGTGAAGCCGCGCCGGGGCGCACCGAGGCCGGGTCGAGCCAGGGCGACAAAGTATCCGTGATGACGACGTTGAAAGCCGTATCGGTGCCGGTATTCTGGAAGCGGATCAGGTACTCGAGTTCCTGGCCGGGCCGGATGTAGTGTTCGTCGCCGTAGCCGAGCGGAAAGCCCTGTTTGTCGTTGGGATCGTAGGAGCCGGTATTTTCCTGGCAATCCCGGTCCCAGGAAGGTGTGAATTGATCTACCGCAAATTGATTGATAAATCCAAGGCTCTCAAAACCACCGCATCCTTCTGCAAAAGCAAGCGCTATGTGATTGTTGGTTGCAAACGGATGCCCCGGCTCCTGCTGCGATTCGATGCGCCATGTGTGACCATCGGCCGGTTGTGTCATTACAATTTCCTGCCCAGGGTCGTAAGATTGATTGCCTTGCATCAGTACAACATCGTCCACAATAATGATGTAATCGAGTTGCTGCGAGGGCGCCGTACCTGTATTTTTCAGCGTCATTTGCAGTACGGTATCCTGACAGGTAATACCGGCCTGGATGGTAGCGCCCGACCAGTCTGGTACCGGTGCACACAAGGTGTCGGGATATCCGTGTGCGGCAATACAGTGCGTTTGTCCCAATACGGTAGAATCACAATTGACGTGCACTGTCAACCTGAATTGTCCGCAGCCACCCGGCGGTATGTCGCCAAGGTCAAAGCGATAGGTGTTATTGCCCATATCAATTGCAGGCAATGAGGCGGTTATCAAGGCCAGAAAAGGATCGAGCATCACATCCACCCGCGCATCTATGGCTGTTTCGGCGCCCTGGTTGCAGTAATTGAGGAAAACAGAATTGTCAAAACACCTGCGCAACGTAGGCATGGAAAGATCAACGGTCATAAGCGGACATTCGGACAATGCAACTGCCGAAAAATCAAATGTATCGAGTCCAAGCAGGCTATCCAATATTACATACTGCGGATCTTCACAGATATCCCACCAAACACCATTGGGTACCTCTGCCCGTATTTCGTATGCTCCCGTATCCACAAACATCAGATAGCGGCCGGCTGAATCGGTAGTAGTGTAGTAAGAGTTGTTGCCCGTTGCATTCACTACCCAATTGTGCAATGCCGTTTGAGCATCGGGTGTGCTGCAATCCGAATCAGCATCATGCCGGACCCGACCGCTGAGGTATGCACCCTGGGAAGTCGGATTGCGGGTGCGAAGCAAGCCGCAGGAACTGGTACCTATGTACATATATTGGTCCGTTGAAATCGGATCAAGAATCCTTTTAAAACTACCGCCCCCCGGAAAAGTCACAATGGGGTTCGGTATTTTACTCCATGTAACTCCCTTGTCGAGCGATCTGGAAATCGTTTGATTGTTAAGCACGAAAAGGTGCTCCGCAATATTTTCTGCAAACGGAGCTGGGTAAAGACCGGTCGCAGCCAATTCCGGGTGTGAAGACCAACTGAGACCGTTATCGAGGGAGCGGCGCAGAATCGTGCCGGTCGAATCCGTAGCAAAAACGTATATCTCACCGTCCCGGTTTGCAAACATCTCGCGTATTTCCAAAATATCGTCCCATTCTCCGGCTACCGGAGTCCAGCTATCCCCCCGATCGTCGGAATACAAGAATGTGGTTTCGTTCAGAGAGGGTAAATAGTAGGCAAATATCCGACCGGAGGGATGGAACAACAGGTCGTGGAATATGAGGGACTGTCCTGGAAAAATGGACTGCCAGCTTTGACCGTTATCGGTCGAACGCATCACTCCTTGCTGGGTATCGATGAAGATCAAGGAATCTGCCGCTCTGTACCGCACAAATTGGTGCAGAATTTCGGCAGGAGGAGTAATGTCCGTAAAATGGTCACCCAGGTCATCGGACCATAACAAGGAAAACCCGGATATGAGGACAAATTCGCCGGTCTCATTGAATGCAAGGCCGTTTTTATACGCATTGGCAGGTTGATAGGTCAATTGAGTCCATTGTTGACCGTTGTTGTCAGTGCGCCAGAGTCCGTTTAAGGTAAGCGCAAGGAAAGTATCCGGGGAGGCGAACGCCATTTGCAGCACTTGCGCCAGGTCCATGCCATTGGCGCCGAACTCCCAGTTCGCGCCTCCGTCAGTTGACCTGTATAATGATTCATTCGCATATCCGAGAACGCTTCCATCCGATGCGGTCACCGGAAGAATTTGGTATATCGCTTGCTCCGTCGGCTGTTTGGTCCAGGTCAACCCATCGTCGTCGGAAAAATACAAGCCATTTTGGCTGCTTGCCGCTGACAGTATCCGTCCGGAAGGCAAGGCTGCGAAACTGCTCAGATCAATATAACCGTCAACTGTGATTTCCTGCCAGGTCTGGCCGTTGTCCACGGATCTCAAAATACCGGAGCCTCCTTTAGCGAGAAATGTCCCGCCGGGTGCAATAAATAACGGATAATTGTTATATCCTGGCATGGTGACAGTCGTCCAGCTCTGGCCATCGTCTGTCGAATGATGGTATATGGTCTGATTTTGAGAATCGTTGCCGCCAAACCACACCATATCTCCGTTTGGCATGATCTGCAGATCACTGTAAAATGAAGCGGGGGCGGTAAAAACCGTTTCCCAGGTTTGACCGCCATCCGTCGAGCGACGAATTTCCAGGTGATTGCCGGCGCACGCCACCAAAGCGCCGTCCGGAGTTTCATTTAATTGTTTCAGGTCAGTACTATCTGCCAGAAGGGTCCAGCTTGCTCCCCCATCGTCCGAACGGTACAAATTGGTATTCGCGATATTGTTGTTGTAAGTTAAAGTATACAAACGGCCGCTTGGGCCGACCGAAATATAACTGTTGAAGGGTTGACCGTTGATGGTAAGTGCCAGCTTTGACCAGTGTTGGCCATTGTCATCGGAGCGATAAAGCCGGGCTCCCCAATTTATGGCTGGCCCGAAGCCGAACGGCTGGTTGGGCAGCACATACAAGGCACCGCTATCCGTTCGTGTAATGTTGCGAAAAGTGCCTCCGTAAGGCCCTGACACCCGCATCCAATATCCGCTGTCCTGCGCGGAAAGCCGGATCATCAGGGATAAAACTCCCGCTAACAATAATAATTCCCTTTTCATAAAATTACAATCAATTGGTGATTTCATGCCCAAAGGTGGCATCGCCGACGCTTTTCAAAAAATACAAAATAGTTAATTTGTCAAGTTTTATTTCTTTTTATAATATTGATAATCAATTGAAATATCGTATTTTTGTCTGAAAATTTTATCAAATTTTTTCAATGGATTCACTTATTGTTCGGGTATTCAAGCAATTCAGTGCTCAGGACCGCCGCCAATTGGGCGAACTGGTGCGCTGTTCGTATTTCAATCGCCGGCAAGAAGTCGTGCGTTTGTGTGATTACCTGGCAATGCATGCGGGCCGTTCTACCAGCAAGGCATTACAACACGAACGCCTGTTCGCTGCCGCTTGTCCGGGAATGCCTTACAACTACAGCCAATTGCGATATATTCAATCTTACCTGCTCGATTTGGTGAGGCAGTTTCTGATACTTCAGGAAGGTCGTCGGGAATCGGCAGACCAAATTCCGCTTCTGCTGCGTGCTTTGCGTCGCAGGGGCATGGACGACTTATTGGAAAAAACTTTGTCCGCACAACTGGCCGGGATCGAACAAGCGGCGCAACGCGATGCCAGGTATCATTTCCAGCAGTATCAATTGCACCAGGAGCGACTCGAATCCACCTCCCTTCGGGAGCGTTCGGCACGCCTCAATTTGCAGCCCTTGCCCGATGAATTGACTGTGTATTACGTGTCTGAGATGTTGCGTCATGCCTGTCTGGCTTCCACGCATGAGGCAGTGGCGGGGCAGGCCTACCGGCTTGGTTTACTGGAGGCCATCCTTGAAGCGGTGGAGCGCGATGAAATGCTCCGAATACCGGCTGTGGCAGTGTATTACCATGCTTACCAAACCCTGCAGCATCCGGAGGACAGCGCGCCATTGGAACAGCTAAAAGTGTGTTTGTCCGAACACAGCCGGCGATTTTCGACCGATGAACAACGCGGGTTGTACCTGTTGGCGATCAACGGTTGTATTCGCCGGATGAATGCGGGCAAACGCGCCTATATCCGTGAGGCATTCGATCTGTACCGATCGGCGCTACAGGGGGGCGTATTACTGGAAAACGGGATTATATCGGGTTTTAATTACAAAAACATAATCCGGCTGGCCGTCGCACTGAACGAACAAGCCTGGGCGGAGCAATTCCTCGAACAACACCGCACTGCGCTGCATCCCCGCGAGCGCGACAACCTTTACCGCTACAATCTGGCTTATCTGCGGTTCCAGCAGCACGATTATGCCCGCGCCATGCCCCTGCTCCAGCAAGTGGAACTCGACGACCCGCTCAACAACCTCGATGCGCGGCGCATGTTGTTGCGCAGTTACTTCGAACTGGGCGAATGGGAGGCATTGGAATCGCTGCTGCAAAGTTTTTCGGCTTACCTGCGGCGACAGAAAAACCTGGGCTATCACCGCACTACCAATGAAAACCTGATCGTTTTTACCAAAAAACTGCTGGAGTTGAATCGCGCCGACCCGAAGGCAGTGGCGGCATTGAGGGATGAAATCGACGCTACGCCGGACGTCGCAGAGCGCGCCTGGTTGTTGGAGCAGACAGGCGTTTAATCAAAATCAATTTCGGTATTGTCCCCGATGTTCAAACTCAAATTCATACCCCGGATGCTCGCGTCGCTGCCGATGACCGAGCGCCTCAACACGGCGTCTTCTAAGGCGGCGAAGTTGCCGATGATGCTGTCTTTAACAATGGAATAATTAATGGTCACATTGTCGCCCACCGTCACATGGGGGCCGATGATGCTGTTGGTGATCTTGCAATTGGCGCCGATGGCAACGGGGTGGATAAAAATGGTGTTGTCGTGTTCGGAAAGATGCAAATCATCGGTCGCATAACCCCGGCGGCTCAGCAGCATGGCGTTGGTTTCTAACAGCACTTCCTTGCGGCCGCAGTCGAACCAATTGATGACCGGCAGGGTTTGTATCCGCACCCCCTGCTCGAGCAGGATCTGAAGGGCATCGGTCAATTGAAATTCGCCCACCGTGCGCTGGTCATGCTGGATCATCGTGCCGATGGCTTTTAACAGCGCCGGTACTTCTTTCACCTTGTACAATCCTACGATGGCCATGTTCGACTTCGGGATGCGGGGCTTTTCCACCATACGTGTCGCAAAACCCTTTTCGTCGATTTCCGCTACGCCGAATTCGCGGGGATCGTTCACCTTTTTTACGCCGATGCAGGAGTACTGGCAGTCGAGCATTTGTTTCATATCCACATCGAAGATCGTATCGCCGAAAGCGATGAAGATATCCTCCTCATCCTCGATGGCCTCGCGGGCCGTCCAGATCGCGTGAGCCGAGCCCTCGCGGTGCTCCTGGTACACAAACTCGGTCTGCAGATCAGGATAAGTATGCTCGATGTAGTCGCGGACTTTGTCGCCCAGGTAACCAATGACAAACACAAAATCGGTCATGCCGACTTCCACCAGTTTGTCCACGATGAAGCGGATGATCGGCTTGCCCGCTACCGGCATGAGGGGTTTGGGCTGGGTGTAAGTGTGGGGGCGAAGGCGCGTTCCGGCGCCGGCAACGGGGATAACGACTTTCATGTTTTTATGGTGGAGGGTAGAGGGTAGAAGATAGAAGGTAGAGGGTAGAAGGTAGAAGGTAGAGGGGGGCTATATAGATTTACCTTTCGCTTTCTCCCCTCCACTTCCTACCCTCTGCCCTCAACAGGTCAAAGGTACAGGTTTTCCGCTTCATTCAATTGCGACAAGCACCGGGAATCAGTCCGTCAGCACAATCCACCCCTCGTTTTTCAGCAAGCAGACTTTCCGTATTTCACGATCTTCTTTTTTTAGGCGGCTCAGCGTCTTTTTGAGTCCGTCGTCCAGCGAATTACTGCTGATCGCGTCGTTTTTGCCGGTCAGCATTATCCATTCATCCTCAGGACCCAAAGCAATGGATTTTATTCCGGATCGCTGTTCCCTGAGGGTGAAAATCAGATCGTGCGGGATGTTGTTATAGGCATAATAACCTTCACCTGCCAGCAAAACAAATTCACCCGGCGAAGAGCCGAATGCGACCTCTTTCAGGGCTTCACCCTTGCGCCAGGAGCCGTCGTTCAAAAATTTTCTCAACGTATCCTGTACATCCGGGTATATCCGGTAATCCTGCTCGTTGAATAAAAGCGCCCACCTTGAATCCGGCCCCATGGCCACTTGCCTGATCGTATTGCGATTTTGTTGGTATATCTCCTCTATTTTCCAATCTAAAAACGGCGGCACGTCCTTGCTCCACATCGCCCTGTCTCTACCCAACAAAATCACCCAATAGTAGTTTTCATCTATGGAAATATCCCGCACATTTTCGGATGTTGTCCGGAGTGAGTCCAGGACGTCCAATATTTTGCTGGGTACATTATGCGATTCGAAATTGAAAAAATACGTTTTCTTTTCCGAACCCCACAAAGCGTATAATACAATGCCCGTAGCGATCAATAGAACGATTCCAAGCCAAACATATACTGAAGCGGGCCGTTTGCCGGGCAAACCGGCCGCAGGCGAATGCTCGATCATTTTAATCAATTCCAAGAGATCATTGTTGATCTTCTGGAGTTCTCTTGTCTCCTCTTCATGGCCAAGAACGCCCTTTAATTGCTCGTTTATCAGATATTCATAACGACTGGCCAGGTGGATACACGAATCCTCGTGTTTTTTGCCTGCTATTTTCTGTAATTGTTCGATGGCATCACGCGTTCGTCCTTGTCTGATGAGTGCTTTGATGTCTTCCATGGCCGGATACTTGAATTGAACTGCGAAATTCGTTTTTTTATGCCAATTGAAAGATAAGCAAGCGGATATTGGATTTTTGACATTGGACATTGGACGTTGGACGTTGGACATTTGACCTTGACAACCAATCATTTTGTCAAATGCCCAACGTCCAATGTCAATTTATTTTGTCCACATACCTATACCTGTTTATCTGCAAATTTGCATCGGACATTCTACAACCTCCTTCCCAAATGTCAGGATTGAACAAAAACCTCCGTATTTGTCTCAGACATCTTTTCCGTATTTTCATGTACAGCATATCCTTCTTGCTGACCGTTTGGGTTATCGCCGTGCAGGCCGGTTGTTTTACCATGCGTACATCGGACGGCGAATGGACGACGGCGTTGAAAAAACGGGGACAGCCGCTCGATCCGGTTTTCCTCGATGTGCCCGACAGGAACGGACGGATGATTCACGCGGTGAATGTCAGCGCAGCCGACAGCCTGCCCTTGCTGGTGTTGGTGCACGGCTCCCCCGGCTCTGCCGATGCTTTTCTGGGCTTTTTGGCGGATACATTTTTGCCAAAAAAGGTGCGCTTGGTCGCCCTCGACAGGCCGGGTTTTGGCTATACGGAAGGTTTCGGCAAGCCGGAACGGTCGCTCGAAGCGCAGGCGGCCGCCGTCCATGCAGTGGTCGAACAACTCGCTCCCAATCAAAAGGTTTGGTTGCTGGGGCATTCATTGGGCGGGCCGGTTATCGCGCGTTTCGCCATGGATTATCCTGAACAAACCGCAGGGTTGATATTGGTAGCGGCATCCATTGACCCTGCCCTGGAAGAACATCCCTGGTGGCAGGCGGCGGTACAACCGCCTCCACTCAAATGGCTGCTTCCGAAAAGTTTCTGGACGAGCAATGCCGAAATAAAACCTTTGGAAGGAGAGTTGAAAAAAATGTCGCCGAAGTGGAGCAAAGTCACTTGTCCAGTTACGGTGGTACATGCCGTGAACGACTGCCTCGTTCCGGTGGCCAATGTTGACTTTGCCCGGCAGGTGCTGACGGGTGTTGCTGATCTTCAGATAGAAATACTGCCCGATGGCGATCACTTCATTTTGTGGAACCGGTATGAAAAAGTCAGGAAGGCGATATTTGATGCAATTGGGGGTAATAAAAGCAATTAGGGAAAATTTGGTGTAAGTTGTTTGTTACCATGTAGTTATAATGAGTTCAATAGCAAATGATTTGAAAAATTTATCTCATGTTGATTGCCGGGTGCGCTGCATTTTCCTACCTTTGGCAGGAATTTTGAAAAACCTGACCACGCGGGAGTAGCTCAGTTGGTAGAGCATCAGCTTCCCAAGCTGAGGGTCGCGAGTTCGAGTCTCGTTTCCCGCTCGATGGAAAAAGCTGCCGGGTTTTACCAAGGCAGCTTTTTTACGTTTTAATTCGACCGTTCCCTGGTCAAAGCCCGCCGCAATCTAAAATCCAGACCCGACAAATGATTTTTTGATTCGATTTTTGTCCATTGGGCTGGCTTTTTGCTGTAAACGCCGTTGATTTTCACTTGTAATCCTTCTCATCCCTCCTATTCCCGCAGTCCGGTTTGAACAACATGGAAAAAAACGAGCAGGATCAAGGGCTGTTTTATGGCATCGGCAAGGGCGTTTTTCTCGGATTACTCCTCGTTGCCCTGCCGGGTTATCTCGTATTGAAATATTACCACCACATCGAAGGTCCGTTGTCCGGACTGGCCGACTTACCGGTATATGAGCAATGGCAGGATAATTTTAAAAGCGGCGCCGACGAGGTAGGGGTACTGTTCGCCGCCAAGCTGCGCGAATTCTATCAGGCAGATACCACCATTTCCCTTTTCGATAAGGCGGAAAAAGAAGCGCTCCCGACCACCCGAAGCAGGTACTGGAAAAGGGCCGACATGGAGCGGCACCTTGCCCGGACCCTTCCTGCCCGGAAGCAGGGGAACGTGCAGGCATACCTGGATTACATCGAACAATACAAGGGGGTCGCGCTTGCCGAAATGCGACGCACCAAGATACCGGCATCCGTGACGCTGGCACAGGGGCTGTTTGAAGGCAATGCCGGAAGGGGTTACCTCGCATCCGAAGCGAACAATCACTTCGGGGTCAAGTGCCAGCTCCAACCCGGATACCGCCGCGACGGGCGCATGACCGACGACGACTTCGACCACCACTCGCTGGCGATCGGTTGTGTGCAACGCACCGACGACTATGTATGGGATCGCTTTGAAGTGTATCCGTCGGCCCGGGAAAGTTACCGGCGCCACAGCCTCCTGTTGCAGGGGCCGCGCTACAACTGGATGATCCGGCAGTATGAAATCGGCGGGGAATATCCCATTTCCAGGAAATTGTTCGGTCACGACCGGGTGCCTTATTACGCCGCCTGGTGTGTGGGACTGAAACAATCCGGCTACGCAACAGCAAAAAATTATGCGGAAATGATCACGATGATCATCGAGACATACCAACTCTGGAGAATTGATTATGAAATGATCATGGCTTAAAATAGGTTGACGGGTTGACGGGTTAACGGGTTTGCGGGTTAACCCGCAAACCCGTTAACCCGCAAACCCGCAAACCAATAAAAATTCCTCCACTCACTCTCTAAATTTTTACACGCAATGAAAAGTTTTTTCGAATTCCTTGGCTTCGCAGCCACCGCGCTCATCTCCGGCTTCCTTGTTTTTTCTTATGTCGGACACAAAAAGAACGCTGACAAGTCCGGCGCCGGCGGGGAATTAATCACGGCCTACAACACGGAAGAAACAGGTTCTCTGCCCGAACTCCAGCCCGTATCCGGCTCGCGTATCGCCAAAGAGAAAAAGAAAACATCCAAAGGCATTGCCGCCGATCTCCCGGCTGATCGCAAGCCCACCCTTGCCGTCGAGTCGGCATCGGTAACGGAACGATTGAGAGGGCTCTACGCCGACGAAGCGTTTGTTGTATCAACGGCCAAAAAATGGAAAAAAGCGGTAGCCGAAGCCAGCGAAACCCACTCCGTGAAACCGCATTTGCTGCTGAGCAACGTCGTCGTGAAATCTTATCTCGGCAATTACACCGCCCGCGATTTCAACCGCGATGTATCGGAACACGCAGGCGACCTCGCTGTGCCAAACAGCGCAGCGCTGAAGAGCTACGATTTTTCCTGGAGCGTCGGCAAAGTGTCGCAACAGTACAACCTGGCCCAATATTTCGCTGCCGCGCCTCCCACCGCTGCCGCCAAAGCGCCTGCTTTCTCCGTTTTCAGCAAACCGAAAAAATCAAACGCCGCTGTTGCTGCTCCGCAAAAAGCGAAACCCGCAGCAAGCGTATCGCCCGCCGAAGCCAGTTTCCGCGAAATGGTGGCCAAAGAAGAAGGTTTTTCTTCCTGGCAGGGCCTTCAGCGCCTTGGCGACCTGGAGACAAAAAAGAACGCCGAACGCCGCGTGAAAACGCTGATGAGCGCCGTGCGGGTGAAGTGAAATTAAGAGCAATGGGAGGTCATTAAAAAAAGTCATTAATGACCCTCAATGACCTCCAATGGCACTACACATAACGGTTCAGCAGGTTCTCGAACAGTTCCTGCCGCCCGCTGCGTTGTTTGGGTTCGCCACTGCGCAGCGCGATCTTGTGCAGGTCTTTGAGTTTTAGTTTGCCCGCTTCGAAGGCGCGGCCGTCTTCACTGTCGAAAGACGCGTAACGTTCCTGCAACATCCGGCGGTATTCGGATTTTTCAAGGATCTCGTGCGCCGCGAGTAGTGCGCGGGCGAATGCGTCCATGCCGCCGATGTGCGCGTAGAAAATATCGGCGAGGTCGGTCGAGTTGCGGCGGGTCTTCGCGTCGAAATTGACGCCTCCGCCTGCCAGCCCACCCGCCTGCAGGATGATAAGCATGGCTTCGGTCAGTTCCAGTACGTTGTTGGGGAATTGGTCGGTGTCCCAGCCGTTCTGGTAATCGCCGCGGTTCGCGTCAATCGAGCCGAGCATTCCGGCATTTGCAGCCACCTGCAATTCGTGCTGGAAAGTGTGGAGCGCGAGTGTAGCGTGGTTGACTTCCACGTTGAGTTTGAAGTCTTTATCCAGGCCGTATTCGCGCAAGAAGCCGATGCTGGTAGCCGCGTCGAAATCGTACTGGTGTTTGCTCGGCTCCATGGGTTTCGGCTCGATAAAAAAGGTGCCTTTGAATCCGGCCCTGCGTGCGTAGTCTTTCGCCATGTGCAGGAAGCGCGCCAGGTGGTCGAGTTCTTTTTTCATGTTGGTATTGAGCAGGCTCATATAGCCTTCGCGCCCACCCCAGAAGACATAGTGCTCGCCGCCGAGCTTTACAGTCGCATCGAGGGCGTTTTTTACCTGCGCCCCGGCCCAGGCGACGACGGCAAAATCGGGATTGGTGGCCGCGCCGTTCATATAGCGGGGATGGGAGAACAAATTGGCAGTGCCCCACAGCAGTTTTACGCCTGAAGATTTTTGTTTTTTCAAGGCATAATCTGTGATCTTCTCCAGGCGGCGTTCGCTTTCCTTCAATGTATCGCCCTCCTGCACGAGGTCAAAATCGTGAAAGCAATAGTAGGGCAGGCCGATCTTTGTCATGAACTCGAAGGCGGCGTCCATTTTATCATACGCTTGTTGCACCGGCTTTTTCGCTTCCAGCCAGGGGAATGATTTTGTACCGGGACCGAAGGGGTCGCCGCCTGTTCCGCACATCGTATGCCAATAGGCCATGGCAAATTTGAAGTGCTCACGCATGGTTTTACTGCCCACTTTGCGGTTTTCATCGTACCAGCGGAATGCCAGGGGGTTGTCGGATTGGGCTCCTTCGTATTTGATTTTTGGAATACCCTTGAAGTATTCGCGTTCGCCGATGGTGATGCTCATATTGGAAATGATGTATGGTGAATGATAAAAGTATCCGGACCGCGGATTTCTGGACCTTGGACGTTAGACTTTGGATGCCTGCGGGCATTAATTTGTCCCAAGTTCCAATCCTACATCTCCACATCAACAAGTCAAATCTCCAAAAATCCAGCGTCCAATGTCCCGATCTCTGCTGCGAGCTCTTTTTTCCACTTTTCGAACGCCAGTTCATATTCGTCTTTTTTCGCCGACGGCTCATAACGCCCCGCTATTTCCGCCTCCTGCATCGCTTCTTCAATCGAGTCGTATATGCCCACCGACACGCCTGCCGCTTTTGCCGCTCCAACGGCGCCGGTGGTTGCGATCAATTCAATTTCAGCCCCCACGAGGGTCGAAAGGGTATTGGAAAAGACAGCCGACTGGAACAGGTTGTCGTTGCCGGCGCGCAGCATCCGCACCGGGATACCCATTTGCTGCATGATTTCTATGCCGTAAACAAACGAAAAAGCGATGCCTTCCAGAGCAGCCCGGTACAGGTGGCGTTTTTCATGGCGGTTGAAATGCAGACCCGATATACGCGATCCTGTCACGCGGTTGCCCAGCATTCTTTCGGCGCCGTTGCCGAACGGCAGGATACAAACGCCGTCGGCGCCGACCCCGGCGGATGCGGCGAGTTGTTCCATTTCCTGATAACCCAGTCCCGCGCTGCCGATGTGTTGCCGCATCCAGCGGTACTGGCTGCCCGCGCCGTTGATACAAAGCAACACGCCGGTCAACGGGTTTTCGGGCGTATAATTCACATGGGCGAAACTGTTGACGCGTTGCCGGGCGTCGAACATCGGTTGTCCGGCGACGGCATAGACTACGCCGGAAGTGCCGCCGGTGGCTGCTACTTCTCCGGGTCGCAATACGTTCAGTGACAATGCATTGTTGGGTTGGTCGCCTGCCCGGTAACCGACCGGTATCCCCGGTACAAGGCCCAGGGCGGCGGCCGCTTCCGCGGTCACCATCCCCTGTTTTGAAAAAACGGGCGCAGGGTCGGGAAGCATTTTCTCCGGGATTTCGTAATGTTCCAGCAGTTGCCGCGCAACGGTTTTTTCTTTAAAATCCCACAGCACGCCTTCCGACAAACCGCTCACGGTCGAGCGAATTTCTCCCGTCATGCGATAGGCAATGTAATCGCCGGGCAACATGAATTTATGGATGCTGGAAAAAGTACCGGGTTCGTTTTCGCATACCCAGCGCAATTTGGACGCGGTAAAATTGCCCGGAGCGTTCAGGTAGTGCTCGAGGCAATAGGATTCTCCGATTTTTTCAAACGCCCGGTTGCCGATGCCGACCGCCCGGCTGTCGCACCAAATGATGGCAGGCCGCAACACTTCGCCTTTCTTATCCACTACTACGAGTCCGTGCATTTGATAGGAAATGCCGATTGCGGCAATATCGCCCGGAGCAATGCCGGTTTTGGTCAGCAATTTGCGCGTAGCGGCGCAGACGGCTTGCCACCATTCGGAAGGGTGCTGCTCTGCCCAGTCGGGGCGTTCGGCCAGAATATCCATTTCCTGCTCCGGATGCTGCGCGGTGCCGATGGCTTTGCCGGTATGTACTTCCACAAGAGCCGCTTTGACGGAAGAAGAGCCGATATCGTAGCCGAGTAGATACATGCCTGGAAGGGTAAAAAAATTAACTGATGAACCCGGGGCGAAGATGCGAAGTATTTTTTGTGGGCAAACAGGCGAGGTATTTCTCTTGTCAAAATTTTACCTGGGACGACAATAATTTCTCAATCGCATGGAGAATACATAAATGTTACTTTTATTTGCCTCCGGATTGTGCATATTCAACTGCTTAACTCACTGATTCCAAGTGATAATTTTAAAACCGATTGCTTGCGAATGAATCCAGTGCCAAATGAAATAATCCTTTATCCAGGCACAAAAATTTTTCTTTAACCAAATCAACTTTATTCGTATGAAGCAAGTCCTACTTGGGCTGGCGCTCTTTCTTATGAGCGCTACGCTGGCAATTGCCCAGCGCACCGTGACCGGCAAGGTCACCGATGATCAGGGCGAGCCGCTTGTCGGCGCCACCGTCACCGCACCCGGTACTTCTGCCGGAACCATTACAGACGTAAGCGGAATGTTCCGACTTCAGGTACCTGCCGATGCAGCAGCACTGAAAATTACTTACACCGGCTTTCTTGACAAGGAAGTGACGCTGACTGCGGACAGCGATTATGCAATCAGCATGGAGGTCAACCCTGCCAGTTTGCAGGAGGTGGTGGTTGTCGGTTATGGTACCCAGCAAAAACGCGCCATCACCGGCACAGTCGCGTCCATTAAGGGTGAAGAGATCGCATCCCTGCCGGCGCAGAGTTTCGACCAATTGCTCCAGGGACGGGCTGCCGGCGTGAACGTCAGCATCCCCAACGGTGTGTTGAACAATCCCCCGGTGTTCCGCGTGCGCGGGATCAACTCCATCAACCTGAGCTCTTTCCCGCTCGTGGTGATTGATGGAATACCCACTTACACGGACAACCTGCGCAACGGCAACAACAGCGCCTCCAACAACGCGCTGTCGAACCTGAACCCGAACGACATCGAAAGCATTGACATTTTGAAAGATGCTTCCGCCGCTGCCATCTACGGCTCGCGCGCCAGCGCAGGGGTAGTGCTCATCACCACCAAACGCGGCCAGAAGGGCAAAACCCGTGTGAATTACAACGCCTGGGCCGGCTGGACGCAAGCCGTCCGCGTGCCTGAGGTGCTCAACGCGCAACAGTACCTGGAAGTCAAAAACGAAGCCGCCGTCAACGCCGGCCTGACCGCTCAGCAATTCTTCCTCGACTCCATCAACGGTCAATTGATTGATACGAGATGGGCCGATTACGTCTACCGCACGGGATTTTCGCACAACCATGGCCTGAGTTTTTCCGGCGGCACAGACCAGACGACGTATTATCTCTCTTTGGGCTACACCAACCAGGAGGGTATGATCATCGGCAACTCCTTTGAGCGCCTTTCGGGCCGCCTGAACCTCGACCACAAACTGACCAAGCGGATCAAAATCGGCGGCTCATTGGGTTACGGCAACAACACGAACAAAGCGCCGAACACGGGTTCTTTGGCCGGCCAGGCTTTTAGCACCGCCGGTATCGGCCGTCTGGCATTTGTAACGGCGCCGATCGTTGATCCATTCCGTTATGACGAAAGGGGCAACCGCCTTCCGGGCACAGCAGGCTACAACATCGCATCGAACAACCAGGTCGGACGCGGCAAAAACCTGCAACAGACCGGCTTTTACAACCCCGTCGTGATCACCGACCTCAACCGCCACACGTCGGAAGCCAACCAGATCCAGGCCAATGTATATGGCCAGTTGGAGATTCTGAAAGGTCTTAACATCAAAACCCAGTACGGCATTGACAATGTGGGCGTTGAAAACATTTCTTTCTGGACGCCCATTCACGGCGACGGTTTCGGTCAGAACGGCTTTGCTGAAAACCTCTACCTCCGCTTCGACCGCTGGAACTGGCAAAACATCCTGACTTATGACCTCACGGTAGCCGACAACCACAATTTCGGCTTCCTGGTAGGCACTGAACAACAGCGCACCGTACAGGAAGGCTGGGGCGCCCAGCGCAGCCAGATCGCCGACCCGTTCTTCACCAGCTTCCAGGGCAACTTCACCACCATCAACCCGGGCGCGATTTTCCAGGGTGAAAACTACCTGTTGTCGTATTTCGGACGCTTTAACTATGAATTCAACCGTCGTTACTACTTCAGTGTCAACGTCCGCCAGGACGAATATTCGGCATATGCTGAAGGTGAAAAGAAAGGTACCTTCTGGGGCGCTTCTGCCGGTTGGGTGCCTTCTGAAGAGTCTTTCTGGCGTTCGTTGGGTGGATTCGGCGAAACGGTCAACTTCTTCAAGATCCGCGGCAGCTACGGGACCGTCGGCAACAGCGTCGGTATTGGTGACTTCGCATCGCAAAGCTTATATAATTCGGGACTGTATGGCGCAGCGCCCACCATTTCTTTCTCGCAGGCCGGCAACCCGGAACTGACCTGGGAAAGCAGTAAAAAAACCGACGTGGGTGTCGTGTTCGGTTTATTCAACGACCGCCTTCAGGGTGAATACACTTATTTCAAAAATGAAATTGACGGTCTGATCCAGAATGCGCCGCAGGCTCCGTCCAAAGGTATTCCCGGCAACATCATCGCCATCAACATCGGCTCGATGGAAAATACCGGCCACGAATTCGGCCTTTCGGCTACTGTATTGCGCAAGGGCAAGTTTTCGTGGGTATCCTCCGCCAACATCACGTTGATGAAAAACGAAGTGACTTCCCTCTACGAGAACAGCGATATTTTCTCCACTACTTCGGGCCTCGAATCCACGAACATCATTCGCGTCGGCGAATCGGTAGGCAGCATCTTCGCCGTCGAAACGCAGGGCGTAAACCCCGCGAACGGACAGCGCATCTACATCAAAAATGTCTACGACGCCAATGGCAACGTAACAGGAACTGTTCCGGTACAATACAGCCACGTCGTTCCTGCCGGTCAGTCGCGCTGGACGACCCTCGACGGAATGCCGGCCTCCGCTGCCGCTCTGGTGGCCGACGGCAAAGTCTATGGCCCGGCCATCCCGAAATGGTTTGGCGGTTGGGACAACACGTTCTACTACGGTTCGTTCGACCTGAATGTTCAGATGAACTACGCAGGTGGCTACTATATCTACAACGGCAGCAAAGCGGGTCTGCGCGATATGCGTTTCTGGAACAACCACACCGACGTGCTCGACCGCTGGTCGGAAAGCAATACCGACGGTACCATTCCGCGTGTCGTGCTGGGCGACAACGTTTCCAACGGCTCGGCATTGCCGATTTCAGAAAACGTGGAAAAAGGCGACTTCCTGCGCATCCGCAACATTACGCTCGGGTACAAACTCCCGACCAAAATGCTCGACCGCGCCAGCATCGCCAGCCTGCGTGTCTACGGCAACGTGAACAACGCCTTCCTGTTCACGGGCTACACCGGCACCGACCCGGAAGTATCCTCCAACGGGAATTCCAACGCCACGCCGGGGGTTGACCGCAACACTGTTCCTATGGCCCAAACATTCACGGTGGGTATCAACCTCGGATTCTAATTCACCAATCTTAAAGCAACATCCATTATGAAAAATATCAAGTATATTTTCAAGTCAAATCTGATTGTGCTCCTGGCATTGGCGGCATTGCTGATACCCAATGCCTGCCAGAAAGATTTGCTGGACCCCGTTCCCAAAAATCTGCTTTCCGACGCCACGATTTTTGCCACGCCGGACCGATTCGATAAACTCGTGAACGGTATTTACGATAACCTGAAAAACGGCGCTTTTTACGGCGGACGCATCATCGTGTACGGCGATATCCGCGCAGAAGAGTTCCTCAACGAGACGACCAACGGCGTTACCGGCTTCGGGGTCTGGAACCACACCGTCACTGAGTCTTCTGTGAACGACGTGACCAACCTCTGGAATGCCGTTTACCAAACCATCAACGCCTGCAATATCTTTATTGTAGGCGCCGACGCGAACCGTGCTGTGCTCAACGACGATGTACTGGCTAACCGCTACATTGCGGAAGCCCGCTTCGTCCGCGCTTTGTGCTACCATAGCCTGCTGCGCTACTATTGCCGTCCCTATGCCGACGGCAACGGCTCTCAGTTAGGTGTTCCGCTGCGCCTTACTCCGGAAACTGGTCCCGGCAACAACGATCTGGCCCGCAGCACGGTAGCGGAAGTGTACAACCAGATACTCGACGACCTCAACTGGGCTGAGCAAAATCTGGCTGCGACCAACTCCGGCCTGACCAACGTGACGCGCGCCCACAAAAACGCTGCGATCGCGATGAAAGTCCGCGTGTTGTTGTCCATGCAACGCTACAACGACGCCATCACGGAGGCCAACAAAATTGTGTCTGCCGGCGCACCTTTCACAGCGCCTTCCGGTATTGCGCACGCACTGCAGGCAAACGTGAAGAACGTATTCACTTCGCCCTATACGACAACGGAGAGCATCTTCTCTATGCCGTTTACCAGCAACGACCTGCCGGGCGTCCAGAATGGTCTGGGCAGCTACTACAACCCGGGCCCGCGCGGTATCGGCGACTACTCGCTCAACCCCGCTGGAATCATCGGCGACTCCGTCAACTTCCCCGTCACCGATGCCCGCCGGCAGTTTGTGTTCATCAATACCAACAACAAGCCGTACCTGAATAAATTCCCGCTGGGACCGGAGCACCTCGACTATGCGCCTGTGCTCCGCTACGCCGAAACGCTGCTCAGCCTGGCAGAAGCAGAAGCCCGCGAGAATGGCGTGAACCAACGCTCCGTTGACCTGCTCAACGCCGTTCGCGGCCGTTCCGACGCCTCCGTGGTCTTCGATATCGCCGATTTCGCTACTGCCGACGACCTGATCAACGCCATTCTGCTCGAACGCCGTATCGAACTGCTCGGCGAAGGATTCCGCGCACTGGATTGTCAGCGCTTGCTCGCGCCCATTCCTGGCAAAGCCAATGTGGCCACTATCCTGCCGACCGTCAGCGATTACATCTGGCCCATTCCGTCGGGCGAACTGGCAACAAACAAACTCTGCGTTCAGAATCCGTAAAACCTCAGGTTTCAGGACTGAATCATACCTCGCGATCAACCCATGCCCGGTGCAACAACCCGTTGCACCGGGCATATTTTTTTTCAAAATGGCGTGACAAACACTTAAATCGCCTGTTTTTCGTTAATCACAGATCATCAAGCCAGAACCTCCTCCTACCTTTGCCGGTTCAACACAAAGCAAATTTCCAGTATCAAACGATGCCTAACGTATTCAACAGCCCAGGAACGGCGCTGATTTTCAGCCTTATACTCTTTACCTTGCCCCCTCTCGCCGCCCAACCGAAAGCCGGCCTTGAGGTCAACCGCACCAGCGCCATGGACCGCTCCCTGCCCATTTTGAACGTGACCGTAGACGCCGGCGGTCACAAGTGGGCCGCCAATGTCAAAGGAGTATATCAGATCAAAGCCAGCGACTTCAGTACCCCCCAGACCCTTTCTCCCGGTCAAAGAAATGTGCTTTCCTACCACGGCGGCAATGCCGATTTCAGTTGGTCGGAAGAGGCTTTTAAAAATCAGGTCAAAACCGAGTGCACTGTGACCGCCGCCTGGTATGACGAAAAAAGCGGCAACTTGTGGCTGGGTACCGATGAGGCGGGCCTGTTCCAGTTCAAAACCACTCCCGAACTGCAATTGGTCCAGCAATACACGACCTCTAACTCCAAATTGAAATCCAAACACATCACCGTTATTTTCCAGGATAAATCCAGCCGTTTGTGGGTCGGTACCGACGACGGACTCATGTACGGCCCTCCCGGCCGCTGGAAAGGCGATTTCTCAGGTTATGAAGTCCAGCGCATCCGCGAATACGGCAATGTGATCTACGTGTTGGCCGACGGCGAAATATCCCTCGCACCCAATGGCGACAAATGGTCGGACCTGGCCCTGGATAAAAAGAAATTAGAAGGCCAGATCGCTGATTTCGACATAGATATGAGCGGTAAAATGTGGCTGGTCTCCGGCGTGCTTACCCGTTTCGACTTACTGGCGGAAACCTATGACGTATTCAGCGGCCCGGAATACTACACCAGTGAATATGGCACCTGTGTCGCCGTTGACTTTGACGGTGCGGTATGGGTTGGCACTTCCGATAAGGGTTTATTCCAGGTGGACAAAGCATCTTCCATCACCCTCAACGCTTATGTAGACAAACCCATCAGCTGCGGCGGAGATGGTAAGGACGCAGTTCTCGTCGCCAAAGTGACCGGCGGAGTGCCGCCTTATACCTATACATGGAGCGGTGGTTTGAGCGGTGATAACCCGAAAAACGTCGGCGCGGGCAACTATACCGTCACCGTGACCGACAGCAAGGGCAAGGCCCGCAGCGCCGAAGTACCCGTGCCAGATGCCCGTCTGCGCATCAAAGCACGTCAAAAGAAACCGGTGTCAGCCCCTGGCAAAAACGACGCTACCGCCGAAGTGGACATGGAAACCAACGCCTCCGGCCTGCTCATTCGTTGGGACAACGGCGAAACGATGGCCGTCGCGACCCAACTGACCACAGGCCCCCACACGGTCACAGTGACCGATCCCAAAGGTTGCAGCGCCACCGCTACCGTCACCATAACTGAAAAAGCCCAACCGCTTTCCGTGACCATTTTGGAAAAATCGAGGATCGGTTGTCCGGGAGACAAAACCGCTGCGCTTGCCGTGCAGGTCGCCGGGGGCAAAGGGCCATTCAAATACGCCTGGAACAATCCAGCGCTCACGGGCGATCAACCGTCGAAGATACCAGCCGGCGACTATCTGATCACGGTCACCGATGCAGCTGGTGTGACGAGTACTGCCACTTTCAGCGTGAAACAACCCGACGCGCTCACTTTGAATGCCCTCGTCCAATCTCCTGCCTCTCCGGGCAATGCCGATGGCAAGGCCTTGGCGCAGGCAAAAGGCGGATCGGGCACTTATTCTTTCAAATGGGACAATGGAGAGACAAGTTTCAATGCGACAAAACTGAGCCCCGGCTCGCACGCCGTCACGGTGACCGATGCCAACGGATGCTGGGTTTCTACTGCTGTGAATATTTCTGAAAGTATTTTGCCGCTCGAAGTCAGTATTTCCGTTAAAAAGGTCATCAAATGCGCAGGCGATAAAGCAGCCCTGGTGGTAGAGACCACCGGTGGCAAAGCGCCGTTCAAATACGCCTGGAGCAATCCCGCTGCTTCAGGAGGTCAACCCGACAACCTGCCAGCAGGCGATTACTCCCTTACCGTGACTGATGCTACCGGAGGATCCAGCACGGTCACTTTTGCCGTCTTGCAACCCGAAGCACTCACGGCCACTGCCGCTGTCACTGCCCCCGCTTCCACCGGCAATGCCGACGGCAAAGCTGTCGTACAGGTAAAAGGCGGAGCCGGCGCTTATTCCTACAAATGGGACAACGGCGAAACAACCGCCGCTGCGGCCAAACTCGCCCCCGGCCAGCGCGTCGTCACTGTAACCGACGCGAACGGCTGTTCGGCTACCGCTTCGGTGAATATTTCGGAGAACATCCTTCCGCTCGCCGTGAGCATTACGGAGAAGAGCGGCGTGAAATGTGCGGGCGACAAAACGGCCGCGCTGGCGGTGCAGGTGACAGGCGGCAAAGGACCGTTCAAATACGCCTGGAACAGTCCCGCTTTGCGCGACGACCAACCCGCCAACATCCAGGCCGGCGACTATCAGCTGACGGTGACCGACGCCACCGGTACGAGCAGCACGGCTTCCTTCAGCGTCAAACAACCCGAAGTGCTTACGGCCAATGCCGCCGCCACCGCTCCCGCTTCCACCGGCAACGCCGACGGCAAAGCCGCGGTGCAGGTCAAGGGCGGAGCCGGCTCCTATACCTTCAAATGGGACAACGGCGAAAGCGCCGCCGCTGCGGCCAAACTCGCACCCGGCCAACGCACCGTCACCGTGACCGACGCGAACGGCTGTTCGGCAACCGCTTCGGTGAACATTTCGGAGAATATACTTCCCCTGGCGGTGAACATTTCGGAGAAAAGCGGCGTGAAATGCGCGGGCGATAAAACGGCCGCCTTGGCGGTGCAGGTGACGGGAGGAAAGGGGCCGTTCAAATACGCGTGGAACAATCCCGCTTTGCGGGACGACCAACCCGCCAACGTCCAGGCCGGCGACTATCAGCTGACGGTGACCGACGCTACCGGCACGAGCAATACGGCCACTTTCAGCGTCAAACAACCCGAAGCGCTCACGGCCACTGTCGCTGCCACAGCCCCCGCCTCCACCGGCAATGCCGACGGTAAGGCCACGGTACAGGTCAAGGGCGGTACCGGCGCTTTTACCTTCAAATGGGACAACGGCGAAACAACCGCTGCTGCGACCAAACTCGCCCCCGGCCAGCGCGTCGTCACTGTAACCGACGCGAACGGCTGTTCGGCCACCGCTTCGGTGAATATTTCGGAGAACATCCTTCCGCTCGCCGTGAGCATTACGGAGAAGAGCGGCGTGAAATGTGCGGGCGACAAAACGGCCGCGCTGGCGGTGCAGGTGACAGGCGGCAAAGGACCGTTCAAATACGCCTGGAACAGTCCCGCTTTGCGCGACGACCAACCCGCCAACATCCAGGCCGGCGACTATCAGCTGACGGTGACCGACGCTGCCGGCACGAGCAATACGGCCACTTTCAGCGTCAAACAACCCGAAGCGCTCACGGCCACTGCCGCTGCCACAGCCCCCGCCTCCACCGGCAATGCCGACGGTAAGGCCACGGTACAGGTCAAGGGCGGTACCGGCGCTTTTACCTTCAAATGGGACAACGGCGAAACAAGCGCTGCTGCGGCCAAACTCGCCCCCGGCCAGCGCGCCGTCACCGTGACCGATGCGAATGGTTGTTCAACGACGGCATCGGTTGATATTTCGGAAAATATTTTGCCGCTCACGGTCGGCATTTCCGAGAAAAACAAGATCAAATGCGCAGGTGAAAAGGCTTCGCTGGATGTCCGGGTGAGCGGTGGCAAACCGCCTTATTCTTTTGCCTGGAACAATCCATCCTTGTCCGGCGAACAAGCGACCGGCCTCGACGCGGGCGAATACGCCGTTACGGTGACCGATTCGAAGGGCGCTTCCCAATCCGCTTCGATCATTGTGAATGGAGCCGAACCGCTGATTGTGGAATTGATCCGCAACATCGGCGCGACGACCGAGCGCAGCAACGACGGAAAAGCCCAGGTGTCGGTAAAAGGCGGCACCCCGAAATACAACATCGTCTGGGACACAAAACAAACCGGTCTTGCAGCGCCCAAATTGCCTCTTGGCCCCCACAGCGTGACCGTGACCGATGCCAACGGTTGTTCGCAAAAAATTGATTTTCAGACGGAAAAACGTATTTTGCCCGAATTGACAGGCAAACTGGAAAGTGGCCAGACGATCCGCATGCGCTTGCTCAACTTCGACACGGACAGTTATGTCATCCAGGATGAGTCCCTTCCCATGCTCGACGAATTGTTCGATTTTATGATGGAGCAGGGTACTGTAGCCATTGAGATCGCGGGCCATACGAACAACCAACCGTCCGATGCCTTTGCCGACGAACTTTCCACCAACCGCGCCAAAGCGGTGGCGGACTATCTGATTGACAAAGGCATTGATCCCAAACGCGTGATCTATAAAGGTTACGGCAAACGTTATCCCCTGGTGCCGAACACTTCGGCGGAAGGACGCAAGACCAACCAGCGCGTGGAGATCAAAATTTTGAAACTGACGGATTAACTCTATTTGTTTCCTGTTGTTCAAAAAGCGTGTCACCGGACGATTGTGCCGGTGGCACGCTTCGTTTTGAATAACTTTGCCCCTCACAAATTCATTCGTATGTCCGCCAATCTGACCCAATCCTTCGACATCGCCTCCCTACGACGGAACTATGCGCATCAATCGCTTTCCGAGTCCGATGTGTTGCACGACCCGATCGCCCAGTTCGCGGTTTGGTTTGAAGAAGCGCTGAACAGCCAACTCATCGAACCGAATGCCATGACGCTCGCTACTGCCGACCATTCAGGCCAGCCCGCAGCCCGTACAGTGCTGTTGAAAGGGTTTGACAAACGGGGTTTTGTCTTTTATACGAACTATGAAAGCCGCAAAGGCAGGGATCTGGCCGAGAATCCGCAGGCGGCCCTGTTGTTCACCTGGCTGGAGTTGGAGCGGCAGATACGCATTGAAGGTAAGGTGGAAAAAGTAACGCGGGAGGAATCGCTGACCTATTTTCAGAGCCGTCCGAAAGGCAGTCAGATTGGCGCCTGGGCCAGCCCGCAAAGCCGCGTCATCGAAGGCAGGGCAATTTTGGAAATGCGCGTGGCAGAATTGAATCTCGAGTACGATCATCTGGAAGCGCTGCCGCTTCCGCCACACTGGGGCGGTTACCGCTTGAAGCCCGACCATATCGAATTCTGGCAAGGGCGGGAAAGCCGCTTGCACGACCGGATATGTTACACGCAGGCAGGAGAGGGGTGGAAGATCGAGCGGCTGGCGCCGTGAGCAGTGGCAGTTTGCAGTGGCAGTTTGCAGTAGCAGTAGCAGTGGCAGTTTGCAGTAGCAGTGGCAGTAGCAGTGGCAGTGGCAGCAATGCGTATACCGGGCTAAAAAAGTGAGGTCTGAAAATGAGGCAGTTAGACTTTTCAAGTTTTAAAAACTTGGAAAGCCTGCCTCAACTGCTTGAAAACCAAGTGATATTTTTAGCCCGGTATACGCATTGCTGCCACTGCTACTGCCACTGCCACTGCTACTGCAAACTGCCACTGCAAACTGCCACTGCCACTGCCACTGCCCACTGGATCACGGGTTCGGGATTGTCAACACCTGGCCAATTTCGATGACGTTTTCGTTGTCGAGTATATTCCGGTTGGCATTGAATATCTGCTTGTACTTCATCATGTCGCCGTAGTAGTGAGCGGCGATTTTACTCAGGCTTTCGCCTTTTTTCACGGTGTGCATCGCATATACGCCGGGGTTGGCTATCTGGATGTCCGCCACAATGTCGGTGGGGTGAGAGCCGCCGATGGCTTTGATCGCATCCCAGAGCTGGTCTTTTTCGTGACCGTATTGTACGGTTCCCCATACGCGCAGGATGCCGTTTGATTCCTCGACGCGTCCGTTGGTGACGCCAAGTTGTTCGCCAAGCGTGAGTACATTGGCGTATTTGTCTTTTACTGCCATGTTAGTTTGTAGTTTTGGTTGTGAAAAAAGTTTTGTCATCCGAAAAACCGGACGCCCAAAGTTAGGGGAACTCACTTTAAATTTCCCAAAAAGCAGCATTAAATGATCAGTCGGGCCCCCAGATTAAGCCCGAAATAGCTCTCGCGCACCCAGATCGAGCGACTGCTCCCGCTGTCGAAGATAAATGGCAGTTGCCCGGACAAGATCAGACTGAGAATCGTGTTCGGGCGGTAAATGACGCCGAGGCTGCCGTATAGTTGCTGGTTGGCTTTGAGGAAACCTCCTTTGTAAGACTCTTGAAATGTTAGATTGAAAGACAATCCAGAAAGAATGTACCAATGTTCACCTGGTATTTCAAAAATCAAAAATCCGCTTGCAGTTGGCACGAGCAATGTTCGTTCATTTTGAGTGTTGCCGAAATAAGTTCTGAAATCACCTTGAAGTTGGCCAAGGAGATTCGATCCCAGCCGCTCAGAAAAGAGTGCCCCCACGTATAAAACCGGGCGTTGGGCATTAATTCTGTATTTCTTATAGTCTGTTCCGGCAACAGGAAAACTATAAGTGGCTCGAAATGTTAATTCGGGCAAATTAGCGAATGGCATTGCCCGCACCTGAATACCAAAATATGATATGCTACTGTAAGTGGTATCGCCTTCATAGTAGTTGTTATTATAAACACGGAATGGGGAGCTACTTGCTTCGTCGTCGTATCGAACACGGCTGTAGTAAAGGTCTGCTCCCAAATCCCACCTCCCGCTTCGCGAAAAACCATGTGAGACGCGCAAGATGTGGTCGGCGCGAGAATAGCGTACCCTGTTGACAATCCTT
This sequence comes from Saprospiraceae bacterium, assembly GCA_019187225.1. Taxonomy (GTDB): domain Bacteria; phylum Bacteroidota; class Bacteroidia; order Chitinophagales; family Saprospiraceae; genus M3007. Next base: position 46,364 of record JABAQQ010000059.1, read on the forward strand.
GTCGCCTCAATGATACCGTCGTATGCATTTTGTGCCAGCCAAAAAGAGTTGACGCTATTCAGCAAGTTGATTTCAGTGGCATCTTTCGGCAGAATTGCAGAGGAAGCACCTGTGTAAAGATTGGGGTGCTCTTCATCTCCCTGTTGGGCGGAAAGTTGTAAAATGCTCATTCCCGAAAGAAGAAGAGTCGCCGTGAGATGTATGGATTTGCCGAAGAGGAAATAGGATTTCATCGCAGGAGAATTTTGGTTTTATTATTTTAATTGATAAACAACAACCTGTCTTCCGGTTTTCTGAGAAGTCAGTAGCATCATATTATTCTGGGTGAGTTGTGGAGAAAAATTTACAAATACATTTCCGTCGCAAGTGTTAACTACAGCACAGTTAGGATCGGTTGAACCGTCTGGAGGACAGGTTAGTATACCGGTATTGTTGGCATATCGAATCACTTGTGAGCGGTCAATAAAGACTCCTTTGAAATATTCAATATCTCCCCCCCTCTCAGTTCGATTAATATAAACTTCAATGCGGTTTTTCTCTACGTCAACTATACCTCCCATTCGGTTTTGAGCGTAGGGAAGATCCGGGTCACTGCGTTTACAGCAACAGGTAGCCTGTTCAAAGCTACTGTCGGGGTTTATAAAAATGGTAGGAATGTAAGTTGTACCGCCGTTGCTATTCACAACTTTTTCTTTATACATAATAAACCACAAGCAATATTCAGGATTGTCAGGACTTAGCCAAGCTTGGTCAACGGATGCGGGATATGGGATATTGGGTGTTGGGAATACAACTTCTATAGGGATAGGCGGCACAAAATTATCTATAGAGTTGAAATAACTTTGCCCCACTACATGAAAAGGGAAAGCAATAACGTCCTGACAATCGAGGTCCTCAATTCTCAGCTCCGTTTCGGAAGATATACCAGCGGGCACTTTGACAAGCATTAATCCGTTATCATCAAACTCAGGCGTAACAGGCATATTACCAAAAAACACTTTTTTGCCTTTCAATGCATTGCGATCGGCAGCATCAATTGTGATTTCGTAACCTTCTAAGGTTGTGTTAGTTGAAAGTTCCACCCCTTGAAGCGACTCGCAGTTGGGATTGCAGGCAAAGTGAGCGAGCGATAGCAATAGAACTATAGCGGCCAAAATGGATAATGTTTTCATCATGATGTGGAAATTTTATGGTTAATTGAATCAGATGTTTTTTGACATCGAGTTTATTGCTTCCTGGATTTTTTTATCCAATTCCAAGATAACTCTGCTCAGGCCGGGCAATTTTTGTTCAGCCGCTTTTTTCGATTGTTTTTGCGCGCTGGTGCGGCCAATTTGGCCGGAAGAAAAATCCTGGATCGGTCCTACGACCTCTTGATGAAGTGGAAGGACATTTTTACCATGTACGTCAATTAACAGGTAATCATAAGCTTCCTTCAACTGTTCTGTTGCGCTGGTATTTTTCCAATATTGTTGTACCGCTGTGACATTTCCTTTGTGGGCACGCAGGATACTTTCCCGTATTTCACTATATGCATTAGTAGTTTTGTCCAACTCCGCAAGTGCTCCTCTGTTGTTGAAATAGTTGGGCAAGCGATGCGGCATTAGCCGGTCACGCAAATCTTTCACCCGATCCGAATACTCCAGCAACTCACCCGAAATCTGATCAAAATACTCTTTCTGCTTCTGAAACCTTTCTTCCAATGCTTCGCTGAGCGCCGTCACCAGCAGGCTGATCGAGTCTTTCAATATTTCGATGTGTGCGTCCCTGGCTTTGATTTCCGCGTCGAGGGATTCTTTGGTTTCCTTGTATTGTTGTTCCAGCCTCGCAATGGAGTTTTCAAAGAAAATAACGGTGTCGAGCAGGACGCGGTGCATCTCCAGCAGCTGGCGCTGCGACAATTTGTTCTCTTTTTGCAGTTTTTTGATGCGTCCTTCGAGCGCGCTCACTTGTTGCAGCAGTTTCCGGTTTTGCTCGCCGCACAGGACGACCTCTACGTCGCGGTCGGGTGGGACATTGACCAGGCCCGAAGGTGGGGCGATCATTTTTTGCGGGGTGTTTTCCACCACCACCGTTACAAAGTCCTCGTCCGGAGGAAAGTTCAGTTTGAAATAACCGTTGTCGTCGGTGATGTCATGGTCGAAATTGCCGGAGATGCTCACCCTGACATTCGGAACCCCCTTGGTCTGGCCGTCGGTGATTTCGACGAGTCGGCCCGATAATTCCTTGGTGCCGCCCTTGGAAGATTGGGCAGGCAGGGAGAGGGCATATAAAGAGATCAAAACTGAAAGAATAAGATGTCTCATGGCCGTACTTTTTAAAACAGCCCGGACCACTTTCATTCAGTCCGCACTGTGATTTCTTTTAATACATCCGGGTTCAATCCTATCGGCAGGCTTTGCAACACCTTGCCTCTCAGGCGCACCGTCACCAGGATGATTTCTTTATCCAAAACCGGCAACGTCAGCGTATAATCCCCGTTGGCGTCTGCAATGGTTCGCGCAAGACCGCTTTCAACATCCACTTCCGCATTTGGGATGGGCCTCGAATTCCGGTCAACGATTTTTCCCTGGTAGGTAACGGTTGCCAGTTCGAGATAAAAAGTGATGTCGTTCGATTTTTCCAGATTCGGTGCGCTTTGTCCGGTCACCCTGCATGGAAATTTCACTTCGTGCAGTTCTAATTTCACGGAATCCTCTGCAAACTCTGCCGGGATATTTGTCACATGAAGCATGCCTTCGGGTGGAATAGGTTGCGGCAAGGAGGTGAATTTTCCGATGGCCACTTTTGCCAGACCGGCTTGCCGGATACCGGGATAAGCCGGTTGCAGTGCGAGCCGTACGATCAGACTTTTGTCGGGTGAAGCGTTTCTTCCTTCCAGCCAACCGTTGATACTTCGTTCGATCAGTACGGTTATTAAAATGGTGGCCAGCGCTAATAAGCCTCTTATCAAAACAGGGGGAGGGCTCTTCGGCTTTTTCGGCCCTTCATGTTTGTCAGGAATACGGTGAGTACGTGTTTCTTCGGGTGTTTTGACGGGTTCAGGGACAGGCGCCGCGCTCGAGTCATGTTTGTTTTCCATATCGGATTCAAGCCCCGTCAGTATATCCAGCAAATTTCGATTGATCGTATTGCGCTCTACGTTTTCTTCCTCTTTCGTTATCGTGCCTTCCCGGACTGCTTTATTCAGGACAGCCAGCCGGTTTTTCAGCAAAAGCACCGTGTCTTTCAGTTCTACGTCGTGTCCGAGAATAGGATAAAGTGCGTTAATGGCCTCCTGGTTAGCGCCTTCCGCTATAAGATGCCTTATCTTTTCAATATCATCTTTCGAGTATGCTAACATTCCATCTTCTTCATGTATACTTTGTAAAAGGTAAAAAGAGGGAGATTAAATTTTTTAAAACATGGGCAAAGATAAAATTTTTAATTGGATTTTTTACACACTTCTGATGCAACCCTCAAAATTTTATTAAAATTTAATCCGCAATCCGCAATCCGCAATCCGCAATCCCTAATTCCCTTTGCCTCTTTTCGGATTGTCTTTCAAAAACGCTTTCCAGCCGGAATATGATTTTCCGCCTGAAAGTGCTGCGTTGGACGACTGGTACCAATGGCAAACGGCGGCGGCCAGCGCATCGGTCGCGTCGAAGTACTTTTCGCTGAACTTTGTTTTCAGGATATTTTCCAGCATTCCGGCCACCTGTTCTTTCGAGGCATTGCCGTTCCCGGTGACGGCGCGTTTTATTTTTTTGGGTAAATATTCCGTAGTGGCGAGGTTGTTTACCATGCCGGCGGCAATGGCTACTCCTTGTGCGCGGCCCAATTTGAGCATGGATTGTACGTTTCTGGCGTAGAAAGGCTGCTCGATGGCCATCTCGGTCGGATGGTGCTGCCGGATCAGGTCCTGCACCTGCTCGAAGATGTAACGGAGTTTTACTGTCTGTTCGTCGCCGACATGTGCGAATGTAACAACGCCGATCTCAATGACTTTGATGCTCTTTTTGTCCGCGTCAATAATGGCGAACCCCAATACATTGGTGCCGGGGTCAATGCCCAGGATGCGGGTTTTTTGTTCTTCCATCCGGCAAAAATAAGGAAAAGGATTGAGGGGCTGACGGTTTAACGAGGCGATAAGGCAATTGAATTTTCATAAACCGGTTTTAGGTTTTCGTGTAAGTTTGCCCCTCCAAAATGAGTCTTTGACTCACTGCCAGTTTCACCCGCAAACCCGTTAACCCGCAAACCTTCTTTTATGGACACAATAGGCATACTTGGCGCTGGAGCTATGGGCAGTGGAATTGCCCAGGTGGCAGCTGCCGCCGGCCACGATGTAGTGATATGCGACAACCTGACCATTGCTCTTTCCAAATCCGGAAAAGGCATTCAGGCTTCGCTGAAGACCGGTGTGGAGAAAGGAAAACTCACCGATGCCGAAGCCTATTCGCTTTTCAGCCGGATCCGCTTCACCGATCATATGAGTGAATTCCGCGATTGCTCGATCATCATCGAAGCGATCGTGGAAGACATCGAACAAAAGCAGATCGCTTTTAAAAGCATGGAAGCGATCGTGGATAAGAACACCATTCTGGCGAGCAACACTTCATCGCTTTCCATTTCCGCCATGGGCGCCCAACTCAAACATCCCGAACGGATCCTCGGTGTTCATTTTTTCAACCCCGCTAATATCATGCGCCTGGTGGAGATCATACCCGGCCTTCAAACACACCCGGAAGTTGTGGAACGGGGTAAAAAACTCATAGACGGATGGGGAAAAACGACCGTCATAGCCAAAGACACGCCGGGGTTTATCGTCAATCGCGTGGCGAGGCCCTTCTACGGAGAGGCGCTGCGCATCTTCGACGAAGGTATTGCCGACGAAACTACCATTGACTGGGCTATGCGCGACCTCTGCGGATTCCGCATGGGCCCCTTCGAACTGATGGACTTTATCGGCAACGACATCAACTATGCCGTAACGGAAGTTGTGTTTTCCAATTTCTTTTTCGACCCCCGCTACAAACCCTCCTTCACCCAAAAACGGCTCGTGGATGCCCACTTTTTTGGCCGGAAAACCGGCCGTGGTTTTTACGATTACCGCGATGGCGCTGTAAAATCCGAACCCAACCGTGATGAGAACCTGGGCCGTGAAATAACCAGCCGCATTCTCGCTATGCTTATCAACGAAGCGGCAGATGCCCTGTACCTCCGCATCGCCAGTCGCGACGACATTGACCTGGCTATGACGCAGGGGGTCAACTATCCCAAAGGACTGCTGGCTTGGGCCGACGAGATCGGGATTCAGAAAATTGTGGAGAAACTCGATTCGCTCTACGTGGAATACCTCGAAGACCGCTACCGTTGCAGCCCCCTGCTCCGGAAAATGATGCGCGAGAACAAAACGTTTTATTAACGGCAGACGGTGGACGGTAACATGCGGGAGGGTTCAAAAAAGTGTGCTAATCTGCCTTGCCCAAATGCTGCACTACCGATCGCAAAGCAGTTGAATCTTGTTTAAATGGTTGATGATCAACGGCTTCGTGGTTATCGTCCCGTAATAACGAACTTTCTCGTGTTTCACACGGGGCTAATCCAATTTCACCGCTTCGCGGCCGAATTCGCAGCAGTTTGAAAACCTGTATAACATACATTTCTGAACATTCCCTAGTATGCACGGGCTTCTATTAATTTTTTTCCGTCCACCGTCCACCGTCTACCCTAACTCATGTCTCCGCTCGAAATCTTCCACAAAATGTACGACAACGACCCGTTCAGCCGATGGATGGGTATGGAACTCGTGTCGGTAGGTGAAGGTGCCTGTACTTTGCGGATGAGGGTGCGGGCAGAAATGCTCAACGGTTTCGGGGTGGCGCACGGCGGCATCACATTCTCTTTGGCCGACAGTGCCTTCGCTTTTGCCTGCAATTCGAGCGGGCGGCACACGGTGTCCATTCACTGCACAGTAGAGCATGTCGCTCCGGTTTTTGAGAACGATATCCTGACGGCGACGGCGACGGAAGAACACCTGGGCAATTCGATTTCCAATTACGTCATCCGGGTGACGAAGCAGGACGGGACGGCTGTGGCGTTTTTCCGGGGCGTGGCGTTTCGGAAAAAGCAGATGTGGGAGTAGTATTCAAAAAGTCACGGCTGAAAAAGTAACAATACGGCAAAATGGGTGATCTTCACACATTCATTCGGCTCTGTGCCGGAACCCGATTTATATATTTTTCAAACGGCTGATTTTTCAAAACCATGAAAACAATCTTTCCTCTCACCTCCTTTATCTTCCTTTTTTGCCAGAACGGACACAGTCAGAATTGCTTGCCGGATGGCATTACCTTCACGACACAGGCCCAAATTGATAATTTTTCGGTCAATTATCCGGGATGTACTGTGATCGAGGGAAATGTGAAAATTTCAGGCGCTGACATCTCAAACCTGAATGGATTGAGCGTACTCACTGCTGCCAGGAGCATTTTGATCGAGCAAAACCCGGCGCTGACGGATTTGATCGGACTGGCAAATCTTTCTTATGTCGAGGAAGATATTTCGATCCTGGAAAACGCTTCGCTGACAAGTTTGAATGGATTGGAAGGATTGACCTCAGCCCGCATTGTTTATATCGGCGACAATAATGCATTGCCCGATCTGGATGGTTTGGACAATCTCGTTTCGACCACCTGGTCTTTCACTGTAGAGAACAATGCCGCATTGGCCAGTTTGGCTGGTTTGCAAAATTTTTCTGTAGCAACAGGTGGTGGCGGTTTTTGGATTCGAAACAACCCTGTATTGACCAGTTTGACCGGTTTGGAACAACTCGATTCGGTAAGCAGGTTCTACATCGAAAAAAATCCGCAGTTGACGGGTCTAACCGACCTCAACAGCCTTGCTTACGCCGGAATTCTCTCCCTTCGGGATAATGTGTCACTGACCAGTCTGAACGGCCTTGCCAACCTTTCCTCTGTGAACTATCTATCCATCCACTTAAATCCCTTACTGACGAATTTGAACGGTTTGGAAAAAATCAACTCTCTCAGCGGGCTTACTGTTTTTTATAATGCTTCCCTCGACAACTTGAGCGGCCTGGATAATTTAATTTTCGTTGGAGGTGATTGCCATATTATCAACAATGATTCCCTCATAAGTTTAAGCGGTCTGAATAAACTCAGCACTGTAGGTAGTTTGTCCATTGAAAACAATGACGCTCTTATAGATCTGACAGGCCTGGATCAGCTCAGTTCCGTTGGGACTGCAGGTGCCTTCAGTATTAGCGGTAACGACGCGCTGACAAGTTTGACCGGCCTTGAGAATCTCGAGGTTTCAGACTCGTCGCTTTTCATTACCGATCACCTGGTGCTTCAAAATTTGGATGGATTGAAAAATCTGAAAAAAATCAACGGAGGGCTGATGATCGGTAATAACGACGGGCTGACGAGTTTGAGCAGCCTGGGAAACCTCCATTCACTTGCCTGGCTTGAAATCACTGGCAACGCTGCGCTGAGCAATTTGAATGGTCTGGAACAACTCACATTTTTGAATACCCTGAATGTTTATAACAATGCCTCGCTGACAAGTTTGAGCGGGTTGTCAAACCTGACTACCGTTGACAGAAACGTGGACATCATAGACAATGACGCCTTGGGCAGCCTGGATGGCCTGGAAAAACTTACTTCCGTGGGAGCCGCCTTTCCGGGCGAGGGAATATTCAGCCTCTTCGACAATGCGACCTTGACAAACCTGAATGGCTTGCAACACCTCACCACCTTGGCCAATGGCTCGTTCTTTATCCATAATAACCCACTCTTGTCGGATTGCTCCATTTTTATAATATGCAATCAACTGCTCGATGGTATGGGATTGATCTCCATCAGCGACAACGCTCCCGGCTGCAACACTCCCTCCGAGATCGAAGCCCTCTGCAGCAGCAGCCCGGTTTTGGTCGAAATTCAATTGGGCAACGACAGCAGTTGCTCTTCCGGCATACCCGTACCTGATTTGCAGATACACCTGCAAGGCGATGCTCAAATGACGGTTAAACCCACCGACGCTGCCGGCAGTGCATCTTTCAGCTATCTTGAAAGTGTGCCTTTTATGCTTGCGCTGCCAGAGGTCAATGACGAACATTGGAGTATCGCGCAATTCACTCAATCCTTGACAGCTTCCGACGGAGGGGACTCTTTTTATGTTTTCCTGTGCCTTTCTCCCCTCACTCAGTGCCCCGAACTGACGGTTACCCTCGGTCTGCCCTCCAATTTCCGCGGCTGCCTCGTCCAATCCGATGTACAAGTCTCAGTCCAAAATACCGGTACAGTGCTCGCCGAAGGTGTTCAACTGGCAGTTGTCATGCCACCCGTTTTCGAGTTGTTGAGTTCCGTACCGCTGTTTTCAGGTCAAAACGCCGACACCCTTTTTTTTGAAATGGGCGACCTCATGCCATTTGAAAAAGCAACCGCGACGCTGACCGTCAAGACTGATTGCGATACTTTTTTATTGGGGCAAACGCTCTGCTGGGAATCCTTTTCCGCAATGGACAATCCCTGCCCTAATACTTTACCGGCACATTCCGAAATAAAACTATCGGCAGAATGTGTGGGTGATACCATTGTACGGCTCTCTCTTCAAAACATCGGCGACGCGCCCACGCAGGGCTGGCACGCTTACAAAATCATTCGAAACGACGCTGTGCTGTACAACAACACCTTCAACCTCGACACCCAGCAAAGCTTGTCGTTCGATTTTCCTGCCGATGGCGCCACCTGGCGCATGGAGGCCACCAAATTTGACGACGGGACACAGACTGCCGTCGCGCTCGAAAACTGCGGGGGACTCTCGCCGGGATACATTACCGCCTTTTGGCTCGACAAAGGCCCGCTGGAATACGACTTCGACTGCCGCCAGGTGATCGGCTCTTACGACCCGAACCGAAAAACCTCCGTACCCACCGGGATTGGCTGGCAAGGTCTGATCGCTACCAACCAACCGCTGCAATACACCATTGATTTTCAAAACACAGGCACCGACACGGCTTACCGGGTGCTGCTCCGCGATTTGTTGCCGCCATACTTAGACATCAATACTTTCCGCCCCGGTTTTTCCTCTCACCCCTGTACGTGGGAGATCGACGGCAACAGGCTGGAAGTATTGTTCTCACCCATCGCTCTGCCCGACAGCAATGTGAACGAACCCGCCTCCCACGGTTTTTTCAGTTTCGCCATCGATCAAAAACCTGATTTGCCAGACGGCACCTACTTTCAAAATACGGCCTCCATCATATTCGATTTCAATCCGCCGATCGTGACCAATGCCGTCCGGCACACGATCGGCAAACTCACGGTGCAGGTGGACGAAGCCCAGCCTTTTATGAATTTGTGGCGGGTTTGGGGCAATCCTCTCCGCGACGCGGCGACATTCCACACCGAGGAATTTGTCGCAGGTGAAAAACGGTTCGAGTTGTACGACGCAGCGGGCCGGATTGTTCGCTCTGCGCAGTTTTCAGGGCAAACGTTTGAATTTCAGCGCGATTCCTTGCCGGGAGGTTTGTATTATTTCAGGATCAGCGACGCGCGGGGGCGGGTGTTCGCAGGGAAGGTTGTGGTGGCGGATTAGTGAAAGCGGATACTATACCTGCGAGAACACGCCATCAACCAGGAGCCACAAGGGTATACGCTTTACTTAACCTGTTCAATTGGGATGGCAATGCAGACACGGATGTTCTGTACGATCCTTGTTTGCAAGGATCTTATTACAGGCAGGCCAACGACGGCAACGGACAGTTCGGCCCGCAACAGGAGTGGGATCGAGTTCGGGCAAACCCGTACCTTCGCCCCATGAAAAGTCTCGTTTCCCTCTTCTTTTTTATCATTTCTGCAGGAACCCTACAATCCCAGTCACCCGCCGCAACGCGGCCGATGACGCTTGTCGAAAGCCTCGATATGGCGCTTGCCAACAGCCCCCAACTCAAAAAAGCGAAACTTGATCGGGAAGGTTTCGAACTGCGCCTGAAGGAAGCCCGCAGCGCCGCTTATCCGAGCATCAACGCCACCGTCAACTACGAATACGCGCCCGTGCTACCCACGCAACTGTTGCCCGGCGAACTGTTTGGCATGGCAGAAGGTACCTTTATCCCGGCGCAGTTTGGCCGCCCCTGGCAAATGACCGGCGCAGCGACGGTGACGCAGCGCATTTACGACGAGTCGCTGTTTCGCGGTATACCGGCGATTACCGCCGGTCGTGCCGTGTCTGACCTTTTGGTAGCGCGCACGGAAGAAGAGATCCTGTTCAACACCGCAACCGTTTTTTACCAAACTTTTCAAACCGAACAGCTGCTGCGTGCCGTCAACGCCAATGCGGAAAAATTAGACGCCCTCCAGCGCATGGCCGAACTGCAGCTGGCCAATGACTACGCCATTCCGACCGACGTGAAACGCATCCGGGTGGCGCGCACCAACTTAGAGACCCAGCGGCAAAAACTGCTTACCAGCATCTCGGTATTGCACCAGATGTTGCAATATCTCTGTGGCGTGCCTTTCGAACAACCTTTGCAACTCACGGAAGACATGTCCAAAGCCGCCGCCGATTCGCTGCGCTGGTTGTCCTTTACCTTTGAGCCGGAAACGACGACCGAACACCAACTCATCCGGCGCAGCCTCGAACTCAACCGCATCCAGACCCGCAGCAAATGGGCCGAACGGCTGCCGAGCCTGAGCGCCTATGCCACCGGCATGTACCAGATCTGGCGCGACGACGCCAATGTGTTCAGTTCCAAAGGCATCTGGTACGGCGCTGCCGCTTTCGGCCTGAAAATTGACGTGCCGATATTCGACGGATTCAGCCGGAACAGGAAAGTCAACGTGCTGGAACTGGAAGCGCAAAAATTAGAAGAAGACCGCCGGCAATTAGACGGCGCGAAAATGCTCGAATTCCGGCAGGCGCGGGAGGAACTGCAAAACGCCATTCGCGTGCTGCAATACCAATCCGACAACGTGGCGCTTGCCCGCGAGATCACGGACAAACTCTTGCTGCAATACAGGGAAGGCGTGGTGCCGCTCACCGATCTGCTCAACGCCCAGACGGCCATGTCGGAAGCCGAGACGAATTACTGGCAGCAGGTGTTCGGCTACAAATTAGCGGTGCTGAAGTTGCTGAAGGCGTCGGGAAAGTTGGAAGAGTTGAGAAAGTGATGAGTGGTGAGGCAACAACTTGGCGAAAAGCCTTTTTTTGTGCAAAAAATACTGACCAACAATTTGCCAGCTGGGTGTTCCATTTTTACAGGAGTGCCAAACCCTTCACTCTTGAAAAATGGCGAACCTTTAGCGTTTTGACAGGCAAATTATTGACGAGGGCGGTTGCGGCGATGAAAATATCATTGTGCTCAATCGTCTGCCCTTGGGTTTTGAGATTTTGATAAATCTCTGCGGATTTTTCCGCCACTTCAGTTGTAAAAGGAAGCACAAGCAAGTCCTCGAAAAGCAATCTGAAATCGCGGCGCTTGATTGGGTCGGTTGCGGCCATGATTTCATAAACTGTCACGGCGGAAACATAAAGCAGGGAGCCAACGGGCAGACGCCCCAATATCGTTGCAGTTTTGTCCGTCGAGCGGACGTACTCTATGAAAATTGAAGTGTCAACTACCATTCTTTGACTTTCCAATTTTTGAACCCTTGTCTGATTTCATCAAAAACAGCCACATCTTCTTCCGACCAAACCGAGACCTCCAAGATTTTTTTACGATATTCCTCGTAATCAAACTTCTTTTCCTTCTTGGAAAGCAAAAATTCCAGATAGTCGAGCAACTGCTGCTTGCCTGCGGGGTCTAAAAGTTCAAATTTTGAAATCAACTCTCCCATGACGTAAAAAATTTGAAGCCAAAATTACATCTGTTTTCTCAAAAACAAAAACGAAGGCACACTCTTTCTTATCTCTCATTACTCATCTCTCATCACTCATTATTTTTCTCCTTCCCTATCTTCTTCAGGTCCTCCGGCTCGAGTTGGACGCCGGCTTCCCGGAGTTCGAGCAGGGTGTATTGGTAGGCCGAATATCCTGGTTGGCCTTTATGCTCATTGTGGATAAACCACAATCTGGCAATGTTGGCTTCAACAGTAAGGGCATAATATCCGTTAGGGGAATAGGCTACAAATTTGACAGGCGAATTGTGGCTTGAAAAAGTACGTATTGCCTCACCTTTTAAATTCCATACTTTAGCCGTTTTATCCCTGCTGCCTGTCAAAACATACTTGCCATCGGGCGAAAAAGCAACCGATAATATTTCAGCGTTGTGACCTGTGAAGGTTAGAATTTCGCGACCAAGTGAGTTCCAGAGTTTAGCAGTACTATCCATGCTGCCTGTCAAGATGTACTTGCCGTCCGGGGAAAAAGCAACCGAAAGTACATCTGACTTATGTCCGATAAAAGTTTGAATTGCGGTACCTTGTAAGTTCCAGAGCTTGGCAGTCCTATCTTTGCTGCCTGTTAATAAATATCTGTCATCAAAAGAAAAAGCGGCTGTTGTTATTATTGACGAATGCCCTTTAAACGTTTGGATTGAATCGCCATTTATACCATATAGCATGGCAGAAGGGGTATAATATGTTAAATATTGGTTTCTATTGTTTGAGTAAACAGCTTTTATATTATTTAGTCTTACTTCTCCTTTTTGAGAAAATACCACGGTTTTAATAGCATAGTTCTGTTTCCCTTTAGGCCAACTATAACTTTCTATTTTTATGCCTTCAACATTCCATTTTATTGCTTTGTCATCAAAACTTGTCAATAAAAACCTCCCATCTGGTGAAAAATCTGCGGACAAGATATCAGTGTCGTGAACCAGACGGCAGGAATAATATGCATACTTTTTATTTTCATAAGATTCTTCGCTTATTTTATAATTTGAAATGACTATAGGACTACTTTCGTGTTTTTCATTGTTGTATTCCGCTATCCTCAGGGCTAATGTCGGATCGTTTTCCTGGATAGATGTGAACAGGGCCGAATTTTGTGCCATGCGGGCAGATTTATTTATGGATTCAGAAAGCTTGTTTGCTTTAGTATATTGAGCAAATGACCATAAGGCTGCCACCATAGCCAGAACAGCCACAATAACTGCTGCGGCGAGTTTCCAGCGATCTTTGATTTTTTCCCTTCGGCGTTCCTCTTCCAATCGCAATTCTTTGAATTTGGCAATCGGCTTTACCAGTGTATCATGCGACAACTCGTAAGAGTAACCGCCCTGCAGGTTGGGTTCGCGGCGCAGCAGGTGATCGTTTTCGAGTTGTTGGAGAACCCTGTCGGGTACGCCGTACGTTTTGCGGATTTGGCCTTCGTAGAGGCTGAGGCGGCGGTTTTCTTCTTCCAGTATCAGCCCGTCTTCGATGAGGTGGCGGGCAGCTACCTGGTCTTTCGGGTCTCCGAGCCGTGCGATGCGTTCTCGGTAGTAGTTTTCGTAGAGCGCAGCAGGGTCTTGCACGTCGGCTTCGGTGATTTGGGTCGTCTGCTGTGCCAGCACTTTGTCTTCTATGCTTTCGCAGAGGATTTGCAACTGGAAGGAAGCGATGGGCTTGGGCTGTCGGTCGCCGTCGGTCAGGGTCAGGGCGTGGATGATTTTGCGCAAAGCGCCGGGCGTGTAGGTGAAAGGTGGGGAAACAAAATCGCCCTCCTCAGCGGCGGGTAAAAGAATAGCGTCGCGGGCTTCGGATTTGCTGAGCGGCGGCAGTTCGTAGTTGATTTTCTGGATATTAGGGAGGTGTGTCTGCAATTGATTGAGAAGGACGAGCCTGTCAGAGCGGATGACGAGCAATACATGAGCTTTGTGCTGACGATGCAGACGGTTGTTTTCTTCCTCCGTCAGTGCGCCGCGATTTTGTTCAAGCGCGTGAACGTAACGCATGGGTACGAGTACATTGAAGAGTTCGGCAAGTTGTTGCCCGAATGCTTCATATTGCGCTTCCTTATAGGTAAAGAGTTCTTCAAACTGATCAAAAACCAGGAGTATACGTCGCTCGCCGGCTTGAATGTCTTTCACTGTGGCCCATAGGGAGTTATCACCGGGCAGGAGTTTTTGCGTGAGTGAGTTTTTTTGCCCGGTATTTGAAATTTGAGTCTGGAAGGCTGCCCTTATCTGCCCGACGGCCTTTTCTACCGGGGACATCTGCTCTGGCTGTTCCTTTTGGTACGCTTCGAATCGAATTTTAACCGGCAAAAACGCATCGGCTTCGTCCGTGTCCGTCCGGGCGGCTTCTGCTTCCAATTTGGGAACAATGCCCGCGTTGACAAGCGAACTTTTGCCGTCGCCCGATTTGCCATACAGCACGATGAGTCTTTCGAGCGAGATGCGGCGGTACAATTCTTCGATAGCGGCTTGCCGACCGAAGAAAATGTCTTGTTGTATCTGCTCGAAAGGTTTAGCGCCGGGATAGCGGCGCCGGGTGCTGGTCGAGGCTGTCATATTGTCGGCAGTTTGCGGGCAGATTTCAGGATTTCATTCAGGCCGTTGACAATTTGGGCGTGTTCGGTTCTGGCATTACTGGGGTCAAGTGTACCATTTAACACGCCTTTGTTGTATTTGCGGAAACGAGCCGACATGATAGCCAAATCGTCCGCAAGGTCGTCGCTCTCTTGTTCTTTCAAAAAGGCATCGAGCAGGGTGATGGCGTGTTCTAACTCGTCATGTTTCAATTGTTTTTCAATCAGTTCCATTGTTGAAAGCGAATCGTCCGTGCCTGTGCGGAGGATGTTTGCTGCCTCGCAGCGGCGGTAAAGTTCGGCGGCAAATTCGGCCACATTGCTGCGCCCAATCACGAATTCGATTTGAAAAAGTTCGTTGCAGAACTTCATCACGCCCTTCTTGAAACGGCTATCCTCTAAGGCATGACGGTGGGCGTTATTGTATGCTTGGATATTGAGAATCCGCAGGAACAGGTGGAAGTACCAACGGTCGAAAGGCACGCCGAGAAAGACAAAGTATTTAACGTCTTTCAGGATTTCGCGCAGTTCGCTTGGCAGTCCGTATTCGCCAAATATCGCCACGAAGTAATCGAAAAGGTTGTTGTAGGTCAGCACGAGTGTGTTGTCATCCTCGATGGTGCCGACGAGGTTGTAAATCAAGGGATGAGCCGCGTCTGGCTTTTCGATTTTTTTCTGCTGCGCCGAACGGTCGAAGTGCCGCAGTTGGGGTGTGTTGCTGTCGAATGCTTTGGCGATTTGCCCGTGCGGCGTGGTGTTGATGATGAGCGGAAAAGGTATGCGGGCGATATGCCGTAAAAATTCATCCGGCTCTTCTGTTGCATAAAAACCGCGCACTTTGGTGCAAAACGTCGTGCGGGCATGGTCGGCCATCGAGAGCAGGTCGTCGTCGTGCTGGCGTTTGAACAAACCTGCGTGGTTTTTATCCAGAAAGTTGTTGTATTGGTCTTTCAGCAATTGGCCGCCGGGCGTGAAAAACGCGCCCTCACCCAGTATCAATGCGCACTCGCACCGAGGCGATTCGAGTTTTTCGAGCAGCACGTCCCATTCGAAGTCTTTGATTTGGCTTGCCATCCTTGAGGAAGGAGTTGAAAAGAAAAAGCGCGTGGTTACTTAAGTCTTCTAACCCAAATACTGGGATTTCGTTTTTCATGCACAACTGCTGCAATGAAAACGCGGTATTTTACGTCATCTATTCTGAACTACGATGTAATAAGGGAAGCATCGAATCTTGATTTTGCGAAATTTTGGACGCTGCCTTACCAGGGTTGACGTTTCAGGTCTTTCGCGCAAACCATCTAATCGCTTATAAAAACCTGCAACGAATTTTTCCAGAGCCTGTAGAGATTCACCCTTATACCAATCGAGAATATTTTCAAGGTCTCGAAGGGCGCATTTGCCGATGACGACTTTATACGCCATACTTGTGTTTAATCCAGTCTTTTAATTCATGTACCTCAATAACTGCCTCAGCACCAGTTTCGTAATCTTGCCACCGGCGGTCTAATTCCGCTAATTCTTCCTCCGTAAACTCAAGAGCATCCGCTTGTTTGGTGCGGACATATTTTTTTTTCAAAAAGGCAACAAAATCAGCCACCTGTTCCTGGCCTGCATCCGGAAGCGATTCAATTTCTTGCATCAGACGAGCACTATTCATAGCGTTAAAGTTTTAGATTTTTCACGGTAAAAATAATACTTGCCACAGAAATCCCGCAACAAAAAAACCTCCGAAGCGCCGAAGCGCCCGGAGGTTCTTTATTTTTTCGTGACCACGACTGGAGTCGAACCAGCACATCCGTAAGGACACCACCCCCTCAAAGTGGCGCGTCTACCAATTCCGCCACGTGGCCGTTGTAGAGTAATTGGGGTAATTAGGAGTAATTGGGGTAATTAGAAGGTAATTTTTAAAAGCGGGTGCAAAGATAAAGTCATTTGGCGGATTCGCCACTGTTGAAATAAAAAAATGTTGATGGAGGTTTATGGGGTTGATGAAGTTTGAAAAAACGATGCGGATCATCAACATTTATCAACTTTCATCAACACAATCAACATTTATCAACCCTCTCAACTGAACACATCCTTCACCCGTTCAAAAAAACTTTTATCTTCTTTGCCGGGTGCAGGTTTGAAATTGGGCATGTCGCGCAGTTTCTCCAGCGTACGGCGTTCCTCATCGGTCAGTTTTTTGGGTGTCCAGACATTCACGTGTATCAACTGGTCGCCGCGCTGGTAGCTTTGCAGGGCGGGCAATCCCTTGTCTTTCAGTCTGAACACTTTGCCCGACTGCGTGCCGGCGGGCACGGCAATACGCGCTTTGCCATCGAGGGTGGGCACTTCGACTTTGGTGCCCAGGGCCGCGTCGGCGATGTTGAGGAACAGTTCGTAGTGGATGTTGTTGCCTTCGCGGGAAAACTCTTCGTGCGGCGTTTCTTCAATGGTGATCACCAGGTCGCCAGGCGCTCCGCCTTTGGCGCCGGCGTTGCCTTTGCCCGACATCGAAAGCTGGATGCCCTCGTGTACGCCCGCTGGAATATCCACATCAATGGTCTCTTCGCCAAATACGCGCCCCTCGCCTTTACAGACGTTGCAGGGCGATTTGATCGTCTGGCCCGCGCCGTTGCAGGTGGGGCATTGCACGGCGGTTTGCATCATGCCGAACGGCGTTTGGGTGACGCGGTTGACCATGCCCGATCCCCTGCAAGTTGCGCAGGTCTCCACTGAGCTGCTGTCGCGGGCGCCCGAGCCGCTGCATGTGTTGCAAGTGACTTGTTTTCTGACTTTTATCTTTTTATTGATGCCGGAAGCGATCTCCTCGAGCGTCATTTTGACTTTAATGCGCAGGTTGGAACCGCGTTCGCCGCGTGGTCTGCCGCCAGCGCCGCCGCGGCGCCGGCCACCGCCGAAAAACTCGGAAAATATGTCATCGGTATCGAAACCGAAGCGGCGCAGGATATCGTCCATATCCATCCCCTGAAAACCACCCGCACCGCCGGGGCCGCTGGTATCCACGCCTGCGTGGCCATAGCGATCGTAACGGGCGCGTTTATCGGCGTCGCTCAGTACGTCGTACGCTTCGGCAGCTTCTTTGAATTTTTCTTCCGCTGACTTGTCGCCGGGATTCCGGTCGGGGTGGTATTCAAGCGCCTTTTTCCGGTATGCTTTTTTTATGTCGTCGGCGCTGGCGCCTTTTTGCACGCCCAGCACCTCGTAATAGTCTCGTTTTGCCATCTTCAGGTTTGAGGGTTTGAAGGTTTGAGGGTTTGAAGGTTTGAGAGTCGCGACTGAACGCGCACGCTTTCAAACCTTCAAACCCTCAAACCTTCAAACCTTATTTTCCAACCACCACTTTGGCGAAGCGAATGATGCGTTCGCCGAGGCTGTAGCCGGGTTCGAGAATATCTACAATTTTGCCTTTTAGTTCTTCGGCAGCTGCCGGGATTTCGGCCACAGCCTCGTGGATGTCCGGGTTGAAGTCGTCGCCCGCCTGGGTTTCGATAACGGATAGTCCTTTGTGTTTCAGGGTATTGATGAATTTGTGATGAATAAGAGCCATGCCCTCATCCAATGCGTTGTTTTTGGCGGCCCTGTCAAAATCGTCCAAAACGGGCAACAAGGCTGTCAGGATGTCACGACCGGCTGTCTGGATCAGTTCCATGCGTTCGCGGGCCGCATGGCGCTTGAAGTTTTCGAAGTCCGAATAAAGATAGAGGTATTTGTTGCGGCTTTCGTCTAATTGTTCCTGCAACTCGCGCAGCTTCCCGTCTTCCGGAGCGGTTTCGGGAGGGGTGGCTGTGATGGTTTCCTGTTCTTCCATAGAATTCTGTTCCGGCGCCTGGTTCTCTTTTTCCACCATATCGAATATTTTTTTGAGTGTTTTTTTCATAAAAGTTGGTATGAAAAGGGCTTTTTGCAAAGCAAAGATGCAAAACGCAATTATTATGCCCTGTGCGGATGAATGTCATTTTGTCAGCGACCCGCCAGTCGCTGCGAAAGTGTTTTTTCAATTTCTTCGGGTGACAAGTTGACGCCCATGATGTCGCCGTCGGGATTGATCAAAAAAGTAGAGGGAATGACCCGGATGTTGTACTGCCTCGCCACACCGCCGCTGAAGTTCGCCGGTTCCATGGCGTGGTGTCGCCAGTTGAGCCCGTCGCGCTCGATGGCGTTGCGCCAGGCCCTGTCGGTCTGTTCGATTCCGATGCTGAACACCTCGAATCCCAATCCGCTGTACCGGCGGTAAATATCTGCCAGGTGGGGGTTTTCGGCGCGACACGGGCCGCACCAGCTTCCCCAGAAGTGGAGCAGCACGTATTTGCCTTTCAGGTCGTAGAGGCGGGCTTTTTGCCCGTCTGCCAGCGTTACTTCAAAATCGGGGGCTTTATCACCCGCAATAAAGCGCGGTTGGCGGTATTTGTACCAGGCGAACAACAGCGCTGCCCCCAGCACGACCGCACCTGCGCGTAAAAGAATTGACTTATTCATGTTTGAAATGATTCAACGAAAAAAGGTGGCGCAAATATCCGGCGCTAAAAACCGGTGAGGCCTTACTTTTACCCCCGTTTTCAAATTATTTGGAGTCCGGAATGTTTTCTTTTGAAAAAGCCGGTTCTTATCCACCCGTTATCGCAACGACAAATGCTCAGAATTGACCCTTCCGGGATCGCCACAAAAGACCTGCACCAGTTCATTCTCGGCGCAGTGGCGCCCCGTCCGATTGCGTTCGCCAGTACCATCAGTGCTGATGGCGTACCCAACCTCGCACCCTTCAGTTTTTTTAATGCTTTCAGCAGCAATCCGCCCATCCTGATCTTTTCGGCCAACCGGCGGGTATCGAACAACACCACCAAGGATACCCTGAAAAATGTGGAAGACACCGGCGAAGTAGTCATAAACGTCGTATCGCATCGCATTGTTCGCCAAATGACCTTGTGCAGTATTGATTATGGCCCAGAGGTGAACGAATTTGAAAAAGCGGGTTTTACCCCACTTCCTTCCGAAAATATTCGCCCTTTCCGCGTGGCGGAAAGTCCGGTACACATGGAGTGTAAGGTGGACAAAATTCTGCTGCTTGGCGAAAAAGGCGGGGCGGGCAACCTGATCATCTGCAACATCCTTTTGATGCACATCGACGAATCGGTGATGAACGACAACGGCAGGATTGATCCGCACAAGATTGACCTGGTGGCACGTATGGGGCGTTATTATTATGCACGGGCCAGTGGCGATGCCATCTTCGAAGTGGCACAACCCTACCATATCATCGGCATCGGTTTTGATGGCTTGCCGCAGAGCATCCGGCACAGCAACGTATTGACAGGCAATAATTTGGGCGAACTGGCTGCGCTTACGGCCCTGCCTACCCGGGAAGAAGCAATGGCTCTGGCCGCGACCGATGAGCGCGTGCAACGGGCCCTGGCCATGAAATCGGCCAAAGCGGAATTGTTCGCCTACGCCAAGGAAGCCCTCGATCGCAGGGAAGTGGAACTGGGAGCCAAACTCGCTGTGTTGGCGGATTCTATCTGAGTCCTTATTCCAGTTCTTCGTCCAGCGAATCGGTGGGGAAAAGCAATTCCTCCTCTCCCGGACGGAGACTGTCCACCGGGATCAGGTCGTCAAAATTCGTCCGGCTCACAAACCAGTAGCCGTCGAACCGCCGCAGCGCCAGCTGTCCGGGTACCGGTTCGCCCAATTCGTCCTCGAAGTTGTAGGTGCAGATGGCGGAGTCGCCCATGATCCGGCATTTCAGGTTGAGCAGGACGTTGTTCTCCCAAGCCAGCGTATCGGCGCCGATGTTGTATCCCGCCAGCTCGTTGACGTAGTCCAGCGCTTCCCCGGCGCTCAATTCGCGCGCGAGATCGAACTGGTTTTTATCAATGTACGATTGCCAGATCTGCACGGTTTCTTCGGGGGAAAGTTTGGGTTTTGACTTGCAGCAGGCAAAGATCAATAACATTGCCACGCTGCATACGGAGAGGTGTTTCATTGAAAACGCGTCGTTTGCGATGGCCAAAGGTAGCAGGATTTTGAAGTGCAGATTTTTTTCTTGAAAAACTGTTTGGTTTTCCGGGAGAATGGCATTTACCTTTGCCGCCGCTTTCGCAGAAAGGGCGCTAAAGCACATCTGGTTCAGCGCATCCCGATTTTACATCGGGAGGGTCGGACGGGCGAAAAAATTAAGGGAGTTTAGCTCAGCTGGTTCAGAGCATCCCGATTTTACATCGGAAGGGTCGGACGGGCGAAAAAATTAAAGGGAGTTTAGCTCAGCTGGTTCAGAGCATCTGCCTTACAAGCAGAGGGTCGGCGGTTCGAATCCGTCAACTCCCACGGAGCCACCTCAGAAAAGGTGGCTTTTTTTATGCCATTCTGTTACATATTGTACTCAAAATCATTGGATAAGTACTATGTCGGCCACACGGAGATGTTGGTAGAAGATCGTTTGGCGAAGCATTTGACAAATCATGATGGATTTACAGGCAAGGCAAATGATTGGCAAATCGTTTGGCGCAGGGAGTTTTTGTCAAAATCAGATGCGTACGGAATGGAGAGAAAGATAAAATCCTGGAAGTCAAAAAAAATGGTGGAGCGCTTGATTGCTGGCACATAGCTCAGTTGGTACAGAGCATCCCGATTTTACATCGGGAGGGTCGGCGGTTCGAATCCGTCAACTCCCACGGAGCCACCTCAGAAAAGGTGGCTTTTTTTATGCCATTCTGTTACATATTGTACTCAAAATCATTGGATAAGTACTATGTCGGCCACACGGAGATGTTGGTAGAAGATCGTTTGGC
>JABAQQ010000059.1:67621-67909 GCA_019187225.1 Saprospiraceae bacterium
TCAACTCCCACGGAGCCACCTCAGAAAAGGTGGCTTTTTTTATGCCATTCTGTTACATATTGTACTCAAAATCATTGGATAAGTACTATGTCGGCCACACGGAGATGTTGGTAGAAGATCGTTTGGCAATAATTCTGGACATTTTTAGTGAGGAAGGCATAACAATGGTTCGTGAAGAATTTGGGGATTGCTGAGTTGGTCAGATATGGTTAAAAACTAAAAAGCGTGTACGTTTGGGTTGCTTACACCTAAACACGTACACGCTATGACAGGAACTCGAGAGTCCCT
>JABAQQ010000015.1 GCA_019187225.1 Saprospiraceae bacterium
CGCAGCACTATGCACGCGTCCAATCTTTTACGTCAACACTTCGCAAACATTCAATGAACGTTTTCCAGAACCTGATTAACGCTTTTGATAGAAAACCTATCGTTTTTCAGGCTGGTTAAGTTTTTACGTTTTAACGAAGAAATTAAATCTACTTTCGCAAGCAAAATACCAAGGGGGAAACTCATTCCGCTGATTGTCGACATAAAAGTTGGAGAATCATTACAGGACTTTAAAACTCTGCTCAACTACAAAAGAATCTTCGTTAAAAATTCAGATAAAAACTTAAAAAGCATAAACTGATGTGAACAATGATTAAAAAATATTCAGTTTTGATATGCATCGTTATTTCTGTGATTTTATTGGTAATAGCGACCTTGATTTATCCCGGAGGTTCATTGCTTGACAAAAGTTCTACAGGATTTGTTTGGTCAAAAAATTTTATCAGCAATTTATTTGCGGCAAAAGCGATAAACGGTTCAGACAACACGTCCAGAATTTGGGCAATCATTGGAATGGCCTTCCACTCGGTTGGGTATGGGATTTTTTTCATCAATACGTCAAGAAAGATGCCTGTAAGGCATGCTGCTAATGTCTTAAAATATATAGGTGCAGCCAACATAGTATTTAATTTCCTGATCGCAACACCCTTGCATGACATAATGATAACAATATCGAGTACTTTGTCTTTGCTTGGTCTGTTTTATATTACTGTATTTATTCTAAAGACAAGGCTTCATTTATTCAAATTCGCTTGTATCATTTGCATGCTGACATTTTACTATACTTTATACTTATATGGTTCGGGAGATTGGGGTTTATTGGCCATAATGCAGAAGGTGTCTTTAATCAGTTCAATGGCATTGATTTTAAGTATAGAGTATTTTATCAAGCAGGAAGATTTTCAACAAATTAAACCAAGCGAATTATCAAATACCCAGGAACAATGAAATAATCTTATTCATTTGCAAAATGCTCTGATATGATATATTGCCCGTCTTCCTTCGTAATTTCCCCATATCCCATTTTGCTTTTCTTTTTGCTGTGCACCTGTTCACAGGGGCTTAATGCCCAAAAGTGGGATACCCTGTCGCCCATTCCCGAAAGTTTCACTTTCCCGGTGGTAGCGGTTGCGGACGGTAAAATTCACATCATGGGCGGCGGCGGTACCGGCGGCGCCACCAACCACCACTTCGCCTACGACCCTGCAACGGATACCTGGGATACCCGGTCGCCGGTGCCCTATTTCGCCCAACAACCCGCCGGCGCCACTGCAAACGGCAAAATCCATTATTTCGGCGGAGGTTATCCCAATTCCGGCAGCCCTTTGGACGACCATTATGTCTACGATCCTGTCACCAATACCTGGGAACAGGCGGCAGACCTGACTGCTCCCCGTGCCATTCATTATGCCGTCACACTCGATGATGTGTTGTACAGCCTCGCCGGGCAGGGTATGGCGAACCTTTGCCAATCCTATGACCCCATAGCCGATGCCTGGACAACGAAAAATAACCTGCCGGACAATGGTTTCTGGTACGGCGCTCATGTAGCGACCGGCGGGCATATCTACCGGTTCTGTGGCGGCGGATATACGGCTCCGAACAAACTGGCTCATCGCTACGACCCGGATACCGATTCCTGGGCAAGTTTGCCGATGTTCCCTGCCGCCACCCACGGCTTGCGGGGCGCCGCCATCGGCGATAAGATTTTTCTGGCGGGAGGCTACCACGACTTTCTGGAGAGGGATGAAGTTTATATTTTCGATACCCAGACCAATTCCTATACGCCCGGTACCCCACTTCCGTTGGGCAGGAACTATCACAACATGGTCGCTATAGATAGCTGCATATACGTCGTCGGCGGCCACCATGCCATTGATGAAACGGTCCGGTTCCAGCTCCTGCGGTTTTGCCCTTACGAAATGGCTTCCTCCGTTAAGAATATCGCAACCAGACAGCCTTTGGTTGCCCGCTATTTTTGGGGGAAACTCACCGTACAATTACCGGAAGGCGTTATCGGGACGGATGCGCAATTATCGCTGTTCGACCTCGCAGGCCGGCGGGTATTTTTTGAAAAAATGCCCTCCGGTACGGGCAACCTGCATGAAAGTGAAGTCGGCGACCTGCCGTCTGCGGTCTATTTCATTCGCCTGAATACCAAAGATGCCGTTTATACTGGCAAGGTATCGGCAAATTGATTTTTTCATCCAAATCATCCGGCCATGAAATTCATAAATCATTCCTTTTCTATATTGCTGTTCGCAGGACTTTCCTTTTCGGGTCTTGCCCAGGTGGGTAATCCTGCGCCCAACTTCACCGTGACAGATACGGACGGCGAAACGCACACTTTGTACGATTATTTGGACTCGGGCAGGGTAGTGGTGCTCGATTTTTTCTACACCACCTGCGGCCCCTGTCAGTTTTACAGCCCGCAGGTCAATCTGGCCTATGAAAAATACGGTTGCAATACGGACAAGGTATTTTTTATGTCCATCGATTACCATGACACTGATGCGGAGGTACAGGCCTACGATCAGCAATTCAACATAGAATACCCTTCCGTCAGCGGTTTGGATGGCGGCGGCGACGCTGTGGTTGCTCTTTATAATATTTCAGGCTTTCCAACCTTTTATGTCATTGATTCCAGCAAGACCATCGTCGAGCAAATTGATCCGCCGACCTTGCAGGTTTTTGACTATCGTTTTCAGCAACTTGGCATTTTGCCCGCAGCATGCGAGGTGAGTTCTGCTAAAGAGACCATCACATCCGGACACATCGAACTGTACCCAAATCCGCTGACGGGAAGCAGCCTGTTCGTACAACTGCCGGGAGAGGGGTATGAGGGCTGGTATTTTGAAATGCTGGATTTTACCGGACGCCTTGTACACAGCGGGCCATTGAATTCAATTGGCGGCCTGGCGACTGAAGTGGAGGTTGGGGACTTGCCGTCGGGCATTTTCCTGTTGAAAATCAATGCACTGATGGGCGGAAAAATGTATTCGGGTTTATTTTTGAAGGGGTGACCATTCCCAATATCAGACTTTGGATAAAGCATTGAAACCATAAAAGATGCGCTGGATATGGGCATCAATTTCCTCAACACAGGCGATTATTATGCCGCTGGCGGTCAATATGACAAAGGCCGCAAGAGTGGCCGACTTCATGCGCAAGCGTACTTTCGCTTTTTACGCCTGGTGGTTCAATGGTGTCGCCTTATTATACTATATTCTTTTTTAGTGGTAATAGTAAATTGCTATTCCACAATAAAACTACCTTCAGGTTTTAAGGGAGACTATAAATCATTTGTACCTGAAACAAAAACCGCAAGAGAATGGAAAACTAAAGGTTTCATGGAACTTGGTAAGACAGATTTTCAAGCAGTTGCGGGGGTAGTAGTATTCGCAAATGTAGAATTTCAAGATAGTAACTATTACTCCATTAATGTTCAGAAGAGATTTATAGATAATAAGGGATTCCTTGTCTATTTTCAAAGAGACTTGCCATTAGAATGGATACCAAAAGAATTGTTAGGCAAAGAAACTAAAGAAATTGTTACTTTTGACGAGAAAATGCGAAAGGTAATTTTTGATTTGGGAGAAAGGCAATTTGTATACATATTGCCTAAAAATTAAAAATTCGAGAGCCAGAACTTCTCTATTGCTTGAATAAGCACTGGTGGTAGGTAGTGCACAAAAGATTGGGCAAGTTTCCCAAAACTTCCCCAATCTTTGCCCCGTCATGCCATCCACCCGCATCTACTCCGGCCCCCGCCGCGTCCGCAAAGCCTATTGGACGGCAGCGGTCGTAATATTCAGTTATCTGTGGCTGAACCTGAAAAGCAAAATTTTCGGTGAAGCCTACTACGAGAAGCACATCCTTGCCTTGCATGTGCGCAATGCGGAAAGGGTGAAAACTGCCATCCTAGAACTGAACGGGTTGTTTATCAAGATCGGACAGGTGTTGTCCATTTTGAGCAATTTTTTGCCGGAAGCCTTCCAAAAACCTTTGGAAGAGTTGCAGGACAAGATCCCGCCGCGGCCATTCGATCAGGTCCGCGAACGCATCGAACGCGAACTCGGCCAGCCGCCGGAAGCCTTGTTCGCCCGTTTCGACGAAACGCCTTTGGCGGCGGCGTCCATCGGCCAGGCGCACTGCGCCTGGTTGCACGACGGCACGGAAGTAGTGGTAAAAGTACAGCACGCTGACATCGAGGAAATTGCCGGGATAGACCTCGAGATCATGCGCCGTCTGACGGTATTCATCTCCTTTTTCTTCCACATCAAAGGGATGAATTACATGTACACGCAAGTGCGCAGGATGATCGAAGAAGAACTGGATTTTGCGAGTGAAGCCCGGTATATGACCCAGATCGGCGCCAATCTGAAAACGGAGGAGCGGATTTTTGTGCCGGAAGTGCATCCGTCTTTTTCTACGGGACGGGTATTGACCACGACATTTTACGAAGGCATTAAGATATCCGAACTGGAACAATTGAAAGCCTGGCAACTGGATCGTCGCGACCTGGCCTCGCGGTTGTTGCGCGCCTATTGCAAAATGTTGTTTCACGACGGCCTCTACCACGCCGACCCGCATCCGGGCAATATTCTCGTTCAACAAGATGGCGGGATCGTGTTGCTGGACTTCGGCGCTACCGGCCAACTCAGCACGGCCATGCGCGACGGCATCCCGCAACTTATCGAAGCGGCGGTTAAAAAAGACACGCCTGGCATGGTGGACGCTTTCCGGGCCATGGGTTTTATCGCCGAAGGGCGGGAAGCGGGATTGATGGCCGAACAGATGATCGCGGCGATGCAGAATTTCCTGGAGAACGAGGTCCAACTCGAGGGGTTGAATTTCAAAGACATCAAGATCAAACCTTTCGACAACAGTCTTTTCCGCCTGGTGCAGGAAATCGGCCTCAGCGGAATATCCGGTGCGGTGCAGGTGCCGAAAGACTGGGTGCTGCTCAACCGGATGCTTACCATGCTACTCGGGCTTTGCAATTCACTCGATCCCACACTCAATCCGCTGGATGTGGTGCGGCCTTATGCCAAAGATTTTGTCCTCGGACAGCGCGGCGATTTGATCACTATTATCCGGAACTATATGCAAGGCGCGCTCGTCAACGCCCTGTCGCTGCCCGACGAATTGCGTCAGACTTTGCAAAAAGCCCGGCAAGGAAAGTTGGAAACGCTCAATCCCGACGTGCGCGACAGTGCGCGCTTGATCTATTTGGTAATACAACAGGTGCTGTTTGCCATCATGGGGATCGTGGCGGGCGGGTTCGGCTGGTGGTTGCGGCAAAACGGCGACCCTTCACCGGCGCGCTATGCTTTCTTTGCAGCCGGGATCTGCGCATTTTTGATGCTGCGCGGGATGCAAAAAGGTGAGCGCCTCTGGCGAAGGATGCAACAGTAAAAAACTGCTCTGCCATTCAGGGATTGACATAGACTGTATTGGCTGCCAGGTAGGTCTCCAGCCGCTGCAGAAAGTACTCCATTTTGGAAACGGAAATATCCGCCGTCAGATTGGAAAAGGTCAAATGTATGATGCCATTGCGACCGGTGCGTTCTATTCTCCTGACGTGCGCCAGGTTGACCAGGTAACTGTGGTGCGTTCTGCAGAAATGCAGTTTGGGCAATCTGGCTTCGTATTCGCCCAAATAACCGGATGCCGTGATTTTTTGAACTGCCTCGTTAATCAGCACGTAAAATTCAGTGAAACTCCCCTCCGCCTTGCAGAATAGGATGTCTTTTACCATCAATACTATGTTCCCTTTTCGGCTGTCATGCAGAACGATACCCGGATGAGTACCCCCCTGTTCGATGGAGCGGTTGATCTTGTCCATGGCTGTTTCTACTGCTGTTTTCAATTCGGCCACACTGAACGGCTTAACAAGATAAGCCCAGGGTTGGATTGTATTGATGGCCTTGACGGCATATTGCGGATAGGCAGTTGTAAAAATTACGCCGAAATCGAGGTCTTCACAACTTTTTAAAAAATCAAAGCCGCTGCCCAGCGGGGGCATTTCGATGTCGAGAAATACCAGTTGCGGTTTCGCGGCTTTCGCCGTTTCTACCGCTTCTTTTACAGTTGCAGCGGCATATAATGAGCAAACCTCGGGACAATACTCGTGAAGCATTTGCCGAAGTGAATTGATGGCGCCGTGCTCATCATCGACGATCAGTGCGGTTATTCCGATGTTTGCGGAACGGCCGGTTGCTTTTTTACCGCTTTCCATATTTTTCCAATGTGATATGTGAGGATGATACGGGTACCCTTCCGGGGAGGTGCCGTCTCGGACAAATCATGTACAACGAGATTGATATCGAGGTTATACAACCGGTTGAGCGTGGCGATTTTTTCCCGCAGCATTTCCAGGCCTTTCGACTTGCGGGAAACGCCGGCGGATTTTTTCCGATGTTGGGTTTCCTTGAAACCCATGCCATTGTCTGTCAATACGCACCTGAATTGATCCCCCGTCATAGAAAAATCCAGTTTGATGACAGACTGGCCATCGGGATTGAGGCCGTGAATGGTGGCATTTTCCAGTACAGGTTGCAGCAACATGCTGGGGATGGGTGTTTTGGGAGGAATGAGGTCGGTGCCGTTTATTTCCACCTGAACGCGTTCTCCAAAGCGCAATTGGATCATTTTCAGGTATTCCCGGTCGTATGCTTCTTCTTCCTCGAATGAAATAAACGTTTTTTCGGAAAAATATAAAGTACGGCGCAAGAGCCGCATAAATAGTGAAATGTACTCGCTGGTTTTAATGGGGTCGGGTGGATGCATGAACTGTTGTATCGCATTGATGGAATTGCCGATAAAATGAGGATTCATTTGCGCCTGCAAGGTCTTCAATTGAAGAACGGATGCTGTCGCATACATTTCCTTATAAGCCAGTTGCGTCCGGTAGATACGCCAGACACCATAGATGACAATGCTCCATATAAATAAATAAAACCACAGTGTCTCATACCAGTAAGGGCGTTTCAGCAGGAACCAGGTATCCGGCTTTTGGCTGAGGATACCCGACGCTTTGACGGCAGTGGCCTGAATGCGATAGCGACCGGGGGGAAGGTGAGTGCCCAGGCTGTAAACGGCCGATTCGGTTTGTTGAAAATTTTTCGGGGTGACGTATTTGCCGGAAAACCACGACACCAGATTGTTGATGGTCAGGCAAGACAACGGCAGCAAACAATCCGATTGTTCGATCAGAAATTGAAAATTGCCCCTGCTGCTGTAATCCAGCCCGGTTAAATCCAGTTCGAGGCTTGCAATATCCGGCGGCAAAGTAATTTCGCGGCGACCGGATATTGAATCCAGGAGGTTGAGCACGACTTTTCTATTGTCCTTTTGATAGCGTAACCTGCTGATGAAAGTGGTAAAATCGCTCTGTTCTTCAGAGGGCCGCAGTACTAAGCAAGTCAATCCGCTGACCGTAGCGGCCCAAAGCGTGTCGTGTTGGACATAAACCGCATTGATATCGTCTTCTGCCAGGCCGTCGTGCCGGTCAAAGTGCAACTGGCGGCCATTCTGTTTCAAGCCGTATACGCCGCGATTGGTCGCCATCCAAACACTCCCGTCCGGTTCGATAAATAGCGATTGTATGTTCCTCGCAGGTGTGTTGATCACTTTGACCGAAGTGATCTTTCCGTCGTCTGTGGCGACCAGCATCAGGCCGTTCTCCGGAGTTACCACCCACAGACCCTTCTCACCGGTGCTTTGTATCGTAGTGATCCTGCTCTTCAACTCAGGGAAATCATCCCCCCAGTTTTTTTGAAAACTATCCTGCTGTGAAAACAATCCGCTCACATTGCCCGCCCAAACATTCCCATCGGGATCGGTGCATACAGACGTAAATCTATGCAGGATGACACTTTTAACAGGTTGTCCTATTTTACGGGGCACATGTCCCAGCGACGAAGCTGCTGCATACCAGATTTTTTCCCCTTTAACTACCATAGATTTGAATGCGCCGCCATTGTATTTGTATATTTTGCGGAAATTCTCCCAGCAGTAATACAAACCTTCATCCGATACTGCCCAAAAAGCATTGTTCCCATCCGGAACAATTTGCCGTATGAGATTATAACCGTCCGATGTGCCAAAAGGAACGGTGTGAACTTTTCCTTTCTTCAGTATGTGAACATTGCCCAGGTCATCGCCGACGAGTGTATTGCCGATTGGGTTTACAATGATCGAACGAATATTCTTTGAGGGAAAAAAATCATCCCGGTAGGTCACCGGAGAATTTTTTGGAAGCGAATAGATGCCTTCGCCGGCCGTGCAAAACCAGAACGTACCCTGTCTGTCTTCATACATGGCCGTGATCTTTTTTCCGGGCAAATAAATCACGGGGTTTTCCAGGCTCTGATTTGCGTTGTCATAGCAAATCGCCCCTTCGGCGGTGGAGCATATCCAAAAACGGGCCGAACGGTCTGTAAATACCTGACCGGTGGGTTGAGTGAATTCCACAACTTCTGAAATCTGCTTTCCATCCCATTCCAGCAAAACAGATTTGTGCGGATAGGAGTATAACATCCGGTTGCCCGAAACAGTCATGGAAACGGCGCCGTTTCCCTCTTTTATTCTGTGGATCGTCTCGATGGTTCCCAATGCGGTAAAACGCATGATACTGTGCGCTCCCAGTATCAAATAGTCGCTTTTTACCTTTTCCATCGCACTTGCATCTTCCGGAAAAGTATAGACAATGACTTTGTCGTTGAAGGAGTGATATACCTTGGTGTAATATTCAAAATACCACAAACTTCCCTGTTCATCTTCCGACACATTGTAGGTACCCGATGTGAATTCGATCCGGGCCAGCAGGGAATCCTGTTTTTCCGTGATGATGCGTCCGTTGTAGATATAGCAGGGTTTTTTCCGGAAACAAAACAGCCAGAGCCTCCCCCGGCTGTCCTCTTTCATTCTCAGGACTTCCAGGTCGGGCAAACCGTCGGCCAGGCCATAGGTTCGGAAACGCATGCCGTCGAAACACGCCAACCCCTTGTCGGTACCGAACCACATCAGTCCCCGCCGATCCTGCATCGCGCAATACACAATATTGCCCGGCAGGCCGTCCTCCACGCTGAAATGCATGTAGGAAGGCGCCTGCGCGCTGCAAACGCCCAGCCAGAGCCCAAAAAATAAAATCCGAAGCGGTCCTCCCATGCGAATGGTTTTTACCGCGAAAAGGTACGACGGGCATTTGGAAAGCAAGGCGCCAACTGATAACCCTGTCGTTTGAGGCGATAACTGTGTAATGGCGAAAAGAGGGCGGAAATCAATCTGCAGACTTATCGCCCCAAGTGCAAGGGTTGTGAATTGAAGCTTGCGGGGAGGGTGGGAAGGGTGTTGGTTTGTGGGGAATTTTTCTTAATTTCTTTCACGTCCATTCATTTAAAATACATTAAACATGAAAAAATTACTTTTTTTCTCACTGGCCTTCGTTCTGATAATTGCCTCATGCCAAAAGGAAACTGCTTTTAATCATTATCAGGGAGTATCGAAAAACAGTGATGCTGTCAGCGAAAGAGGCTTTGACGAAGATATTCCATGTGCCGAAGGGGCGATTTGCCGACTCAAATTTACGCTCGTATCCCAAAGCTTACCCGGCAATATTAAAATCTATGCGTCGGAATGCGGGCATCCTTGTCCGGTAAGTTCAGAGCCGTTGGGCGTTTTAACTTCCACCAATCGCGAAGTCGCACTGACCTTCTCATGCGTTAAGTGCTTTACGTTGGTTGGTGATTTTGCTAATTGGATTCCCAGGACTATTCGTGTTACCCATCCAGACGGTACAACTGAATTGGTCAGTGTTGCAGACTCACAAGGATTTTGCAATACAAGTTCGCCGCAGATACAAAGCGAATGTCTGGAATCACCTAATTAGAAAAACACTAAACCAATTAGGTCGGGGCAGCGCCCCGACCTAATTGGTTACATAAATACAATCCTTGAATTTCAATCTTTCCTATCCCAAGAGATTTATTATTGTTCACTCAAAAATTTGATTTCATAGATGAAAGCATTTTTCACTATTTTTTTGCTGTTCGTGGCTGCACATCTGTTCAGCCAGAGCGACCCCGAATGTGCCGCGAATGCGGACGGAGACCAAATCATTTGTTATGACGAACCTATAGTTCTGAGTGCGCCATTTTCGCAGCATTTCGATGAAATTAAATGGAGTATTGTGTACGGACCTCCAGGTTCAGGGCTACTGGATCCGAACAATTATACCACCAATGTTACGGGTGGGCCCAATTGGGACCCGGACGTATATACTTTTCGATTTTCCGTTGTTTGCAAAGACCTTGACGGGAATGGAATCAAGGATGTAGCGTATGATGACGTTGTGGTAACGGTAATGCCTGACGTTACCCAGCCGGTCATTACGGAGCCTGATGCTAATCAGGACGGGCATTTTACGGTTTGCACCGAAGGTGACATTACGGTGAATGCGCCTGCGCCGGGTGAGATGTCCAGTGTTTCGGTTATTCCTGAAGATGGCTTGGTGACAACTACTATAAGTGGAAACACGGTTCATCTAAAGCGTCTGGATACCAACAACTCATTTCAGGGTAATTGCGACTATGTGGTGACGTATGTCATTTCAAATGGTGGTTGTACCAAAAAGGCTGAGGTAAATGTGACTTTTATAAGACCACAATATCGGAACACTGATGGCATCATCGAAGGTGTTATTGATATATGTCCATCTTGCAACGATACGCTGCAATTATTGGGCGACCGACCCGGTTGTGGAGGGCAAGGGATTTGGACAGTCGCAAGCAGGCCACCGGGGGCAACAGCCAATATTTTTTGGCCGGATAAAAAAAATGGCGACGCAAGTGCTGCTTTATCTCATCCGGGAATTTACACGTTTCAATATACAGTGGACAATATCGCTCCCTGCCCCTCCTCTACATTTGAGATAAGTTGTCAGGTACTCGATACCATTCAATTTTTATTGGGTGAAGATATTTATCAACTCTTTTGCGACAACGTTTTGCCGGCAGGTGTTTACAACTACGCTTTTAATGAATTGGATAATGCCATATATAACTGGCAAATATTGACAGGAGCAACGAATTCAGAAATTGGAATATCACCTGGCAACACCCATTCAGCAACTATTACTGTCTTCAATGATTTGGACTTGAGCGACGGATTAGTCATGATCGAAATATCGGCCGTAAGATTTTTTATTGATCCGGATTGCGACGGTCCTCTGCCGTATCATGAAGTTGAATTGCCTTATAACGACCCGGTTTCAAATGAAGCCTATATACAGCAACTTCTGACAACCCCTGGTATTTGTTACCAAAAATGCGAAGATTATGCTTATATTTACTTTTATGGTGGGCCCCAGGTGGAACTTGAAGCTGAAGATGTTTTCTTCCTTTGCAGTGATGGGATAGAAAACGTCAGGCTGACTGACTACTTCACTGTATCGGGAGGCTTGGTAAAAGCAACCGTCTTAAGTCAACCCCCCGGGTCCAATTTACCAAATCAGGTTTCCACTTCTCAACTGCTTCAATTGTCTGTAGATGGTTGCGGAGAGTTTGTATTCCGAATAGAAGCATCGGAATACAATTTCGAGGTATTTCCTTATGAGTTATTGTGTCAGGATGCAGATACCCTGACCATCACCATAGAGGAATCGAAACCTGTAACCGCAGGCACCGATCAGTCAAAATGTTGCAACGAACCGATCCGGCTCAATGGCAACAATCCATATTCCTGTGGTTCACAGGGCACCTGGACGCTGGTGAGTTGCAGCAATGGATGTACTGTCACCATTGACAACCCGCATGACCCCAATACGCAAATATTTGTTAATGAAGATTGCAGTAACATGCCCGTCACGCTTCAATTCCAATGGTCTTTCTCCAGCGAAGAATCGTTTTGTAAGTTGGCAGACACTACGGTAGTTTATATAGATAGTTGTATCATCCCTTGCGAGAATCTCGATGTCAATGTCATTACCGAGTGTGTTGAAGGCCGGATAATCCTGACGGCAGTGGACGACAATGGTCAGAAATTAAGCCCATACACGTACTCTATTATCTGGACGGGTAATTTTCCCACGCAGTCGGGCAATCCGGTTGCCGTACAGGACCCGGGCTCTGCCATCAATTATACAGTGCAGGTAACATTGGTAGCGCCCGGAAGTGACACTTGCAATCTGTTCGAATCCGGGACGGCTCAATGCAGCTTTGACACTTTGTATTGCGGCATCCGGATCACAGAGCGTTGCGACGATTGCGGCAATGTTATCCTGACCGCCGTAGATGAAAACGGCAACCCCGTACCCCCCACGCCTTTTTTGCATACATTCCGATGGGTAGTATATGGAGGGCCTGGCGATGACTCGGGGGTAAGTGATGGTTATGAAAATGTCAATCCCATCACCGTACACGCAGGCGCTTGTTATTCGCTGTTGTATGAGCATTTTGAATATCCTCCGGGTGCCGAACCAATTCCAGGCACCTGGACGGGTATCTGTCGCTACCAATCGCCCATTTTCTGTGTGAGTGATAGTTGTCCGGGCCCATGCGGTGAATTTCCCGATTTCTTCATCGCCGGTTGTGGCGATGTGCTGGATCTCAGTTTGAACCTGACTTTCCCGCCGGGATGTTACAATGTGTGTAGCGGCCCCTATGCATCGGCTACGCTGGGTGTTTTCTTTAAAGGAACCAACAATCCTGTAACCGGCTACGATATCCTTTGGGAAGACGGCAGCACCGGAACATACGCCAATGGTATCCTGAGTTCCATTAATACCGTTCGGATATCCAGTATGGTAAATCGCTGTTGTTATTGGGAGGATGGGTATAGCCCCATCTGCTGTGACCGTGTACCGCATTCGGTAACCTGCGAACAACCCATCACCAAATACTGCAAGGATGACGGTACTGTAACGTATGTGCCCGGTCCGCCTCAGATATCCTGGTACGGTGTACCCGGCGCTATCGGTTACGAACTGAAAATAACCTTCGGCGACCCGCATGGTTGCTGTGAAGGTTCCGGTGAAACAATATACATTTCCGTGAGCAGCTCTCCCTGGACGATTCCTGATGATTGGGATTGCTTCACCATCAGCGTCAGGGCAATTTTTCCGCCCAATGTCTGCGAACAGAGCAATTGGTCTGACCCTTACACTTATTGCGAAAATGTAATTGCATGCACACCGGTGATCACCGTTTGCGGTTGCTGCCACGAGCGTTCTGCAGAAGGCGCCAACCTGCCCGTTCGGGTGATTCCGGAAGAAGAAATGCTGGCGTTGTTAAAAGCAAATCCCGGCCCGGCATATGCGACACTCCGGGAAGCATTGACGGCGATCGGTTTTACCAGTTCGTACGAACCAAACTTCAGCATCTATCCCAATCCGGTCAGCAATGTCATCACTATCCGGCCGATCAATGCTGTGTCGGGTAATTTCCAGGTGCAATTGCACGATATGCTGCACCGGCAATGGCGCCAACGCGAATTTGACGGTGGCACGGAAGGAACGCTGGACGTCGGCGATTTGCCCAACGGCATTTACCTTCTTTCTATCCGCAATACCGATGGCGAGTTATTACAAACGGAGAAGGTTATTGTTATGCGACAATAATTTTCTTAACTAATTGAATGTCAGTTTACAATAACTTTGCATTATCTCTCCACAGGGTTTGCCAATCCTGTGGAGAGTCTTTTTTTCGGCTTGTATTCATTGTATCTTTGTCGCACCTGGATATTTGATAATAGCAATGCCATGAAAACAATATTCTACGCCTCTGTCTTGCCTCTCCTTTTATTACGGCCAACACCCCTCCCGTCGCAAATACCCCCCGATACCATCCTCCTCCAACTCCGGAGCGAAATTCCTTTTGCCGGGCAGGGGCTTCCCCAAACAGTCGTGCAAGACAAAAACAACCAGCCCTATTGCTACATAGCGGCCAAAGAGGGCGGCTTGCGTATTTTCAACATTCAGGATATTACTGCTCCTGTTCTAGAGAAAACCATTGCGGTTGCGGAACTTGCCGGCGAAGAAGTCATGAACGTTTGGCAGGAAGGAACACATCTTTACCTCGCATTGGGTAATTTTTTTAATGCTAACGATCTGCACAAGCCAGGACTCGCCATCGTAAATGTTTCCGATCCGGCCAATGCTTTCGTGACCGACACCTGGCTTTGGAATATTGCAGACAGGGGTTGTGCATTCGTCACCGTATCGGGCGCTTACGCCTATCTCGGCGCTATGTCGCAGGGATTGATCATCCTCGATGTGGCTGATAAAGATGACATCAAATTCGCATCGCAATTCGTACCCGATATCCATTTTCCGGTACAAAATCCCAACGACATTCAAATGCCGAATGCCCGGGGCATGGCAGTGCGCGACAATACGGTTTTTCTATGTTATGATGCCGGTGGATTGCGTGTGATAGACGTTTCTGACAAATCGAGCCCTGCAGAAACCGGACGCTATATCAATCAGGAAGCACTTGGAAAACAACAGGCTTATAACAACATCATTCTGAAGGACGACACCGCATTTGTCGCAGTTGACTTTTGCGGTATGGAAATCTTGGATATCTCCGATGCGGACGACATTAGTGAAATATCGTGGTGGAACCCCTGGGATTGCCAGTCGCTTTCCAATACCTGGTTCAACAGTCCCGGTCACTGCAATCAAATACAATTCGATGACGCGAAACGGCTCGTGTTTTTATCTGCGGGAAGGAGCGAACTGAGCATAGTGGATGTATCCGATGTTATTCATCCTCAACAAGTTGGGGCATATGGTTCGCCCACCGACAACTATTTTACGTGGGGCGTTGGGTTGCACGGCGAACGGATTTACCTTACCTATATCAGTTCGCTGTGGCCTTTTTTCAGCATTTGGGCAGGCGTAAAAATTCTGGAATGGAATGGAGTCAGCGAAGCGGAGGAACCCTTTAAAATCACATCCAACTGCCTGTATCCCAATCCATTTCAGTCAAATTTCAACCTCGATTTTGAATTGGAAAAATCATCCGAAGTCCATGTGGAAATTGCTGACCCGCAGGGTAGGGTAGTGACTGTTTGGAAAGCAGGTTTTTATGCTCCGGGAAAACATACGCTGCACTGGGAAGGAAACCTTGCCGCAGGTTTGTATGTCGTGCGACTCAATACTTCACAGGGGCGGGCGATTGGAAAAATTCTGCAAAATTGAATACATCAAAACCGCACTTCGATCGGCGTCTCATATGCCGTCTTTAACCACCCGCCCACCCGCTGCCGGAACGACCACCTGAAAAGCGGGTGCGGCGCTATTAAATTCAGTCCGAAATCGTAAACCCGCGGCGACAGCGACATCATCAGATTGTACAACCGTATCTCGGACTGCAGGCGGCGGTATAGCTCCCGGTCGTAGTTTTTGAATTGCTCCGCGTCGAAGCGCTTGTCGAGCAGCGCCTTCTGTGCAAAATGCGCCGCAATGTACCCCGAGATCATACCGGTGCCAATTCCTTCGCCGCTGGTAGGACATACCAGCGATGCCGCGTCGCCCGCCAACAGATAGCCGTCGCCGAACGCTCGCCGTCGCCGCGACGCCAGCGGAATGCCCCAGCCAACAGGCTCTTCCAGGGATTCGGCACGCTGGAATCGCGGCGCCATCACGGGGTCTTCCCGGATCAGCCGTTCGAAAATGTCGCGCAATTTGTGCCTTCCTTTAGCCGCCACTTCGCTCACCATGCCATAGCCGACATTCGCCTCGCCATTTGCCAACGGAAAAATATAAAAATAGGACATCGGCAATCCCGGAGGGAAATACACTTCGATCAGGTTTTTCGGATGGATGTCCGCCACGCCGCGCCAATACTGCCGGAGCGTGCCGGCGTAATGCCGTCGGTCTATTTTTCGCTCGCCCAAATGACGCAGCAACACCGAATGATCGCCGTCGGCGCCGATGATGAGTGAAGCGCGGATTTCAAGGTCGGAAGGTGTTGTGGCCAACACCCTCCATTCATTTCCATCCTTCTGGATATGCTCCACTTTTACCCCCTGACGAAAATCAGCATATCGTTTGTCAAACTTTTTTGCCAAAAATGCGTCAAAACAAAAACGTTTGGCCGTCCAGAAAAGAGGGTGGGGCAGGGCAGTGCCCGGGGGCGGATTGTAAATGAAATCCGCGATCCTGCCGTTTTGGGTGAAGAAGCGGGTGCCCCAGCAAGGCGTAAACATCTGATTGGCAGGGAGTTCGTGTTCTGTAATGGCGGGATCGAGGTGCCGGAGCACCCGAACCACTTTCAGGTCGAGGCCGTCGCCGCAGACCTTGTCGCGGGGAAAAATGGCAGCATCTGCGATAAGATGAGGGATACCCAACTTGGCGAGGAACAGGGAAGCGGTCGCTCCGGCAGGCCCTGCACCGATGATGAGAATGTCCGTTTTTACGATTTCGGAAGGCATAAGAAGGGGCGAAAATAGCGGTGATGATAACGTTTACTGAAAATCAATTTTTTGTATCACAATTCGGGCAGATTCGACGTTTCTTTGCCTGATTTTTTACCCGAACAGATCATGGCCCAACAGCCTTCGACACAAGATCCATCTACTAAAAAACCGCTGCAGCGCGTGTGGGCGCTGACGCAGGCGATCTGGCGGCGTGTCGAAAACATTGTATTCGGGGTTGTGCTTTTCTTCCTCATTTTGTACCTCGTTTTGCAAATGCCGGTGGTGCAAAACTGGCTGATTGGAAAGATCACTGCCTATCTGTCCGATGAATTGCACACGACCGTGGAGGTGCGCAACGTCAACATCAGTTTTTTCGACAACCTGGTACTTGAAGGATTTTATGTGCAGGACCTGAAAGGCGATACCCTGTTATATGCCGGCGAACTGACCGCCGGCTTGAATTCCAACATTTTCACTTTGATGAATAACAAACTGGAATTCAATGAAATAAGCCTCTCCAAAGCCCGCTTCAACATACGCCGGAAAGAAGGAGAGTACGACAACAATCTCCAATTCATCCTCGATTATTTCGCAACGGAACCAAAGCGGCCGCCCAAAAAGCCCGTTCCTTTCCGCATTCGCATTCAAAATCTGCGCCTTAACGACGTCGAGTTTTTACAAGACGACGAAGTGCGCGGGCAAAGAATGCATTACTACTTACCCTCCGCTGCCATCCGGGTTAACAACCTCGATATACCCTCCAAAATCGTGGACATCCGTTCGGCGGATATTCACGGCTTTTCCCTCGCGATCGAAGAGCGCCCTTCCCGTCCTTTGCCCGAACGGGCAGTACCGGTCGCTCAGGCCATTTCATCGTCGGTAGATTCCATCAACGCCGCCCTTCCCAAAAAACCGATGCAATTTTTCATCGGTCGCTTTTCATTGACGGAGGGACGCTTCCGGCTCGATAAGTACGCGGAAGTGACCAACTACGTCCTGCGCCCCGATGTTATGGACTACGAACATCTGAACGTACAGGACATCAAGGTTCAGGCTGACAGCATTTCATTCGACGATGAGCTGGTATTTCAGGGCATCTTAAAAAACCTTTCTGCCAAAGAAAAATCGGGGTTCTTACTGAGTCATGTAGAGGCGAAAAAAGTGGTGGTATGCGATACGCTGGTCGGTTTATACGGTGCGAAAGTGCAAACAGCCGGAACTTTCTTAGGCGATACCATTGCATTGCATTACGGCTCCTACCGGGATTTTAACAAATTTACCGACCGGGTAAGGATGGAAGTCCGCTTAGACAAAGGTTCGAAACTGCGCGTCGGCGACATCAATTATTTTAGCGAGAACGTCGCCAACAACCCATTTTTTGAAAAAAACGCAGGAGAAGTAGCCGAAATTTCGGGTACGATCAGTGGGAAGGTGAACAACCTGAGAGGACGCGACCTCGACATCAAACTCGACGAGAATACCTACATGAAAGGTACGTTCGATGGCAACAATCTGACCGGAACCGATGTCGGCCCCCAAACGATTGGTTTTAAATTCGAAACATTGCGCTCCGATTTTACCACCATCACCCGCATCATCCCCGGTTTTTCAGCACCCGAATATTTTTACAGGCTTGGTCAAATCGGCTTCAGCGGACACTACGACAATATCTTTGGTTACGACCACATTCTGGAAGGTAAAGTAACGACCGATCTCGGTGGGGGAGAGGTGGACCTTAAACTCGACCTTTCAGATGGCCGGGACAACGCCATTTATTCCGGTCATATGGACATGTCCAATTTCGACCTGGCCACCTGGACGGGAAATCCCGATTTCGGGCCGGCGACTTTTAACGTTCGTATCAAGGAGCCTTCACGGGGACTTACCTTGAAAACACTGGATGCAAGCGTGGAGGGTAGGATAGATTCGTTTTCCTATCGCAATTACAACTACCAGAATATCAGCCTGAACGGCAATTTTAAGGAATACATTTTCCATGGCGACCTCGGTGTCAACGACGACAACATCAAGTTTGAACTGAGCGGCGACATCAACCTGAAAGACACCGTGCCGGTGTTCGATTTCAGCGCCAAACTGACCCGCCTCGACCTCGGCGCGCTCAATCTGATGGAAGAGGATTGGATTTTGTCCGCCGATATCCGTCATATCCGGCTCAAAGCCCGCCGCCTGGAAGACCTGATGGGCGAAATCGAGTTGAACAATTTCCTGGTGCTGCAAGACCATGAACAAACGCACCGGATGGATGGCCTGAGTTTCGCGTCCGGCTACCGCGCCGATGGAACCCGTTTTTTTAAAATCCGCTCGGACATCATTGACGGCGAATTAACGGGGGCTTTCGACCTGACGACAGTAGCCAAAAATCTCGGGCAGATGTTTGCCCGCCAGCACCCCGCATTTGCAGCGCGTATGGGATTGCCCGCACCGGATTCGACGGTTCTCACCGACGATTTTACCATGTGGTTGCAGATCAAAAATACAGAGGGTTTTACGCGCCTCTTTGCTACCGACCTCGATACGTTGCGCGATATTTATGCCAATGCAAGAGTGGACACCCGCCGGGGATATTCACAACTGCTCCTGATCGCGCCTTACGTGAAATATGGCGGCATCGAAGTCCAGGACGTGAACCTTGCCTGGAACGGCGAACCGGATACTTCTTTTTACAAAATAAGAATACCAACCGCCACATTATCGGGGAAATACGCCTTGCCGCCTTTGCGCCTGGATGGATACTTAACAGATGAAGACCTGAAATTCAACCTGGAAGCCAAGGATACGGCGTCTATCGTTGAAAGCATTAATCTCGATGGGGTGCTGAGTACGGTGGATTCCCTGTGGCAGATCAAATTCAACGCTTCGGAAATTGCCCTGTTTAACACCGAATGGTACATGGATGAGGATAATTATATCCGCTTTGGCAAAAATATTTTTGAACCGCGCAACTTCGACCTGATGAGTGGCAATCTGCGCCTGAACGTGGATAAACACAACGAAGGCCGCGGATTGCGTCTCAGCATGGCGAATTTCGATCTGGATTTTCTCAATAACTTCGTGGGAGATACCACATTGAATATCAATGGAAGGATTGCTTCGATAGACGTCACAGCAGAAGAACTCTATTTATTGCAAGGTATAGAGGCCAACATTGATGTTTCGGAAGTATTTGTCAAAGAGAAGTCCTATAACAGTTTTTATGGCTACCTCAAGTTGGCGCACCTCGATGCCCCCCTGCAATGGCGATTTGTGGCTCAAAAAGGCATCGAACAGCCGACGCTCAGATTCACCGGCGCCTGGCTGCTGTCGGGAGACGAACCGCAACAAGTTGCCGAATTTCCCAATCAGAACATCAATCCCGGCGAATTCCGCGGACGAGTCGTCACCGACAGTTTCCAGCTTGCTGTTTTGGAAACATTTGTCCCGGGTATTTCAAAAACGGCCGGAAAATTCAATGCGGATGCCTCGCTTTCCGGAACGCTTAATCACATCGGAGTGGACGGCAGTGTGAAGATTCTGAACGGCCAGTTCCAAATGGATTATCTCAAAGCCATGTGTCACATCCGCAACCAGAAGATCACGCTTTCGGAATACAGGATATGGGCGGATGGCGATACCATCTGGGATGCTACGGAACGCAATGCAGCAGTGATAAGAGGCGGACTGAAACACAATCATTTCAAAGATTGGGCACTTGATTGCGAGATCGAATCGCTTGGCAATAACTTTATGATGCTCAATACCTTGCCGGAAGACAACTCCATGTACTACGGCCAAGGCATCGGAAAATTCAAAGCTGTTTTCAGCGGCACATTTACCCGTACCAACATCATTGTAGATGCCACTACCGGCAAAGAAACGCGCTTATACATCCCGGTAACTTCAGCAATTGATGCTCAGGCGGTCAATTTTATCACTTATAAACCGAAAAAGCAGGATACAGTAGCACTTGAAGACAAAACAAAAAGTTTTGTCACTGGTGAAATAACCGGACTCAATCTCGAAATGAACCTTACTGTAACGGAAGATGCAGAGGTTCAATTGATCTTCGACGAAAAAGCCGGCGACATCATCAAGGGTAGGGGAGAGGGCGATATTACGCTGGTCATGACCCGCACGGGTGAATTTAAAATGTACGGCAGTTACCAGATACGCCGGGGTGAATACATGTTCACTCTGCTTAACTGGGTCAATAAACCATTTAATGTGCTCAGTGGCGGGACGATCAACTGGTATGGCGATCCGTATGGGGCGCAGATCAACCTCGATGCCACATACGAAGAAAATACATCGCT
The DNA here is from genome assembly GCA_019187225.1 of Saprospiraceae bacterium. Lineage (GTDB taxonomy): Bacteria > Bacteroidota > Bacteroidia > Chitinophagales > Saprospiraceae > M3007. The sequence goes on from JABAQQ010000015.1 coordinate 20,735, forward strand.
GTACAACCTGCTGCGCGATGAGTTGGAGCTGATCCCTTCCGCTTCCAACGAAGCAGGTAAAGCGACCAAAGCCGTGGTGACCATGCACCTCAAAGGCGACCTGATGAAACCTACCATCAGTTTTGATCTTGATTTTCCGAATATCTCAAGTCAACTTAAAACACTGGCAGACAACAAGTTGCGACTGCTTCGGCAAGATCAGAACGAGCTCAACCGGCAGGTGTTCGGGCTGGTGGTAGTGGGTTCGTTCCTGCCATCCAATACCGGCAATTTTATCCAGAACTCTGACTATCTCGCATCGGCATTCAATACGTTGACGCAGGTCTTGAGCAACCAATTGTCCAATTACTTGTCCGAACTGGCCATAGAGTGGTTTGGCGGTGCTGTATCGAGCATTGATTTCGACATCGCATACAATGAATATCAGAATGCGCTGACCGATCCGGGCCAAACCACCCAGATCGGGCGGGAACTGGAATTTCGGTTTACCGGCGGATTTGCCAACGACCGCGTGACGGTTCAACTCGGCTCTCAGTTCGGCTTGGGCAGACCTGGCACAGCCACGACGGTGCAAGACGGTTTTCTCGGCGAAGATGTCACCGTCGAAATCCAACTCACGGAGAACCGCCAATGGCGCCTGAAGGTATATCAACGCATGGAACCCGATATTGCCGGCGGCCAACGCCGCATGCGGTATGGATTCGGTATCAGCTTCCGGAAAGATTATGACTCGTTCAGCGATATGATGTCCGGATTAACGGGTTGGTTCAGGAAGAAAAATGGATAATTTTCGACTGAAATATTTTCCATAATTTATATTATGTTAAATAAAGTTCAGCAAAAACTTTACACCTCCGATTTGTTCCAATCTTCTACATTTGTGCACTTTTTCACAAAATAACTGCGATACCTTTTTTGTCACGCTGTAAGCACCGTAAGCACCCGTCCGCTCTACGAACGACAACGAATACTTTCGGCTTTCAATGAAAAACACCTACTACGACCTCGTCGCTCAAACCTTCGACTTTCCCCAGGACGGCTTCAGCCTGAAAAACAATCACTTGTTGTTCAACGAAATTGACGTATACGAACTCATCCAAAAATACGGTTCGCCTCTCAAACTCACCTACCTGCCCAAGATCGGCGAAAAAATTCAGACGGCCCGCAAACTGTTCCGAGATGCCATCCAGCGCTACAATTACAACGGCAAATACGTCTATTGTTACTGCACTAAAAGTTCGCACTTCGCTTTCGTGCTCAATGAAGTGCTCGAGAACGGCACCCAGTTGGAAACCTCCTCGGCCTTCGACATTGACCTGATCTGGCGGCTTTACAAATTGGGCAAGATCAACAAAGGTACCACGATCGTCAACAACGGCTATAAACCCCGCGCCTACGCCGAACGGATCGTCCGGCTCATCGAGGAAGGATTTACGAATGTCATCCCCGTGTGCGACAACGCCGACGAACTGGAAATGTACGACGAACTCCTTAAAAAGCAGAAAAAATGCACCATCGGCATCCGCATGGCGACGGAGGAAGAACCGAATTTTGAATTTTACACTTCGCGTTTGGGCATCCGCCAGAGCGAGGTGCTGAACTTTTACCAGGAAAAAGTCGCCGCAAACCCCAAATTCGAACTTAAAATGCTCCACTTTTTTGTGGACATCGGCATTAAAGACACGCTGTATTACTGGACGGAACTCAAAAAAGGCATCAAGACCTACTGTGCGCTCCGGAAGGTCTGCCCTACCCTATCCTGCCTCAACATCGGCGGCGGCATGCCCATCCGCAATTCGCTGGGCTTCGAATACGACTATCCCTATATGGTGAACGAGATCGTGCGCCTCATCAAGGAATACTGCGACGACGAGGGGGTACCGGAGCCGGATATTTATTCGGAATTCGGCAAATACACCGTCGGCGAAAGCGGGGCCACCATTTTTTCCGTCATCGGCAAAAAACAACAGAACGACGCTGAGCAGTGGTACATGCTCGACAACTCCCTAATCAACACACTGCCAGATAGTTGGGGAATCAAGGAGCGCTTTATCCTGCTGCCAATCAACCATTGGGACAAGGAATACCAAAAGGTGAACATCGGCGGCATTAGCTGCGACAACGCCGACTACTACAACTCCGAAGCCCACATCAACCAGGTGTACCTGCCCTCCTACGACGAAGAAAAGGACGAACCGCTCTACCTCGGTTTTTTCCACACCGGCGCCTACCAGGAAGCCCTCAGCGGCTACGGCGGTCTGAAACACTGCCTCCTCCCCGCCCCCAAACATATCCTGATTGACAAAAATTACTACGGCGAATTCACCGACTGGGAAGTGTTCCAGGAACAGGACGCAGATTCGATGTTAAGGATTTTGGGGTATGATTCGCCGTATGCGTCGTGAATGTGGGTCACGGTTCAATTCCCAAGATCAATAATGGCACAGGCGGGCTATTTCTACCTTGCCGCATCACATTATAGACTTCTCCTTCGTAATAGGCAACTCCACTACTCATTTGTGATTGCATTTTCTTGGTTGGTAATATTTCAATGCCAAGATTGATGACACCACCTGAATAAAAAAGCATGTGTTTTACAAAAAGGTCGAAGGCCACGAACGCATATTTTCCAAATTGCACTTCAACCGCTATTTTTTCTTTGACAAAATCTGTTTGATTGTAACTATAGATCGGTGTGTTTTCTCCGTTTGCCAATAGAAATTCCCTTTGTTCTTTTGCAGGCATAAGGATACTTTTCTCCATCAACTCGCGATTGAGTGTAATATAATAATTATATCTGCTCTCTTGCCAATTGTATTTATGGAATTCCTTATTGAAGGCTTCATTCAACTCAATCGGCGATAGCAAATTGTTCCCTTGTTTTCTTTTTTCTTTGCTTACTTTTGTTCTGAAATTCTCCGCATTTATATTGCGAATGACATCTTTTATTTCGTTGTAAAGGTCATTGTGATGAACAATCAGATATTCTTCACCATTAAGATGTGAGTATTTTTGTGCAATTTTCATTTGTGTCCATTTGAACCGTTTGCATTACTGATTTCAAGTTGAACCCACTCATGAGGAACCTGTGAAACTTTGTCCCGTCCCGTTGGTTTATGAATAGGTTTGTTAATCGGCCGTATTTTCAGCCGGCCCTCTTTCAAATCATTTATTCTCTGCTTAGCAATTTTACAATATTCATTTTCCTTCTCTATCCCAATAGCATTTCTGTTATTTTTAATGGCGCCAATTATAGAAGAACCAACTCCCGCAAAGGGGTCAAGTACCCAACTGTTTTCGTCAGTTAAAGCCAATACACAACGTTCAACCAATTCGATAGGAAATTGGCAGGGATGTTCCGTTTTTTCAGGATGATTGGATTTAACATTAGGAATATCCCACATTAAATTCTCCCAATCATTTTCAATAACCTCCCAAATGTCGCTCGGATTTTTGCCTAAAGGATTTCCCGATAATTCACCTTTTTTTGCGCCTTTAAAATGCCGCTTCCCCGGGTATTTCGATGGTATGCGCACATTATCAAGGTTAAATATGTAATCATCTGTTTTGCTGAACCATAAAATGGTTTCATATCGCCCACTGAAACGCTTGCTCGCGTGTAAGCCATGTCCAAAATGCCAAATGATCCTGTTTCGAAGTTTGAGTCCGTGTTTTTTAAATATCTGGTAATAAAAAATATCCAATGGGAATACTTCGCCTTTATCTACGTAATTCCCGACCTGCCAACACAGATTTCCTCTATCGGATAATACTCTAACCAATTCTGCGATTATCTGTTCCTGGGTTTCAAGATACTTTTCAATACTTGTTTTTGTTTCATAAGATTTGCCAATATTATAGGGAGGAGAAGTAATGATCAGATCAAATTTGCCTTCCGGAAATTTGGCGAGAACGGTCATACAGTCACCATTGATTATTTGGTACTCCGTATTCGGACTTATATAGTCGAACAAAGGTTCCTTTACTTTCATGTTCAAATTTTGGTGTAAAGTTACAAATTTGATTTTTGCATTCAAACCGGCCTTTTCTCTAAATCTTTTTACTTTCACCACATCAAACCACCTCTCCGCCGCCATGCGTCTATTCCTGCTGCTTGTCCTTTTATTTCCCTCCATCCTCCTCTCCCAAAAAATGCTCCACTCCTCCGACTGGTGCGCCACCGGGAAAAAAGCGCTCGCCCCTCCCCCACCCTCCGCAGCGGACGGCCGCAGCGATTCGCTCGATATCCTCCATACAGAAGTAACGGTGAACATCCTGAACGCCCCCCAGATCGCAGCCCGGTGCCGGATACAATTCACGCCTAAAGTGAGTGGCGTGCCGGAAATACGCCTTGATTTAGAGGAACTTACGATAGATTCTGTGTCGCTTGACGGCGCTCCGACCGCCTTCACAAAAACAAACAATTTGTTGATTATTCCCTTCCCCGCCATTCCGGCCCCGGGCGATACTTCCTCCCTCGACATCGTTTACCACGGCCAGCCGGTAACCGACGCGAGCAACTGGGGCGGTTTTTACAACCAGAGCGGCTACACCTTCAACCTTGGCGTGGGCTTCGCCGCCGACCCGCATTCTTTCGGCCGGGCGTGGTTTCCCTGTTTCGACAACTTTGTGGAACGCAGCACCTTCGGGGTTGCGATCATTTCGCCGCCGAACAAGCCGGGCTATTCCAATGGGGTGTTGGTTAGTGAATCACAGCAAGCCGGACAAGTGGAGCGCAGCTGGAAGATTGAACAACCGATTCCTTCTTATTTAGCCTGTTTTTCAGCGGGCCCCTACACCTCCTGGAAACGCAACTACGACTCTATCCCCGTCGAAATAGCCGCTGCTGCGGGCGATACCAACAAGGTGAAAGCCACCTTCCAGCATTTGCCGCAAGCCATCGCGTGTTTCAAACATTGGTATGGCCCCTATCTGTGGCCGAAAATCGGCTATTCATTGGTGCCTTTTAACTCCGGAGCGATGGAGCACGCCACCAACGTGGCCATCGGGCGGCCTTTTATTGACGGCTCTCTGAACTACGAAACCCTGTGGGCGCACGAACTCTCGCACCACTGGTGGGGCGATCTCGCCACCTGCTCCACCGCCGAAGACATGTGGCTCAACGAAGGCTGGGCGGTTTATTCCGAACATTTGTTCACCGAATGGGTCTATGGGACGGCGGCATTCCGCGACGCCGTGCGCGACAATTTTCTCGACGTACTGGAAGACGCGCACGTGACGGAAGGCGGGTACCGGGCCGTATCGGGGGTGCCGCACGACCTGACATACGGAACGCACGTATACAACAAAGGCCCCGTGGTAGCGCACAACCTGCGCGGATACCTGGGTGACTCGTTATTCCGGGTGGGTATCCAGGCGGCACTGGGCGCTACCCAATTCGACGACTGGAGCAGCGCCGAACTGCGCGATAAATTGAGTGCGGCCACCGGTGAGGATTTGACGGATTTTTTTGAGGATTGGGTGTTCAGTCCCGGTTTTCCGCATTTTTCGATTGACTCGGTGCAAGAATTGCCAAGCGTGGACAGTCTCGTTACATTCAAAATATTTGTGAAACAAAAACGGCGCGGCGCGCCTCATTTTCACCAAAACGTACCGCTCGAATTTACTTTCGTCAACCATAGCTGGCAACGCACAACGCGGACAGCGACCGTTTCGGGGGAAAATTCCGAGGTCATTCTGTCGGTGCCGTTCCAATACGCGCCCCAATTCATTTGGGTCAACACCAATCTGAAACTGACGCTTGCCCGCGCAGAAAAAGAGTTGGTCGTGAAAACGCCCGGCAATAAAAATTTCGCCCCGGCAAAAATGACCATCAATATAAGTGCCTTACCGGATTCCGCGCTGATCCGGGTGGAGCACCACTACGCCATGCCAGACACGGCAGGATCAGCGAATCCGAACGGTTATATACTGACCACCCGCTATTGGACCATCGAAGCCGATCTTCCGGATGGCTTCGATGCTTATGCGGGCATTTTTTACGACGGCAAAGGGCAACTCGACCAAAACGACACCGAATTGTTTGCCCAAACGAGTGCCAGCGAGGACAGTATCCTCTTGCTATACCGCCCTGCAGTGGGGCTTCCCTGGACGGAATATCCCACTTATACCCGGAATAAATTGACTTCGCCGACGGACAAATACGGCTACCTCAAAATAGACCACGTGCAGCCGGGACAATACACGATCGCCAAAGGCGTTTCGACAGTGGCGGCAGGCGAACCCGCCCGGGAGAGACCCTTCGCCAGCGCATCGCCCAATCCCGCAGACAGTCTCGTGCGACTGAATGCGGAAGAGCCTTTTGATAAGGTGCTGATCTTCAATGAAAAAGGTGAAATTGTGCGCGAATGGACTGTGGCGCCGGTAAACGAACTGGAGGTTAAAGTCGGCGCGTATCCTGCGGGGCGTTACTGGTTTGTGCTGTTTACGGAGAGGGGTGCCGTATCGTGTTCCGCGATCATTGTGCGCTGAGAATGGGAGCCGGTAGATTTTGCTGAGTATGCGGCAGGTATTGAAATGGTACGGCCTTTGCATATCTTTGCCTGCAATCATGTTAAAGTTTGGGTTGAACAGCCAATTTTCAGTTTTTTTTCGTCTATGAGGCGGTCAACCGTTTATAATCCCCCGTTTTTTTAAAATCAAACGCACTGTCATGCTGAAGTACGCCACCCTTTTCCGAATGACGCTTTTATTGAGCGCTGTCGCCGTTTTTACAGCTCCCCTCCAATCACAGGATGCCATCCCTTCCACCAATCTGCTCTTCACTAAGAAATCCGCGGCAAGTTCCGATTCTGCCGTAATACGGAGCATTGCCCAAATGATCTCCGACTCATTCGGCGCAGAAGTGCCGCTGATCGAGGAATTTATCCGTGAGGCGAAGCAATTGGAGAAAGACAAAAAAGTGCCGGCTACCGCATTTATCGGCATCGCCATCCTCGAGTCCACCGGCTTCACCAGTTATTTGTACCAGAATGCCAAAAATCCCTTCGGTATGCGGGCAACCTCGATCTGGAAAGGCCCGACTTTCGTCATGTTCCACGAAGGCCGAGATTCCAAATTCCGCAAATACGATTCGCCCCGCGACGCCGTGCAGGATTTTGCGGTGTTCCTCAACAGCCGCAAGTGGTTCCGCGACGCGTTCAAGTGCCAGCCTTCCGATGTAGAGTGCTTTATCAAGGGCCTGACGGCCAACTGGAAAAAGCGTGAACCCGGCTATGCCAGCGATCCCGAATGGCCCAACAAAGTGCGGCGGGTGATCAAGACGTATAAACTGGAGGCTTTGAAAATCTGATGGGGTTTGGATTTTGGGGAGGACGTGTTAATCTCCCCCCAACCCGTTAACCCGCAAACTCGTTAACCTCTAAACCCCAATTTACCACGTCCGGCTTTGATCCCAGAACGGTGGAAATATCTGATCGCCCTGTTGCTGGCGGCGGGCTTCTTCTTCGGCTATACGTTCAGCCTTGGTTTTTTCAAATACGTCGCGCGGCAGGAAATACTGTTTTTCGACATCGCGCTCGTCGGCAAAAGGATCGTCGCGGCGCTCCGCTTCGTCGTCTTCGAGTTCGTCTTTAAACCAAAAAGAGGTGAATATTCCCATCAGACTGCCGAGGAGGTGGCTTTCCCAGGAAATGCCTTCCTGATCGGGCAAAACACCCATAAACATCCCGCTGTACAGAAGCATCACTACTGCCGCCAACATGATGGAGCGCAAACTGCGCCGGAAAATCCCATTCCAGAAAATAAAGGCGACCAGGCCATATACTACCCCACTCGCGCCGATATGCGACACCGGGCGCGCAAACAACCATACCGCTACACCGGTAAGGAAATATATCATCCAAAAAGCCCGCATGGCAACCTTTCGGTAGAAGTACAGCGAAATGCCGGTCAGTACAAACAAGGGAAAAGTATTGGAGAGCAGGTGCCCCCAACTTCCGTGCACCAACGGGCCCGTCACAATGCCACGCAGCCCCCACAAGCGCCGCGACATCACCCCATATTCGCCAGGATCGAAACCGCTTACTGACTGGTAAAGATGCACGAGCCAGATGAACGCGACGGCTACCAACGGGAAGCGCATGCTTTCGTAAAAATGCCGACGGGTAAGTTCGAGGCCGTCCGATTCGCTTTCGATGATGGATTTCACTATGATGGACGTTGGACTATGGGGTGATGGACGTTGGACTATGGAGTGATGGACGTTGGACTGGGCGGCTGCGACCGAACTGTAAACTCAGGCCCACGCCAAAAGTTGCGCCAAGACCCGGTGCAGCATCCATTTTTGGCTTAAACTGCAGGCTCAGATCGTCGCTCACATCAAAATTATTCAGGTGTGCGTCCACAAACGCGTCGGTTATCTGCAGGAGGTAGGTCAGACCGAGTGCGATGGACGAATATTCAACATAACGCCGCCACTGGTCGCGATATGCTTTCATCGAAGCCGCATCAATCTGGTTGTATGGCGCTTCCGTCGGGTTGGTATCCGGATTGCCGTCTACCAGCAATTTGTAGTTGTCACGCAGTTTGTGATATTGTTTAATATTGTCCACTTCAAAATACAAAGCCGTGCCTATTGCTCCGTAAACGAGCGGGAGTTTCCACCATTTTTTATTGTAAGCCTGCCCGGCGCCTGGTATAATGGTTGACAACAATGCCGCTCGACGGGGATTGGGATAGCCATCGGTGAAAAAGCGCTTGATCGCAGATGGGCGCGGTGGAGAAGTGCTGTCGGGGGCTATTGCCGGCGTTGGCTCCGCGGTGACAGATATCGAATCCGGTACCTGAGCCTGTGCAACCCAATTGCCGAAACATATCGCTGCCGCGGAGAATAAAAGCCGGATTTTGAAATACATGGTGTAAGGAAACGCCGGATAGGGTAAAAACGTTGCGACGGAGGAAAGAGAGGTCATTGGGGGGCATTAGAAGTCATCCACAGTAATTAGAAAATGACCTCCAATGCCCCCATGACTATTTTTTATTGTTGCACATCGCTCAAATTTCGCAGAATGATCTGTTTGCCATTGAAATCGGAAACAATCGCCGTCAGCGTAACCGCGCCCGAAGGCAGCGGCACTCCTGCAAATGAAGCGCCCGATTGGGTAAACATGGCAATGCTGCCTGTGGCGTCCGTCACGGTGCGGTTGCCGGAATAAGTGACGCCTCCGCTAATTGTAGCGCCTTTGATCTGCACCAGCGTACTTTCCCAATTGTTGTAATTGGCGTTAATCTCAGCGATAGTGGCTTCGCGGGGGGTGACGCTGTTGCCCGAACTGACCACCATCGCGTATTCAAGGGGTACATTGTTGACTTGCCGGAGGCCGTTGAATTCGCTGACTTCCTGTCCCGACACGGTCACCTCGATTTCGTCGCCCAGGTCGTAGCAATGCGGCGCAACAAAGCGCACAACAATGCCCCCGGAGGCATCCTGAACGTACACGTTGCGGTTGTTCAGGTTTTCATTAAGCCGGTCGGAGATCACGATGCCTTTGATCTTCAGGTCAGTGGGTAGCGTGGCCGGTGAGCCCGTAAAGTAGGTTCGTATTTCGGAAATATTGGTCAGAACGCCTGTGATGGGCCCTCCGCTTCCACCGCAGCGGTCTCCCTGGTCGTTGGAAATGGAAACGTCCGTCAGGTCGCGGATATAGAGTTGATAATCGGAGCCGAATTTGCTCAAAACGCCCACGATGGTGCCGTTGCCGACAGGCGTTTTTTCTGCGGCAAAATCGGCATAGCCGCTGGTGCGCAGCAGCAACTCGCGGCCATTGCAGTCTTCCAGCGTGCGGTTCACGCTGAATTTCGTGACCGCGTCGGCATAAGTCCTGCCTGCGTCGCAAATGACAAATTGCACGGCGTCCATCTGTACCAGCGTGCTGACGAGATCGTTGCTCAACTGGTTAAGGCCGATCACTTTCGGCGCAGGCGGTGCACCCAGAAAACCTTTCACGATCTTTTCGCGCTCCTGCACTTCCGTGATGCCAACATCGGTCGGTACACCGTTTTCCTGGATGGTGCTGCCGGTGAGTTGCGGCAGACCGTTGTAATCGGTGAGGATCAGGTCTTTGCAGCGAATATAAATTTTCCGTCCTACGGGGTAGCGGTTGTACAGGTAACCGTCGTTGAATTTCACCTCGATGCCGCCCGTGGAGTCCTGGATCACGAGGGTCTTGTAGAAGTTGCCGGAGCGGTCGTCCATTACTACTATACCGCCGATAACCAGGTCCTCAGTGATCTTGTCGTAGGTGCCCGAAGTGACGTGGCGTTTTTTCAGGTCGCGGATGGTAGTATTGGTCGGAATGTCCTGACCGTCGCCGCCTACAGGCGGCTCGTCAAAGTCTGTTTTAACACAGGCGATAAAGGAAGCGGCCAGTAAAAGCGCGAAAGCGAAGCCGCCGGGGTAGTTTTTATTTTTTTGGAAAAACATGGTGTTTTATGTTTTGAAAATGAAAGTCAGAAGAATGGATTGGGATGGTTGATAAAGGTTGAAATGTAAACCCTTCTAAACCACCTCAACTTTCTAAACCCTTCTCAACCAGATATTTATTAAATCCGAAGGGCCAGCGAGATGAAGTAATTCAAACCCGGAGCGTACTGCACTTCCGTGGTATACAATTGTTCGTTGTCGAACTCGCGGCCGAACAAATTGAGATAGGCTTCGCGGCCCGACACGATGATGTCTTCGTTGTTCAGGAGATTGTTGATCCCCACATTCAGATAAACGAAATACTTGCCGAATTTCCATGATTTGCCGCCGAAAAAGTCCAGGGTATATTGTGCGGGCGCTTTTTGTTGCTCGACAATCGTATTCCATATCGGCGAGCCTGGTTCCAGTCCCAGCACGGACTCTGCCCGGCGTCGTGTGGCATCGAATTGGTACCAGAAATCGTCGGTCCAGTTGAATGTCAGCGAAGCGAACCAGAACCGTTTTCCCTCGTATTTTACGCTGATCGAAGCGGCTGTTTGCGGGGTACGCGGCACGAGGAAATTATCCTGGTAGGCTGTCACGCTGTCGAAATTCACTACCCCTGTATTGTCGGAAGCGAAGTACATCAAAGGCCGCGAGGTGTAGCGGTAGTAGCCGAGATTGCCTGCGCCACTGATTACCCACGAGGGTACCGGCCGGTATTCGAAGGCGGCTTCTACCCCTGTATGGCGGCGGTCAACACCCGTACGCACAAGGTTGGCAAACTCGCCGACGATCGGATTATAGTAAATATTGGATTCCACTTCGCCCTTGAAATCAGTCAGGTAAGCCGTCAGGCGTGCGCGAAGTCTGGGCGCGCGGAGCAGATAGCCTCCTTCGGTACTTTGTACCGTGTAAGGATCTACGCCGGGCACTACGGCGGCGCGGTTGCGCGGCGAAAGGAATATATCGCGGAACTGCGGAGGCCGGCTTCCGGCAAAACCATTGGCATACAGATAGTTGCGTCCGTCGAGTTTGTAGGTCAAACCTCCTTTGACGCCGTAAGTGTAAAACGATTGTTTTTCCGAATCTCCAAGGGAATTTTCCGGAAAACGGCCGTTTTGCATCTTTCCGGTACGCCAGAAGGTGTTGGCGCCTAATTCGCCGCCAAGGAAAAAAGAAATGTGCCGCAGGTCGGTTTGAAGTTGTATCCAGGTGCCACCCTGCCGGATATTCTCATTGTAGTTGTAACCGAACACCTCTCCTTCGCGCACCACATTATTGGGGTTGAGCAGATCGTTTTGTTCTTTATCGGGTTGCCCGGGAAAATCCTGCGAAGCGAAGCGGTTGATGTCCAGCCAGTAATCGCCGCCGAGCAGGTCTTCCACCACTTTGAAATTCTGGCCTGTGTACCAGCGGTAATTTACACCTGCCTGCAGTTTCGAGCGCACGTTGAGTTGCTGATTCAGGTAAATATTAAAACCCGTTTCCTTGCTGTCGGCGCGCTGGTCTTCTACAATGTATTGCGAGCGGTTGCCTGTTACGGTATTTCCTGCAATTCCATCGGCGTTGTTTACAGTGGACATATTGCGGCGGTTTTCATCGTAAAAGCGGTGCCAGTCAATCTGGCGGAGGCTTTCGTTGTTGCGCAGCGAATCGGCCCATTGAGCGGATAAAATGGGGTCTTCGATCACGGAGGGCAAACGGCGGTTGTAGTCCGGAGCGGGATTGTACGCGTCGTTCCATTCGAGGCGGGTGTCGCCACGTTCGCCCACCTGGCCATAGATTGCGGCGGTGACAGTAGTACCCTCCTGCGGATTCCAGTCGTAACGCAGGATGCCGATGGGTTGGTGGCTATGGCCCACATAGGCATTGCGTTTATCGCCGTTTTGATAGCCCCAGTTGGGATTATATCGGTGCGATCCGGCCAGTTTGAACATTTCGGGAAAGGAATCGCCCTGTTTGCCGCGTTTGCTCGGGGCGCCGAGAAAAGTGAAGTTCAGGCCGTGTTTTTGGCCGATTCTTTTGTCAATCGAAGCGAAATACGAATAGCCGTCGAAAAACGTACCGTCGAAATAGCCCTCTTGCGCCCAACGCCGGCTGCCCGAAAAGGTGGCCGCCCAGCCGCCCGGCATCAGGCCCGTGGATGCGGTGATCATGATGCGGTTGGTGTACAGGCGGTTGCTGATGGCATAACTGGCGCGAATTTGTTTGCGTTGTACCGAAGCGCGGGTATCCACCAGTGTCGCGCCGCCGATTTCGGCAAATGTAAATGCAGCGGGATTGAGGCCGATGCTACTCTCGCGGTTGCGCAATACATCGTTGAGACCTCCTATTTCCCCATACACTGCATAGCCGGTTTCGGGATCATTGATGTTAACGCCGTTGAGAAAGAGGGGGAAATGTTCGGAATCGTACCCGCGTTCGCGAAAACGGAAAGGGCTCCAACCGAAGCCTGCTATGGTCTGAAATACATCGCGGGAGGCCGTCAGCAGGTTGGCGATTTCACCCGCTCCATCGGTCTGCAACTGGGCTTCATCCAGGGTAATGGTCGGGATGTCGGTAGGCGAATTGTTGATCTCCGGCAAACGCTGCATGCTCACCCGGATCAATTCGGTCGCGGCTTTTCCCGTGAGTTCAAGGGTGACAGGTTCGTATCCCTCGTGCGTCACACTCAGGGTGCAAACTGTACATTCCACGCCGCTCAGCGAAAAACTGCCATCGCTGCTGGTAGCCGTTAATTTACCAGTGCCGGTGACGACGACCGCAGCATCAGGAAGGGCTTTTTGGGTCTCCGCGTCCGTCACGGTGCCACGCAAGGTCACCGTTTGGGCGCCGACTGCCTGCGAAAAAAGAACGAGCAGGCAAGAAAACAGGATTGTTCGGATCATCAGAAGAATTATGTTGAAAATTTGGTTGATGCAGTTTGAGCAGGCGGGGGAACGAGGGATATTAAAAAAGCGCCCAAAGGTAGAAAAAGGGCTTTTGCAACAGCTGACAACACTGGTTAAATTATTGCAAAACAGATGAGGTTTACTTTTGAAATGCAGTTCCTTTGTGGGGAAAAATTGACTGATTATGAACTTCTTATTTTCCCGTATCGCAGTTTTGCCCCTTCTTCCTGCACTTTTGTGCATCGCTCCCTTTCCGCTTTTTTCCCAGAAAGACATCAAACCCGATGAGTACAAAGTCGCTTCGATTGGCTTTTACAACCTTGAAAATCTGTTTGATACCATTGATTCGCCCAATACGAACGACGTGGATTTTCTTCCGGGTGGCCGATTGATGTGGAACACGGAGCGGTATATCTCCAAGCAAAAAAATATGGCGAAAGTGGTGAGTCAACTCGCCACTGAACTAACCCCCGATGGGGTGGCTTTGCTGGGTGTGGCTGAAATTGAAAATAAAAAAGTGCTGGAAGACCTCGTAGCACAGGAGGAATTGAAAAACCGCAACTATCAGATCGTTCACTTCGATTCGCCCGACGAACGCGGTATTGATGTCGCCCTTCTTTACCAACCCAAATATTTCACGCTCTCAGGCGCCCGCGCTGTGCCGGTGCCGCTTAAAGACCCCAAGACCGGGCAAACGGATTACACACGTGACATTCTGTATGCCGCCGGCACTTTTGAAGGCGACCCGATCCACGTAATGGTAGGTCACTGGCCCTCCCGGAGGGGAGGAGAGTCCGGCTCGGAGTGGGCCAGAAAAGCGGCGGCCGGCGTGTGCCGGCAGTTGGCCGACAGCATTTTAGCCATAAATGACCAAGCAAAGATCATCATCATGGGCGACCTGAACGACGACCCCACCAACAAGAGCCTGACCCAGGTATTGAATGCCAAAGGCTCGACGGAAGATATGAAAAAAGGAGAATTGTACAACACCATGTACGATCATTTCAAGAACGGCAACGGTACGCTGGCTTACAGGGATTCCTGGAATTTATTCGATCAAATGATCGTTTCCCAGGGTCTCGTATCCAAAAAAGCGGGTGGATGGCAACTCTATAAATCCGTCGTGTTCCGCCAGCCCTGGCTCCTGCAGACGGAGGGGGCCTTCCGGGGTTACCCGTTCCGCACTTATGTCGGCGACATTTTTATCAATGGCTACAGCGATCACTTGCCGGTGTATTTGTTTATGCTGAAGAAAAAGTCGTGATCAGGTTTGAAGGTTACAAGGTTGAAGGGTTTCAACTATGGGACCTATCTTCTAACCTTCTAACCTACTTTCTGAACACCCGCACTTTAAACGTGCCCCGCTCTATTTCCCTCATTTGCCCTGCACCATTCAGCAACACGCCTGAAAACTGGCCGGTGATGGTATCGTTTTGATAGCTGATCACTTCAATACTAAGGTCATCGCTTACAGCATTGGAGACGCCGGTGTAGTTTAAGGTATCGTCCGGACTGAACTCTACCCCACCCCATCTGAAATCCTTAACTTGCAATACCGCATAAGCGGAGGTATAGGGATATTCTCCGTTTACTTCATCGAATTCGAATCCGAGCGCCACTCCGATGGACGGCTGAAACGGATGGTCCTGCCGGATGATTTCAACGTAGTTTTTTTCGGTATCGAACCAATTGCTCAGCGTATCCAATTGTTTGTTGCTGAAATTACTGCGCGGTATAAAATTGCGATCCCCCTTCCGCATGGGGTGGACGAGCAGCATTTCCCTGTCTTTGAAACGAAAATAAATGCCGGTTGGCGAGTCACTCAACAGCGTAGCCCCTGATAAAATGATTACAAGCAAAAAGATGTCAGGTATGCGCATGAGCAAATTGATTGGTGGAAATACTAACGCTAACCACAACCCAACTTCACCGCGCTTTCTTCCAGTATTTTTATCCGCGCCTGACCATCAGCCAATTTTTTTCGCTCATTTTCAACAACTTGCGGGGGTGCGCTGCCGACGAAGCGTTCGTTGGACAGCTTTGCTTCAACGGACCTGACGAAACCGCGCTGGTGTTCCAACTCCTGTTTGACCTTGGCGCATTCAGCAGCGACGTCAATTTGTTTGCTGAGTACGACGTAGTATTTTTCCGTGCCGGTGACGAACGACTGAGCATTGGCCGGCTCTTCCTCTGTTAGAGCGAACTCGCTTAAAACGGCCATTTTCAATACCATCTCCCGCAATCCGGCTTCTTCGAAGAGCGCATTGGCCGAATCGCTCAACCGAGCCTGTACCACCAGCGGGTCGCGGGGTTTTACCTGATTCTGATTGCGGATATCCCTGATCTTCGAAATAATGTCTTTTACTGTTTCCACTTTCTGAATAAGGGAAATATCGGCTGAGGAGGATTTCGGATAACCATGTTTCATGCAGTCGTCGCCCTCTTTCCGGTTGCGGAGTTGGTGCCACAATTCTTCTGTAATAAATGGCATGAATGGATGCAATGCCACCATCATTTGAGAAAAAACATCGAGCGTGGCTTCGTACGTGTCACGGTCAACCGGCTGCTCGAAGCCGGGTTTGATCATTTCCAGATACCAGGAACAAAAGTCGTCCCAGATGAAACCGTACAACGTCAGCAAGGCTTCACTCAGCCGGAATTGCTGAAAATTATTGTCCACGTCGGCCAGAACGGCGTTGAATTTGTTGCGCAGCCAGGATACGGCCAGCGCATTTTTCCGGGCAACTTCTTCACTTTCCGGGTTTTCAACGACCCGCCAACCCTTCACGAGCCGGAGGGCGTTCCAGAGTTTGTTGCAGAAATTCCGGCCATTTTCACAGAGTTTTTCGTCAAACAGGATGTCTCCTCCCGCCGCGGCGCTCGACATGAGGCCATAGCGGACGCCATCGGCGCCGAAGTCTTCGAGCAATTTCAGGGCGTCGGGCGAATTGCCCAGCGATTTGGACATTTTGCGGCGCAATTTGTCGCGTACCATACCGGTGAAATACACCGCTTCGAATGGCTTTTGACCTTTGTATTCGTAGCCAGCCATGATCATCCGTGCCACCCAGAAAAAGATGATATCCCAACCGGTGACGAGCACACTCGTTGGATAATAATATCGAATTTCGCCGTCGGGTTTTGCAAAACCGTCGAACACGCTGATGGGCCACAACCAGGAAGATGCCCAGGTGTCGAGCACATCGTCGTCCTGTCGCAAGTCACTGGCTTGCAGTTGATTGTTTCCTGTTTGTTGGCGGGCGATCTCGAGCGCTGCATCCACAGTTTCAGCGACAAACACATGAGTTTCCCTGCTGGGCGCTTCCGAGGCGAGGTACCAGGCCGGAATGCGTTGTCCCCACCACAACTGGCGCGAAACGCACCAGTCGCGCAGGTTTTCCATCCAGGTACGGTACAGGTTCTGAAAGCTGGGCGGATAAAACTTCACTTCTTCGTCCAGCACGGCTTTCAGCGCCGGTTCGCCCAATGAGCTCATTCTGACAAACCATTGGAGCGAAAGTTTGGGCTCTACCACTGCATTGGTGCGCTCCGAGCGTCCGATGTTGGTTTTGTAATCTTCAATTTTGACCAAATGCCCGCTTTCTTCCAGGGCGGGTTTCATGCGTTTGCGCGCTTCAAAACGGTCGAGGCCGATAATGGGTTGGTAGGCGCACAGTTCGTTGATCTTGCCGTCGTCCGAAATGGTATCAATGACTTCGAGTTGGTGGCGCAGCCCTACTTCGTAATCGTTCGGGTCGTGTGCGGGCGTTATTTTCAATGCCCCGGTGCCAAATTCAATGTCCACATAGTCGTCGGCGATGACCGGTATGGCGCGGTTGATGAGCGGGATCAATACTTTTTTTCCGACGATATTTTTGTAGCGCGCGTCTTTCGGGTTTACAGCCACTGCCACGTCAGCAAAAATGGTTTCCGGGCGTTGGGTCGCAATGGTAATCCCTTCACTGTCAGAGTCTTCAAGCAAATACCTGATGTGGAAAAGCTGCGCATTTTCTTCGTTATACAGCACTTCTTCGTTGGACAGAACAGTTTTGGCCTCCGGGTCCCAGTTCACCATACGCAGGCCGCGGTAGAGTTTTCCTTTTTGGTATAAATCCACGAACACGCGGATCACATCGCGGTAGTAGCCGGAATCCATCGTGAAGGCCGTGCGTTCCCAGTCGCAGGAAGCGCCGAGCTTGCGCAACTGGTTCAGGATGATACCGCCGTATTTTTCTTTCCACTGATAGGCGTATTCCATGAACTGCTCTCGTGTGATGTCGGCTTTGCGCAGTTTTTTCTCCTCGCGCAGCCAGCGCACAACTTTGGCTTCCGTGGCGATACTGGCATGGTCGGTGCCCGGTACCCAGCAGGCGTTTTTACCGTCGAGCCGTGCTTTCCGGATCAGAATGTCCTGGATCGTATTGTTGAGCATGTGGCCCATGTGCAATACACCGGTTACGTTGGGCGGCGGGATCACAATAGTGAACGGTTTGCGTTCGTCGGGAGTGGAGCGAAAATAACCGCGGTGTTCCCAGTGAGCATACCAGCGTTCTTCAATTTCGGCAGGGTTGTAGCGGGTGGAAAGTTCCATATCAGTAGCAGTGGCAGTCAGCAGATTGAAATCTGCCCAATTATGTTTTGAAATTCAGGTCTGTAGAATGCCTATTCGGCAAAAAATTTGGATTGGGAAGCCGCAAAGGTAAAACGGAGGTTTTGAAAAAACAGAAAGAGCTGAAAATGCTGGGCGACAAATTATTTCCGTTAAAACCGCCGTTTATTGTACTATCCATCGCGCCGCTAATGGAAAGAAAGGAACAGGGAGATTTTCCGAATAAACAGGAACTGTTTTACATCCTTAACAGGTAACTTTGAGTCGTTGAGTATTTGACATCTGTCTGAACCCAACGCCCGATATGCTGTTTCCCGGCTTTCGTTCACCCGATTGCTCAACATCAAACTTTGAACTGTTCTGCTATGCGTATCATTCTTCTTTTCGCTTTGCTGCTCGTATTGGGTAGTTTTTACATCCTCGAAAACCGCCAAGACGACAATCTGATGGTCATGTGCCACGATCCGAACAACGCCCTCGACGCGTTCGCTGCGTTTGCTGACGACAAAGCCTTTCGTGCCGCGCATCCCTCTCCCCTTCCAACCGAAGTGACCCACGCGGGCACGATGGTCGAATTCCCGGTGGAAGGCGGACCGAACGGCAAGGCGTTCCTGGTAAAAGCCCACGGTAAAACCGATAAATACCTGATTATACTACAGGAATGGTGGGGGCTCAACGATTTTGTCAAAAATGAAGCCGCCAAATGGAGCCACGAATTGGGGATCAACGTGATAGCCCCCGATCTTTATGATGGGAAAGTGGCTACGGATGCCGATCAGGCGGGCAAATTGATGCAGGGCGCCGACAACAATCGTCTTTCGGCCATCATCCAGGGCGCAGCCAAATACGCCGGCGATAAAGCCGATTTTCGCACCCTCGGATGGTGCTTCGGCGGCGGATGGTCGCTTCAAACCGCCTTGTTGTTGAAAGACAAGATGAAAGCCTGTGTGATGTACTACGGCATGCCCGAAAAAGACGTCGAAAAATTGAAAACTTTATCTACGGATGTTATTTTCATCCACGCGTCGAAGGATAAATGGATCAATGATGAAGTCGTATCAGAGTTTGAAAAAAATATGAAATCGGCGGGAAAAAACCTGACCGTTCATCGTTATGACGCCGACCACGCCTTTGCCAATCCCAGCAGCCCGCGCTACAACGAGCAGGCCGCAAAAGATTCGAGAGCGGTCGTGAAAGCGTATCTGCAAAATAAATAGGGATTTATGGGTTAACGGGTTGACGGGAAGTTAGGCATGCAAACCCGTTAACCCGCAAACCCGTTAACCCGCAAACCCACATTCGCTTATGTCCACACAACAACCGGACTCTCCTGCCTCCGAAGGCGGCAGCTCCATTTTCGGCAAACAAGTCGTGCTGCTGGCGCTGATCAGCATTGTGGCAGTACTGCTATACAATGTAGTGTTCAGCGACGGCCTCACCACGCTGTTTCAGGATCCCAAATCCGTGCAACTTACCTATGTCCCTGCCGATTTCCAGCCCAACATGGACGAGGAAAAAACCTTGCGGGTGCTTGCCAATCCGGAGATGTACAAAAAAGAATTCGGCGAAATGGTGTACAATTTCAATGTCTCGCTGCTCTTCCACGTCGCCAACCGGATGGCTTTACATGACAGCCTCAAACGCCGCCTTGAACCGGAATACCGCAAGCACCACGAATATCTTAAAACGCTTTATTACAATGACTTCGTCGCACTGAAAGATACGACGGCAGGCATGTACGAAACCTGGTACAACGACAACACCAACCAGGCCGTGCAGATATTCAACGAAGTGGCGGGCAAATACACCTGCTTTTTTGTCACACAGATCATGGCCACACTCATCAAGGCCGACGGTGGAAAATTAATGGCCAAAGGCAAAAACGTGGAAACACCCTGCGGCATCGCCATCAGCGAAGGCTTGCATCCCATGATGACCCGCCTTCAAAAAAGGGCGGAGATCATTGATTTCAGCGCCTCGCGCGGGCTGCTCAAAGACCGGGTTCGGCAGGGCATCGCCGAGTTGGCCACCTACGAATTGCGCAGCCGCATGGGTATTGATAAAACGCTGCAATACAAACTTTTAGGCTTCTCCGTTTCCGAAACGGACATCCGGGTGGAAGCCATCAGCGTCGTCAAGGCCGGTTTCAAACTCGACCAGTATTTCGACGTGACGTTCAGTCCCAGCAAAGGCATCATCTATGTGAAACTTCCACCTCCGACCATCCTTTCGCACGAGGTGTATCCGCGGGTGGACAAACTCGACGTCGGCTTCCTGGCAGGCATCAACGAACAGGACATGAACGAGCGGTTCAACGAACTGCGCCGCGAGTTCCGCCGCGATGCCATCGAAAATGAAAAGGTGCTCGACAAAGCCAAGATGCGCGCCGACTCGGTGATGCAACTCATGCTCGGACCGGTGGTAAAATCCATTAATCGCAATTACAAGTTGCAGGTGCGTTTTGAAAACGTTGGGGAAATGATGACTGAGGAAGAGTGGCGGCGGCGTGGAGAGACCGGCACTCCCCCACCCTCAGCGCCGGCGGATGCGCCACAACCGAGGGCGAAGGAGAAGGTATTGGCGCAGTAAACTACGACAGATACTTCCCCACGATCGGCATCCTTCTTCCCATTCCGAATCCTTTGCTGCTCACCCGAAGCACCGGCGCGGCTTGTTCCCGCTTGAACTCGTTGATGTTCACCATGCGCAGCACGCGTTTCACCAGGGCTTCGTCGAAGCCCATTTCCACTAATTCGCGTGGCCCCTGGTGGCATTCGATGTACTGGTAGAGCAATGGATCGAGTGTCTCGTATGGTGGCAGGCTGTCGGTGTCCTTCTGGCCGGGGCGCAATTCGGCGCTGGGTGGCTTGGCGATGCTGTTTTGCGGTATCACTTCGCCGTCCCGGTTGAGGTACTTTGCCAATTCGTACACTTCCGTTTTGTAAACGTCGCCGAGCACGGATATGCCGCCGCACATATCACCGTAGAGGGTGCCGTAGCCGACGGCCATCTCGCTTTTATTGGTTGTATTTAGAAGGATGTGGCCGAATTTGTTGCTCATCGCCATGAGGAGGACGCCGCGGATGCGCGCCTGGATATTTTCTTCGGTCACGTTGAATGGTTGACCCTCGAAATGCGGCAACAAGGCCGTCTCGAATGCCCCGAATACCGGCTGAATAGCGATAAGATCGTATTGAATGCCCAGGTTTTCTGCCAATTGCCGCGCATCGTCCACCGAATGGCGGCTGCTGAACTGACTGGGCATGAGCAGGACGCGAACGTTTTTTTTACCCAGAGCCCGCACCGCCAATACTGCCGTTACTGCAGAGTCAATGCCGCCGGAGAGTCCCAGAATCGCTTTTTTAAAGTTGAGTTTTTGAAAATAATCGCGGATGCCGATCACGAGTGCATCGTGTATGAGTTTGATTTTATCCTTCGCTTGTTCGTTGGTGCGGCCTCCCCCTATTACCTCGCCGAGATCGTAAATTTTCAATTCCTCCTCGAAATAGGACATTTCATCGAACACCTGACCGTCCGGCGACATAACGATGCTGCCGCCATCGAAAATGATATCCGTTTGGGCGCCGACGTGGTTGACGTAGAACATCGGGATCTTGTATCGCTCCACATTGGCGCGCACCGTGTGAATACGCAGGGAAGCGTGCGCGTAATTGAACGGCGAAGCGGAAATGTTGAGGATGAGATCGGGTTGTTCTGTCATCATTTCATCCAGCGGGCAAATCGTGTAGAGCGGATTTTCATTGCCGACGTTCCAGATGTCCTCACAGATCGAAAGAGCTATTTTTTTGCCCTTGAATTCAACGGCATGAAATTCGGTGGCAGGCTCAAAGTACCGGTATTCGTCAAATATGTCGTAAGTCGGCAGCAGGGTTTTGTGCTGTACGCCCAGCGTTTGTCCTTCGTACAGGAAGTAGGCGGAATTGTACAGGTCTTTGCCTTCGAGGAAAGGATTGCGGGTGGGCGCGCCGACGACGATACCGATGCCGCGGCTGGCATGGCGCAGTGCTTTGATGGATTCGTAACTCTGCCGGATGAAATCATCAAATTCGAGGAAGTCGCGGGGTGGGTAGCCGCACACAGCCAGTTCGCCGAAACAAATAAGGTCTGCTCCCTGCTTTTTGGCCGATTCGACGGCGGCGAGCATTTTTTGGAGGTTACCTTCGAAATTGCCGATGTGGTAGTTCAGTTGGGCGAGCGCGATTTTCATAACTAAAGATGTAAGCAGAAGACGGTATTAGATCTGCCGCACAAAGGTAGGTAGTCCGGTTGCTCCGGATTTATTTGAACTTAATTATTTCAGCATTCACCGAGGTCCGGTTCAATTTGGCATCGAACCATGCAAGTAACATGCTGTAAAGCGCCTTGGTCTTGTCCGCTTCATAGTCGTTTTTAATATCCGACAGCAAGGCAGGAAAGCCTGCTTTTTTCAATCCACGGGGCGAGGAGCGAAACACCATTTCCACTGCATCGAGGATTTTGGTTATAAAAGTATTGATCAGGTGGGTGCGGCGCAGCGAACGGCGGAGGTTTTTGACCGGGCGTACCGGGTCGTTATTGCGGTACGTGCCGTATTCCCACAGGCAGATGATCTCCAGTATTTTGCAAACGAGTACGGCGTCGGGACGTATTTCCACCCGCATTCGGGCGATCTTGCTGAACCAGCTGCCCGCCCGGTCGAAATCGTCCAGGGAGTAATAAATCTGACCGGCAGTAAAGCGGAGCGCCAGCAGACGGTTTTCGGGCATGCGGTATCCAAACTTTTCAACGCCTTCGGCTACCCTGTTTTTTTCAAAGTAATCGCGCGCTTTCCGGAATTCATTGAGCGTCAGGTGATGTTGCAGGCGAATAAATGCGAGGTTGCGGTATTTGATCAATTCGTTTCTTCCTTCTGAAAGTTCGGATTCCAATTGTTCCAGCGGTTCTGTCTGACCGAAACGAAGACAGCGGTTGATATAGTCCCCCACCACATTGACAAATTGAGTTTGTTCCTCTTCCAAATATATCTTATTGGTCCTGAAGGCATCCAGTACTTTTTCCTGGCAATCCAGCGATTGTTTCATGTTGGCTTTTTTTACCAATCCGGTTTCGGATTTACCGGTACCGAGTATATATTTTAATTCATAATAATGCGATAAGGCGATGTATAAATTGATCTTCATACGGATGCTCAGTTTTTCATCCAAACCGTTTTTTAGTTCGGTCATTAAATTCAGTATCCGGGCTTCCCAGTTTTCCGGGAGTTTTTTCGCAAGGAAGAAATAGGATGAATGAACCGCGAGGGCGTCGTAGTCGAGTGAGTCTTCCAGATTCTGGAGAAAACCCTCCTGCATATTTCTCCATTTGTCCAGGGCATCGGTAGGGAATGCGAGGGTTGTATCGAGCCGTTTGTTCCAGAAATTGAGTTCCAACAGGTAGGCAGGTTTGTCCAGGTCCTGTGCAAGTTGCCGGCCTTCCCGGACCAGGGCTCTCGCATCGTTGAACAGGTTTTTGGAATACAGGAATACGATATCCTGCATGAGGGCGTTGAGGCGATTGAGGTGCGGCGCAGCGTCGGGGGTAGTGCGCATGCTTTCCAGAATTTTCCGGTAGAGGTATTTGGTGCGGTCTGCCATTACAGCCGGCTTCAGGGCAAGTTTTTTATGTTTTAAAAGATAGGCTGTCAGCTCGTCTTCTTTCTTTCCCGCACCGATGTATTTCTGTACGGCATCGAAAAGGAGCACATATTTTCCGGCCTTTCTTCCGCTCCAGAATTTGATGTATTTTTTGAAATCCCGTTTTTGAGTGCGCGTCAGGGAGCGTATTAAACCTGCCAGTTTTGTTACCGCAGGAGTATTGTTGGTTTTTTTTAAACCACTTTTTCGGGTTTTGATTTTCCGATGCATTATCTTATAAAAGTTTGATTAACAGTACAAAAATACAACAATAACGCTATTTGAATTAAACTTTTTATCTTTAAGTGGCTCAGATTTCTGCTTTTTTTCTACATTATCTTTGTTTTGTCAAACTGAGCGAGAATCTTCAAATAAACGATTTTATGAGCGTCTCCAAAAATACCTATTCTGCCGGACACTCCATTTCAACCCGGTATTTGCGCCTTGAAAAGGATTCTACTACGGATATCATTATCATTGACGATATAATGACTCCGGGCCTTATCGAGGTACATACTGAAATTGACAGACAGGTGGCATGGTTGAAAATTGTTCCCGGTTTTGAATTTACACTTTTGGATGAAGCCCCCGAAGGTATTACTGCGCTCGATCCCGCATACGACGGGTGGGATAAAATGCGGTTGTTCGTTCACTCGTCGGAAGTATTTGTCGTCCAGTATTCGGATACTGTAAAAACAACCCAGAATGCGGTGACGGGATACGAAATGGGAAGCAGCGCCGACGCCATAGTTGTAAAAATTGACCGTCAAGCTAATACAGTAACCCTTTATGAATAAATA
Source organism: Saprospiraceae bacterium (assembly GCA_019187225.1). Classification (GTDB taxonomy): domain Bacteria; phylum Bacteroidota; class Bacteroidia; order Chitinophagales; family Saprospiraceae; genus M3007. The sequence continues at coordinate 45,133 of JABAQQ010000015.1, forward strand.
AAACGAAGACCCTGTGAACCCGTAAGCTATATGAAAACAATTTTTTATTCAAAATTCACGGTTCCGGCGTCAGGGCCAACGCGCTTTTCCACACACTTTGACTACTTCACCCTGTTAGCGTCAGACGTCGAATGAAACAATTTTAATCAATCCTCCTGCATACCTGCTCAGGCAGCGAAAGTGCGGTAAGGATTGCCGGAACCCATTTTTGAATCTCCGCATCGTCAGAAGGACGACTCCTGAATAGCCGGGTTGAAGAACCCGGCTATTTTTCTTGCCTTTTTACCACACCTTTATCGCACTATCACCAATTTTTTCAACACAAGTCCCTTTTCGGTAAAGATCCTGACCCAGTAAGGCGATGCGGGCAGATGGTCGCAAGATACATCCAGGACATGGGAAGCGGTCTGCGTATCTACGGCCTGAACTACATTGCCGGTAATTGTGCTGATCTCCAGACGCAGAATCGCCGCATCAGGGCTTTCCAATCGCAGGAATGCAGAGGCCGGATTGGGCGCAAGGCGGACACTATCTTCGAAATCGCCAGGGATACCTGTAGCAAGACTTTCTTTTTCCCCGATCACACAATCTGTGCGTTTGTTTCCCCATGCGATCAATTGTTCGCCCGGGGTCAACACATACGCATTGGAAATAAACAGCGACGCCGGAAGCAGGAAACCGGGCGACAGCTGCCTGAAGGTGAGCAGCAGTTTCCCGATTTCTCCGTAGCCTCCGGTTGCTGTGCCATTCGTGCGGGTAAGGGCCACATCCAGCCGGTGCTGCCCCGGAAATTCTTTTTGGATATACATGAAATCTGCCCCCGGGACACCCAGCCACGATGTGGCAGGTTCAAATCGTAGACCCGAAGCCAGCAAAGCCGTATCGAGGGAGACGCTGAAGGTCAGGCCAAGGACGTCGGTTGCGGGAATACCCGGCGCACCGGCGTACACAGGAATTTCGACCAGGGTTCCCGAAGGCAGCGTATCCGCCGACAGACTTACGAAAGGGTCGTTGTTTGTTACGCTGAGCGCGCCGGGCAGTTCATAAGGGTTGTTGATGTAGGGATTGATGGTCTTGCCCCAATGCTTAAGAATGGCAAAAGTGTCCGTCGTCTCCACTGCCCCACTGCCGTTGGTATCCAGATTCTTAAAATTCACTTGGCGGAGAGGCGTTTGAAAAGGCCAGTCCGCAGCATCGGCGCCCTGCCAGAAAAGCCATCCTTGTCGCGGAGTGCCCAGACTTCCCATGCCGAGGCCGAGATAAAGCATATCGAATTGGTTGACAACGTCATTGTTGTCGGCATCGCCGGGCCAGACACATTCGGAGTCAGGGAGTTCGTAAGGTGGAATATAAGCGTAAATGCGGCTTTCGCCGTAATTGTTATTTTGACGTATGCGGTATACACCCGGTTTGGCGAACAATATTCGCTCCGGGCCTTGAAAAAGGACGTCATTGTGGTAAACGGTAATGCCTTTGTAATTATTAGGGGTATTGCTCCAGCAATCGGTTTTGTGCAATCGAATGCGGGCATACCCGTCGGCAGCGCAATCCGCCGGATCGAGGTTTATGTCGCAAAATGTCTCACTGTCGGAATCGTACTCGAAATAAACCTGGTCACATTTTCCGATAAAGCCCAACTCGCCTTTGTCCGGATGGACGACGGTCGGCATTTCATCGCCGGCTGCGAATTCGACCCAGGGTTTGGAATACCAAATATTGTTTTTAAAACAAACTTTGAATAAAGTCGAAGTATTGTGAAGATAATAAAAGGAGGTTTTCTCCCAGTGAAAATCAATCCGGTCGCTCAGTACGGTGAAATTGTCCATGCTTAATCCGCTGACAATGTTTGTAATGACGATCTGATCGAACTCCATGTAGTTCTGCCAATCCAATGAAAACCCCACTTCTGTGAGTTCATTGATGTTTTCGCCGGATATCCGCACGCAACTGTCCACTGAAGCGGACGAATATGGTTCGCCGTTGATATAAAATCGCGGTCCGAAATCCGAAACCAACGGCGGCACAGGGTAACAATCCAGTTGGATGCTCAGTTGTTCGGAGCAGCCTTCCGCATCCGTCACAGTAACGGTATAAGGACCGGCTGGTATTCCCGCAATTTGGGCGATGGATTGGTAGACCGTTTCTTCATCAACCGACTGCACGCGTTGCATGGTGCCCGAATTCCAGGTCAGCGTAAGCGGGAATTCCGCGCGTTCGTGCATCGCAAATCCCCTAAGGGTTATTTTGGATGGGTTGCCGGACGATTCGTTTTCAGGGCAATAGGGCGACAGCGACAAACCCCAGTCGAAGGTGCCGTAGTCCTGCACCTCTATTTTGCTCACCGCGTTGCAGCCGGCTGCGTCGGATACGGTTACGGTATACCAGCCCGGCGCAATCCCCATCAGGTTCTGGGTCGTTGCGCCATTCGACCAGTAGTAACTATACGGCGCCGTCCCATTCACCAACAGGTTGATACCGCCGGTTTGTCCGAAACGACAGTCAGCATTGATTGAATCGAGTTCGAGCGAAAGCAAGGAATCGTTTCCCACCTGCACTTGCGCGATTTGAATGCAACCGAGGGCATCGGTCACGGTCACTTTGTGATAACCGGGAGTAAGATCGCAGCGGTCTTCCGTACCTGGCCCCGGAATGCTCCATTCGAATGAATACGGCGCAACCCCGCCATTGATCGTCAGATCGAGGCATCCGTTGGGCTGACTGCACACGGCATTTTGGGTGTTGACTGCATTGACCATGATGGATGAAAAAACAACAGGCAATTCCACCACAGCTTGTACCTGCGCGCCTGTCGCATCGGTCGCTGTCAAATCGTACCGGCCGGTCAACAGATTGGCAAGGTTGCTATCACCCGATGAAAATCCATTCGGACCTGTCCATATGTATTGATATGGGGCGGTACCGCCGCTGATTACAGTATTGATCGCACCTGTCGGCCCGCTGCAGGGCAAAGCCGCGCACAAGGAACTAAGGGCAAAGTCACTGGCGCTTCCCAGGCGCACTCCTCCCACTGTGTGCGCCAAGGGTAGGTTCTGACTGCCTTGCATGCCCTCCTGAATTGCTTCATAAGCAGGCGCTATTTCCGGATTGATCCTGACAGGGTAAAATCCTGCAGTTGTGGCCAAAACTCTGAATTCCATTTCAAAAAGTACCGCATCGTCGGGCAAGTCGGCGCCCAAAGTAGTGACATCACTCCACAGTGTGAGCAACCTTCCTTCCCCACCGTACGCTGGATTGAAAAGTTGATAATCCAGCGCCGAACCGGACAAATCGTATTTGATAAACTGCAGATCGTCCGGATTCCAGGCTACGGTAAATTGATAACTGGTAATGCTTTCAAAACCCCGTGTGGTCAAAGCGAGGCGAACGGTGTCGCCTGTTTGGGCCGGCTTTGTATCAATACGCAGTTCGAAGCAAGATTGTCCCCGGGCAAAAGCGGCGCATAAAATGCAAACAAGCACTGAAAGGCAGCGATGCAAAGTGAGCGGTCCGGATAATTTTTTCATGAGAGCTTATGTTTTCGCAAAGTTCATGCTCTTAGCGAACAATGCTGAGTTTACGCACCGATACGCCGTGTTCAGTAAATATCCGCACAAAATAATTTCCGGATGCCAATCGCTGCACCGGCAGTTCGAGGCTATGGGAACCCTCGTCTTCATGGATCACCCATACAACGCCGCTCAGGCTCAGTATTTCCACCCGTCGAATGGGTGCAGCAGGGTTGGCGATGAACAATGATGCAGAAGCCGGATTGGGCGAAACCGCAAGCAAGCGGTCCCAGGCGGGCGGTTCGGGCACAGCGTTCGTCGTTTTTGCGATCACCAATTCCACGGGGGGCGCATCCAGCATTCCGGGAGCAGCAGCGCTGTTGACCGGATGCAAACCGCTGAAAAAGAGAGTCGTTTTGGTGATGGTGTCGGTTGAGAAGTCTGTTTCAGCATTATCTTCACTTCCCGGAGAGAAGAAAATATCGTCTTCAATGATCACGAACACATCGCCGATATAGCCCCAACCGCTCACCGGTACGCCATCGGTGCGTGTGATCGCCACATCGAGGCGACCTTGCCCTGGGAAATTGCGCTGCAGCCACAACAATTGGGCAGGATCGCCCAGCCAGGATCCTGATGGCTGGAAAGAAAGGTTGGGTTGCACTTTCGCCGGATCATAGGAAATACTGAAAGCCAATCCATAAATACTGTCTACCGGCGTATCTGCCGAGCCGAGCAGGAGCGGAAGGGCGGCCATTTGGCCCGGCGCCAGCGTATCCGTTTGCAGCGTAAACGGTGGGTCGGGATTGCCGGTCGGGTTGCCGAGCGGAGCGTGGAAAGGATTGTCGCGGGCGGGATTCACTACGCGACTCCAATTCTGAACGATCGCCAGCGTATCGGCGGCGTTCACCGTGCCATCGCCATTGGTATCTATGTTTTTGTAGTTGATCTGGCGCGTTGCGGTTATTTGCGTCCAATCGGCGCATTCCTGCCCCATCCACTCGAGGCCGGCTGCTGAACGCTGGGGGCCGGCAGCGCCGTAGGCCAGGCCAATGTACAACAGGTCGTGGTGATTCACCGCATTGTTGTCGTCCGCATCCCCTGGCCAGACGCAGGGAGAAGGATCGGCTCCGCCGGGTATGTAGGCATAAAAAGAATTCGTGCTTTGGGCGTTTTGGTAGGCAGAAATAAAATAGCTTCCCGAATCGGCAAACAGCAAACCAGAAAGATCGCTGTAAGAAATACCGTTGTACCGGTAAGAGCCGAACACCGGGTCGCCCACATCGCAACCATCCAGCAATATTCTTCCGTAGCCATCCGACGGGCAAGAGGGGGGAAGCGCGGCGTATTTACATATGGAAGGGCTGAGCGGGAAATACAGACCGAACAGGACGTATCCGTTTTTTCCCAAAAATGGCATATCGCCCGCCGCCCCTCCACTACATCTTCCTTCGGAGAATGTAAGATTTACATTACTGAATGAATATTTTGGAGTGAAACACACCTCGAACAACAGGCTGTTCTCTGGCAGGGAAATCCCCAGGGCATTGGGATCGGACCAACTGAATTTCAGGCCTTCATTCGCGCCAGGATTAAAATCCGACATGGTCAATGCGGGCAATGCCGAATTAGCGATTTTCAACTGTTTGTACTCCATGATGGTCGAATCCCAGGCCAAAGTGAATTGCAGCGATACGACATCTTTGAAATACCGCGCATACACGCCTGCGCAACTGTCCACCGCATACTGTGGGTTGAGATATTCGTCGAGTATATAAAATGCCGTTATCGAATCGGGCACAGGCGGCGGTGCGGTACAGTTGAGCACGGTTTGAACGCTCACCATGCAACCGTCCGCGTCGGTAACCGTTGCGGCATAATGTCCGGAGGGCACTCCGGCCAGCGTATCCAGATAGTTATTGGCCGGCTTTTCGGGGATCAACCGCGTCGTGCCGTCGCTCCACGATACGATGGCCGGGAAGCCGATGCCGCCGTTGGGATTGAAGCGCAGGTAAACATTTCCCTGTGGCGTTCCGCTCGTGTCGGCACAGGCTTTTTGCAGTTGTAAATTCCAGTTTGAAACGGAATAATCATTGATAATGGCGATTTCTTCCGCTGTACATCCGCCCGCAGTAGTCACAGTGACGAAATAAATGCCCTTTAGAAGATTGTCAATACTATCGGTCGTATCGGCCGTTGACCATTGATACCAGAACGGAGGGGTTCCTTTTTCTACCAGTACCGAAGCGAAGCCGGTTCCATTGCATTCAATGATCTGCTGGGAAGAAACCGCCAGCAATACCGTCGAGTCACTCCATATCTCAAGGGAGTCGCTATCCTGGCATCCCAGCGAATCCGTCACCACGACGGTGTACATCCCCGGCGCCAGGCCGCAGGCATTTACGGTTGCACTACCCGACGACCACTGAACGGACAAAGGTGGATGTCCACCCGAAATCTGTACCGAAGCACAGCCATTGGGTTGTCCGCACAGGGAGGGTTCCGTCACATAAGGCCAGGAATAAATGCCGGGGTGCGTCGCCTGCACTTCAATGACCATTGAGACAGTGGAGCCGTTCTGGTCGGTCACTGTCACTGTATATATGCCACCCTTGAGGCTGTCAATCCCGGCTGTTGTTGCTGAAAACCCATTGGGGCCTGTCCAGAAATATTGATAAGGCGGCACACCACCGGCCGCTTCAACAATGGCGCTGCCGACAGGCGCTCCGCACAATGCCCTGGAGACGCAGGAAGAAGAGACGTATACGTCGCTTGCTGCAACAGGGGCTGTGGAAATGCCGCCGATTTGCTGTGCCAAAGGCATCGGCACAGTACTCCAGTCGGGAAGTGTGAACATGATCACTTCGTAAGAAAATCCGGGAGGCCCCTCGCCAATAGACACCGGATAAAAACCGGGTTCATCCGTCTTCACACGGAAACAAAGCGTAAACAAAACGGAGGAATCCGGAAGGGTAACACCCATGGCCTGAACGTCGAACCAGGCCATGCGAATGTGATCGCCCAAATCAGGATTGAAGTCTCCCGTGCCAATCACTGGTACATCCGAACCGGAAAGTTCCAGTTTCATGAGTTCTATTTTGGAGGAATCCCACCATACCTCGAATTGCATGGTGGCAATTTGCTGAAAATCACGCACCCGCAACGGCAGGCAGACGGTGTCGCCCTGGTCGGCTTGCAGGACAGGGAAAAATAATTGAAAACAAAGGGGCGTGTTTTGGGCTGCAACCCGTGGCGATACCAAAATTAAGACGATGACAAGGCAGAAGGCCCCTAAAAGCCCGCTTGAGACGGAGCGAAAAAAAGAAAAAACCGTATTCATGAGATCACATTCATTGGAAAGCGGATGAGCTGATTTAACGGCACTAAATTATCCGGAATTGAATGATAAGGAAAGTTACAATTTCAGAAATTTATAGAATTTTTCGTTCATTTGCATCATGCGGCTGTGATCCTGAAATGAAGTTTAAAAAGTAGAAATATAAAGTATTTTGCTTTAAATTAGTAAAAAATTGAAAAATTCTTTGATGGTATCAGGAGATGCTTATAGCATTTTTCCTCTTAAATCAACATTAAAATTCACCAAGCAGTGCGACAAACAAAACTCATCCAAACCCTGTACGTGCTCAGTACGCGTGAGCGAACCCGTTGGCAACAATACGTCCACGCCGATTTTTTTAATAAACACAAGCAATTGCGAAACTTGTGTGATTATATTCTTCTTCAGGCGCCCGATTTTCAGGACAGGTCATTGGAAAAGGAAAAGGTATTCAGGCATCTGTTCGGGAAAGACGAACCCTACAATGAACTGAAGATCAACAATCTGATCTCAGACCTATATGAACTGCTTCTCGGTTTTCTGGCTTTCATTCGCCGGGAAGCGGAGCCGCTCGAACAACATTATCAAAGTCTGATGGCTCTGCTGGATCGCAACCTCGACAAACAAGGTGCAAGCGAACTTGACAAATTCCGTAACCTACTTGAGCGCCGTGCCGATCGTACTGTGGACTGGTATCGTTGGGAATTGAGGTTCTGGGAAGCCGGTGAAATACTCCACAACCGGCAGTCGCGACGGACTGCCGGAGAGCATCTGCAGCGTCAGGCCGACGCCATCCGCAACGCTCATTTGCTCGAAAAACTCCGGTTGGGGGTTGCCATGCTCAACCGAAGCACCCTCGCAGTATTGGGCAGTGATGACAACAGCCTATGGATCAGCACATTACAGGAATTGAGCGCACAACGGTCTGCATCCGCCAATCCGCTAACGGCCCGGGGTTATTTCGCAGCCATGGATTTGCTGGAGCGACCGGGGGCAGACACTTATGTGGCGTTGACAAGTATCCTGGACGAATGCTACCTGCTGTTTAAAAAGGAGGAACTCAGCGCTTTGTACCAATGTGCGCTCAATTATTGCATCCGGCGTATCAACGACGGCCAGCAGGGCGCTTATGCCGACGCGCTCGCGCTTTACCGTACTTTGCTCGACCGCGGGATACTGCTTCACAACGGAAAACTATCGCAATGGACTTACAAAAACATAGCCACAACCGGATTGCGCAGCGGAGAATTGGACTGGACCGAACAATTTCTGCACCGTTACCGCAGCGCATTGCTGCCATCGGAGCGTAACAACGCTTTCGCATTCAATCTGGCTACATTATACTTTGAGAAACAAGATTTTACAAACACGCTGCTCGCTCTCCAAAACGTAGAGTTCACCGATGTGACGTATCATGTCGGAGCGAAAATATTGCAGTTAAAAGTGTTTTACCAGTTGGGGGAAACAGATGCGTTGCACTCCCTGCTCGATGCAACGGAACAGTGGCTTCGTCGCAATAAAAGTCTCTCCTCATTCGGCAAAAACACCAATCTCAATTTCTTGAAAGTGCTGAGGCAAATCTGTCAGTGGAAGCAAAAGCAGTTCGCCTGGACACGCGAAAACATGGAAATGGCGCGTCTGAATCTTATACTAAAAACCACACGGCTACAACCTTTGGCGAACAAAGACTGGTTGTTGAAAATGTTGGCGGAAGCAGTGGGCGGCAAGCCTTAGACGGTAAGCACTCTCCCCGCCCACTGCCCACTGCCACTGCTACTGCTACTGCTACTGCCACTGCTACTGCTTCTTCCCGTACTTCGCAATAGCATCCGGATCGTATTTGATGTTGATGTTGATCCACATCAGCCTGGAAATGCGGAAGATATAAATGAAATTGATGGCAAGGAAAGCGATCAGCAATCCAAAAGAAGCCGTCTGGCTCCACCCAAGAAACCAATGGAATAAAGCGATGAAAAGCAGACAAAACCACCCTGTCCAAATATAGGAAATGAACATGGCGCCGTAATAATAACCCGGTTCGGGAAAATAGTTGAGGTCGCATTTGGGGCACCGTTGCAACATGTCGATGGGTTTCACAAACGACCAACTCCCCGTTTCGAAGGTCTCGCCTTCGTGGCATCGGGGGCATTTAAGGTAAAAGATACTGTAAGCCTTGGAACTCTTTTTAAATAGCGGCATGGAAGCGTTAAATAATTGTGTTATTTAAAAACGGGCTGGCAAAATTAGTTCAGAACAATGTAATTTTACCGGCATTGCAAATTTCAGACGCTGCTGTGCTGCCAATGTGTGATAAAAATCACAAAGCAACCTGACCGGTATCATTCGGTCAGGGCGGCGAAAGGGCGCACTTTTGCAATGCAAACAATTGATTTTCAAAATTCAATTATTACATTATGAAAATTCACATAGCGAAAGATAAAACGATCGGCCAGATCCAGGACGAATTCTCCCAAAGCTATCCTTTTCTAAAACTCGTTTTTTTTAGCAAACCGCATAAGGCTTATAAAGGCAGCCCGGCTAAATATTTGGTAGATGACCGCAACATAACGATGGAAAGTTTGGAAAAGAAACCGCACAGCGGCGACCTTTACCTCGAACCGGAAATGCCGACGTGGCAGGTGGAGCGTTTGTTTGAAGAAGAATTTGGCTTGCACGTTCAATTATTCCGGAAATCGGGGAATACCTGGCTCGAAACAAGTGTAACCGACGATCTTACGCTCGAAGAACAAAATGTGAAGGGCAAAGCCAGTGAACGGCACCATTTTGAATATGTGAACCCGATCGACTACCGCGAACAAGATTGATTTTTAAATATTTGACGAACAATTATCACAACGATGAAGACCATCCTCGTTCCCACCGATTTTTCCAAATGCGCCGCCAATGCTTTTCACTATGCCTTGGAAATAGCTTCCCGAACGGGCGCTGAAATCGCAGCATTACACGTCGTTTTCCCAAATGAAGGCGTGGAGAATAATGTATACAGCGCTTTCTGGATTGATGAATATTACAAACAGCGCGAGCGCGATCTTCAAAATTGGGCGCGCCGCCATGCCCGGGGAGCAGCGTTTAAAAAAATTCAGATACGCACTATGTGTATGATCGGTTTCCCGGCAGCTTCCGTGGAAGAGGCTGTGAAAAAAGAGCGCGCCGATCTTGTCGTAATGGGAACCACCGGTGCCACGGGCTTGCGGGGTGTGTTCCTCGGCAGCGTGGCATCCGGCGTAATTGCCCGAACCCAAGTGCCGGTGTTGGTGGTGCCGCAAAAAGCGGAATTCAAGGAAAAAACGACGGCAATTTTCGCTACCGATTTTCGTTTTCGGGTGAGCGATGAGACCTTGAACGTACTGCACAGGTTGCCGCAACTTCAAAAAGGGACAGTGCACGTGGTACATATACTCGACAAGCCGGGCGCTCCTGATAAAAGTCACGAATCGGCTATTGGTCAAAAATTAGGCAAAATACGGCACGATTTCCATTATATCCACGATCGCGATGTGCCGCAGGCGATCATGAACTTCTCGGAGTCTACTGACGCCGATTTTTTGATCGCCGTGGCGCACGAGCACAGTCTGATGCACCGGCTGTTCTACGACAGCATGACCCGCAAACTCGCACAAAGGGTCAATATGCCGATGCTCGCCCTGCACGACAAAGGTTGAACGTTTAAGGATGAAAATAATAAACGGGAAGGGTGCGCACAAGTTCGACTTGTGCGCACCCTTCTTCATGTATAGCAATTTTCGCCATCAGTTGAAGTAAACCGGGGAGAAAGCCAAATTCGCTTTTTGCCGCATGGGGAACAAGCGACGCAGCAGTGTCATCGGCGAAAAATCACTGTGCGGCATCAATACCTCCACGAATATCAGCTTCATACACCGTTGTACACTTGAAACGGCAATAACCAACGCCTTGCCCTGCTCCTGGCGGATCTGCTCCACTGAATCGAGCCGCCAGTCATGTGATTGCAGAGATTCGTCGGGAAGCGCCGCAATCTGGGCATCCGCCAAACGGTATCCGCTCGACATCAGGTTCTTCAGGGTATCCGAAAGCGATTTGCGATGTTTGTTCGTCATGTGTAAACATGTTTTTGATTATACAGGCTAAAAACGGATGGAGTTAACCGAACGCGGTTGCATCAGGTAAAATTATGAATGCTAATTGTTCTTAACTGTCCTCCCTGAGCAAATTCAGAAAAATGCCCCGGCTCTTTTGCCGGGGCCATCGGACTTTCGCATTACGTCTTTTAGGGGTAACCAAACCTCATGCCTTCTGAATTTAAATCAATACTCCGGAAGAAATAACCCCGGCACTTTTGCCGGGGTTCACCGTAACTTCCTCTGTTCCGGGTTCCGGGTTATAACAAAACCTCATGCTTTGCAGAGCGATGTACTTTCGGGGCGCTTTTTTTTGCGTGAGCAAAAGTAGAAATAATTCTAAAATTAATAGTAATACTTTTATTTAGTTTAACAATGCCTTTGTAGTTATTGTTTAGCGCAGGTTTAATAAAATTTTGCTACTTTTGTCCGAAATTATCCTTTATGCAATTTCAGATCCGGATACAGCCCAGCAGCACGCTTGCGCTGCGCGACCCTGAAGACACGCCCTTGGGACGTAACATTGTCCGCCAGGGCCTCATTTTGATGCACCGGCTTGGTTATGAACAGTTTACTTTCAAAAAACTCGCCGACGAAATCGGGACAACAGAAGCCAGTATTTACCGGTATTTTGTTAACAAGCATCGCTTGCTGCTCTACATCCTGAATTGGTATTGGAATTTTCTGGAGTATATGGTCGTGTTTTCGTTGCAAAACATGACCAATACCGAGCAAAAAATTCACAAGGTCATCGAACTGCTCGTGCGTGAATTGCCCGACGGAATGGACAATTCCGGCCTCGACAAAAGAGCCCTTTACGAAATTGTCATCGCGGAAAGCAGTAAAGTCTATCTTACACGGGAAGTGGAGCAAATCAACCAGGTACAACTTTTCAAGCCTTACAAAGACCTCTGCGCACGTATTGCGGAGTTGTTCAAAGAATACAATCCTGCCTATCCTTATCCACGCTCGCTTGCAAGTACATTGTTGGAAATGGCTCATTTTCAATATTTTTTCATGATGCACCTGCCGCGCCTCACCGATTTCGAATCGGATAAGAAGGTGGAAAACATTCTGGCATTTCTTGAAAATCTTGTTTTTTCCGCCTTGCGGAAATCATGAGCGTTTAAACAATGTCCAGGGAAGATCGCATCCAACGCATTGCACTTGTCGGGCCGGAAAGTTGCGGCAAGAGTTACCTGGCCGAATTCCTGGCCGGGCATTTTAATACCGTATTCGTCGAGGAATACGGTCGTACCTATTGCGAAAAATATGGGATGAACCTGACCGAGCTCGACTTCGCCCACATCGCAGGAGGTCAGCTTTACCGCGAAGACGTAATGGCGAAACAAGCCAACGGCATCCTTTTCTGTGATACGGAACTGATCGTTACCCAGATATGGAGCGAGATATTTTTCAACGGCGTTTGCCAGCCCTGGATCATTTGGGCCAGTCGTCTGAGGCACTACGATATGTACCTGCTGCTCGCACCCGACATTCCCTGGAAGGATGATGGTCTGCGTGCCTTCGGGCGCCAACGAGAATGGATGTTCAACCGGCTGCAGGCGGAACTGGAAGACCGGCATTTGAAATACGAAATCATTCGGGGAGGATATGAAGAACGGACGAGAAGGGCAATCGGGGCGGTAGAAGGACATCTGAACATCGAACAACTTAACGGGGATACCGGATGAGGGAATTTCCCAATTTGGCGCCGTTCAGAATAATCCGCTGTTGTTTATTGCACATTTTTAAAAGCACTTTCTACCTTTCGCCCTTGCCCGCCGAAGCATTTGCGAAGGCGGACGGTCTTGCCCACCATAGCCTTGGCGTCGGCGGGCCGCGCATTTTTCACTCCTCAAGTGTTTTTATGGAACAATCTAACACCACTGATTTCAAGCCCTACATTTCCCCTGACGACAATTCTGTCAAAGAGTTTACGATACGGGCCATTGTGCTGGGCGCCGTATTCGGCATTTTGTTCGGCGCCGCCACGGTGTATTTAGCGTTGAAAGCCGGCCTGACGGTTTCGGCTTCTATTCCGATTGCAGTGCTTGCTATTTCGCTGGGGCGCAAGTTTCTGAAAACCACTATCTTGGAAAACAACATCATCCAGACGGCCGGATCGGCAGGTGAATCTGTCGCGGCCGGTGTGGTGTTCACGCTTCCCGCCTTTTTGTTCCTGAGCGATGGTATCGGCAAGGGGTATTTCAATTACTGGACGATCCTGATGCTCGCCATTTTCGGCGGTATCCTCGGCGTTTTGATGATGATACCTTTGCGGCGTTCGCTGATCGTAAAAGAACACGGCAACCTGCCCTATCCCGAAGGCACGGCGTGCGCCAGTGTGCTGATTGCGGGTGAAAAAGGCGGCGATTATGCGCGTACGGCCTATCTGGGGCTGGGTTTCGCTTTCGTATATGCGCTTTTGCAAAAAATATTACACGTCATTGCCGAAGTGCCAATGTGGGCGACGGGCATCGCCAACAAATACCTGCCTGCTGCCCGTGTGAGTGGCGAGATCACTCCGGAATACCTCGGTGTGGGTTATATCATCGGCCCGCGCATTGCCGGTGTGCTGGTAGCAGGCGGCGTATTGGCCTGGCTCGGCCTGATCCCCTTGCTGGCTACCCTTGTGCCGCCGGATGTGATCGTGGCGCAGCTCGCCAAACTCGGCCTCATGGATCCATCGATTCCCAACGCACGGTATGGTTGGGATCCGGCGACGCATACGCTGACCAATCTTTCGGAAGCGGTATATCGCGCTTATGTCCGCCAGATTGGCGCCGGCGCAGTAGCGGGGGCCGGTTTTATCACGCTCATCAAGACCATGCCGACCATTATTTCATCGTTCAGGGAAAGCTTCGCCGACCTGCGCAACCGCGACAAAACCGTCGCTACTTCCCGCACGGAAAACGACCTGTCACTCAAAGTGGTCGGTATCGGAAGCCTGGCGCTGGTCCTGCTGATGGCCGTGCTCCCCAACGTCCCGGGCGATAACATCGGCAGCAAACTCCTGATCGGTATACTGGTCATTATTTTCGGTTTTTTCTTCGTCACCGTATCGAGCCGCATCGTCGGCATCATCGGCAGTAGCAACAACCCGATCTCGGGTATGACCATCGCGACCATTATGGGTACGGCGCTGGTATTTATCGGTGTGGGCTGGACAGGCAAGTTTTACGAACCGATGGCGCTGGTGGTGGGCGGTATGATCTGCATCGCAGCCGCCAATGCCGGCGCTACTTCGCAGGATTTAAAAACGGGTTATCTCGTTGGCGCTACTCCGCGCTACCAGCAATTGGCGCTCTTTATCGGCGTAATATTCTCCTCGCTCATCATCGGTTTCACCGTTCAATATCTCGACACGCCGACGGCGGAACTGCGCGCACAAGGCATCGAACACGCCATCGGGGAAAAATTTAACGCCCCGCAGGCGACGCTGATGGCGACGCTCATCAAAGGATTGTTGTCTTTCAACCTCGATTGGCAGTTTGTGCTGGTAGGCATTTTTGTTGCCATCACCATGGAATTGTGCAGCGTGAAGTCGTTGTCGTTTGCAGTAGGGCTTTACTTACCGCTCAGTACTACCTTGCCTATTTGGGTAGGCGGCGCTTTGAAAGGTCTGACCGATTGGTTTGCTAAAAGAAAAGGCGAAGAGGCCGAAGATGCCGAACTCGGCAAAGGCAGCCTTTTCGCTACCGGGCTTGTTGCGGGTGGCGCCTTAATGGGGTTGGTCGTGGCGCTCTGGCAGGCGAAGGAAGCTTCTTACCCATCCGGTCAGGGCTGGTTGCCAGCATTGAATCTGGAGCACAGCATGACGAACGCATTGGGTGAGGGTGGATACCAGTTGCTCGGAGTGGCATTCTTCGCCACACTGGCGTGGTTGCTCGTGAGAGCAGCGAATAAGAAATAAGATTGAGGCTGTCTCGTAAGACGGTGATTTGGTGATTTGAAAAAAAACCTGATTATGAGGGTGTAACGCAATCACCAAATCACCAAATCACCGTCTTACGAGACAGCCTCAAAAATCAGAGATCACCTGTAGCAGGCTACTTCCACCCGGAAGCAACCGTCCTGTTCCTGTACCATGTACTTGCCGGGAAGCAACGCCTTACCTTTCAATTTCAGGTTATTCACCAATCCTTCCGGCAAGGGACAAGGCTCTGTCAGTTCCAGGACGCCTTTGCGGAAATGGCGGCTGTACAACTGTGCGCACAAGAGTTCGCGAAAAAATGCCAGCATCACGCGATTGCCCTCTCCTACCCTTCCAGCAAATGCCGTGGTATTGCTGCAATCATTTTTCAGTTGTGGAGGTGTATCCAGATCGCTGGTGAGTTTGCAAATACCGGTGCCGCGGCAATCCTGGCTGGGCATGCCGAACACGATATCGCAGCGAATGAGTTGGGAGTCAATGCCCTGAAAGGCAGTTGTGCGGGAAGTCAGCCGTTGAAGCGGCGTGAAAGAATCGGCGGATGAGATGTTTGCCATAGCGGTAGCGGGAAACTGGTGAATCGGTTTGATTAAAACCGCGTTTTCCGGTTTTCCGGCAGGAAACGTCAGAAAGCGGCGGCATATTTCCCGTAAGCGGTTGCAAAGACTGTTCCAAAACAGTCGGGCAGCCGACGAAAAGTGGAATTTCCGGAATGCTTATTCGCCCTTCAGATACCGGAATACCTTTCCTTCCCACAGAGGATGCCCGCCTGTCAGCGTTTTAGCGTCTTCAATGTGCAGAATCAGGCGCCTGAACTCGACATCTGCGATATGCGGATCTATTGTAAAAGCAAAATAATTGTCGCCGTGATTGCCCGGCTCAAATACCGAGAAGCGGTCGGGCCACAACTCGTGCACCAGTGAAATGGCTTCTACCACCCCGTTGCCCGTGAAAGCGATCCTGCCGTTTTCATTGCTGCCGGCTTCCAATATGCCATCGGCCGTTTTTATGCGGCAACGGACAAAACGCAGTATCGCCTCATTCGGATCGGATATTTGAACAACTACCTGGTTGTCAGAAGTCTTTTTCGATTCCTTCAGAATAAAATCCTTTTCCGGTTTACGCGGACTTTCCAGAATGATCGTATCGCCCTCCTGTGTCCAGGTGCCTTTCCCGAAACGGTCAACCGCCCCGTAAATGAAAAAGAAATCGAAAGTGCTGTCGGCGTTGAAACGAAAGCCGGAAGCGACTTCCATTTCGCCGGTGAGATAGTATTCGCCGGTCATGTCAGGCGTGGTTTGGGCGCTGAGAGAAAGCGCAGTGAGGAGGAAGGGAAGAAAGAGGTGTTTCGATCCGGACATGGGAGGACTGGATTATTCGGAGATTTTTGCTTGAATTTTCAGGCTTAATGCCTCGCGCAACTCTTCCGGTGTGGCATATTTAATGATCTGCATATTTTTCAAATCGAAATGGATGTCTTCGAAATGGTCATTCCTGCAGGTGTAGATCACCGGCAGCCCACGCCCCAAAGCATATCCAGCCTCGAAATATGCGCCGTGGCTTTTGTGAGTCAGATCAGCCACACAAAACCGCGATTGTTTGATACTCGCAATGATGAAATCGTTAATAGTTTGTTCATTCTCCGTGTGTTCTTTGTCTACACGGATGGGCCGGAAACCGTTGTCTTCGATGGCTTTGGCCATGCCTTCGGCGTAATAGGGCTCCAAGTCGTCGGAGTATTTCATTGCAACAAAGCAGCGGGTAGAGTTTTTGCCGGATTCGAGGAGGGAACGACAATAGTTTAAGCCTTTGAATGTGATATAGGCTCTGAAAGGTATCTTAATTGAACCAAATGTATCCCACTCTTTTGGAGGAGGTGCAAGGATTTCATCCGCACATAAGGAAGATAAATAGAAAACAAGTTCTTTTTTATTATGAAATCCTAAATGCTCCAGATCAACTATTTCCTGAAGTAGTTTTTTACAGTCAATTTTTTCGCCATCAAACTCTTGCCAATCCTCGTAAAACGCTAATATGAAATTATCATACTTTTCCTGCGGTGAGGCATCGAGCGGCAGTGGCGGGCGTTTTCGTTTTTCCATAAGAGTTTGATTTTGAGTTTACTTTGTCATTCTGATGGAATCCGTCCACTCTACGACGGAGAAACCAGTGCAATCCCCCTATCAGAGTAGACGGATTCCATCAGAATGACAAAAAGCGCATTTAAAGCCCCGCCTCCCGCATCATCTCCACTATCGCTTCCACCACATCTTCCACCTGCGGCTTGGAGTGGTAATCGCCGTCCTGACCGTAAGCCGGGCGGTGGGGCTTGGCGGCGAGCGTCACCGGTTGCGAATCGAGCCAGCGGTAGCCGTCCTGTTTTTCCAGCACCTGCTGGAGCATATATGCCGAAGCGCCGCCCTCGAAGTCTTCGTCGAGGAATAAAACGCGGTTCGTTTTTTTCAGGCTTTCGATGCAGGTCTGCGGCAGGTCGAAGGGAAGCAGCGTCTGGACATCTATGAGTTCGACCGAAATACCTTGCCGGGACAGCAATTCGCTGGCTTCTTCAGCCACCCGAACGCAGGCGCCGTAGGTGATCAATGTTACATCGCTGCCTGCACGCAGTATCTCCGGCACGCCGAGCGGCACGGTAAAGGAGCTGATGTTGTCGGGCAGGCGCTCTTTGAAGCGGTAGCCGTTGAGCACTTCGACTACAATGGCGGGGTCGTCGCCGCGCAGAAGGGTGTTGTACATGCCGGCGGCCTGGGTCATGTTGCGCGGTACGCACACGTGCATTCCGCGCAGGGAGCCGAGCATCATGCCCATCGGCGAGCCTGCGTGCCACACCCCAACGAGCCGGTGGCCGCGGGTGCGGATGATAGCGGGCGCGATTTGCAGGTTGTTGGAGCGCCAGCGCAGGGTGGCGAGGTCGTCGGAGAGCGGCGAAAGGCCATAGAGCAGGTAGTCGAGATACTGGATTTCGGCGATGGGGCGCAAGCCGCGCATAGCCATACCGATCGCCTGACCCATGATCGTCCACTCGCGGATGCCGGTATCGAACACGCGCGCTTCGCCGTATTTCTGTTGCATGCCGCGCAAACCCTGGTTCACGTCGCCGATCTGACCCACGTCTTCGCCGAATACGATAAGTTCAGGGTGCTTCGCGAAGTTAGCATCGAAACAGGCATTCAGTATCTCATAACCGTCTTTGAGCGGTGATGCATCGGAAAAAACGGGCGGTTCCACCGGCACTTCGAGCGGCGAACCGGAGGATTCGCTGAGCAGATTTTGAGAATAAACAGTATCGCCTTCCGAGCGTTCGCGCCGTACAAAATCTTGTAATGCGGAACGTTGTTCCGCTGCAGCTGCACCTGCTCCGGAATGGCGTTCCGCTATGCTGAATAAAGCGCGGCGGGCAATTTGCAGCAATTCGTAGCGCAGGGGTTCGCGCTTTTGTCCCAGTTCTCTTGCCAATGCCGCTACCGCCGGTTCGGTGGACAGTTTTTCCAAAATTCCCGACAGTTCGGTTTTCAACTGCGCCACTTTATCGTGGTAAGCGCGGTAGGCGCGTTGGGCGGCCTCCGTTGCTTCGCGTTTTGCTTCGGTTTTGATTTGTTCGATCTCTTCCGCGGTAGCAATGCCGTTATCCACCATCCACGCTGCCATGCGCCGGTTGCAATCGAATTCTTCTTCCCAGGCGAGGCGCTCGGGGCTTTTGTAGCGGCGGTGGTCGCCGGAAGTGGAGTGACCGAGTTGCTGGGTCACTTCCTGGATGTGAAAAAGCGCCGGGCGATGCGAAACTCTCATGGCATCCGTCGCTTCCCGGTAAAGCCGGCACAGGCCGGGATAATCCCAGGCTTTTCCCGTGTAAATATCGAGTCCGTTGGTGTCGTCCGCTCCATCGGGACGGAAACCCTCGAGGATCGCTGAAATGCTCTCTTTGGTCGTCTGGTATTTCTTGGGTACGGAGATGCCGTAGCCGTCGTCCCATACGCTGATGGCAAGCGGCACCTGCATGACGCCGGCGGCATTGACGGTTTCCCAAAATGCACCTTCGGAGGTGGAAGCATCGCCGATGGTCACGAATGTCACTTCATTGCCCTGGTCGCTGAGCCCGCCGCAGAGAGTCGGCAGTTCGCGGAATTTTCTGGAGGCGAGGGCGAGGCCGAGGCTGCGCGCCATTTGACCTGCCGTAGGCGCAATATCGGAAGTGATGTTGTAGCGGTTTTTCAGATCGAGAAATTTGCCCTCGGGTGTGACAAAAGCAGTAGCGAAATGACAATTCATCTGCCTGCCGCCGGAAAAGGGATCGTTATACGGGTCACCGTAGAGTTGGGCAAAAAATTCGTCGAGGTTCATTAAACCCAAAGCCAGCATAAGTGTTTGGTCGCGATAATAGCCGGACCGGAAGTCGCCTTTGCGCCAGGCTTTGGCCATAGCGACCTGGGCTACTTCCTTTCCGTCACCAATGATGCCGAAATTGGCCCTTCCGGTAAGTACTTCTTTGCGGGCAATAATACTGGCTTCGCGGCTCAGACAACATATATGGTAGTCGCGCAGCACTTCCTGGCGATAGGATTCTGTGATGGCTGCAGATTGGTCTGCCTGTGGAGCGGTACGGGCTTTGCGGCGTGGTGCTTTTACTTCAATCATATCTGGTCAGTGAAAATCGAGCGCAAAACTACGTCATTTTTCCCGCTTTCCATTTTTGCCGGACAGACGACACTTGTTTTTAAAAGGTTGATAGTCAAAAACTAAAAATACGGTTCAAAATAGATTTTTTGAAAAAACTGTGGCGATTGCGTATTAAATTTTTGAAACCTCTTGATTGCCAAAGTTTTTTTTGCCCTAATTTTGCCCCCCGAAAGAAACCCTGCTTCATTCGTCACCAACAAAATTGACCTCTACTCATGTCACAAGAACTTAAAGTACGGTACAGCGACGAGGACCTTCAGGAATTTAAAGTGCTGATCGAAGAAAAGTTGGCGCTAGCCCAGGAAGAGCTGAACACTACGCAGCGTCAAATTGACGACCTGAACGAAAACGGCTTCAACCAGCAAGGCGGTGATTGGTACGACGATTCTACGGCACATACTGACCTGGAAATGATGCAACGCATGCTGACGCGCCAGCAACGCCACGTGCAGGACCTGAAAAATGCATTGCTACGGATCCACAACAAAACGTATGGTATCTGTACCGTTACGGGCAATCTGATCGAAAAAGAACGCCTTCGCTTGGTGCCACACGCCACAAAAAGTGTTGATGGTAAAAATATCGCGAATGCCGGTATGCGGGATGTGTCCGGCGAATCGGGTTCTGATGTATTCAACGCCTCTGACGACGAAGAACGCCCGGTTGGCAAACCCATCGGCGACAAGGTTCGCCTCTCCAACGGCAAACGCCCGGCCCGCCCAGCCGGCGACGATTGGGAAATGGACAATGAAACGCTGGAGGATGCCGGTTACGACAAGCGAAAGTTTGAAGACGACGATGAGTAATGGTCGAGAGGGTTTGAGGTGGAAGGTAGAGGGTAGAAGGCCCATGTTCTACCAAAGCCTTGATTTTTAATTGTTTATAAAAACATGAGTCATCCCGGAATTTGGGGTGACTCATGTCATTTATGATGGTATTTATATTTTTTCCTGTTCAATGGGGATAAAAACGAACAAGATTTCATGAATGATCCGTGCCGTAGATAAGGGA
>JABAQQ010000053.1 GCA_019187225.1 Saprospiraceae bacterium
TCATGCCGGTGGTGGCTTTCCATTGCCGTTCATTGCGAATACCAGTATAACCGAATCCCATACAAGTCTTTTTGAGGCAAAAATACGATTATTGATTATCAGAGATTTAGGTCAAAACAAGTCTAATGAAGGCCGCATGACAAAAACAATTGCCGGTTATGCTATCTGAAGCGCTTCCACCGCTTAGCCCTTTTGTCTTGTTGTAAACACCCGTCCGCTCTACGCGGGTGATGCGCGTTGATTGTCCGCATCAGAATTATCAGAATTATAGAATTTACAGAATTCCGGTAATTCAAAAATTCTGTGAATTCTGATGCTGACGATAAACTGCGAAGGCGCAATGCGGATATGGATTAATACTTCGCGCCACCAGGTTTTCAGCATCGGTTCGTGCAACGTTTACTAAACTTTCAAAAGTTTAGTAAACGTATTTCCCGCTTTCCGCCCTATAGAAGACCCGGCGGTGCGACATATTATTGTTAACATCGGTGCGCAGCACCCCTTAGAAGCGGGATTGAAACGGGCGAAGCCCGGAGGGGCAGCAGCCTTGCAGTAATATTCACTGCCGCAGATGCTGCCCCTCCGGGCTTCGCCCGTTTCAATCCCTATATGAATGGAGAATGGTTGAAAGCTGCACAATCTTACTCGCGTCAAACTCGGAAAAGGTTTCAATCCCTATATGAATGGAGAATGGTTGAAAGAAAATCAAAATTATGAATACAGTAAAACAAGAGATGTTTCAATCCCTATATGAATGGAGAATGGTTGAAAGTGGCACATCGAAGCGGAATGGAAAGAATCAACCGGTTTCAATCCCTATATGAATGGAGAATGGTTGAAAGACAAAAACTTACCATACGTGGTTACACGAGCGACAGTTTCAATCCCTATATGAATGGAGAATGGTTGAAAGTGAGAAAATATATTTACCCTGCAACCTTCAACCACAGTTTCAATCCCTATATGAATGGAGAATGGTTGAAAGACACGAACACCTGCGCACAGTAGAGTCATTCGCTGTTTCAATCCCTATATGAATGGAGAATGGTTGAAAGGGAGGAGAAAACTCCTCTGACCTTTTTAAATTAATTTAGTTTCAATCCCTATATGAATGGAGAATGGTTGAAAGAGATCCATAAATAACCATCGTACGAGTATTTTAATTGTTTCAATCCCTATATGAATGGAGAATGGTTGAAAGCAATATCAAAAATAGCAGTATTTTTTAATTCTGGAGTTTCAATCCCTATATGAATGGAGAATGGTTGAAAGTCGTCTCGTCTTTTCTTGGTTGACATAGCACGAGCGTTTCAATCCCTATATGAATGGAGAATGGTTGAAAGTCATCCAGAATATTTAGCTGATTGTGTTAACTTATCTGTTTCAATCCCTATATGAATGGAGAATGGTTGAAAGTTACGTAACAAGAGTTGTTCATAGGTTAGATTTGGTTTCAATCCCTATATGAATGGAGAATGGTTGAAAGCCTAAGGATACTCTAATAACTCTAAAGGGTGGAGTTGTTTCAATCCCTATATGAATGGAGAATGGTTGAAAGAAATTGAAAGAGCATGGCAACGTGTTTCTTAACCGTTTCAATCCCTATATGAATGGAGAATGGTTGAAAGGGATAACTAAGAACAAAATAATTTTGAGATGACACTGTTTCAATCCCTATATGAATGGAGAATGGTTGAAAGACATCAGAGATTATCGGTAAAATAAGAAGTGAAGTTGTTTCAATCCCTATATGAATGGAGAATGGTTGAAAGTTTTAAAATTTATTTTATGACAAAAGAACAATTTAGTTTCAATCCCTATATGAATGGAGAATGGTTGAAAGGCACCTTGGATCATCAGGATAAGTATTGATTAGATAGTTTCAATCCCTATATGAATGGAGAATGGTTGAAAGCTGACTTTAATTGCAATGTACATAATAGATTGATGTTTCAATCCCTATATGAATGGAGAATGGTTGAAAGAAATAATAATTTTACTGTTGCTGTATAGCCCTCTCTGTTTCAATCCCTATATGAATGGAGAATGGTTGAAAGTGTTTTCTTAACATTTAAATTCAAATGATGAAAAAGTTTCAATCCCTATATGAATGGAGAATGGTTGAAAGGGTAACTCAATGGACTAACTATGCTAACTCTCAGTAGTTTCAATCCCTATATGAATGGAGAATGGTTGAAAGGAATAGACTAAAGCAGATTGGATATTTTTGTATTGGTTTCAATCCCTATATGAATGGAGAATGGTTGAAAGAAAAGAGGAAAGTCCTATGAGGGTTTTAGAAATACGAGTTTCAATCCCTATATGAATGGAGAATGGTTGAAAGTGCTGTAGTTATTTTAAGGTTCAATATCATACACAATCGTTTCAATCCCTATATGAATGGAGAATGGTTGAAAGCAACTCATAATCTTTCTCTAATTTTAAAATCTGATAGTTTCAATCCCTATATGAATGGAGAATGGTTGAAAGTATGCCGCTTAATCACGGCAATTAATTTGTTAGCGGTTTCAATCCCTATATGAATGGAGAATGGTTGAAAGAAGAATCCAGAAAGCGCTTTCCGAAATTCCCGAAGGTTTCAATCCCTATATGAATGGAGAATGGTTGAAAGTCAATTCTTTTTTGCTGGTTGTTTATGCTCAAAAAGTTTCAATCCCTATATGAATGGAGAATGGTTGAAAGTACAAAACAACTAAACCTGCTCAAAAATTTAGTAATGTTTCAATCCCTATATGAATGGAGAATGGTTGAAAGAATCGCAGATTTTTATTGCGTTCTGGTTGCTCCCATGGTTTCAATCCCTATATGAATGGAGAATGGTTGAAAGGATCGTAACAGGGTGAAAAAGGGGCAAAGTCCGCCGTTTCAATCCCTATATGAATGGAGAATGGTTGAAAGTTAACAACCCCATTTATGGGGCACTGCGGGTGCCCTTGTTTCAATCCCTATATGAATGGAGAATGGTTGAAAGTGAGTAAACT
Source organism: Saprospiraceae bacterium (assembly GCA_019187225.1). Taxonomy (GTDB): domain Bacteria; phylum Bacteroidota; class Bacteroidia; order Chitinophagales; family Saprospiraceae; genus M3007. The sequence continues at coordinate 3,003 of JABAQQ010000053.1, forward strand.
TCTTCCCCTCGAATAGAGGGGTTAGTTTCAATCCCTATATGAATGGAGAATGGTTGAAAGTTACGACATATAATGGGACTACTGAATCCTATTACAGTTTCAATCCCTATATGAATGGAGAATGGTTGAAAGAAACCCAAATCCATGATAGATTTGAGTTTTGCAGTGTTTCAATCCCTATATGAATGGAGAATGGTTGAAAGAGCCCGTCCTCCATTGGTACACTCTAAAAAAGATTGTTTCAATCCCTATATGAATGGAGAATGGTTGAAAGTGGGGCTTTTAGTAGAACTGAACAAAGAATCCAACGGTTTCAATCCCTATATGAATGGAGAATGGTTGAAAGATTCATCAAAGAGTACTTCATTTTTAATGAAAGTAGTTTCAATCCCTATATGAATGGAGAATGGTTGAAAGGACCATTGATTGAGTTGATATCATAGTTCATCCACAGTTTCAATCCCTATATGAATGGAGAATGGTTGAAAGTTAAAACTATTCTAAACATGCAACAATCACAACAGAGTGTTTCAATCCCTATATGAATGGAGAATGGTTGAAAGCTTCTTCGCGAAGCATCGTATCAGTTTATTGAAGCGTTTCAATCCCTATATGAATGGAGAATGGTTGAAAGTATCACTCTATTTATCCACACACTTATTAACGGTTGTGTTTCAATCCCTATATGAATGGAGAATGGTTGAAAGACAAGCAGTATTTGCCGACCCTATTTTGGCCGCAGGTTTCAATCCCTATATGAATGGAGAATGGTTGAAAGATATGGTTAATATTATAGTAATTTGTGACTGTCCGTTTCAATCCCTATATGAATGGAGAATGGTTGAAAGTGTACCAAGAATCGCACCAACCACCTTTTTCACCAAACGTTTCAATCCCTATATGAATGGAGAATGGTTGAAAGTTCTTGAAGCAATTTGCGGGCGTGATCACGTATCTGTTTCAATCCCTATATGAATGGAGAATGGTTGAAAGTCCGACAGGCAAAAACCCTAAACCTATCGGCTCTCCGTTTCAATCCCTATATGAATGGAGAATGGTTGAAAGCAGCTAGCCAGTCCTCAGAAGATTGCGGATCTTTATGTTTCAATCCCTATATGAATGGAGAATGGTTGAAAGAGAACAATAAATCTCCAGAACTGACTCTATCAGAGTCGTTTCAATCCCTATATGAATGGAGAATGGTTGAAAGTAGTAGTGATCTATTCCCAGACAAGAACAAAAAAGGTTTCAATCCCTATATGAATGGAGAATGGTTGAAAGTTGTGAGCTACTGGAACATGAATCGAAAAGGCGATTGTTTCAATCCCTATATGAATGGAGAATGGTTGAAAGCTCCAGGATTACCTAAAGAGATTAAAGAACTTATTGTTTCAATCCCTATATGAATGGAGAATGGTTGAAAGGCGTACCGTTTATAATACGTTGCGCTAAGGTAATCAACCGTTCGCCATATTTCAAAGCATGACCTTCAACTTTTTTTCTTCGAATAGCGTGCGCATATTGTTATCACCGAATATTTCGATGTCCGGAACGTATTCATTGCGCAGGGGCAGGATGCACACGCTGTCGCCGGGCGAGAGCGGGCGGCGGGCGAAAAGTTGGCGCAGGCCGAGTTGTAGTTTGACTAAGTCTTTTTTGTCCATGTCCGGCGCGGCGAACACGGACTTTTGCACCCTAAGGCAGCCGTTTTTTTCGAGCAGTTTTGCGCACCGGTCGCGCAGGCGGTCGTTTTCCAGGTCGTAAGAGATGACGTAGTGCATATCGGATGAGTTTGTCGTTGGCGCCGGCCCAGCGCAGCACCATGCGCACGATGAAATACAGCGCTACGCCCGTCACCGCCAGCGCCAGGGCGTCGCTCCAGGTGAAGCGGTCGCCGGCCCCGTCGGGCAGGATGACCACCGGCGGCGTTGTAGTGGGCGCGGCGTAGGGCACCGGCGCCAGGGGGTTGGCCACAGTGGGCAGTTTCTGGATACGGTCGGCGCGTTTCTGGCTGAGTTCGCTCATTTCCGCTGCGCTGAGCGGGTGCGGATGGCGTTCGTGGCGGTCGGTCATCACGTGCACCGTATCGCCCGCGGGGGTGCGGTATACCCAGAAGCGCACGCCGCCGTGGCCGCTGCACGCGCCGGTGCTTTTGGTGTCGCTCCAGGTGTCGTCCATACACAGGCAACCGATGCGGAACGCGCCTTTCGGCACGCTCACGCGTTTCGTCCTGCCCTCGCGCTGGCGGCGGTTGGTGGGCGTCTCGCTTTCGTGGTCGCTGGTGCGGAAGATATCCTCCATGCGGGCGCGTTCGTCGTCGGCAAGGTCGGGGTCCTGGGCGGGAGCGGCAGTGGGCAGCAGCAGCAGTAGCAGTTGCAGCAGCAGTAGCAGTAGCAGTTGCAGTAGCAGTTTGCAGTAGGCAGTGCGTAGTGTGCGGAGGGCAGTTTGCAGTTTGCAGAGGGCAGTGGGCTGCAATTGCGGGAAGTGGGTGGTATGTTTCATTGGTCGGCAGTTTTCCTGGGGAAGTGTGTGCAAAAATGCGGCCAGATTCTCAGATGTTGTCCGGATATGTTATGCCTGTCCTTTCATTTTGTTCCAACAAGACACTTCCAAAAGATTCCCCTTTTGTCATGTTGTAAACGGCCGTCCTCGCTACGTTGTCATGTTGTAAACACCCGTCCGCGCTACGCGTCCGATCTACGTTTGCGCTCTACGTTGTCATGTTGTAAACACCCGTCCGCGCTACGTGTGCGCTCTACGTTTGCGATCTACGTTGTCATGTTGTAAACACCCGTTCGCTCTACGTGTGCGCTCTACGTTGTCATGCTGTAAGCACCCGTCCGATCTACGCGTGCGCTCTACGTTTGCGGGCCGCCCGTGAAGCGTTCCGTAGATCGGACGGGTGCTTACAGCATGACAACGTAGAGGGGGCGTAGATCGGACGGGTGCTTACAGCATGACAACGTAGAGCGCAAACTTAGAGCGGACGGGTGCTTACAGCATGACAACGTAGCGCGGACGGGTGTTTACAACATGACAACGTAGATCGGACGGGTACTTACAGCATGACAAAAGTGCTATTGTTTTAGGTAGGCAAGTGTGAAAGGATCTGGTTGACGACTCATTTCGCTTCATTTGCGCCCTTCGAATTGTGGAGGCCAATGTCCACATATCTCTTTATTGAAAAACAACCAGTTGGGATTGACCTCTTCAATGAGCGCGATCTTCTTATCTCTGGTCATATTTTGGATTTCTTTTTCCCGGGCTATGGCATTCAAAACATATTGATGCCATTCATAGTAAACAAGATTGTAACAATAGTAGCTTCCGGTGAAAGTTTTGCGGTTGCCACGGTTGTCGTAATGCTCTTTTAATCGTGCCCGGAGGTCATTGGTCATACCGGTATACAGCACTGTTTTTTTCCAGTTTGTCAGAATGTAGACCCAGAAGTTGTATTCTTTTTTCATGTTGGTTTGGTTTGATAAAATGATGTGTTTTGAAGGTTGAAAGTTATATTCTTTACTGGGAAGCACATCGTTTTAAAGACTTTTTCTTTGCTATTCCTGCATTTTTTTGTCATGTTGTAAGCACCCGTCCGCTCTACGTCGGCGATCTACGTTGTCATGCTGTAAGCACCCGTCCGCTCTAAGTGCGCGTTAACGAGTTATTTCGCACGACGTAGGTCGGACGGGTGCTTACAGCATGACAACGTAGAGGGGGCGTAGATCGGACGGGTGCTTACAGCATGACAACGTAGGGGGCGTAGATCGGACGGGTGCTTACAGCATGACAACGTAGAGGGCCGACGTAGATCGGACGGGTGCTTACAGCATGACAACGTAGAGGGGGCGTAGATCGGACGGGTGCTTACGGCATGACAACGTAGGGGGCGTAGATCGGACGGGTGCTTACAGCATGACAACGTAGGGGGCGTAGAGCGGACGGGTGCTTACAGCATGACAACGTAGAGGGGGCGTAGATCGGACGGGTGCTTACAGCATGACAACGTAGAGGGCCGACGTAGATCGGACGGGTGCTTACAGCATGACAACGTAGAGGGGGCGTAGATTGGACGGGTGCTTACAGCACATGACAACGTAGAGGGGACCGTCCACCGTCTACCCCATCTCCTTCACCCGCACTGCCAGTTTTTGCGCGTCGAGGTCAATCTGCACCTTGCGTTTCACCTGGCGGCGGTCGTAGGGCGTGCTGTTTTCCATAAAAGCGAGCATGGCGTCAATCACAGCGCTTTTGCCCGCGCTGCTGAGCCAGAGGCCGCGTTCTTCGGCGTCGGGTTCGAAAAAATCAGCGTTGACCTGCCCGCTTTCCACGAGTTGGACGGCCACGCGGTCGGCCCAGGGGCGGTAGGGCTCGATGGCGTCGAACACGAGGGTGGGGGAGCCGCCGTAGCGGTCGGCGTGCAGGACGCCGAGGTAAGGATCGAGGCCGCTTTTGAGCAGGGAAAGGTGCACGGAGGTATACAACATCCCGTAGAGGTAATTGAGCAGGGCGTTGAAAGGGTCGTAGGCGGGGCGTTTGCGGCGACCCTCGAAGGATTGCGGATTGGGGATTGCGGATTGGGCGGCGAGCCAGGTGGCAATTTTTTGAAAATAAATGCGGGAGGCTGTGCCTTCCTGGCCGCGAAAGACATCGGCGGGATCGGCGCCGGGAACAAGTGGGCCGGCAGGAGCGTGCCAATCGCGGAAGCCTTGTTCGAGGGCTGCGAAAATGCGGTCGGTGACCCGGATGTCGTCGGTAAAGCCCGGCGGCGCGGCGGGGCGTTCGGCCAGATGCCGCAGCAGGGCGCGCTGACCTTCGATCTTCCGCGCGATACAATCTGCTACCCAGGCAAAACCTTCTGACGAGCGGCTGAACGCAGCCTGGTTTTTGCGCACGGTGGCGATGTTGCCCGGCCTGCCGCTGCCGACCTGCGCGAGCGGGTAGTGCGTCTGCGCGTCGAGCAGCAACACGGGAATGTCATTTTCCACGGCCAGGAGAGCCGCGTCGGTGCTCAGGCCCGTGCCTTTGGTAAGCAATACGGCGCTGACCTGCCGCACCGCGAATAAGCGCTCTTCGCCCGACGACAGCCGGACGCGGAATTGCCCGTTGCGGACCGAAAGATAAGCGCCGAAAGAATCGAGATAGAGTTGCATGGCGGTGGACGGTTTACCCGCCGAAGCCTCAGCGAAGGCGGGTGGATATTTAAGAGCCCATACTTTTTACCCCAACAAAAACCTTTCCGCAAACTTTTCTTGTTATGTTGTAAGCACCCGTCCGAACTACGCGTGTGCAACAACTGGTTAACCCGCACGTAGATCGGACGGGTGCTTACAGCATGACAACATAGAGGGCCGACGTAGATCGGACCGTCTACCATCCACCGTCCACCACGCTGCGGGCGATCTTGTTTTGGGGCAGTACCTCGTCGAAAGCGCCGGGGTTGTAGAAGCGCATCAGAAAATCGAGGTAGGGCAGGAGCGGGGTGTCGGTTTTGACCGGAAAGCGGAGGTTGTGCGTGCCGTATTTGTCCGTCAGGTAACGTATCAGGGCGGGAGAGCAATTCTGCAGCGACGCGAAAAACAATGCGGCCACGTCCTCGTCGCCGGCGTCGGGCCTGGTCAGAAGATGGACGATCCGGGAGACCAGCGGAGAGACCGCCACTCCTTCGCCCGGCTCGAAGAAAGCGACCCACCCCATGCCGCGGGGCAGGTCGCCGGGGGCAACCGCAAGACGGGTGCCGGGCGGTTGCGCGGCAACAGTTTTATCACCGGCCTTTATCCGGTTGTAAAAGTCATTGGATTGTTCCAGGGCAGCGCGCAGGTCGCCTTCGGTTTTGAAAAACACGAGGCGGTCGCCGAAAAACCGGAGATACGCCGCTTCGAGGTCGGCAGCGATGTCGCGTATTTCCTGCTGCTCCCTTTCCGTCCAGGCGTAAAACGGCACCAAAGCAGGATCGTAAGGCTTTTTCGTGTTCCTGTTTGCCGTCGCCGCATCGCCAAAACTTGCCAGGGTGCCGGTCACCCACCAACTGCCGCGCCATTCGACGATCGTGGTAAAGACCAGTTCCCCCGCTTTGATGCCTTTCATCGTCACCGATTCCTGCTGCACCTGGAACAATCGTTTGGTGTAAATATGCCGGAAAAGGTAATGCGGGCCTTCGTCGCCTTCATACACGAATTCGCCGACGATGCGCCGGTGCAGACCGCGTATGTCGTCGCGCAGCCCCTGTGAGCAACGCGCTGTTTCCGCCAGCCAGGCGGGTGTGTTGAGGGCAGCCCAGGAAGTGTTTTTTTTATACAAATAGTCGTCCTGCATGGTATAGATCAACTTGCCGGGATCTTCGAAGCCGGCTAGCAAGGCGCTGTCTCTTTCCGACAGCTGTTCTACCTGTTTTGACATATCCCGGTGGAATTCAGGCCCCGTGAGGTAATTTTGAAAAGCCATCCAGTAAAGTTTGCTTTTCAACTTGAAAAAATAAATATCGTCCGGAATGTCGAGGTATTGGTCGTAGAAATCGGTGCCGGGCGCTACTTCAAGCGCCGCATCGAATATTTCCAGCAATTCATAGGCGATCTCCGGCAATCCCGGGCTGTCGGGGCCTATCAGTTTATGGGCGGTCTTGCAGCAGTAATGCCACGCGAGGTAAGCGATATCCGCCGGGTTCATGTCTTCCGGATCGTAATCGCCGAACTTGAAAAACGGCAGTTCGTAGCCGTACAACTCCTTGTTTTTACGGACAAAAGCCTGCCACAGACCGATCTCGTTGGCATAATCCTCGAACCAGGAGACAAGCACGACGGCGAGTTCGGCCATTTCCTCCCGCCGGAGCATGCTGCGAAAAAAACGCTCCGGCGCATTCAGCGCTTCAAATACCGAATTGGCCAGGCGAAGGTAAAAACCGTCGTATTCGGGTGCGAAACGTGGATAAGGGCGGTATTGCATCCAGTCTGCCGTGCCGACGGCAAAAGTAGAAAGGCGTCGTTTGGACATGGCGCAGGGAACATGGTACGGGGCGAAGTTAGGGTGTTCGGGCTATTGGAAGGGAATGGGTTGCGAAGTTGCAGGAAATATAGAATCAGGATTGAAAAGATGGAAAAAGATAGAGAAAGATATCTCCGTATGCGTTCATTGCCAGCATCGGAACTTTCAGAATGGGAGCATTTGCAGAATTGAAGTAATTCCAAGATACTGATTTACGGCTCCTTTTCAATAAGGTGGTCTGTGAACTCCCTGATTGTCAATATCTTTGTGTTCCCAAACGACTCTAATGCAAGCAATTCCGCATCACCTGTCAGTAAAAAATCGGCTGCTCCGTCTTTTGCCAGTGCCAGCAAAAAATTATCCTTCGGGTCTTTACAGACCTCGACGGCAGAATGTACCTCTACCGATAGAACGGCCAGTTTGAAATCGGATCGAAAATTCTGAATTTGCTCTTTAGAAAGGCGCTTGCTGAATTTTGGGCGTTCCAGCACCTCGAATAGTTCGTCTTCCAGCCCGGAAGACGACAAAATGTCAATCGCTTCATGTAAAAACAGCGCGGAGAGCAATGACTGCCTTCTGTTGAGCAGTCAGCTGACCCACAAATTGGTGTCAACAATGATTTTAAGGATTTTATCGGGCATGGCGCGCTGCTCTGACGGCATCTGCTTCCGCTTGAATTTCCTCGTCAGAAATATCTTCCGATATTGGGAATTGCTCGACTGTTTCCACCATTCTGCGCCTCGCCAACAGGCGCATTTCCTGTTCAGACAGTTCAAATATCTGCAAGCCCAGGCGTTTGGCCAAGGCTTCCAATAACTCGCGGTCGGCCTTGTTTTTTATTGTGACTACGATATTGCCCATTTGTCTAACCCTTTTTTGGCGCAAGTTAAGATTTTTTGAAAAGAGTAAATCATCCCGCATCAAAAATAAAGCGAGTCTTCTTGTTTTGACTTTGGAGTGATGCGCGTTCATTGTCAGCATCAGAATTTTCAGAATGGAAGAATTTTCAGAATTCAGGTAATTCCCAAATTCTGTGAATTCCGATGATGACGATGTGGCGCTCGGGGGGCGATCAGTTCTTTCGCAGGTAAGTATTGAGAACACCGGCTCAACCGATACCGCTGATACCACCGGCGGCCACCGTCCAGCCATTTACTGCTGTCTGAAGCGTTTGCTCCGATTAACCCTTTTGTCCTGCTGTAAGCACCCGTCCGATCTACGCGGGCGATGCGCGTTCATTGTCTGCATCAGAATTTTCAGAATGGGAGAATTTGCAGAATTCAGATAATGCTGAAAATCTGTGAATGCCGATGGGGACGAAGTGGTGTGCGGGTATGAATTTAATTGTTAGCATCCGTGCGCAGCACCCCTTAGAAGCGGGATTGAAACGGGCGAAGCCCGGAGGGGCAGCAGCAGTGAACTGCAAAGCTGCTGCCCCTCCGGGCTTCGCCCGTTTCAATCCCTATTTGAGTGGATACGGTCTGGAAGCTCAACGAGCTGGCGAAGGCGCTCCTCGGAGCAAGTTTCAATCCCTATTTGAGTGGATACGGTCTGGAAGAATCGAAAGGTGAAGCAAAGGCTAAGTGGAAGAAGTTTCAATCCCTATTTGAGTGGATACGGTCTGGAAGGTACAGACTGAGAGATTTTAGTGTGTCCAAGAGTTTCAATCCCTATTTGAGTGGATACGGTCTGGAAGGTGATTCGCAAGATTCGCAAGTAAGATTCGCAAGAGTTTCAATCCCTATTTGAGTGGATACGGTCTGGAAGAATTGAGGATCGCATAGATCGCATCATGCTCAAAGTTTCAATCCCTATTTGAGTGGATACGGTCTGGAAGTTACCGTGCAGCCCTACGGTGGAAGTGGATGCAACGTTTCAATCCCTATTTGAGTGGATACGGTCTGGAAGCCCGCTGGGGAAGGCGGGTAATTAAATACAAACGGTTTCAATCCCTATTTGAGTGGATACGGTCTGGAAGACAAATATGAAAGTAAAAAGGAGAATCATTGCGCGGTTTCAATCCCTATTTGAGTGGATACGGTCTGGAAGCATCTACGGTTACCGTCCAAACTTTGTAATCATTGTTTCAATCCCTATTTGAGTGGATACGGTCTGGAAGACGGCAAACCCATGTGGGCAAACACCGTGCTCCAGTTTCAATCCCTATTTGAGTGGATACGGTCTGGAAGAATAATTGGCAGATTGACCTGGACTTTCGGGCCAGGTTTCAATCCCTATTTGAGTGGATACGGTCTGGAAGTTTGCACGCGGAAAATGGCCCGGAGTGCAACCGCAAGTTTCAATCCCTATTTGAGTGGATACGGTCTGGAAGTTGTCTGCGCACTGATTATGTTCACGTCGAAGGTTTCAATCCCTATTTGAGTGGATACGGTCTGGAAGTTTACGACAAAGTTAGAACCTTAACGGTGAAGAGTTTCAATCCCTATTTGAGTGGATACGGTCTGGAAGAACCATGGAAAGTTTCTTTAGTAACTATGGAAAAGTTTCAATCCCTATTTGAGTGGATACGGTCTGGAAGCCGACACGGCGTCAGCAATACTTGCTGTTCAAAAGTTTCAATCCCTATTTGAGTGGATACGGTCTGGAAGACTTTTTTTTATGGCCGTTTTGCAAGCCATACACGTTTCAATCCCTATTTGAGTGGATACGGTCTGGAAGCAAAAACAAAAAAAATAAAAAAACATACAGTCAGTTTCAATCCCTATTTGAGTGGATACGGTCTGGAAGGGCTTCGCTACGATGGCTGAGGCCCAAACAATCAGTTTCAATCCCTATTTGAGTGGATACGGTCTGGAAGGACTGTACAGGCTGCCATAGATAAATTACCTGCTGTTTCAATCCCTATTTGAGTGGATACGGTCTGGAAGATGGCGGAAAACGAGGGCGATTTTAGTCGCAACAAAGTTTCAATCCCTATTTGAGTGGATACGGTCTGGAAGATGTATGGCCGGGCGCGACAGCTCCTGACGGGTAGTTTCAATCCCTATTTGAGTGGATACGGTCTGGAAGATGGCCGGGCGCGACAGCTCCTGACGGGTATTTAAGTTTCAATCCCTATTTGAGTGGATACGGTCTGGAAGGATAACGGTAGAGGTTGGCTGCACGATCCGCTGGTTTCAATCCCTATTTGAGTGGATACGGTCTGGAAGCTGTTGTATGGAGGGAAAATAAGGGTACGTTCGGTTTCAATCCCTATTTGAGTGGATACGGTCTGGAAGACGAACTAACGCACACAATAGGAAGATCAGGGCCAGTTTCAATCCCTATTTGAGTGGATACGGTCTGGAAGCGGAATGTATGTAAATGAAGGCGGCGATACCCAGTTTCAATCCCTATTTGAGTGGATACGGTCTGGAAGTATGAAGCGGACATCTCTCAATGGACGACGTCCGGTTTCAATCCCTATTTGAGTGGATACGGTCTGGAAGCAGTGTTTGTGGAAATAGTCGGACAGGGGTATGTGTTTCAATCCCTATTTGAGTGGATACGGTCTGGAAGCGGAGTTGATAGCGGCAAAACCGTTATCGTAATACGTTTCAATCCCTATTTGAGTGGATACGGTCTGGAAGACGCAAAACAAGATCAGCTAACCAGCCGCAGTAGTTTCAATCCCTATTTGAGTGGATACGGTCTGGAAGCGGCGACTCAGGTCAAAATCGATGTCAACAACCTAGTTTCAATCCCTATTTGAGTGGATACGGTCTGGAAGCAATCTGGAAGTTTACCCGGATTTCGAACCGCAGGTTTCAATCCCTATTTGAGTGGATACGGTCTGGAAGTCTGGCGCAGCGCTGGCGCCAAGACGGCAGTGAGTTTCAATCCCTATTTGAGTGGATACGGTCTGGAAGACGCAGCAAAAGGCAGAATTAGCCATCACCAAGTTTCAATCCCTATTTGAGTGGATACGGTCTGGAAGAGCGGTTTCAGGGCCAAGCGTTTGTATTTCAGGCACTAAGGTAAGAAAATCCCCCGCGTCGTTGCAAGCAAAATGTAAAAAAAATGTGCGTTTTTTTTCAAAAAACCGCTCTTTTTTCACACTTGATAAAAATTTTCATGCGTTCCCCGCGTCATATCGCAATGTATTTCAACAAGTTGCACGTTTTTGGGAGGGGTATTGTCGAAAATGGGGGGTGTAAAAAGGGCATTTTTGCGAGTTATACATTTGATAAAATTTTATATGGGCTTTTTGACGCCATTTTCCCCGCGTCCCGAAAGATTTTTTGGCTGTTTGGCAGGAGTTTTTTAACCAATATGATTTCAGAGGGCGTTTTCAAACAACGTATAAATATCTTACAATGTGCGGGTTGCGTAGAGTCGGCGAGATACCCCGAACAAAGTTGCCCGTTCCCGTTTCCCGCGTCCCGAAAAATTCCTGTATCGGGCACTTGCTTCGCGTTCTCCCGCACCCGTATTTTTGTCTTTAAATACCAGCCCGGTAATAAAACATTTTAATCCGGAAAAAGCTTCAGACCGGCTGGCGTAACGCTCTCCTTCGTCTCTAATGATGACAACTCTTCCGGCAATCGCCGCTTTTTAATCCGGTTCCTGTAGCCCGTATAATCATCCCGGCCCTTCCGGCTCGTCCGCACAAGGGTATTATAACCACCAACCGATCCCGGTCATACAAACGAAATCCAGATTGCGATGGCGCGCTGCCGCTGCGCGAATACTCCACCGCAATGCCGAAATTGCACACACCGTCCGGTATAACCACCGGATACAGGGGAACATATAACTGATATAACCTGAAAGAAGCCGGTCATCAATTTTTTTAACCATCTCAACTTTTGTACTATGGACCTGCATATTACACGCCCTGGTACCAAAATAGCCGTCAAAGACGGTGTTTTTGAAGTGTCCTGGTTCGACGACAACAACACGCTTCAAAAAGAGACGTACTCCCCTGTGAAAGTTGAAAGCCTGTGGGTGCAGGACGGCGCCATCGTCTCCACAACAGCCATCCTCCTGGCCATGCAACACAACATTGACCTGGCGGTGCTCGACCGGTACGGTATGCCCGTGGTGCGATGTTACGGCGACGAATTGCACACCACCTCTGCGGTACAAAAAGCCCAGGTGATTGTCAGCGTCGGTCATCATGCCGTTGCGTTTGTACGCTTATGGACTGCGGAAAAACTGAGAAACCAGGCCATTTTTTTGGAAAAACTCAAATCCCGGCGCGACGCACAAAAACAACAGCTGCTCGACGAGCGCCTGCGCGAAATCCAGAAATTGCGCAAACAAATACTGGCCCTCGACGGCAAACAGGTGAAAGACATCGCCGAGAACCTGCGCGGCCTCGAAGGCGCCGCCGGACAAATATATTTCCAGACGCTCAGCGACGTGTTGCCCGAAGAATACCGTTTCGCCGGCCGCTCGCGTATGCCTGCGCGGGATCCGTTCAATGCTTTTCTCAATTACGGGTTCGCCGTACTTACCGGAAAAACCGAACAGGCGCTGCGCATGGCGGGCATCAATCCGTATATCGGATTCCTGCACCGCGACGATTACAAACTCAAAAGCATGGTCTATGATTTCGTGGAGCCGTTCCGGGTCTGGGTGGAACGCGTGGTGTTCCGCTTGTTTTCCCGGAAAATGGTGACGACCAACCACACCGAAGCGTTTAACGGCGGTCTGCAACTGAACCAGGAAGGCATCAAAATGCTGCTGGAGGGCCTGAAAGAATATCTCGATGAAAAAAAAGAAGAATTAGACGGACGCTGGGTAAGCCGCGATTATTTCCTGCGCCAATCCGGCGTGCGCTTCGGCCGCCGCTTGCTGCAAATCGCCCAACTCGGCAGCGACGAAGTGGAAGCATTCGCCTGAAAATCAATATCCCAATATCCCAATATCCTAATATCCTAATATCTTAATATCCAAATATCCCAATATCTGATTTCCATGTACGCCTGGGTCATCTACGACATCCGCAAAAACAGAACGCGCAGCCGGGTGGCCAAGCGATGCAAATTCTACGGCCTGGCGCGGGTACAGAAATCCGTTTTCCTCGGAAAACTCAAAGGAAAATGGGTCAAAGCGCTCCATGCCGAACTGTCCAACGCCATCAACCAACGCACCGACCGGCTTTTCGTGGTGCCGATGAACGACGAGAACTTCAGCCGCGTCCTGCAAACCGGCACACCGCCCGCGCTTCCGGATATGGTGAACGACAGCAAGTTGCGGTTTCTGCAGTAGCAAGCCCCCGACCGAATGCTCTATACCCCGTGTCATAAAAAAAAGCAACCGCGAAGCGGTTGAATGTGGATAACCCCGGACTGCATCCGGGGGCACCCCGTGTCATAAAAAAAAAGCAACCGCGAAGCGGTTGAATGTGGATAACCCCGGACTGCATCCGGGGGCACCCCGTGTCATAAAAAAAAAGCAACCGCGAAGCGGTTGAATGTGAATAACCCCGGATTGCATCCGGGGGTACCCCGTGTCATAAAAAAAAGCAACCGCGAAGCGGTTGAATGTGGATAACCCCGGACTGCATCCGGGGGCACCCCGTGTCATAAAAAAAGCAACCGCGAAGCGGTTGAATGTGAATAACCCCGGACTGCATCCGGGGGGGCACAGCGATGGGTCGTAAAAGGACGTGCTCACAACCGCGAAGCGGTTGAATGTGAACATCTTATAGCGCGAGTTCAACCGCTTCGCGGTTGACGTAGAGTGGTTCGGTTTACCCCGGATGCAATCCGGGGTTATTCAAATTCAACCGCTTCGCGGTTTGACAACAACCTGTCCGCCCGCGCTTCCGAATAGGGTAAATGACAGCAAAATGCGGTTTTTGCGGTAAATCCGCAATCCGCAATCCGCAATCCGCAATCACAAATCTTTCACGTCATGCAATACTTTCGCCAACCGTTCAAACAGCTCACTTCCCAGCAAGTGCTCGCCAAAGGCCAGATGCTCGTCAAAGCCCGCACCGTGAAAGCCGTCGCCGCGCTTTGTATGGCCGAAGAGTCGTGGATGCGCGAACAAGCCGCTAATCCGCAGTACTACGCTTTCCAGGCGCCCAAGGCCAATGGTACCTTCCGGCTCATCGAAAATCCGCACCCCAAACTCAAGGATTTTCAGCGCCTGCTGGCCGACCTGCTCCAGGGCGTGTACTACGGCATCCGCCCGCGCGCCTCGTATGCTTTCATCCCCTCCACTGCCGACGAGACCTCGCCGTGCAACATCTACACCAACGCCCTGCGCCACTGCAAATCGAAATGGGTGCTTCAGCTCGACCTGAAGGACTTTTTCCACAGCATCTCGGCGCACCGCATCAAGGAATTATTCATGCGCATCCCATTCGAGTTCCCCGAGGACAGCGCCCAGGTGCTCGCCCGCCTCGTCACTTCCAAAAACCGCCTGCCGATGGGCGCGCCCACCTCACCCGTCCTGAGCAACATGATCTGCTTCGAACTCGACCACCAACTCGACAAACTCGCCCGCGACCACGGCTGGACCTATACCCGCTACGCCGACGACATCACTTTCTCCGGCGCCAAACGCTTTTCTAACGAAAGTATCGAGATCATCCGCCAACAAATAGAAGGCAACGACTTCGTGCTCAACTACGAAAAAACCAACCAGAACCGCATCGAAGACGAACCCGAAGTCTGCGGCTTAGCCCTCAAGGCCGACGGCAAACCCGACCTGAGCGACCGCTTCGTCAAAGACCTCAGGGCCGACATCAAGACCTACAAACAACTCACTTCCGACAAAATGATCGCCCAGGAAATTTTTTCCGCCGAGGCGCTCAACCGCTTCCGCCAGCACATCGAAGGCGAATTAGCCTTCGTGCGCTTTATCAAAGGCCCCAATCACGGGCTGTACCTGAAACTGCGGTTTATGCTGGCGGACGGGATGGTGGGGGTGGAGTAAAAATGGAAAATGGAAAATGGAAATTATACATTAATCGAGGAGTTCACGCAGGCGGGTGAATAGGGAGAACAGTACACTGCTCAAGGATCTGTTTCTACTTCTGGCAATGGTTGGTCAAATTTAGATTTTCGTCGCAGCGGATTACCTCTGGGGCGTCTGCCATGCTCTTTTATACATGCTTCGATACAGGCTTTCTCCATTTGTTTGGCCAAAATCCGGTTGGAAATATCCCTGACCAGAACGCGTCCGAAATAACGAACCCAATTTTCGGTGAGATTCATGTGATAAACCTGGTCGCGCACACGACCCGACAACCCATCTTCTTCAATAGGTTTATCGCTGATGCCATATTTGTATACCTCTCCCTCTTTCTTGTCCCAGATTTCGTACAAATGATGCAGCTTATTGTTTTTATTTGAGTTGCCGTGTTCCACGGAGGTTAGATAATGAGGGTTATTGCCAGCCTTGTTTATTGCTGCCGGTTTCAAAGTTGTACGCCGGGACGGAAACGAACTGTTTTCCGGTTTTACGCTCATAAGCCAAACCGGCCACATAAAGCAAGTCTTCGAAGGTCAGATCGCTGGGAAAACCTGTGGGGTCTTTTAAAACGCGCTGATAAGCTTCCTTGCCGTTTGCAACGACACAGCAGCGGGCATAAAGGAACTCGTCGGACGACAAAAAACCCTCTGGGTCGGCATGTATCAATGCTTCAGCATGTTTGCGCGTATCGAGGCGCCAGAGCTTTTCGGAAAGGATATCGTAAAACTGATAAATTTTGGCAATGGGCATCCCGGATAAAGCCTCCACTACCGGTTCTATCACCCGGTTGTTGTCTTCCGGGTCTGACCAGTCGAGCTTCGCTATCAATTCCCAAAACTCGGCTTCTCCCATCAACCCGGCAGCATCCGGTACATCATGGACACGGATTTCCAGTTCTGCATCCCCGAACTGCTCCTTCAGGTCTTGCACGATGGCGTCATTCAAATTGCGGGCGTTGATTTTCAAAACGGTTGTCATACTATCTTTTGCCATGCAGACTATTTTAGTCGCAAAGATGAAGAAAAAAGCGGGAAAATACAAGTTGGATCACACGGTGAGAGGGGCGCGTTAAGATGAAACCAGATCGAAATCGTGCCAGTAAATCCAGTCGTTGATGATCTCCAGGTTTTCGGGCGAGGTTTCCAGCCGCGCGATGTCGCCGGGACTGATGTAGTGAACGCGCTCGCTGCCGCGCTCTACGACACCCAGCCGGATGGCTTTCCCGGTTTCGCTGCGCGTGTCCAATTCCACGATTTGTACTTTTTTCTCTTCCATTTTGCCGCCGTGCAAAGGCAAGCGGACGGTGGCTTCAATGGGAAATTTCAGATTGTCGGCGAAGTAATAGTACCAGCCGATCATTTCTTCTTCCTCGTCGTAACAATCGACGATAATTTCGTAGAGAATGCGCTGTTCACGGGCGGGGGCGTGGGCGGAAGACATGGTTAGGTGTCGTCTATGAAAAACTATTGTGGTATTCCGTATATTTTTCGGAATTCGAGGAGTTCGCGGAGGCGGGTAAAAGTGAATTTGGAGTTGGCTAAATTGGGATATCAACCCATTCATCGGTCATATTATGTTGGCGGGACCAAACAAGAAATTGATTGGATTTGATTTTTGAGCGCACCCTGTCACACAGGGTAGGCAAACCATCTGAATCAGAATCGAGTAAAATGGTTAGATAATATGGCTTGAAAAAACATTTTTCTGTTTCATCAAATATGGGCAAGCCATCTCGTTGGATAGGGACAGGTTTGAAGTCGAGGATTTTTTGGTCGTTCATTTGTTTGCCGATTTGTTGACCCCATGCCCGGATATCGGCCTCGCCTGATAAAAAAGCGCCGACGCATTTCATAGCAGGTTTTTGAATTCCTGTCAAATCCCTGTAATTGAAATCCACAAAGAGACGTTTCTCCAATGAGTCTTTCCAATCTCTCGAAAGGTCATTAAGCCATAGAAAAATGGCAATAAAAAAGGTGGCGATGCTTGAAATGGTGCCAACTGATTTATCCCAAAAATCTCCTAAATTAGGCTGATACAAAAGGGCTACAATTACAGTCAAAACTATGATTGTGTTAAAGAGAAGTTGCGTCAGGCGCCGTTCTTTGGCGAATTGATATTGAGCGCATACTTTTTTCCAGAAGTTCATATGCTTTCAGACTTTTTTGACCGGGTAGTGGTCAAAATTGAATAGTGAATTTTTCCCCGACATCTTGCTTGTCTTGCTGAGTGAAGCGAAGCATCTGCGCAAGAGCGAAGTGAATGTTCGCGTTTTACGGCCCTGGCCAGATTCTTCGCTTCGCTCAGCATGACAAGCCTTTGAAGGTATGTTACTCAAAATTTTCCCTGTGGGACCCAATTATATGGCTTCCATCATATACCCATAGCCGACAGCAGTTTTAGCGCCAATTCCTTTGTCAGTAAGGGCTTTTTGCAGCCATTCCCATACAACTTGGAGCAAATCGCGGTCTTCCGTTTTCCGAACGCCGATAACGAAGCGGAATCGGGTGTTTTTCCCGACTGTGAGGAAAATGATTGGCACAGGGCTTTGCCAATCTGCAGGAGGCTGGTCGCCGCCGTAATACTTGGGGTAATGTGGGTTCATAATGTCGGTTTCCAAAACAGGAGCGTCCATCGGGAAGGCATCGAAAAAAAGGAGTCGCCCTTCGCGGGCTTCTCTGAAATAACTTTCCGTTCTTTCGATTTTTGCCGGGCATCCAAAGACGCGGCAAAATTGTTCATTGCCGATAGCCTCTTTTTCGTTGTTGTTATGGTTGTCGGCAATGACGACGCTTCGCACCACTCCTTTTATCGCGCTGCCGGGGATGTATGGTATGCCGTATGTGCGGTGCAGGGTCATTGAAGTTTCCAGCACTGAAGTGTTGCCCAGCCCAACGGCCATTCGCCAGCTCGATGCAAGTTCAAGCGGTTCGGCCAGGTTGTCCGCGCCGAGCAAGGATTTGGCTGCTTCGTATTGGTTGTCGCAGAGTTGTTTGACCCAAGTGTCGTCGAACGCAGGCGGGCGAAAGTTTTTGCCATCAATCTTGAACAGATCCAGTTTCTGCTTGTCAAAAAATTGCTGTTGGTCGAACAATCGTACTTTTTGAATCTTGAGCGCGAAGTTTTGTTCACTGTGTTTTTGGGAAAAGTCAGACCATCGAGCAGCCATATCAGAAGAAGTATTCGAAGTCGGTTTTTTGGAAAAGGGCGGCTGAGAGGCGGCTTTGGATGGGGCAGTAGTTAAGAAGCGAACCACTTTCAGCCCTTTGTCGCCAGTCTCAGTTTCCACATCGAAGCTGGCGTTCGCAACAAAATCCGATTCGGAGAGCCCCGCTTTTTGGGCCACATTGATGTGAAAAAAGTAGCGTTTCCCGGCTTCATCGGCCAAAAAACCAAAGCCTTTAGCGGCTTTATATTCTAAGAATTTGAGTTGTTGTGGCATGGTCAAACAATTTTAATCGTCCATAGCGTCTTCTGAGACAAATCTGCGAAGCCATACGAAAAGCGCGATGGCCTCGGCAGTGACGAGGCGAAGCGTCTGGTCGTCGAGGTTTGCCACGACTTTCATCAGGTCTTCGTCATTGGAAAGTTTGGCGCGGATGATTTGCTGGGGGTCGTCGGTGCGAAACCATTGAGTGAGTTGCTTATACATTTCTTGCCAACCTTCCTCTTTTTGCTTGCTGTAAGCAAAGGCCAGAGCATTGGTGAGGCCGTTGTTGAGAATGTACATTGGCATTTTGCGCACATGAGCTTCGTAGTTGCCTTTGGGTTTGCCGGCACTAGCATACTCGTAAGCCTTGGCGGCGCGGGTTTGTTCTATGTTGATTCGTAGTGCGGACATCAGTTTGTGATTTTTGCAGTTTTGACGATTCCTTTTCCAAGTGTGGCGTTACCGCCAATCTGAATATAAGGGCGAAGACCTTTCATAAAATAACCCATCACTTTCTCTGCTTCGCCGAGTGCTTTCCCTTCTTCTTTGTAAGTGAAGCCTGTTTTGGCCTTCGTTGTACCGAAGAGCGGATTTGCCATCACCAGCGCGTACAACACACTTTCGGCGGGCAGATATTCTTCCGTGAAAAGCGCCCCGCGTTGCACCGTACCTTTTTCGTTATCAATTTTGATGCGGGTAATGATTTCAGTGGACATCTGCACAAAATCGCGGAACACTTCATCCGACACTACTCCCAAACGGTTTTCTATCTCTGCGATGCCGGTAGCAGCCGCAAGAGTTTTGGCCGCAGCTGTTACATTTCCTTCGACTTTGGCAGTGAAATGATATTCTTCCAGTGTGGCTTTCCCGTTGGCGATAATCGCATCTGAAGCAGTCAGCACATCACCATCGTCCGCATGACTAATTTCGGGAAAACTTAGGTCTCCCAAATTGCAAATGTTGTTCGCTTCGTGGCTGAATTTTTTTAAAATAGCGGGGCAAATTAGCCAAGCGAACACGCCCCGCGCCGAGCGCACTGGAAATAATAACAATCGCGCATCCGTAAAGCCCAACGCTCCAGCGTATTCGCGGTCTTCCGCTTCCGTGAAAGGTGCTTCATGATTGCTACTGTTGCCGCCGTCGTAGCCAAAGGCGAGTTGGATATTGTTTTTATCCGCTTGGGTAGCGGCAGATGTTTCAAAATCTTCACGAATGGCACCTTTGAGGCTGGAAGCTTCTATTTTGGGAAATGCTGTGTGGCTCTCGCGCTGAATCGGCAAGTCCACCACGCCGAGGTCGCTGCCGCTGCCGGCGTGCAAAGGCGTTTGGCAATGAAAAAAAATGGGTCTGGCAAGTTTGAACATAATCTGAAGATTTTCCTGGTTGTGAAAGATTGGGTTTAAAAAAGAAAGGCCGAACCGAAGCCTTGTTTGTCGAGGTCGAAATCAGAAATATTGCATCGTTGCGCTAATGTTTCGACTTTGCCTTCCAACACTTTAAAGCGATACACCGACCCCGCGGGCACTGCACGGAACATACGTTTAGGGCGGCGCCCTTTCATGTCGAAGCCTCCCATCGGAACGCTGCGCCCGACTGCCGCCGTCGAAAGTTGAAAGGAAAGGCCCTCCCACTTGCCCTTGAGTGTTTGAGGGTCAACCCATGACGGCAACCAGCCATTTTCAAATACAGCAGGCGTGGAAAAATAAATATTCAGACCTTTTTCTAATGGCGGCGTTTTTGGCAAACTGTAAGTATTGGCCCCTACTTGCTCGAACTCGGCGAGTTTCGCCTCTCCGCCCAGCCGCAATATTCCTTTTTGAGGCAAATCAAGTCCCGAAGTTTCCACTATGAAGGTAGTTTTTTCATCGCTGAAACGCCGCATCCCGACACGGTAGAGCATACCCTCCTCAGAGGTTCTCGTTTCTTTCGACAGGCCAATGCCGACCTTACTTTCCGTGCAGAAATAATCTTGTTTAAAACCGATTTTGGACAAATCACCGCCCTTAAAGTATGTCTCAAGGTCTGCGCTTTTTATCAAAGCGCCTGGTTCAGGGGCTTCCACCTCGATATCATCTGCTGTGCTCAACACCGAAGTTGAGGCATGATTGCTGATAGCTACCAGTTCTTTTTCGACAAGACTTACTTTTTGTGAACGCTCTTTATTTTCCAGTACATCAATCGGCGCCGGAAAGCAACAGTTGCCAGCAATTTGGACATAAACAGCGCTGATAATCAGTTTTGCTGATGCCTCGATATTGGCGGGCGAAATGCCATCTTTTTGTTCGGAAAGCCAAAGCGTCCGCAACGCCCCGTAAAAAACGGAAGGCGGAGGCGGGAAAATGCCGTCGGCCCAAGTTTCGGCGCCCATCGTGAACGGCTTGCCGTCTCGAAAAAAAACGGTGTCCAATGGCCTAATCTTCAGTAACATATTCCAGAGGCTCGTTTTTGATTTGGTGAAAAGTGATGATGTTCAGGGTCTCCGTAAAGTTGTTGTAATCTGGGCTATCCAAAAGCAGGTGCATAACATACGCAGCTGTCTCGCTGATTGCTCGCTCTTCGGCTTCTTTATTGGCAAAAACGCCCGGGATTTTTGATTTCGCGCGGCGTAAAAGCCGTTGTATTTCCGACTCGACTATCGCAGGGTTGCTTTTCAGAAAAAAAGCGCTGCGCTCGCCGTGATTCGACCTGAAAAATTCTTGCTGGAAAGCGCGGATGAAGTTAGCGGAAAACTTTTTTTCTTCTAATTCTGCCAGAATATGCTGGACATCCAACAATCGAGACCATTTCAGCGCGGTTTCATGGCTTTCGCCTGAGTGCTTCAACACGGCAATAGCAAAAGCGTCGCGGCCACCGTTTTTCGCTTTTTCTTCCATCTCCTTCGCCTTTTTGACCACGATGCTTAAAGGGATTTTGTAGTGCGCAATAGCAATGCCCGCTGAAAAGGTAAACTCAAAATCCTTCATCAACTCCTCTTTAAATGCATCGCACAAGGGTTTATTGACTTGCTCCCGAAACTCGTCGCGCAGTTGTCCGATTGTTTCAAAAAGATGAGCAAGATTGACGAAGCCGAGAAAATCGTCGCCGCCAGCGTAAACAGTTTTGCCGCGTGGTTCTTCATTGACGTAAGCGCTTGCCCATTGCGCGTAATTGCGTAGCAAACCGGAAACCTTGTTTTGAAATTCGCGCAATCTGGACTTGTCTTTCAAAAAAACTCCGCTTACAATTTTGCCCATTTCATCTCCGTCAAAAGCGACAAGGGCGTAATACTTCGGCAATTCTTTTTCTCCAAAAATATCATTGTGTAGTTTTTTCAATGTATCCCATTTCTCCATTTTGCTCAAAATGTAACCAAGACCATTTTTACGGAGGTACTTGCTAGTGATGTTTTCTTTGTAGCAGAGTTGCTCGTCGAAACCACCGTTAAAAAGAGATTTAAAAGTTTTGTAATCGTCCCGGCTTGAATTTTCCTCCAACCAAACTGAAAGCGCAATGGCAGCGGTGGAGGGGAATTCTTCTGACTTACCTTTTTCCCTAAAACTACGCTTGACAAAACTCACTCCGCTCAATCCTTCGCCGGGTTGCAATTTCTTGAGCGGCACCTCTTTATCGCCTTGAAAAATGGAAACGGTTTTACGGTCGTCAAACAACTTGAAGTGGGCATCAGTAAGACTTTCTCCTTCTGAGCATTTGTAGAAAAGCACGTTTCGCTCTCCATCCATGCTGCATTTCCGGCCTGCGGGTTCTGTGGATTGGGAAAAGTGACGGGTGTTTTTCATGGCGACAAAGGAGCGTTCGGCGTTGGCATAACTCGTCGTGTATTCGCCTTCAACCGGCGCAAAAAGCCAGTGAATATCTAAATGCCGTTCTATTTGTGCATCGAAATCCGCGCGACTTATCACAACTAAATCTTCCACTTCATCATCTGCTATCTTTTTCCACTCGACTTTGACGGCATCTTCGATGGATTTGCCAACTGCTTTTAAATCAAACCGCTCGGCATTCTCAAGAAGCCCGACAAAACGATTGGGCAGCGCGGCATCACTGTTGTCAACTTTTTCAACTGCTGGGAAAACTGGTTCGATGCCTTGTTCAATCGCTTTTTTCAGGGCGACCCGGCACAGGTGCGACAACAACCTGCTGCCGCCGTACAAGTCCTGCGTCTTGCGGGCTTGTGCAAGAAAGGATTGGACGGGGCCAAGAGAGAAAAGGAAAATGTAATTCATAGCTTCAGAATTGTTGCTTGAGGCTCAATGATTTTTAAAAAATCTTCAACAATTTCAGTATTTGGTTCAGTAGCATCGTTCCCGTTTTTGTCCATAATCTTATATCCATCGGGAATCAAATCTCCATTTAACCAAATGACGATTGGGAAATAAGTGCTATCATTTGTTTTTAATACTTTAAAAAGCAAGGGAGAACTTCGACGCTCTAATTTGTCCTCATCTTTCAAAGGGCCGTTACGCATAAAGCCCCCCTGAAAAGTGGTGCCCATGTTACGATGCACTATGGGAAAGCCGAAGTTAGGAGTATGCTTATAGGCCGATTCTTCTTCTTTTCTGAATTTTTGAAAAGGTCCGCCTATCATTTCGAGCGCTGATTTCCAGTCGCTCTTCTGTTCAAAAACAAATATTTCTGCTTCATTCAAGATAGAAAAAGTATGAACATTATGGTTAATTAATTTAAAAGAGGTTTTGTACAGTGAATGTAAATCTTCCGGAGAATTGATATTAGAAGGACACAATGCTTCGGTAAATTTTTGTTGTAAATTTCTGTCAGAACCTTCTACTTGAAGAACCCTTATTGAGCCAGCACCTCTACGGGAACGAGCGCCCAAATTACCTAACAGCACCAATCCTTTCATTGCATTTAATAAAGCTACTTCATGCCCTGGTCGGCGGATTTGAATTTTAAAGCTAAAGGGAGTGCCAGATTTTACGTAAGGTCTGATTTTGTCTTTCATCATAAACATGGAGTACAGCAAATATGCTTTCCCTTGATGTCCAGATTGAGGTACCTTATAGTTTTTCCCAGAAGGAGTCTGAAAGGGTATTTCATCCCATAAATCCTGACCATATCGGCTTGTTTCTGGCATCTTCGTAACGATAATATTAAAAGAGCTACGATACCCCCCATCTTTTGTGCCTCCAAAGATTTTGGTCTCTTCCTCTTGCAGTTTTGAATAATCAGCTTTACCTGTTGCATTAATTGACACTAGATGCCCATTCATCGCCCGCCACCAAAACCGTAGCGCACCTTTAATCGAGGGTGCTCGCAGTTCGGGTGTCACCCCATCTGCACCGGCAATGAACATCGGCGTAACCGTTTCGCAATGAAAAATTATCGTTTCCATGTTTGCAGATTTTTTTCGTGAACATTTAACCCCTTCACCACTCCCCACCCCGTACTGCACCCTTTCCCGATCCCCACATAATCCGGCAATCCCACATTGCACGTAAACTCCAGCGAGAATGCGAGCACTTTGACGCCTTTGTACGACACCCAGCGCTCGTCTTTGAGGTGTTGGATGGCGACTTCGACCGGTCGTTCCGGTTCGTAGCCGAGTTGGTGGAGCAGGCCGACCAACTGATTTTGCAGGATCTGCTGGAGCAGTGCGATGCGCTGGAGCATGCCGGAGAGCCGGGTATAGGTGGCGTAGTTGTCTTCGTTGAGGGCGATCCACTGGCGGATGTGGTAGCGGAAGGGGCGGTCCCAGACGCCGAGGGTGAATTGTTTCACGTCGAGGCGGTGGATGCGCACGGGCGCGGTGCGGCCGTTGAGGGAGAGTGTCCAGTCGGGCTGGGAGAAGAAGTGGTGGAGTTCTTCGATGCCTTCGTTGAGGCACACGAGCATGGGGCGGCCGTGATCCTGTTTGTACTGGATCAGGGGCAGGCGGTAGTGGAAGCCGCCGGTGTCGTTGTTGTGGTTGTGGAAGAGGTCGTGTTCGTAGCCTGCTTTGGCGGCTACGGCGCCGCGGAAAGCGGGCAGTTCCCAAGGTTGGATGGGCGTGTCGAAAGTGACGGATAAGAGGCGCAGTTTCGAATTCATTCGGCAGTGGGCGATGGATTCGTTTACAAATGGATGTTTTTGGATCAGGGGATTAGGATTGGGGATTTTTGATTGCGGATTGCGGATTGATGGGGCCGGGGTAAATCCGCAATCTACCATCCGCAATCCGCAATCAAAAATTCGCAATCAAAAATCCGAAATCGAAAGGCAAGTATAGTTACATTTTTTGGGTATGCAAACGGTTGCGGCAGGATTTTTTAAAAAATGAAAGATGAGCGACAAATTTGACCGCGTTGGACGGGTCTGTGCGGGTGATCTGCACTTTTTGGTTTGTAAAAAGCCGCATTCTCTTTTGTCATGTTGCAAGCACCCGTCCGCTCTACGTCGGCGCTCTACGTTTGCGCTCTACGTTGTCATGTTGTAAACACCCGTCCGCTCTACGCGGGCGCTCTACGTTTGCAATCTACGTTGTCATGCTGTAAACACCCGTCCGCTCTACGGAACGCTTCATGGGCGGCTCGCAAACGTAGATTGCACACGTAGATCGGACGGGTGCTTACAGCATGACAAAAAAACGTAGATCGGACGGGTGCTTACAAATTTTTGAAACGCAACGAAAAAGCGCATCACAGACTGCCCGGCAATCCGTGATGCGCTCCCAATCCGCAATCCCCAATCCCCAATCCCCAATCCCCAATCAAATCACCGTTTCAGCGTCACATCTCCTTCGAACAGTACCTCGCTGCCGTCAATGAATTCGATGACGGCATACCAGACGAACACGGCGGGGTTCATGTCTTCGCCGCGGTGCTTGCCGTCCCAGCCGTAGTTGGGGTCGTTGGGCAGGAAGTCGTAGTGTTCCATCACGAGTTCGCCCCAGCGCGAGAAGACCTGGAAGGATTTGATCTTGTTGATCCGCGATTCCTCGCCGAAGATCATGAACACGTCGTTGTCGCCGTCGCCGTTGGGCGAGAAGATGTTCGGGATGTAGACGTCCACACGTTTGTCCACGATGAGCAGGAGCGGTTCGCGGTCTTTGCAGCCGGCGAGGCTTTTGACTTCGATATGGTATTGGGTGGAAGTGAACGGCGAGGCGACGGGGTTCAGGCAGGTGTCGCAACTGAGGCCGGTCGGGGGCGTCCAGACGATGCTCGACAGGTCGCTGAGCGGCACGCTGACCAAGGCATTGATCTGGTAGGTGTCGCCGATGCGGATGGTGACTTTCGGTTCCACCGTGATCTCGAGCAGTTCGCCTTCCTCGATGACGGCGCTCACCGTGGCGCTGCAACCTTCGGCGTCTATGGCGAGCAGGGTGTAGGTGCCGGGGACGAGGTTGGTGAACAGGTTGCCGGTGGTGAAAGTCGCGCCGTTGTCGAGCGAATAGCGGATGGGCGGTTTGCCGCCGTTGACCTGTTTCACGACGATGGCGCCTTTGTCGCCGTAGCAGGCGGGCTGGCGCACGTCGAGTTCGGCGAGCGGCGCTTTGGGTGTGATCACCACTTCGTCGGTGTCGGTGCAGCCGTTGGCCGGGATGGTGACGAGCAACACGTAGGTGCCGGGTTCGTCTATCGTGGGCGCGGGTGTGTTGGCGCCGCTGACGATGCTGCCGTCGCTGCTGGTCCACTGGAACGCCAGGTTGGCGGCGCCGCTGGAGCCGCTGCCGTCGAGCAGGCCCGTTTCGCCGTAGCAGGCGATGCTGAACGCCGGGCCGGCTTCGGCGACGGGCGCCGTCACGTCGGCGTTGACCGTGGTGGAGAGCTGGTTGGTGCAACTGTTGGCCGGGTCATTGCCGATGAGGATATAGACGCCGGGCGCATTCACGGCGAGCGTCGTGCCGTTGCCGATCACGGTGGTGTCCGTGCCTGTGACAAGTGCCCAGGCGAAGTTGATGCCGGGAAAAGGCGAGCCGCCGCTCAGGGTCACCGTTTTGTTGGTGCAGGTCAGAAGACCCGGCGGGTCGAGGAACAGCGGCGGATAGGCCAGGTTTTCGTTGATGGTGATGGTCGCGGTGTCGGAGCACGAGGTGAGCGTGTCGAGCACAATGAACTCGTACACGCCCGGCGCGTCGATGGGCACGGGGTTGCCGCCGGAGTAGAACGCGCCGTTGAGGATCCACACCGTATTGGGCGCGGTAGTGCCTTCGATGGTGCCCGAGAGGATGATCTCATCAATGGTGCAGTCGAGCAGGTCGCCGGGGCTGGCCAGGATGGCCGCTTTCGGCTGGTTGCTGATGTCGTTCACGGTGACGGCCGCGGTGTCGGCGCAGCCGTTGCGGGTGACGATCAGCGTGTATTGCCCGGCGGCGTTGACGGTGATCACCGCCTGCGCGGGATTGCCGACGATGGAGCCGCCGCCTGAGGCCGACCACTGGAAGGTCGAGCCGGGCAGGTTGACGCTGCCCGTCAGCGGCGTCTGTTCGAGGGCGCAGGAAAGCGTTGCGGGCGGGGCGATGGCGGCCACTGGTTTTTCCTTGAAAACGATGGGTGTGCCGGCGGAGACCACGGCGCAGTAATCGCCCAGGTCTACGTTGCCGGAGCCGTCGTTGTTGCCCGCTACGGCGGAAATGTAGTAGGTCGTGCCGTAGGTCATCAGCGCCGGGTCGAAGCAGAATTTGGCAGTGGTGTTGCGCGCGATCTCGTTGACGATCTGAGCGCCGCTGCCTTCGTGAAGCACGAATTGCAACACGTCATTCGGGTCGAGGAACTGCCCGGCGGGGTTGTAGAACGCGGTCAGGCAGCCGGGGCCGCAGAGCGACAGGGCCGCATCCGACATTGTGCCGACGGCAGTGTTACAGTTGATCAGGCTGACCGTGAAATCGCATATGGTGGAGCAGCCGTTGGCGTCGGTCACGGTCACGTCGTAAGTGCCCGTGCCTAAATCGTCTATGTTGAAAATGCCGGGCGCGGCCGTAGTGGGCGAGCCGCCGGGCGACCAGTCGATGGTGTACGGCGCCGTACCGCCCGCCACGTTCACTTGTCCCGCGCCGTCGGTGAGGCCGGGCGCGGTGACGGAAGCGGTGGCCGAGCAGGCGATCTGCAGGTCAGCCGCCGGCTGGGCGACGGTGTAGGTGGCCGTCGCTTTACAACCCGCCGCGTCGGTCACGGTCACGGCGTAGTTGCCGGCGGTCAGGTTGGCCGGGTCTTCGGGATTGCCGGCGATGGCGGGCGACCAGTTGAACTGGTAGGGCGCCACGCCGCCGTTGACGGTGACGTCAATCGAGCCGCTCAGGTCGCCGTAGCACAGCACATCGTTCGGCGTTCCGCTCAGCAGCACGGCGTCGGTTTCGTCGGGCACCACGAACGATGCGATGGCCGTGCAATCGCCGCCGCTGCTCACCGTCACGGTGTAATCGCCGGGAGCGATATTGGTCAGGTTTTGGGCGTTTGAGGTATTCGACCAATCGAAGGTATAAATGTCGGGCGGCGTCACGTCGAGCGACACGGCGCCGTTGGGCGTCGCGCAGGAGGTATTGGGCGTCACCACGCCGGACACACCCGGCGCGATCACGTTGTCGGGTACCGTGAAGGCGTCCACCGACGAGCAGCCGTTGGCGCCGGTGACGGTCACCGAATAGTTGCCGGCGGGAATGTTGTCCAGGTCTTCGCTCGCGGCGGCGTTGGACCACGCGAAGGTATAAGGCGCTTCGCCGCCGCTGACGCTGAGGTCAATGCCGCCGTTGCTTTTGGCGCAGAAGGCGGGCGACACAACTTCCGCGATGGCAGGCGAAAGCGTGTTGTCGCCGACGGTGAAAGATGCCTCGCCGGTGCAGGTGCCGCCCGCGCTGACGGTGACGGCGTAGTTGCCACCCACCAGGCCGTTCAGGTCTTCGGTTACGGCGTTGTTCGACCACGAGAAGGTGTATATGCCCGCGGGCGTCACGCTCAGGTCCACGCTGCCGTTGCTCGCGCCGCAGATGGTGTTGGGCGCGGTGGTGGCGGCTAAGGAAAAACTGATGCTGTTGCCCGGCACGGTGGCAGTCGCCGTCGCGGTGCAGGCGTTGGCGCCGGTAACAGTCACGGTGTACGCGCCTTCGGCGACGCCGTTCAGGTCTTCGTTGCCGGTGTTGTTCGACCATGCGAAGGTGTAAGGCGCCTGGCCGCCGCTCACCGTCAGGTCAATGCCGCCGTTTTGCAGGCCGCAAATCTCCGGGGTAACCGTCTGTGAGGAGGTGGGGAAAGTCGTATTGTCGTCCACGATGAACGAAGCTGTGGCGGTGCAGCCGGTGCCCGAGGGGTCGGTCACGGAGACCGTGTAGGTGCCGGGTGCGAGGCCGCTGAGGTCTTCGGTCGTGGCGTTGTTCGACCATTCGATGGTGAAATTACCCGGAGGCGAGATGACGAGGTCCACCGTTCCGTTGGGCGTGGCGCAATTGGTCAGGGGCGTGGCCGCACCGGAAAGGCTGAAGGTGGAACTGTTGTTCGCCACGTTGAGCGTGGTGTCGGAAGTACAGCCGTTGGCGGCGGTCACGGTCACGGAGTAGTTGCCGGAGAAAATATTGGAGAGGTCTTCGGTCGTGGCGTTGTTCGACCATACGAAGGTGTACGGCGCGCCGGCGCCGCTCACCGTCAGGTCAATGGCGCCGTTGCTATTGCTGCAGATGGCGGCGGTGACAGCGGGTGAAATGACGGGGTTCTGCGTGTTGTTCGGCACGCTGAAGGTGGCGGTGGACGAGCAACTGCCGCCCGCGCTGACGGTCACCGTGTATGCGCCGCCGGCGAGGCCGCTCACGTCTTCCGATGTGGCACTGTTCGACCAGGAATAAGTGTACGACCCGGCGGGCGTCACGCTGATGTTCACGCCGCCGTTGCCGGTGGTGCACGAGGTGTTTTCCGCAATGACGCCGCTGACGTTGATCGCGACGTTGTTGTTGGCGACGTTCACGGTGGCGGTGGAAGAGCATCCGTTGGCGCCGGTGACGGTGACGGTATAGGGACCCTGTGCGAGGTTGGCGATCTGTTGTGTCGTGCCGTTGTTCGACCACAGGAAGGTGTAGGGCGTCGCGCCGCCGCTGGGGTTGGCATCCGCTGCGCCGTTGCTCTGGCCGCAGATGGAGGGCGTAGTCGTGGCGGCTAAGTTGGGCGCTGTGGCGTTGTCGGCCACGATAAAACTGGTCACGGCGGTGCAGGTGACGCCGGTGGTGACGGTCACGGTGTAATTGCCCGGCGCCAGGTTGCTGATATTGGGCGTTGTGGCGCTGTTCGACCACTGGTAGGTATAGGAGGCGGCAGGTGTCGCGGAGACCGATATGGCGCCGTTGGGCGCGTTGCAGGAGGTGTTGTTCGTCACGGTTCCCGACACGCTGATCACCAGGTCGTTGCTGGGCACGGTAACGGCACTGACGGCCGTGCAGCCGCCGGCAGTGCTGACGGTGACGGTGTAGTTGCCGGGCGGCAGGTTGGCGAGGTCTTGCGTCGTCGCTGCGTTCGACCAGGCGTAGGTGATGGGCGCCAGTCCGCCCGACACGCTGAGGTCAATGGCGCCGTTGGACACGCCGCAGGTGGCGGGCGTGACGGCATTGGTCACATTGGGCGCCTGCGATTCGTCGGGCACGACGTAGGTGGCGGTGGCGGTGCAGGTGCCGCCCGCGCTGACGGTAACGGAATAGGTGCCTGCAGCGAGGTTGATCAAAACGGGGGTCATCTGTCCGGTTGACCAGCTGATGCTGACGCCGGGAAATGCCGGGTCGGTGGTGAGGGTGATCCGGCCGTTGTTCGCAGTGCAGGAATTGTCGGGCAGAACCACGCCGCTGACCGATACGGGCACCACGTCGTCGGGCAGGTCCACGCCATCCACAGCGGTGCAGCCGTTGGCGCCTGTGACGGTGACGAAATACAGCGTAGGCGGCACGTTGTTCAGGTCCTGCGTCGTCTGGCCGCCCGACCACAGGTAGGTATAGGGCGGGACGCTGCCCGACACCGACAGGTCGATGTCGCCGTTGCTCAATCCGCAGGTAGCGGGGAAATAATCGAGAGTCAGGTTCGGGAAATTGGGATTGTCTTCCACTTCGAAAGTGGCCGTTTCGGAACAGGAACCCGCGCCGCTGACGGTGACGGTATAAAAACCCGCCGGCACGTTGCTGAGGTCCTGCGTCGTCTGGCCGCTCGACCACAGATAGGTATATGGCCCGGCGGGTGGGGCCACGCTGACGTTGATGCTGCCGTTGCCGCCGGTGCAGGCGGTGTTGGTTGCGGTCGTGGCAGTGACGGTGATGGGCGGGTTGTTGTTGTCAATGGTGAAGTCGGCGATGTTGGTACATCCGTTGGCGCCGGTGACGGTGACGGTGTACGTGCCTGCCGGTACGTTGCTGATGTCCTGGGTGGTGGCGCCGTTCGACCAGGTATAGGTGTAGGGCGACGACGCGCCGTTGACGGTGATGTTGATGTTGCCGTTGGCGAGGTCGCAGGTGGAAGCCGTCGTCACGCCTGTGATGCTCGGGCCGTTGGGATTCTCGGGGATGGTGAAACTGCCGACCTGGCTGCACGAGCCGCTGGCGGTTACGGTCACCGTGTAGGTTCCCTGCACCAGATTGCTCAGGTTTTGCGTGGTGGCGCCGTTGTCCCACAGGAAGGTGTACAAGCCCGAAGGATTGACAAACAGGGTGATGGTGCCGTTGCCGCTGCCGTTGCAGAGGGTGTTGGCGGTCACGTTCGCGGTGAGGGTGATGACCGGGTTGTTGTTGCTGACATTGACGCCTGTGCTGCTGCTGCAGCCGTTGGCGCCGGTGACGGTGATGGCGTAAAAACCCGCCGACAGGTTAGCGATGTTCTGCGTGGTGGCGCCGTTCGACCACAGGAAGGTATAGGGCGGTACGCCGCCGGAAACGCTGACGTTGACCGCGCCGTTGCTCTGGTCGCAGGTAGTGTTGATGACCGAGACGTTGATGATGGGCACGTTCGGGTTGTCGGGCACGGTGAAGCTCGCCGTCTGGGTGCAGGCGCCGCCTGCGCTGACGGTGACGGTATAGGTGCCCGGCGGCAGGTTGTTCAGGTTTTGGGTGGTGGCGCCGTTCGACCAGTTGTAGGTGTAGTTCGGGTTGGCCGGTGTGACGTTGATATTGATGGCGCCGTTGCCGCCGTTGCAGGTGGTATTGGCGATCGCTGTGCCGTTGATGTTGATGGGCGGGTTATTGTTGCCCACGTTGATATTGGCAGTGTTGGTGCAGCCGTTGGCGCCGGTGACGGTGACAGAATAGCTGCCTGCGGGCAGGTTGGAAAGGTCTTCGGTGGTGGCGCCGTTGGACCACTGGAAGGTGTAGGGCGGGACGCCGCCGGACACGCTGACGTTGATACTGCCATTGCTTTGTTCGCAGGTGCTTTGCACGACGCTGGAGTTGATGTTGGGGTTGTTCGGATTGTCCGGTATGTTGAACGTATTGGTCTGGGTGCAGGCGCCGCCTGCGTTGACGGTGACGGTATAGGAGCCTGGCGCCAGGTTGCTGATGTCTTCCGTCGTCGCGCCGTTCGACCAGGTATAGGTATAGTTCGGGTTGGGCGGCGTGACGGTGACGTTGATGGCGCCGTTGCCACCGTTGCAGGTGGTATTGGCGGTGATGTTGGCATTGATGGTGAAACTGGGGTTGTTGTTGCTGATCGTGAAATTAGTTACCCGCGTACAGCCGTTGGCGCCGGTGACGGTGACGGAATAGCTGCCCGCCGGAATGTTCGTCAGGTCTTCGGTTGTTTCGCCGTTCGACCACTGGAAGGTGTAGGGCGGGACGCCGCCGCTGGCGGTGAGGTTGATGCTGCCGTTGCTGAGTTCGCAGGTCGTCTGCACCGTTGTGCCGGTCACGTTCGGCAGGTTGGGATTGTCGGCCACGGTAAAGGTGGCGGTATTGCTGCAACTCACTCCTGCCGTGACGGTGATCGTGTAGGAGCCCGGCGGCAGGTTGCTGATGTCCTGCGTGGTGGCGCCGTTCGACCATTCGTAGGTGTAGTTGCCCGGCGGAGGGTTGACGCTGACATCAATGGCGCCGTTGCCGCCGTTGCAGGTGGTGTTGGCGGTGATATTGGAAGTGATATTAAGGTTGACGGTGTTGTTGCCGACGTTGACTGTCAGGGGGCGGGTGCAACCGTTGGCGTCGGTGACGGTCACTGAATACGAACCTGCCGGAATGTTGTTGAGGTCTTCGGTCGTTTCGCCGTTCGACCAGGAAAAGGTATAGGGCTGGGTACCGCCGCTGACCGAAAGGTTGATCGCGCCGTCGCTCTGGCCGCAGAACGAGTTGGTAGGCGTAGCGGAAGCGGTGATGTTGACCTGGGTTACTACCGCCGAGCCGGACACCGTGCCGACGCAGTTGTTGTTGCCGCCCGGCACCGACACGTTCAGCAAGCCATAGGTGCCGGGTTGGTTCACCTGGAGTGTGTATGGGTTTTCATTGGTCGTGATGGGCGCCTGCGGCGCGCCGTTGAGCGTGGGGGTAAAAGTCCAGGGGCCTTCACCGGTGAAAGTCACCGTCAGGTTGACCGTGCCGCCGCCGCCCTGGCACAACAGTCCGCTGCCGGAAATCGCCGCCGTCGGTGTCGGGATCACGTCAATGGTGATACACGAAGGCGTATTGTTGGCATAACAGCCGTTGGCGGTCGTTACGCACAATTCCGCCTCGGTGGTATTGTTGCCCCACGTGACACTTACGTTGGGGCCGCTGCCGTTGATGTTGCCGATGTTCGGCGTGAGCGTCCAGTTGTAGATCGTGG
This sequence comes from Saprospiraceae bacterium, assembly GCA_019187225.1. Classification (GTDB taxonomy): domain Bacteria; phylum Bacteroidota; class Bacteroidia; order Chitinophagales; family Saprospiraceae; genus M3007. Next base: position 36,042 of record JABAQQ010000053.1, read on the forward strand.
CGCCCTGAACGGGCGGCAGGGAATAGCTCGTGGTGGAGTTCTGGCACACTTCTTCCAGACCGGTGACGGGGCCGGGATTGGCCGGAGGGACGCCGACGGTGGAGCCGGAGAGCACGTCAATCGAATAATCGCAGACATTGCCGGCGCAGCCGTCGAGCACGAACCAGTAGATCTGGCCGACTACGAAGTTGTTGGAACTCAGGATAAATGGATTCTCCGTGCACTGGCACTGCACATCCATCACCTGGGTCATGCACGCGCCGTAAATGCCGCCCTGCAAACCCTCCTGGTTGCCGTTTTGCGAACAATTGCTGGGCGTCACCTGGATGGTGATGGAAGTGGAGCCGGCGAAAAATGCGAACCATTCGTCGTTGTTCAGGACGAACTGGTTGCCGCAGCCTGGAAAAGGCTGTTGCGTGTTGTTGTTGTTGATGGTGGCGCAATAACCGTCGAGGTTCTCGCACAACACCGGCGCTTCCGGGCAGCTGTTGCCGGGATCGGGAAAACCGGGCGGCGGGCATTGCGCAAAAAGAGGGCTGCTCAGGAGAGAAAGGGCACAGACGAGGATTTGGTAAAAAATCTTCATGAAGGATCCGTTAGTTTTGTGTGTTTTAGTCCATTGCGAAAAACCGGCATCCGCCGTTGCGGCTGCGCATCGGGAAGTCGGGATGAATTAAAAAGTGTGTTTATGGATTGGCTGCTAAGATACCGCGATGGGCAATTCCGCGCCCGAAGGTATGAAAAATGAGCGCACAAAAGTAACTGTTTTGTTATTTGGCAAGTACGCTACATTTTATTAAAATTATTTGGCCGGATGATTTTTTTGAGGGGCATTTTTTAAGCGGATTGCGGGAAGGCCAAAAAATCGGTGGGAGATAAGGTTCGCCGTGAAAAAACAGGACTCATGCGAATCAGGGGTAGAAACGCCCAAATGCATTGGTTTTCAATGGATCGGTATCCGGGTTTTTGAGAAAAGAACCGGAGCGATGGCTAAAAAAATGTACAAGCCTTTCTTATCCATCGTGTCATGCTGAGCGCAGCGAAGCATCCGGACTAAGCGATTGAATGGCAGCTATGTTTAACCAGATGCTTCGCTGCGCTCAGCATGACACGGTGGGAAGGCCAGTGGAGCACATAATTCTGAACGCGAGTCACTGTAATGTTGATGCGATTCTCAAATGTTCAAATTCAATGATGCTTGTTTGTCCCTGATTCGCACGACTCAGGTTTTTCCGGAATGCGCGATTACACGCCCATTGTCAATGGTTTTGGTCAGGCTGCAAAGAACGCATCCGGCTGGCGCTTTCTCGTTTCAAATAGCGGAGGAGGCGTCGGAGACGCGAGGATACCCGGCACGAGTCGGAGACTCGCGCCAGCCGGGACTCGCGCCAGCCGGAGCCCAGCCGATGCTATAAACATACAATCCCTTCGGGATTTTTACGTGGGTATGCATAGCCAACGCTCATCTGTATAGACTCGCGTCAGCCGTAATTTCCAATTTCCAATTTCCAATTTCCTGATAGACCGCTCTTTTACCGCAACAGCGCCACATCCCCTTTCAGCGTCTCTTCTGTGCCGTTGGCATAGCGCAGGACGATGTAGTACACATAGATATCGCTCGGCGCGTCGTCGCCGTTGTGTTTGCCGTCCCAGCGCTGCTTATCGGGCGTCGCTTCGAATACCCGGGTGCCCCAGCGGTTGTACACCTCGAAGGTTTGCACCACCGTGTTGCTGCCGAACAGCAAGGGGCCGAAGGTGTCGTTCACGCCGTCGCTGCCGGGGGTGAATGCGTTCGGAACGGCGACACAGCGTTTGAAATCGTAACTCACTGATTTCTGGGCCGAGCAACCCTCCGCATTGGTGGCGATGACCGCAAAATCTTCGCTGCCTATATCTGCCTGCGGAATAAAGGTGACCGAGTCGCCCTGGAGGCCCGGAATCGCCACGGTGCCCTGGGTCCACACCAAATCAGAATCTTCAGGATCCACCGTCACCTTCAGGGTGATCGGCAGGCCGATGCAAATAGAATCCGTGTTGTCGGGTTCGGTGGAAATTGCGCCCAGTACCGGTTTGGGTTTGACCTCCACGGTTACTACATCGGTGGCGAGACAACCGTCGCCATACACCAGATTTACCGCATAAGTGGTCGTCTCGAGCGGATTGACGTTGTATGTCGGATCAGGATGAGCGCCTGGTTGCCAGCTAAGGTTTCCCGGCGTGCCCGTCACTGTTGCGGTCAACGTGGCGCCATCGCCCTCGCAGATCGTCTGGTCTGGACCGGCATCCACGGTGGCATCGTTCACGGTTACCGTTACCGTTGCCTGTGCGTCGCAGATCGGGCCGTCCGCCATCACGGTATAAGTCGTTGTGGCTGAAGGAGATGCGGTGGGTGTGGCGCTGAACGGGTCGTCTAAGCCCGTTGCGGGCGTCCAGGTATAGGTGACGCCGGGCTCGGCGATCGTGTTGAGTTGAACGCTGCCGCCGTCGGCGCAGATCGAGGGGTTGAGCGGCAGGTTGAGCGCAGGCGGCGGCAGCACCCCGATGGTGATGCTCGCGCTGGAGGGGCAATCCGCTTCGGGCGTCGTCAGCGTGTAGGTTGTGGTGACGACCGGCGTAGCCGTAGGGTTGGGGCAATCCGTGCAGGAAAGGGTAGGGGGCATGTCCTGCCATTCCAGTTGGGTTCCGGGAGGATCCACCAGCACGGTGATCTGCGACGATTCGCCGGGGCATATTTGCTCCGGTGTGGCGTCCGGCGTCAGCGTGGGCGGTATTCCCACCGGTACTTCCACGGTAGAGGTATCCTTGCAGCCCCTGTTGGTGACCACGCGCTCGAAGGTGTGCGTCACAGTGGCTGTGATGACCATGTTCCAGAGGTCGGTCGGCGTTTCCTGGCCCCCGAAAGGCAGCCATTCGATCTTTATGTCGGGGAAATTGGCCGGCTCGTAGGTCGGCGAGATCAGGTACACCGTATCGCCGGGACAATAAATGGATTTGTCTTCCACGCGCATAATAGACTGGTCGGGCAGCGAATCCACGCGCAGGCGCACAGAGTCCTGCACAATGCAGCCGTTGACGATGTAGGTGGCGATCACCGTGATGGATTCGTCTGGGGTGGCCACCGTCGCCGGGCCGCTGTTGTTGCTCAGGTAAAAAGCGGGCGACCAGGCCACCTGCTGCGCGCTGCCGGGGTTGACCTGAGCCGTCAGCAAGGCCGTATCGCCAAGGCAAAGTTCGCGGTATTCGGCGCCGGCCACATTGATGTCGGCAGGCGTGACGGTCACCGTAACCGAGCCGGACTGCGTACAATAGCCGTTGGCGCTGGTAGCGGTCAGGGTGTAGGTGGTGGTGGTGTTGGGCAGGGCCAGCGGGCCGGAACTACCGGCGTCGCTGAGGCCGGTATTGGGTGTCCATTCGTAGTCCGTCGTCGAAGTCAGCACGTCGCCTAATTGTACCGGATAGTTCTGGCAAACCGTCGTGTCGTTGATCAGTTGCGGGAAAAACAGGGTATCCACATTGATGGTCACCTGGTCGCTGGCGGAACACCCTGCGATGTTGACGGTAGCGGTATAGGTGATGGTGAATGGCGGCGTTGCTACCGGCGTTTCGCTGTGTTGATCGTTCAGTCCGATGGCGGGCGTCCACACCAGGCCGGTATTGTTCACGTTGTTGTTGGCCTGGAGTTGGACGGCGGTACCGGAGCAGATATTGGTCGGACCCAGCGCTACCACATCCATTGTCGGTGCGATGATCCGGATATAAGCCGAATCCACATCCGAGCAAATGCCGACGGTGCCGGTCACTTCCAGCCAGATATCCTGAGCAGGGGTGGTGGTTGGGTTAGCAATAAAGGGGTTGCTCACTGCGCCCGGAGGGGCCCAGAAGTATTCCACTGCGCCATCGGCTTGGAGTTGGAGGGTGGCGCCTGCGCAGACGAACAGCGTGTCGCCGCCCAGCACATTCACTTCGGCTTTGTCCTTGATCTCGATGACGAGCGTTTTCAGGATGACTGTGCCGCAACCAAAGTCGTTGGACAGTTGGATGGTGATGGTCTCGGTACCTTCCTGCAGGGCGTCCGAGATCGGCGTGATCGGGAAAGTCAGTTCCGTTTCACCCGGTTGGAACGTGATCACGCCCGGGATGTTGAGCGTAAAATCGGCGCCCAGCGTAGCGGTGCCGCCGATCGTCACAGTGTAACTGCTCGGCACGTCTAAGGGTTTGGGAATGGAAAAAATGATGAAGTCCTGCGCACCGGGGATGCAGTTTTCCGAGATGTAATCAATACCCGTGGTGAATTCGACGGTCAGGTCGGGTGCGCCGGCTTTGATCTCGGAGACGAAGACGCCGGAATCGAGGTTGCCGTCGCCGCGGTCTGCAACGGCCAGTTTCAGGTGGTAGGTATTGCAGGGGATCACCTTTGCCCGTGAGGTAAGGCTCTTTTTTACCCCCAGCGTATCGGAAGTCAGGCCGTCGTATTCGAGCGCCTGGGCGAACGTCTGGTTGCCCTGGTTGTTGCGGTAGTATTGCCAGTTCTGATAATTGTTGACGCTGTTGATCTGCACCGGCGTGGTGGTAAAAGGCAGTACGGCGATGTTTTGCGCGCCGCCCAAGCCGGGATCGCCCGCGATGCCGGGGCCGGAGATCAAAAATGCAAAAATGTCATTGTAAGCCGAATTGACGAACTCCGGGTATTCTTCGGAGCCGAATACGTATTCAAATACCAGTTCGTCGGTGCCGGCGAACACGTCGAGTTCCACGACGCAGGCGTCGAAAGAGGGTTGCCCGTTGCCCTCTTGTTGCGAGAGGTAGTCGAGGTCGTCGTCGCCTTCTCCGCCGAGGTTCAGGGTGGCGCCGGTGAATTGGTTGGGCCCGATGCTCAGGGCGGCGTCGCCGGAGGTGAGGATCAGGCCTTTTTCAAGCCCCAGGCTGTTGTTGTCGGTCGGAAAACTGAAGGTGCCGTAGGCGCCGTCGGCGCAATTGATGTTGGTGACGGTTACCGTCGTCAGTGGTGTGGATACCGCATCCACGATGTCCTGAGCGGTGATATTGGAGTTGACGCTCAGCGCTTCCTGCTGCGGACAGGGTTGGCTGCTGCATTCCCATTTGCCTTTCCAGCCTTCAAATTCGTTGGAATCATCGGACTGGAACTGGAGGGTCATACATCCGCTGGTGGCCTGTACCTGAAAACAGACGCCGCCGCCGCCCCAGGGGTCGGTGAAGTTCGCGCCGTTGATCGTTGTTATCAATTGACCGCCCGTGCTGTTGCCGTCGTAGAACGAGAGCATGTCGCCGGGATTGGGGAAATTACCGTCCTCTATGTTGAAATATTCGAGCGTAAAAGTGATACAGGCCGACGATTGGTTAGGGCAGATGACGAAGGTGTGGTCTTCGTCGGCACCGTAGGCTTCGTCGGGGCCGCCCGAATCGTAAAGCGTGCCCTCGCACAGCGACGAGCTGCCCTGGTCAATGGTGACCACAGGTGGTATTTTATCCACACAGAGGGTGAATTCGCCCGAATTGGGGGTTGCCGTCTGCGAATAATCCGACACCCGGATAAAATATTGCAGGCCCGGGGTGAGGCCCGTCACATCGAGGAACAGGCTGGTTTCACCCACTTCGGCTTTGGCGCACAGCAATTCGGCCAGTCCGTCGAACTCACAATCGCCGCGGTAGACGGCAAATTCCGGATTTTCAATGGAATTGCCCACGCCGGTGAGCGTGATGCGAAAATCGAACAATGTATCGGGGCAGGTGAACATGAACCACACATCGCGTTGCGCGGTGCCGCTGTTGAAGCAGCTCGGATTGTTGTCGTTACCGATGTCGGTAGCCGTAGCGCCCAGGTTGCTGTAAACGGCAGGGGTACAAATGGGCGCCGTTCCCAAATCTATCAGGCCGGAACAGTCGTCATTGACCGGCGTTTGGGAGGAGAGTGCGCCCGTCATTCCGAGCGCGGTGATCAGGATGAAAAATTTCTTCATTGGTGCGTAGTAATTGCTTTCATGTCATGTCATTGCGGAAAATGACGCTGCAGCACAGGTCGGGCCAGATCGTCTTCCCGGCAACGGATCGGATGAGAATAAGACCCAAAAGTAGGCAGAGCGCCCAAAATGCCAAACCGCTGCCGGGCTTTTGTGTCGGAAGTTGACAGATATGGCATAAAACCCTGCTATTTGCGGCATCTGGCGAGCATCTGCTGCACTTCTTCCAGCCGGTAAGGTTTGTGGCTATTGCCCCAGGCTTGATTGACGTAATTCAGGATGTTGGTGATGTGGATGTCTGAAAGCGCCTGCACACCGGGCATGGCTTCCGCGTAAGTTTTGCCGTTCACCAGGATCGTGTCCTGCAGACCGTAACGCAGTATGCAGGGCAGCGCTTCCCGGTTTTTTTCCAAAAAATCCGCACCCGCCAACGGCGGGATCAACGCCCCCAACCCTTCGCCGTTGTCCATGTGGCAGTTGGCGCAATTCGTTTTGTAAAGACGCTCGCCTTCCCGGTAAGGGTTGGGTTCGCAACGGGAAAGAAAGAAAAGGGAAATAAAAAAGAGAAGGAAGAGCCTGAATTGGGAGGTAGGCATTTTTTTGAGCTGGGAAAAATGATAAGAAACCAATTTTTCAACATCACTGCTCCGCCAGCAGCAGGTCAATGTCTTTCATGAACCGGTCCACATCCTTCGCATCGGTGCCGTCGCAAAAGGAACGGACGTGCCGGTTCTTGTCCACGAGGATCAGGCGCCCGGAGTGATCAAAACCGCCCGGCGCATCGGGGTCTTCCACTGCCACACTGAAATAGTTGTCGGCAATGCCGTAGATCGCATCCTTGCTGCCGGTCACCAGGTGCCATCGTTTCGAGTCAATACCGAGTTTCTGAGCGTGGCGGCGCAGGGCGGCTACCGTATCGTTTTTGGTATCTATGGAGTGGGAAAGCAGCGCGATGCGGTTGTCGTTTTTGTATTTTTCATATATCCGCAGACCGTTCTTTTTCACTTTCGGGCAAATGGTGGGGCAATGGATAAAAAAGAAATCCACCACGTAGATCTGATCCCTGAACGTGGCGTTCGTCACCACCTGGCTGTCCTGATCCACAAAAGCGAAGTCCGGCACGGTAGGGTATACGGTGTCGCCCGCAGGAGATATATCGCGCTCACCGAGGATCGGAAGCGTCCGTTTTTCAGGCGTTTGAATGCAAGCGGCAAACCCGACCAGGGTCAGAAAAAAGAAAAGGAGCTTTTTCATAATGCAAAACTAATGATCATCTGCCATTCAATCCGCAATCCGCAATCCGCAATCCCCAATCCCTCTAGTCCGTTTCCGGCATTTTAAACATCATCGGCACTTCGTCTTTTTCTTCTATTTGAATGAAAAAGGTTTCCAGGTAATCAATCAATCCGTCCGATGCATTTCGGGGCAGGTGCTTGCTGCGACAGATGTTGTAAAGGTCGTCTTTGGCGGTGCGAACAATATTCAGGGCCCTTTTAAGGTATTCTTTTTTGATGCCGTTGGCCATCATGAAGCGGTCGCGGACGGTTTTCAGACCGGATTCGGAAGAAGGGCTGGCGTAAGGTGCGCTGACGAATCCGGAGAAGTCGAAGTCGTAGGGGATTACCAGCACTTTGCCTGTTTCCGGCGATTTGATGAGCCGCACATTGCGCATCATAGATATTTCCCAGTCCGTATTGCCTATCATGTACTGGAATACGGATACCAGGGCGGCCTGGTTCAGGATGAGGCTGTCGGGCGACATCCCGTATTGTTCGATGAGCTGGCCGTTCATGCGGGCGGCAGTCTCTTCTTCGTCTTCGACCATAATGGCGTATACCTTGCGGGTCTGCTCCACGTGCATATCGCGGATGGTAAGCCGGACAAGCCGCGCGCGCACGCTGGCCGAAGTGATCTTTTCGAACATGCGGTAGGCCAGATATTCCTTGACAACCAGTTCGTTGCCCATTACGTTGTCGTAGGCTGGCAGTACCAGTTTTATCTCGTTCAGGGTGTCGAATCCTTGAGCGACGAGGTCTTTTTTCTTGAATTTGAGTTTCAGCGGCGGTATCTCGGCAATCTTCCGGCGGTATTTGCCGCGCAGTTTTATTTCGACCTTGTACGATTTGCCGTCCTCGGTTGAAAGGGTCGCCGGATAATATTGGTCTTTTTTCCGGTTTTCGAGGATGGTGGTCAGGTCGGCTTCGAGGGTCATTTTCACCGCTTCCTCCTGAGTAAGGTGTTCGAATACCGTTTTGGGGCGTGCTGTTTTTTGCCCTGTCCCGGTCAGGGGCAGAAGAAGAACAAGCACGCCGATCAGTATTCGGCCTATGGAAAGTTGTCCCGTTTTCATGGTACCAGAATTTAATTCTGAAATTTCGCAGCAATTTTTCCCAATTGCCCTGTGTTTTGTCTGCAAGATACGATAATACAAAAATAAGAGCAATTATATTTGGAAAAAAATCTTAAAACCGGGCGGTATCAGAATTATTGCAAAGTTAATGTCCCGGCGAGAGGTTCCCTATCCTTTTCGATAAAACCACTGAACCCATCGTTGGCGGTGCGGTCGCATCAGACAGACTCCATTCTTTTTTGTCATGTTGCAAATAATAGCCAAAACCATCATTCCGAACGGGGCGGCTAAGGTAACTTTTATACTTTTGCACGTTAAAAGTAAAAGCATAAAAAAATCTTCGTGTAACATGAAAAAAGCTCTGCCCATACTGACCTTCGGCCTTTTCACAGCATTCACAGCCGGAGCTCAGGAAACCCGTCATGTGTGCGGGACAACCATTGAAGACCAACTTCAATACAGTGCCCGTTTAGAAGCGAACATTGCGGCGTCAGAAAACGGCACTGCCGTCAGCGACCGCAGTGCGGTGCAATACGTTCCCATTCACTTTCACCTGGTGGGCGACGCCAGCGGCAATGGCAAGATCAAAGAGCGGCTCGTCCTCGATCAATTATGCGCGCTGAACGAAGCCTATGCTCCGATGGAAATGCGTTTTTATCTGAAACCGCATCCCACATACGGGCTGTTCGATTATTCGATCAACAACAACGGCGTTTACAACAATCAAAGCAATACCTTCCTGATGCAGAACCGCAGGCACGCTACCGCGCTGAACGTGTTCATCACGGAGGAAGCCAGCTCTCCCGATGTTGCCGCCTATTATTCGATACCCAACGACTGGGTGGTCAACCGAAAAGCCTACATCAACGGAAACCCGACCAACAATACGTTGCCGCACGAAATCGGCCACTTTTTCTCGCTCTGGCACACGTTCCTCGGATACGAAGTCAATTCGTTCACCCAGGGTTCGCCTGGTTGGCCCATCGCTCCTGTGATCGCTCCGTACGACGGTCAGGGAACCATTTATACGGAATATCAGGACGGCTCCAACTGCGCCAACGCTGCCGACAAGATCTGCGACACTCCACCCGATTATAACTTCGGGTCATTGTCGCCCAACTGCGCTCCCTACAATGGCGGAGCGAAAGACCCGGGCGGCACACTGGTAGATCCCATGGAGAACAACTACATGGGCTATTTCAACGGTTGCAGCAATTACGTTTTCACCCCCGGCCAGCAAGGCGCCATCCTGGCCGACCTTGCTTCTTCCGACCGCAATTATCTCGACAACAACTTTTCGCCGGCAGCGGTGGAGATCACAACGCCAGCGGCCGACGAGTTATTCGTCAGCCCGGGCAGTGGCGAAACCACCCAGTATTTCGACGAAGTGTTGCTCGAATGGAATGCCGTGGACGGCGCCACTTATTACCTGCTGGAATTGGACTGGCTCAACACCTTTAACACGGGCAATTATAAAAGCTACATCGTGTCGGGCACTTCCAAGTTGCTCACTGACCTCGACGACAACCGCCAATACTACTGGCGCCTGCGTCCTTTCAACGAATACGTAACCTGTGCCCAGGCGCGCTCGCGGAGTTTCAGGACGTCCACCCTTTCGGGCGTGAAAGAGATTGAAGCGCTGTCAGCCTTGCAGATTGCGCCGAATCCGGCTTCAGGCGATGCGAATGTCCGCATGTTCGTCAGCGCATCCAACAACTTCGAAGCCTCTGTCCGCATCCTCGATGCGACGGGTAAACAAGTGCGTGTGCTCAATAATGTGGTATTCAGCGCAGGCGAAACCACGCTCGACCTTCCGATGACAGGTCTGACCACGGGATTGTATTTCGTCGCTGTGGAAAATGCCGAAGGTCGCGCCGTGCGCAAAATGTCTATCGTTCGGTAATATTCCGGAACAGAGCGGAGGCTGCCTCGTAAGCGTGTCTATATGTTGATTTGAGGATTTGTTGATTTGATAATACACCCCTGGTTTTGAGGGCGTAAAGTGATAGCCAAATCCACAAATAAACGGCTGAACAGGCTTGTGAGAAAGCCGACACCCAACTCATGCGAAACCCGGCCGGGCACTGTTCCGGCCGGGTTTCGTATTTATCAATCCGCAATCCGCAATCCGCAATCCCCCATCCCCCATCATTCCTTTTCTCTTTCAAAAGTCGCAGCCAGCAGCGCCACCCATCCCGCTATGAAACAAAATCCGCCGATGGGCGTGACCGGCCCTGCCCAGCCGACCGGGAAGGGCAGCAGGTCGCGGCAGGCAAGCAGGTAAAGCGATCCGGAGAACATCAGGATGCCCGCGATGAACAACCAGGCTGCGCGGGGCAGCCATTTGCTGCCAGGGCGGTGCTGGAGCAACAAACCGGCCGCTGCCAGCGCCAGCGTGTGATAGAACTGGTATTGCACGCCTTTTTCATAAATACCGAGCAGGTAGCGGGTGTCGAGTTGCCGCGCTTCAAAGGCGCTTTTCAGGCCATGCGCGCCGAAAGCGCCGATCATTACAGCTGCAGCGCCCAGAACAGCTGCCAGCCGGAGTATTTTTTCAGATTGGATGTTCATGTGCGAAGAATATCAATTCAATAGCCGAACACGTCTTCCAGGGTCAGTTCCTTCACCTTTCCGATTTTTCGCAGGTATTTGAAATCAATATGCTGGCGGTCGCCCAGCACGAGCCAGGTGTAGCGCCGGCCTTTCACGTGGCGTTGCTGGTAATGGATCAGATCTGCCGCGTCGGCGTGTTCGAGTTTGTGATATACATCGGCGCGGAGGTCGCGGTTGGGAAAACCCTTGTCGCGGTTGGCGCGCCAGGTCCAATACACGTCGGCCTTTTTGATGCGTCCGGCTGCAATTTGTTTCAATACGCTTTGCCGGGCATTTTCCATTTGCGGCAGCGATACGGGCATGTTTTCGAGGATCGCTTCAAATGCGTCTACCGCCTCGCGGAGTTTGTCGGGTTGTGTGCCGACGTAAGCCTGCAGCCAGTGGGCGCGGTTTTTTCGGGGCGGATTGGCGGCAAAGGCATAGGCCGAATAGGCGAGCGCCTTGGATTCGCGGATCTCCTGAAAGACGATGCTCGACAATCCGTAACCGAAATACTGATTGTACCACTCCGAAAAGACGTACTCTTCGAGACTGAACCGTGGTGTGCCTTTGGAGAGCAGCAGGAGTTCTACCTGGACGGTTGGGAAATGGACAAAGAAAACTTTGTTGCTACGGGTGGCGAGTTCCGGGTATTTTTTCGCTTTCAGGGGCGCTTTGTGCGAGGCGGCGGCCCTGTGTTGTCGTTTCAGAACATTTGCCGCCGTGCGCGGACTATTGGGGCCGTAATAGAATATCTCGTGCCTGAAGGTCAATAATTGACGCAACAAATCCGTCAATTCTTCGGGCCGGATGGCCAGCAGTTGCTCTTTGGACAGTTTGTCGGAGAAAGGCGATGAAGGTCCGTATTTGGCGTAAGCGGCCATCGCTTTTGTCAGCACCGTGCGTTTGTCTTTTTTATCGTTGATGCGGCGCAGCAGGATGTCGGCCACGAGGTTTTGCAAAGCTTCGGGATTGGGTTGGGCATCTGTCAGCAGGTGGTCCATCCAGGCCGTGGCTTCTGCGAAGGACTCTTCCAGCCCGGTAAGCGTGAAGTGAAAATGTTCGTCCTGGCAAGTGGCCGAAAAATTGACGCCCAGGCGGTAGAACGCCTGCTGCATTTCCGTTGCCGAATGGCGTGAAGTGCCCAGGAAGGGCAGATAAGAAGCGAGCAACGCCAGGCGGCGGTCGCTCAAACGGCCCGTGTCGAAGGTATAATGGAGGCGAAAAAGTTTACTTTCCGGTTGCCGGACGGCGAGCAGTTTCTGATGGGGCGTGATGGAGGCTTTTTTGAGTGTTTTGCGGAAATCAACAAATTGGGGTTCGATGTCGGCCGACTCCTGCGCCAGAAATTGGTGCGCAAATCCGGATATGTCCGTGCGGTTCACTTCGATGGGGGTGATGGGCGGCTTTTCCACTTTCATCACCGAAGCGTCTTCTCCATAGTGTTTGAACACGACGGCATAGTTGTCGGGGCGCAGATATTTCCGGGCGAAAGCGACGACATCTGCTTTGGTCACTTTTTCTAATTTTTTCCAGCGCTGCACCATGTCGCTCCAGTCAAGGCCCAGGATGAAGGCGTTGACAATGGCGCCGGCGCGGCCCTGGTTTTTTTCAAATTCCTTGATCTCCGAAAGTTTCAGGTCTTTTACCACCGCCGCCGGCAGCCAGTCCTCGAAGTTGCCGTTGCGGAGGTTTTCGATCTGTTCCCGGAATAAGGTTTCCACTTCCTCCAGCGATTGGCCCTCGCGCGGCTTGCCAAACAAGAGCAGGCTCGAATAATCTTCATACACACGCGGATAGGCGAAGGCTTCGAGCAGCTTTTGTTTTTGAATGAGGTGCAAGTCGAACAGGCCCGCCTGATAGTTGTGCAACATATTGGCGATCAGCGGCAGCAATAGGGCCTCTTCGGAAGCCGCGCCGTCGAAACGCCAGCCCATTTCCAGCCATTCGGCTTCGTTGCCGTATATATCGCGGCGGGTGCGGGCCTTGAGTTCGGGTTGTTTTTCAAAAGAAAACGTTGGAACCGGTTTTGCCTGGTAATGCCCGAAATACCGCTCTGCCAAAGCCAGCGCCTGCGCAGGGTCGAAGTCGCCAGCCAGTATGATGGCCATGTTGTTAGGCACGTAATAGCGGTCGAAAAAACGGTAGATATTGGTTTGGGAAGGGTTTTTCAGGTCTTCGCCGCGTCCCAGCGTAGTTTGAGTGCCGTAAGGATGGGTGGGGGTCAGGACTTCCTGCATCGCCTTCATGGTTTTGCGGAAATCCTTGTCCTGGCTGATGTTGTACTCTTCGAAGACGGTTTCCAACTCGGTGTGGAACAAGCGCAGCACCGGCCGGCGGAAGCGCTCGCTTTCCAACCCGAACCAGTGCTCCAGTTCGTTCGACGGTATGTCGTTCACATACACTGTTTGTTCCACCCAGGTGTAGGCATTCGTACCTTTGGCGCCGATGGCGCTCACGAGTTTGTCGTACTCGTTGGCGGCAGCGTATTTGGCCGCTTCAAAGGAAAGGCGGTCAATCTCGGCATACAAAGTTTTCTTTTTCAAGGGGTTCTGCTCCTGCCGGTGTTCTTCAAATTTTTGTTCGATCTGGTCGAGCAAAGCTTTTTCTTTTGACCAGTCGAGGCTGCCCAGCTGGTCCGTACCCTTGAACATCATGTGCTCGAAATAGTGCGCCAGCCCCGTCGTGTCTGCCGGATCGTGCTTGCTGCCTGCCCGGACAGCGATTTCGGTATAGACCCTCGGTTCGTCTTTGTTGACGGTCAGAAAAAGTCGCAGACCGTTTGCGAGGGTGTGCATCTGCACCTGAATGGGGTCGCCTGGTACAGTGCGAAAGGGTGTATTGGTAAGGGTTGGGGCGGATGGAGCGTAGTCGTGCATGTGATTTGATTTAGGCGATTTAAGGGGCGAAGTTCGCCAAAAAAACGGATTAAAAGCAGTGAAATTAAAATCCCACATCCATCCCGTCCGACTCGATGCGGTTGTTTTTCCGCCGGAACAGTGAAGTATCGAATTTGCCGAAGCGGTAAGAGAAGTTCACCCGCACCAATTGCGGGTCGCGCCGGCGCCAGGTATCCTGTATGAAATAGTCGGATTCTGTGTAAGAGCCTTGTTTGCGCGAGCGGAGAATGTCCTGGATGTTGAGCGTAAGGGTAGCCTTGCGGTTCCACAGGTCTTTGCGCACGGAAAAATCAACGTACCAAACGGGGATCGAATAGCCCTGCGCCGAATTCGTCGGGCCGCCCATCCAACCGCCGCCGCGTCCGCCGCCACCGCCTCCGATTGTCACCGCCGTGCGGCTTTGGTAAGAGGCGGAGAACTGGACGGTAAAACTTTCGGGCAGCCGGATGTTCAGGTTTTCCTTGACGAACCAGGAAAACTGTTCGTTTTTCAGACCGCTTTCAATGTTCTGTGCGTCAATGACGGAGTTGTAGAAATTCCAGTTGGAGGTCAGTTCCACTTTTTGCCAAAAAGTATTTTTAAGTGTAAATTCAAGACCGTAAGCCGTGCTCGAGTTGGAGTTGGCGTAGGTGGAGATCACTACGGAATCGTTCACGAGACTGCTGAATTCGAGGTATTGGTAGCGTGTGATAAGGTCGTTGGAGCGTTTGTAATACACGGAGGTCAGCAGGTTATGGCCTTTGGCGAACACATTCTGGTACGACAATTCGAGCGAATTGGTGAATTCCGGCAGGAGGTTGGGGTTCCCCACCGAGATTTGCAGCGAATCGGAGAAGTCGGGAAAGGGGATCAACTGAAAGAAATTCGGGCGGTTGATGCGGCGCGTGAAACTCAGTTGCAGGTTGTCTTCTTCGTTCAGTTTGTAGGTCAGGAATGCGCTGGGGAACAGGCTGAACGGATAATCGTTGTTGAAAGATGTGTCGCTGTCTATCAAAGTGCCGGTATAGGTCGAACTTTCGGCGCGCAGGCCCACCTGGTAGCCCCATTTGGGGAAAGAATGGGCAAAATTGCCATAGGCGGCATATACCTGGTCGTTGAATTTGTAGTTGTCGGCAAAACCGGGTACCCGCACCTCTTCCTTAAAAGTGGCATTTTGAGAGCGGAAGTTGCGCACGGCCGCGCGCGCGCCGAGTTCGAGTTTGATGTTGTCGGCGAGCGGATTTACAAAATCTGTCTGCGCGGTGAAGAAGTCGTTGGAGCCGTTGTTCGTCTGGCGTTGGTGGGCTTCCAAGGGTGGGTTCAGGTCGGAATAAGTCGTGGTAAAACGGCCGTCGCCCTCCGAGGTGCTGTGGTTATAGTTCACGTCGGCCGTCCATTCCTTGCCTTCTTTGGGGAAAAGATATTTATAAAGCGCCTGGGCGCCGTAAGTGCGGTGGTTGCGCTCGTTGTTGGTATTGCGCAGGGAATTGCCGCTCGAAATTCCGGAGCCCAGGAACGTATCCGTCCGGATCGTCTGGTCGTCGAGCGACTGAAACTGCCCCCCGTTCATGGAACCGCTGAGGGTGAAGGTATTGCGGTTGTTGATAAACCAGTCTATGCCGCCGCGCAACATGCCGAAATAGCCTTTGTTCTCCGAATCATTGGCCTGGTAAACGTTGGTGAGCGGTGCGCCGAACAGGTTTTGCCGGTCGGTGCCGCCCGAACTGAGCGAGCGGCGCTGGTTCAAATTGGCAGCGAGGAAAGCGTTGAATTTCCCCTCGCGCACGTTGAGGTCGCCGCCGAGGTTGAAGCGACCGCGCATGTCGAGTCCGGAGCGCACGCTGCCGTTGTATCCGATGCGGCGTTCTTTTTTCAGCACGATATTGACGATGCCGGCGCCGCCGCCCGAAGCGTCGTATTTGGCCGAGGGATTGGTGATGACTTCCACGCTCTCGATGGCGTCGGCAGGTATCTGGTCGAGCGTCAGCGGGGTGGGGCGCCCGTCCACGAACAATTGAGGCGCTGCATTGCGGAGGGTCAGGTTGCCGTCGAGGTCAACATTCAGCGAAGGAATGTTTTTCATCGCGTCTTCGGCGGTGCCGCCCGCCGCCACGCCGTCCTTGTCCACGCGGTAGACTTTCTTATCGAGCGCCAGGGTGACCTGCGCGGCTTCGCCGGTGACGGTCACTTCTTTGAGCACCTGCGCAGAGACTTTCAGCATGATGTTGCCGAGGTCTTTGTCCACTTTGGCAGCCAGGTTGTTGATGCCGCCTCCTCCGTTGCCTGCCGGCATTTTTACATCGAAGGCCACCTTTTGTTCGTAGTTTTCGTAACCCATGTAACTGATCTTCAGGGTGAATTGCCCGCGGACCGGCAGGTTTTCCAGGCTGAAATCGCCGTTTTCCTCGGCCAGTTGGCCCGCGATGATCTTTTCCTGCATGGAGCGGCTCGCGCTGTCGAATCGCATGCCTGTCAGTTGCACCGTCGCGTAGGGAAGCGGTTTTTTGTTTTCATCCACCACCTTGCCGTAAAAGCGGCCGATGTTGAGCTGGGCAGCATTGCCCTGCCCCGCGCCGGGGCGCCCTCCCTGCGGAATTTGCGCAGACAGCAACAAGGGGATAATGGAGAGCGCTGCTAACGGGAGAATGCGATGTAGTGTCATTTGTCTGGTATATCTTGCTAAAAAATCAGAAGCACTTGTTATTGATCGTTTTTGCAGGTTTTTAGACTGATAAAACAGGAAAAAGTTGTATGCCTTACCTCCGCTGCATTACCAGACTATCTGCCGGGTATTGCGTTTTCAGGGAGTCCATGTTCGCTTGCGCCCAATTGATCAGCGTTTGTTTTTGTGCTTCCGTCAGGATCGCGTCGCGGTGTACCCAGGTGTAGGACGCCAGCGGCATTTCACCTTCTTTCACCATCTCGATGATCTCTTCAAATTTGTGATTTTGCACCGCCACACGGCGGGAAGTAAAATTGGAGAAATTCAGGTGTTTTTTGCCGTCTTCCACGTGATTGGCCAGCCATGCGGCGACCGGTTGCACTTCGGCATACCAGGGATAGACGGTGTAGTTGCTGTGGCAGTCATCGCAGGCGACTTTCAGGATGGCTTGCACCGGTTCGGGCACCGGGTATTTCAGGGAAATGTCGTTGGTTCGGTCGTTGGAAAGGTTCTTTTCGGGGCGGATGAATTGGGCCAGGAGGAAAAGGGCCAAAAGGCCGAACAGAGTGGGTTTAATGTATTTTTTCATGGAGAGTGTCTTTCCAGACGAATGAAGATAAAGTGCAAAGGTTGAAAAATTGCAGCATAGAATTTTCTTTGATCATCATGGAGCCCATTGCCTGAAAGAAACGATCCAGGTTTTGCCGCTTCCCGGCGTTGCGTCGGGAAGCGGCGATTTAACCTAAACTCTTTCTTTGTTTTCAAGCCTGGAGTTCACACGGCCGGCACCGTGAAACACGCGCACAAAGGGAATTCTATGGTTAGGCAGAATTCCGGAAAAGTAGTTTTTGTGCCTGCCGTGTTTCCGGTGCGGCTGTGTTGTTTTTTATACAAGGGTTGAGCCGAACTCTTATTGGTCAATGACCCGGATGACCTGGACAACTTTTAATAGTCGCCACCGCCGTTCTCCCCGCCTTCGCGTTCCCGCTCGGGTTTTTTCTGTTGGTTCAGCCGGTAACTGAACGTCAGCGTCACTTGTCTTGCCCGCCATTGGAAGTCGCCATCGGTATAAAAATCGGCGCCTTCGGTGGTGCTGCGCCAGCGGCGGGTATTGAACACGTCGCGGACGCTGAGCGTGAGCGTGCCGTTTTTGTTCAGCACATCGGTGCTGGCGGCGAGGTCGGCGTGGTACATGGCTTTGGCGCGACCCTGCGTCGTCTGGCGGGGGGCGCGGTAATTGAACGTGGTTTGCAGGTCTACTTTTTTCAACAAGGTCAGCCGCGACGATACGCGCCCGAACCAGGTGTAGGTATCGGCGTCAAACACCTGGCCTTCATACTCTCCTTCCATGATGCTGCGGAAAAAATTGAGGTTGCCCGTCAGTTTCCACACGCTGAAAGGTTCGTAATTGCCGTTGAACGAGAATCCGTACTGGTGGCGCACGGCGAGGTTGGTGGGGCGCGTAATGGCCGAAGTATCGGACAGTTGTATGCGGATGCGCTCGATGACATCGGTCGTATACTGGTAATATACCGAGGACGACAAGGAGCCTTTTTCCCAGCGTTTGAGGTGGCCGATCTCCCAGGCATCGGTGTATTCGGGGTTCAGGTTTGGGTTGCCGCCCCAGAAATTGCGGGCGTCGGTATATTGGGAGAACGGGTTCAATTCGCGGAAATGCGGCCGGCGAATGCGGCGACTGTAACTGACCTGAATGGCGTTTTCGCTGGGCAGGTCGTAGTTGAGGTGGGCACTTGGGAACAGGTTGACATAGAGCGGCCGGTCGTTGACCTCGTTGGTTTGTTTCAATTCGGTTTTGATGTCCGCCAACTCTGTACGCAAGCCCGCCTGCCACGATAACTTGTTGAGCTTGTTGCCCACAATGCCGTAGGCGGCATGGATATTCTCACCGTAGAGTACGTTGTTGCTCAGCCCTGGCAGCGTCGTCCAGGCGTTGTCGGCGAATTCTTCCACGATGTAATCGTTGTTGATGTTGCGCAGGCCGCTGCGCAGACCGGCTTCCCATTTGCCATCTTTTCCGAAGGGGTGCACATAGTCCAGTTGGAGGATTGCGTTGCGCTCGCCTTCCCGGTTGTCGGAGCGTTGCAGGAGGTCGGGCTGTCCGGACAGTACCTCTTCCGAGGTGAAATAGATTTCGCGGAAGTCCGACACTTCGCGTTCGGAATTGTCCTGAAAGCGGAAGTCGGCGCTCAGTTCGTGGCCCTCGCGCCCGAAGCTCCGTTTGTATGTCAGGGAGTACTCGTAATTGGGCTCGGTCTCTTTTTCATTGTCCGTGCGGCGCGTGATGCCCACCGGGTTGTTCAGGTCGTTGATAAAATCGTAGTACCGGATCAGGCTGTAATTGTCCTGATCGCTGTACCGCCACGAAAAGGCAGAAGTCAACGTGCTTTTGGGGGTAAAAGAATAATCGGCGCCCAGGCGAAGGTTGTTCGACCAGCCGGCCCTTTGACGTTCGCCCCTCAGGTCGGTGATAAAAGTGGTGTCGCCGCTGTAATACTCCTGGTACATGGAGTTGCTGCCGGGGCTGTCCTGGTAGCGCAGGCCGTAGTTGGTAAAAAAGTTGAATTTGTTGCGGCGCAGGTTCATGTTGAGCGCTATGCCGTGTTCGTCCGGGGTGCCCGCAGTGAGGTCTACCGAGCCGTTGATGCCGCGCCGGTTTTCTTTTTTCAATACGATATTGATGATACCTGCCATACCTTCCGCTTCGTAGCGCGCCGACGGATTGGTGATCACTTCCACGCGGTCAATCATGTTGGCAGGCAGGTTCTGCAGGCCGTTGGAGCCGAAACTGACCAGTCCTGAGGGTTTGCCGTCCACGAGGATGCGCATGTTCTCGCTGCCGCGCAGGCTCACGTTGCCTTCTGCATCCACCTGCACGGACGGCACGTTGTCGAGCACATCGGCTGCCGAACCACCCCGGTTGGCGAGGTCTTTTCCGACATTGAATACGGTTTTGTCGAGATCGAATTGCACCTGGCTTTTTTCGGCGCGTATGACCACTTCATCCAGCGTAGTGGCGTCGGCAGTCAACAAAACCGCCCCCAGGTCCGTATCAGTCGCCAACGCTATGCCATCCACGAATTTTGTTTTGTACGATAAAAACTGCGCCCGCAGGAAGTATTTGCCGGGTTTCGCCATGACTTCGAACATGCCGGTTTCGTCCGTGATGGCGCCCGTCACCGCCGCGCTGTCGGGCAGGGAAAACAGCGTCACTGTCGCATACGCCAGCGGTATTTGCGATTCTGCATCGGCCAGGATGCCTTTCAGGATGCGCTTTTCGGCGTTGGGCGCACCGGATTCGGGCACCTGGGCGGCGAGCAACGCGGGCAGGAACAAAATAAAAAGAAGGGGGTAATAACGGGAGTAATTCATCAAACCGGAGGTAAAGCGTTGAAAAAGAAGTATAATGCGAAACGGCACGGATGGTTCAGCCGGATTTTGGCACTGCAAAGAAACGACCTCCTGTCCTGCAACAGCGGGGAGAGTAGATGAAAAGGGAAAATGTGGAGATGATGGGGGAGGGGGATAAGCGGTAATGGTAGAGAGGGGGCAAAGACGATGGGATTTATTGCGGAATGAGTTTCCGCTTTTTCAGGTCTTGCCGGATTTGCCGGATTAGTTCAATTTCGGCGAGCAATGCTGCGGCAATAGCGTCGTCTGACCAATCGGGATATTTCCGAATGAAATTTTCAGCGATCTTATGTTGGATCTCCATCTGACTTTCCAACACGATGTTGTCGTAAGTGCTTCTTGCAGCTGGTTGCATAATTTTTGGAAGTTGATTGATGACTTTTTCTCCTTCGTCCCGGCGAAGGTCGGTAATTTTGAAAAAATAAACAAGCAGTTCCCATATAAACTGCCGTCCCTGCTCGGTAGTTTGGTAAAAGTCACCATAGACGAAAATTTTGTCTAAGTTATTGAGCAGGTAGGGTTTATTGCGGAAATGTTTGAACACGAGCAACATATTCACCAGCGGCCCCATCCGCATGTTGAGGATATCCTCATCTGTAAAGTTAGCCAGATCAATCAGGTGGTAATCGAAGGCTGGCACGAATGGATGAAAACGTTGGGGATAATTCCCGAAAGGTGCAGTAGCAGAGCTTTTTACCCATTTTTCCGTGCCGTGGTAAAGAATTACCGGTATGGTGAGCGTCGGTTTCTGACCGTCGAGTTCTTCTCGTCGGGCTTTCAATGCAAGGTAAAGGTTGAGTTGCAAATGGGGGTATTCGGGCAGGAAACTTTTATGGTCGAACAAGAGGGCGACATCTATGCGGAGGTCTTGGTGGCCTTTGATGGTACAGTGCCACACCTTGTCACTCATGTATTCTTTCAATTCTGGCGAGATGTAGGAATTAGGGTCTTCCATGAGCGTGTCAAGATCGAGTAGTTCGGTGAACTCCCAGGGCAACAAACCTATCATGTCTCTGGCTGATTCCGATGCAGACAGGACAAATTTGAAAAGAGCGTCATGGGGGTGTGCGACTTCTTTCATGGCGCAAATGTACACTCGGTTGGCATCGTTTTTGATTTTTTAATGAAGAATCCTTGTCATAGATAGCAAAGTTGTACCCCCTTAATTCGGTTGGAAATTCTTCCGGAGATTCCAGATTTGTATTCTATTGGAAAGCTTTTTGAGAAAAGGAGTGAAGTTGAATTAAAACTTAGAAGAATAATCATTTTGTATCTTGGCGTAAAAAATGCGTTTGATAATTCAAAAATATCAAATGATTTGATTATAGCTTTACCGAAACGCGGAGATAGAACAGATATTAAAGACCTTTTTGTTGGAAGAAAACCGCAAGAGGTTGCTAATCAATTATATATACCAGATTTAAAGTCTATTATTTCAAGCCATTGGGAAATATTTAAAAATATATTTGATATTAACAAAAATCGATTTGAAATGAACATGGATACATTGAATATTGCGAGACGAAATGATGCGCATACAAAGCCTTTAACTAAGGAAGAATTCGAAGATTTTGACAATAGTTATTCATGGATTTTGAATAAAATTTCAAAAATAAATTTCAATGGAGTATGAAGATTTGTTCATCTGGTGTTTGCGGTATTTCGTCTTTAAATCTCAAACCAAAAATACCAGATGCACCTACCCTCTCTCCTTTATCTGTGCCCGATGCATTTCACGCACTCGTGTAGTTCAATCAATACACTTTTACCTTTTTTACGAAACTCGATCAGTTCCTGCTTCACCGTGAAGAATGTGGGGAATTAGCCAAATTCTCTCCCTACATCGCCTTATTTGCCCTCTTCGTCGCCAACTCGTAAAAAGTCGGGTCATGCCGTATTATATTTGTCCGACCAACTTACAGCATGAAATTGTTCGGCAAAAATATCTCCTCCGACCGGCTCACGCGCTGGCTCTTCATCCTTACCTTTTTCGGGATATGGTTCGCGTCGCCGTTCATTTCGTTCGACGATGACGATGGCTGGCGGCAGCAGTTTTTTCTCAAAATAATGCCCGCGTCGCTGACGAACATACCCTTGTTTTTCCTGAACACGGAATGGCTCGCGCCACGCCTGTTGCGCAAGCGGGGGATTGCTTCTTACCTTTTATCGCTGTTGGGGCTGGCACTGTTTTTTATTGTTTTGCAGGGTATTATGAAGAACTGGTTGCTTGCGCCAGAGTGCAAAGGCGTCGTTTTTCACTCCTACAAGGCATTGTTCCCGGTACTGTTCGTCACGGCGGTCAGCACGGGGTATGCAACGGTATTGTTTATGCTGGAAGGTGAAAAGGCCGGCCGCGAAGCGCGCCAGGAGCGGATGCAATCGGAACTGTCGTTCCTGCGCTCGCAGATCAGCCCGCACTTTATTTTCAACATCCTCAACAGCATCGTGTATCTCATTCGCTCGAAATCGCCGCTGGCCGAGCCGGTGACGATCAAATTGTCCGAACTGATGCGTTACATGCTCTACGACTCCAACGACGCGCAGATCCCGCTGGAAAAAGAGATCAATTATTTAGAAAACTACGTCGAATTGCAACGGATCCGTTTCGAGGAAGACGTCGAGATACGGCTGAATATAGAGGGTGACATCGCCGGCCAACTCATCGAGCCGATGCTGATGATCCCCTTTGTGGAAAACGCTTTCAAACACGGCGTGGGCCTCGTCGCCGAACCTGTGATTGATATTGACCTGAAATACAATGAAAAAGAAATGACGTTCCGGGTGCGCAACAAAATTACCCCCGAAACGCAGGCCGACAAGGACAACAGTTCGGGCATCGGCCTGCAGAATGTGCGTCGGCGGCTGGAATTGCTCTATCCCGAAACGCACCGGCTGGAACTGAACCGGACCGACGAATGGTTTGTCGCAGAATTGTGGCTGGCGTTCGGGCATACGAAGTAGTACCCGGGTCCAGGAACAACTCAACTATATAAACTTCCTAAACCCCTCTCAACTGATTGTATGCGAAAAATCATCTACCACGTCGCAACAACCCTGGATCACTACATTGCCCGCGCAGACGGGTCGTTCGACGACTTTCCGGGGGAGGGCGAACACGTTACAGATTTTCTGGACAGCATCCGGTACTACGGCGCCATCCTGATGGGTAGAAATACCTATGAAGTGGGTTATAAATACGGCCTGAAGCCGGGTGATCCGGCATACAACGATTTCAATCCGTATATGAAAAACTATTTTTTTTCGAAAACGGCTCAGTTTAAATCGAACGACCGGGTAGAGCTCGTCAAACAGAATGAAATGGAATTCATCCGAAACCTGAAAACGGAAAATGGCAAAGATATCTGGTTGTGCGGCGGCGGCGCTTTGGCAGGTTCGCTCCTCGAAAACGAACTGATTGACGAATTGTTGATCAAACTCAACCCGGTAGTACTCGGAGATGGAATTCCGCTTTTCGGAGGGTGCCGGAAAAAGGTCGGGCTGACATTGCTGGATTCAAAAGCGTATGACAGCGGGGTATTGTTGTTGCGTTATAGAATTAACTATTAAAATCCTATCCATTTGCCCTTACGGAACCAACAACCAATAACCATCAACCAATAACCATCAACCATCACCGAAACATGAAACTCTCCTGTATCGCTGTAGACGACGAAAGTATGGGCCGCAAAATGCTGGAAGAGAACATCCGGCAGGTTCCGTTCCTGGAACTCGTGCGTACGTGCAAAAACGCCTTCGAGGCGATGGAAGCCTTGCAGGAGACAAAGGTGGACCTGATGTTTCTTGATATACAAATGCCGGGAATGCTCGGCACCAAGTTTTTACAGAGTCTGCCCGAAAAGCCGATGGTCATTTTTGTGACCGCCTATTCCAATTATGCCGTGGAGAGTTACGACCTGGATGTTATTGATTATTTAATGAAACCCGTCAGTCTGGAACGTTTTACCAAATCAGCGTTTAAGGCACTGGACGAATACCGGAAACGGCAGGCGCTTCTTTATCCAGCATCCAACCCGCCTTTACAAACGAATACGATCGAAGACCAACCCGATTTTTTCTTTGTAAACGTAGAATACTCCATCGTGAAAATTCCAACTAAAGACATTACACACATTGAAGGCATGAAAGATTATGTAAAAATCTATCTTGCCAACCTGAAAAAACCCGTGCTCACGAAATCCACGCTGAAGGGCATCGAAGAAAAGCTGCCGCCCCAGGGTTTTATGCGCGTACACAAATCATATATCGTCAATCTGGACAAAATCGAGTCCATTCGCCGCAACCAGATCAAGATCGGGGACTATGAGATACCGGTAGGCGAGGGCAATCTGGAGGAATTGCTGAAGGCGTTGAATTACTCGAAGTGAGTCCGGGTAAACACATAGTCACATAGAACACATAGTATCATTTCGATGACAGATTGCCGGAGAAACTATGTGCTCTATGTGACTATGTGTTTAAAAAAAAACGGCAAGGCGCAAAAGGCACAATCCTTCCGGCCTTGCCCCACTGATCCACTGAACCATTGTACGTATGAAGTCTCTTATCTGTGAAAGCGCCCGCCGACGAATTTCAACACCTCCGGCAGTGCGGTACGCCAGTACGTCCAGTTGTGTTCGCCGTCGCGTACCCGGAATTCATGGGGCACTTTTTTGTCAATGAGCGCGGCGTGCAGCGCCATATTGCCTTTTATAGCCCCGTGCATTTTTAAAGGAACGCGACGGATGATTTAGAGAAAAAAGAGCGGATGAGTTCAGGGTTATCAGCGATTTCGTGAAGTGCATGTTCTACGGCGGCTTGCAGGTCGTCCAGGTT
>JABAQQ010000038.1 GCA_019187225.1 Saprospiraceae bacterium
GGCGCTTCGGCGCATGGAAGGGGGGATTTATGCGTGAGAAACACAAATTTCCCCTCCATTTTTCTTTTCCGACATTTCAAAGAACTAAGACCGGTTTTTTCCCGGAAAAATGTGTACCCTTTCTAAAAGTAAACCAACCCTGGCGGTGTGACCTTCCGCCAGGGTTAATTTTTTTTGAAAAAATATTTAGGTAAGTCTAAAAATAAGTCATATGTTTGCCTTAAAATTTTTCATCCGTACGCCGAAGAGCCTGCATGGGCGAACAAAAATATGACGATCATGACTATCACGCACGCTGAAGAAAATTACCTCAAAGCCATTTTTACTATTGCGGAAAAAGAGGCTGGCCCTGCCCTTACCAATGCCATTGCAGCCCAGATGCAGACCTCCGCCGCTTCTGTGACCGATATGCTCAAACGCTTGTCGGACAAACAATTGATCACCTACGAGAAATACCGCGGCGTTCAACTGACCGAAGAAGGAGGGCGGTTGGCGACAGCGCTGATCCGCAAACACCGCCTGTGGGAGGTATTTC
Organism: Saprospiraceae bacterium; assembly: GCA_019187225.1. Taxonomy (GTDB): domain Bacteria; phylum Bacteroidota; class Bacteroidia; order Chitinophagales; family Saprospiraceae; genus M3007. The sequence goes on from JABAQQ010000038.1 coordinate 536, forward strand.
TGGTGGATAAACTCGGTTTTGCCTGGGACGAGGTACACGAACTGGCCGAACAACTCGAACACGTACAGGGCAACGACCTCGTGAGTCGCCTCGATTCCTTTCTCGGCTACCCTAAATTCGACCCGCACGGCGACCCTATCCCCGATGCGGAAGGGCGCTGGACGTTCCGCAAACAAGCGCCGCTGGCTACCCTGAAAGCAGGCGAAAGGGGCATCGTTACCGGCGTGGACGATCACAGCACGACTTTTCTTCAATACCTCGACCAACTCGGCCTTATCCTCGGCGCCGAACTCGAACTGCTCGAACGCTTTCCCTACGACCAGTCCGTTCGTGTGCGCATTCGCGATGGACGCGAGTTGATACTAAGCGATAAAGTGACCCAAAACCTCTTTGTAAAAATTTCATGAGCGGTAGACGGTGGACGGTAGACGGTTGACGGTAGACGGTTGACGGTTGACGGCGTAGAGTTGACAAAAAAGATAGTCATCCTCCCATCTCCCATCTCCCGTCTACCGTCCACCGTCTACCGTCCACCGTCTACCGTCCACCGTCTACCGTCCACCGTCCACCGTCCACCGTCCACCGTCCACCGTCCACCGTCCACCGTCCACCGTCCACAACATGAGCAAAATATCCAACACCGACGTATCCCTTTCCGAAGTACATGGTTCGGTCGAAACCAATGTGAAAGGCAATTTTTGGAAGCGATTGTTCGCATTTCTCGGCCCTGCCTATCTTGTTAGCGTGGGCTATATGGATCCCGGCAATTGGGCGACCGACCTGGCCGGAGGCAGCCGTTTCGGCTACCAACTGTTGTGGGTGCTGCTGATGTCGAACCTTATCGCGCTGCTGTTGCAAAGTCTGAGCGCCCGGCTCGGCGTGGTGGCGCGCCGCGACCTTGCGCAAGCCTCCCGCGAACTCTACCACCCGGCAGCCAATATTTTCAACTACATCCTCGCGGAGATTGCCATCGCCGCTACCGACCTCGCCGAAGTGGTGGGCATGGCCATCGGTTTGCAACTGCTGTTCGGTATTCCGTTGACCTGGGGCGTGGCCATCAGCGTGCTCGACGCGTTCCTGTTGTTGTTCCTGATGCAATTGGGTGTCAGAAAATTAGAAGCATTTATCCTCGGACTGGTGCTGATCATCGGCGGCGCATTCGCTGTGCAAATGATCTTAGCCAAACCCGAACTGAGCGAGGTGGCAACGGGTTTTGTCCCGTCTATTCCGAATACGGAAGCGTTGTTTATCGCTATCGGCATCATCGGCGCGACGGTGATGCCGCACAATTTATACCTGCACTCGGCCCTGGTGCAAACGCGCAAAATCGAGCGTTCGGATACCGGTATCCGCCGGGCCATCAAGTACAATGTGATTGATTCGGCCATCGCGCTCAACATGGCGCTGTTCGTCAATGCTGCCATTTTGATACTGGCTGCCGCCGTTTTTCACAAACACGGCTACGACGGCGTTTCTGAGATACAGGATGCCCACCGCCTGCTGGAACCGCTCCTGGGCAAAAGTTACGCGCCGGTATTATTCGCCATAGCCCTCATCGCTGCCGGGCAAAGCAGTACGGTAACAGGCACCCTGGCGGGTCAGATCGTCATGGAAGGTTACCTGCGGCTGCGCATTGCACCCTGGTTGCGCCGCATCATTACGCGGCTTTTGGCTGTCGTCCCAACCATCCTGGTCATCACGATCATGGGAGAATCTGCCACAGGCAACATGCTCGTTCTGAGCCAGGTCATTCTGAGCATGCAGTTGGGTTTCGCCATTATTCCCTTGCTGCATTACGTGAGCGACAAGAAACGCATGGGCGATTTTGCCGTCGGTTTTTGGGCAAAATTGGGCGGTTGGACGAGCGCGGCCATCATCGTGGCGCTCAATGTGAATCTTGTGATCCAGCAATTGCAGGGCTGGCTGGAATCGGCCGGTACCCTTGCGTGGGCGATCCGTTTCATCGTTATCCCTGCTCTGTTGTTCGCCGGCGGTATGCTGGTCTACATTACCCTGCGACCACTGTTGTACCGTTTGCCGCAAAAAAAGGCGAAAGTGCCACACAGGGATTTTACGGGAATTTCAGACATAAAAGTGCCGGAATTTAAAAAGATTGCCGTCGCGCTCGACTTTTCGCAGGCTGACAAAAAGACGCTGGAACATGCCCTGCACCTTGGCGGCAAGTCGGCCGGATATATACTCATCCATGCGGTGGAGACGGCAGGCGCCTGGGTCATGGGCTCAGAAATTCAGGACCTGGAAACCCGCTCTGATGTGAAAAATCTGGAAAAATACGCGCAACAGCTGCAGGAAATGGGCTATCAGTGCGAAGCATTTATCGGCTATGGAAGGGCTAAGAAAGCTATTCCCCTTCTCGTTAACGAAAAAGGCGCCGATATTCTGGTGATGGGTGCGCATGGCCACCGGGTGTTGAAGGACCTGATTTTTGGCACTACAATAGGAGCGGTGCGGCACGCGGTAAAGATTCCGGTGTTGATCGTAAGATAAGAGTTCACTTATACTCCACCGTCGTCGGTTCCGGCAGCAGCCCGATATGTCGCAAGGCGGTAGCCACGTCCCAGATGCGGCGTTGGCGGACGATCTTTCCATCTTTCAGCGTAAAAAAGGTGGAACCCATGAATGAAACGGCTTTCCCTGTCGGCGGAATGTTCATCAGGCGACCGCGCTGGTGGCCGGTCGCCTGCCAGAAGCAGAACACCTTATCACCGTCGGCGCCCCATTCGAGCAGTTCCATTTCCAGGTCGGGAAAAGCGGTCAGGATATAGTCAATCATGCGCCCGGCGTCGTGCAGGCCATTGGCATTTTTGCCCTCTGAGAGGTCTTCGCCCCGGAATTCGGGGTGGTACAGATCGAGCAGGCCTTGTTTGTCGTGGGCATTCCAGGCGGCTATGAGGGCGGTTAAAAAAGAATGGGCATTCATGGGAAACGCAAATTCGAATGTGAAACAAGTTCAAGGCAAGGCGTTTTCCTTTGGTACAACAAAGGTAAGCCCCCCTTTAAAAGGCTCCATGCTCAATATTTGCTCAATGTTTGTTCAAATTTGCGAGCTATTCTCCTCTTCCAAAAATTCCTTCAGCATTCCCCATAGGGGTTGGTGTTCAGGAATGAACGACTCTTCGTTCAATTTTTTTACTTCGATCCACCGCAGTTCGGCAATGTCATCGCTCGGCTGGGGATCGCCTTCGGAAAAGATGCACGCGTAAAGGTGGGTCATCACGGTATCCCATGAATTGCGATAACGCCAGTCGGCGATGCGGCAGGAGCCGATGTAAGTGAGGTCTTCGATGGTCAGTTCGCCGCATTCCTCGCCAAGTTCGCGCAGGGCGGCGTCTTCGTAACTTTCATCGGAAGGGTCGGTGAAGCCACCGGGCAGGCGATAGCGCGTCTCGTTCTCTTTGCGCGCCAGCAGCAATTCGCGCCCGTCGTCGCGGAACACCGCCACATCTACCGTCGGATACACCGTCGGGAAGCGGCGCAGGTGGGCGTACAAAATACCCGCCCTGAAATCGCGCATGTTTTCCAGCGCTTCCATTTGCGGGTTTTCGGGGAAATCTTCTTCTTTGGCTTCCAATACCACAGTGGGATAACGCCCGGTATAGCGTTGCACAAAATTCTCTTCCGTTCCGTACAAAGTCACTTCGCCTTCGGGGCGCAATTCGAGGATGCGCCGGTCGAACTCCTGGCTCCAGATGCGGTCGTCGGGCAGGTCGGGCATTTCTTCCACCTGGATGCCGTCGCCGTAACGGTCGTTGAACATCAACGCACGCAGTTCCACGTCAATCGGGTTGTGTATGCTGGGTGCGGGATTGGAGCCGAGGAAAACGACGACACGCTCGTGCCGCTCCAGTACCGACGCGATGAGCCGCTCGTGGATTTCGGAAAGTTCGAATATCTGAAAACGCCCGATGAGGATGCCGGTGCCGCGTTTGTCTTCCATGAATAATTTTGGCGCAAGGTTAGGGAATTTTTCCTGAAACATCTTCCGGACGAAGTATGGCAACCCATTTCAGCAGATCAGCTGCGGGCAAGTGTGTACTCCTTGTTCACTGGGAAAACGGAAGCCATCTTGTCGCCGATAGATTTGTCAGGCAATGAACATTCAAATTTTCTCTCCGATTCTCCCTGGCATGCGTACCTTTTCGATGCGAAATCACACCTGGGCATGCATATTTACCGGATTCTTTTCTTTTGGCTTTGGCTGTGTACTTCAACGGCACAAACCCCGGCTTATTTGCGCTATGGTGTAACGGATGGCTTGCCCGGCAATCTCGTCTATTGCGGTTTGCAGGACAGCCGGGGGTTTCTCTGGTTTGGCACGGACAAAGGACTGGCACGATTCGACGGCAGCCGGTTCCGGACTTACAGTATGGCGGATGGTCTGCCGGATCTGGAAGTACTCAATATGAAGGAGGATACGAAAGGGAGAATATGGCTGTTCTGTTTCCGCAGGAAGCCCTGTTATCTTTATCAGGGTCAGGTCATCACGGAAAAACAGGATTTATTGCTGGCCAAAATTGGTTTTGCAGGCGGGTCGTATAATATTTCAGAAGATTCGAGTGGCGGTATCTGGCATTTTGAACCCTCTTACAAGGCATATCGAATGGGGGAGAGTGAAATAACCTCTTACAGTTTTCCCAAAGGAGCTGCGGCTTTACAGAAAATCGGGTCGGATTACTTAGTGATCGGCACGCATTCCATCATGAAATTTACACCTGGCCGGCAAATAGAAATCATCTATCAATTACAATCCGACTACAGACTGCCTTCTATCGGCGTATCGAAAAATCATATTCTATACTCTTATACGGATAAACTATTGTTGCTGGAGTGGGAAAAAGGTAAAATCAAAAAAACGATGGAGCTTCCTCATCCTTCGGGACAAGTTTATACCGACAGGAAAGGGCGTTTCTGGGTCTGTTCGCCAACTTTGGGCGCCGTTTGTTTTGACAATGCGCGTCAGGATTTGTCCAATCCGGTGACTTATTTACCCGGGAAAAAAGTCACAGCAATGTTCGAGGATAAGCAAGGCACCTACTGGTTCTGCACCAATGATGAGGGCGTTCTGGCGCTTCCTAAAAATACTCCGGTCACCTATGCAAAGAGCTTCTTGCCCTCCAGCAACATTCGGACGATTTCGAAGAATGATGCAGGACAAATTCTAATAGGCGACGATATCGGGAACGTGCATCTGATCAGGGGAACCACGATCAGCACCATTCCTTTTGGCGCAGTGGACGGATACAATTTGATCCGGCAGATCATACCGGTAGCGAACGATGGTTTCTGGGCCGCATCGGACGAGTCCCTGCTCTATTGTGCGGATAATTATCTTCGAGCGATCCGGCACAACCTTCCCCACAGTCTGAAATCCATTGCTATTCAGAACGATAAAATATGGATCGCATCCGCTTCCCGTTTGGGATATGTCCGGCCCAAGGAGAATATGTCCAGTCAGGACGTCATTAAAGCCCGTTTTACATCCGTTTGCCACGATGGCAACAATGTATGGGCGGGTAGTATGGAGGGCTTATTTTCCCAGGCAGATAGTTTTCAAACAAACTGGGGAGAATATTTTCCTGAACTGAAAAGCCGGATCACGACCATCAACCGGGCGGATGCTGATCACATTTGGGTCGTGACCCCTGAAAGCGGGTTGTTGTCGGTCGCAGTCAAATCCGGCAAGATCACCGGCGTTGAGGTGGTGAACAAGCGCCTGAAACAGCCTATCCACAATGTTCAATCCCTTTATGTCGAACCGAATGGAAACATCTGGCTGGCTACCAATCGCGGCGTTTACGGTCTGAGCAGAGATGGCCGGATAATTCATTTCAACCGCTATGACGGACTGGCCGACGATGATGTGAATGCGGTGCTTGTTCATCACGATACCTTGTGGACAGGAACTGTTGCCGGCTTGACGCGTGTCATACTTAAAGAGCCCTATGAGCGCGGCAATTTCAGGACTTATATAACGGCGTTGCGATATCAACAGGACAACCAACCCCGGTTCCAGTTTTTGGCGGATTCTTCTGTCGCGAAACGCGAGATCATTTTGCCGCCCAACGCCGTGAACCCGGAGATGGAAATATCCGGACTGGATTTCCGGAGCCGGGGTAACCTGTCGTATGTGATTATTCAAAAGGATATGTTGTTGCCGGTTCCATGGTGGACGTTGGACAATATATGGCGCTGGCTGACAGGCAGTTTTCGGGATGGGAGAGATTCATTCAGGGTGAGTGCGCCACTATATGCTTTGGGCGCTTATCTGCCACCGGGGCGATACCAATTTCAGGTCACTGCGGTGAAAGCTTCCGGTATTCCAAGTCAGTACCCGGATACCTGCACGCTGACAAAACTACCCTATTGGTACGAAACTTTGTGGTTTTATATGTTCATCTGGGGTGCTATAATCTACGCTGTATGGCGCGTTTACCGGGTTCGCGCAGATTATCGCAAGGCGCTGATTGCCGCATCCACACTCCAGTTGCAGGCGCTGCAGGCGCAGATCAATCCACATTTTATCGGCAACGCCATCAATGCCATCCAGCAGTTTCTATACCCTCCCAATCCGGTAAAAGCCAGTGAATACATTTCGCTTTTTATGCGTTTGCTGCGCCGCACCATGCTGTTTTCCGAAAAAACGTTTATCACCTTTCAGGAAGAACTGGACTACAACCACGAATACCTCGAACTGTCGCGGCTGCGGTTTGAACACCACTTCCAATTCCAGATCAACGGCGCTTCTCAAATTCCGCCTGATACTCCCGTGCCAAGCATGCTGATTCAGCCTATACTGGAAAATGCCACCATACATGGCTTGGCGCCCAAGGGAGTCTCCGTCATCCAACTTGATTTCCGCTGCGAAAACGAACGGCTGCAATGTATCCTGACGGACAATGGCATCGGTTTTAAAGAAGCGCAAAAGCGAAAACAACTGACCGGCGTTCAACACGAATCCAAGGGACTGGAAATGCTCCAGAAAAAGATCAGCACGCTCAACCGGTTGTATGACCTGGAATTGAAACTTGAAATGGAAGATATGTCGGAAGGTCAACCCGCACGTGAAGGCACACGTGTAACGGTTGTTTATAATGTAGCCAAAGCATGGAAAAGCGCAAACAAACCTTCAGAGCATAAACAGGGATGAGGTGAAATTATGGACGTTGAGTCTTGATGTAAATGAATATGTATTCAAAATTGCCTGAGGTTGGCCTAAATGAAAATTTAACACACGCTTCGTAGTAATTTTAACCTTGGCGGCAGTATCTTGCTTCAGGAATCACCCTTTTTAAATCGATTATTAAATCATTTCACGCTCATCAACCCTCCGACTTAATCAATGGAAAATTCCCGCCGTCACAAAACGAAACAGGAATTTGCCCAGGAATTGGGCATGTCCCGCTCCACGCTTTATCGTCGAATGCATAGATTGAATTGGAAGTCCACCGGCGAATTGCTCTCGCCTGCCGAACAAAAGGACTTGAAAAAGGCATTGGATAATTACAAAAAGTTAAAAACAGTATTGCGTGAAGAGAAAGCCTTTCGCCCTCATTGAAACAAATTGGCACGGATTGGCACGAATTGAAACAGTGAGCGTCGGATGCGACTCTTTATGTTTGCCATACCGGGAAAAACTTGTCTTATGACAAATTGATACCGGTATGACGCACATTTTTAACCAAAACTGATGTAATTATGAATCCAAACAATTTTTCATACCAGGGATTCACCCTTCCCTCCTACGAAACATTTCGTAGATTTTCCCTTGCCAGCATTTCTTGGTTATTTCTTGGTATTTTGAATGCCCAAACGTCCTGCGGATTCGATGCCGCCATACAATCAGCATTCCAGCAAGACCCGGCTTACAGCGCGGTAGTGAACCAGTATGACCAAAATTACAGCCAAAATCCTGACCAGGGCCAAGGCCCAACCGACGGCACCTACGAAATCCCGACCGTGGTCCACATTATCCACAACGGCGGTCCCGAAAACATTACTGATGCCCAAGTGCTGGGCGCCATCGCCCAAGCCAATAATCAACTCGCCGGCGGCGAAGGAGGATATAACACTCAGATCCAATTAGTGCTGGTAAAAATTGATCCCAATGGTAACTGTACCAGCGGAATCAACAGAGTCCAAACACAGTTTCCTGACATAGATCCAAATAATTACCCCAATCAACTTGCCATAAAAAATCTTAGCCGGTGGCCAGTCGAGCAGTATTTAAATATTTGGATTGTCCGTGATATCATTAACACTGCGGGAGTGGTGGGTTTCGCCTCGTTTCCCCTATCGGACCCTTTGATTGACGGTATTGTTGTTAAGCACAACTATTTCGGGGCCACAGGAACCGCTACGGGGAATGAAACAAACACGCTTGTTCACGAATTTGGACACTATCTTTCTCTTTATCATGTTTGGGGGCCGCTAACTAATGCAGACTGCGATTATTGCCACGGGCCATCAGATGGCTTAACTAAAGGGGATAAAGTTCCGGATACCAACCCATGCCGTTATGCTCTGCAGATTTCCTCGTGTACGCCGTATTACGGAGATTGAAGTGCTTGTCCAATCAATCCCGGTGGGGCTTACCCTAAAGAAAATTATATGTCATACGTTCATGCTTGTCAAGATAGGTTTACTTTGGGTCAGGCAATCCGGATGTATCACGCGCTCGACAGCAGCCGGGCAACCCTGTGGTCTTACGCCAACCAGATCTGTACCGGAATTGCCGGATACCATGGAGCGAACATCGTCATTCATTCAAATACTACCTGGACAACATCAAATCTTCCGAACAACGGCGAAATAACTATCAATGGCAACCTGATCATCGAGCCTGATCCCCTCACGCCAAATACACCCGTCAAACTGACCGTCGGCTCAGGGGTAAAAGTTCATTTTTGCGGATATGGCAGAGCAATAATCAAGTCCAATGCTATCCTCGACCTTTCGGGTACGCTGACAAATAGTTGCGGAACACCATGGAAAGGAGTAGAAGTATGGGGTGATTCCTCCCAGTCCCAAAAATCAACATTGGGCGCCAATGCGCAGGGACGATTGATCGGTAAGACCGGCGCTGTTATCGAGCATGCGGATATCGGCGCTCAATTGTGGGGGCCGGACAAGTTTGCGAATGCGGGCGGCATCATTTTTTGTGAAGGAACGACATTCCGGAACAATCGCCGGGCAGTTGAATTCGCTCCTTACCAATGGCAGCCAGCCGACCAACCGGGACAACCCAACAATTACGCAGCCTCTTTTAAAGGCTGCACTTTTGAAATTGATGATGACTACCTTAATCCTCTGTCATTCGAGGCATTCCTGCACATGACGGGAGTTCGCGGCATCAACATCAGCGGCTGTACGTTCAAAAATTTCCAGAGTATCGCCGCTACAGAAATCTATCACTATGGCTATGGAATTTTTGCATCTGACGCAGGTTTTCACGTTTCCTCTTATTGCAACAACCCAACTACGAATCCGGAGAATTGCGACAGTTACACGCACAGCGAATTCAGAAACCTTGGCTTTGCTATTCACACAGCCAATGTGGTAGGAAACCAGCCTTTCAGCGTTAGACAAGCGAGGTTCGAGGATTGCTATTATGGAATTTACAATAAAGCGGTCAGTCAGGGTACTCTGCTGTTCAATCGTTTCAAACTCGGCAACCTGCCCGATGCCAGCTTGACTCAAGACCAGTTCGGGACATTTTTTGAAGGCGCCATGTCGGGCTTTATTTTCGAGGAAAACACCTTCGAGAAAAAACCGGGCAACGCCGTGTGGACGACCGGTTCTTACAGTAAAGACCTGGCCTACTCTAACAGCAACGTACTGCGCCGAAACAATTACACCGGCATCAGATTGGGCAACGTCGCCAGTGAAACGAACGGCTATCTTGGGGCTATGGGAATATCCTATGGCCTGCACTATTTGTGCAATAACAATACGAGCGTAACTTTTGCAGATTTTACCATCAACCCTTCTTCGACTATCAGGAGAGATCAAGGATTGGAGGTGTTAACAAGCCCGGTTTCTTATCGTGCCGCCGGCAACAAGTTCTCTCAAGTCGCCATTGATTTTTTTAACGCAGGCTTTTCGATCAATTATTACAAAAACCCCGCTAATCCTTTGGAAGACCCGGTAACTACGGTAGGGCCGGTAAGTGAAATCTCTGCTTCGTCTAATGACTGTGCTGAAAACTACTGTGAGCCTCCGTGCAGGACTCCGGAGCAACTGATGGCCTTGAAAAACGAATACTTTGTCAAAAAAGAACAGTACAACACTGCAAAAACTGCTTACGACGCAGCAATCGCCGGAGGCAACCAAACTCTGGCTGCGGAAAAAAGCCATGAAATGGCCGTCGCCCGCTATACTATGGACACGGCGGCCTTTATGGTGACATTGCACCTGTTGTACGACACCACGGAATTCAACCGCGACACCCTCCGGGCCTGGTTTCGCCGGATGAATAGCCCTTCGGCGCAATTCCAACTGGCGAGGGACTACCTGGCCGGCGGCATGACAACGGAAGCGGCCAACGCACTCTCTCAATCGGCCCAACTTTTTGGATTGAACGGCGAGGACGCCGTAGACTTTGCCAACCTTATCGCTATAGTCAACCTGATTGACACACAATCGGTGTACGATCTGAGCAGCCAAACGCTTTCCGCACTCGATGCCTACACTTCCGGCAACGGTTTGGAAGCATCCGTTTTCGCCCAAAACATCAAAGCGATGTACGGCGAATATTTCCCTCCCCGGTACAGGCTGCCCGAGGCAGAAGAACGCGGGAGCATCGACGAAAAAGAACAACCTGGTAGCCCACAGGTTCTATCTGTGTCGCCAAACCCGGCTTCCGGTTTTGTAAACTTCACGTTCAAAGACAATGCTGACGAACAAGGTAGCGGGTGCCTGACCATTGTGGACAACTACGGAAGAGTCGTGTGGCAACATCGCTTTTCCAGGGAAGAGCGGCAATTCACCTGGGCTGTTAATGTGCCGTCAGGCATTTACATATTTCGCCTGACCCGCGCCGACCATGCGCAAATCCAGGCAGGGAAGATCGTTATCCTGAAATAAACAGATTGCTCAACTGCCTCTCCGGCTGCCAGGCGGTAGCCAGAGAGGCCATTTTTTATGCCATGAACAAAACTGTCCTTATCTTTTCCATACTATTGATCCCGTTCAAGAGCTATACCCAAACGGGTTTCAACAAAACCTACGGTTTAGAGCCGGATCTGATCGGCTCGACGTTTATGAACATCCTGCTCGACCATGATACGATTGTATTGTTTGGTAGCGCATACCCTTCCAATCCTCCCATTATCCAGGGGCTTCTGTTCGTGAAAATGGATACCTTGGGAAATGTCCTGCTTCAGAAGTTTTATCCCGACCCCGACCTGGATAAATATGCCGCGGCGCCCAACTATGAAATAATCAAAACATCTGACGGCGGATATGCATTGACGGGGGAAACACTAATTGGGAGAGAGGGGGTACTCGTCAAGTTATCGCATGAAGGCGATATCGAATTTTACAAAAAATACCCACCTGCGCTAACATCCTCCTATCGCAAAGTGTTGGAATTAGAAAACGGTTATTTAATAGCGGGCTACCTACAAATGCAAGATTACAACATCGAGATTTTTGTGATGAAAACTGACAAACAAGGCAATATGATATGGCAAAAAACATATGGAGAGGCAAATACTATAGACATTATGGGTAGTATTATAACAAAAGATGGTAATCATTTTATTATAGGCGCAAGTAAAGCAACTGACCCAAACATTCCAATCACATCCGCTTGGGGCAGGAGCCATATCATTGTTATTGACAGTTTGGGAAATGTAATAGACGATTGGCTAGGTGAAACAAACAAAGAAACGGGCATCGTCGGGCTCAACAAATTGCCTGACGGCTGGCTGTATGCTACCAGAACTTACGAGGTGTTAAATCCTTGGGAGTGGGGTAGTTATTGCAAAATAGTTCGGCGTGATGACAACTACAACCTCGTTTGGGAAAAAATCGTGAGCACTACCGCTTATTACGTAAACGTGATGGTTGATATCAAGCCCACCCCTGATGGGAACTGGATAGCGGCAGGCGAGTGGGTGACCCCTTCTCCCTCCTTTCCGCCCAATCCGGATGATCAATACTTACCTGCCTTTACCTATAAGTTCACGACAGACGGGGACAGTTTATGGAGCAGGCAGGATACCATATTCTGGCATACCGCCGACACGGTGTGTTCTTCTCCTGTAAAAACGGGCGGGGTCGCCGTGTTGCCAAGCGGGAGTATCATCACCGCAGGCTATACGGACAGGTATTGTACAGCGCCCGTCCGCTCCTTCGGCTGGGTGATAAAAATGTCGAAAGACGGCTGTATGGATACGCTTTGTGTCACAACGAGTTTGAACATCTTGCCTAACTTAAAGAATAACATTACGGTGTATCCGAATCCGACAAGTGGAATCGTTTATATGGACAACTGTCAAAACTGTACAGTTGAAGTATTCAATGTTTTAGGTAATTTAGTTTTTCAGCAACAAAGCCAGCCCGATCAACTAAATTTGTCAGGCTTACCCGATGGGATGTACGTTATCAAAATGTCCAATGGAAAAACAAATCACAGTAAAAAAATAATAAAGAGTCAATAATCCCTGCATTAGAGATTAAGTCATTGACGATCAATTCTCTGTGGCGCTCTGTGAATTGTTTTGCGTATGCTGTGTTAAAATTTCAAGAGGATGCCTGACACAGTTATCTGAATACTCTCTTTTCAACGCTTCACCGTCACATCCCCCGAAAACACCTCTACCTCCCCGTCTTCAAATTCCACCACTGCCTGCCATACGAACACCGCCGGATTGAGCTCCTTGCCCCGGAAGGTACCGTTCCAGCCGCGCGTTTCGTCGTTGGCCTGCAAGTGTTCCACGATGAATAGTTCAGCCCCCCAACGGTCAAATATTTGCAAGCGGCGAATCTCCGTTACGCTTTTGCCGTAAATCGTGAACACGTCGTTGACGCCATCGCCGTCGGGAGAAAAGATGTTCGGTGCATAAATATGCCGCCGCCGGTCCACACGGAGGATGACTTTTGCCGTGGCTTCGCAGCCGTTCAGGTCGGTGATCGTCAGGGTATAGGCGCTCGGCCGGAAAGGTTTTGCCGACGGCGAAGGACAATCGGCACAGGAAAGCCCCTCGGCAGGCGACCACTGCCAGACGGCGATATTGGAAGCCGGCTGATTGAGCACCGGTTCTAAGTACACGGAGTCGCCCAACTCGATGTCAATGTAAGCAGGCAGCGTCACCTCCGGAATAAACGGCTCCGTCACCTCGATTTCCGTTGCTGCAGTGCAACCATAGGCGTCGCGCACCACGAAGGTATACTGGCCCGGCGACAAATTGCCGATAAATGCCTGGCTTCCAAATGTTTGGCCTCCATCCTTCGAATAAACGAAAGGCGCTTTGCCACCGGAAACGCCGCCGAAATCCACCGCGCCTTTAGGCTCGTTGCAATTGGGCTGCATCAGTTCGGGCTCAAAAGCAGGCGGCGGCACGTCACTTACCGCGACCGCGTCGGTTGAGGTGCAGCCGTTAGCCGGGTTGGTGACGATGAGCGAATAAGTACCCGGTGCGTCTACCGATGGAGTTGGTGTCGCGGCGCCGCTGACGAGATTCCCGTCTGTTGTTGTCCAGGCGAATGCCATGCTACCGGCGGTCGGGCTGGAGCCTTGCAACACGGCTTCCGGCTGGTTGCAGTGCAGTTCAGCCGGAGTGCCGGCGTCGGCTCCCGGCGGCGTGATGTTTTGCAAAACCATCGTCTGTTTCGTTGTGGAGCAACCGTTCTCCACATCAATCACCGTTAATACATACTCGCCGGGTTGGTCCACAACGGGGAACAGGGAATTTTGTCCCGAAATGAAATGACCGTTCGCCGTCGTCCAGTTGGCGGTGAAGTCGGGTAGTGTGGTGGGCAAATTCCCGGTCAGCGTCACTTCTTGTTGCACACAGGTCAGCGTTTCCGGTTCCGGGATGGCAAGCGCAGGCGCCGCTGTATTTTCCGCCACCACCACTACGGCAATGGAAATGCAGCCATTCACTTCGTTCGTTACCGTCAGAATGTAAGAACCGGCAGCGGCAACGAGTGGTGAAAGCGTGTTTTGGCCACTGACGATCTGGCCGCCCGACCAGGCGTAGGCGAAACCGGCTCCAACGGACGACCCCGTTCCGTTGAGGCTGACCGTCGTGTTGCTGCAGGTGATGGCTTCGGGCGCCAATGCCTGCGCAACGGGAGCTGTAGTGTCTTGTAAAACAGTGGTTTGTGCTGTGGCGGAACAACCGTTTTGATTGTTCTGCACGGTCAGTGTATAAATCCCCGGCGCATCTACAATGGGGTTCAAAGAATTTTGACCGAGGATAAAATGGCCTCCGCCGGTCGTCCAGGCAGCGGTAAATCCGCCCGTGGGTTGGGTCACCGAGCCGGTTAGCGGCAGGGTTGTCAGGGTGCAGGTGAGGGTATCGGGGACATCGATCGCAATGACGGGAGGGGCCACGTCTTCTCCGACAATGACGACCGCGGTAGCGGAGCAGCCGTTCTGCTGATCGGTCACGAACAAAGTATAGGCGCCGGGCTGGTCTATTACCGGGTTAGCCGTATTTGCTCCGGAAACGAAATTACCGTTGCCCGTCGTCCAGAGCCAGGAGTAATTGCCTGTCGCGGGCATTCCGGCGAGGCTGAGGCTCGTGACGGTGCAGGTCAACAGGCCCGATGGCGCAATGCCGGCGGGCGGAGGCGCTACATTTTCAGGGACCGTCGTTTGCGCGGTTGCGATGCAGCCATTGGAAAGATTGGTCACGGTCAGCGTGTAGTCGCCGGGTTCATTCACCAGCGGCGTCAGGGTATTTTGACCGGAAAGTATGTTGCCGCCGTTGGAAGCAGCCCACGAGTAGATAAAGTTCGATCCCATGCTGGCTGCGGCATTCAGATTTGTTTGCTGAACGGCACAGGTAAGTGTGGCCGGGGCGTCAATACTGACCTGGGGCGTATTGATGTCTTCAAATATCTGAACCACGTCGGTCGCGGAACATCCGTTGCCCGTATTGATCACGACCAGCGTATAAGTGCCGGGTGCGTCTACCACCGGATTCAGGCTGTCGGCGCCTGATACAATGTTCCCGCCATTCGAAGCGGTCCAGGAAAAAGTCAGGAACGATGAGCCCGAACCGGCGCTGTTGATGGTCAGCGTGTTGACATTGCAACTCAGGGTATCGTCGTCGCCCGCTTCGGCAAGGGGCGATGCGATGTCCTGCTGCACCGTCACTGAGGCCGTTGCCGTGCAGCCGTTCGCGGGGTCGAGTGTGGTCAGGGTATAAGTGCCGGGAGCGTTGATGAGGGGGGTAAATTGACCTTGTCCGGACAGGATGTTGCCATCGCCGGTCGTCCACGAGGGGTTGCCGGTGCCGCTGCCTTCCAGTTCAAATTGGGTGAAATTGCAGGTCAGTGTATAGGGCGGTTCGACACTCACCTGGGGTGTTGCGGTATCCTGCGCCACGACGGCGCTCTGCTGATTGGTACATCCATTGACGGGATCAGTCACCAACACCGAGTAGATACCCGGCATGTCCACGACGGGTGTTGCGCTGTTTTGGCCGGAAACAAATTGACCGTCTATAGTCTGCCAGTCGAATGCGAGGGCATTGCCGGTTGCATTTGCAGTCAAGGTTACTGTTGCCTGCACACAGGTGAGCGCAGCGGGTGGGGTGATATTCAATGATGGTTGTTGCTGATTCGCATTGACCTGAACCGAATCGGTGGCGCTACACCCGTTTGCAGGGTCCGTCACTTCCACCACGTAAAGACCGGCTTGATCGCATTCCGTTTGCGCGGAATCCTGAGGCCCCGTAAAGTTCCCATCGGGGGTTGACCAACTGAAAATAAAAGGCCCACCGGGCTGGCCGTTGTTTGCTGTAAGGATAAAAAGAGGTTGGAAGCAGGTGAGCAAACCTACCGGTCCCGCATCGGCAGGAGGGATGGTTTTATTTTCCGAAACGACAACCGTATCGGTAGCCGTGCAGCCGTTCTGCGTATTCGTTATCAATAAATTATAACTGCCGGGCTGGTCTACCGTCGGTGCGGGCGTATTGGCTCCGGTAACGATGTTGCCGTTTGAAGTCGTCCAGCCGTATGTATAATTTGGCCCGAAGGACGAACCGCTGGTATTTAAAATCTGAGTCGGCTGAACGCAGGTCAGCGGGCCGGGCGTGCCAGCGATGGCGACGGGCGTGCCGGCTTCAATCGCTACCTGAACGGTATCCCGGGAAACGCAACTGTTCGCAAGATTGGTAGTCGTGAGGACATACATCCCCGCCGCGTTGACGACCGGATTCAGCGTATCCTGACCTGATACGATGTTGCCGCCGTTGGAAGCCGACCAGTTGTAGGAAAAACTGCCGGGCAAGGAAAGATTCTGAGATTGAATGGTTTGTGTTGGATTGGCACAGGTCAGCGTGTCGGGCTGCGCAATCTGGATGTTGGGCGCCGAAAGATTTTGTATCGCAACGGCCAGGTCGGTAGCCGAGCAGCCGTTGGCGGTGTTGGTGAGCAGCAGTTGATAAGTGCCGGGTTGGTTGACGGTCGGATTGGGGGTGTTGGCGCCGCCGGTGATGTTGCCGTCCGTTGTTGTCCAGAGGTACGTCATGGACGGCCCGGACGACGACCCGTTGGCGTTCAGGGTGATCGTATCCACGGCACAATTCATCGTATCGGGCGCATTGGCAATGGCGACGACAATATTGGTATCGGCTGTGACGGACACGGAGGCAGAGGCCGTGCAGGCGTTTGCCGCATTGGTCACCAGCAGCGTATAGGCGCCGGCGGCATTCACGACAGGGGAAAGGGTATTCTGCCCCGACACAATGTTGCCACCCGACGAGGCTGTCCACAAATACTGGATGTTTGGCCCGCTGCTGGAGCCGTTGCCGGAGAGCGAAATACTGGGTTGCTGGCAGGTGAGCGAACCGGCGGGTTGCACGACGGCAACGGGGGTAGTGTAATCTGATCCGACGGTTGCGGAAGTGCTGGCCGTGCAACCGTTGGCGGGATTTGTTGCCGTGAGGGTATAAGTACCGGCTGCCGTTATCCGTGGATTGACCGTGTTTTGACCCGATGCGATGTTGCCTCCGCCGGAAGCCGTCCATACGACGGTCACCGCGGCAGGGGTTACCGTCGCCGAAAGGGTGAGCGTATCGGTGTCGCAATCGAGGATGCCCGGCGGCTGAATGCTGAGCGTTGGCGGAGCAACGTCGGCGGCTACCGTTACGGTGTCGTAAGACGTGCAATTGTTGGAGGTATTGGTGACGCCGAGGATGTAGGTACCGCCCGCACCGGCGACAGCGTTCAGGCTGTTCTGCCCGCTTACGACATTGCCATCGGGCGTCGTCCACGCGTAAATGATATTCGGACCGGAAGAGGAGCCCGCGCCGGAAAGGGTAGCGGTCGTTTGCACACAAGTAATGGTGCCGAAAGTGCCGGCATTGGCGACGGGCGGGTTCATGGCTGTACCGACGGTCACCTCAGCCGTAGCGGTGCAGCCGGTACTGGTATTGGTGACGAGCAGGGTGTACGTCCCGGGTTCGTTGACCACCACATTTTTATTGGTTTGCCCGCTGACGATGTTGCCGTCGGTCGTAGTCCATTGGTAAGATGCGAAAGCGGGTTGGTTGGTGTTGCCGATGATGGTCACGGTATTGGAGCCGCAGCCGATGGGCTGTGGCGGTGTGATCCAGGCGGCCAGTTGATTGGCACTTTGGACGACGTTGACGGTGGCGGTTTTGGTACAGGTCACAAAGCCGTTGTCGTAAATGACGGACAATGTGTAGGTGCCGGCTGCGTTGACAACGGGTGTCAGCGTATTACCTCCTGAAACGATGTTGCCGTCGGGTGTGTCCCAGCTATAAGTGATGTCAGGGCCCGTGCTCGATCCCGTACCGTTCAGGGTCACATTGGCGCCTTCGCAGGGAATGAAAGTGATAGCCGGAGAAGCGACAGCGGTGATGTTGACGACGTGTACCGTGACGGTATCGCTCACGAGACATGTGGGCGCAAAAACAATGTCGTCGAGGGCAAAGTCGTTCCCGCCGAGCGTAGTGTTCTGATTGACCAGGCAAATAGTGGCGCTGCCGTTGCCGCCGCTGTTCCAGGTTTGATAAAAATTGACCCAGTTGCAAGTGCCGCCCGGTGCCGAAAAGATGTTGCCGAGCGGGCTGCCGTTGATGTAAAATTGCAGGAGTGCAGGCGATGCCGCTACTACCGAAGTCACCCAGGCTGAAAAAACGTATTGCGTGTTGGGTGTAACGGCCACGGTCTGGCACCACACGTTTTGATTGGGCGTTCCGGCGCCGTTGACGACCATCATGTTGCCGGAGCCCGAGGTATGATCGTCGCAGGCTGCAAAACCCGGGTGGTCGGCCTGCGGGTTGTCAATCACATCGTAATAGCCTTCGGGAACGAGATCGCCGGGATTGTAGATATAATCGCTTGTAAAATCGCTGTTCCCCGATTCGAAATCGCCGTTGATGATCAGGTTGTTGCCCATGTCCGCCGCGCGCGCTGTCAGCACGTAGCTGATGGTCGAGTTCACATTGACCGTTGGGGTAAGCGTATTCGCGCCGCTCATGCCGGTGGTAGGCGTCCAGAAAAAATTGAGATAATCGCCGTCGATGCTGCCGTTGAGTTGGGTCGGCGTGGGCGGAGCGCAGAGGTAGATGTCGTCGCCGGCGTTGACGGTGATGGGGCATTGGGCCCTTGCGGTTATGGGTAGTAAAAATATAAAAAAGAGCGGGTAGCAAAATTTCATAAGCAGCAACGGGTTGGCTCCGATTAGGCAAAGGTTGTAATTGGAGGGTAAAAGTATGGTTTTTGAGGGTGGGGGCGGAATTTTTTTACTCCGGCTGACCAAGACTATTATCTTTAAGGGGTAAAACCAAATGTACACTTATTGTATATTTTGCCTAAAAGCCTTAAAGTGTTGATAATAAGCCATTTATTGTATTATTGTCGGACGGAATGAAGGAGACAGGCGATGTGCATAGATAAGCATAGGAAGTACACCAAGAGCCGCGAAAAGCCCTTTAAACGCCTTTAAAATCGCATAACTGCCACCAAGATGGCCTCTACACCGGAAAACAACCCACAGCCCCTGAAACGAAAACAAAAGTGTACATTTGGTTTTAAACGAAAAGTACACTCGAAATCAGGGTTTTGGAAGTGTACATTTGGTTTTTAAAACAGGTTGTTTTACCTTTGTCAAAAGTGAAATTTATGATGTCAGAAAAAACGACTTTCGACCTGACTGATTGGACGGTCATTGCACCCAAAACCGCAGATTTATTCTTTACTGAAAGCAGCAAGCGCCTTCAATCATCCATAGATAATTTCAGAAACAGCAAGCAGGTTGCACATCGGCTCCTGGGTATAGTGCTTCCACTTATCGCGGTTGCTGTTGGCTATGTTTACTCAAAGCCGGAATATCTGACGTGGCCTGTTATTGCTTTCGTCGCCCTGGAAGCAGCAGGGCTGTGGTTCATCGTCCGCTCAATGTATTCTCAAACGTTCCAACCCGTAGGTGCGATGCCTGTTGATTTATTTCGTGATGATATGTTCATCAAAGGGCAAAAAGAAGACTTACAGTACCTTGGCGCACTGCTCAATCATTGTGAAAATATGCAGGATAAAATTTCTCAAAACGAGGCCGCAAATAAATTTCTGACCCGTAATGTTAACATCGCGCTCACGCTTTGCGCTGTAGCGGCTCCTGCCGTTTTCGTTATGTTTTCTTTAGTGGCGTTTTGTCGTTAAGTGTTTCCGAAGCGCCACCTTGTGTAGTGTTGGGCCGAGGTGGAGGCGGCGGTGGAGGGGTTTCCTGCTTGGGCCGTTCCGTTTGGGACGGTTTTTTTTCATCGTTTACCATAATCTTTTGTATTAGTATTAGAAATATACAAACAGTTTGTTTTGAAATGCGGCTCTCGCCGTTACTTTTGTAAAACAAACCGTTTTCTCATGGATTCTACCTTTACTCCCGTACAGCGCGCTGAAATCAAAAAAATAGTGGCCGATTCTACACTCAACAGGCTGCTCAAAGGACTTAACCATTATCGTCAAACGAAGTCCCTTCTGCCATCTCTTCAATCTGCTTCGCTTTTTCCTCAAAAGCCGCGTGCAATTCCTCAAGCACAACAGAAGCCTCCACATTCCTAATGTCGGCGATCGTTTTCGCGTAGTGTTCGATCAAAACTTCTATCCAGATTGGTGCCGTGCTTTGCCGGGCCTCCAAATCGGCATTTAATTCCCTCGCCTTCTCCTCTCTTTCCAACCATATTTCCCACGCTTTTCGGCTGCTGAATCTCTTCGTTAAATCCTCGTTTAAAAGCATTTCAGCCGACACCATAAAGTAATTTGCTATCGCTACGGCCTCGTGGTGATCAGGAGTCCCACCCGTCTCAATTCTCGAAATCTTAGACTGCTTTATACCCGTCGCGCGTCCTAAATCAATTTGGTTCACATTTTTTAGTGAACGCAAATACTTGATATTGTTGCCGATACGATTCATTAAGAAAAATATTTTCGTTTTATACAGTATTGGGTATTGATTTTATCCAATATTGCATAATACTTTTGTGCCAACAAACAGCGCAAAGAACGACAACTAATGACAAAGCGACAACAGATTTACGAAGGATTAAAAAAACACTACGGAAGCCAAAAGCGGCTGGCAAAAGAGCAGGGTGTAACGCGTGAATGGGTGCGCATGGTGCTGAACGGCGAGCAGGAAGATGAGAAGTTGCTCGCAGCCGCCGCAAAACTTTGGCTGGAACTCGAACAAGAGCGCGTCCAGGCGCTGAAAGAGGCTGAAGAATACGCCGATCAAGCCGCCGCCCTCGCCCTCACCTGAAAGGAGTAAACGGATTAGTCATATTGGAACCAGCCGGGCTGTAGAAATATCGCCCGGCGCATTTTGAAACCAACACAAACAGCAACGATATGAACAACACAGCAACAAAAGTTCAAGCCTCAAAGCCGCTAACCCGATGGGAGCCTTCAGACACCGAGTTCAAACGGGCCCGATTGAACACACAGCCAGGATGCGCATACGCCCATCTGAACGGCAAAGAGTTCTGGGTAGTGGAACAGGTTGGTAATCGCACATCGGTTAAAATCAATGGCCAGACGACAGATTTCTACGGCGACGAGGTGACTGTTACGCAGACCATCAAGATACCCCCGCAGCCGGTTCGATATTACACTTGGGGGAATGAGCCGAGAGGCTATGTTTCGACATGGAAATTAGCCGATAATGGAGAGGTAATGCCGACTGGTCTCATCCATCGCGACAAACTGCCCAAATATGCCATACACGACTGCCCCTACAATTAAACGACATGAGAAAGTCCGACAATACCAAACGCAGATACTTGATGCTTCGCTATTGGCTACGCAAGCAAGGCTACTCACAGAAACCGGGATTTGAAGACAAATTATATTTTCAATACCTTCTGATTGCTTGAAGTCAAGCCACACACCGGGACGGAATGACGATTAAACTACCGACGCTTATGACTGAAACACGCACATCCAACCGAACTGAAGCCTCCAAAAGAGGGGGTTTATCAAATCTTGAAAGACTGGTTAAGGGACATTTAAAAAGGCTTGAACATAAATATCGCAAGCACTATACCCGCTACAGCGCTGTCCAAATGTGCGACCTCTCCCGTGCTTGCGCAGCCCTCCAAATTGGCCTCGAACTGGGAAAGGGAGAAGGCTACAGCGGCGCCTGGCTCCGCGACTTCGGCGCAGTGCTCGACCGGCTGGGAGTGCGCTACTTGCCCACCAACTGGCGCAGACTGAAGGAAAAATTAGAAGCCGTGCGTGTTGGCGGCTTACCTATATGGCAGGTAATAGACCTGCCACGCGCCGGAAACCAAAATGCCCGACGCCTCGACGACATGGAAATGGAGTTGTGGATCGTGCAGATGCGCGGGATGCCGCAAAACTTCACCTCAGCCCATATCATCCGGAAAATCCGGCAGATGTGCGAACTGACAGGAAAGCGTCAGCCCTCGGAATCCTGGCTTTCGGCGATGTTGGCAGCGCCCGCAACACACTTTCTGACAAGTGCCGGGCGCTATGGCGAGCGGGGCAAGTTGGGCCAGGTATACCGCGAATATACGCCGGTTGCAAATGCGCTTTTCGCTGACGACGCCTGGCAACTGGACGGAACCAGGGTGAACTTCATCCCCTGGAAGGACGAAAACGGACGCGAGCAGTTCCTGTACATGGTCGTCTGCCGGGATGTTCACAGCGGCATGATCCTCGGCTGCCATTTCTCGCTGACAGAAGACCGCTGGGCCTACGTCAACGCCCTGATGATGGCCTGCCGGGTGACGCACAGCCTGCCTTACGAGGTCGTAATAGACCGTTTTCCTGGTCATAACACCCCGGAATGGCAGACGATACAGGGGCGAATGGAAGCCATTGGAGTGAAGGTGAGTTACAAGCACACGGCGCAGGGTAAGGCGCAAATGGAACGCTGGTTCGGAACGCTACAGTCGGTTTTCTTCCAGGAAAGCCCTTACTACTATGGCGAAGGTATCCAGAGTCGCCGCCCTGCTGCCCATCGCAGCGCCGAATACCTGAAAGCGGTGCGCAAAGTGGCAACAAAAGAAGGCTGGAACATGGACACAGCGACCCGCGAAGCGATGATGTGTATCAGTCGGTACAACGAAACGCCGCTGAATACCTACAGCCGCAAACACGCCGCCATAACGCACAGCCCGCAGCAACTCTACCAAATCTCCGAAAAACCCCACTGCAAGACAGTGGCCGACTGGCAACGCACGATGCTATTCGGCCTGATGAAGCGGGTAACGATTCGGAACAGCATGATCAGGACGGAAATCCACCGCGCAGAATATCACTACGCAGTGCGCGATTACGACACTGTGAAAAACCACCGGCAAGTATGGCTTGCCTACGACCTGGAAGACCTCTCGAAAGCCTGGATTTTTGAAGACGACGACAAACGACTCCTTAACCCGAATTGCCTGTGCGAAGTGGATTTGATTCCACGGGTGCAGGTATTCGGCCCCGAAGCAGACTACAAAGCACTTGGCCGCGACGCTCGGCGCAGGGGCGAAACAGAAAGCAAACGCACACAGGAAATTGAAGCAATCAGGGGCGCGGGAAGCCCGGTAGCGATAATGCTCAACGGCCTTGCTCCCAAAGGCGAGGCGGAGGAGGCGGAAAGCTGCTGGCTGCTCGAACAACTCGAAAAATCAACCGCGCCGAGAGTTTTCGCACTATCGGACAACAGCGAGGAAACTGAGCACCCGGAAGTCGGCGACGACATTGATATAGCGGCCTTGGTGCTCTCACAAATGTAAAGAAGCGTGTTTTCATAAATTGGGGTTTGATGGTTTCGCCTGAAAGTTGGATTGCCGCGAATGGCAAGCGGGTTCGATTCCCGCCAGGCGGGCGAAATGCGGTTTTACCAGAGGAGGTGGAAGTTCCTTTTCAATGGCAAGCATTGCGACGGTAGTCCTGGAGGCTCATAATCTCCGGGAGCGGGTTCGATTCCCGCCTTTGCTGCAAGTCAAGCCCCCCGGCTTTTATTCTTCACAAATCCCGCTTCGGCGGGAGCAAAAAACAAACACAATGAAAGTGCTCTCTCTTTTTTGCACATTGCTCTTCGTGCTCATCGGCACGATGGCTGTTTTGGGGCAGGAAACCAAACTGATCGAACTCGACCCGGTTCCTGCCGACTACGACACGAAAGCCTCGAATGTATCGGTAGGTCGGCACACCATCACCGCCGCTTACCCGAACATCGAGTTTCGGATGTACCCGGCAGAAATGAAACTCCGCGTCACTCGTACCAACTTGTTTGGCGATACGGATGACCAGGTTACCGAGGCTCTTGTCACACAAGTGACGACCTGGGTATACCGGGCAGAAGTTTCCGAAACTGCCTTCGTGGAAATCAACGCCGCTACCGGCACCACATTCGTACACCAGCACTGCATCACAACGGTATTTACTCATGATCCCGCAGCCTGGAAGACGGAAACAACCGGGCAGTGACCGAACTCAGGTTTTTTCACAAAAACAAACACTACAACGATGAAAACGCAAACTGTTTTCGCAATCCTGGCGCTTTTGTTCGCTGCCGTCACATCGAATGCCCAGCCCTGGCTCAACGAAGCCGAAGCGCCCTACAACTACCACGACCAGACGCCGACGATCTACGAACTGAGTCGCCTCGATGCTGACGATGCCGCCCCGAAGTTCTGGCCTGTGCGCATCATCATCGAGAACCCCGGTAAAGCCGGCTTTTTCTACGACGCGCTCGGATTCGGCAGCCTGCTCGCAGGCGCATACCTGCGCGGCAAAGCCGAGCACCACCGGATGTATCACGGCACGAGCGGCAACTTCGACAACTTTCACGTCACGCGTGATGCCGGTTTGATTTTCACCGGCATCGGCGCGGCAAGCCTCGGCGTAGCGACCGCCTGCAACGCAAGGGACGGCAAAGGCAAATTCTGGCTCCGTACCCTCAACCGCACAGCCTTCGCCCTGCTCTTCAGCCGAATCGTATCGGAAGGCACTTATAACTCGATGCCCAGAAATTACTAACTAAATGCCCTCCCTGTCGGGCAAAAACCGCCAGTAGGATAAGCGGGAAAAGACAGCGACGCGAGCCTACCCACCACTACCATATTATTCTTGACCGCAGGTGTGCAGAAAGGTGGAGCCTGCCGATTGCAAAAAATTCTGCCAGCCCGCTACGCTGCGAGTACGGATAATCTACCTAATCCCCCCTCTTTTTTTTCCGCTGTCGCCTTGGCGAAAGCGGGCATATCACTTGAAACACGAACAGCAGAAAAATATGTCAACTATGACCGACGAACAAAAAAATGCCATAGTCGCACTGATTGAGACAGAGATAAACCGTCTCGGCAGTCAGGAAAAAACCGCTAAAAAGTGTGCCGTCAGCGCCGCTACGCTCACCCAGATGCGAGCGGGCAACTGGACGAACATCGCCGACGCGATGTGGAACAAAGTCGGCTCCGCGCTCGGCTACCGGCCACAAGGCTGGACGATGGCCGAAACCACCAACGTTCGCATGATGTACCGGGTGCTCGACAACGCCAAATCCGGCAGCCTCTTTATGGCTGTATCAGACAAAGCGGGCAGTGGAAAGACGGCTGGCCTACGCGCCTACGAAGCCGAAAACCGTCGCAACTCGGTATTCTACCTTTCCTGCCGCGAATGGGCCAAGCGAGAATTTCTTCAAAACCTCGCCCAATCGCTCGGCCTCGAGGCATGGGGCAAAGCCCAATCCATTGACAAGATGCTGATGGATGTGGTGGATTTTTTCAAACAGCGCCGCGCAATGCGTCCGCTGCTTATCCTCGACGAAGCCGACAAACTGCGTGGGCCGGCTCTGCGCAGCCTCATTACCCTCTATAATGAATGCGAGGATGAAATGGGCGTTCTCATCGCAGGCACCGACCACTTAGAAAAGCAGATGCGCTCCGATGCCCGCTACAACCGCAAAGGAGCCGAGGAACTGCTTAGCCGGTTTGGTAGCCGGTTCATCAACCTGGCCGGTGCTACCGATATGGATGTGCAAAATATCGCCAACGCCAACGGCCTGAACGATATCGCCACGATAAAAGCCATCTTCAAAGAGTGCGAGCCGGTACGCCGAATGGTAGGCAACCGCAGCGTAGAAGTTGTGGAAGATCTGCGGCGCGTCAAACGCGCCGTGCAGCGTGAACTACTTAAACAAGCCGGGGCCATTGCCGAGGCAGCATAGCACTTACAGGGTGACAAACAGAATAACAAAACAGCAGCAGGACATAAAAACACAGTCACATGAAAGAATTGAGATTGCCGCTCACAGAGCCAACCGAACAAACGCCGCCAGAACATAAGCCTATACTGTTCATCCTCCTGGATGACGACAGCCTGCTTTACGGCGGCTTTGCCGGAAACACTTTCTTCAGCGGAGGCCGATTGTTCCGGCCCAACCAGGTGAAGTCCTGGACTGAATTACCAAAGCGGCTGCCCAATCCGATCATGAACACCTGATTTATTCAACATTCAAAATTATTTCAAATGTCCGCTAAAAAAAATACTGCACGCGCCTCGAAGCGCATCCCCTTGACGCCCGCTGAACTTGCCGAAACACGTGCCTCGCGCATTGTCGAACTCCGCAAGGAGATTGATATTCGGGAAAATGAACTTTCATACGAAACAGCAGAACTCGCCAAATACGTCGAGGAAACCGGCACGGAAGACTTTGCGACGCTGAAAGCCATCAAACGCTTTGGCTCGGCTCGGCTCGTCGGCGAAGGCATGACCCCCAATGAAATCAAATACGCCGAAGAGCAATTGATGAACGAACTGCCCGACTTCGTAAAACGCTCGTTGGATACCACCAAGATGTTCAACGCTCAGAAAACGAACGTAGGCGTATCCAACGCCCTTGCCGCCAAAGGGCTGACATTCGAGCAAACTTCCTCCTGGACTTTCCGCACGAAAAACGCAGAATAAACCACCCGTTGCGCCCGCGCCAATCTGCGCGGGTGCAACACCAACCCACCTGATATGGAACCACTGATTTGTACAACCTGCAAATGCGATATATCCCCCGAAGGCCTTGTGTGCCCCAGGCGCCTTTGCCCGCTCGATCACTTCACGTCGGTCGGTGAAATCGAACTCGATGTCACAGCCCCTAAAAAGCCCCGCAAAGCCAAACGCTACTACATGCCAACCGAATCAATGCAACAAAACGCAAACGGCGGCCCGGCCCCATCCGACACCCTCAAACGCTATGAATAAATACGTCATCACTTTCAAAGGCAAAAGCGCCAATGTGCCGATTACGGTCGCCTATGGCGAAAACGGTTTGTTGCGAAGCCTGGACTTTGGCGACCAATTACTTGGCGAGGAGGCGGTTCGTTTTTGTTACGCCAGGATACCCTGCACAGAGCTCGAATTGTCCGAACTCGCATACAACTGCCTGATAGAACCCGTCCCGACCGACCTTTCATTCAACGCATTTTGGGAGCAATACGGCAACAAACAGAACAAAGACAGAGCCTATAAATTCTGGACGGCCCTGCCCGATGCAGACAGGATCGCGGCGCTCCGCGCCATCCGGCGCTACAATCAATACCTCGCACAGAAACCAGGTATCGAAAAGAAATATCCCGACACCTGGCTTAAAAACAGATGCTGGACGGACGAATACAAAATCAAATAAGAAACCATGTACGAGAAATTTGCACCGACCAATTTCGAACAAGCCAACTGCTTCATCAAGGGCCGACCGGTATCGGACGAAGAAAAGCGGGTGACGGATGACGCCGAAATAAAAGGCGCCAATGCCTGGACAGATGGCAACCAGGTGATCACCGTCTGGAAAACCAAATCCCTGCTGGCCCGTATCTCATTTCTCATAAACGGCAAAATCAACCTGATCGTCATGGGGCCGCGCATGTTGCCAGTGGCCATGTCTATCGGAAAAATATTCCACAGGAAATGACCGCCTACTTTGAATTCTGGCCGACCGAAAACATGAGCGCTTACCAGTTCGAGAATCGTATAAAAGCGACACCGCAACTGCGAGGTCTCACCCTCAAAATATGGAGCCGCCAAACGAATAAAAACGTATACCAGGTCATAGCTGACCGCCCTGAAGCCCTGATACTACTTGGACAAACGCTACAAATCATCCTTGACGAAATCATTCCCGATGAAACAGGTATCAACCGACCCACTCTCCAAAAAGCGCCAATTGGCGGGCGCGCTCTTGTCTGAACGCGGGCTGATAGCACAAAAAGAGGCCGTACTCTCTCGCTACGGTGTGGAGCGCATCCGCGATCTCAGTGAAAAGCAACTGGACCACCTGATCGACGGCCTGCGCGCCATGCCCGAAATCCATCGCCGCGAAGCCGCCCCGGACATCCGCAAGGCCCGCTCCGTCGTGCTCAACCTGCTCGACGACCTGGGCATAAAGGCTAAAAACGGGAACTGGAAACCGGTCAACGATTACCTCATGCAGCCCCGTATCGCCGGAAAAGTGCTGTATGATATGACCGCCGACGAACTAAAAGACTGCGCGAAAAGACTTCGTGTGGTCATCAAGAAGCGCCGGGCGGAAAACGAGGATCTGGCACGGCAGGCGCTGGAAAATTAGAATCATCATTTTTAAACAACCGTATACACAATGGCAAAGGAAATCGTAGTTGCCCAACGAGGTTGGGTCTTCATCGGAGATGTCAGCATATCTGACAACGAAATCACCATCCAAAATGCTAAAAACATCCGGCGTTGGGGTACGACTGGCGGACTGGGGCAACTTGCTGCCGAAGGCCCCCAGGAAGGCACCAAACTGGATGAATATGGCACTGTATCTCTTCACCCGCTGGCGGTTATCGCCCGTATCAAAGTCACGTCCGATAAATGGCAGCAGCAGTAACCTTCGCCGATGAGGTGTCTCACGCAACTCAATTAGGCGACGGCGACGGCGACGGCTACGGCTACGGCTACGGCTACGGCGACGGCTACGGCGACGGCTACGGCGACGGCTACGGCTACGGCTACGGCGACGGCTACGGCTACGGCTACGGCTACGGCGACGGCTACGGCTACGGCTACGGCGACGGCGACGGCGACGGCTACGGCTACGGCTACGGCGACGGCGACGGCGACGGCTACGGCTACGGCTACGGCTACGGCTACGGCGACGGCTAATTCCAGCCTAAAAGAGATTATCCGGCCACAGGCCGGATTTTTGGAAATACAGTGCCGGAGCGGTCAAACGGCCCCCTTTTTAGGGGTGTTCACGGGTTCAAATCCCGTCTGTATTGCGAGTAGATAGCCCAAAAATGCCACCATAAACACACTTAAATCATGGACGGACACTCAATGCACAAACTCATGCAAGCCGGCTACACCTTCTATCGGGTTCGTTGGTCAGATATGATGCCTATTGGCGAAATCTGGAAGGCATCTGAGCACGGCAAATGGCGCAAACACGAAAGCGGATTCAAATCTAAAACCGCCACTGAAAAGCGCCTCAAACAAATCATCCAGGAAGATCCTAAAGCGCTCACTGAATAAAGCTATGGAAAAAGCCATCGAACTCATCATCCACAAAAAGCCCTGGGGCGCTACATCCGGCGATGTAATTCTGCAGGCACAACTTGAAATAACCGAACTTAATACCCCGCCGCCATTCGAGACGCAGCCAGATAAGCCAGATATGGCCGAACTCGCCAGGCGCATGAAAGATGCCTGCGAGAACGCCACAAAAGGGCGCCGCAAAGGGATGATGATAAGCAGTCGCTTCCGGGTCGAAACCCCCAACGCTCACACGGTAATCATCCTGCATGTATTGAATGAGCACGAACCCGATCTATTTCTTACTTTCAAACGAATGGGCGCATAACTTTTAAAACAATAAAACAGCAGTAACAAATGGCAAACACTATCCAAATCCTGATCGGCCTTATGCTGATCCACAAATACGAACCGGCCAGCCCGGTCAGCCTCGGCAGAAACTGCATCATCTGTGGAAGCACTGACGCCATCGAGCAAATGACTACAAAGGAATACGACCTGATGATAGAAAACGGCTGGGATATAGACCCGGCCAACGAATGCTGGACACACAAAGCCTGAACGATGAAAATTGTGATTGAAAAAGAAGAATGGCAACTGCTCGGCCAACTGGCACTACAGGTCAGAAATGGCATTTTCCCCAAAGGATACTCCCTTCATGCATGTATTTTATGGGAATTTTATCAGGGACACGCTTCGGCGTTTGTCCAGCCGCAGCGCAGAAAAAGAAAACTGCACACCAGCACCGTATTTGCCATTTATCAAATCCTGAAGGTGCAGCCCTGGTCTTATGATGCCTATTGGGATTTGGTGCTCGATCAGTTAAGAGAAAAACTATACAAATACATCTTAGGAACAAATCTGCTTTAACATGGCCGACTTCATTTTACTTGAACCAATGGGAAAAAACGCTACCCGCCTTAAAATCAATGGCAACAAGGGTGCTATTGTCAAAATGCTGGCCGATGCAATAGTCTGCCATCCGGCGTTTAGAGAATGTGTATTGGATGCAGTAGTCACTGCCAAGGAATACATGAAAAAGGGAGGGCCATCCTTTATTGAAGATTTGAAACAAAATCCAGTTCATCCAACCGAGAACTAATCATGTCCCGCTCTATCGGCATCACCGACTTTCTATCCCGCCAATTCATCACCCATGCCTTTGACGGCCCCTGGGCAGCCACATTCGGCGAGCCTGAACGCAATATGAAGGTCATCATTTGGGGTGATCCCGGCCAGGGAAAAACGGAATTCTGCATCCAGTTGGCAAAGTACATGGCGCGGTTCACGAAGGTATATTACAACTCCTTCGAACAGGGAGTTTGCAAAACCCTACAGGATGCGCTCAAGAGAAATAATATGCAGGAAGTGGCCGGGCGCGTCATCTTCGGCGATCAGGAGACTTTCCCTGAGATGATGCAGCGTCTATCCAATAAAAATAGTCCCGGCGTGTGCATCATCGACAGCCGTGACTATATCAACCTCACCACTGAGCAATTCAAAAAACTGATAGACCGCTTCCCGCGCAAGTGCTTCATCGTCGTGTGTTGGGAATCGGCCAGCAAGCCTCGCGGGGAGTATGCAAAGCAAATCGCCTACATGTGCGACGTGAAAATCCACGTCCGCGACTTCGTGGCTTACCCGCGTTCGCGCTTTGGTGGCAATCAGAAATTCGTGATATGGGAAAGGAAATCCAGCGTAGGCCAACAACTTGCTTTAATACAGTGAATTTTAAAACAATTCGTTTATTTTTGTGCCGGAATGACACTGAACAAGCGACAACATACTCTGAAGACAAACGCCCTGCACAAAGCGAAAGCCGTGCAGGACTTTTACCAGGAGGTTCGGGTAGAGGGCCAACCCGATGCCTACATCTGGCGGACGCACATCTGGCCCCGTTTCTTCATCAGCCTGCCCACGTTCTACCGATACCTCCAAATGAACCCCGCCAAAGAACTAAAGACGCTCACCAGCCAGGCCACCCTTTTCTGATTGCCCGCCTCCACTTCGACACATTGTTCATCTGGCTTTTACACACCGCGTGTTTTATCGCGCTGCTCAAAGCCGTTTTTTAAAACAAACACTACCATGAAAAAGGCACTTAACAACATCGCCAGCATCAGCATCGGAGCCATCCTATGCGCTGTTGGTCTCTTGTTCATTCACTTGCTGTCGGGCTGCCAGCCGCGCATAGGCGACATCCTGAAAGCAGAGCCACCGCTCGTGGTGTTCGACACAATCACCACCGAGAAAACCATCACCGATACGGTTTTGCTTGCCGCCGAGCTGGTACCTTTTTTTGATTCCATCCTATGCCCGCCCGGACTCGAGGTTGCTCGATATTTCTACATACATGATACCGTTATGTTGCCGCCGCGCCGAGTGCCGGTAGAAATAGTCGTGCGCGATACGGTATTCATCCCGCAGGTCGTGCAGACGATATTGCCCGGCGAAGACATGGGCTGGCCTGAGCGCCTTACCTGGCTCACCGGTGTTTTCACGCTTCTGTTTGGGTTATGGAAGAGTTGGAAGGACAAACAAAAACAAAACCCCGCCGGCGCATGAAATGGCTACTGGTCGGCATCGCGGTAGGCGTAGTAGTGGGCTGGTTCCTTTGCGCTCTGTGCGTCATCAGCCGCCGCGCCGATACAGCCTACCGCAATGCTGCCGAAGATAAACAGGCCAGGGAAAATTGAACTGGCCTTCTTTTTGTAAAAGTCTATTTTTCATTACCAAAACCACAAACTATGAAAAACACACTAAAATGGCTTGCTGTAGCCATATTCCTTATCACAGCGCTTTCCGCACTAACTCTTAGCCAAATCACCTCCTCAGTTTTCTTTTTCCTGGGCGCTATTTTTTGTGCTCCACCATTCTGGCCATGGATTGAAAGAATGACCAACTTCCCTTTCGAGAGATGGCAAAAATACTTTTTGGCCATATCTTTCTTTGTGTTGGGTTGCGCTTTTATGAATCCGAAAAACGAGCAAAAACCGCGAGAGGCTTCAAAAGAGGCCACACAACAAGTAGTGACCAATGAAAAGAAGCCTGATACAATATCAACAGTAGATGCGCTTCGCAAAGAAATTGATTTCATTAAAGGGTTTGATGAATCAACATTCAGGGGAAGCCTCGAAGCCGCACAGGGAGAGTTGGCGTTGTTTTACATCTGGAAAACAAGGATTGAGCAAGGTCTTAATCATCCTGACCCAAACGCTCAAAAAGCAGCTGCAGAACTGAAAAAAGCAGTCATAAATTTGCAGGTACGAGATTACCCCAAACTTCGGAAAGAGTACGCTAACTGGCTGCACAACAAAACATGGGAGCACGATGTAGATGTACAAGTCACCGGCAAAGGCAATACAATCCTGAAACTAACCGGCTACCATTTTGCAGCCAACCGAAACATCAAGGAAATGCAGGAGATTCTTGCAGTGACTCCGCTCGAATTTCGTTTCAAACAAGTTCAATACCGATGGTACAGCGGCGCTAATGAATATCAGTATTACGACATCAAGCCGCCTGCCGATTCTGAACTGTTAAACCTGACACAGTAAATACAGAAAAGCCCACTGGAATTATCCAGTGGGCTTTTTCTATTTTAACCCTAAAATGCCATGCCAGAATACGAATCATTCTCCTTTTTTCAAAAAGCGGCCATAGTTCTGGGCTTCATCCTTTTCCTCATTGCCGGCGGTTATATCCGCGCCTGGATTGACCGCAATCGCCGCCGTTACTGATTGATCTCCACATCGAGGCACAAACCCACACTCACCCCATCGGGCAGCGGCTTGAACGGGCTTTCGGGCGGAGCCGGGTAATGTTCGCAGGCGAAGCGCAGCCGCCATACGCGCAGGTCGGCGCGGCGGTCTTTGGAAAAACCTCTGTACTCGAGTCCTGTGAAAGTATCACCCTCCAGCCCTGTGAGCGCGATACGCACAGCCTCTATGAGGTCAATGTGTTCGAGCGCCTCATCGCTGAATGATTCGGGCGCTACGGAATGTGTGCGTTCGCGCAGCCGGAATGCCAGCACCGCTTCCACATTGACAGTGCCAGTGTTCGCATCCTGCGCAAGCAGGGTGTAGTCACCGGAAGTAAAACCCACGAGCACACAAGGGTAGGACACGGGCGGCGGCGAAGTGTCCAACTGGCCCAGGTCGAAATCTACCCAGCGGATGCCCGGCACGGCTGCGGCAGTGTCTCTTATGGTTTTGAAAATCTCTTTCATGGCTTTGCGAGCGGGAGTTTTATTTTGGAAAAATCAAAAGCCGGGCTGATGTCTGTTTTATCCTTCCTGACATTGCAATGGCTGTAAATTGTAGCCATGTCGGGGGCTTCTGGTCTAAAGTCATACGAATAAAAAAGCGACGGTTTCAGGGCGAACAAATCTATCAAAGTAATCAGCAGTTCATTGAGCGCTTCGTATTGTTGCGGCGTGTAGGCTGCCCAGAATTCGTACCCGCGCCACGAGCGGGCAACGTGCTCGCCTTCAAATCTCGCAGGCCGGCTACCGATGCCCAAGTTCCACCAAAAAACGCCTTTTTCATTTCGCATCAACGGCCCTTCGTTCACCAATTCAATACCGATGGAGCGGCGGTTGAGTTCGATGTTTCTGCCGTCTTTCAAGCCCAGATGATGCGCCCAAAACTTTGGGTGAAACAGGCAATGAATCACGCCGTTTTTGTCAATAATGTAAGAGGTGCCGATGCGTTCGGGCGTAGCCTTCCACCACTGAATGGCCGACTGTGCCGTACTGCTCACCGTATGATGGAGTACGATGTTCCTTTTTGGAAAAACTTGTCTGAAGTATTGGCTTTGCGTCAAAGCCGCCGATTTTATATTCATTGCTAAATCTTCTTTAAATGCTGTGTAATTAGCGTTTTAGCCTTCTTTTCAATCCGGTCGGTGAGCACCTGGCTTTCTCCGACGAATTTGCGTTTCGGCATCTGGAAGCCCGCGCCGCGCCCGGCGCGCCCGCCTTCGTTGTGTACTTTCTCGTACTCAAGCGGAAAAACGAACTCTACAGCATCACCGACCACCCGCCCTTTCAGGGCGTGGCCTTTGAGCGTGCCGGTCTTGACCAGCAGCGCCCGGCGCGCTTTGTTGTACTTGTCGTTTTTTTTGCGCGGCGGCCACTTTTGCACCGGCGTATCTATGAACGCCTCTGCCCGGAAATTTTCCGCGTGGATGCGTTCGGCTTCGATCGCAATCACGTCCTGCAGAATCTTTCGCTCCAGGTCGGGTATCGAGTTGGCCAGCCTTCGGAAATAATCGCTTGCGTTCATTTAAAATGCTTTACTTTTGTTGCGGCTCCACACGAGAGCGCGGTTTTCAATCGCGAGGCAGTGCGGGGCTTTTTTATGGCCCTCCAAAATCGGGCAGCCGGTCGCTGATGGCCTGTAGGCCGATTCTTTCGATACCGTCGTCGAGCAGCAAATTCCACAGGTTTAGGATGTACTCGACATTTCCCACACGAAGTCCATAGTAATGCCAGGCGCGCACTTGCGGGTGACTGCCGTCGTCGGCCTTGCTGCCCAGGTATCGAAGTTGGTCAGCAGCGGCCATGAGCACATAGAGCAGCGAGTTCCTTGCTGCAACTTCCCTATGCGGCTTGCCAGTCACG
This sequence comes from Saprospiraceae bacterium, assembly GCA_019187225.1. Classification (GTDB taxonomy): domain Bacteria; phylum Bacteroidota; class Bacteroidia; order Chitinophagales; family Saprospiraceae; genus M3007. The sequence continues at coordinate 35,373 of JABAQQ010000038.1, forward strand.
GCTTTCGCCTCGCGGTTACTAAGCGTCACCGGCTGTTTCAGTTGTGGCAGTCGCAAGGCGAAGTCATTATGCTTTGCCCAAGCGCGCACATCTTCCCTGGTTATCTTCGCATGGAGCCGCTCGGCGTTGCGACTGATGCGTTCGGCATCGAGCGGCGCGAAATCGAAATATGGATGATCGTCGGCGAAGAGTTTGCCGGTTTTTCCGACATTCTGCCTAAAGCCCTTTGGCGGATCGAAGTCCACGCCATCGCCTGCGGTCGCAGCCTCGTCGGTCTGGATGACTTTGCATCGGCAATTCCAGCCGTTCGGTGGATAATAAATGTCCCAAAACGGGTCATCCACCGGTCTTACCGTGCCATCGAGGGAGCGGTGGCTTTGCCGCACCCGCTCGTCACCTGCTGTTTCATATTTCAGGTTCGGGTACAAATACTTGCGGCGCTCGAAGTGTTGCCATGATTCGGCAGCCTGGGCTGCAGCGGTGGCAGCCTGCACCTCGGCGCGCAGGTAAAGGCCATTGTGCCGTTTGAGAATCCGCTGCGCTTCTTTCTCCCAGTCGGCGCGGCTGCGCTTTTGGCCGTCTTTACCGACGAGCAGCGTCCGCAAATCTCCTGTGATAGTGGCCTGCTTGTGGGCTGCGAATTCGCGAAGGTTGGTTTCTATTTTTTGGAAAAACGACCACTCTTTCAGGTCGGCAGCGTCCTTGAACCGCTTACCCCAACCCGCCTCGGCGTGATTCTTCAGCCGGTCGAAATACTCCCTGAACAAACCTTCGTGCAAATCCGTGCGCGTGATTTGTTGCGAATAAATGTCGTCGAGGTAGTCTTTAATGACCGATTCGGGCACGCGGCGCCAAGCGATGGAAAGCGGCTCGTCGGCAAGCGAAACCATGCATCCGGCACAGCCGCAACCGGGCGGGTGTTTATCGTTTTCGCCGTAGAGCGCGAGTAATGCCAACCCGCGCCGCGCACTACGGCTCAGGCTTTTTTTGGTTGCCGCTTCGCTGCAGTGGATTTGGCCTCTCCCGGTTTTACAGATTCTTCGCTCTCGTCCTGGTCGTCGCCAGGCGTCAGTTCGTCGCCTTCCGGTTTCGGGATGCCGTATTTGTCGTACCAGTAGTTCATGCCTATGGGTACGCCGATGCCGTGAATACGTGTATCAATGTTGAGCCGCTCGGTAAGGCTCAAGCCGTCGCCATCCTCGAAGGCGAATTCGCCTCCTTCAACCTGGTAGCCCAGGCTTGCGAGGTATGGCACCAAATCCTCATTGAGCACAGAGAGCACGAAGGCGCGGTCGTCGGCATGCACCTCGTCCTGTGTTTTCATCTGTGTTTCGCTCTGTGCGTAGCCGCTATGCTTCGCCTCGGTCGTCGTCATCGTGTTGCCGAGTATCGTGATAGATAGTTCCTGGTTGCAGGCGTCTATCAGGAACCGGAAAATATCATTCGATTGGCTTCCGGCTGTAGGGTTGAAGAATTGGAGTTGCGCATCTTCCGGGGCAACCACATACCCAGCGGAGCCAGCCTGTGCGAGCGCCTCTTCCAGTATGGCGCGGCTGGGTTCGTTGTTGTAGGTAGCCCATCGGAACGGCATACCGAACACTTCAGCGAATTCAGCCCAGTCGCCAAATCCGCCGCGCTTGTAGATGACGTGCGGGCAGGCTTCCAGGATAAGACCCAAATCGTCAGGCTCACCCACTTCAATACAAAAGCGGCTGTATGGCGGCTGGCGATACGGCAGGCCCTCCATATCCCAGGAGTTTTTTGTTACGATTCCCTTTTTGGGTTTTACGTGTTTGCGCGGAATCAAATTCGTGACACCCTTGCAGTCGCTATCAGGAACCGGCCAATATAATTCCATGAGCGAATGGCCCCAAAAGCGAGCGTTGAGCGCTTCCTGTATGAACTTCCTGAAAAACCTTTTTTTTGCGAGGGCCTCCACATCATCCACCGGCTTGCCATTCACTTTGAAGGTCAGCGGCGTATTGGTGATGCGCGCTATGCGCTGGAACATGAGCGCCTTCAAACGCCCGTCGAGCAGGATGTCGGCGAAGAGGTCGTATATCAGCGTCCGCTGCTGGTAATCCTGCTCTGCTGCGATGAGTGCCGTCCGCCATTTTTGGATGTCCTGGCTCTGCCGGTTGACGGGCCGGACGGTCACGTGATTGATGACGACGTTTTTGGCGTCTTTATTCCGGGCGGCGAGTTCTATTTCAGTCGCTTTAAGCCGGGCATATTTCTGGTTGATGGTCTCCATATTTTTAAAAAACAAAATGTTTGTTTATTTGCCCCCACAGGCAAACATTTTATTTAAACCCTTCCCGATATACTACTGCGTGGGCGAAAAGATGATTTAAAGGCGTTTAAAGGGCTTCACGGCCTTTTGGTCAATAGTAGTTGCTGCGTTTTTGATTGCTTCCGTAGGTAATGTGTGTCTGGCTTGTTTCGGTGCGTCTTGGAAGGTCGGCGTAGAGTTCGGTCTTCGCAGCAGATTTAAGCCAGGCGATGGCCCGGTCGTAGCGGCTTTTCCGGTCTTCAAAATCCTGGCCGGCCTGCCCTCTTGCCACGATGTAGTAGATGGCGAGGTCAGCGCCGTACTGCACGAGGAGCGGGTGTCGGCTCGTGCCTGTTTGCGCAAACACAGTGTCCACATCGAAAGTGTCGTAAAGCCACTGGCGCATTTCACTCACGGCTGCCAATGCCGCCTGTGTCACAAGTGCATCATCGGCACGGGTGATTTCGTCAAGTTCTTCGGTTAGCACCGACAAATTCAAATCGTCTTTGGTCAAAAAAGCCATTTTAATACTTTTTGGATGTGCGTTTGTCTTGACCTACTTTGATAGGCGCAAGACGCCGCAGTTTGGTATTGATTATCCACACCCCGCCCTCGGCGGCATCGGGGCCGTCGTCGTGGGCGGGAAGCGTGGGTTCTATTGCCTTGAATTGCTCTTCGAGGCGCATCATGTGCGGGTCGTTGCGCTCGTCTTCATTAAATATGAGTGAGCCGCGCCGGTTGAGCGGCTCGAGGTTGCCCTCGATGCGGCTGAACTTGTCGGGCTTGTCGCGGTCGTCGGGAGAAACTGCCAATGTTCCTTTGGTTTTTTCCATCTGCCGCAAGGCAGGCATAAATACATCCTGGTACCACGCGTCCTGGAAGCCGTTGCACTCCACGTAGTTGTACACCTGTGTTTTTTGGGCGGCGCTTTCCGTCAGGTCATAGAACCAGGTGAGCATCTGGTTCAGGACTGTTTGTTCGAGCCGACACCTAATAATATAATAGGTGCCGTTCAGTTCCCCGACCTGAACGATTGCTTTGAAGTCGTTTTTGCGACTATCCTTGTAGGAAGAATCGCAATAATTGACCACGAAACGGAACTTGTTCAAAGGCGGCACTTTGCCATATCGGATGTCGGTAAAGACCGTGCCCTCGCTGATCGGGTTGTTGAAATACTCCTTTTGCCCGGAGGCATAAGAGATTTTTGAAAGCATGTAGTTGACATCCGCCAGCGAGTACCGGCCCGACCAGGAGGGCTGACCTTTCGCGTCCAGGATATTGATTTGCTCGAAGTCATCGGCCTTTTTCGAGGCTCGCACGATGATGCCGTCTTTTGCAATGATGTTGCCGACGAAAATCATCCGTTTCCGTCCCGATATACTGAGCGTCGGGAACAGCGCCTGCTCCACCCAGTCCCATTTCTTTTTGAGTCGCACCGCGTTGCGCGCTTCTTCATCGGTATCAATGTCATCCACGAGGATGAAATCCGGGCGTTTCTCCTCGTTGCGCGAGCCGCGCGGCGACTGGCCGGCACCGATCGCACGAAACGAGCAGCCCGACGCTGTGACAAACTTGCCCACTTCCCATCCGCGCCATGACTTTTGCTGACCAAAGTCGTGGATAAAGCGCTGGTTGCTTTCCAGATTAAGCATGAGCGGCATGAGCAGTTCGCAGGCGTTGTCGTAACTATGTGACACAAGCAGCATGTTGTGCAGCCGTTGATTCACCATCTCGAAGAGCGGCACGAAAAGCCCGGCTGCAACCGATTTAGCATGTTCGCGTGCCCAGGCGCGTACGATATAAATGGTGTCGGATTTCGCCACCTTTTTGGCGAAGCGCAGGTGAAATGGTGCAAATGGCGCGCTGGCGTAGTTGGGAAAGTAGTATTGGCAAAAAGCCTCGAAATTGCCTTTGAGCCTTTCGATACGTTTTTTCTGGTCGAATTCGGACTCTCCGACCGGGGCGGGCGTCTCGCGCTGGAGGTTTTTGCGGAATGCCTCCCAGCGCTCCATGATATGTCTGTCGCTGCGCTGGCTCATCGTTTCATCTTCGTTTTGATGAACGAATCGTAGAGCGTGACGACATCGCCCGATTTTTCAGGGGCATTCTGCCGGACAAACTCACAGAACTCCATTCCTATTTCTACCACGTCGCCGAGGTTGACCTCTGTTTCCATGTTGCGGATGGCCGCTGTGAGTTTACTGATCACGTCGGCCTCTTTGTTGTTGGCGGTCTTCTCGTCACGCTCGGCTATCAATTCATTGATGGCTTCGAGTTGCGCATAGAGGGCTGCGATCTGCTCGTGTTTGGTGACGAGCAGGGAGCGGCGCAGTTTTTCCCAGCCGCCGTCTTTCACCCAGCGCCCGATGGTGTGTTCATTGGCGCCCACGCGCTCTGCCACCTCCTTTTGGGTGAGGCGCTCGCGGATGTACAGGAGTTTTGCAAAATCCTTTTTCTGGTCGTTTGTCATAAGCGTCAATTCTGCCGAACGGCAGAATGTAGGGCAAAAGTAGGCGCACAAACAGGGGGGAAAGTGCAACTGTCGGCAAGGTGTCGCGAGGTGTCGGCACGGTGATAAGAGCGCTTTTTTTTGAGGTTTTCGCGCTATTATGTTTGTGGCATCAAACGCACAAAGCGTACTATGGCGAAGACATTTGTACTTAGCACAGGCGGTTTGAACTCTTATGGGTTCAGAGTTCTGACGGAAGGCATTCAGTTGCCAAAGTCAAAGCGACTGACTTTGCTTTGGAATCACGCACGGGGCGATAAAGGGAAAAAAGACGAGGTTTTGCCTATTGGGAAATGGGTGAACCTGCGATTTGAAAAAGGAGACCTTGTTGCTGATGCCGAGTTTGATATGGAAGATGCTTTCGCTGCCGAAATAGCCAGGAAGGTCGAGAAGGAATACATTTTCGAGGCAAGTGCGGGCTTGAGGCCGATAGAGTGGAGCGCAGATAAGAAACTTATGGTGGAGGGCCAGACTCTACCAACGCTTTCAAAAAGCCGCCTGCGCGAGGCGAGTATTGCTACAATAGCGTCCGACGAGGATTCGGTTTCTCTTTATGATGACAGGGGTGATTTGATTGACTTGAACGACCGTACTGCGCTTGTGCAACTTACTTCATCAAGTAAAAATTCACGTATTCCAACGAACATGGAAGAATTGAAACTCGTGGCGCTGTCGCTCGGACTGAGCGAAAATGCCGAACAAAACAAAGTGCTTGAGTTAATCAAAGAACTCAAAGAAAAGGCAGGCAAATACGACAGCGTATTCGCCGAACTCAAACTCTTGAAAGGGCAAGAAGGCGAGCGCCGCAAGGCCGAAGTCAAAAGCCTGCTCGATGCCGCATTGACCGACAATCGCATTGTCGCAGCGCAGCGCCCGGCATACGAAAAACTGTTCGAGGCCGACCACGAAAGCACAAAAGCCGTGCTGGAAGCATTGCCGAAGCCGGTAAAACTCTCTGAAGTACCTGCTGGAAAAACGACTGGCGAGGGTGGGTTTACCTACCAGGGCAAGACGTTTAGCCAACTCTCGAAGGAAAGCCCCAATATTCTTGAAACCCTCAAGGCCAATGACTTCTCAACCTTCAACCAGTTGTACAAATCAGAGTTCGGCAAGGATTACAAGGTGACTGAAAAGTAATCGCCTGGCGTTCGGAAAGCATTTTCACAAAAAACAAACACTCACAAACTGACCTGAACAATGGCAGTCAATAAAGAAATGTGGCGGCCCGATATTATCGAGTCGCTGTTCAAAAGCAACGCCTGGCTTAGCCGCTCTTTCAATGCCGACGAGTATGTGGTCGGCGGGCGGATTGTTCACATTCCGCAGGCTGGCGCTCCTTCAAATGTAGAGCGCAACCGCGTGAACTTGCCCGCGCCCATCGTGAAGCGCAACGACACGGATATTCTGTACTCGCTCGACGAGTACACAAGCGACCCGCGCCTTATCCCTGACATTGACAAAAAAGAACTGTCGTACGACAAGCGGCAGTCTGTCATTCGGGAAGATACCGGCAAAATGATGGAAGTGGCCGGCGACAATATGCTCTACAACTGGGCAAAAAATGTCCCTTCAGGCTTCAAGGTCGTGACGACTGGCGGCAACGCTGCGGCAACCGCTCCGGGCGCGACAGGTAACCGCAAAATCATCACTCAGGCTGATGTGCGCAAAGCCCAAACTACACTGAACCTTCAGAATGTGCCTAAGGAAGGCCGTGTTTTGATTCTTCCCAGCAATATGCTTGACCAGTTGATGAGCGATGTCGAAGTTCAAAAACTCTTTCAAATGGTCATCAATGTCAAAGAAGGCTCTTTGGGCCGTGTTTGGGGCTTCGACATTTATGAGCGTTCCAGCGTGTTGATCGAAACGAACGGCGGCACCGTCAAACTGCCGGAAGCAGCAAGCGCGACTGATGACAATGAGTGCGCACTTTTTTACTACGAAAATCATGTGGAGCGGGCGCTCGGCGATGTCGAGATTTTCGACAACCCTAATCAGGCAGCGTACTATGGCGATTTGATTTCATTCCTGCTTCGCCTGGGCGGTCGCAATCGCCGCGAAGACAACAAAGGGGTAGGTCTCATCTGCGCTCGTGCGTAATCCCTCAATTTTTCAACTTTTCAACCACGACCATTAAAATGGCAAACGGTGTAAAATATCCATTCGGAAAGGCTGACGTGCGCACTGTCACCACAGCCACGACCATCGCCGATACGGTCAGCGACCAGTTGACATATCTGAAACTTTCGGCCAACCTGACCGGCGCGACCACTATCAACATAACGCCCAGTGGCGTGGAGAACGGCGCACAGTTGTTTATCGAAATTCCCTGCGGCGGCACTGCTTACGACGTGACTTTCGGCACTACTTACGTGACCAGCGCGGGCGTGACCGGCACGATTAACAAGACCAAAGTGGCTTCCTTCGTGTACGCCAGTGGCAAGTTCGTGCACGTGGGTACGCAGCAAGTCAACTAATCCGCAATGGCGACGCCGAGGATGAAAGAATTGAGCGAGCGGGAGATGCTCTTGATTCTTATCGAAAAGGTAGACAGGCTCGAACATGAGGTGGCTGCCAACAAGGCATCGGCAGAGCGTATTGCAGAACTCGAAAAGCAGGTCATCGAACTGCGAGTCAAATACCAAACATGGGCTGCCGCCATTGGCTTTTTTGCAAGCGTAAGCGGCGGCCTTATTTCAAAACTCATCAATTTTTGACCCATGAATTGGGAAAATGTTTTTGAAAACTACCCCGCCGTTACCGAGATATTCGTCGTTGGCGACATGCCGTTCATCAATTCCGATCACGCGCAGGCGCACAGCCGCTCCACCGGCTTGCCGGTGCAAACTGTGAAGCGCGGCCAGTCGAAGACTTCCGTTGAAGAGCCTACAGAACCCAAAGCGCCGAAGGAACCCAAAGCGCCGAAGGAACCCAAAGCGCCGAAGGAACCCAAAGCATGACGCGTGTTGCGCTCCGAATTATAGCCCCTTCCATCTTCGCACACAAAACAAACACTTCGCCATGAAAGGCAAATTCATTGTACCTAAAATTGCGCTGCTCGTGCTGGCGCTTTGTTTTCTGGCTCAAAAATTCCTTATCGCCCATACTGACCTGAAAAACGGTCGAAAGGAGCGGCTCGAACAGCGCGACTTTTCCGAAAGCGCCGATGTGCAGCCCACCGAAACAGCCCCGATTGCCTACTCCCAAACCGGCGAGACAACGCCCGCGCCTGAAGAAACGGAGCCGGTCGCACCGACTGATGAATCTTCGGAGCAGGAAAGCAACGGCGGCGTGTGGGGATGGATTAAGCAAAACTGGGCGGCCCTGATTCTGCCACTATTCGCATTGCTGGAAGCCATCGTCCGATTGACGCCTACGAATACCGACAACAGCATCCTGAATTTTTTGAAAGCGATTCTCGATTGGATTTTGCCCAATAAAGCAAAAGACGGCGATTATCATAAGTGAATCATTCCGAACCGGCGCATGGGTGTCGGATTGCCATAAACTTCCCGGCACCCTCCCGCCAGTTTTCAAAAATAATTTCGATCAATGGCACTGCCAGGCGTATCTATAACACTCACAAACGGCGCATTGGGGCTTGTCGCCCCCGGGGAAGATAGCGTGGTCGGCATCATATTTAATGGTGTGGCGGCCAGCGGGCTTTCGCTCGGCGTGTCGTTTCAAGGCTTCGATCTCGCTGATTTTGAGGCTGTCGGCGTGACGAGCGCCTATGACACTACTAATTCGGTGGAAGTTTGGCGCCATATAAAAGAGTTCTACGACGAAGCCGGAGAGGGCGCCGAATTGTGGATAATGATCGTGTCACAGGCAACCAACGCGCAGACGATCCTTGATAAAACAACGGCGAACGCGAAGAAATTACTTCAGGACGCAGGCGGGCGCATTCGCTTGCTGGCTGTGGCGCGTAACCCTGCCGGAGGGTATACCCCGAACACAACGGCCAATGAGATTGATCTCGATATCGTCAACGCCCTCACGACTGGCCAGGCACTGGCCGACGATTTTCAGGCTGCCTTTACGCCTGTGCGCATCATACTCGAAGCATACGCCTTCACGGGCACAACCTCGACGCTCGCGAACCTCAAAGCGCAGACGAAGCCGAACATGGCCATCCTTTTGGGCGATACGGAAAGCGGCGCCCGCTCTGCGGTGGGCCTGCTGCTGGGCCGGCTGGCGTCGGTCCCGGTGCAGCGAAATCCCGGGCGTGTTAAAGACGGAAGCCTGCTCATCACGGCGGCTTACCTCGGATCGGCCACACTCGAAAGTGACGAGAGCAAAGCGACTGCGATTCACGACAAAGGTTTTATCACTTTCCGCAAGCATCCGGGCAAAGCCGGGTACTATTTCAGCGACGACCCGACCTGTGTGGCAGCGAATGACGATTACAGCAGTCTGGCCCGTGGCCGGGTAATTGACAAAGCCATCCGCATCGCCGCCGAGACGTTCACCAACGAACTGCTCGACGAGGTGCAGATAGACGCGAACGGTCGCATTTCGACCAATAAGGCAAAATATTACCAGGCTATCATTGACAACGCCGTAAACACGGCCATGACCGCCGAGGGCGAAATCAGCGCCTTCGAGAGTTTTGTAGACGACCAGCAAAATGTACTCAGCACGAACAAAATCTGCATTGAGTTGCGCATCACGCCGGTCGGCTATGCGAAGCAAATCGAGATTCAATTGGGGTTCAACAATCCCGCAAATTGACCTGACAAATGGCATTTAACTCGAAACAATACGCCTTTTCAGACATCACTGTCAACGTGCTGGGTCGCGAACTGCAAGGGTTTCGCGGCGTAAAATACAAGGTCTCGGTCGAGAAGGAAGTTTTGCACGCTCGCGGCAAAAAAGCCTTTAGCATCCAAAGCGGAAACGAGACCATAGAGGGAGAACTGATGCTTTTGCAAAGCGAACTCGAAGCCTTGCGCGCTGCGGTCAAGTCCGTGAACCCCGACCTAAAACTTACGGATGTCGCTTTTGACATCGTGGTGACATACGGCAACGGCACAACTGCCGTGACCGACATCATCCAGGGCGCAGAGTTCACCGAATACGAAAAAGGCATGGAAAACGGCGACAAACAAATGGAAATCTCGCTGCCCTTCCTTGCGCTCGATGTGAAAGAGGGGGCCTAACGATTAGGTCTTTACATATCCAAAAAGGGCGGGGCTGAAAGCAGCGCCCGCCCTTTTTTCATCATTTAAAACACTTTTAAAAAAAATGGCGACGATAACTCGGAATGAAACAGGAACCCTGACCTTGATATTCAGGGACGGCTACAAAGCCGAATTCAAACAACCGACAGAAACCGTGCTCGCGCAGAGCATGACAAATCCCAAAAACCTCGCTTTTCATGCGGTGGATGTTTTGATAGACCAGTGCCTCATCGTCGGTGACAAATCGCTGCTCAAGCAGAAAGTAGCCTATTTGCGACAAATAGAGGAGGTGGCTGACGACCTTTTTGGAAAAGTTCCATGCTCTTTAGCATGGGATGAAGACCTGGCAACTTTCGAGTTTCTGGATGGGAAAATGATTATCCTCAAGCCTGTGACGCGACAGGTATATGCAGATGCACAGGCCAAAACCCGGAACAACCGCCTGAACGCCGTAAGGCACGTGCTCAATAATTGCTGGCACAGCGGCGACGATGAAATCAAAAAAAGCGCCGGGCACCTGTTAGGGTTCGTCGAGATCATGGAGGAATACCTCGACTACACCGGCGAGAAACTGGGAAACTCCTAACCGGGACGGATGGCAGTCCCGAAGCAAACTGGATCGAGTACCACAACTCATTGCTACAATACTACCTGCACATAAGCGAGCCGGAAAAATTGCCCGACGAACTATGGGCGCTCAAAATCAAACAACTCGAACACATCCGCAAATCTGAATCGCAGCAAAAATGAGTGGTTTCAAATATCTCATAGACTTGCAAGTGCTGAACGGCAGCGCCTTTGGCAAACTGGCTGCTGGCGCAGGACAGTTCGAGTCGGCGCTCGAAAGTGCGCAGGGCGAGGTAGGCGATACCAACCGGGCGGTGAAAAAATTGGGTGATGACGGGCGGCGGTCTTTTGATGGGATGGCTGGCAGTGTTCGTTCCTGGTTGACTGGCCTTGCTATTGGGGCGGCAACACTGGGCAGCCTCAATGCTGCAGTGGATACGAGTAGCCTGGAAACTGCGATTGTTTTCGCCGGTGGAAAGGATGGCGCGGCCAACCTCGCTTTTGTCGAACAGTCCGTCACCGACCTGAACACGACCATCGAGTCGGCACTCAGCGGCTTCCGAACGCTGGAAGGCTCGATGATGGGAACAAATGTGACCGCGCAGCAAACCCGCGATATTTATCAGTCGGTGGCGGTGGCTTCGCGGGTAATGGGCCTGAGCGCCGACAATACGACCGGGGCGCTGCTTGCCCTCGGTCAAATGGCATCCAAAGGCAAGGTGCAAGCAGAGGAACTGCGCGGACAGTTGGGAGAGCGGATACCAGGCGCTTTCGCCATCGCAGCGCGGGCAATGGGCGTGAGCAATAGCCAATTAGACAAGATGCTCGAGAGGGGCGAAGTGATGGCAGAGGAGTTTCTGCCAAAGTTCGCGGCTGAAATGATGAAGACTTTTGGGCCTGGGCTTGAGTCCGCCATCAATGGCCCGCGCGCGCAGATGGACAAATTTCACAATTCCGTTTTTCGACTGAAAAACGAGGTGGGCATGGGACTTATGCCGGTGGCCACTGCGCTTATCAACAATGCCCTTGTTCCTCTTTTCAACCTCATCGGCAATAATATACCGCTCGTTTTCGGCCTTGCCGGGGCGGTGGCCGCACTGACCTACAGAACGCAGTTGCAAGCCGCCTGGACGGTCATCACTACAGCTGGCACCTGGTCATTCACCGGCGCAATGACGGCTCTCAATGCAGCGATGATGGCAAACCCGGTCGGTTTCATCATCGCCGGGTTTATGGCGCTGGCAGGGGCGGTGACTTGGGCCTGGCAGAAATCGGAGGGCTTCAGGGGTTTCTTGTTCGGGATGTGGGAAACCATCAAGACGTTCGCAGGGCTTCTGATTGACCGATTTGTAAAGCCTGTAATTGGGGCATTCCAGGTATTGCGCGGTGCATGGAACGGAAGCACGGAGCAGATTCAGCAAGGAATGAGTACGCTGAATGAATCTGCCAACGCATGGAGCAAAGACTTTGGCTCTGAAATGGGCAATGCCTTCGATCGCGGCTGGAATAATGGAGTTGCGGATTTTCGCGGCGGCCAGTCTGCAACCGATACTGCCGCAAATCTGGGCGGAGCTGCGGCTCCATTCGGCGGCGCAAATTTCAACGCCAATACTCCTGCAAACAATAACACTGCTGGCTCACAAGCCAAACAGATGGCTGACAACATTACTGGCGGTGGCCAGCGTAATGTGACGATTCACGTCGGGAAAATGACGGGTGTGGAAACATTGCATACGGTCAATATGAAAGAAGGAACCGAGCGAATCGGGCAGGAACTTATCAAAATCCTGTCACAGGTGCTTAACTCCGCAAATCAGATGCAAACGGCAAATGGCTGAACTATCATTCGACATCGGCACTCTTTTGAACCGTGCTTTCGGTATCGGGCGGGGCAAGCCTTTTGACCCCGGACAGATTCAGCAGCCGGGTATTCGCACCGAGCAGCCGTTTCCTGCACAACCCGCCACCGATAGTACTGAAGGCGATGAGTTCGTACAGATGCGAAACAGTATTGTGTCGAGGCTCCCGACCGGCCAGCCGGTTTTTATGCCGGTCCGACTTGGCGGCGTTGTGTTGCCCAACGAGCCGAGCCTTATCATCAACAGCCGGAAAAACATCGTGGAGACAGCGTTGGCCGGTTCCGAGCGGCGCGGCACGGTAAAGGAATTGATCAGCATCGAGGATTGGAGTGTCGTGATTCGAGGGGTAGCCATCAACTACAAATCAAGCCAATTTTATCCTGAAGACCAGGTGAAGGAACTGCGCGATTTGTACGAGCGCAATGAATCAATGGAAATACAATGCGCCCTGACCAACCTGCTGGGCATTTATCGGCTTGTCATTCGGGAGTTTGATTTGCCGGAAATGATAGGCGTGCAACACGCGCAGGCGTATCAGTTCATTTGTACAAGCGACGAAGACTTCATTTTGGAATTGTAACCATGTACGTCCTTTCAGCACAAATCGAAATCGCGGGCAAGAAATTTAGCCGCGTCAACCTGGTCGAAATCGAAAGTTCGGCAAAGGTGCTGGAAGATACGGCCATTATCCGGCTGCCGACCACGGCGCGGCTCGAGCGCGAAGGCGAGTTTGTGACGGAGGTGGAGACGGCAAAGACCTTTAAGGTGGGTGATTCGGTGGTGATTCGGCTGGGCTATAATGGCGGCTTAAAGGAAGAATTCAGGGGATATGTGGGCAAGATAAAACCCGGCACCCCGCTCGAAATCGAGTGCGTGGACGCGACTTGGACGCTGCGCCGCAAGAACCTGAAGGCGAGTTTCCGGGCAACGACGCTGAAGGCGCTGCTCGAATACATCCTGCAAGGCTCGGGCATCGAACTGAAAGGCGAAGTACCTGGTATCAACTTCACGCATTTCTACTTCAGGAACGTGTCGGCTGCCTCGGCGATTCAGCAACTGAAAGACGACTACGGCCTCACGATGTACCTCAAAAACTTCAACCAACTCTACGTCGGCCTCGTCAGTGCCACTGACAATGTGACAGTGGTCTATGGCCTTGGCGAGAACATCATTGAAAATGACCTCGAGTGGGTGAACGAAGATGATACCCGAATCCGGGTGAAGGCGGTGCACATCCGCGCCAACAACACGAAGGTGGAAAAGGAGTACGGCGACGCGGACGGCGAACTGCGGACGCTGCATTTCTATGCGCTTGAAAACGAGGCCGATTTGGAAAAAATGGCACTGGCGGAATCGAACAAGTACAAATACAACGGCTACCGGGGCGGGTTCAGAACCTTCCTTTTGCCATACGTCGAGGTGGGCAATGTGGCTCGGCTCCGCGACAAACAATATAGCGAGCGCGACGGTGACTACTTGGTGGACAAAGTGACCACCACGTTTGGCACTGAGGGCGCTCGCAGGAAAATCGAACTGGGAATCAAAGTATCAGCATGAGCGACACACGCGAAGAATTGAAAAACGCCCTGGGCGAGTTTATCAATCGCCGGACAACGGTGACGGTGTTCCCGGCCATGGTGACGAGCGTGAACGAAGGCGAGCGCACTTGCGATGTGACTGATTCGGAGGGTATTGAGTATTTCGACGTGCGGCTGCAAGCGTCGGTGGATGACCAGAACAAGGGGTGGGTGCTGATACCGGCTGTTGACAGCGCGGTGTTGGTGGGCAACATCGGGAACAGCCAGAATGTCTGGTTTGTGGTGGCCACATCGAACATCACAAAAGCGATGATGCAGGTGAGCAACACGCGCTACCAACTCGACGCCAGCGGGATTTTACTGCAGCGGAATGAGCAGACTTTGAAATCAGCACTTTTCGCGCTGATTGACCAGATTAAATTACTGACAGTGACCTGCGCCGCGCCCGGCAGCCCAAGTACGGTTCCGATCAACGCGGCGGCATTCGATACGGTGAAAACCTTTATTGACGAGGTGCTCAATTAACTGAAAAAATATTCCGCAAAAAGCCCAAAAAATATTCCTGCTGATGCTCGATGTACTGCTCGATACGGATTTCGACCTCAAAATAACGGGAGGCGACTTTGTGAGCGGGGAAAGTACCCGCCAGCATCAGCAGTTACTTTTGTTGATTGAAAAAGGTGAGTTGAGGGAATTCCCTACACGAGGGGTCGGCGCTCAGTCCTGGTTGTTGGATGACATATATGTGGGCGATTTTAACGCTGCGGTGAAACGAGAGTTAGAGGCCGATGGGATGAAGGTGTTGCGGGTTTCCGGTTCGCAACTGGGCAAACTGACCATAGAGGCATATTATCAATGAACACGACAACCGTCATACCCGGCGAAAGCCTTGCAGATGTGAGCGTGCGCGCTTATGGGCGGCTCGATGCGCTCCCGGCGCTGGCTGCGGCCAACGGGCTGGCGATGACGGCGAGTGTCGCGGCAGGTCAGGAATTGTGGTTGCCAGTGGTGGTTTTTCCAAAACCTGTTGAAAGTCGGACAACAACCGCCCAGCTCATCGAGCGAACGGCTGTTGTAAAAGCCGGGCAAACGCTGCCTGATATTGCCGTACAGTATTGTGGCAATATGTCGGCTTTTCCGGCTATTGCCGCGCTGAACGGCCTGAATCTTACGGATGAAATCGTGGCTGGCGCCACACTCAAACTGCCGCCAGTAGTTGACAAAAGGGCGGCTTACATTTTATCGGGCGGCTATTTCCCCGCAGCCGGTCGGACGCTTACTCAAATCGGAGGATTGGAGGGCGTGGATTATTGGGGAATCGAATTTGACTTTATCGTACAGTAATGGCAAGAACTATCGCTGAAATACAGGCTCAAATCATCGCTGCAGTCGAGGCTGACGCTACGCTGAGTGCACAACTGACCAGCACCAGCGTGACGGCCATCTGGCGGCTTTGGACGTATATCGTCGCGGCCAGTGTGTGGACGCTTGAAACGTTGTTCGATAGTTTCAAGGTGGAAACGTCGGCTTTGATTGCCGCCCAAAAGCCTCATACACTTCGCTGGTACCAGGCTAAAGCCCTGGCATATCAGCACGGCGGCACCTTGCTCGAAGGTAGCGACCAATACGATAATGCCAGCCTGACGCCCGACCAAATAGCAGATATGAAAATAGTGGCGCAGGCGGCGGCTGTCGAAGACCCGACGAACAACGCGGTAGTGGTGAAGGTGGCCAAAGATGACGGCGGCGAACTTGAGCCGCTCGACGGATCCGAGACTACGGCCATCACAGCCTACTTCGCAACCATCAAAGATGCAGGTGTAAAACTGCTCGTGCGGTCGGTGAATGCCGACCGGCTGCGCATCGAAGTGGATGTGTACTATGACGCGACGATTCTCTCAAGTGACGGCGCGCGGCTCGATGGTACGGATTCGGAACCTGTGCAAACGGCCGTGAAGGCGTTTTTGAGAGCGGCGCCATTCGATGGTGAATTCGTGAAAGCCCATTTGGTGGATGCGATGCAGGTCATCGAGGGGGTAAAAGTGCCCGACTTGAAAGTATGCCAGGCTCGTCGCGATGACGACCCCTCTTTCAGTAGTGTAAATGTGTTTTATCAGCCCTTTGCCGGGTATTTAAAAATATACGACGAGGAGGATGACCTCGTCCTGAATTTCATAGCAGACTGATGTACGCGCTCGACCTCGACAAGTTTATTCAATGGCTTTTGCCAACTGCGATTCGCAAGACTACTATGGTAGCCTGGCTGAACGCGCTGGCTGCGCCGCTGAAGTGGCTGCATGGTCGCTTTCTGATTTTTATCAACGAAAAACGCTACGAAATCCAGATTACCGGGCAAGTGCGGGTGCTCGAGTTTCATTTGCACCGGCTTTTCGACCCTTACGAAAACATCTACATCGAGGATGCAAGCGACGACGACCCAGTATTTATCTACTTAGAAAGCGAAAATCAGCCCTTGTACCTGCCGACCTTCATTACAGGTTCGCAGGTTGATTTTATCGTTCATTGCCCCAATAATATTACTGCCCAGGAGACGGTGATAAGGGCCTTCCTGGACAAATACAAATTGCCCACAAAGCGCTACGAATTACTCTTCGACATCACTGTGATATGAACAACATTGATTTTTCACAACCAAATGGCTTCCCGCTTGAAGCCGACGTAACACTGGGTTTCATGCAGTCAACCTATCAAAACGGGTTGAATGGCATCGGCAAATACTTCGGCGAGGGCGTTATTTTGTCGGGCCTGGTAGAGGGCGGCGGCAGCGCTTCGGACGGGTGGATAATGCTCGATGGGGAATTGCTCTTCTTCGAGGGCGGTACTATCGGAAGTACGTTTATTATCGATGAAATTGTCGTGACGAAAGCGAACAATGGCGGCACATTGGTTGACCGCTACTTTACCCGAAAAGCCAAATTTGGCACTGGGGGCACTACTTACAATTATGCCGACCTGCAACGTTTGGAAGGCATACAGGCGCTGCAAAACCGCATCCTCGACGCGATACTTCACGAGCCGGAAGTGGTACTGAGCGGCTGCGCTGTGAGCAGTGTGAACACCGGACTTTCCACGCTTGCCATTTCGGAGGGCGTGGTGGTAATCAACCGCAAATTCATCAATGTACCGGCCTATTCGGGCGGCTATCCAGTGTACATAGACGAAACGGGCGAGTGGCAAAACAGCCCTCCAAGTGGTGACTACATCATTTTCAACCCTTACACAAGCCAGCGCCATGCCGACGTGATCGCTCGGGCCACGTCGCCCGTTGGAGACGTGAAAATGCGCGTGGCGCTCAGCGACCGATTCGACAATACCGGGCTGGGCAAATGGGAGATGTTGGGCTGGGCCATCTGCAACGGTAGTAACGGAACCATTGACATGCGTAGCCGATTTCCGGTAGCATACGATAATCGGAACAGTGATCCTGGAGGGAACATCTGGGATACTAACTATCAAACCCCCGGTAATACAGGGGGGGAAAAGGTACATACGCTTATCGTGGATGAGATACCAGCCCATAGACACACAAATGCTTCTATTGCTGAAGGAGAACTCGGTATGATCAGGAAATCTGTATCTGGTCAATCAACAACTGTCACTGGTATTGACAGCAATGGTTCAGGTTCTGAACCTAATGTCATAGATGATCCGGAGCCAATGCCTACCGCCGGTGGAGGATTGGCACATGAAAACCGTCCACCTTGGAAAGTTATGGTATTTATTCAACGCATTTAGAATGGCAAAGCAGTCAGTCGCAACGCTCAAAGGCTGGTTTGAAACCGGCGACAAACCGACTCAGCAGCAGTTCTGGGACTGGCTGGATTCGTTCATCCATAAGGATGATGCCATCGCTCAAAGCCAAATAACCGGGCTTGTTACTTCGCTCAATTCGCTGGCGACTCAGGCAAGTGTGGATGCGCTAAAGGCTCGAATCATCACAACCAGTGCGGCTTCGGCAAGTATCGTGTTGCCTGCCGGTGTGATTTTAACCAAAGTTCGCATCAAAAGCAGTGCAGGACAGACTGTAAATATTGGCACGATGCCGGGGGAATCTGATATCTATCCTTGCGATGCTACGGCTCCAAACCAAGTGCAAATTGTGACGCTGGATTACGACATAGAAAACGTGATGACTGTCTATTTTTCAGGACTATCTGGCAACAACAACATCAAAATTTATCTCGAACAATGAGGGCAACATTCTTGATGCTGGCGCTGATAATGTGCCTTCAGGTAAAGGCACAGCGAACGCTCGTCACGGACATTTTAAAAGTCACACAAAAGATTGTGCTGGACTCGCGAGAGATTACCAGCATTTCAGTAGATACGACATTGGCGGCTGCAACCGATAATCAGGTGGCTACGGCTAAAGCTGTTCGTGCATACGCCTGGAAGCTTGGCGGCCGGCCGGTATCGAGCACAGCGCCTACCACAGGCCAGGCGCTTGTGTGGAACGGTACGCGCTGGGGGCCTGCAGATGTGAGCGGCGGCGGCGTGACAAAATCCTATGAGGCGTTTGATGGGGTAACAGGCTCGGCCATCGCGGTTACTGCAACGATACCCGCGACTGACCGCGATTACAGAATTAATCTTTACCGGTCGGGCATCCGACTGCAATATATCAAGGACTTCACAATCAGTGGCACCAACATACTGTTGGTGCTTGCTGCTGACGATGAAGACTTTGTTCTTATCATGGAATAAAAACGTTTTCAAAAAATGAAAATCAAACACTTTCTGGCGGTCGCGATGTTGTTTTTGGCATCGTTCGCCTTCGCACAAACAACAAAAATTAACCCAGCCACCATGTTGAAGCCGGGAGGCAACAGCACGTTTCTGTTGACGGACGGTTCTGGCAACGTCTTGTTCGCCAACGCCGCAACGCTGCTCACGGGCGGCACTGGCATCAGTATCAGCGGTAACACTGTGACCAACAGCGCACCCGATCAGACGGTAAGTTTCGCGGGCGGCGGTGGCATCACCGGAACTTATCCGTCATTTACAGTGGATGCCGAATTGGTTGGCCTGGCTGGACTTTCCGGCACGGGCTTCCCGGCTATGACCGGCGCAGGCGCTTTTACCAATAGGAGCCTTGCCATTGGTACCGATGCTTCAGGTCTTACCGGGACATGGACAAACCCAGCAGGTACGGCGGGCAACCCCACTCTTGCTATCGAGACGGGTGCGTTGGCTTGGAAAAGAGCGGTGCGCGTGGCGACAACCGCCAACATCACGCTGAGCGCCAACCAAACGATAGACGGAGTAGCAACAAGTACAGGCGACCGTGTGCTCGTAAAGAATCAAACAACAGCCTCTGCTAACGGTATTTATATTACCGCATCGGGCGCTTGGACACGGGCCGGGGACGCTGACGCGGCCAGCGAGTTTGATGGGCAAGCGGTGTTTGTGCGTGAGGGTACAGCGAACGGCGATGCCGTATTCGCGCTCACGAATGACGGCGCTGTTACGGTCGGTACGACCTCGCTTGTATACGAGCGACTCGACCAAACGCTGACAGCCGGTGATGGGACTGGCGATGATCGAACCATTACCCTAAGTCGCGGCGGCGGTACAGTAACGCTTGCCGAAGGCAGTGGCATTGCTTTGACAAGAAGCGGCCAGACCATCACAATCGCATCTAGCGCGTCGGCTCCGACTGTTACCATTCAGCGATACGAGGAGGTGTTGGGTTCGAACGGGACAACCGTCACGGTCTCAGGATTCACGCCGTTGACTACAGACACTATGGTGTTTGTGGATGGTGTTCACATGGATTGGGGAGCGGGTGAGGATATCACCGTAAGCGGCTCGGTGATCACGTTCAGCCAAACAATCTTGGCAGGGCAGAAAGTCCTTGTCAAGAAAATTACCGTCAACTAACCCTATTAAAAATAAAAATTCCGGTTCAATGAAGTATGTAATTGTTTTAGCTGCCATGTTGATTAGCCTCGCAGCCTTTGCACAAACTCCAACTTACAGCATCGAGCGTGACTCAACAACGGGTGGATTCGTAATGATTCAAGGCGCTCATGTGATTCCGTTTGACACTGCCACCGTTTCGCAAAACCTCAAACAAAAAGACCAGGCGTTGCAGGTAATTGAAAACGAGATTTCGCTCTTGGAGCGGCTTGTGTTGCTGCGGCGACAGGCTGCCCAGGTACGGGAAGAGAAAAATACATTGGTAGAAATTCTTGAAAAGGCTCGAAAATGCGGTACAAACTGATCTTTATATTCGCGGCCTGTGCAACATTAAGCCTTGCGCAGGTGACCAAAATAGACCCAGCAAGGATGTTGGAGCCGGGTGCGAATTCGACGTTTCTCACTACGGATGGATCCGGTAATGCTATTTGGGGCAATGCTGCGACTCTACTGACTGGTGGCACTGGCATCAGCATCAGCGGTAACACGGTTTCGGTCAACAACATTCCGGAAACGTCCATTGAGGACGGCTCATTACTTGCCCGTGTTGGTGGCAATGAGACAATCACAGGTAACTGGGATTTCTCTTCTAACCTTACCAGGCTAAAAGATGTCGGAACATACCTGTATGACGATGGTGACGGAACAAAAACCCTAAGGTTTCAACTTTCCGGCATTTCTACCGGCACCACAATAAATCTGACTGTGCCAAATGGCGATGGCATAATCGCCCGCACAACTGACTTATGGGGTGCGACCGTAGGCGGTACGGGTCAAACGTCTGTAACACAGGGTGATTTACTATATGGATCGGCTGCGAATACCTGGTCAAGGTTGGCGAAAAACACGTCGTCAACTCGATACCTGGCAAATACAGGAACGAGCAATAATCCGGCATGGGCGCAAGTGGATTTAAGCAATGGGGTCACAGGAGACTTACCATTCTCCAATCTTGCACAAATCGCCGGACTTTCCATTCTGGGGCGCTCGGCCAACTCAACCGGCGATATGGCGGCCATCACCGGCACTGTGCAAACGGCGCCGCAGGTGCGGGGCACGACGCTTGGTTTTTATCCGATACCGAGCAAAACGTTTTTTACCACCGTCTCAACATTGCCGACATCGAATCTCGAAACGGTAGAAATAGGCGTTTTGACGCATAATGAAAATGGAAGAACCGCTTTCGTGGAGATTGATGTTATTATCGCAGTATCTGGGATCTCGTGTCTCAGAAAGTACATATACCCGGCCACGTTCAACCACACCAACAACGGCTCATGGGTGCGGCTTGCGCCATTTTTTTCGAACGGCAAATATGTAAATGAAGACTTCGAGTTAGAGGTGAAGAACTGCTGCTCAAACTCCTCGCCCACATACGCATACGACACGCTCAGGATTGTCCGAACCTCCGGCACCGTCGCCGGTTCAGCCGACGTCGTTATCCAGTTTTATGGCAGCAATGTTGATGGGAATGACTTTACAGCTACATCAGCCAATGGCATCTCAACATCGCCTGGGATGCACCAATTACAGGCGTTCAGTCAGGTAAAGCAAAGCGTTGGCATCAACACACCAAACCCGGTGGCAAACCTGGATGTTTACGGCACGGGCAGCACAAATGCTACGACAGGATTGAGCGTTAAGAATCTGACAGGCACACAGTCGCTATTAGTCAGCAATGATGCGACAAGCGCGTTCGGTGGGGCACTTGTTTCATCTTATCGTTTGGCTGTTCACGGCGCTCTTACCACCCAGGCGGGTAATGTTCGGGCGACGGGTACCGGTGCGGTATCGGCGCTAACTTCTGCGTCGGTAGCCTTGGAAAATACCACAGGCGGAAGTGCAAATAAATGGACGATGACGAGCACGGACGCAGGGCACCTCCGGATATACATCAACAACACTCTCCTGACTACCCAAATACGTGGCAGCAACCTCGAAATGAGACATTGGGGCACGGGGTTGTTCGGGGCTGGCTCATCAACAATTGAGGGGGCCGGGTTAGTGTTTACAGATACGACCACAGCCGATGCCGTCACAGGTGCTGAAAATAAACTCGCCAATAGTTCCGCCGACGCTGTTTTGTATGCAAAAGCAGCGGCCAGTGGCGGTGACGCCAAATTAAAACTGCATACGGGTTCCAACCTTTGGAGCATCGGTAGCGACGCGTCGGATGGCGGGCGGGTGAAAATTGCCCCCAGCGATGACCCCGGGTCTGGCAACGTCGTTTCGATAGGCGCGAATGACTGGCAATTCAATGCGCAGTTTTTCAGCAACAAATTTGCCTTGACTGACGGCGCGACTATCGCCGTGAACTGGAACAACGGCAACACTCAAAGCGTCACCCTGGGCGGCAACCGCACTTTCACGTTTGCCAATCCCAAGTCAGGGGCGCAATACCAAATTTACATAAAACAGGACGGCACCGGGTCACGCACGGTGACCTGGCCAACAATAAAGTGGGCAGGCGGTAGCGCGCCGACGCTCACCACGACTGCCGGAAAAACAGACATTATCACAATCACCTACGACGGCAATGACTACTTTGGAAGTGCCAGTCTGAACTACTAACTGGCTGTTGGTAAAACAGGTTGTTAACGCCCGGTTTCAAGAAAAGAAGTCGGGCGTTTTCGTTTCTATTTTAGAGCCATGAATAATAATCAAAGTACGCATCATCGAATCCACATCAAGCCGCCGATTTCCTATTACGGCGGCAAGCAGACGCTTTTAAGTGTCATTTTACCTCAAATCCCA
The DNA here is from genome assembly GCA_019187225.1 of Saprospiraceae bacterium. Lineage (GTDB taxonomy): Bacteria > Bacteroidota > Bacteroidia > Chitinophagales > Saprospiraceae > M3007. Next base: position 57,992 of record JABAQQ010000038.1, read on the forward strand.
GAACACACGCGCTACATCGAGCCTTTTCTCGGTGGGGGCGCTGTGTTCTGGGCCAAAAAGCCCAGCGAAATTGAGGTCATCAATGACCTCGATGGTTTTGTGACAAACTTTTACCGGGTTGTTAAAACGGATTTTGCGGCACTCAAGCCGCTTGTTGATGGCACTGTATATGGCCGCGAGTCGCACGAGCGAGCGGCCACAATTCGCCAGATGCAAGCCTATTTTACACCTATGCAGCGAGCATGGGCGTTTTTCGTGCTGACCAATTCCAGTATTTACGGAATCCTCGACAACCAATGTACTTTCCCAGGAAAAGACATCAAGCCTGCCACGACTTTTTACAACAAAGTCGAAAGATTTGACCATCGTTATGTTGACCGACTACAGAACACTTTTGTGGAGCAACGTGACGCGATTTATGTGATCGAGCGCAACGATAGCGAGGCTTCATTTTTCTTTGTTGACCCTCCATATTTCAATGCCAATATGGGACATTACGCAGGCTATAAAGAGAGCGATTTCGAGGCTTTGTTGGCGACGTTGTCGAAGGTGAAAGGGAGGTTTCTGCTTACTTGTTATCCTTCGGATTTACTCGAAAAGTGGCTTAGAAACTGCTCGAATTGGATGGCAGATTTTCGAGAAATGTCGCTGAGCGCAGGCGCGAAAGGCAAGCGGAAAACAGAGGTTTTAGTGCGCAATTATTGACCTCTCTTTGTGAAGATTTTTTAGGTTATTTCAGCAGCCTTTAAATGGGCTTTAAAGGCTGCTGAAAATGTTACACTTTTGCGGGCAAAAGTGTAACCAAAAATGACGATTTTAGGTGTACATTTGGTTTTGCGGATTAAAGTTGTTCCTGCGCAGTGCCGACAACTATGTGGAAATTTTTCTTCTGAAAAACCAAACCGTACAACGACTCATGCTCCGCATCGCCCTGAGCCGTTTGCCCGCCCAACTCGACGCCGACTTTTT
>JABAQQ010000045.1 GCA_019187225.1 Saprospiraceae bacterium
TCGAACGATTTTCGATCGCCTTGAACCTCAACCCAACCGAAATTAAAAACAACCCTAAAATCAAAGAACTCTTATTTTCAACTACTTATGTCCAAATGGCCGCTTGATTTATTCACGAACCATTGATGAGATATTAATTAGTTGATCTGTAAAAAATTTGACCAAATTCACTTTAATCTGCGCCTCTCTTTTTTCAATATCCTCTTTAATCCAATCATTTTTCGGATAATTACTCATATCTAAAACAGATGCAATTTTTGATGAATTATATCTTTGTTTTTTCACGCCAAAATAACCATTTCCTGCCTGAATATTTAATTTTTTCTCTAATACAATCTTGTTTCCCAAACGGTCGAGATATTGGCTTGCCTCTTGAAAACTCCACCCGTTATAATTGGCTTCTTGCCATTTTTTGGGAAGAATATGCTCAATGTCAAAAGTTGGCGGAATTAATTCTAGTTGATTTGGATTTAGGTAGGCATCTAATAATAGCAAGGCCCTGGTTAACTTCGAGGATGAGTGGCTATCCAATTGCGTAATAAGTAATTCCTCATTTAGGTTAACACGAATCTGTAAATTATTATCATTGTTTAGTGAAATGCAGGATGAATAAATATCATCCTTAACTGCATTCACAGTCGGAGCCTCAATAAACTTTGAAAATAAGAAAGCAACAAGTTTTTTAAGAATTTTAATAAAATCTTCGTCAAAGGAGCTACTATCTTGGTTTTTTAAGAAAAATACACTTAGTGGGTATTTCCAAAATTCATTAGGATAATGAATTAAACAATGTAAGTACATTCTTGCTTCTGTTGAAATCTTATAGTAAACATCCTCATCTGGCGCTTTGTCAATATTAATATACCGCCAGAAATTAGCTAAAGCCATAATTTCATCCATTATTTTATCATTCCTTAATCTTTGGTACTTATTGTCAGCGCCAGCATAAAATTTCCTTAAACCTACCTCCTTGCTTTTATCCTCACTCCGCGCCCTTAGCACGTGGGTATAATATCTAAAAATATCGTCAAGTGAAAGTCCTCCTTGTTTACAAATATTCGTAAGATCTTTCCAAGTTGCCGTAAATGATTTGCGCTTTTCCTCTGTTTCTGCAAGCCGATATAGTTGTGCCTTGAAAATATCTGAATCAGCCAAGGGTAATCCACGATCATTTAAGGTTGAAAAAATGGTAAGTGCTGTATCCTGAGCCTCGCAATCAATGGGTAAAATAATACATTTTTGTAGAATGGTAACACATAGCTCTTTCCATTGCATAGGGTTTTGAGTTGCATATTCATCGCATTTTTGTTTAAAAAAACGATAATTAATTGAATAATTGTCAGAAGCATCTGGATGTGCGTTGCCTGTTTTAAGAATTTCATGGAAGGTTTCATTGTCTTCTTCCGTTGCAACCTGGGACTCAATGTGAATTTTTGACATGTCAGAAACCTTCTGGGATATAGGATTAATATCCCAAATACAAGGCGCCAATTGATTTTTCAAGCCAATAACATCTTCATCTTCTGGCATATCTTCAAGCTTTCGATAAAACGCCCTAAGCATAAGAAAGAAGGACGTAATTCGTTGTTGACCATCTATTACCTCCGGATTTTTATTTGCGTTATCATACGTAACAATTGTACCCAAAAAATAGTCTACGCCTGTTTTCGCATCAGTAACTGTAAAGTTTTCAATATCATTCCACAGCGTTTCGCATTTTTCAACATCCCATTTATAGGGACGTTGAAAATCAGGAATGATAAATTTTTTGTTTTGCATTTCACTGAACAATTTTGCAATTGTCTTTTTGCTGACGTGTAATTCTGCCATTTTTGATTGTTTTTAAACTTGAGAAAATGGTAGTACAAATTTTTGGGTTTATTTCAAAACAAGGTATTGCTTTCTTGTGTGCCAATGTGCCTCAGTCAATTGACAATTTTGTCGACTTACTTGTTTTTTAGTCGAGTAAGAGGACCACTGTATTCAGCAATTAAGCTATACATTGGCTCTGTCCCATTGAAAAACACTTGTGAGTCAATCCCATATTCTGAGGTAAGTTTTGCGGCCTTTAGCACCTCTTTTTGTGCTTTAGGATTTACTTGGCTTTTCCATGAAGGAAACCCTATCTGTAATATTTTTGTACGAACTAATTCAATCCTACCTCCTATTCCTAAAAAACCACCAACCCGTTTCTCTTCAACCTTAACTACATCTATAAAATTACCAGATGGATTTTCGAGAAACACGTTGAGTAATAATTTGAGGGCAAAGTTATCCGCTAAAACTGAAAAAATCATGCCAAAGACATATATTTTTTTCTTGCAACCAAAACACGCGTTATAAGCATAAACCAAGTGAATATCAGCAACATACGGAAAAAAGTCATCCTGTGGCCTCCCATAATTACCCCTTTAAGGGTAAATAAAATCGGCCACTGTGCGACGTTAGGCGACTTTCCAACAGGCACATGCAGGCTTTTTGTATGCGATCAGCGTTCTGATAATATCAACACACCACCCTGTCCCGGCAAATTTTCCGGAACGACACGATAATAATAAAAGCCCGCGCCCGGCAGCTCTTCCCGTCGTATGTTCCACTGATGCAATCCTGCCGGAAAAACACGCTGTTGTTCTAAAACGACTTTACCGGCAATATCGGCAAGCACCAACCTCGATAAGGCCGGCCTGGCCAGATGGAATAGCACCGCCGTACCCTCGTTAAACGGATTGGGACGCGCCGGGTATATCTCAAAGCCCTCCGTATTTTCACGATGTGACTTTCCGATATTCAAACCGATAACCGCCGGAACAGCATCTCCCCTGCGATAAGCTTCCGGCAGTATCCGTTCCGTCCGGATAGACAGGATATCGGAAACATCCGTCACTCCGCGAGCCGACAGATACAACACAAAAAGCAGCGAATCGCCTTCCGTTTTGCGCCTGCCGGTTACATCATCCCAACTGACAGCCAGTGCTCCATCCGGTTGATATGCCATGTGGGTAGCCCCCAATACGGAGGGGTTTGCAAACTCTACTTTTTGAAAAGTTGCCCTTTCAGGATCGAGTTTCAATTCGAATTGAAATCCTTCCAGTTGTTCCCAGTTTTTCAGAAAAACCGGGAAGGCCGTTGTTTCCCCCACCCGCAGTTCGACTTGCGGCGCACATATAAATAAGGTGTCTTGAAGCGAACGCGGGTCGGTCGCATCGGTCGAATTGTTGAGGTCGCCGATCTTTATGCCGATAAAATCCTGCCCGGTTTGGTCGGAAATCAGCGTGTTGAATATCTTTTCCTCCGGGAAAACGGTATTGAATGGGTCAGCCGGATTGGGGAAACTGTAACCCGCGTCAATGAAACGCCAGGAGGTATTACCGGGAACGGTGTCCGAAATACCGAGGATCACTTTGCGGAACTGCACGATGTCGAAGGTCGTCACCGTACCGGAGCGGTTGGCATCGGCCGCGATGAGTTTGAACGGCGAATCGAGTGTATCCAGGCCGAGAATGTGTTTGGATATCAGTACCAGATCATAGGTGGTAAGGCCGTTCAGCCATTTGGCGTTGCTGGCAGGACGCAGCGTATAGTAATTAGAGCCCGGCACGTCTTCAAAAAGGTAATGGCCGCTGGAATCACATTCGCTGTTGGCCGCATAACCGTCGCCTTGCAAGAACAATGGTATTTCGGCCACCGGTGCGCCGTTTTCGGTGCGGATGGTACCCTCGATGACGAAAGCAGGCGGCGGCGGCGGAAGGCAGGCGCCGGAGGGATCGGTCACCGTCACTGTGGACGAGCAGGTGGCCGCATTGCCCGCCGCATCGGTGACGGTCAGGGTAACCTGCTGATTTCCAATTGTTTGACAAGAAAAAGTGCCGGGCGAGACGGCAAAGGATAAATGGGCAGCCGGTGTGCAATGATCCGAGGAGCCATCGTCTATCAAAAAAGCATGGAGCGTTGCCTTTCCTGCCGTATCGAGCGGCACGACCAAACCGTTTTTGCACAAGGCCTTGGGCGGCAGGAGGTCCTGCACGGTGATCATCAGCGTTTGTTGCGCGGTGTTTCCGCACCCGTCGGTCGCCGTAAAAACGACCGGGTGCACGCCGGGCGGGTATACTCCCGAAGCGTCGGCGCCGGCAGCGTTGGCGTAAATGCTGTTGTTGGCAATGGCAACCTGGGCACTGCAATCGCTCGCCGCCGCGGCGTCGAGTGTCACGAGGGCCGAACAATCCGGGAAATCGGCATTCACGGTCAAATCGGCCGGCGCTGCGATCACCGGTGGCACATCGTCCACAATATCAATGAATTGGGTATGCTCCCAAACACCCGTCGTGCCGTCGTTCGGGTCATAAACGCAGAAATCAATCACCTTCCAGGAACGAAAAATGCGGTAACAACCGGGTGGCAGCGCGCTGTTGAACACCTGGTCGGTGTAGGTCACCGACAAGGGCGAACAAAATTGACCACTCACATCGGGCTCGCCGGTCGCCGGCGGCAATGTTGCCGATGGATCCGCGCAGACGCCGACAGTAACATCGGGTGGAAAAGTCACCTGGACATTGCTGACTACGTTCACTGTGATCTGCTGTGCACAGGTTTTGGTGTTGCCTGCCACGTCTGTCGCCGTCCACATGCGCGTGACCGATCCGACGTTGCAGGGAGCAATATTGACAATATCCACAAAATCAACACCTTGCAACGCACAATTGTCCGTCGCAGTGGCCGTTCCCGTCAATTGCTGGTCGTTGTGATCCTGCAGGCAGGTCAGCGTGACGTTGGCGGGACAAGTCAGATTGGGTTTTAAAAAATCGCGCACGCTCACCTCCGACACACAAAAGTTCTCGAGCCCGACTGCATCGGTAACCCTAAGGGTCAACAACAACGGCGGACCAATATCCGCACAGGTGACCTGCACGGTAGCAGTATAGGTGGAATCGTCGCGGCTGATGCCGAGTTCCACCGGGCCGCAATTGTCGAAACTGCCGCCGTTGACCGTGCCGGCATGGACGTACCCGATTCCGCTGGCGGTAAGCGACACCTGTAAACTTGTGGCACAAATGGCAGCAGGAGGGGAAGCATCTGCCACCGTGACATGCATAGTCGTCGTCGCTATATTTCCACAAGCGTCTGTAGCAGTGTAGGTAACGAGGTGGACGCCTTCGGAGACCCCGATAAACGGCCCGAAACCTGTGCCATACAACCACGAAGGCGTTACCGTCACCGCCGAGCAATTGTCCGAAGTCGTTGTCGAAGGCAATTCGACGGTGCCCGTGCACGTAAAACCATCCGTTCCGACAGTGATGTCCTCTACCGGCGCTATATCCGGCGGCGTTTTGTCTTCCACTTTGATGACCTGAATGCGGTTGGTCACCTGGCCCGTGCAAAAATCTATCGCCGTCCACGTGCGGATGATGGAATAGCCGGCGGGCGGACAGATGTCAATGACCTGGTCGGCATGAACCACACCGAATTCGCAATCGGGCGAATTGTCAATCGGAATACCTTCCACCGTCGGTTGGCCGGTAATGCTCAGGTCGTCGGGATCCTGACCGCAGTCGAGCGAGGGATTCAGGATGCCATCGAGGCTGGGTGGGAACACGACGTTGGCGAAGGTGATGTGTTTGAGCCATATCTTTTGCAGGCATTCGTTGGTGTTGCCGTAAGCATCGGCGACGTACCAGCTGCGGTCAATGCGTTTGGCGACCTGGTGGCCGTTTTGCACGGTGCCGCAGGGCAGGGCGACGACTTCGTCTATATAACTGAATGTCAGGTTATCGGATGGCGTGCAATTGTCGGTCATCACCGGGAAACCGACAGCGCCGGGCGACGCATCCTGGTTGCAATAGATGAATTTATCCGTACAAGTGACAGAAGGCGGCAGAAAGTCCTCCACAGTCAGCGTCCCCGAACAGGAATTGCCCGAAGCCAGGTGTTTTACCTGGGCGGTGACAGTCGTGCCGATGTGGCTGCAATTCAGGATGTTGTTGGGAATTTGCGCGCCCTGTGGAGTAAAAAGTTTGAGTTGGAGTGCGCCCGGACAGTCATCTGCCGCGTTCGGCGCTATCAATTGTGTCGTTACCAGCACTTGTCCGCTGGCGTCGAGCGCGATTTGCAAGCCGTCGTTGCAGGTGAGCGAACACTGGGAAAATGCGGGCGCTAAGGGCCATATTGCGGCAAGGCACATCGCGCACAATAAGCGCAAACCCTTCGCTTTCAGCGAATTGAAGTAATCGGAATGGGACATCGGCGGAAGATTATGCAAGATTAAAAGAGATAAAAGCGCTGTTCATGAGGAGTGCGATTAGATGATTGGCCTCATGAAAAGGGGCAAAATCAGTGCCATAACGGGGAGAGGGCCGGGGTAAATTCTGTACTGGCCAGAGTTTAACAAATAGTCCGATAGAATTACCTTTTGCAGGTTATTGACGGGTTGGTAAAACGAAGCGATTTAAAAGGATATTCAGGAAGGATCGTGTTTAAAACCATACATTTCAGCCCGTTGGGCCGCCAACTCTAAGCGCAGCCATATATCAGAGGTGAAAAATCAAGAATTCTACACGATCTCCCCACTCGCCAGGATCTCCATCTCCCGCGTCCGCGAACTCGCCGGATCGAACAGAGCGTTCCCGTCGCTGGAAGAACCCTCGGCAATAACGATCTCGCGGTCGTCGCCGATGGTGGCGACCGCGCGGTATACCTGGTCCTCCCCTACCCTCGTGTAGGCAATCACCTCGCGATCAATGAGTTGCCCTTTCAGATCGAAGGTTGCCAGCACGTATTCATAGTTCATCAGTTCGGCCTTCCACCATACGAGAGCGATGAATTGCTCCGTATTGTCAAGGGCAAAACAGGGAACGTATTCCGTGAATTCGTCGTCAGGCGTGACGGTCTCCGTCGGGTGAATGAATCGGGCGATCAGTTCGTCGGACAAGGGTTCGTTTTCTATGCCGAATACATGATGCGTCTCCTCGCCGAGTGTCACAGGCATGGCAACAGGCGGGAATTTGGCAACGAAATCGGGAAAGGATAGTTTTTTCATAACGCTGGATTGTTCGACTGTTGGACGTTGGACTGTTGGACGTTGGACTGTTGGACGTTGGACTGTTGGACGTTGGACTGTTGGACTGTTGGACGTTGGACTATTGGACTGTTGGACGTTGGACGTTGGACGTTGGACTGTTGGATGTTGGACTATTGGACTATTGGACTATTGGACTATTGAATGTTGGACTGTAGGGCGTTGAACTGTCGGGCTTTTAGACATCGGACAATAGAGAGATATAGCATAACGATAGAACCTTCGTCAATTGTCAAACAATCAATCCAGTAGTTCAACGTCCAACCTCCAATAGTCTAATAGTCCAATAGTCCAACGTCCAATAGTCCAACAGTCCAACGTCTATTAATCCAACGTCCAACAGTCCAATAGTCCAACGTCCAACAGTCCAACAGTCCAACGTCAAACAGTCCAACGTCCAACGCTCTCTTTTTCCACATACGCCGTAAAATCGGCCAATTGTTCACCTTTGAGCACGCGCGGAATTTTAGCCTGGCCGTTGAACTTGCCGCGTTTGCCCAGCCAGCCGAGAAATACTTCGTTGGGAAGCAGCCGCGCGCGTACCTCGCGCAGCGCGTAAACGCGTTCCACGGCGTAGTCGTCGTTGAGGCGGCACAATTCTTCGTCCACTGCCCTGGAGAAGGCTTCGGGGGTAACCGCCTGATTTTCAACCGATACGTACCATTGGTGCACCCAAAAAGTGCCTTCCCGAATACCCGCCACCGCAAACTCGCGTACGCCGGCCTTGAGCATGGCGTCGGCATGGCGCACGGCAGCGTTGAGATTATCAATGGAAAGGTGTTCACCGCAGACGGAGAGGAATTGTTTGGTACGTCCGGTCAGTTTGAATTCGCAGCGCCCGAGGTCAGTGAATTGGATCGTATCGCCCAGCAGGTACCGCCAGGCGCCTGCACTGGTGCTGATGAGGATGGCATATTGCTCTCCCTCGTGCACCTCGCGCAGCGTCCGGCTTTGGGGGTGTACTGTGCGGAGGTCGCCATTGTCGTCAAAGTTTTCCTCCGTGAATGGTACAAATTCAAAGAATACTCCGCAATCGGTCAACATGCGCATATTGCGGGTATCGGGGCGGTTCTGATAGGAGAAAAAACCTTCGGATGCCATATAACTGTCCACATAGTGCATCGGGCGGCCGAACAATTGCTCGAGCGTCGGGCGATAGGGCTCGAAAAAAACGCCGCCGTGAACCAGTACCTGGTAGTTAGGCCACAATTCGTGGATATTGCGCAGACGGTATTTTTCAATGATTTTTTCTAAGATCAATTGCAGCCACATCGGATTGCTCACCGAAAAACCGATGTCCCAGGATGGCGCCTCCTCCGCAATGCGTTCGATGCGTTCGCTCCATTCCGGCAGATCGGTAATGTGGCGGCCGGGCCGGTACGAGCGTTCCAGCCAGAAAGGCCGGTTCAATCCGATGATGCCCGACAAGTCACCCGTCCAGTGTTGTCCTTCCCGCTTCGGCATCGTACAGGAACCCACCATCAGCATTTGTTTGGTGAATTGCTGAGAAGAAAGACCGAATCGCGTGATGTCGAAAAACAAACGCCGGGAGCCGCGTTTCATGTCGCGCAGCATGTCTTCGGTGATGGGAATATACTTGGTGGACGCCTGGCTCGTTCCGCTCGACAAAGCGTAATAAGGGATGATCCCCGGCCAGCATACGTCCGGTTGGTCTTCCAGATAGGCTTTGGACCACCAGCGGTCGTAGATGCCCTGGTAATCGGTGGCCGGCACCTGCCGAAAAAAAGCCCGCAGCGGATCGGCAGCCATCAATATCTCCCGAAAGCCGTGATACTGCCCGAATGCCGTGCGTTTTGCCTTTTGCAATAAGGTCAAAAGTTGTTGATGCTGAAGATCAAAGGGGGTCAGACGCGGCTGTGCGGCCAGGGCGCCTAATTGAGCGCCTCTCCGAATCAAGGTACCGAGTATAGACATAGTGAATCAGTTTTGTAAAAAACGGGGGCAAAAGTAGGGCTTTGCAAAATGGCATCGAAAGTTTAAGACTTTGTTTTCAAACACTTCGACGAACGGAGGGATTGGGGATTGGGGATTGCGGATTGGGGATTGGGGATTGCGGATTGCGGATTGGAAAAAACATAACGATTATTTAAACCTGCGCTAAAAACAGTAAACGTTCCTTTGTGCTGAAGTAAACTTTTGGTAAACCCATGTTTCTGAGAGCCTACCGGCACGATGACAAGCGGCAGTTGCAGCAACTTTTTTACGACACGGTACACACCGTGAATGCCCGCGACCATTCACCCGAACAGATCAACGCCTGGGCGCCGGCCGAACCCGACCGCGAAGTCTGGGCACGGCTCGATCAGCAATACAGTTTCGTGGTCGCTTTTCAAAAAACGATCGTGGGTTTTATCAGCCTCACAAACAAAGGAGAAATTGATTTTTTGTACGTGCACAAGGATTTTCAGGGCAAAGGGATTGCATCGGCCCTGCTCAAACAGGTGGAACGACTTGCCCGCAAGCGGGGGATTTCCGTCCTCTATGCCGCAGCAAGCGCCACGGCGCGCGTTTTTTTTGAAAATAACGGCTTCGTCACCCTTGCAGAACAGCGCCTAATGCTGCGCGGTACAGAAATTGCGAATTTCAAAATGGAAAAGCGCCTGCCGCTGCCGGCGCAATGACGAGTCATTACCGACATTGAAACCCTCAGAATTGTCATTGAACGGACAAGGCTGCCCATTCGTTGAATTTTTGGAGAGATGCCTCCGTGGTGTGCAACCTTGGGTCTTCAACCGGAGTCTTTATACCATACTTTTAAATCATTTGCCCCACGCGGAAAACCTTTATGCTCGCCAAATCAGCTTTCCTTCATCCATTTTTTAACTATACCAAGGGCGGTATCATCCGGGCCAGGTTCACAGCGCGATTTTATCGCTTCACGGCACCAATGGGTTGCATTGACGTTACGATACTGGCACGTCTGTCATCAGCAGATTAGTTTTGTCCTGTCGTTTTAATCAAACCTTCCGCCAATTCAATGTTCATCGGAATAAGAGGTCAGTTGGTCGGGAGAAAAAAGGAAAACATATACTTTGCATTGCATTATACTTTGTTTTGACTACATATTTGCAATGCAATTAAACGAGCATAGGAAGTTTAGCATATTATAGCAGAGCAATAACACGGAGGTTTTGCAGGCGCCCGACGGAAGTTGGGCGCCTGTTTCTTTTTTACCCACCTTCGGCAAGCCTACGGCGGGTAAAAAAATTCCCCGATACTCCACACAGGAGTGTCGGGGAATCAGCGGCCGGTTCAGAATCTTTACGCTTCCGGTTCTGTGGGCGGGTTTTTCCGCTCATAGAGGTAAGCGCTGAGCAGTCCAAGTCCGCCAAAAATGGCGATCAATGCGAAGTAAAGGCCGGGGCCATCCATACTCATGGCCTTGGACAGGACGATGGCCAGGAGCAATCCCAATCCGGCTCCGACAAACAACAAACTGTCTTTCAGCGTCTTGGACGGATCGAGCCTGCGTCGTTTCTTGTATTGGTTGGGGTCCATTCCGCGTTCGATCATTGCCATGTTTTCTTTATTCTCGAGGTAGCGGATTCCCCAGATCATCAGGAAAGTGCTGACCGGCACAACCCCGAAAATGAACATGATTGCCAAACTGTCTTGCATAGTGATTGATTTTTAAGTTGTGTGTAAAAGTTGGTTTTCGTTTACTGATGCCAACTCTGACAGCAAGGCTGGGAAACAGGTTACAGCAGGGGGAAAAAAGTTTGAAGGTTTGAGGGTTTGAGAGTTTGACGGTTGGAGGGTTAGTGGTCAACCCCCAAACCATCCAGCCGTCAAACCCTCAAACCTTCTTTGGCAGAAACACCTCCGCCATCATACAGCGCGCAGAGCCGCCGCCGTAGGTCTCGATGGTTTCGATAGGGCTGTAAAGCAATTTGGTGTGTTGTTCCAGGCGCTTTATCTGAGCGGGTGTCAGCGAGCGGTACGCCTGTTCGGACATAACGAGGATGGTTTCGCCCGTCGAGTTGCGCACCTGGAGCATATTTCCAGCGAATGCGCCCATTTGTTCGAGGCTGATGTCCACGATTTCCTTGCCGGTCTCATTGAATTTTTCTTCCAGGTTGGCGCGTTCGGTGGCATCGCGCACGGAGTCGAGGCAAATAACGACGAACGTTTCGCCCATTGCCATCATCACGTTGGTGTGGTAAATATCCTGCCCATTGGCGTCCACGGCGTGAAACACGATTTTCCGGTAACCGATTTTCTGACACAATTCTTCGAGCATGGCGGCATCCGTCCGGGGACTCAGGCAGGCATATGCCAGCCGGTTTTGATGGTCGAAAATGATGCTGCCTGTACCTTCGAGAAAGCGTTTATCCGCTTCGCCTTGTTCGAAGTGGATGCGCTTGCCGGCAACAAATCCCTGTTGCAACACCTCGTCAATTACTTCCTCCCTGCGCTCGCGGCGCCGGGTCGGCGCAAACATCGGATAGGTGACGATAAAACCTTCCTGGTGAAAGGTGACCCAATTGTTGGGAAAAACGGCGTCGGGTTTGGCCGGTTCAGGCGAATCATCGGCCACGATCACTTCTACGCCGGCATCGCGCAGTCTCCTGACAAATTCATCAAATTCACGCACGGCATGCTGGCGCATTTCCACGGCATTCATATTGTCGTCGCGGCTCTGAAAAGCGTTGCTGGCGGCAGTCTCTTCATTGAATGCGAAGTTGGCCGGACGCACCATGAGGATATGGGAGGTTGTTTGTTGACGCATTGGATTGCGGATTTTTGATTGCGGATTGCGGATTTCGGATTGCGGATTTTTCCGGACAGGCAAAGGTAGGGCGCCTGTCATTTTGGGGTATGGAATAACGAATCTATTTTGCAGCCACTTTGCAATCCGCAATCCGCAATCCGCAATCCGAAATCCGCAATCAATGAAGAAATACTGCCAAAACTGCTACCATCCGCTGACGTACAAGGCGAAATTCTGCGCCCATTGCGGACAGAAGGCTACGGACGGCAAAATACCGGTGAGCGACTTGATGCAGCAATTGTGGTTCCGGGTATTGCATTTGGAGAGCCGTTCATTCCGGGTGTTGTGGCGGCTGTTTATCCCCGGACAGGTCAGCCTGGATTATTTCAGCGGCAAGCGCAAACGTTACCCGCCGCCGGTGCAGTTTTTTTTCGTCATCATGTTCTTTTTCCTGCTGCTGGTCAATCACCTGATCGGCGATACCGGCCATATCGGGTTCAGAGAGTCGGAAGAGGGTTTTCGAATCGCTTCGAATGATACCATCACGCCGCCTGCCGATCTGTACCGGCTGGGACAGCGCTATGCGCAAATACAGCGTCTGCGCTATACCTTCGATTCATTGCCGCCCGAATACCGGACACCGGAGGTACGGGCGGCATTGGACAGCCTTTTCCGGCGCACCGGCGATGGAGGCAGCCAGGCGTTGGGCGCCATTTTCTCTGCCGACAGGGATTCGCTGGCCATACGCCCTCCGGATTCGCTCTCGTTCAGCCTCGGCATCCGGCACCTGAAGGTTTCCGTAATGGACCTCTTCGAACACGATGCCGATTATCTCATTCAAAAATACCAACTGACGCACTGGGCCGATAAAATGCTGATGCGGCAGGGCATTAAATCGGTGAAGGAACCCAAAACACTGATAAAAACCTACATCGGCAGCCTCGCCTGGACGCTGCTCGTGCTGGTAGCATTGATGGCCGGCGTGCTTACACTGCTCTACATCCGGCAAGGGCGATACTACGTAGAGCATTTTATTTTCCTCCTGCACGAACACACGGCCATTTTTTTGCTCCTGACCCTGACCATGCTGTTGGCAAATATTACCCGCCTCGATCCTTACATTTGGGGACTCGTATTGTGCTGGTTGCTGATAGCGCCCGTATTGGCAATGAAGCGTTTTTATCGGCAAAATTGGCAACTGACCATGTTAAAATCCACCATTTTCTCCGTCGTATACGCCATTGGTTTTCTCTTTTTGTTCATCGGTGGAATTGTAGTCGTCTTTATCCTTTTTTAAAAAGATGCAGTACGAAACCGTCATCGGCCTCGAAATACACGTCCAGTTAGCCACCCGCTCCAAAGCGTTTTGCGCCGACGACGCCTCTTTCGGCGGAGCGCCCAACACGCACACGAGCGCCATCAGTCTCGCCCACCCCGGCACCCTACCCCGGCTGAATAAAATGGCCCTCGAATACGCCGTTCGACTCGGCCTGGCGCTGGGTTGCGACATCCATCCACGCAGTACGTTCGACCGCAAAAACTATTTCTATGCCGATCTGCCCAAGGGCTTCCAGACGACGCAGCAGAACAATCCGGTTTGTGTCGGTGGAGGGTTGAGGGTAGAGGGTGGAAGGATGACAGACGAATATGAATCGACACCTTCCACTCCCTACCTTCCACCCTCTACCCTCCACCCTCCACCTTCTACCATTAGAATCCACCACATTCATTTGGAAGAAGATGCGGGCAAAAGCCTGCACGACCAGGACCCGTACGATTCGCTCATTGACCTCAACCGCGCCGGGGTGCCGCTGCTCGAAATCGTGACCGAACCCGACCTGCGCAGCGCCGAAGAAGTAGCGGCGTTTATGAGCGAGATCCGCCGCCTCGTTCGCTGGCTCAGCATCTCGGATGGCAACATGGAAGAAGGCTCGCTGCGCTGCGATGTGAACGTGTCGGTGCGAAAAGCGGGAGAAAAAAAATTGGGCCAGCGCTGCGAGATCAAAAACGTGAACTCGATGCGGTTTGCCCGCCGCGCCATCGAATTCGAGGTGAAAAGGCAGATCGAAATCCTCGAATCGGGTGGCAGCGTGGAACAGGAAACGCGCGGATTCGATGCCGAAACCGGCGCTACTTATTCACTTCGGGAAAAAGAAGAATCCCATGACTACCGCTATTTTCCTGAACCTGATTTGCCGCCTGTAGTGTTATCGGAGGAATTTCTGGAAAAAGTCAAATCCGGAATGCCGCCGCTGCCGCAGGCACTGGAACAGGAATTTCAAACGAAATACGGCTTACCGGCACAGGACGCTGAACTGCTTACCCAGGAGCGGGAAACGACTTATTATTTTTTAGAAATGGTAGAGGGTAGAGGGTGGAGGGTAGAAAATAAGGAGCCGCCGTCAAGCGTCTACCGCCAACCGTCTACCTTCTACCGTCCACCTTCTACCGTCCGCCAGATCGCCAACCTGATCATCAACAAATTGCTGCCCTGGTCAGCTGCTACCGGAACGCCGTTAAACGATTGCCCCGTCAGTCCGGAAACATGGCTGGAGTTTTTGAATTTGATAGAAACCGGCCAGGTAAGCGCCTCCACAGCATATCAGCGGCTGTTTCCCGTTTTGCTGGAGAACTCCGACAAATTGCCAGCCGATTTGGCAACTGAATTGAATTTGCTGCAAAACGCCGACGCCGTTTTTTTGGAAAAAATAGCCGACGAAGTGCTGGCGCGTTTTCCCGAAAAAGTGGCCGAATACCGGAATGGCAAAAAAGGTCTCATGGGCTTTTTCATGGGCGAAGTGATGAAAGCCAGCCAAGGCAAAGCCGAGCCGAAGGCGGCGACGCGGCTATTGGAAGAGAAATTGAAATAACCATGTAACCTTGCAGCTTTGAAACCCTGCCACTCAATCATTTATGCGCATCGTCTTCATCTCAGACACTCACCTGAAACACGAACAACTTCGCCTCACCGGAGGCGACATCCTTATCCACGCGGGTGATTTTTCCCGGCGCGGCCTCGTGCACGAAGCACAGATGTTCCTCGATTGGTTCGCCGCTCAGCCATTCCGGCACAAAATATTAGTGGCTGGCAATCACGATTTTATCGCCGAACGCGAGCCGGCACTGTTCAATAGTATGATCCCCGACAATGTGACCTATCTGAACGATTCAGGATGCGAAATCGAAGGGATCCGTATCTGGGGCAGCCCGATCCAACCCTGGTTTTTCGACTGGGCCTTCAACCGCCAGCGCGGAGCCGACATCCGCAGACATTGGGATTTGATCCCCGCCGACACGGAACTGCTTATCACGCATGGCCCGCCCTACGGTATTCTTGACGAGGTCGTTCGCGACCCGCGGCCGGTAGGTTGCCGCGATTTATTGCACAAAGTCAGCGAATTGCAGCATTTGAGAATTCATGTGTTCGGCCACATCCACGAAGGCTATGGGCGGCGCGAAGTGGGCGGCACTTTGTTTCTCAACGCTTCCGTACTGGATGAAAATTATGATCTGAAAAACAAGCCTTTTCTGGTGGACTGGGGTCGGAGCGGCGTGGCTGTTTTTGATAAAACGAATTGATCTCCAGTTGCTTCCCCGCGGATTTCTTTCCCGCAGGGCTTTTTCCCGCAGATTCCCGTAGGGCTTTTTCCCGCAGATTTCCGCAGATTTCTTTCTCGCAGATTTCCGCAGATTTCTTTCCCGCAGATTCCCGCAGATTTCTTTCCCGCAGATTCCCGCAGATTTCTTTCCCGCAGATTCCCGCAGATTTCTTTCCCGCAGATTCCCGCAGATTTCTTTCCCGCAGATTCCCGCAGATTTCTTTCCCGCAGATTCCCGCAGATTTCTTTCCCGCAGATTTCCGCAGATTTCTTTCCCGCAGATTCCCGCAGAAAAATTATGCTTTAAATCTCACAAAAAAATCTGCGGGAATCTGCGGGAAAGAAATCTGCGGAAATCTGCGGGAAAAAGCCCTACGGGAATCTGCGGGAAAAAGCCCTACGGGAATCTGCGGGAAAAAGCCCTACGGGAAAGAAATCCGCGGGAAACCTTCACTTACTCCTTTTTGGACGGCACGATCCTGTCGAACGCCAGCCCGCTGTGCCCCTCGCCGCGGCCGGTGCGTTTTTTCACGCCAACCCAGGTGAACACTTTGCCGTTCGTCCAGCGGGTGCGCTGGAAGGTCTGTATCACATGGACGCCTGCTCTCGGCACTTCTTCTTCGTGCAAACGATACGGTTTACCCTGGTCCAAGCCTTCGCGCAACAGCACTGTGCGTGGCCTCACCCGCTCGAAAGTCGGCGGATTTTCGCCGGCCAAAAAGCGCGGCATGGCAGCGCGGCGCAACTGGATCTGGCGGTTGCTGCCCTCGACGTGCTCCGGCACGAAGGGTATCCAGTTTTCCGGCACAGTCGTCATAATGTCGTAGCGGAACGGTGCTTTCCAAACCGGTTCGTCTTCCGGAGCGAGCGGCGGCACGAAACTTTGCAGGAAATCGCGGAATTCCGCCGCCGCAATGTTGCCGGCGCGGGTGCGGCCATGCGGCATGGGCACTGCCGTTTCGATGCCCCACACCATGTTCGCCATCTCGTCGCGGATAAGCGCGATCTCTTCGAGTGGCTGGCTTTCCTGGATTTTCGGCACCGTCGGTAGCACGAGCAAAGTCAGGTCGGCCGGTTCGTTTTGATCGCCTTTGATATTGAGACTGAACATGTTCCAGCGCTGCCACGACTCGTCGGATCCTCGCCCGGCGGCCTCTATCCAATAGCGTTCGCCGAAGGTATTGGTTACAGCCAAACCCCTGATATTTAACACCGAACCCGCCGGAACGGTGTAGGGCAGCACGAACCAGTCGTTGGCATAGACCAGCCCGAACTCGACGAGTAGCAGTTTCGCCAGGTCCGTCGTGCCGGGTTTGATGTCGCCGAAATTTGTCTTGCCGTCCTCGAACGCCCACCAGCGCGTATCGGGCATGCCGTCGAAACGCACCGGCGCCGGGATGAAACTCTGGGTCGTGTATTTCGACTCCACCGGTGCTTCGGGTGCGGCTTCCGCCGGCTCGTCCAATTTCTTTTTGCTTTTATCCCAGTCGAAATTGTACCAGTCGAGCCGTTCGTGGTAGTATTCTTCTGCGTTCAGCACTTTTTCGCCGCCCTTGCCGTCGGGAACGGCGCAGTCGAACTGGTATTCCAATCGCTCCGGCTGCCAGGCGTCACCTTCTTCGGGTTTTGCCTGGAAATAAAGTTTTTCAAACCATTCGACAAACAAGGGGCCTGCCGTGTCCACCGCCGCTTTGTCGGCGGGAGTAAGCGCCAGGCCATCGGAGGCCAGAGCAGCCGGCGTTTTCAGGTGAAAATACAAGCCCGCGCCGTCCATCGCCCGGCCTGCTACAGCTTTAAATTGCTGCCACACTTCGGGGTGGGCGCACACTGCCGCATCGTCCTTCGTCGTCGGGTCGGGTTGCTCAATTTTATAAAAATCTTTGAACGCCTGCGCTGCTGTCGTTGGAATCATTTTGAGCCAGCGCCGGCCCATTTGCAAGCGCAAATCGAGTGCAATATCTTGATTGCCAATAGCGAAAGGGACAGGCCGCCGCTCCACCGTCGCCTCCAAAGGCGTGTTGTGGTCGAACTTTTGCACCGGGTCGCCCACCGGCTGGTACTTGGTGATGCGCTGTCCTTCGACATGGATTTTGGCGTACACAGGTGTACCCGCGTCGTCGCCGAGGAACTCGCCCATTTGCCACTGCTTGCAGAGCATCCATAAAGCGTCGCGGACTTCGGCGCGCAGCGCCCGGCTGAAGTTGTCGGTGCGCGGGCGCGCTTCGAGACGGTTGTAGCGTGTGAGCGTGGGGTACAGAACTTCGCCTGTAAAGACCTGGTTGAGGTTTCGGATGACGAGATTTTCGGCCATGAGTTGTGGCTTTTAATGTCTTTTATTTAGATTAGAAGGCGGTTGCCTTATTTCAATCGAGGGTTTTCCTGCCGTTGTTGGCGTCCCCGCCAACCCCAAGCGGCGGAGCTCGATAACCGGAGAGAAGTTCAGTACTTTTACCAGGTTACTCGTGCGAATTTCTGCCGTTGCCTGCGTCCTGCCGACAACGGCAGAAAGTGACATCTAAACTACCCCGCAAAAATGTAACCGCATCCGAGTTCCTGTGCCCGGCCCAAAGCCCAGACGCCGGACGGAACGACCTGTATGCCAGGCAATAATCCGCTCATCCAGTCTTTTTTGACTTCTTCGGCAGACACATTCATCCCTCCGGCAACAGCAGCGCTGTAAACGGTGATGGCCGTGCTGCAGACGCAGACCATCACTCCTTCAGCCTGTAATTCGTTGATGCCGATGGCTACCTCGCCGATTCCGGGCACTTTAAAGTCGCCCGGCTTCGGGTTCCAGAATGGATTGCGCAGCGAAGCCTGTTTGGTTTTCGGGTCGTCCGCTTTGAACACTTCGCCAAAATGGTACTTGTCCCACAGGCGGTCTTCAAATGCATAACAAATGGCACTGTGTCGAAGCACCAGCACTACGCCGCAGTCGTTGGCCGGAGTACCGGTTTGATCGTTGGTAAGCATGAACACCTTTGGCCAGGCAAAGGGAAATAATTCATGCGGTTGCGTAGCGTCGAACACAATGCGGTGTTTCCCTTTCAATTGGCTGAACCATGCATCGGGGTCTGTGGGATTATTAAAGTCATGTTCCTCCGGTACTCCAAACGGCTTGGCGTCGAGCCGTGCCGGCACAGCAATAGAAGCGAACCCAATGGTAGCAGCGCCGGCAGCAATGGTTTCAAGGAATTGGCGACGGGGTGTTTTCTGCTTTAATTGATTGTTTTTCATTGTGAAATGCTTTTAAAAAGTGATGAAATTGATAACATTGCATCAACTGAAAGCATATTTTGAGAATAGACACTGGTTTTCTGTCAATTGGTCGTAATCACCTTCTCCACGTAATTATTCACCACCGCCAGATCCGCCGCAATCGTGACCGGCCGCCAGGTGGTCGCCAAAATGGTGGCCGGGAGGAAAACGGAAAGTTCGGTGTCGTCGAGTTGTTGGGGTTCCACCGCACGGAGGCGGGCCATGTCGAGGGTTTCGTGGAGCGTCGCCACGAGGTCGTCCCACTGCCAGGCACCGTTGAATTGGGGCGGCGTGGCGAGCAGGATGGCTTGCGGCGGTTCGGCGTTGGGTTTGTCGAAGTGGAAAGTGATGCCCGTCGTTTCCGTCTCCGAAGGAATGACTTCCGTCCACTCGTCGAGCAGGAGGCCGCATTGGGGCTGGGTTTTGTCAAAACCGCCTGCCGGGTAAACTGCCGTGTAGAGCAGGTTTTCGCGTTCGAGTTTGGCGCTGGCGTCGGGCGGAAATTCGAGTGCGAGCCAGGGAGCTGTTGCGTCGTGCGGCAACTGGACGGGTTGCAAATCGGGCGCCGTTTTGCCGAAAGCCTCGCTCAGGAAGGTCAGGTTTTCGAGGTGGTGCATTTTCTCACGCACCCGCGCCGCGCCGTAGAGCCAGTCGTCCACGGGGAAGGGGTTATTAAGAGTAATTCGTTGGTAATTAAGCAATTGGGCGCGGGTTGCGTAAGCGTTCGCCCATTCTTCGGCCTGCAATTCCGGCGTGGTGAACGAGGGCACGAGCACAAATTCTTCGCCGAATACCAGCCGCGCCGCTTCGGTCAGCAGGTTCACTTTTTTGTCGGGCGAAGCCTCCGCGTCGTGATCGGTCAGTTTGGTTTGAATGGCCGCGATGCGTTTGTCTATGTCTTCGATGAGTTGATTCACCCGAATGCGGATGTCGTCGGCCAACGTGACGATGGATTTTTCCACGTCTTCGATGCTGAGCGCCTCCAGGTCGAAATCCGAAACGGGCAGCAGGGCTTTGAAATCGGTCAGCACTTCGCTGAGGTTCGTCTTGGTCGTGTTTCCAAAATTCTCAAAACCGGATTTTCTGTTGGCGAACAATACTTTTTTCGCCTCCACCTCGGTCTGCACCTGCGCGGAATTTTTGCCCGCCGTATCCACGAAAGTTGTGGAGATCAGCAGTTCTGCTTTTTGCAGCAGGGCGATGCGCTCCGCTTCGCCGGGCTGAGCGGGCAAATCAGCCAATAGTGCTGCGTAGTCGTCGAGTTTGTCTTGCCAGCGGTCGGCGGTATCGGCGGCTTTTTGCAGCAGGTTTTTGTAAATAACGCCTTTCGTTTCATAAAAAATGCCGAAGCCGGTTTGCTGCAAACCATACAAGGAGAGTAATTTGAGGGTAATGATGAGGTCATTCAGGTAATTGTCAATGTTCGTCAGAATCGTCGCCGTGTCGGGGCCGGGTTCGGGGAAAACGGCGGTCAACTGGGTTTGCAGCGGGACGAGTCTCGTCGTTTTTTCATTCGTTAAAGCCGTCGTAAGAAAGTCCACGCGGCTGCGCGCAAGCGTAATTTGACCAGCATTGTCATTCTTCGCTTCGGTTGGCAGTGCGACATCAGTAGAGCGCAGGGGACGCGAGCGCAGGAGCAGCGCGCGCAGGCTGCGCAGCATGGGCGCGATCTCGAAAAAAGTGAAATGGCCGGCATCGCCTTCTGTATAGGAGATGGTCAGCACTGCGTCGGGGCGGGGTTTCGGAACGGCGTTCCGAAATACGTGGTCGCGTACTCGGTCTTCGAGTTCGGAACGCGCTTCGAGGTTGTCGGGATTGATAAGATACAACAGATCGAGGGCTTGCAAACCCAACGCCGCCTGCGTCACGAATACCGGGTCCGGGTTGCCGTCGTACGTCACCTTGCAACTCACCTGCGCAGGTGCGGGTAAAATGCCGTTCACCCAATGCTGCATGGCAGGTTCGGCTTGGGCACGCGGGGTGTCGCCTGGTAAAGTGGCGGCGTTGGCATCGAAGTGCAGGGCAACGCGGTGTGTGAGGCCGATGCCGCTGCGGGGCGTTTGCACCACATCCGGCACGGGCGGGAAAGTGGCTTGACTGTAAGCGTCGAGTGTGGCGGCAGCGCGGTCGTAGTTGCCCATCACGACCTGGTGGACGCCCTCGGCGACAGCGAGGTCGGCCAAAGCGTCGTAAATGTCGAGCAGGCGGTTAATTTCCGAATTGATGATCGTCTGTTGCGGTCCGGTGGCGGTGGGTAATTTACCCGGCACCGGGAAGCCGAAGGGATAGGTTTTCACCGAGCCGTCGGCGTTTTTGACGTGGCGGATCAGGTTGAGGCCGTTCACCACGTTGCGGGCCTCGACAGCCTCGATGGATTCCCCGTCGGGCAGGTCTTCGGGACGCGTGTAGAGCGGGAACAGCAGGCGGATCGGGTAAATAAACTCGTCACATTCGGCGAAATTGTAGCGGTCGTGCAGCCCGCGCTCAAACTGGTAGCCCAGCAAGGCCGCAAGGCTCTGACCGTTTCGGATACCCTCGATCATGCCGAGCGCCAGGCGTACCCGCTCGGAGGCGAGGTTGACCTTCAGCAGATTCGGCTGCGCAGGTGTGGCGTTGGCGATGTAGCCGTTGCGCAGGATAGCGGCCGTGGTGGCGTGGTTGACCGAAGGCGCGTGGATGTAGCCTTCGTTTTTGTTGTCGCGTACCAGCGGAACACGCTGTTTTTCAGGGACTTGTTTGTTGAAAATCTCATTCAGTTCCGGCTGGTTCGACAGGTTGACAGGTGTCAGGTTTTTGTTTTCCGACTTCACATTTTCTAACCAGCCGTAGGCGCCAAGATAAAGGCCGCGCCGGTAGGTCGAACCTTCTTCATTGCCTTCCGGGTCGGTTTTGCGGGAAAAACGCGAGGAAGCGAGTTGGAAATTCACCAGCCCTGTCATCCAGGCGTCGAGGCGGTAAGAGGCGCAGTCGAGGTGTTCGGCCAACAGCCGTTCGAGGCGGGCGGTGGGCGTTTTTTTCAGGTGTTCGAGCGCAGTGAGTTGTTCGCTGAGGTAGCGGGTGAAAAAGAGTTCGCCGAGATTCAGCGTGATGTGCTCATACAGCGTCCGCGTAGGGTGACCGGTGATCTTTTGATTGGGGCTGTAAAGTATCTCGTAGCGGCTTTGTTCCGCCGTCGCAACGTTGTTGACAGCAGCGGCGGATGCGGTGCCGATATTAGCGGTTTGCGCTTGTATCTGGAAAAAATGCGGCTCATTGAACAAGGCGCGTTTCTGCTGGTTGTCGAGCAATTGCGCTTCTTCGTAGGCTCGCACGCCCGCGTCGTGGTAACCGAGTTGCAGGGCGTGGCGGAGCAGGACGTAGAGCAGTGCGTTCGGCCATTTGTTGTCTACAAAACCGTCCTGCACGCGCAAGGTATCGAAGGATTGTTTCGCCCATTCGTGCAGCCATTCGATGTAGTTGCGGTTGTTGGTCGTCATGACGCGCAGCGCCTCGATTTCCGACAGGGGGCCATCCTGAATGGCCGGGCCGTTTAGTTTGTTGGCAAAAACTTTCCAATAGAGGTCGAACAATTTCGGCATTTCATCGCCTGCGTATCCGAGTTGCTGGAGCCTGCTGAAAGCCGCTTCGTGGAGTTCGTTGGCGGGAAGCGTTTGCCAGAGAATGAACAATTGCCACATCGAGGCAATGTTGTGCTCCTGCTTTTGGGTGCTGGCATACCGTTGGTAATACTCGACGGAAGCCGGGTGAAGGCCCAAAATATTCAGCAGTTCCTGGTGCGGGTCTTTGGCCGAATTGGGGTCAACGCGGGAGACTTTTTGAACCTGCGGTTGCCAGGTATTGTCCCGCAAGTCTCTGATGATCAGGTAGAATTTCCACAACCAGTCCTTGAATTCGGTCTTTCTTTGTTTTTCCTGAAAATAATGCGAGTAGTCAACGTACGAAACCTTCTGGTCGCCGTACACCCAACTGATCTTGCTGAAAGCCGTCGTGGGCAAAATGCCGTAAGGCTGCCGTCCGATGCGAACGGCTGGGATCATACCGCGCCCGCTCACGAAACGGTTGAAAAACCAGCGCGTGTAATAGATGTCGTCGTCGTTGAACACGGGCTGGAGCAGCGTGTCCATGAAATAGCCGAAAGTGGCGGGCCATAGTGCGGCGTTCATGGCGCGGGCTTCGCACTGGTCGGTGTGGCCGGCGAAGGGGATTTGTTTGAGCCATTCGGTATCGAGGCCGAGGGTTTCGGCAAACCACTGTCCGTCGCGTTTCATTTGCCATTCCTCCGTTTCTTCAAATTGAGATAAGCCTTTGAAAACGAAATCGAAACTCATGTCCGCATCGTCGTCGCGCCGGTAAGCCGAGTTGACCTCTTCGGTGTTGTTCGTCGGCGAGCCCTGCGGCAAAAAGGCGAATCCCGTGCGGCTGAAATAATGGTGCTGGAACAAGGTTTCCGCTTCGGATTTGCCTTCGGCGGCATCGGAACTCAGCCGCAGTCCGAGTACGAACAGGCGGTCGAAACCCCGGGTGGCCTGAATGGAGGTGATGTTCACCCGGAAAGCCATGCCGCGTTGCAGTGCTTCTTCAAAATCGAGCATCCAGCGCAGTTCGTCGCCCACCAAGAGGTTGCCGTGTTCGTCGAACTGGAATTGCGATTCGGTGTCGGCAGCCGGGTTGGGGCTGACGTGGAATGGCGCCTGTACGGGGGCGCTGAGTTCGTCGAGCACTTTTGTATTGCCCTGGTACCCCAGCAAAACGAAGCGTTCGGGCAGGAGATTCGCCTGCGCAGCTTTCGCCCACGACATGGTTTTCGTTTCTATATCTTCATTTTTTGGGAAAATTTCAAATACCACGTGGGGGGTCGCCGTCACCCGCGTGAACGGCGCGACGGGCTCTTCTTTCAAATTGTAAGGTTTGAAATTTTCCGCCAATTCCTCCGCACGCGCACTGCCGCCGACCGAGCCGACGAGGTTGTTCCAGGCGGTCGTTTCGGCGGTAAAATCGCCGCCGGCTTTCCAGACGGCTTTCCAATAAGTGTCGAGTGCTGTTCGTTCTGTCCCCGTCAGGGCGTCTTTCTCTGCTGTCACGATAAGCAAAACTTCACCGTCCGCTTTGCTTAGCGGTTTCATTTCCAGCGTATGATCGCCCTCTGTGTCGGTCGCCGAAAGCGGGTTGAGCGGGCGGTAGTGCTGTTTGATCCACGTCGCCCGGCCAGAACCATGACTCGCCACGAGGCCGCGCCAGGCCGCGCGTTCGTCGCCTTCATTACCCGCCGCGTGAAAATATTCCCGCCAGAAAATGCGGGCGCTGAGAATCTCCGGTTCGGCCAGCGTTTCTTCAAAAGTATCCACGAGACATTCGTCGGGGAAAATGCGCACCCAGAGTTGGTGCTGCGTCCCTGCGGCGGCGGTTGTGAAGGTTTTGAAACGCGTTTCGAGCCGGAGCGGAAAGAGCATGATGGGGATGTCGTCGTTCATCTGAACGGCATTGTTGCGGGGGTCCGACCACAGGTCCCAAAACGCCGGATAAAGGTCGGCGAGTTGGCCTTTGATACCGTCGAATTTCTTTTCGCGCTGCTTTTTCAGTCCTTCCAGGTCGGCTTTCCGGCTTTCCAGCTGGTGGCGCTGCTGGACGTGTGCGGGGTTGTTGGGGTTGAACCACCGCTGCGTTTGCTCCAATTGTTTGTCTACCTGTTTGAGTTGTTCGATCACGCGGAACAGGTTGCCTTCTGCCTGCGAAAAAGCATTGCGGGCGTTGGAGAGATTTTTTTGTATCTGTTGAAAATCAGCCATTTGCTTAAGATGGTTTGAAGGTTTGGAGCTTGTCAAGTCCCCTTCGGTTTCAGCATCTCGCTTGCATGCACTGCCACCATCACCGGCACCTGGTAGAGAATGTAGGCCAGGTCGGCGGAGTCGGATTCTTTGCGCCAGCGGATGTTCTTGTCTTCATTGTGTTGCAGCAGTTCTTCTTCGTATTCGGCCTGAGAGGTATCCGTCGGGGCGGTCAGGTTGATGGTCGGCGTCGCATGGGTGATCTGCAGGAAACCGCCTTCGGGCAGGCCGGGCGCGGCATCTTCCCAAGAGAGGTCGCTCCAGGTGTGTTTCACTGCGTTGGGGCCGCCGATGTCGAGGCCGAAACGCGGCTCGCCGGGACGCTCCTTGATGACGAAGAACCAACCTGCGTTGTCGGCAGTGGGGTTGGTGCCGTCGTTGCCTTTAGCAACTTCCGAAGTAAGGTCGAAGCCGAAGAAATAGATGTCGGGTTCGACTTTGGCGCTGTACAGTGGCGTTTTCACAATGGTGCGCGGTGGATTGTCCTCCTGTCCGGCGGGGATGTCGAAGAGGTCGCGTTCTTTGGCCGGATCGAAGCCGCCCGTGCCGTCGGGGTTTTTGGTTTGCCATTTGGCCTTGTGCGCGTAAATGACGGCAGTGGGGTATTTTTTCAGCAATTCGCCGCGGATGACGAGCACCACTTCTTCTTCGTTCGCGCCGCCGACTTCCCGGTTGTCGTGGTCGCCGAGTTTGGAGAAACGCGACCATTTGTGGATTTCCGGGATGTCCCTGAGTTTTTCCTCCAGGGTTTCCAGGTCTTCGCCTTGTTCGGGTAAGTATTGGCTTACATCCCAGAACTGGCGGAAATAACTGCCGCGCTGGTCGGTCGGATACTCGCGCCAGAGCAATTCGCGCGACAATTCGTGGTTGATGCCGACCATATAGGATTCGATGAATTTCTGGTTGGTTTCGAGGAGGATGATGCTGTTCTGGGGGATGAGGTTGATATTGGGCAGGAAGTATTCATCGGAAAGTTTCACCAGCGGCTCGTACATCGGCTGGTTGAACTTCGGGTATTCCATGATCTGGTCGAACTTCTCGGGAAAAAACCGGACGCGGTCGGGCAGCAAAATCCGGTCGAGCACGAGGCGCGGTATCGTCTTGTCGGGGTGCAGCGTCGCGACGACTCCGGTGGCAACCACCGGCAGGTCAAGTTTTCGCTTCGCCGGTGTAAATGCCGCTTTTTTGGCGGCGACGTCCACTGCGTACATTTCTTTCAAGGCCGTCTTGAAACGCAGGGCTTCCTGACTGTCGCTGGAGCCCGTTTTGGGACGGAAGGGTTCGCCCGGTTCGGTAATACGGAAGTCGGGGCTTTGGGGCGCCTTGTCCACCTGTTCCGGCGTCTGGGCTTTTTCGGTAAATACTTCGGGTTGAGCGAGTTGCTTCAACATTCCTGTCATCTTTCGCCATAGCCAGATCAATCCGCCAACGACCGCGAGACCCGCAACATACAAGGGCGCTGCCGGTGAAAATATCAGCAACAAAATCAGCAATACTGCCGCCAAGCCCAACACCACCCACGGAAGCCACCTGTATTTTTTCAACAGATTGGCCAGCCATGCGGGTTTAGGCCTGGGCGTCGTTTGTTCCACCAGCACCTGTTCGGTCCGGATGGCCGGCGGCGTGGTTTTGGGTGGCGCCGGCACGATCTCTCCCGCGTTCAGGCGCGTGACGATGGCGGCGGGCGGGAGGTTTTTCGCGGCAAAAGGCAATTGTTTCACTACCCGCGCACGGGGCCGCGTCATTTTCCGCATGGGTGCGGAAACGGCAACCGGCGGCACGAGGCTCATTTTTACCTGGTGAAAAACGGTGGCGTTCTGTACCAGGATCCGCTTTTGCACGGGCGCGCTGAGCAGCATCAGTTTGTCGGGCTGGCCGGCCAGCATGGGCTGAAAGTTTTTGACATGCCATTGGTACAGCGCCTCATGGCTCAATTGCATGAGCCGGATGAGGCTGTTGGCCTTGACCACGTCGCCGACCTGTTGCCAGGCGGCGTTCATGTAAACTTCCTGGTTTTCCTGGATGACTTTTGTGCCGAAACCCGCCGGGACGCGGAAGCGCGGGTCGAGGTTGAGTTCGTGGATCCAGTTCTTGCTGTTCGGCGCCGGCGTACCGTCGGCTTTTGTCAAAAGACGTTCGACAGCGGCGTGCCAGCGCCCGTACAGCGGCGGTGTGATGAGCGGGTCGGGGTCAGGCGGGTTGTCGGGATCGGGAACGGGTTGCGGATTGGCGCCTTCTTTCTGGTAATCGTCGGCGAGGTTGAGGAAAGTAGCGATGCCTTCGTTGATGGGTTGTGGGTAATCGGTTTTGAGCCAATCCTCGTATTTGTAAAATTCGGCGGGATCGCTCAACACCTCGTCGGGCACGCGCAGGGCGCCGCCCAGTTTGAGGATGCCGTCGAGTTCGCCGTTGGGATCGAGGCCCGGCAGGTTCCAGCCGGGCTCCTGCACGTCCATATCGCGGCGGCCCACGCGCTCGTCGGCGGGTTGGGCTTTCAGGAGGCGGACGAGGTATTCAAAATCGCCGACCGTGCTGGTGCGGAAATACCAGCGGTGGTAGTAGGGAAAATCAAGTTGGTCGGGCTTTTGACCCCAGGCGTATTGCGAAGCGAAACCGGGATTGACTTCCAATCCCAGCCCGGCCTGCCTTCCGCTCTCGAACGAAGGAATGAGAAAAGCATGATAGGCGGCGGAGGGCTTCAACTTGCGCGGACACAGGATGCGCGAGTAGCCGAAATCGGGATTTTGTTTCAGCGCCGCGTCCAATTTGGGCAATACCACGCTCATATTCTCCGAAAAAACCTCCTCGTTGGTCGCAGCCAGATCGCGGTTGACGTGGACGTGTGCCCAGGCCCAGAGTTGTTCGGGCGGCAGGAATTTTGTTGCTGCACTCTCTACGTGTATAAAAGGCAAAGGTTTGTCTTTCAGGTTTTTACCCTCGGTAAATTCACCTTCTTCCAGCACGACAAGTGCCAGCCACGGGCGCAGGCGGTGCGCTGGCTCGGCGGCTGAACTGGGCGTGTAGCGCCAGGGAAAATCCTCGTCGTAGAAATCAATGTACGGCAGGTAATTCGGCTCGAAGTTGGTGATCCAATTACGCGGTTCGTTCTTGATGATGGCGCGCGGGTCAATGCCCACCACGTCGCCGGGACCGTAGAGTTCCACGTCCCTGGCGACGACTTCGCTGAGCGTGCCGCCGCCTTCGACGGCCTTGCCCTCCAGCGTCAGTTCGAGGTGGAAAGTAGCGCGCAGTTTGATCGCCGCGTCCTGGTCGGCTTGCTGGGTTTTGTTCGCCAGGCCGACGCGCAGGTAAGGCAGGAAGGAATATGTGCCGATGGGTTTGTCCATATTTTCGTTGTTGCCCCACCGATAAATCGGTGGGTTGAGAGCAAAAAGTCCTGCGGACTTGAACACTCACCCCACCGGTTTACCGGTGGGAAAAATCGGGCGGTTTATTGTTTTCCCACCGACATTTACCGGTGGAAAAAATGTATCATAATTGCGTTTCATATTCCGGTATCACGTGCAGCGACTCGTGCAAGGCAGGATTCGCTGCCACTTGTTGCTGAATGAACTGATTCGCCAGCGTTTCATTGGCAAAATGCATGGATTGCGCGTTGAACGCTTTGTTGTTTTCCGTGAACGCCACCGTGAAACCCGTGTCTTTCACCTTCACCTTCGGGTCGTCGAGGAAAGGATCGAGTTTGGATTTATAGTGTTTCGACAGATCTGATTTGGTCACCGCCGCGCCGTTGAGGAAATGGCCGAAGAACCTGTCGCTGAACAACTTGAAGCGGCGGCGGAATCGTTTGAAATTGCTGTCAATAATGATCTGTTCATAGCGGACGCGGCGTTTGGCCAACTTGGTCGCGCTCAATTGTTCCGCACCTGCCGAAAGCAAGACGCCGCCGTGCAGCGGATCGAAAGCCCGTTGCGACACCTTTTCAGCGTCGCTCATATTGAGGTATTGGGCCTTGGCGAATTGCTCGTTGGAATCTTCCGCTTTGTCCAGTCCTGCCGTTGGTTTTATCAGGAAGTCGTTCGCATCCGATGGTTTCTGGCTGCCCACTTTGTCAATTTTCATATCCAGCGGCACCGCGCGCTGGCTGATGCGGAGCGTACCGAGGGGATGCAGCACCTGTGCCGTTTCAGTTTCCGACAATTGGCGGAGCGACACCAGCAGGTTGCTGCCGGCGGGCAATTCGGCTTTCCAGTTGTCGGTTTTTTCGAGTTCTGCACGGATGAGCGGCATCACGGCCACCGGCGGCAAGGTGGTGTCCTCGCTGTCGCCCCAGGTGATGTCGAAATCGGCGGAAACGTCGAAGAACAAGAGGCTAAGGGTGCCCGTACCGTGCGCACGCCAGGGGGTCGGCCCTTCCAGCGTAAAGCGCAACCGGATGCTGAACAAGCCGATGCCAAAGACTTTGAGCGAGACGCCTGCCGATATCTCGACGATAAAATAGAAGGGTGAAAACTGGAACAATACGTCGAGCGAAATATAACCGTCCACCCGCGCAACGCCCACGTCGAACACCAGTTCGGCCTTGGCGCCGAACTGAACCGTGTTGGACGTCACGGCAAAATAACCTTCCACCCGGATGCGCGCGACGCTGGTATTCAGAATATTGACCGCCACGCGTTTGGGGCTGGGGAAAGGCAGCGGCGGCGGGTTGAAGCGGGGATGGAAACCGCCGACGGACACCACGAAATTGGCGTCGTCGCCCCAGGCCACGAGCAGGCCCATCTCGCCTTCGATGGTGATGAACAGGATACGCGACTCGAAAATGCTGGCGAAAAACCACAGGCGGCTCTTGTCGAATTCGATGGCGCCGATAAAATTGACCTGGATCAGGATCAGCGGCGCATCTTCAGCAGGCAAAGCCACTTTCAGGATGCCGAGAATGGCGATGTTGCCCGGAATTTCGATGATGACACCCAGCGACACGCTCACCAGCGTCGGCGTCCCCCACCCTATTTTCGCCATCGGACCGATGAGGAATTTTCCTTCGTACGGCGGGAATATCGTGCGCAGGTCGCTGATGATGCGCGGCGCATTTTCCACTGGATTTTCGGGGAACATGACGCTGTTGATGGCGCCCGTGCGCACACCCTCGGCAAGAGGCTGGAGGTTCATCGTGCGGTTGAGGCCGAGCAGACCGCCTACGCCCAGCAGCGTAAAACCAAAGCCGAGCTGGATGCCCGTGCCGAACTCTGCCGTGATGATGAGCAACAGCGAGAATCCTTTGGAGCCATCGGGCATTTTGGTGGTGATCAGGCCGATGGCCTTGACCGTAACGATCTGTAAAACAGACAGTTCCAGCACCCCGGCGTATTCTTCGCGGTCGAAATCGAAGTAGAGATAGCCGCCGCCTTTCACGACTGCTATGTCTATGGATAGACCGACGCCGTTGGGCGGGCGGAAGCCGAAACCGATGTCGAGCGGGCCGAGGTTTCCCTTGCCGTTTTCGGGGAATTTCATCGGAATGGACACGCCGATCTTGTCCACCACCGCCTTGAGCGGCCCCAGATTCGCATTGAGTAATACCGCTAGGTCGGTTTTCAGCGGCGCATCGGTACCAAAACCGACGATGACGTACACGCCTTTGATCTCGGCAATGCCGAGGTTGATGTGGATGGGCAGCAATATTTCGATCGCCCCACTTCCGACCAATTGCAGGCCGGTGGACGGCGCCCAGGTACCGGTGAGATCGAAACCCGCTTCGAGACCGAAGCCGGAGAGTATCTGCGTCAAAAATCCGTCGCCCTGGCTGAGATCAACGACTAATTTGCCTTCTTTGATCTCGATCTCTACGCTCGGTTCGGCATTGGCGCTGTTCGTCCCGGCATTCCAGTTGGCTTTGAATCCCATCGCGCCACCGATGGATTTGCTCTCCAGCCGGCTGCCGTCCGTGGTGCCGATGAACATCACGCGCCGGTCGCCGGCGTGTTCGGCTTTCAAACCCGCCAGCATTTCAAAAGAAAACTGCGCGGGCGGGTTTTGCTTCAATTCTGCCTGGAACGGCGCTTTGATGATGCCCTGCAAGCCGGCGTTGAAGGTGCCTTTCGTGGACAATGTGGCTTTCCAGGGCCCGGTAAGTTCGAACGTCTGGTTGGCTTCAAAACTCACGGGGACGTGCACATCCATGATCACCGCCGGCGGATTGGAGGTATCCACCGTCATGGTGAAAAAATAGGCATCGAGCACGTAGGGCTGGCTGCCCACTTTATACAGTTCCGCCGGGAAACGGAAATGCTCCAGCACGTTTTTTATGCGCCTGAAAAATAACTCGCCATTGAAGTTGTTCGCGCCGAATTTATACTCGTCAATAAAATGCTGCGCCGGATCGGTAAAAAGATCAATGATGTGGTCGAAATGGATCTCACGGCGGCGAAACTCGGCTTGCAGGGGTTTGGACGGGTCTTCGGGTATCAGATCGTTCTCGATGAGCCCCAGCAAATTGAGCGCTGCCGCCAGGCTCGGCGCCTGTTTTTCCATGTATTCGACAGCTAAATAATGCAGTATCTTCACAGCCAGGTCTTCCCCGAACTTATTGATCTCGGCGATCTCGGCAGGCGTAAAACCCAGACCGCCCGCCGCGTTCCTGACTGCATTGCCCAGGTTGACCAGCGCATTGACGAGTTGAATGATCTTTTCCAGCAAATTTTTGCCCGAGGACAGCATACCTGCCCCGTCTTCATTCTCGATGGCTGTCGCGAGCGATCCGACAATGGGCGGCAGGTCTTTGACGATACCTGCCGGCGGGCCGAAGGCGGTGATCACGCCTTGGCTTTGGGTAAGTGCCGGCGGCAGGCGCATGCCAAGCCGTTCCACGATGTCGGGTCCGAGGATGTCGGCCAGCGGTTCGAGCGCTTTCCCGATCTCACGGGCGATGATTTCGATTGTTCCCGGTGTACTGGGCATAAGTCACTTGAGTTTCCCACCGGTAAACCGGTGGGTTGAGTAATAAAGTCCGGAGGACCTGGAACTTCAGCCCACCGGTTTACCGGTGGGGGAAAAATGGCGTTTCAATTCCCCCACCGGTAAACCGGTGGGTTGAGCGAAAAAGTCCGGAGGACTTGGAACTTCAGCCCACCGGTTTACCGGTGGGGGAAAAATGGCGTTTCAATCTTACCCACAATTACCCTCCATTGCTACTACTTCCTCCTCTTTAAAAACATCGAGCAATTGCCGTACGCTGAACCCCTCGCCGAGCACCCACAACCAATTTTTCACATGTTCTTCTATATCGCGTATCAGCGTATCGCTCCCATATTTTTGAATGATCTCCATGATTTTGTTGGCGCGTTCGGCAAGGCTGACTCCTTCCATATCAATAGGCAGCGGACGTTCCGGCTGGAAAGCCGACTGCATCCCCAAGCGGATGAGCGCGGGGCCGCCGTTGCGGTGCCACACCGCAGCGACGCGTTTGTTGGTATTGATGAGCGACCGCACTTCCTGAAAGTGTTGTGTGACGAGTTTTTGATAAACCCTCGCTTTGGGGATGGCAAAAAATGCATCGCGGAGGGTCGTCCATTCGGATTCCGGCGCCGCAAAACGCAGGGCTACCGGTTCAGCGGGCGGTGGCGATGGCGCGCGAAAGGGGGCGGGCGGATTGGGCACGGCGTCCACGGCGCCTTTCACATCGAGTTTGCCCCAGCCCCAGTCGCTGTTGGGCAGGGTTTGGCCGCCAACAGGTCGCGCGGAATTTTTCAGGTCGTCCCGGATTTGAGAAAATGAACGCGTTTTATTTTTTTGAAACATCAGGGCGACTGCGCCGGTGACGTGTGGCGCGGCCTGGCTGGTACCGTTCATGCTTTGGTAAAAATCGTAGCAGCAGTCGCAGCAACAGCCTCCTTCAGCGCCCGTCAATGCGGAGGTGATCGAAACGCCGGGCGCCGTGATGTGCGGCCGGATGTTGAGGGGGTTGCCATTGGCGAAACGCAGCAGCGGTCCCCGGCTGGAAAACGGCGCCAATGCGCCGTTGTTGGAGCCTTCGGTGGCATGAGCGCCGACCACGATCGCGTTATCGCCATTCGCATAGGGGCTGACGGAGCTGCTCGCGGGAACCGTCACTCCGGTACCGATCAAAAAACCGGGTCCTGTTTTCTGCTGACTCCAGGCATCAAAAGTTATATCGGCTCCTCCTGTACTTTCGAGCCGCAGTTCCCATATTCCGCTTTGGTTCGAGCCGTTTTGCGGCGGCGTAAATTTTATCCAGATATCCCCGGTACTATTGCTCACCGCCACCGAGCCGCCGTTGTTGATGTTATTGGTGTTAAAAGTTTGGGTATTGCCATTGTTCACAAAAGCGGTCAGCGCCGCATCGTTTTCATGTTTCAGCGCCATTCTCACATTCGATGACGAACAGTGGATGCCGATCCATACTTCTGTCCGCAGGTTGGGCGACATTCTGCATTTCAAATCAATGCCCCCGGCAGAAGGGAGGGTGCCGGTGGCATGGCGATTTTTATCACCTTCATTTCCAGCGATAAAAACGATGGCGACGCCTTGCGAAAAAGTGTTCAGGATATTGTCAACGGCCAAAGCATCGGAGCCGATGATGTCGCGCCGCCCCGTATTGGTGTAAATGCTGAGGTTGATCGCGACAGGTTTACCGCCCGCTCTATCAATGATAAACCGGATAGCATCAATCATTTCCGTGCCGGTTGGAGTCGGGTCGCCCGTAGTTAGCCCGCGCATCCTGACGATAATGAGTTCCGCTTCCGGCGCGACGCCGACATAAGTATAAGCACCGCAGCAAGCGTCACTCTGCGAGCCATCGCCGGCAGCGATACCTGCTACATGGGTGCCGTGACCGTCGGTATCTCTGTGCCGGACAACGCTGAAGGGATCGCTATTGCCCAATGCTGCTGTGATTTCAAAATTGTTGTACTGGACTCCATATCCCAATGCGACATTTCCCAATGTGGCGTGATTGATGGGGCCGGGGACCGTCTCGCTTCCTTGTTTGGTCAGGGTTTGGTCCCAAATATGGAGAATGCGCGTACTGTTATCGGCTTTGCGGAAAGTCTTGTGCGTGAAGTCTATACCCGTATCGATGATACCGATGATCACGTCTTTGCCCGTGTTACCGCTCCAGGTATCTCCGCTCCGGTTCCATACCTGGTTTGCTCTGATATCGGGGATGCTGTGGTCGAGGCCAACACTCGGCGGCGAAGGTTTTTCAATGAGAACGACGTTCGGGTGTTCGGCAAGCGCTTCCAGTTTGTCGAGTGCGATTTTGCCGACAACGACATTGCCCGATTCGCTCAGCACCTCGAGCCCGAGGGCTTTCAAAGGTTCCAAACTGTCTTTGTACTGGAGAAAAAAAGTAATTGTTTCGGCAGATACGGACTCCAAAGCGGCATCTTTTGACACTTTGGCGGCACGACCTAAAAGTCCTTTTTCGGACAAAAGAATTTGCAGCTCGGGCGCTATTTTTTTCATCGGCGCTGGGTTCGGGGCTTTTGTTGCAGCGGTGATAACTGCATCCGGTGAAGATCAAAAATAAAAGTGCCGTTTGCTGGGGGCAAAAGCGTTACACTGCGCGGCTGATGGGGCGCGAGTACTTCAAAAAAACCTTAGGAGCCGAAAAAAAGGAGCGGTGGGAGTGTTGAACGCTCACAATGGTAGGGGGAAAGCGAAATCGGTCGGACAGTTCTTAGCATTTGGTACCTGATTAAAATTTAAAAATACATTTGGGCGCGACAAAAGTAAACCCTTCCGGGAAATGACCAAATCCGTGGCCCGATTTTAACACATAATGAAAAATAACAAAAGGACACTTCCCGCCTGGCCGCAGGAAAAAAATGAATCTTCTTCGTTGTCATGGAAAACCGGGACAATGTTGCGCTCGTATGTTAACCGTTGGCAAGCTCAATGTTTGTTCATGTCCTGTTCAAATTCATGGGCAGAACCTGAACATCAGGGTCTGTTTGCTCAAATCATCCTAAACCGTTTGCAGGCGTCGGAAAAACCTACACTTTTGCCCCCGTCGAGTGCGCTGCATACATCGGGCGCACGGCCAAATTGAATGCAAGACCAGCTCATCAACCGTTTAAAACAACAAGACCGCGCGGCCATCGGCGAACTGTACGATGCCTACAGTGGCGCTTTGTTCGGCGTGGTGCTGCGCATCGTGCAATCGCGCGAGCTGGCGGAGCAGGTGCTCCAGGACACCTTTGTGAAAGCATGGCGCAACGGCGCGAGTTACGATGCGACGAAAGGTCGCCTCTTCACGTGGCTGCTGAACATCGCCCGCAACACAGCCATAGACGCTACCCGGACGGCGTATTTTCAGCACTATCGGAAAACCGACTCGCTCGACGCTCTCGCGCACCAACCCGGTGGGGAGAGCGTCAATACCGACCATTTAGGCGTAAAAGAAGTGGTCGGTCGCCTCGACGAGAAATACCGGTCGCTGATTGACCTGGTGTATTTCAAGGGTTACACCCAGGAGGAAGTGGCGGAAGAAACGGGCATTCCGCTGGGCACCGTGAAGACGCGCATTCGCTATGCCATCGGAGAATTGAGAAAATTATTCGGTGAAAATATCGCCGCAGTGGTTATTCTTGCCACTGCAATCCTGTCTGCCGCTTGAAAGAGTTGCAGCAACATACTTGAAAACCAGTAAATTACGGCAAGGGTAGCAATGCCCCCGCTGTGTCGGATACAATAATGGATCTTCAATCGTTCATCCAGTCGGGTTTGCTCGAAGCGTATGCGCTCGGGCAATGCACAGCCGAAGAGCGCGCCCTCGTGGAACGCATGGTCGCCGAACACGCCGAAGCGCGTGCCGAACTGGCGTCCATCGAAAAATCGCTCGAAGGTTACGCCTCGGCCAATGCCGTGCCGCCTCCCGCATGGATGAAAGGACGCATCCTCGAAGTCATTGAAAACGAAGCCAATACCCCGGCCCCTCCCCCACCGCCGGCCGCTCCCGGAGCAAGATCGGGTATTCTCCCCCTGCGCGTTTTCCAACTGCTCGCGCTGGGTTTCGCCCTGCTCGCCCTGCTTTTCTTTGTCCGGGAAAACAACATAGTTTCGGAAAAAACAGCTTTGGAGAACCGCATCACAGGTCTGCAACAACAAATAAACGATTGCGAGCAGAACAAACGCCGAACGGACACGCTCCGGCAAGTCGTCCAGTTGCTCCGCGACCGGGAAAACACCCGCGCAGTGGCGCTCAACCCCGCTACCGGTACCGGCAATGCGGTCTACGCCTACCAAAACGCCAACCGCTGCCAGATCGCCATTGACCTGGCCACTTTGCCCGCCTCCGGGAAAGGCCAATACTACCAATTCTGGGCCATAGAGGACGGCAAGGCGCCTGTATCGTTGGGGATGGTGCGCGAACAAACCGCCAGCGGCTGGCAGCTGCTGCCCTGCCTCGACAATGCCATCACCCTGGCCATTTCTGTGGAAAACAACCCCGAAGGCAACGCGCAGCCCACCGAAGTCTTCCGGGTGGGCAACATTCCCGCTGCCGGAGGATAATTCATGCGAATCGGGGGTTAAATGCAATTAGTTGCTGGTTATCAAGGCGTTAAGTGCCACGTTTACGAAACTTAAAAAGTTTCGTAAACGTAAGCATCTGAAAATTAATGGTTAGTTTTAACTCCTGATTCGCATAATTCGTCTTGCCGGGATCGTTTTCCGTCGGTAAATCCTTTATCGCAGCCATAAAAGCCGTTTTTTTGTAACGCTGATTCAAAATCTGCCTATGGCAAATATATTACCCACTCATTTTTCCCTGCTGTTTACCCTCTACGATCTTATCGGGCAGGAGAAAAACCTTTCCAAAACCATGACACAGGAAGAAAAACAGGCGAAAGCCTCCGAGATCATCAAGAATCACGTCGGCTATTCGCTCGGCGCGGCATTCATCCCGATGCCCGGCGCCGACTTACTTGCCGTGAGCGCCATCCAGCTCAACATGCTGCGTTCGCTGTCTAAGATATACGGCATCGGGTTCATGGATGCGCTCGGAAAGAACATCATTTCCGCCGTCGCAGGCGGCAGCGCTGCGCGTTTGGGCGCCAGCCTCATCAAGGCTATCCCCGGCGTAGGCACCGTTGTCGGCGTGATGAGTATGCCGGTATTGTCCGGCGCTTCCACCTACGCCCTGGGGCGGGTGGTGGCCAATCATTTTCACAAAGGCGGCACCCTCGAAGATTTCGACCTGAAAAACGCGCGCAAGGGCTACGAGACGGAAATGGAAAACGGCCGGCAGATGGCCGAAGAACTCAGCAAATCGGGCGCGCGCGCCGCGTCCGGCACGGACGATACCCTCGACAAGATACGCAAAATGGCCGAGATGAAAGAAGCGGGGATCATTACCGAGGAAGAGTTCAAACAATTGAAAGAAAGGCTTCTGGCGCAGATTTAACCAATCCCCGTACGTTTGCGCGACGTATGCGCTTTTCACTTCCCGGCCATCTCTCCACGACGCAGGCGCTGCAGCTCTTCCAGGTCATGCGCATCGGCGCGGTCGTACTGACCAGCATCCTGCTGGCCAAAAGCGGCCTTAGCACCGCCGGTATCGGGAACTATGAAATATTGCTTTACATCGGCACGACGCTGACGTTTTTCTGGGTGAACGGCTTGCTGATGGGCATGCCGCCCGTTTATTCCAGCCTGAACAACGAAGACCGCAAAGCATTCATTTTCAATAATTTTATCGTTTTTTGCGGCATATCGGCCGCTTTGTTCCTGTTGCTTTTTTTCGGCGAAAAGTTCGCAACGCCCCTGCTGACCGGCCAGAAGGAAGTACCGCATTTCAGGTTGTTTTGCTGGTACCTGTTGTTTCATTTGCCGAGCTTCCCGGTCGAATACATCTACCTGCTGCGGGAAAAACCCCGCCACATCGCAGGCTGGGGAGCGGCAACGTTCGGGTTGCACGTGGCAGCCCTGTATTTACCCGTAAAAATGGGCTATGGCCTGCAGGGAGGATTCAGCGCGCTCCTCGTTTTGAGCGTATTGAAATTTTTGTGGACGGCGGGATTGGTCCTCCGGACAGGAGCCATCCGCTGGCGCGGCGACCTCGTCCGGCAATATTTGAAATTCTCCGCGCCGCTGACGCTCAACGTGTTGGTGGGCAATTTCGTCATTTTGTTCGATGCCTGGCTGGTAGGCTGGTATTTCAGGGACGAGGCGACTTTCGCGGTGTTTCGCTACGGTTCGCGGGAATTCCCTTTAGCCACCGCACTGGCCACTGCACTGGGTACCGCCATGATCCCCCGGCTGTCGGCAGAACTGACTGCCGCCCTGCCCGAACTGAAAACCCGAACCAGACGGCTGATGCACCTGCTCTTCCCGATGACGATCGCACTGCTGTTCCTTTCCACTCCCCTTTTCCCCCTGATCTTCAACCCCGATTTCGCGGCCAGCGCGCCTTTGTTCAATATTTACCTGCTGATAACGGCCAGCAGAGTCCTCCTGCCCAATGCCATCGTACTGGCGAAAGGAGCGCCCAGGGCCATTTTTTGGATCGGCATTTTCGAATTGTCCGTTAAAATTGCGTTGGGATTCCTGTTCATCCACTGGTGGGGGCTGGCCGGCGTGGCGTGGTCGGCCGTGCTCTCCTTCTGGGTGGAAAAAGCGGGCCTGATCTGGTACCTGGAGCGGGAACACGGCATCCGCACCCGCGATTGGCTCGATGGTGCCTGGTATTCGGGCTACGTAATCCTCCTCTTCGCCGCGTATTTTTTGGCCACCGGATGACAAGGGAGGGTCTGTGGGATGGGGAAATGAGATGGTAGCTCGCCCGTAGAGTGGTCTGC
Organism: Saprospiraceae bacterium; assembly: GCA_019187225.1. GTDB lineage: Bacteria > Bacteroidota > Bacteroidia > Chitinophagales > Saprospiraceae > M3007. The sequence continues at coordinate 38,265 of JABAQQ010000045.1, forward strand.
CACTTTTAAGAGGAGCGGTTTCGCCAGAAATTGAAAAACATATATCCGCCGATTCCCAGAAAAACCAATGTCTGCCACCACGGTTGTCCGCCGCCTTCGGATATCCGGGAATCGGCCGGTTGATCCAGTTTGTAAAGAATGCGGATTTTGTCGCCCATGCGGGTGTCGCCGCCGGCGTCATAGTTCGGGTCGCTGCCGTCGTACCGGGTTCCGTTTACCGAGTAGGTATAATGCAGCGTGTGGTGCGTGCTCACCCTGCCCCGCCGGCCTTTGGATTGGTACTCTTCCACCGATGCGACGGTGGCTTCTGTTTCCTGGTAATCGCCGCCCGTTTTCCGGACGCAGGTGAGGACGGGCATGGCGAGTGCGACGGTCAGAAATAAAAATCCGCCGAGGAGTCTGAAGATCTGTTTCATCGTTTTTATGATTTAAAGATTGTTAGTATGCCACCATCAGTTTTTTCGTTTCCACCGTTTTTCCGGCGCGGAGCTGCACGAAATAAAAACCCGCGCTGAGTTGCTGCACGGGAATTTGCAGCAATTGTTCGCCGGGGTCGAGGACGCAGACGCGGTCGTAGCAGCGCTTGCCCAGGACGTCGCAGACCTCCAGTTGCATGACCGCGCTGTGCGGCGCTTCGATGCGGACGTTCGTTTGGGTAGTTGCCGGATTGGGGTACAGCGCACCGACCCGGAATGCTGCATGCCGGACGGTTTTTTCTATGTTGTCATCGAAGGGCGTACATCCCGCGAATACATTGGGCACACTGCTGCCGCCCGCTGTTGCCACGAAGGCTTTTTGCAGGGGCGCTTCGGTCCAGTCCGTTTTGAATCCGCTTTTCACAGCGTTGTCCCGGAAATAGATGGCTTTCGACATTCGGGTTTGCTGCGCCAAAGGCATTTCCAGTTCATGTGGTTTTGTGAATGCGGCGTCGCCGCCCCATTCGAGCCGGAAGCCGTTGGCGGAAGTGTAATTGTTGACGTACAGGATATAATTCTCCCCCGCTTTGGCGTCTATGGCGGCGAGAAAATTGTCGTGGTCGTCGCCGCAGCCGTCGCTTTCGCGCAGGTCGGAGACCGCATCGGACAGGCCCATTTTGCCCGTGCAGGCAGACGAGGCCCCGGCCCGGTCGCCGATGTTCTCGCCGGAGGCCATGCAGCGCAGTTCGTATTTGCGGCTGCATTGCAGGATGTCGTCGTCGAGGCGGTACACGATGAAGTCGAGGTCGTCGCCGCTTTCGAGGGGTTCGATGGTGAATTCAATGGCGCCCGGCGCCCCGACCTGCCACTTGAGCCAGACGGTGTTGCGCTCTTTCAACCTGTCGGAACAGGTCGTGAAACCCACTTCCGACAATTCCTGGCCGACACCGAACAACTGTTTGACGATCAGGTCGGATTTGTCGCAGAGGATGATGGCGCCTGCGCAATCGGAGAAGCGGTCCTGCGCCGGGAGGGTAAAGGGGAGAAGCGAAAAGCAAAGCAAAATGAAGCGCTGGAAGATCATGGCGTTGTCCGGATGGAAGGTGGATAGGAAATAGCGCGTTCTCTTTTCGTCCGTGGAGGCTGTCTCATAAGTCAGATTTTGAAAAACGTGACAGAATTTAATTTCAACACATAGACACATAGGACATATAATAAAATCTATGTGCGCTATGTGCCTATGTGTTTCATAAAAATTCGGTGTTCTAAATTTCAAATTTACTTATGAGACACCCTCCTGGACTATTCAATACGCCGAAACCGATTGCGCAGGGCTCAGCGGCGACGCCGATCCGTCGGCATAACGCACGCCGATGGCGTAGTAATAGGTCTTGAACCGCAGAAAGGCTTTGTCCCGGTATTCGTAAAAAGCGTCGAGGGTTGTGTTCGGACTGCCGGTTTGCTGGAGGTCGAAGGCCAGCGGCGACAATTGCCCGTTGCCGGGCTGGGTCGAGACCGGCGAATTGCCGGAATAGCCCGCCGCAATCGGGTCGGGGCCGTCGTAGGCGCCGCCGGTCAGAGCCTTTTGCGGGAGCACGGCGCCCACTTCGTAGAGCGCGCCCGCTTCGGTGCCGCGGTAGATGACGAATGCCGCGACCCCGAACGCGTTGTCGTAGGCCCACTTCAACCGGATGGCCTCTTCCGGCTTGGAAAACTTCAGTTCCAGTTCCTGTACCGCCGGGCGGACGCCGCTGCCGGTGGGTTTGACGGGGAATACCTTCGAGTTGCTTTTCAGCCCCGCGTCGTCCACCGCCTGCACCATATAGTCGTAGGTGTGCATGGTTTCCGCAGTGGTGTCGAGCCAGGACACGGCGGGCGCCGAACCGAGCGAATCGAGCACCGCCACTTCCTGCCACTGCACTTCCTGCTTTTTCTTGCGCAGGATGCGGTGCGATTGCACGTCTTTGCTTTTGCCCGGCGCGAAGGTCACAAGCACCCCGGCGGCTGTGGGTTCGGTTTTTTTCATCACGGGTGGCGCGGGCGGGACGATGTCAGGTAAAGCCACCGCGCACTCCGGGGAAAAGTCCGAACTGTTTTCCCGGAAATCAATCGCTTTGATCCTGAAGTATTTGCGCTCCGCCAGAGACCAGGCGTTGGCTTTGTGAAAAAACACCGTGTCCTTCGTCCAGCGCCTGGTGATCTGGCCGTATTCGCCGCCGGGCCGGTCGGCCATGAACACCCGGTAGCCCATCACGTCGGGGCTGGTACTGGGCGACCAGCGGATCTTCAACACGCCGTCTTTGCCGACAGCCTCGCCCTGCACCGAAGCGGGCGGCAGGGGCGGGATGCTGTCTTTCGGCTGCGCCAGGCGCGGCAGGGAAAGCACTTCGTTGCCGTTCAGGTCGGTGAATTCGACTTTGTAGTAGTTGGTGGGGCCCGGATCGGGGTCGGTATGGATGCGGGAAGCGGCGGGTAAAAAATCCGCGTGCAGGGGCGCGTATTCGCCTTCGTGTTCCGGGGCGCGCAGGACGCGGAAGCCCTGTATTTTGTCGTTGAGCGGCGCCGGGAATTCCCAGGCGATCTCCATGCCTGACGGCCGTTCGGTGACGGCTGTGACGACGATGGGCGCATCGAGGGGCCTGGGTTTGCCCTGAACGGTGTCGGCAGGCGTGGCGGGCCCGTCGAAGCCGAAAGGCGAATGGCCCCGGATTTTGAACAGGTAAGAGGTCGTGTTGTCGGCGAGTTTGCAGCGGTATGTGATTACGTCCGCCGGTTCGCCCGAGGGGTGGTCCATGGGCGTGACGGGGTGTTCATTGACTTTTTCAAACGTAACGCCGCCGTCGGCGGAGCGCAGGACGTCGTAGGAGGCGTAGTGCTCCGCGGTGGCGGATTGTTTCCAGGTAAGTACCGCGGCGCTGTCGCCGGGCGCGGCGGAAAATTCCGCGGGCGGCGGGGCCTCGTAGGGATCGTCCGTTCTGACGCTGACGAGGGCGTGCCGCACGATGTGGCCGGCGGTGATGCCGCGCGGGCGCACGAGGTAGGAGTATTGGCAGCCCGCCGCGGCGCTTTCGTCTTTGTAGTACAGGTTTTGCACCTGCGCGGCGAGCGTGGAGATGTCGGCGGCGAAGAGGGACAGCCCGAAGCGGTTGTCGCGCTCGGTGTTGAGGTTATAAGCCGTGAAGATGCTGCCGCTGTCGCCGGGAGGCGTCACGATAAAGCCGTCGCCGAAACAGGCCCCGGCGGCCACGCCCACCGCCGCCGAATCGAGCGCCATGGCGGCTTCCCACGCGCTTTGGGTTTTGGGCGCCAGTTCCACCGTGATGATAGAAGCGTTCATGGCGGCAGGATCGAGGATGGTATCGGCTGCCTCCAGCGTCATGCGCTGCAGGACGAAGCCGCTGTCGCGGCCCCAGAGCCAGGTCTTGTAGTTGGAAGGCGCCCAGCGGACGAGCACGTCGCCATCGGCCGTGTAAATGGCCCTGGCATCCACGCTCAACGCGTCGGGGCTGACTGTTTGGGCGGACAAAACGCCGCAAAACAGGGAAAGAAGCCCGGCTGCGAGAGCCGGGCTGGGGATGAAAGAAGCGTGTTCCATGTGGATTTCAGAATTTAATGAGCTTTTCCGTTTGGATTCGGGGGCCGGCGGTCAGCTGGAGGAGATAGAGGCCGGAGGGGAGGCCGGAAAGGGGAATTGTGAGGCCGGAAGACGAGGGCGCCGCCAGTTGCCGCTCCAGCACTACACTTCCGGCGCGGTCAAATATACGCAAATTATAATATCCGGTAGCTGATACACGCAAAAAAGTCAGGTTCAGGTCGTCTTTGGCCGGATTGGGGGCGATGCTGAACAGTTCTTCCTGTGCTGCCGGGGCCTCGGTAGCCGTGCTCAGGTCGAGTTTCCAAAGCTCGCGGCCGTGGGCGCCGTCGTCGGCGATGAAGCAGAGGGCGCCGTTCAGAAGGGTCAGGGATTGGGGCTGGGCGTGAGTGGGGCCGGGGTTGAGGTCGGCGACCAGGAGGGTACCGGTGGAGGTGCCGTCACTTTTCCATAATTCGGCGCCGTAGCCGCTTTGAGAAGCCTGGAAATAGAGCAGGCCATCGGGGCCGAATGCGAAGGACTGGGGATCGGAGGAGAAGAAATTGCTCCCGATGTTTTTTACCATGAAAGTACCGGCAGATGTGCCATCCGATTGCCATAGTTCCACGCCGTTCGTTCCATCGTCGGCGGGAAAAAAGAAATTGGCGCCGTTGCTGATAAAATGAGCAGGATCGTTGGATGCCTGAAATACAGTTATATCTTTGAACAATGCAGTGCCGCCAGGTGTACCGTCGGTGCGCCATAATTTACTGTCTGCGGAGAAATAGACATGTTCTTTGAACGGAAAGAATTTCCACGCTCCGGAACCTTCGATGCCAGGTGCGATCTCTTTCAATTTCATGGTACCTGTTTCGGTACCGTCGCTTACCCAGGGCTCGTCGTTGAGAGGCTCATCCTCGGCCAAAAAGTAAAGTTTTCCTTCTATGCTTGTCATATGGTTAATAAAAGGCTGGGGGTTACCCGGGGCGATTTCTTTCACTTTTACTGTGCCTTCGTTGGTGCCATCGGAAGACCAGAGTTCGCCACCCGGTCCGGCAAAATAGAGACGATCACCCATGGCGGTGAGTTGTTGGGGTGCGGTCGAGCCAAAAAGACCGGGGTTTAATTCAACGGTTCCCTCTTCTGTACCGTCGGTTTTCCAAAGAGCTGTGGAGCTACTTGTTTTGTCACCAGCAAAGAAGAGGGCATTGTTCATTACGGTCAGATAACGCGGGGATGCACTTCCCGCACCGCCGCGCAGGTCTTTGAGCATGTGGGTACCGGATTCTGTACCGTCGCTGACCCAGAGTTCGGCGCCCGAAATGCCATCAGTAGCGGAGAAATATAGTTTTCCATTGAATGGTGTAAGGTATTTTGGGTCACTACTACCAGAGCCGGGTTTGATGTCCTTCACCAATTTGGTCCCGTCTGGTGTGCCGTCACTTGTCCAAAGTTCATATCCATGCATTCCGTCATTGGCGACAAAAAATAAATTGTTTCCTAAAATAATCTTTTCTATCGCCGCGCCGGACGGGAAGGCGTGTTCTGTGCCCGGATTGATATCAGTGAGGCGGACAGGTTGAGCCATAAGGCCAGTTCCAGTTCCGATAAGGAACAGAGATAACAAAGCGTGATTAAGATGTTGCATGTTTTCAAGATTTTTTTATATCATATTTTGATTTTTCGGGCCAGGATTCGAACATTTCTGTGTATTTTTCAGCGAATTCTTTGAGGTTTAGGTCGGGGTATTCTTCATTGTAATTTATATATATATTATTGAAGTAATTAGGGGGTATATGACTTAAAGGGACAATACTCCTATCAATAAAATCTTGTTCAATAAAAAAAAACGCTACCATATGAAGTAAAGGTAGTTCTAGCGATTCACCGGCATTAGCCCTTTCATCAAATTTTATCTCTAATTTTTTAATTAAGGCAATAATCATATCGTATATAATAATCATATTTTCATAATACTTTAAATCTATTACACTCTTCCTTTTTTGACATGACATTAAAAACTCTTTTCTTTCCAATTGTTTTTCTTCAGGGGATGATGAACGCCATGATTCATTAATCAAGGCAGTTCTCACAATAGATTCTTCATCATAATGTACAAATCTATCATTATGCATTAATGTCTTATAAATTAATAGTTTGTTCAACTGCGTCATATTATTGTTATTAAGTGTTTTTGGTCAAGAGTATTTGACATTTGGTTGATTTTTCAGGTTATCAACGCAATAAAATTAGTAATTGTATATTAAAGACATATCAGAGCTTTAGCACAATAAACAAACTGAGATTCCAAGTGAAATTTTTTGTTTATTGATTAAATAAAATTTAAAATAAAAAGTTCTTATAAATATTTACACAAATGTGTTTTATAATATTTCTGCTACTGTAATATTTAAAATTGATGGATCGTCAGCATCGACTTCAATTTTTGTTACTTTGAATTGTTTCCCCGTTCTATATAAAACCTCTTTTTCATTTTTATAAATCGAAATCGCTTCAATAAGTTTTCCAGAGTAATTTGGATCAAATTTCACTATTACATTTCCGCCTCCTTGTATTCTAAATTTTTCAGCCTCAGAAGGGTCTATACTTGTTGATACAAATTTTTTATCCCAGTTTACGTTATCAATCATATCTCCAACTTGCCAGGTCATAGCTTTTTCCGATTCATGACTACCTAAACCGCGGTAAATGACCCCTGAATAATTCGGGAGCTTGTCAAGTGCGGGGTTCAAAGCATCCCTGAATTCAAGAAACTCGTCCTTCATAGGTTCTGCTCCAACTAATGCCAAATTTAATTTATGATGGTAATTGCTTGTATAATGGCGCATTACCGCCTCGTCAAACACAGTACAGCCGTAAGATTCAAATTTTGTCGATAATGTACCATCATAGAAATCATCAATAGTACTTAGGAAATCAGTATTTTTCCTCAAATGTATCTTACCAGCGTTATAAGTAATTTCCCAAGCCCTAAAATATTTTTCAGGCAATTCATCAAAATAGTTAATAAAATATACCGGTTCAGTATTAATTACATCGTTTAAATAAGCTTTAATTCTATTTGGATCTGTTATGTCACCCAATTCATCTGTAAAAATCTCATCAAATTTAGAATAAAACTCCTCCTGATCGTGTTTCGGAAGTCTTTCAAAAAAGATTTGCAGTTCTTCTTTTGTTATACCTGGTAATTGCCCCGCCTCAAATTTTTGCCATATCTTATTTAGTGTGACCCGCTTCGCTAATTTGAACTTTGCGGCTTCACTAACCTCCGCCATGAATTGATGCAGCTTCTCCTGCGTCCCCTCCGACAAAGTCCGTTTCCATGCATTGTATTTATCGCCAAAATCCGGGACAAACATTTTGAGCTTGTCATCCACAACCGCCCCTACATTGGCTATATTCCCGGCCATACTCACAAGCGACCTGCCAAAGATATCGAATATTGCATTTGTAACCAAATTTGTGAAGCAATAAATTCGTTCCTCCTGGCATTCCGCGCTTCCGATACACTGCATATTCTGTGGATACTGCCCCAATATTAAATTCAAGGGACTGGCGAGTTCTTTTAACACTGCCTTGCGGGTAGCGGCATCGGCTTTATATAGATCTACGGCTGCACTCATCAAGCCTATCAGATTCCAGACTTTGCCGTTTACCAGATTTAAACATCCATCAATTACCCCTGCCGCGGCGCCGGGCATATCGAGCATACATGTTTTAACAGGCTTAGGATGCCAAAGTCTTTGGGGGATGGATTGATCCGTTATGATTTCCTTTAGGATTACTGCACATTCACCAGCAATTCCAAAGGCATCGAAACTATGACCTTCTCTCAGGCCAAACTTCCACGGTGACTCACCCTGACAGGCTGTGCCTTGACCAAAAAAGGCAGCGAGTCCGGGGTGGTGCATGTTGCCGGGATACTCGCCTTCATCCAGGTTGGCATTGTCATACGAGGACATTTTGGATACCTCCTGTAAAATGTCTTCTATCATTTTCTCTGCGGCTGCCCGCACCGCTGCGATTGAGTCGGGATTTGTGATGCCATAACCCGCATGAATGCCAGCGGTAAAGCCGGGTGGTAGCTTCACATCATAATACAGCCTGTGATCGCATTCGTCGTAATACAACCAAAACACTGCCGATGTTCCCGAAGGATTTGTTTGTTCGAATTCATTCCGCGATGCTTCAAACTGCGGAGTATTTGGCGTACAACCGGACGCAACCTGAAATTGCAGGTTCACTCCGTTGCTCTGTGCAGCTTGGCCGGCTTGGGTACACGATCCAACCACTCCTCCCGGCATACCTTCGAAACTGTTATACCATTTTACATGAGCGTTGCTTCCAGGAGTAGCTAATTGTGGGCCTTGAAACTGAAAATTCGGGTCCGGTACAAAGTTGTATGCGGGGTTAGCATTGTTGCTCCCATTGTAGGAACCATATTCACAATTTGTATTTCCGGGGATAGGCGAGCTTGCACTGCTCAATAACCTTTCAAGAAAATAATCCGAACCACTTTTTACATTTTCTAAATTTGATGAGGCACCAGCAGCATTACCTCCATGCATTTTATGAAGCACCTCTAATCGGTCTTGTTCTGTTATTTCTCTGAGTGTCGGATAGCAATTATCTGGATACCCGGTCGCATTATTAACGTCCAGTAGTACATCCTGAAATACATTGCCACCAAAAGGAACATCCGGTATAGCTGTTACTAAGGCGAAGCTACCATTAACAGTATTGGTCAGGATATCTTTCAAATCATTTTTCGTACTTCTGGTATGTAAATACGGGGCATAATAGAATAAGTTTGTACAAAAATTCGTTTTAGCTAGAATTTGAAAACTTTTTAATTTTTCAGAATCTATTAAGTTGTTATTTAAATAGGTTTTTGGCAATAATAGAATTGCATCTTCAACTTCATCCGGTTGCCCGGCCTCACAATCTACGGTGGGGTCAAAAGCATTTAACCCTTTTGCTATGCACAAACTATTAAGCGCTTTTTTTATGGCGCAGTAATATTTCTCATTATGCAATAATAAGGGATAATCAAAGTCTACTCCTGAGCCCGGCCAGAATGAATTTCCGGAACCCGATTGAAGATATATTTTTGCCTGACGAGGTAAAAATTGTAAAATATACGATTGATTGTCAAGGGCGCCCCAAATAGAACTTTCCTCGCCATTATTAGAATGAAGTGGACCATCCCAATATTGATTACCACTAATCACCACAACCTCGAGGTCGGGACATTCTTTCGTCATCAACAAGACGTTAACATTCACTTCATTGCTTTTCAGATAATTTAATTGGTCCTGGATTTCATTAACTTTGTCAGCAAGGAACCCACTATTTATACCTTCATCATCGCGAAAAAATATACCCTTGTGCACAACAGGCTGTGCACTTAAGATAAACGGCAATAAAATGGAACAGAGAAGGTGAAGTGTGTTTTTCATGATTATGTTAGTTATAAAAATTTTATAGTAGATCAAATTTATGGTTTAATCACTTCAATGGTCTTGTCCGTTGTGAGGCCATAACCCGGAATGGAGTATCGGATTGATATTGGAAACTTAGACCCACTTCCGGGTAAGGGCATTGGATTATAGTGAATGAAGCTCAATAGCGTATCACTACCGCCAAAAACGCACTGGTCGCTGCAGCAAGAGCCAGATTGCCCTGATGCACAACATGAACTGTTACAAGCTGGTGGATAAGCGCTCCACAATGTAGTACCAGAGCATTTCCATGTTTTATATGAGATCAAATTAGTGCGTAGATGATCCCACATTTCAATGAATCCATTTATAGTCGTAAAATCCAAATATTGTACAATAGAGTCTGGAATGTCAGGTACACTTCCTGTTGAAGAAAGGCGTAAAGCAGGGTTGCCAATGGGTTCCTCAAATCCAACTTGAGTTGCACTAAAACTCTCCTGATCAAAATAATTAGTTGTATTTGTAAACAAATCAATATAACAGCTTTCAGAATTGAAATTATATCCGTAATAATAATTATATGCTAATTTTAATTTTGGTTTTTGTGAAGTGAACCATGTGTTATTACTTAAATTGAGTGATGTGGAAATTAATGGGTCATTCTCCCCCCCATATATTTCAAAAAAATCCAATGGTTCTTCAATTGTTAATAGCCCCTTTATCCAACCTTCATTAAACGTAAATTGAATATTTTGTTTAATGTTTTCAATTTTATCAACGAATTTATTGTAATTACTAACCCGGAAAAATACCCTGTACATTACCAATGGTATATTTTCTCCTTCATTTTCGTTAGGATCATCACTGCTGTAAGATTCATAATTCGAAGAAGAACCTGCACCTCCGGCAGCTTTATTTATCATTTCCAATCGGTAGACACTGTTTGCCTGAAGATTACCTGGCATTTGAAATTCCACTTTTTGTTCTGCATTATTATAGGTAAATGAAAATTCCGAAACACAACTCCCACATCCAACCTTCGACAGACGCATTATCCGATTAAATCCGGCCGGTGGGTTTTGAAATAATTCAGGCATTCCAAATTTTAAAAGAATGTGTCCTTTTGCATAAGGATGTTCCGACTTATAATAATTAAATTGTCCGTTGATGGGGTACGCTGCTTTCACATTGTCAGGTGCTATAATTTGGGGGGCTTCGCCGGTTTTAAACGCAATTTCCTCTTCTTCGTATTTGAAATGCATACCGTTTTTAAGTAATTGCACTTTTACTCTGAAAGTGAGCCAAGAATTGGAGGGAAGTATATTGACAGGTTTTACTTCAACCACCGTTTTACCATCTAAGATTGTCTCTTCGTCGCTGAGTGCAATACCATTTTTCATAATGTCGGCATTTATGACTTGGGCTCTCCAAACATGAGTACCATCATTCAAGTCTTCGTTAATAGGTACGCTAAATGCGGCACGTGGTATGGTCATAGTAAAAGCTCCTTCAATGCTGTCTACCGGGCTAAGTTCGGTTATTATCTTTTGATCCATATTAGGATCATCGCCTCCTTCTATTTGGCACTCCTGACCTAACTTAATTTCAAACCTGCAATTGCCCTTTATTAACCCTCCTAAAATGCGGTAGTTTCCACCAACTGCACCCCGACCATAAAATGGGTTAGGAAACTTGACTTGTAATGCGGCTGCCAACGAAACCTTCAGGATCGAAAAGCGGCGATCTTTTCCCCATAAGCGAACTTTGATGCCAATGTCTCCATGAACATAAGCCCACATTTGCCCTGAGGCATACCAACCATTTATACCTAAGGGTTTATTATTATTATTCACGCAAACTGCATCTCCATAATCTTGAACCATTAAGTCAAATCCTAATCCCATATCAAAACGAGCATAAAAAATCAGGAATTCAACATCTCCTGTACTGACATCAAATCGGACTCCAGTAGCAAAACCGTTACCTGTACGGCGCAATGACTCACTGGCGACGATATTGCCTAGTCCAGTCAAGGAATATACATTGCTCGGCAATCCAGGGAAAGTGGGAATATTCTTACCAATGTCGAAGTAAAAGCCAACCTGGGCAAGTGTTATGTTTATACCCGGTATTACAAAGGCAAGTTTTATCGGATTATCGGGAGTGCCAATATTAATAAACCAGAAACCCGGTCTTATCGTTAATTCAGCCATTCCTTCCCCTCTAAGTATGTCTGCTGCATCTATATTCACTTTGAATATTCCATGTAATTGTTTTTCTGCGAAGCCATAAGTTATACTTACGAAAGCGCTGATTTGCGATTCGATATTCGGAATTCCATTTTCTTCGAATTGAGGCGATGCTGAAAAATCCAGGTTTTCCATAAATCTAGCGGTCCCTTTAAATCGCAATTCATCAATACCTCCATTTGTATAAAAACTTACACTAAGCGTCGCATTAATATTGAATGCTTCTTCTTTCGCCAATGCCAATACAACCGTAGCGTGTATTGACAAACCATTTTCATGGTTGGGTGAATAAATTATATTTGATAAAGACGAACCAAGTGCTATAGTTTCAGGGTCGGTGTTTTGTATGTTGCCTGGCAAACCAGTATCCAGATCGCCTATAACATCCATGTGGTATGCAGCGCCACCACCAAAACCAATGAGTTGCATAACGCCTATGCCTACCCCCGGACTAAATTTAGCTAACGCATCAATCATAAAATATTTGTATGATCCTGTATTGCCAAATACCCCTACTGCTGCAATATCTACATCAATCCCCTTAAAATCAACTGTTACAGCACCCCTGAAACCTCTGCCAAATGTCGGATGTGGCGTTTCCTGCCCAAAAAACGTGAGACAACCATTTACGTTATTCACCCCAGGAAAGCTTGCATCCAAACATATATTATCTACAATCATTCCGTCATATATCCATCGTTGCCGGTTATTCACACTTATTAACTTACCTTTCAACTGGAATCCTCCATCTGCCATGAATAATCCGATATCTGAGTCTACTAAAATTATTCCCGCACGAAATTTAAGATTGGCCCTGTCGTCGCTGCTGGGAATTCGAATCATTTTTATAGAATCAATTAATACATCAAAACCTCCGAAGCCGACTCCAAGAGATGTATTGGGCACATCCCATATTCCGGGATCAAAATAGGGCGATTGATTTCGCAAAACAAGGTTTTCAAAATGTATTTCGGGGATTTGAGCGTTAAAGTTATTGCCTAAATCGCCATCTATACTGATGTTACCATTAAGTATGGCTTTGGCATGAAACTCGCCATTCTGAAATTTTATTTCTATTTCTGACGAAGGTTCTATTATAACATTGGCTTTCCAGACATCTGCTCTATATTCGGTTAGTGGCTTTACAGAAAAACTGTAAAAATTACCTGGAAGTATTGATGCTTCATATCTTAAACAATCATCAGAAATAGCACAACTGCCATTCCCCCTGGAAAATATTGGTAAATTTACTAAACCATTTATTGAGAATCCCGTCAATCGGTTTTTAGTGAACTGTAGTGAGAATGTGTCAATTGAGAATGCCCACCCCCCTAAATTCCCCTCGCATAATGATAAGATAGGGCTCCCAAATAATTCCCCTGTTAAGCCTGCATCATCGAAAATGACGTCATTTACCCCAATTGAAATTGTTTCACCACCGTTGTTACTGAACTGTTTTGGCAGTGTGACGATAAGACTATTCATATAAAATCCTTTCCACAAACCAGAAGCAGTAACTACTCCGTTTAAATTTTGTGTAAAGGGAGACGAATAATTATGGGGGAATTTAATTATATTAGGCGTTGTGGAACTACTGAAATCGAAAGTTACCTGGTTTACTTGCCATTTGATGCTGTCATTTTTTGTAATAGCAAATGGTTGAATTGTTAGATTTACCACGAACTCTCCCCATGAAGGCATCGCCACTATGAAATCACCTTTTACACGTTCTGGCTCCTGTGAAGGATTCAAGGAAGCGGCATCTAATGGTATAACATATTCCCTGCAAAACTCGATAGTCCCGTCTATATTCATTCCACTAAACCCATTACAGTCGAATGAGACAAATGTATTATCGTTTCCATTTAGAGTCAACATGACAGCGTTGCTCAATACAATATTGATATCCGTACCTAACAATAATTTGGTGTTTCCTATAAAGCCAGATGGCCCGAATGACACATTCAAAGCCTTGAAAACCAAGCGATCAGGCGAGGGATTGGTATTAATAATAATGTAGATATCAGCAGCCCCTCCACCAGGTGTGAATACTAGGTTATCCAAATAAAGTTTATATGTTCTCCCTAAAACATCTTTAGAAATTGTAATAGGCATAAAACTTGCCATGTCGCCGGGTGGAGGCGGAACTAGATCTCTCGCTTCACAAATAGCTTCCAGGTAATATGCCCGATCCAAATTTCCTATTTTGGGCCATCCCTGATAAAATTCGAACTCAACATCTTTGCGCGTGAATTCCGATGCCTGATGCATTAAAATATTATCCCATTCAATATTTTTAAATAGCGAACAAAGCATATTACCCATTCCATTGACCGAATTAGACGCATATAGTTCCGGTGTTGGCCTCCGGTTGTCGTTGAAATAGAGGGAACCCATAGAATACAATCCGTCATATTCTGAGTTGATAATTGAATCTATTTTTTCAGAGAGCCATAATTTAAGATGGTTAATATCTTCGTAATAGTTTGCTTCTTCGAGCGAAAAACGAGTAATAAGATATCTCAAATGGTCAACGGTTTCGCTTATCCCCGGTTCTTGCTTAAGTTGACCTATTATTGTTATTATTGCCTCAAATCGCATCAATTCTACATCACAGTGATACAAACTGATATGCATTTCCTCAAGCAATGGCTCGTTTGGGTCACGATCCAGTTCAATTCCAAGTTTTTTCGGCTCTTCTTTAAAATTTTGACTCATCCCTTCTCTGAACCAATCGTCATTCGGGCCGAAAATGAACAACCTGTCTCGGCTATTGGTGTATCCCAGATTATCAAAATATATCTTCATGGAATCTCTTTTGAGGTCACAGTTTACTTTTATGATCGCGATGGTGTCAAGTATTATATCATGTAACCATCCTAATTGCTCTAACACCAATGGCCGTAATGTATCTTCTACTTCATTGGCCAAGGCTATACCTTCAGTTGTAGTTCCCGGTGCCAGCCAATAATAAGGCCCCAATGCGCCCGGATCGCACACCTGTCCATCCGCTGTAAATCCCGCCTGGCTGCATCCTGCATCGTTATACATCGTCCCCGAATTGAAATGTATGCCGTTCGCATCGAATCCATTCGGATCCAGATTAGGATCAAACGGATCACCCGGTTCCCATCCCTGGTACGGCGGCATTTGATATTGTCCATTCTGGTTGAATCCCAGCGGATTGTACTCGCTGTTGGTGGAGGACCAAATCCCATTCTCCCCAAACCCCTCTTCTTCCGGCATCTCCTGGCAGAACCTATCCAATCCGAAGGTGATGGTATCGAGTGGCAGGTTGGGGTAATTGTTCAGGTCTTCGGGGATGCCTTTGACGACGCCTTCGAAGATGACGTTCGTCTTGGCCACTTTTACGTTGTGGAATTCCACTTTGAGGTATCGGGTTTGGAAGGGCAGGCCTATGACGCCCGAGCCGGAGAAGAGGCCGAGGCTGCCGCTGACCTGTTCGAGCAGGATGGGGAAACCGTTGATGAAGAAGATATCGCCGGGGTTGGCGGAGGGCAGCAGTTCGTTGGGGTCGAAGGGGTGGTTGGGCGCGGGGATGTCGCAGGAGAGGGAGGGCATTTGGGGGTAGGGATTTTCGGTGGATTCGTCGTCGAACTGGTTTTGAATGCCGTCGCCGTCCAGGTCGCCGGTGGGGCCGTCGGTATCGTCGGCGTCGCAGGCGTCGGGGATGCCGTCGCCGTCGGCGTCGGCGACGTTGTTGCGGGCGAGGGTGGTGTGTTCGCCGAGGTAGCGTTCGCTGCAGATGTAGTCGTACGAGAAGCCCGACTTGCCGATGAGCAGGTAGGCGTTGATCTGGTAGGCGGTTTGTTCGTCGAGGTCGCCGATGGTGGTTTCGTCGCCGTTGAAGTGGTAGTAGAATTTCCAGGCGTCGGCGCCGGCGAGCTGGGGTTTGACGGCGACGAGGTAGCGCAGGGAGTCGTAGCCCAAAGCGGGGCCGTCGAAGTGCAGGGTGATGAAGTCGGCGCCCAGGCAGGAGACGCTGACATCGGCGGCGTAGTTGCAATCGCTTTGGTGCGAGGCCAGGGTGACGACGAAGGGGCCGACTTCGGGGCAGGCTTTGGTGTAGTCCAGGTAGCTGCCGTCGCGCAGTTGGGTGCAATATATTATATAGGTGCCGCCGCGGAACAGGTTGTCTATTTTGAGGTCGGCGGCGTCGCAGATCAGGCGTTCCTGCCACTGGCCGAGGGCGGCTGGGGGGATACAATCGGGCGGCACGGAGTCGAGGCGGTAGCGCAGGAGCAGCCGGCGTCCGGTGGGGCTGAGGTAGCGTTGGGGCGAGAGTACGAGCTCGAAGCTGCGGTGGCTGATGTTGGAGACGCCGATGAGGGTGGTGTCGTTGTGGCAGTCGGACAGGAGCACGGCGGTCGTGCGCCCGCTGATGCGGATCCAGTCGCTGTACTGTTGGGTTCCTCCGGGCGGGGCGGCGCACACGCGGCGGATGTAGAGGTAGTAGGCGGTGTTGGGGGTCAGTCCGAGGAAGGCGTGGGAGTTGCCCGATGCGATGAAGACGGGTTGGGCGTGGGCCGGATTTTTGGAGACGTCGCTTTTTTTGAAGCGCACGAGTTCGAAGCCGGCGGTGGCGGCGTCGCCCGCATCCCAGCGGACGGTCAGGGCGTTCTGGGTGGCCGATGCGACGGAGAATCCCGTCGGCACGCCGCAGCCGGGCACGAGGGCGGGGTCGCGGACGGTACCGGTTTCGGCGCCGTTCGGAAGAGGGGCGGACAAAGTGCGGATGGCGGGGAGGCAAAAGGTCAGGCAAAGGGCCGGCAGAAGCGTGTTGATTATTTTCATCGGGAGGCAATGTTTTCGATGCCTCAAAGATGTAGGCAAAAGATCTGAATTTTTCGTGCCATTTCGCGCCACTTCGTGCCATTTCGTGCCATTTCGTGCCAGGAACATTTGAATCAGGATGGGGGAAGGATGTTTGAAGGATGGGAAGGATGGGGAAAAGCGTAAGTTTGTCGCCGTTTCGCCGTAGATTCATCCTTTTTATTCCCGTATCATGAAAGAGTTTCTGGAAATACAGCCCGATCCGGAGGGCTGGGAGGCGCTGACCGCATCCATTGGCGTAAAAAAAGAAATGTTCTACATCCGGACGGGCGTGTGCAAATTCGAGATCGGTTTCACCCCCCTGGAAGTTATCGCGGGAGGTGTGATCCGGGCGCATTCGCACGCGTTGTATTACGCGCTTCCCCGTTATTGCCTGACCGATGGAACACGCGTTCCGGTCAGCCGGAATTCCGACGGCAGCGCTCCGGTGTGCCAGGCGCTGGTGATCCGGCGCTACTGGGAGCCTGCCAGGATGTCGGACAGGTTCATACAAATACCCATAGACCGGGACCATTGCAACGTGCTGGATTGCAAAATGGAATTGACGGAGGAAGAATACGGATACCTCCGGATGGGGAACATTCCTCAAAGCATGGAAGACCGAACGGCCGTTTATATGGAGCATGATGTCCTGTATTTTATCCGCAGCTGGCTCGGCCTGTGTCTGTTCGAAGCGCATCTGTACAAGGCGGGTCCCGGTTCTTACCGATTTTCAGCGGTTTACAGCTATAAGGGCGAACATACCAACGCGCGGTTGGATAGATATGAATTCGAGCGTTACGTCCGCTCTCAGATAGATCGGGTGCGATGGATCATGACAGAGGCGCCGCCGGCGGCGCAGGCAGGATAAAGCGGTTTTCCGCCACGCGCGGCGGAGGAAAAATGGGATCGGGATGGTAAAGGATGTTGTAAGGAGGAGAAGGATGGGCGCGCGGGTTGCTCAGGGTTTTTGAAACCGCAGCAAAAAACTGCCCGCATCGTTCCGATACCTGACGACATAATGCCCCGCTGGAAACGAGCTGCAATCCAGGGCGATGAGGGAAGGAGTATGTTGCGCGTCGAGACTTCGAATGAGCCTTCCGGCGGCGTCGAAAATGTCGATGCGACAGGATTGGCCCTGGAAATTGTCCGGGATAGAAATGCAAAAAAGATCGCCGGCGGGATTGGGGTAGTATTTATAGATGTTTCCGTTGCGCTGACAATATATACCGGTGTATAGGTCGTCCCAGGCAGTTGACTCGAAAGAAGTGCCGTCCAGGTTGATGCTGTGCATGCGGCTGGACAGGGCGGAACCTGAATAAGAAGACAGGTACAGGCGACCTGTGACAGGGTTGTGGTCAACGCGGGTGATCAGCATGGTTTCAAACATATGGGTCGGTAAAGTGCGCTCCCATTCGAGCAGGCCTTTGCGGTATCAGGTGGCCGTTTTGTTGCAGGGTAACATTATTTTCAGGATATATCCGGCTCCTTCCGAGGTATAATACACCGCGCTGCCCAAAAGATAGATGTCGTTGTTCGGGGCGATCAGTATTTTAACCGGAAAATCGTAGTCGAATACCAGGCCGGACGAAAAATGGAACGTCCATATCTGCTCGCCGCCGGGCGACATTTTTACCACAGATTGCGGCCGTAAAGTTCAAAAAAAATGGAATATTTGCAGCCGGGTATGCGAACAAGCGGATGCTTTTATCTCATTGAATTATCATGGAAAACAATCAACCAAATGACGACATCGAAGCCATCATCAACTGGACATTGCCCGGTCTCCGGCTGCTGTACAGGGATGCCGATTTAAACCCGGAAGTCATAGCAAAATACACACCGGGGAAGATCTTCCGGTCGCCGGCTTTCGTGGACGTCTCCGGTTTTGCGGGTAAACCCGTGACCAACTGCCGGTTCGTCATCGCCTCCAGCAAAGCGGCCCCGCTTTTCCGGCTCAATCCCGACGTGGAAAAATGGATGCTCCACACGATCAACGCCAACAGTTATTTCAAAATACTGGACGTTTACCACCTGGACGGCGTCACCCAGATACTCGTGCTGCAGATCCCTCCCAACGGCATTGATTTTTTCAGCCGGCACGTGTTGAAAATCGGCGAGCAGATCGTCGAGGAACAGATCATTGCGAAAGCGCGGGAAAGCCTGCACGAAAAGATCAACTCGGAAGTCATCCCGGCCCTGCAGGAAAAAGAATGGCTCGACCGAACCAGCTGGCCGCCCGGGCTCGATCCGAACAACGAATTCTTCGGGCTGGAAGCGTGACGTATGTTGCGTTGTCCTGCTGCACCCGTCCGATCTACCCGTCCGCTCTACACGTGCGATCTACGCGTGCGATCTACGCGTGCGATCTACGCGTGCGATCTACGTTGTCATGTTGTAAACACCTGTCCGATCTACAAGGGCGATCTACGCGTGCGATCTACGTTGTCATGTTGTAAACACCCGTCCGCTCTACATGGGCGATCTACGCGTGCGATCTACGTTGTCATGTTGTAAACACCCGTCCGCTCTATATGGGCGATCTACGCAGACAACATATACGACCCGCCCTCGTAGCAACAATGGCAACGCGGACGACGCGGATGGGGCGGATTTTCGCAGATATTTGACGTCGTTATCCGCGATGGCAAACGTAGAGCGCCCATGTAGATCGGACGGGTGTTTACAACATGACAACGTAGAGGGCAAACGTAGATCGGACGGGTGTTTACAACATGACAACGTAGAGGGCACGCGTAGATCGGACGGGTGTTTACAACATGACAACGTAGAGGGCACGCGTAGATCGGACGGGTGTTTACAACATGACAACGTAGAGGGCAAACGTAGATCGGACGGGTGTTTACAACATGACAACGTAGAGGGCAAACGTAGATCGGACGGGTGTTTACAACATGACAACGTAG
>JABAQQ010000047.1 GCA_019187225.1 Saprospiraceae bacterium
AGGCCATACTCGACTTTTTCAAAAATATCAAAGAACATAAACAAGCGCTGGAGTCGCTCCTGACGCTCAACTTTCGCATTGCCGGACTATAGTGGTTTTTCGCAAACCACTTTCCGCCGGGTATACATTCAGCGTTATCCAGCTGTTGTCTTGTGTCTGGCGATACATTACCGTGTAATTGGATACACCGTTGATGGTATTCCATGAAACCAATGCCGAACTGGAGGTGATATTGGAAACACCGGCGGCAGGCTTGGCAGACAATCGTACTGCTTCGAAAGCGTTGATCCGGCCATATCCCATCTCGACGTTCCAGGTGCTTATTTTGCCGGGAACTACCGAATAAGTATAACCACCCACTTTGTCGGCAGTGTATCCCAATATTTCCGCGATTTCCCATCCTTCCCAGGCAGAATTGACCGAAGCGATCAGCCCGCATACACCCGCGGCAAGAGGGCAGGCAGCGGAAGTATGATTGAAATAAGTATAATCGCCTGCATTGTAACCGGCATTTCCGGTGCGGTCGGTAGTCAGGTTATTTACACCGGGCGCTACTACGTTCAGCATATTGCCATAGTTGGATACCGGCGCCCGCTGGTCATTGCCATCAGAAGCCCCTACTCCCACAACGAAGGGGAAAGCGCAGGGGTATACGGTCGTGTTGATGCCGCTGTTGCCTGCGCTTGCCAGTACAACTGCGCCCAGTCCGGAGCGGCTGTTGCTCTCCATGGCGCTGTAGGATTGCTCCCATGCAGCATGATAGGTAGAAGTGGACCAACTGTTACTGACTGCAGCCACACCTGCTGTATTGATCACCCGGCTGGCTGCGCGGGCAATGATCTCGCAATTGGTGGAAAAAATGCCGGCTGAATTAGCATTGAATCCGATGACGATCGGCAACACTTTTACATTGTAGCCAATACCGGCTACGCCTGTGCCATTATTGGTATTCGCTCCGATCAATCCGGCGCATGGGGTACCGTGATTCGCATATTGGTTCTCCGGAGACGGGTCATTGTCGTCATTCACCGCGTCATAAGGAGATACGAATTTACCCGTCATATCGGTATGATTGAGATCATAACCGTGCCCGTCTATCACCGCTACCACAACGGAAGAAGATCCCTGTGTGATATCCCAGGCTTCGGGAGCGTCAATGTCTTTATCGCTGCTCTGATTCAAAAACCACTGGCTGCCGAATTGGGGGTCGTTGGGTACGGAAGCATTCCGGCATTCGATCAGAAAATTGGGATGCGCGAATACAGTCAGTCCCGACGCTTGCATGTTGTTGGCAAACTCAAGCGGGTTTCGGCCATGCGGGGTTTCGCAAACGAGAAAGGGCGAAACACTTTTGCCCATATTGATGGTTTCCGCTACTTCAAGGCCGAGGTCTTTGCATTTGCGCAGTATTTCCACTTCCTGCTGCTGGTTTCTGGCCTGTAAAATGATTTGGCCAGACATAACGATTTCCTGACGTTCAGGAGTAGTATATACAGGGTAAACGGCATGTACGCCGGGAACGGCCAAGAGCTTGCCGCTAACGCTTGCCCAGGTTTCGCCGCCCGCCAATCCATAGCGGCAGATACGCATGGGCCCATAAACCTCGATCACCGTCAACCCTTTGACTTTAAGGGCAAGTTGCTGCGCTTTGTCGGAAGTGACAATTTCTGAAAATGCCACTACACATTGTGCAGGGACTTCATTCAACATTACTTTCCTGTCATAGTGATAATAGAATGCCTGAGCGGATTGTGCCTGTACCCGGTTTCCGAACGATATGAATATCAATACGGCAATAAGAACATTGATGGTGGAAAAGAAGAGATTTTTCATGTCTTAAAATTGTAATGGTGAAACAATGGAATTTTTAATGCGAGGATGAAAAAGGGTGTTTACAGGCTTATGTCGAACGGAAATCAGACATCAATGGCGGCGGTAGTTTTTTAAAAAAAAATTCCCGGTCGCGCAAAGCGCACGACCGGGAACACTGACAATCAATATCTTGAGAGATCCTTTCGCCCCGTAGCCCCCCGTTTCAGCCCTTGCAATCACTCGAGAAGGACGAATCCCGCCCAGTGATAAGGCTCATCCGGGTATTTCTTTTTCATATACGCCTGCGCCGCGCGGAAAGCATCCGGAATACTCTTTTTATTTTCCAGCCACAAGCGGTAGAATTTCGTCATAAATTCGCGGGTGCTGTTGTCGTCCACTCTCCAGAGGCTCATGATCAGGTATTTCGCCCCGGCTATCCTGAATGCGCGCTGCAGGCCGTACACGCCTTCGTTGCCCTCGATGTCGCCCAGGCCTGTTTCGCAGGCCGACAGTACCACTAACTCCGTGCCCGACAAGTCCAAATGGCTGATCTCGTACGCAGTGAGTATGCCGTCCTCCCGGTTTTCGGGGCCTTTGCCTGTCATCCAGGCCTGGTTGGCGCCGGCCAGGATCAGCCCGGAGCGCATCATCGGGTTGTCGGACTTCTTGAAAACCATGTTTTCCCCGTCGAAAAGCGACGGGCGACTGTTGGCGGGTTCCTTCGGGTCGGGGTAAAAGTAGCCGTGGGTAGCGATGTGGAGAATGCGCGGGGCGTTTTGCCCCTTGCCCAAATGGCGAAAAGTCTCCTCGGTAGCACGATAGCCCGTATCCAACTGCACTGCATATTGTGCATTTTGCAACAACTTCGAGATGTCAAGCGCCTCTGCCCGGGTACCGGGAAGGTATTTCCAATTGCCGCCCCGGGACGTGGAATCCGCATAAAATGACCGCATTTCGGTCAATCCCCGCGTACCGGCTATGTCGGTTTTCTGTGGAACAGGCATGGCAGTCGTGTCCATTTCGTAGCGAATGCCGCCAAACACGGCGGCGCTCAGGGCGGCATTTACCGGCGCCTGGTAATTGGCGGCAGGCACCAACTGGCGGGTGCTGCCGAGTGTGATCACCCGCCTGCGTTCGCCGAACGTTTGTTGCCCGGGCGCGGGAATTGCGCCTAAGTTGAGCCGGTGCAACAGGCCGGAGGGAGAGCAATAGACGGTATGGGTATTGTTCAGTAGTCCTTCCAGCGGTTTCCAGATAAGTGCGAATAATTCATGCCCCCGACTACCGTAGCACTCGTTGATGCGCCGGTCGTTGCCGCCTGACGCGCCTTTCAGCAGCGCCGCTATCTGGCGCTCCTCGAACAGGGGGATGAAGTGGGGCGTTGTGTCGCCGTGCCTTAAAACAAGAGCGGCGTACATGACGCTGTCCGTCACATGGGGCGTGTAAAAGTGGTAATGAACGAACTCGATGGCAGCCTCGCCGGGCCGGAGTTGTTGTTGCACTTCCTGCCAGGTTACCTGCCGCAGGGCTTCGCCGAAGCCGGCTACCGTGCGGACGAGTTCTTTTTCGAGGGTGTTGGCTTTTTGTTCGAGGTCGGCGATGAGGGCGCTGTCGCGGTCGGAGATGGGTTGGGCGTATTGGGTGGCGAGGCGGCGGTGGTAGGATTTGAGGAGGTAATATCGTTCAACGTTAGGAGAACTGGCATTTGTCATCTTCTTAAAATGTAAAGATGAATTTAGCAAAAACCCTTTATGAAATAGTAAATTGTCATAGCATTCAGCATATATCTCTGTTTTTATTTGCGCAAAAGAGAAAAAATACTCCCAGCTTTTGATAAATTGATTATTATAAAGGGACATTTCCCTTTCGGAAAGATAATATGAATTTTTTTGACAGAGAGATTTTTCTATATTAATAGCGTCTATATACTGCATTTTGGCTTTTTCGAGTTCGTTTGTAAGCCAATACAAAGTCGCTAATTCCATTAATGCATGTTTATAGTCGCTATTTTCTTTTCCAATTATATCATTTAATAAAAGTTTGGCTTTAACTAATAGTGTCTCTGCCTCAGTGTAATTATGTAATTTAAGGCTTCTCGAAGCCATGGCTCCTATGCAGTTAATATAAAAGGCATCTTTAGTATTCTCAAGTTTAGATTCAAAAATATCTTTAGCCTCGAGATAAAGCATCTCTGACTTCTCATATAGACCCATTTTGTCGTATAATACTCCCAGATTAATAAGACTTCCAGCATAACCCACATTTGCTTTCCCCAAAGTTTTCGTCTTAATATTTATAGATTCCAAGATAAAAAAAGTAGATTTTTCATAGTCTCCTTGGTCAAGATACAATGTTCCAAGCAATGCCAAGCTCTCAGCATATCGTGGATGTTCCTTTCCAAAAATTTTTTCCCTAATAGATGCGGATTCCAGCAAGAGCGTTTCAGATTTTTTGTAGTCACCCAATTTTTTATAAATAAGCCCTATGTTATATAGGCTCAATGCGTTATTATCTTGTTTTCTTATAAATTGCTCATTTAT
Source organism: Saprospiraceae bacterium (assembly GCA_019187225.1). Lineage (GTDB taxonomy): Bacteria > Bacteroidota > Bacteroidia > Chitinophagales > Saprospiraceae > M3007. The sequence goes on from JABAQQ010000047.1 coordinate 4,353, forward strand.
GGATTTAGCCTTATAATATAGAATTTCTGCTTTTTCATAATTAGCCATTTTATAATATAAGGCAGCTAACGCTGTCAGGCAATTATAGTAGAATTGATACTTGCCATTATTTAGTTTAGTTTCAAAAATTTCTTTACCTTCAAGGAGCATCAGTTCAGATTTCTCATAATTACCCATAGACTTATATAAGAGTCCTAAATTAACAAGCCCTCCTACATAATCGGAATTATCTTTTCCAAACAACCTGCTCTTTATAAATAGTGCCTCAAGAAGTAAAGGCTCTGCCTTCTCATATAGATTCATATACCAATATACAACACCTAAATTATTCAGACTTTCAGCGTAACCAAAACTTTCTTTCCCCAGCAACTTCTCACGGATTAGTAAATCTTCAGTATAAAATGATTCGCACATTTTATATCTTCCCATTTGATAATACAAATCTCCCATAGATTGTAAACTCTCGGAATAGGCAAGACTTTCTTTTCCTAATAATTTTTCTCTAATAGTTAAAGCTTTAAGATAGAGCGGCTCTGCACTATCATAGCGATTCATTAAACAATATGTATTGCCGGATTTCAAAAGACAAGTAGCATATAGCTCATGCTCCTTACCAAAAGCCTCAGCAACCTTGCCGGTGGCAGCAGTAATAATTTGTAGTGATTCTTCGAATTTTTTCTGCCGAAGCAAACTCTGATGTAATTGAATCAGACTGTCCACTTCGCGTCGAACAACCTGTGTATCTATCTGACCGACAGACCATAAAGGAAACGAAAAAAAAATAATGAAAAGAGGTGTTTGCATTGCAAAAATGTATATATTTTAACCAGTGTTAAATAGAAAATTTTGATTTTTCAAAATCGCTCGCTCATATTTAATCATTCACCATTTACGGGTGCATTTCAAATTGTCGCAGCAATGTAAGCCGGAAGTCTGTTCCGGCGAATATATATGGGCGGAACGGACTTCCGCCCTCCTTGTGACAATTTGAAACACCCCCTTCACCGTCTGCCCATTTTTTCATACAACCGCTTCAACAAATCGGACGCCCGCTGGTACTCTGGATGTTCCTTTCCCAACACCTTTTCTATTGTCTGAGTAGCCTCGAGCAACAAAGGTTCGGACTTTTTATAGTTGCCTTGTTCCAGGTACACCAATCCCAGTTGGCACAGTATTTTTGCGTATTCCGGATGCGTCGGGCCAAGGACTTTTTGAACGATATCTCCGGCTTCCTGAAAACTGGATGCCGCCTTTTTGTATTTTTTCAGTTCTAAATAGCAGTTCCCCAATAGCCGCAGGGAAGCGGCATAACGGGGATGGTTTTTCCCCAACTGCTTAGCGGCCAGTTTCCCGGCTTTTTTGGCGGCGGGAAGCGCCTTTTGGTATAACCCTTTCTTGTAGAGACTATCGGCTTCACGATATGCTTGTTCTACTTCATGCAGACTGGCCGGCGGCTGCATTTGTTGCGCCGGGGCGAAAACCGGCAGCATGATACACACGAGAAAAAAGATCGTTTTCATGGAAGATAAAATTTTATGAATGCGTGAAGTCACTCGACTGACAATGTAGTTATTTATCAGATTTTCCAATAAACAGCCGCCCCACATACATCCGCTCCCCTCCCTCTTTCTCTTCCATCGCAAAATAATACAACCCCATCGGCACGTCCATTTGCTGCCGATGGTCGAAAGTTATCTTTCCCGTCGCATCCTTTTTTAAAGCCAGTGGCAAGGATAATACAGGCGTATTGGCATCCCTGTTGTTGTACACTGCCAGTACAAGAGCATCCATCGCCGCATCGCTCAGTCCCTCTATCTTCCCGGAAAAACGGATGGTCACACGTCCCTTTTCGTCCGGGATATAAACAGCGTCATTGGCCGGCGCGACGGCGCTGAATTTCAGCGCCTCGCTGCGCAGGCCGCCGTCGATGAACCTCTCCATCGCGGTGTTGGTGCGGAAATTGGCGGGGTCGGCGGCGGCGATGCGTTTGTTGTCGGCAGGGCGTTGGCGTGTTTCTCCAGGCTTCTGCTCTGCCTGCGGGCGGTTGGCTGGCGGCATTTGCGGAGCGGGTAGGGGCGGCTGAGATTGTTGTTGCGGCAATGTTTCCGGTGCAGCGGCCGGTTCGGATCGGGACGTTTGCCAAAGCCAATAGCCACCGATACACAGCAGGGCGACCAAGGCGGGCATCCACCACTTAAGGCGCCATGCCGGCGCAGGCGCCTTTTCCGGCGGCGCTTCGCGTATTGCCTCGCGTACCCGCGACCGCACCCGCATGACCGCCAGGTGCTCGCGAAGTTCCCGTTCTTGTTCCAGCTCTTCCCGCAGCGCGGGATTCTGTGCCAGTTCGGCCTCGAAGCGGGCCTGTTCTTCCGCGTCGAGCCTGCCCTCTATATATGCATTGATATCGAATGTCATGACCGGAGCATGGTTTGGGTATTAAAGATGCCTTTTGAAGTCTTCCATCAACAGCCGCAGTTTTTTCATACACTCTCCTCGTTTGCTGCGCAGCGACGGCACAGTAGTATATTGCGTAAGTCCTAACTGTAGCGTTTCTTCGTCGGATTTGCCCTCCAGATGAAACAAAGTAATCAGTTGTCTGCAATTCTCCGGCATCTTTTCCAGCGCCCCTGCCAGTAACTGCTGCAATTCCTTGCCGTACAGGTATTGCTCCACTGATGGCGCCTCTGAAGCATCCCATTCCTGCACTTCCGTGGTGACCACTTGCCGCTTGCGCATAAAGTTGCGCAACAGGTTTTGCGCGATCACATTCGCATAAGCCAGCGGAGTGGTTCCGTCGAAGCGAAATGCGCCGGTTTCGATTTTCCGTATCACGAGGATGGTCGCATCTTCCGCCATTTCTTCCAGGTCGGCTTCCGGGATGTTGCGCCCCTGTCGCCAGGAATGCAACATCCCGCTGACTTTCCGGTGCAGGTATACGATGGCGGCACTTTCGCTATCGGACAAGCCGTGGTACAGTACCTGGGGATCCTGGTAATCTTTTGGCGTTTTTTTCATTTTTCCGATCCGAGGGCAAAAACGCAAGCGGACAAGATGCCGGTATCGCTTGCGATGAGCCCCCAAAGATTCGGATAAATTTTATGTTTACAAACAATATGTAAGTCCCGCCACCCACATCAACGAAAAGCCCTGAAAAAATTTTAACAGTCGTATCTCTTGACATTTCGCGAAAGGGGTTTATTTTTGTACCTGTGAAGTGAAGATGACGGGCGTTTTGGGCGTCCATATGTCATTTTCGCAGAACATTCGTCATTCACCTTTATTCTCACACACAAGCCTTCCGTAAAAACTTTCTTTCCACAAGGAATGGGAGGGTTTAAACCAACAAGACTTTTGCCATGAGACACTGGGAAAAGAGTAAAAAAGACCTTCGCCGTGCGGACGACCGCGAAATGCAAATGCAAGATCACAAAAAGAAAAAACTCAAACCAATCGAAAAAACGAAGTACCGCCTGCGGGGGTACGAATCAGAAGAAGAATAAGAACATTTCCGGCAATAAATATTTTCAGGGCGAGGCGGGTTTCCGCTTCGCCTTTTTTATTTAACGCCGGGAAATATTACTTTTGTCCGTCATCTTATTTGAACGCCAAAAAAGACCGTGCCGCCTTTAGAGAATATTCAATCGGAACTGAAATCCGCGATCGCCTCGGGGGAGTTGGGCGAAGCATTGCGTCTGTTCACGCAAAGGGTGGCGCCGTCGTCCGCCGTGCTCAACCAGATCATCCTTCAGTTGAGGCGCTTTCATACGATCGAAAAAGAGTACAAAGCGGGGTTGGTGCTGCCTGCAGAGCGCAATACCGAATGCAGCCAGATCGCCCATGCAGTGCTTGCAATGATAGACGCGCTTGCGGAAACGGATGTGGCGAATACGGCCGGAGAATCGCCGGAACGACCGGCGTTCGGGTTGCCGGTCGCCGCGTACAGCCCCTTGCAAACGTTGCTCGCCAATCTGCGCATTGATTGGAAAAATACTCCCATCAGCGACCTGCATCTTGTCAATTGCAACCGGATTGCCGAATTTCGCATGCTCAAGCGCACCCTGCGCGACAGAAGCGCCGGCGGAGAAGAATTCCAATTCTATTTTATCAATGCCTGTCCGATGCAGCGGCCTGAGAGTTTTGCCGAACGGGTTATTCTGGAAATCATCCACAGCCTCGATGACGAGGACGCCGAAGCGGTCCTGATCCGCCGTAAGCCCAATGGCAACCGCATTAAGATCGAAGAATTGCCTTTCGATTTTATGGGCCTGGAGCAAAGCAAGAAAAAATTTGCCCGGTATTTTGCCGACCGCTTCGGATTTCACGAACGCATCGAACCCATAGAAGATTTCCTGCGCGCCTGTGTGCACAAGATGCGCGACTACCGCTACGTCGGCTTTGTTTTCAGCATCGACGCCAACACGGACTGGGAACCGTTTTTCCCCGACTACCTGCAATGGATGATGGACACTTTTTCCGGTATTCACGAAGAAGGACCGATTTATCTGTTCTTTTTCCCGGTTTTGGCCCGCAACCTTCACGAAACCCCCTCTCCCACCCTGCAGGAAGTAGCTCAGGCGATTTGCCACCTGGGAGAGGCCAAAAATGCTGTCAGCTCGGTCATATCTCCGCTTCCTCCCGTGGTAAAAGAAGAAGTGCAGGATTGGTTTGTCGAATTCGGGGAAGCCGATGCCTCCAAAATTGACGACCTGATCCTGCTGACTTTACAACGCGAAAAAAGCGCCGCTTTACGGATCGGCCGTTTTCTCCAGCAGGGGAAAGTGGATATGTACGACGTGGAAGCGCTGCAAGCGGAAGTATACCGGTATGCGCAACACTAACGAATATTTAGTGGTGGCACGACTTTGAGTCGTGCCACCACTTTTACCACACCCGACCATTGACCAATTTTATTGTCATGAACTTTCACCTCTATTCCGCCGAAGGACAAATTGACCTGCCTGCCCCCTCCATCAACCCCAGTCTGAACGACCCGCGCCTGTATCAGCCTTCAAAAGGTTTGCAGGATGCCGTGAACGTCGCCTTGGCGCTCAGTCAGCCTTTGCTCGTGACCGGCGAACCCGGTACAGGCAAAACGCAATTGGCCTGGCACCTCGCGCACCGGTTCCGGCTCGGAGAGCCCATTGTGTTCAACGCCCAGACCAACAGCACCGCCAGCGATCTTTTTTACAAATACGATGCGCTGGGGCATTTTCAATACAGCCACAACCAGAAGGAAGCCTTGTCGGCAATGGAGATCGAAGAGCGGTTTATCCATTATCAGGCGCTCGGAGAAGCCATCCGCAGCGAAAAGCGCAGGGTCGTTCTGATTGACGAAGTGGACAAAGCCCCGCGCGACCTGCCCAACGATGTGCTGGCGGCCATCGAACGGCTCGAGTTCCGGGTGCCTGAGATTGGAAAAACGTTCAAAGCGGTCCAGGAACACCGCCCGGTCATCGTGCTCACCAGCAATTCGGAAAAAAACCTGCCCGACGCCTTTTTGCGCCGGGTCGTTTATTACCACATCCCCTTTCCCGACGCGAAGGCGCTTCTCGAAATACTCAGCAAAAAAGTGAACGGTTATGATGCGGACGCCCTCAACGCTCTGGTCGCACATTTTGAAGACATCCGCGCTTCCAAACAACTGCGTAAAAACCCCGCAACGGCGGAACTGATCTTCTGGGCAACGCTGCTGCACCAGACGGGGTTCGATCCTAAAGTGCTGGATGGAAAATTAAGCGCCGAAGACCGCTCGACTTTGCTGATGTCTTATTCGGTGCTGGCTAAGACGAAAGACGATCTCAACGCGCTGCAAAAAATGATTTAAAACGTTGGCGCCATGCACAATCCGCTCCACTTTGCCCTCATTGCCGACTTGTTCGGGGCATTGGAAACCGACGGCATGCCGGTCGGAACCGACCTGCACCTGCGGATACAGACTTTGCTGCGCGCTTTGCCGGATGCGGTCGGGCCGGAGGATATGAAGACCCTGCTGGCGCCGTTGCTGTGCAAAAACAAGGAAGAGCAGGAGCGTTTTTATCAGTTGTTCGACGGCAGCTGGAAGCGGGTGCAGGAAATGAATATTTTGGAAAAAACAGATGATAAGAAAGAAGCCGGGAGGACGGAAAATCAGGAAAAGAGGCGCAAAAAATGGCGGGAATGGAGTGTCGTCGGATCGTTGTTGTTGATTGCGGTATTTCTTGTTCTGAAGTTTTCAACTGAGGACAAAAAATTAAAAGAAATCCGCACAGTTCTGGATGTCGAAGTGGGCGGACACGGGCAATATCTATTCGATACGCTGCTGAAGGGGCAACATGACCGGGCTTTCGCATGGAATTTTGAGGTTCCGGATACCGCCATCGTTGAGGTAACGATTGACTCCGCGTCCCGGCGAATAAATTATCGCGGCATCAGCGCGGGGATAGATTCGGCAAACCTTTATTATCAACCGGAGCAAGGGAGAGAGCGCCAGCATAAAGTCATATTTAACGTCGCGGATACCATGACCATAGCAGGTCCTGAGGACCCGGAGATTTCTCAGGACTGCGTGTATGTGCAACGCCAACTACCCTACTATCCCCGCGACCTGAGTCAGTTGTATCCGCCGCAACCGACGCTTTTACAACAATTTTTATCCGACTATGAATGGCCGGTGAAAACCGCCGCTATGCTGTCGGGCGGGCTGTTACTCTGGCTGCTGGCGCGTTGGGCAGCGCGAAAACGCCGCAAACTCATCGCCGAGCACCAACCCAACAGCAAACCGCCCTATGCCTGGAATATCCGCACGGAGGGAGAACAGGAAGTGGCGTTCGGCGACCAATACCACAACTTATTGAACATGTTGCGACGACGGGAAAGCGGCGAATCCTGGCGGCTCGATATGCCGGAAACCATCCGCGCCACCATCCGTAAAGGTGGAATGCCGGAGTTCCGCTATGCCCGTCACACGCGCCCCGCCGAATACCTGTTGCTGCTCGATACCCACAGCGCGCGCGACCACCGGACGCAATTGTTCAACCAACTGTACAAAAATTTCCGGACACAGGAGGTCATCGTCGAACGGTATTTCTACGATGGCGACCCCCGCCTGTGCTGGAATGAAACCCATCCCAACGGATTGACCTTGCGCGAATTACAATACAACTATCCCCATTCGCGCCTGCTGCTGGTCGGCAACAACTACCAGCTGCTCAATCCCCAAACCGGTCGCTTAGCCAAATGGACCAACCTCTTCACCACCTGGAGCGACCGCGCCGTACTCAGCCCGCAGCCCATCCACGGCTGGGGACGCCGCGAACGCGCACTTGGCGAACAGTTCTACGTCCTCCCTGCAGCGCTCAGCGGCCTGCGCGAAGCCATTGAACGCTTCGATACCGACGACCGCAAAGAAACCGATATCACCCCGCGCAACTTCCCCGACGCGCACTACGAGCCCATCGAACTGATTGACAACGACCTCATCAAAACCTTGCAAACGGCTTACGGTAATTCCGGCCAGGCCACATCCCTGCTTACCTGGATTGCCGCCTGCGCCGTGTACCCCGAACTGCACTGGGACCTGACGCTTTATCTCGGCCAACTGCTTTCCACCGAGGAGAACACGCTGTTGAGCGCCGAATACATCGCCCAGATTTGCCGGCTTCCCTGGTTTACGGAGGGCAAAATACCCGACGACGCCCGCAAAGTGTTGCTGACCTGGATCGAGGAACAACACCCCGATACGCTCCTGCGCATACGCGAAGGCTTGCACAATTTATTGAAAGACAACCCGCCGTCCGACGACAGCGCCGCTTACGACGACTACGCCCTGAACATGGCGCTCAACGAATGGCAGTTCACCAAAGACAAACGCCGCAGGAAAGCACTGGAAAAGGAAGTGGCCGCCCGGCTCGCAGCGGGACAAACGGCTGATTTTACGGTCGTAAAAGTGCTCGACCGGCCGCGCTCGCCGCTGGATTTTGTGGTGCCGGATGCCTGGCGGAAATACGTTTACCACCAGGGGGCGCCATTGCTCGGTATGCGGGCATGGATATGGGCACTGCCTTTCTGGATGGCAATGAGCGGACTGGTCGGATGGTGGCAACCGGATGACGGGAGATGTAAAGGCATTTCTGTTCCCGGTAGCGGCGCGGAAAATCCCGGTTATTGCCTCGAAAACATCAGTGAATTGATGATCTGGCGCGAAAGGCAGGCTGTTTCGGCTATCGCTGAAAACGATCTGGCCACCGCCGACAGCCTCGTCGGCAGAGTGGTGGCAACCGGATGGAAAAACTGGAAGTGTTCGGATCAATTTTTGAGTTTTCCGCAGGGAAAATTGAATTTGGACGGATTGCTGACACCTGCCGACAGTATTATGAGTTTCAGAAACAGATTTGAAGCGTTTATGACGGACGCGCCATTGGACAGCAACATTTGGGTGGACTTTGTTTCGTTTTATCAAAACACGGCGGTCGCGTATTTCAATCAGGGGGTCAGCCTCCGCGATAGTCTTTTGAAACAGGAACCGGGCACAACTTTACTTACCCAACAACAACAACGATCGGCAGGACGCCCGGAATCCATTGAAAGAGAAAAGGAACCGGCCGGATGCGACTGTTTCCTCCGCGCCCGGGTCATCAATGCCCTGTTGCCCGACACGCTTCAATTGTGGTACATCCGAGAAGCGGCCAAACGCTGCGAATCCATCAGCGACACATTGCGATCTGCCGGGGTAAAGGACATTGTATTGCGCGGTCAAACGACCGATGCGGAAAGCAAGGGTTTTCTTCCTCCTAATGTTCTGGCGGATGCCACGATCACTGCAAAAGGACTAAAGGCTTACTGGTTGAGCAAAGGGCAGTTCCGGGTGGATGTACCCGGCGACTGGAAAAGCCCGGTGGTCATTATTGTCGCCGCACCGGGTTACCGTACGCAAACGGTGACCGTGCAGCCGGGGAGTTTTCATAGAAATGTCGTAATCTCTATGATCCGCGAAGTGGCAAATGCAATGGGGACAGATACAACAATTCAAAAATTAGTGGTTAGCGGAGACTTGAATTCAGATGAACAAGAAGTACAGAAAATAATTGAATCCGTCCTTCAGGTTACCGGTATTTCAAATATGAAAATAACTGCAAGAGTGTCTAATTCCGTCAACAATGTAACGTCTGGTATAAATCGCGGCGAAAAATATATTATTTATAACCCTGTCTTTTTGAATAAACTGTCCGGATGGGGCAAGATCGGTGTTATAGCTCATGAAATCGGGCATCAAATTCTTGGGCATGATCTTTCTGAAAGAAGCCTGGTGCGACGTAAACAAATGGAGCTCGAAGCCGATAAATTTATGGGTGGAATTATGGCAAGAATGGGCGCCACAAGCGAAGAAGCTTTATCTCCCCTCGAATCATTAAAAGGAACCGGCGAAATTTCCACTCACCCTTCGCCTGATGCAAGACGACAAGCGGTCATGATTGCTTATAATAATGAAATTCAAAAATCCGCCGACACCGACGGCGACGGCGTACCCGACAACCAAGACAACTGCCCGAAAATCAAAGGATTGAAGAATCTGAAGGGTTGCCCCGCCGGTAATTTGTACAGGGAACACATCGTGACAGCGGATGAAACCTTGCGCTCGATCGCAGCAAGGTACGGATTGAGCGCGCAGGAAATCGCCGTCGCCAATGGCATGGACATCAACGACAAACCCATCACGGGAAAGGTCATCCTGATACCTGTCAAGACCGCAACTGATGACAAGGACGGTGACGAAGAATCGAATAGTGAACCGGTAAAACAATTGACTCCCCTGGAATTTGTAAAAAAATACAAGGATGCGGCGTATGCTGCTGAAAAACAGACCGGTTTATCGGCCGTTGTGCTATTGGCCCAGGCAGCCCTCGAAAGCGGATGGGGTTCAAAAGTCGTGGGCAACATGTTTTTTGGTGTCAAAGACCCCGACAAGGGCAAAACCGGCAAAGGTCAGTTGATCGTCACTACCGAATACCTGAAAAATTCCGACCAGGGACATCTTTTCCCGGAGGTGATTTCTGTAGAATGGAATGAAAAGCGTCAAAGATATAAGTATACTGTGCGTGACTGGTTTCGCAAATACGACTCGCCGGAAGAATGCTTTCTGGAGCACGCCATGCTTTTTAAAAAAAATCCCCGGTATGACGGGGTTTTCAAAATTGATCCGTTCGATTATGCAGAACAAATCAGAGAAATACAAAAAGCAGGTTATGCATCGGCGCCGAATTACGCCGATGTATTGATCGCTGTAGCTAGAACGATCGTCAGGAACATGGAAAATTAACATCATACTGCACATTTTCCTTCACCACCATATCCAGCGGCAGGAATTGAAGTCGCGGCATTTCTTTTTTCAGGATCAGGCTGTGGACGATGGAGAGGATGCCGGGATAGTCCTGGCGCCAACGATTCCGTTTTTTTTCTGTTTTAATCTACCTGATTTTTTTGATCCGTGCTTCCAGGCGGTTGTTTTGCCGGTGCTCCGCGTCCGAACATTCCACGCCTTCGGTACAGTGATTGCGCGGTTCCGTTTCGCCTTTTCCGTAGGCGGTAATGCGGGAGGGGCTTAAGCCTCTTTCCAGTAGGTAGCTCCTGGCAGTCGCAGCGCGGGCGTTGGTAAGTTCAAGATTGAGCCGGGTGTCGCCACGCGTGTCAGTGTGCGCAACAAGGTCCATTTCCATTTCAGGGTACCGTTGGAGCAGGTCGAAAATTGCGTCGAGATACGAGGATGCCTCCCTGTATAGTATGACACTGTTGTTTTCAGAGTAAATGTTGTTCAGAATAATTGTCGTGCCAACCTGGAGACCATTGTCGTATGGGATGGGCGCTTCGGCATCAGGGGTGGGCGAGGCTTTGGCAAGTTTGAAATGTAAGGGAACTGTGTCTTCCGTTTCTGCGACAAATATTTGCTCCCCGGTTTTATATCCCTGCCGGCTAACGATAATGAGATAGCGTCTAGCACTTATCAATTCAGTTAGCCCTTTCCCGTCCGCATTGGTATACAGATCGGCCATTCCAAGGTCTGAGGCGCTTTTGCGTGACATCCGGAGGTTTACCACATGGGGCGTGTGTTGTTCGGTTTTCAAAACTACGGTGTACATATCTATATCATTCTTAGCGAAACCGTCTTCCGATAGTTGCAGAATGCGGATTTCAGATTGCGGAAGCGGCTGACCCGTTGCACTATCGGTGACAACAATCTCGACCTGGCTGAGCTGCGCCTTCCCGATGATGCCTTCCAGTCCCTTACCCGCTTCGAACCGGTGGATGTCTTCCCCGCCGTATCCCCGTTCCTTCTGGTTGCTGGTAAAAAAACCTGATTTCCCTTCGGCATCTATGATAAATCCACCTTCATCGGCGTCGCTATTGAACGGTTCGCCCAGATTCAGGATTTCCTCCGGACGCTCCAGCGGGTTTTCAGCATAATAAATGTCGTATCCGCCCAATGAATTGGAACGGCCATTGGAACTGAAAAACAATGCTCCCCATTCACTGATGAAGGGGAACTTTTCGTGTTTGTCAGTATTGACGACCGGGCCAAGATTGACAGGGACGCCCCAACCTGCATTGCTCTTTTCCACTGCATAAATATCAAAACCGCCCTGTCCTCCTGGCATATCGGATGCAAAAAATAAATATTTTCCGTCGGCGCTGAGACTCGGATGGATACACGAATAGTCATCGCTGTTGAAGGGCAGGGCGATCGGCGGCGTCCATTCCGGTAGCCCGTAATGCGATTCATATATCTTCATCGAGGTGCGGCCGTTTTTGCTCTTTTTCACGACACCTTTGTGGTTATTGGGGAGCGTCATGTAGGCCACTTTATTGTTTCGGGAAAAACACACGGGGCCATGGGAGAAAACAGATACGTTACCGGTACCGAAGTTAATTTTTTGAGGAAATGACGGCTCACCTTTCTTATTGAAAAAGGCATAGTGCAGTTCTGCGTATCGCCTGCCCGTAGCGGGGTCGGATGGGGTTGTTTTGTCGCGATCCGAGACGAATACGATGCCTCCCATAAAAAACGCGGGCGCGTAATCGGCGCCCTCGCGGTTGATCCGGTTTGCATTATTTACCTTTACCGGATAATGGGCTTGATCCTTTTCACGGAAACGGTCTTTTGATTTGCTTTTCGACGATTGTTGGGCCAACATGTGGCTGCAAAAAAGCAGCAACACGAACAGAAAAAACTGTTTCATATTACGGGATTGGTTTGAGACAAAGGTAAGAACGCTTTATTGTCAAGTGGCTGAAATAGTGGTGGCCGCAAGCCGGCCATTTCCTTCATCTACAACACCCCCACCGGCAACTCCACGACCCTTTTCAGATAATACTGCGCATTTTCCTTTACCACAATATCCAGCGGCAGGAATTGATGCTGCGGTATTTCTTTTTTCAGGATCAGGCTGTTGACGATGGAGAGGATGCCGAGATAACCCTGGTGCCACGCGTTCTGATTGATGAGAAAGCGTATCCTGTTGTCATTCAGCAGGGTGAGATTAGGTTCGATGAGGTCGAAACCGACGATTTTCACCCGTTTTTGCACTGTGGGGTCGAGCGCGGCGACGAGTTTGTAGGCGCGGGAATTGGTGACGAAAAAGCCCTTGAGCCGGGGATGTTGCTCCAGTTGCGTGTATACCCATTCGCGCAGTTTCCGGGGATCATCGAAGTCCTCGAATACCGCCGAATGGACAGCGATGGACTTGTGTTCCACGCCGCTGAAAAAATCCTGGAATCCGCGCTCCTTGTCGAGCAGGTGACGGGCATTGGAAACGCCTTTATCCAGGTTCAGCACCATGGCGGCATCTCCGTCGTCGAGGCCGAAATCGAGCAGGCGCCCGGCCAGTACGCCGCTTTGGCAGGAGTCCTGACCGATGTAACACAGCGCATCCGTTCCCTCTATGTACGTGTTGATCAACACTTTGGGAATGCCGCGCCGCGTCGCTTCGGCCAGCAGGTATCGCGATTCCTGCAAAAACAGGGGCGCTACCAGGACGGCATCCGGTTGGGTTTCCAGCGCTTGTTTCACCACATCGGGATAAGCGGAAGGGTCGAACAAGGGAAAAAAATGGAAGGCTACCGTCGCGCCATAGGGACGCACCGCCTCCGCCGCCCGTTCCGCGCCTTCCTTCGGCTGCACCCAGTAGGGATCCTGGCGCCAATCAGGCAAAATGGCAGCGATGCGCAGGGGTTTGCGTTTGATCGCCAGCGAGCGCGCCACGATGTCGGGCTCGTAGCCCATTTCCTGCATCGCCCTGAGGATGCGTTCGCGCACTTCCGGCGCTACGTTGCCACGATCGTGCAGCACGCGGTCCACCGTGCCGGGCGAAACGCCGGTTTGAGCGGCAATGTCTTTGATGCGGATGCGCTGTTTCATGCCTGAGCGCAAAAATCCGAATATTTTCCTAACCGTGTGCGCACACAGTGCAACATATTACCCTTATTTTTGCCCCACCATTTTAAATTGCGGATTTCGGATTGCGGATTTCGGCATGAAGTGCAACCTTCAATCCGCAATCCCCAATCCAACATATTTTCCAATCAATTCCTCCGTCCGATGCCAGCATCTTCCGTTGTAATGCCAAAGCCGAAAGAAAAAACCTCGCCCGGCTACCTGAAATACGAACTCAAATCCTTCGAAAAAATGCCGGTGAAGATCTGGGACGACGCCATAGACGCCGCCCGTTCGGTGGCGCGTTCGATCGAACTGGCCATCCGCCAGCGCCAGCAGGACGGCGAAAAAATCGTGCTGGGCCTCGCCACCGGCAGCACTCCCATCAAAGTATATGAAGAACTTGTGCGCATGCACAAAGAAGATGGATTGAGTTTTCAGAATGTCGTCACTTTCAACCTCGACGAATACTATCCCATGCCCCGTGAAGCGCAGCAGAGTTACTGGCGTTTCATGCACGAATACCTGTTCGACCATGTGGACATCAAATCTGAAAATATCCACATTCCCGACGGCACCGTGCCGATGGAAAAAGTGGCGGAGTACTGCGAGCGCTACGAAAAACTCATTGACCTCGCCGGCGGCATAGACATTCAACTCCTCGGCATCGGGCGCACCGGCCACATCGGCTTCAACGAACCCGGCGCCTGGGAGACCTCCCCCACCCGCATGGTGCGCCTCGACCACCTCACACGCCACGACGCCATCAAGGATTTTCAAAGCGAAGACGACGTACCCTACCGGGCCATCACCATGGGCGTCGGCAGCATTTTCAAAGCCCGCACCGTGTATCTCATGGCCTGGGGTTCGCACAAGGCGGAGATCGTCCAGCAAGCCGTCGAAGGCGAGATCAGCAATTCGGTACCCGCCTCCTTCCTGCAAAAGCACCCCAACGTGAAGGTGGTACTCGACAAAAGCGCCGCCGAAGAACTGACCAAAATGAAATCGCCCTGGCTGGCGGGCATCTGCAACTGGACGGAAGACCTGATCTGCAAAGCGGTCGTTTGGCTCTCGCAACAAACCGGCAAGGCCATCCTTAAACTCACCGACGAAGACTACAACGAACACGGTCTCAGCGAACTGATCATCGAAGAGGCCAAACCCTACGAACTCAATATCCGCATTTTCAACCGCCTGCAGCGCACCATCACCGGCTGGCCGGGCGGCAAACCCCACGCCGACGACACCAACCGCCCTGAACGCGCCAAACCCGCCAAAAAACGCGTCATCCTGTTCAGCCCTCACCCCGACGACGACGTCATCTCCATGGGCGCTACTTTCCAGCGGCTGGTGGACCAGGGCCACGAGGTACACGTGGCATATCAGACTTCCGGCAACATCGCCGTACACGACTGGGACGCCCTGCGATACGCGGAATTCATGCTCGAATTCTCTGAAAAATACGGCGAAGTGAGCGAAGCAGAGCGCAATCTCTACCAAAAGGTCATCCGCTTCCTGAAGAAAAAAGACAACAGCACGGAGGACATCCCCGAAGTGCGCAGCATCAAAGGACTGATCCGCCGCGGTGAAGCCCGCGCCGGCGCCCGCTTCACCGGCCTCGACGACGATCACATCCACTTCCTCGACATGCCCTTCTACGAAACCGGGCGGACCCGCAAAAAACCGCTCGGCGACGAAGACATCCGCATCGTTGCCGACCTGATGGAAAAAGTCAAGCCCCACCAGGTGTACGCCGCGGGCGACCTCGCCGACCCGCACGGCACCCACCGCGTCTGCTTAGAGGCGATTTTCGGGGCCTACAAACTTTTGGAAAAAGAGAGTTGGATCAAAGATTGCTGGCTCTGGATGTACCGCGGCGCCTGGCACGAATGGGCCGTGCACGAGATAGAAATGGCCGTGCCCATGAGCCCCCAGCAATTGCGCCGCAAGCGCCAGGCTATTTTCATGCACCAGAGCCAGAAAGACCGCCCGCCTTTCCCCGGTGGCGACGTCCGCGAGTTCTGGCAACGCGCCGAAGACCGCAACCGTGAAACGGCACAGACGTACAGCGCGCTGGGATTGGCGGAATACGAGGCGATGGAAGCGTTTGTGCGGTGGAAAGGTTAGAGACATACGACTTACGACATGCGACTTACGACTCCACAGTGTACCTACCCCTGGGTCTTCCTTGCTAAACTGCACGGATAAAGTGATTGAAAATACAAGAGGCCGTCTCGTACGTTCAGGTGATTTGATTACATGGAGATTTGTTTATTTGAAAACAACCCCGGTTATGAGGTTATAAAGAAATAACCAAATCACCATGTAAACGAATCACCGACTTTTGAGACAGCCTCTTAAACCCAATTAACTAACTGTGGCTTTGCAGCCTGTTGAACTATTTTACATCAAACCAGGTCAAAACGATCGAGGTTCATCACCTTGGCCCAGGCCGCCACAAAGTCCTGCACAAACTTTTCTTTGGCGTCCTCACAGGCATATACTTCAGCGAGCGCGCGGAGCTCCGAGTTCGAACCGAAGATGAGATCAACACGGGTGCCGGTCCATTTGATCGCACCCGTCGTTCGGTCGCGGCCTTCGAACAGCTCCTGCGCGTCAGAAGTGGCGTTCCATTTCGTGCCTAAATCGAGCAGATTCACGAAGAAGTCGTTGGTGAGCGCCTCGGGGTGCTGGGTGAACACACCGTGCTTGGACTGATCGAAGTTCGTGTTCAGCACACGCATGCCGCCCAACAGAACCGTCATTTCAGGTGCAGTCAGCGTCAGCAATTGTGCCTTATCCACCAGTAATTCCTCTGTGGATACGGGATATTTGGTCTTTACATAGTTGCGGAATCCATCTGCTTTCGGCTCGAGTACGGCGAACGATTCCACATCGGTTTGCTCCTGCGATGCATCGGCACGTCCCGGTGTGAAGGGTACTGTCACATTAAAACCGGCATTTTTTGCCGCCTGCTCGATGCCCGCGCAACCGCCCAACACGATCAGATCAGCCAGCGAAACTTTTTTGTTGCCGGTCTGTGCACTGTTGAATGCTGTTTGGATGCCCTCCAGCGTCGCCAATACCTGCGCCAGTTGCGCCGGGTTGTTGACTTCCCAATCCTTTTGTGGCGCCAAACGAATGCGTGCGCCATTGGCGCCGCCGCGTTTATCGGAGCCACGGAATGTGGAAGCCGACGCCCAGGCAGTGGTTACCAGTTGGGACACCGCCAGTCCTGAAGCGAGTATCTTACCCTTCAATGCAGTGATGTCCTGCTCGTTGATCAGTTGATGTGTGACGGCCGGAACAGGGTCTTGCCAGATCAGTTCTTCAGCAGGCACTTCCGGGCCGAGGTAGCGGGCACGCGGGCCCATATCGCGGTGCGTCAGTTTGTACCATGCCCGCGCGAAGGCATCTGCGAACTCGTCCGGGTTTTCAAAGAAATGCCTTGAAATTTTCTCATATTCAGGATCGAAACGCAAAGCAAGGTCCGTAGTCAGCATGATGGGCGTATGGCGTTTGGAGGGGACGTGCGCGTCCGGCACAGTATCGGCGCCCATGCCATGTTTTGGTTTCCACTGGTGCGCGCCGGCAGGGCTTTTGGTCAGTTCCCATTCGTAGCCGAACAGGTTCCAAAAGAAATTATTGCTCCACTTGGTGGGCGTGGTAGTCCAGGCGCCCTCGAGGCCGCTGGTAATCGTGTCTTCCGCATTGCCTTTACCGAAGGTGTTTCTCCAGCCGAGGCTTTGCTCTTCAATGCCTGCAGCGGCGGGTTCCCGGCCAACGTATTTGCCGGGATCAGCGGCGCCATGGGTTTTGCCGAAAGTGTGACCGCCGGCAATCAGCGCCACCGTCTCATAGTCGTTCATCGCCATGCGGCCAAAGGTCTCGCGGATGTCGCGGGCCGCGGCGACCGGATCAGGATTTCCGTTCGGGCCTTCCGGATTCACATAGATCAATCCCATCTGAACGGCAGCGAGTGGATTTTCGAGCTCCCGGTCGCCGGTGTAACGTTTGTCGCCCAGCCATTCGGATTCAGCCCCCCAGTAGATGTCTTGTTCAGGTTCCCAGATATCCTCGCGTCCGCCGGCAAAACCGAAAGTCTTGAAGCCCATAGACTCGAGTGCGCAGTTGCCTGCGAGGATCATCAGGTCGGCCCACGAAATTTTCCTTCCGTATTTCTTTTTGATCGGCCAGAGCAGCAAGCGCGCCTTGTCGAGGTTTGCATTGTCGGGCCAGCTGTTCAGCGGTGCAAATCGTTGGCTGCCGGAGCCCGCGCCGCCGCGGCCGTCGGAGATACGGTAAGTACCGGCGCTGTGCCACGCCATCCGGATAAAGAATGGTCCGTAATGACCGTAGTCGGCCGGCCACCACTCTTGCGAACTGGTCATCAGATCGAAGATATCCTTCTTCACGGCAACCAGGTCGAGGGATTTAAACTCCTCCGCGTAGTTGAATTGCTCCCCCATCGGATCGGAAAGAGCGGAGTGTTGGCGCAGGATGTTCAAATTCAATTGATTAGGCCACCAGTCGCGGTTACTCGTACCACCGCCTCCGACTTTTTTAAGCATACCACCGGTAAACGGGCACTTGCTTTCTCCGTTTACGTGTTGACTTGCGGCACCTGTTGATAAGGGTGTATTTGTGTTGTTATCCATAATGTGATCAATTTATTTTGCGCTAACATAAGCGTGAATTGACCAAAATGTTCAATTCACCGCATTAATTTTCATTACCAAAAAGGATACGGATGGCAGGCAGTGGTAAAAGAGTGAATTTATCTGAATGAATAATTTGCTACTTTTACCCGCCAATACCATTCAGAACAAATAAGATGCTCAGACTGCTACTTTCCGCCCTGATCCTGTGTTTTTTTGCACCTGCATTACACGCCCAGGTACTGATCAATGAGATCTGTGCTGCCAATATGACCGGACTGACCGATGGCGACGGCGACCGGGAAGACTGGGTCGAACTCTACAACAGCGGCCCCACTGCCGTAAACCTGAGTGGCTGGTTTTTGAGCGACAATCCGAACAAGCCCCAAAAATGGGTCATACCGAACGGCCAGACCATCGCTGCTGGCGCTTACCGTGTCATATTTTGCTCCGGCAAAGATAAAATCGCGGGAGTCTACCTGCATACCAGTTTTAAAATAAGCCAGACCAAAGGCGAATCATTCTTATTGACCCAACCGAACGGCACGACTGCCGACAGTTACACTTTCGACATCCCCAACCAGGGAGACCACAGCTACGGTCGCACACCCAATGGAGGACCGGTATGGAGCATTTATACCACGCTGACGCCGGGAGCTGCCAATAACACCGCTTCCTTCCAGTCCTATGCACCGGATGTTGCGGCCACTCCGGATGCGGGTTTTTATACGGGCAGCACAATGGTAAGCCTGAGCACCGATGCTGGCTTTGATATACGATACACAACGAACGGCAGCGAACCCAATGCTACCTCGCCCCTCTATTCGGGCCCACTTGATATTGCTGCCACCACCGTACTGAAGGCGCGCGCTTTCAGCACGAATCCCCAGATACTGCCGGGCTTCGTGACGGCCAACACTTACTTTATCAACGTCAACCATACGATCCCTGTCGTTTCTATTGCGGGCAATAACCTTTCAAACCTTTTGAATGGCACCCAAAACCGCCCGTTCGGCTCTTTCGAGTATTTTAAGAACAACGAACTAAAAGACGAGGCTTACGGCGAATTCAACAAACACGGCAATGACTCGTGGGCATATCCCCAACGCGGAATTGACTGGATCACGCGCGACCAACTGGGGTATAAAGATGAGTTGAAACACAAGTTTTTCAAGGAACGCACCCGCGACAAGTTTCAGCGGCTCATCCTCAAAGCAGCGGCCAACGACAATTATCCGGCTGCAGGGGGCGGCCATATCCGCGATTCGTACGTCCACACACTCGCCTTGCAGGGCGGGCTGAATGTGGACGTCCGGACACATCGTTCCTGTATCCTGTACGTCAACGGCCAATATTGGGGTGTGTATGATTTGCGGGAAAAAGTGGACGACGCCGATTTTACTTCCTATTATTATGACCAGGACGAACCCGATGTGGATTACATCAAAACCTGGGGCAATACCTGGGCGGAATACGGCTCCATAACGGATTGGAACACCCTAAAAGCCTATATCCTCGGCAACAACATGGCCATTGCCGCCAACTACAATTACGTCCAGCAGCAACTCGACCTTTTGAGCCTGGTGGATTACATCATCATCAACCAACACAGCGTCTGCAAGGACTGGCTCAACTGGAACACATCGTGGTGGCGTGGCCGCAACCCCGACGGAGGGGCGCGGCGCTGGCGCTATGCGCTTTGGGACATGGATGCCACTTTCGGGCATTACATCAATTATACAGGTATCCCGAATACCGGCCCTACGGCTGATCCCTGCGACGTGGAGGAAATCTCCAATAACGGCGACCCGCAGAACCACATTGATATCTTTATGGCGTTGATGGCAAACCCCCAGTTCAAATCCCTGTACATCAATCGTTACGCCGATTTGCTCAACACATCGCTTTCCTGCGATTATATGAACGCGCTGCTCGATTCCATGACCAATGTCATCGCGCCGGAAATGGCCCAGCATTGCACACGCTGGGGCGGAACGGTGGGACAGTGGAACCAAAATGTCAACGCCATTCACAATTTCATCAATACCCGCTGTCAAATCCTGGACCCCAGCATTACCGACTGTTACGACGTGACCGGGCCGTTTCAGTTGACGGTGCAGATTTCCCCCGCCGCATCGTCCAATCAGGTCACGGTGAACACCATCACCCCAACGACCTATCCCTTCACAGGCGAATATTTTGGCGGCGTCAGCATCAGCCTGATCGCGCAGGCCGCCCCCGGCTGGGTATTCGACCACTGGGAAGTAAGCGGTAACAGTTTCGGGCCGGATCAGTATGCGGCGGCTATTACCCTGGCTTTTCAAACAACCGGTATCGTCACGGCATTTTTCGTCCCCGCAGGTCCCTGTTTGCCGCCAACGGGATTGGCCGTTTCCAACCCGACCACAGCTCCTTCCATGAACTGGGCCGGCCAGCCATCTGCGAGCAGTTACCTGATCCGGTACCGCAAAACGGGAGAGCCATCCTGGACTGAAATTACTACCATCCAAACCACCTGGAATCTGGATACGCTGCCCGGCTGCAGCAATTATGAAGTGCAGATACAGTCCGTTTGCCCGCAAGGCAGCAGCGATTTTACCGATTTCGCTTTCACTACCCCCGATCTCCTGCCCGTGTTCGAACTGGCAGATGCCATTATTTGTAATTCGGATGCGGTGGTGCTCGACGCCACTGTGGCCGGCGCTACCTATCAATGGGACGACGGCAGCAGTGCCCCGACCCGCAACGTGGCCGCTCCCGGTAAATATTGGGTAACAGTCGAATTGAACGGCTGCACGAAGACAGACACGGCAGTGGTCGCTCAGGTCAATGCGACGGCAGTGATCCAACCTGTACTATGCCCGGGCGAATCCTATTCGGTGGGAAGTGAAACGTTCGATGCGCAGCATCCCGGCGGGCAGGTTGTTTTGGAAAATATGGCGACCGGCGGTTGCGACAGCATCGTACAAGTCAGCCTGGTATTTCTGACCGCAAGTCAAAGTCTTATTGTTCAGACAAGTTGCGACCCCGCAGCCGCTGGCGTGGATACCGTTTTTCTGACCAACGCGGCAGGTTGCGACAGCCTCGTCGTTACGACGACCGAACTGGCCCCCGTCAGCCAGACTTTTTTGACGACTGCTTCCTGTAACCCCGATCTGGTGGGCACCGACACCCTGGTGTTGACCAATCAATTCGGCTGCGACAGCCTGGTGATCACAGCCACAGCTTTCGACCCGGCGGGCATTTCCGTCACCTCGCTTCTTATCAAAAACTGCGACCCCGCCGCCGTCGGCGTGGACACCGTCCTGCTGATCAATCAATTCGGTTGCGACAGCCTCGTCGTTACGACGACCGAACTGGCGCCCGTCAGCCAGACTTTTTTGACGGCTGCTTCCTGCAACCCCGATCTGGTGGGCACCGACACCCTGGTGTTGGTCAATCAATTCGGCTGCGACAGCCTGGTGATCACAGCCACAGCTTTCGACCCGGCAGGTGTTTCCGTCACCTCGCTTATTATCAAAAACTGCGACCCCGCAGCCGCTGGCGTGGATACCGTCCTGCTGATCAATCAATTTGGCTGCGACAGCCTCGTCGTTACGACGACCGAACTGGCGCCCGTCAGCCAGACTTTTTTGACGGCTGCTTCCTGCAACCCCGATCTGGTGGGCACCGACACCCTGGTGTTGACCAATCAATTCGGCTGCGACAGCCTCGTCATCACGGCCACAGCTTTCGACCCGGCAGGCATTTCCGTCACCTCGCTTCTTATCAAAAACTGCGACCCCGCTGCCGTCGGCGTGGACACCGTCCTGCTGATCAATCAATTTGGCTGCGACAGCCTCGTCGTTACGACGACCGAACTGGCACCCGTCAGCCAGACTTTTTTGACGGCTGCTTCCTGCAACCCCGATCTGGTGGGCACCGACACCCTGGTGTTGGTCAATCAATTCGGCTGCGACAGCCTCGTCATCACGGCCACAGATTTCGACCCGGCGGGCATTTCCGTCACCTCGCTTCTTATCAAAAACTGCGACCCCGCTGCCGTCGGCGTGGACACCGTCCTGCTGATCAATCAATTCGGCTGCGACAGCCTCGTCGTTACGACGACCGAACTGGCACCCGTCAGCCAGACTTTTTTGACGGCTGCTTCCTGCAACCCCGATCTGGTGGGCACCGACACCCTGGTGTTGGTCAATCAATTCGGCTGCGACAGCCTGGTGATCACAGCCACAGCTTTCGACCCGGCAGGTGTTTCCGTCACCTCGCTTCTTATCAAAAACTGCGACCCCGCTGCCGTCGGCGTGGACACCGTCCTGCTGACCAATCAATTCGGCTGCGACAGCCTCGTCGTCACTACGACCGAACTGGCGCCCGTCAGCCAGACTTTTTTGACGGCCAAATCCTGCAATCCCGATCTGGTGGGCACCGACACTCTGGTGTTGGCCAATCAATTTGGTTGTGACAGTTTGCTGATCACAACAACCGTTTTTACCGGCCTTGATTTCGGGGCTTCGGTTCAGAATGCCCTTTGTTTTGGTGGAAAAGACGGCTGGATTCTGCTCGACACCATCCTGACGCCTTTGCTTCCGGTGGAAGTGGTATTGGATAACCGCCCTGCCCAAATGTACACGGGTGCGCCACTGCTGTGGGAAGACCTGTCGGCGGGTGTCTATTCGCTGTTGGCGACCAATTCGGAAGGTTGCACGATGGCCAAAGAGGTCTATGTAGCCGAAGGCGACGCGCTTCACCTCGATCTGGGACAACAAGCCATCGCACTGCACTTAGGCGATAGTATATGGGTGGAACCGGCAGCGGATTTTCAAATTGAAACAGCCGAATGGTCGCCATCAAACGGTGTGCTTTGTCCGGATTGCCCGGCCACTTTCATTGCTCCATTGAAAACAGTCAGATACACACTCACGGCATCCGATCCCAATGGCTGCACGACCAGCGCTTCTCTTACCGTGAAAGTGGAACAAGGGGTACGGCTGTATGTGCCCAATGCCATCCGCCCCGGCAGCGACGGGCCAAATGGGCATCTCATTATTTCTGCCGGGCCCGAGGTGGCGCGCATACGATCGCTGCAAATATTCGACCGTTGGGGCAACCAACTGTTCGGGCAAGATGATGTGGCGCCCGATACCCCCATCACCTGGGATGGTACTTTCCGGGGAAAACTGATCAATCCGGGCGTCGTTCTGTGGTTTTGCGTGATAGAGACCATTGACGGCCAGGTGGTGGATCTGAGCGGAGATATTACGGTGCTGCGATAGACACCATCATGATCACATCGCCTGCTTTCCATATTCATTCAATCTTCACAGGTATGTTTCAAAAGATTACAAGTATTTCATAGAGCATAGCTGACGGAAACGCACAACCACGGCAAATCACAGTTCAGGAACGACGACCCCGGCATACGCCGCGGAGAGCCATTTCCCGCAGATTTTCGCAGAAAAATGACGCAGATTTTCGCAGATCGGGATTAAAATCTGCGGCTATCTGCGCAAATTTTTCTGCGAAAATCTGCGGGAAATAGTTCTGCGGGAAATAGTTCTGCGGGGAATGGCTCCTCATCGTCTACTGCTTCATCTTCTCCCCCGTCATACCCAGCAATCCCATCATCCACGAATATTCCAGCGCCCGTTCCTTGAGCCGCTCGAAGCGCCCGGAAGAGCCGCCGTGCGAGCCGCTCATGTTGGTTTTGAGCAGCAGCACATTGTCGTCCGTTTTCAGGTCGCGCACGCGGGCGACGTATTTGGCCGGCTCCCAATACTGCACCTGCGAGTCGGCGAAGGAAGTGAGCACCAGAATGTTCGGGTAGTTGCCTTGTTTCAGGTTGTCGTAAGGCGAATACGATTTCATGTAATCGTACTGCTCTTTGATGGCGGGATTGCCCCATTCGGTGTATTCGCCGGTAGTGAGCGGAATGCTCGCATCGCTCATGGTGGTGATGACGTCTACAAACGGCACGCCCGTGATGATGCCTTTGAACAGGTCGGGGCGCAGGTTGGTCACGGCGCCCATGAGCAAGCCGCCCGCCGAGCGTCCTTCGGCAAAGAGGCGGTCGGACGAAGTATATTTTTCTTTCACCAGGTGGTCGGCGCAGTCAATGAAGTCAGTGAAGGTTTTCATTTTGTTGAGCATCTTGCCGTTTTCGTACCATTGGTAGCCCATTTCCATGCCGCCCCGGATGTGCGCGATGCCGACGACGAAACCCCTGTCCACGAGGCTGATCTTGTCGCGGTTGAAGTAGGGATCATACGAATAGCCGTAGGAGCCGTAGCCCGTCAGGTGGCAGGGGGCAGAGCCGTCGCGTTTGAGTCCCTTTTTGTACATGATGGAGATGGGGACTTTCACGCCATCACGGGCGGTGGCCCAGATGAATTCGGTTTCGTAGTTGTTCGTGTCGAAGCCGCCGAGCACGGGGGCGACTTTTTTCACCGTTTTGGCGCGCGTTTCCATGTCGTAGTCAATCACGGTAGCAGGCGTTTTCATGGAATTGAACACGTAGCGCAGGATTTTGGTATCGAACTCGGGGTTGTTCTCCAGGTTGCAGCCGTAGGTCGGTTCGCCGGTCTCGATGTAATGGTCGGCTTTGTCGGCCCATCGGATCACGTGTATCTGGCCGAGACCGCCCTTGTGTTCTTCCGTGACAAGGTGGTCTTTGAACACGGTAAAATTATCAATCAGCACGTCGTTTTTATGCGGCAGCACGTCTTTCCAGTTTTCGCGGCGCGGGTCGCTGACGGGAGCCTCCATGAGGCGGAAGTTTTTGGCTTCCCAGTTGGTGCGAATGATAAATTTGTCGTTCCAGTGTTCCAAGGAATAGAAAAAATCCTTCTCGCGCGGGCGCACCGATTTGAACTGTCCGGTCGGGTTGTTGGCGTCTAAGTAATGCACTTCCACCGTTTGGGTGTAAGCGGAATTGATGAAAAAGTACTGTTCCGATTTGGATTTGGAAAGGTAGGCGTATTGGGTCACGTCTTTTTCCTCGTACATCAGCACGTCTTTCTTCTGGTCGCTGCCGAGCACGTGCCGCCATATCTTGTCGTTGCGGAGCGTCACCTTGTCTTTGGTGTCGTAAAGAACTGTTTTGGAGTCGTTGGCCCAGGCGAACGCGCCGCCGACGTCGAACGAATCGCGGAGCATCTGGCCGTTGCTCAGGTCTTTGAAAAAGAGTTTGAACAGATTTCGGCCCGTGTAATCCACCGAATAGGCGAGCAGTTTGTTGTCGGGGCTGACGCTCAGGCCGCCGAGTTGGCAATAGGCTTGTCCTTTGGCCAGTTCGTTGACGTCCACGAGCATTTCTTCCGCAGCGTCGAGGTTGCCTTTTTTCCGGGTGAAAATAGGGTACTCCTTGCCTGTCTCGAAGCGCACGATGTACCAATAACCGTTTTTGAAATACGGCACGCTGCTGTCGTCTTCCTTGATACGGGCTTTGAGTTCGGCAAACAGTTTTTCCTGCAAACCCTTTACCGGCAGCAGCACAGAGTCGGTGTAGCGGTTCTCTGCTTCGAGGTAGGCTTTTACGGCAGGGTTGTCGCGTTCGTTGAGCCAGTAGTATTCGTCGCTGCGTTTGTCGCCGGAGGCGGACACGAGTTCTTTGGGCTTTTTTTCCGGATGTGGAGCGGTGAATTGGTCGGGTTCAAAAACGGATGGTTGCACGGTGGTGGTGGTATTTGAGTCAGATTTCGGTGTTTGCTGGCAGGCCCCGCACAGGGCGAGCGCTGCCAGGGAAAGGCGCGTTAATTGTTTCATTTCGAGCGAATTTGGGGGCGAAAGTAAAATGCGATTGCGTCTGAAAGTGGATTCTTTCGCAAAAAACACTAATTTTGTCACAAAATAAAAACGCACATGACAACCGAAGCAACAGCCGCCGCGCCGTTAAAAATGCAAAATGCAGAGACGAAGCCCAAACGCGCGCCCAGGGTACTGACGCTGGAACAGTTTCGACGCCGTTATTCCGAGCGGGAAGACGGGTATAAATACGAATTTGATAATGGTATTGTTGAAAAATCTCCCAGCAATATAAATGCAAAACAGTTGTACATCGTAAAAAAACTCAATCGCCGCTTCATACAAACGCAGGCATTTGCCAGCGGGGATGAACTTACGCCAGAAGTGGAACAGATAACTGCTCCTAATCAATCTCGTCGTCCTGACTTGTCTTATTGGCCGTCATCGAAAATAAAACAAGGTGATGAGACTGTGTCGGGTTTCATTATCGAAATCATTTCTCCAACCGACAACTATCTGAAAGTCAACAAAAAACTCCGCGAATACTTCAAGGCAGGCGTAAAGGTTGTCTGGCAGATCGTGCCGGAAGAACAAACCGTGTATGTTTACACTTCACCTACCAAGGTCATCATTTGCGAGGGAGACACAGTGTGCAGCGCCGCGCCCGTGGTGCCGGATTTTGAAATCGCAGCAAAAGATATTTTTATAAAGTAAATACCCTCAAAGCACTATAAAAAATGTCCGGCGCCGAAACGAGTTTGACTTCGACAGTTCCCACCAGCGACCCTTCCCTGCTTCGCCGGCAATGCGAGCAACTGTCCCGCTGGGCATTTACCGACTTCGAACAGGCCAAAGAACTGCTCGACGAACTCGCCACGCAGATCACGCCGCAGACGCCTTTCGACATCCGGCTGGCCTATCATTCCAATGCGGCCTTTCTGGACAACCAATGGCACCGCTACGAACCGGCCATCGAACACGCCAAACAAGCCATCGCCATCCTCGAAAGCCTCGCCAAAGCGCCCGCCCTGGCCGAAATGTGGGCCGACCTGGCCGCCATTTACCTCAACCGGCGCGACTGGCGTTCGGCGGAAAAAGCGCTCGACCGCGCGCGCCGCTACCTGAACAAAACCTCGCCACCCTCCATCCGCGCCCATGTGGCTTGCCGCGAGGGATTCCTGCACCTGCACCTCGGCAACCACCGCCAGGCCCTCGACGCGTTGATGGAAGCGCAAAAAGGTATGCTCAGCCTCGACGAAAAAACGGGAAGCCTGAAAGACTTTTATATTCAAACCCTGATTTTCAGCGGCTTAGGCGATCTGTATGAGCGGCTCGACGAAAAAGCGAAAAGCCTCGAAGCCTACCGCCGGGTATTGCCTATCGTAGAGCGGCACGGTCTGCGCCCCCGCCTTTCGTGGCACTACCTCAATGCCGGGCGCGCTGCCATGGCGCAGCAAGACGTGGCGCAGGCACAGGCATGTTTTGAAAAAGTAATGGAGGTCGTCGGCGAAGGCGAGTCGGAAGCGCGCACCCATGCACTCGGCAACCTCGGCATCCTGGCTTTGCTCAACGACGACGTGAAACAAGCCGAAGCGTTGTTCGACCTCGCCGCAAAAGAATATGAAAACCCCTCGAAACCCGCCGATTTCACCAACCTTTCCAAAATAGAAAGCTGGCGCGCCGGATTGTTCTCCCAAACCAACGACCTGAAAAAAGCCGGGTATTACTTAGAAAGATCCTGGGAAATGGGCCAGAAAGGCCAGGACCTGTACCACCTGAGCCAGATCGCTCAAAACCTCGCCGCCCTGAAAAACCAGGAAAAAAACTTCGAAGAAGCATACGAATGGCAACTCCAGGCTTCCGACCTGGCGGCCCGCCATTTTCATCAACTCCGCGACCGCGAACGCGAGGAGATCGAAGCGCGGCACCAATTGGAACGCAACCGCCAGGAAGCGCAAATGGCCAAACTCCGCGTGGCCAGCCTGCAACTGCGCGCCCTGCGCGCCCAAATGAACCCGCACTTCATGTTCAACGCCCTGAACGCCATCCAGGGGCTGATCACTTCGGGACGCAACAACGAAGCCGAATCGTACCTCGCCAAATTCGCCAAAATGATGCGCCATACCCTCGAATATTCCGACCTCGAAGTGGTGGCGCTGGAACAGGAGATCGAATTCCTCGAGCGCTACCTCGACATCAACCGCAAACTGCGCTTCCGCGAACGCCTTCATTATCAGATTATTCCGCCCCGGGGTGTGGACCTCACCGATCTCAACGTCCCCACCATGATCCTGCAACCGTTTGTGGAAAACGCCATCGAACACGGCATACGTCCCCGGCAGGAAGGCAACCTGCACATCGAATTCCAACTCACGGAAAACGGCCAGTCGCTGCGCTGCATCATCGAGGACGACGGCGTGGGCTACAACAAAGGCCGCGAAAAACAAAAAGAAGGCGCGGCCTTCCAATCGCACCGCTCGCGCGGCATGGACATCACCCGCGAACGCCTGACCCTGCTGCACCAACTCCAGAAACACGAACCGGGCGACTTTATACGCATACAAGACTTGGGTGATCTCACCCACGGCGAACGCAGCGGCACGCGGGTCGAAGTGTTGCTGCCGGTGCTGGAAAGCGATTAAATGGTCATTGGCGTCATTTAAGTCCCAGGCCGCATCTTAAATATCGGCTGACGCTGCTGGAATGACCGGAACAACACTAAACATTGCACGAAGAAAACTTAACATTAACTTAACCTTGACGGATATCTTCACGCCTGCATCACCGTACTTTTGCGCCGGTTTTTCGCACCGTTTTTTGCCCGCGGAATGACATTAATGACTTAAAATTGCTCTCCATATGGCGTTTGCCTTCATTGCCGATCTCCCCGTCTTTGCTGCTATTTTGCTGATTATCTGCCTGTTGGCAGTTTGTTTCTTTGAAGCGATCAATGGTTTCCACGACACGGCCAACGCAGTGGCAACCGTCATTTATACCAACACCCTAAAACCAGTGCAGGCGGTCATCTGGTCGGGCGTGTGGAATTTTATCGGCGTTTATGCAGGCGGTATCGCCGTGGCTATGGGTATCATCAAACTGATCCCGCTCAACGACCTCATGGTGCAGCCGATCGGCGAGAACAGCGCCCTCGTGCTTTCCATTCTGCTTGCGGCCATCGTCTGGAACCTCGGCACCTGGTACCTCGGCATTCCCTGTTCGAGTTCGCATACCCTGATCGGATCGCTGCTGGGCGCCGGTTTTGCCTTCTGGAGTATCCACAAAGGCGCAGGGCCCAACTGGGGCAAGGCAGGCGAAATAGGGTTGTCGTTGCTGGTATCGCCTCTGTTCGGGTTCAGTCTAGCGATCTTGCTGATGTATATGTTAAAAAACACCATCAAGAGCAAGCGTATTTTTAAAGAACCCACCGAGAAAAAACCGCCGCCCTTCTGGATACGCGCGGTGTTGGTCACCACCTGTACCCTGGTAAGTTTTTTTCATGGCTCCAACGACGGACAAAAAGGCGTCGGGTTGTTGCTGGTGGTCCTGATCGCTTTTATGCCCGTACAATTTGCCCTGAACCACAGTGTTCCGCTGGACCAGTTCAAAAATGCCGCACGCAGCATCGAGGCCACGCTGACCCAAGCTGCAGCAGGCGATGAGCATTCCGACCACATCCTGGCCCTCGCCGCGCAAGCCGGACGTACCGCTGCTGAAATGGACAGCACTGACATGAAAAACCAAAGTCAATTGTTCGCCCTTCGGAAATCCATTCAAAGTCTCAACAAAAACATCGAAGTAGATTTAAAAAGCGGGCTGATACCCAAACCGGCCAGGGATACCGTCAGACATGAATTGAAAACGCTTAAAAGCTCCTATGAATTTGCACCGCTTTGGGGAATCATACTCATCGCTCTTTGCCTCGGCACCGGCACCATGATCGGCTGGAAACGTATTGTCGTTACCATCGGAGAAAAAATCGGTAAAAGTCACCTGACCTATGCTCAGGGCGCCAGCGCTGAATTGTGTGCAGCCGCTACGATCGGCCTCAGCACGGGCTTAGGCCTGCCGGTCAGTACCACACACGTACTGTCCTCCGGTATCGCCGGCACCATGGTCGCTTCAGGAGGCATCAAAAATTTGCAGAAAAGAACCATCAAAAGCATTGCCATCGCCTGGTTGCTCACCCTACCGGTCTCCTTCCTGATGTCGGCACTGCTGTTTTTGTTTCTAAGGTTAATTATCTGATGTTCCGGTGCTTTATTGAAAATGTACCCGCGACTTCAGTCGCCGAAGATGTGGATCGCCTTGCCTTTTGTAATTAACGCGAGTTGTGACTTGCATTAATTAAATCGGCAGCTAAAGCAGCCGGTACATGGGGTATGTCAGATTCCCAATTCGACCTGAAACCGCCACTGAAAACTACCGTCCGTTTTTAAATGCGTGATGGCATCGCGCTGGCGTTCGTAGAAAAAGTCGGTTTGTACTTTCACCTTGTGTTTGTTCAGATATTTGGTCAGACAAGCGCCGTATTGCGTCACTTGCGGCTCATCTTGCTGTAGTTCTTTTTGTGGCGAGAGATGAGAATGACGCAATGCCACTTCCCACATTTTCGGCGTACAGTAGCTCAACTGGGTATTGATGCCCTCCCCCGCTACCACAAAGCGCACATCGTTGTTGGCATCGTGCGTCACGGGATCGTCGGTGTGGCGGTACAGGTATTCGCTCGACAAGGCCCAGCCATTGTATTTGAGCAACACGTCGGCATGGACGTTGAACAGATCACGCGGTTCGTACAATATCCTGCCCAATTGCCCCCCGGTGCGTTGGGCGCGGGCATCGTAGCTTACCGTGCCTGCCAGGGAAAGTTTGGGGCGCGGTTCGCGAACCAGGTCGCCTTCAAAATAATCATTGCGTTCCGTAAAGGGCCCCAGCGGTAGCAATTCCACTCGCCCTGTGTAGGCCAGCCCCTTGTCGGATGGCAATGCATTGCGCCCCTCGCCAGTGGTAATCGCCGTTTTTATCCGGTATGCAAACCTGTCATAGTCAACCACATAGTAAGCAAACAGGCCCACATCGCGGTCGAGCGTGAGCGCGTTGTTCACGATGGAGCGGTCGGCAAATTGTTGTTCGCCGGAAGAGATCACCCGCTGCCGGTTGCCCGGCAGTTTGCCCTGGCCCATACCAATGGATAGGCCCTTTTTAAGTTGATACCAGATCATGGCATCGCGCAATACGTTCGGCACATTGCTGATGTCCCAATCCTGGTCGGCGCGGGAAAAGGACAATTGTAAGTTGTACGTCAGACGGGGGTCCAATATATGGCCATCCAAACGAAGTCGCGTTCGCCGTATCCGGAAATCGAAAGCCTCCGGTGTGAGATCGTCGTCGGAAGCGGAAGTGTATCCGATGCGGCTTTGAACGCGGAAGCGCAACGCCAGCAGAAATTTGTTGTCGGCAGTGGCGAACTGGATGCCGTTTTTTCGGGTGACGCTCAGGTCATTTTTTTGCTGGGCTGAAACTTGTTGGGACAAACAGGAGAAAACGGCAAAAGCCAAAGCGGCCCTGGCGAGGAAAGTCATAGGTCAGGAATTTTCGATACAGCGCCGCAAGGTAATGCAGTTTTTGACAACATTTGCCCCAACATTTTACACCGTCATTCCAACCATGAACTTTGAAGAATACCGTCGCCACGACGCCCTGGGATTGGCTGAATTGGTCAAAAAGGGTGAAATAAAAGCAGAAGAACTGCTCGAAATCGCAATTCGGCGCACCGAGGACGTCAATCCTACCCTGAATGTGGTCATTCATAAAATATATGATGAGGCCCTGGCAACGGCTAAAAAAGTATCCCGTTCGGGTACTTTCGCCGGTGTACCTTTCCTGGTGAAAGACCTCGGTATGGAGGTAAAAGGCACACCGATGCGCGCCGGCTGCCGCGGTTATTCCAATTATATTTCGACTGACGACAGTTATGTAGTTCAAAAAATGCGTCAGGCCGGGTTGGTCATTTTTGGAAAAACGAACACCCCCGAATTCGGTCTCACGCCTTTTACCGAACCGGAATTGTTCGGCCCCACCCGCAATCCCTGGAACCTCGAGCGCACTCCCGCCGGCAGCAGCGGCGGCTCGGCGGCGGCAGTGGCGGCGGGAATCGTGCCTATGGCATCGGCCAACGACGGGGGGGGCAGCATCCGGATGCCCGCTTCGGCCTGCGGGCTTTTCGGCATAAAACCCTCGCGCGGGCGCACTTCCTGGGGACGCCTGTTCGGCGAAATGTGGAACGGTGCGGTAGCAGAGGGCTGCGTCAGCCGTTCGGTGCGCGATTCGGCAGCCTATCTGGATGCCATCATCGGCACAGCCCCCGGTGATCCTTATGACATTCAGCGGCCCAAAAGACCCTATTTGTATGAAGCGGGCACGATGCCGGAAAAACTCCACATCGGCTATACGGCAGCACACACCCTGAATTTGCCCGTTGACCCGGTCTGTCAAAGGGCGCTGGAGTACGCAGTGGAAATCCTGCGCAGCGAAGGCCACGCGATGGAAGAAGTGGAATTACCCTACAAAAAAGAAGACCTGACCGATGCCTTTCTGATCGTCGTAGCCGGTGAAATTGCGGGCGAATTGCGGACATTGGGCGACTTTCTGGGTCGAAAAGCGCGCCCCGGCGATGTAGAGCCGAATACCTATGCCTTGCATCTGCTCGGAAAATCCTACTCCGCTGCCGACTATGCCTACGCCACGCGCAAGTGGAATGAAGTGTGTCGTCGCATCGCCGATTTTCACACCCGGCACGACTTGCTGCTTACCCCCACACTCGCGCAAAGACCGTTCAAAACCGGCGCGTTGCAAAATACGCCTGCAGAGAACCGCCTCATCACTGTTGTCAATGCACTGGGTTTGGGCAGCGTCGTGCGCAGTCAGGTGGATCCACTGGTCGAAAAAATCTACAACTGGATGCCCTGGACAGCCTTTGCCAATATAACCGGCCAACCGTCCATGTCTGTGCCGTTGTACTGGACTGAATCGGCCGACGATCATCTGCCCATCGGCGTGATGCTCACCGCGCGACTGGGTGAAGAGGACACGCTCTTCCGCCTTGCCGGCCAGTTGGAAAAAGCCGCGCCGTGGTGGGAGAAGGTGCCAAAAGGTTGAATTGTCATTGTCATCATTCAGCTCATTGTCGTTATTTAAGTAGGTGGGCGATATTAAATGATATTGAGATATTAAGATATTATCCTTGACAATCAGTAGGTTACGGCATAATATCTCAATATCTTAATATCAATTAATTTCGTACTTGTACTTAAGTAAGCGGACAAAATAAATCGACATTGGACACTGGACGTTTGACCCTGACAACCAATCATTTGGTCAAATGTCCAATGTCAAAAATCCATTGTCCATGTACTTATAAGTATGACCTAATGACCTTAATGACGACAATGACGATTATTAAGCCCTTTCCCGCATGACCTCCAGCAGCCGCACCATGACATAGGACAAAATCAGGCTGGCGGCAATGCCTTCCACGAGGATGAACAAGCTAGCCGTGACCGGAGTGAAGTATTGTCCGATGGGCGACTGGCTTTGGATGCTCGCCAGAAAAGAAGGGTTGTAAGCCAGGAACAAGACCATGAAAACGGTGAATGGCAGCACACCTGCAAAAGAGGTGAACATGCCCATGACAACGCCGGAAGTGTAATCGTCGGAAGGTTCGTGGTGGTCGCGGTACCAGGTGCGCAAGGCCATCCACAGAAATCCGACGTGGATGATGCCGTTGAACACGCGCAGGTAGTAATTCTGGCTCAGATCGAGGAGGTGCATGAGCAGGAAGAACCCGGTGAAGCCGAGGAACATCCAAAGGCCGTAACGAAGAGCGATGTGTTTCATGACCTGGACAGATTTGGTGAAAAAGTGATGTGATATGGTCATAGCCGTCAGACTTTCCCCTCCCACCGATAAATCGGTGGGTTGAGTGCTCAAATCCGAAGGATTTTCGGCCTCAACCCTCAAATTTATTTGTGGAACCGACCGTATTGGCGAATAGACGGGTCAAAATTAACGCATATTTTTAGTTTTGTATGAAATAATTTTACCCATAAAATCTTTTTATAAAATCAACAATAATAGCATTTATAATTTGCTTTTTAAAATATTATCCAACAATAGTTTTACCAAGCACTAATTTATCCCGAACCGTTTCAGATCGCTTTTTTGAAACGCCCACTCCGGCGTTTCCACCACCTCCCCAAAATCGGCGGAATACCAGGGACTCAACTTTTCATCCGAAGGATTTTTCAAAATCTGGATTTCCTGCGCCGGCATATAACTCTGTGCGAGCAAGAATACTTTTTTGCCCGCCTGGTCGGTCGCCATATCCACCACGATGACTGCGTGGCCCGGCGAGCCGCCCTGAATAAACACATCGCCGGTTTGTATTTCCGACAGCGCGACCGGCTCCAATTCCTTCGACAGCGAAAGCGTACCGGCATAAGTAAACACGAACTCAAGATACTGCCAAAAGGTCGCATAAGAATCGGAGGCCGCCGTTTTTTGCACCCAACTCGTCTGATGGCCTACCACTTTTACCCGCCCGCCTTTGCGCCAGCGCTCGTAGTCCACGCGGAAGCCATTAGTCAGATTGAAGTGAATTTTGTCGTATCGCCCTTGCTGCCACAGGTATTCCGCCCGCAACCGGATGACGGCATCGGCGCACTGGTGCAGGTCTTTTTTGCCGATGGGTAAATCCACCACCGCCTCGTAGAGGCCGGGATTGGATTTTTCCCGCCCGTCGTGGAGCAGGACTTTCGATCCGGACGGTTTGAGCGGAAGATTGCGGAGATAAAAAGCGAAAGAGCCTGAATCGGCGGCAACGCGCTGGTAGCCGGGCGGCGGGGTGAAGCGCTGATAGAGAAGAGAGTCGGAAGCAGACGATGTGTTTTCCGCCGCTGTTGCCGCGTTCGGGTTGGCGGGCAGGAAGCAGGTTTGGAGGAAAAGGAGGAGTGGGAAAAGGGTTTTCATGGGATCAGAACGCGCAATCTGTCACTTTGTGTTCGCGCAATCAAACAATCGCTTCAATCCCACCGTTGCCGCCTGCCACCGCCTACTTTGGCACAGTCGTAAAAGTCAATGATGTTGTCGCGCATATAACTGCCCTTGGAGGAGGCTTCCATCAGCCCCTTGTATTCCTTTTTCGGCACATTGAAATAACGGTAAGTCTGGCCGGAATTGATGAACCGCACTTCCAGCACTTTCGTCCTGGCGTCGTAGCCGACGAGGTCAAGCATGGAGGAATCTACTTCGGTGTAGGTCATTGTCAGGTTTCATTTTTTTGCCATTGCCGGCGTTCCTGCCGACTACGTTGTACATGAAATGCCTATTCTCTGAAATATCGTTGCAATATTTTCAATCCGTTTCAAATACTTCCGATAAAGGAATTGAAACGTCCAACACTGTGTCATACAGGGTTTTGTGCGCCCGGAAAGAAATATTTACTGTAAAAGTAAATAACTATTGTGAGATCGCCAACAAAAAAGCGGCCTGGTGTCCCACACAATGAGGCCGCCATTTTTCTTGCAATTGCGGAGGTGAAAAAAAATTTTGCTTTTCCATCCACATTTTGATGCGACCGGACAACAATCGGGCAATCAGGTATAAAACCCTTACCGTCATTTGCGAAAACTGATCCGAGACCCGGAAAAAGGGCGGCAGCCGAAAAGCCCGGAACAGAGTAGGCGACCATTATTCCAGATCATTTCAATTTTTCAACACGATGAAACAACGATTGCTTTTGCTGGCTCTGTGCGCCCTGTTTTCCCTGACTACCGGCTTTGGACAGGAAGAAATAAACCTCGAAATCAACACCAAAGTGCTCAAAGAAGGCGACAATGTGATTAAGAAGGTGGATAACATGGTCATCCATGCAACTGTGAAGGATAAGAAAATCACCCGGCTCTACGGCGTGGAAAAGGGTACCGGCAAAGAGATAGAATTTCAACTCGAACTGCAAGCGGCGGCCAGCCTGGCGCCCCCGCCGCCCACCGGCGGCGGCAGCCCCGGCAACACCGGAGGCAGCAACAACCCGCCACCTACCGTTTGCCTCAAATGCCCTTGCGTCGAATGGCAGGCAGATATCTGCCTCCGCCGCAGTTGTTCACAGATGCCTTGTGCCACTAATAAACGCAGCCGTCAATAAGCCGCTAAAAAAGCGACCTCCGTGCCACACACACTGAGGTCGCTCTATTCTTCAAAAATCGAAAAAATCACTTTTGCCCCACATGAACAAACCGCCCGCTCTGCCGCTCGCCCTGCCCGTCGATGGCTTTGAAGCGGATGGAGCAGGCCGGCGAAAAGTTCGGGTTGCGCACATCGTATTGGCTTCATACGTACATTCGTTTGGCACAAAGCCATTCAACAACATCCTTGAACATCCGGGAATTCCCCTCCGGGAATTTATCTTTGTGCCGTGCCAAGAAAGCAATCACTTCATTTTGAGCCGCCGTTTTTTTTGAAAACCAGGTTTGTACATGGCTTACTGATTCTACTGTTCTCGACAGCGGAGGGGAAGTTTTACGCCCAAAATATCCCTTACGAGAACATTACAATTGCCGACGGCCTGTCACAGGGAATGATATTCCACGCGATACAATCGCGCGACGGCTTTCTTTGGTTTGGCACCAAAGATGGTCTTAATCGGTATGATGGCTACAATTTTAAGGTTTACACTAATGACCCCTTCGACCCTTTTTCTATTTCCGGCAACGTAGTCCGGTATATTTTTGAAGACGACGCGGACCATCTTTGGATTGTCATAGAAAACAGCGAACTCAATCTGCTTGACAAAAAGACAGGCAAGTTTTACCGCCTGCCTGTCGGCACCGGCGGATTGCCTGCCGTACCCGGCCCTTGCATTGTGGCTGTGCCGGACGGCTCCCTTTGGGTCGGTACGGCGAACGGCTTGTGCCATCTGCGATGGAAACCCGGACTGACCGGCCCGGTGCCCGGCAACCCCGACCTGCGTGCAGCGCTGCAGGTTGAAACGGTTTATCCCGACAAAGAGCAAGGTTCATTCTCGGAAAACATAGATAATTATATGGCCGGCGCGCTCGCGCCGGATGGGACCGCTTGGGTAATCAGTTCCCGCTGTCCTTACAGGCTGACGAAAGGCAGTGGCAAATTTCAGCCTGTGCCGCTACCGGAAAGGAGTTCGCTCAAGCCGTCTTTTTTGGAACTGTACGCCAACAAGGACGGCAGTGTTCAGGTCGTTTTTACCTTCGGAGACATTCCGCATTTTCAGGGCGCTTCCTATTCCAATGGCGTTTGGAGTTTTCTTCCTGAATTGAAAAAATACGGTATCAGCGGCCCGGCCGCTTCTCAAACTGTCAATCCGGCGCTTCAACAGGCTCTCCGCGACAAGGATGTTTTTCAAATACAACTGCTCCTGAATTGCGAAACGCCGGGGCATACGCACAGCCGGCCCCTGTTCGACCGCTCAGGCAATATCTGGGTAGGCACCAACGGCTACGGCCTGCATAAATTCAAACCTGCCTCTTCTTTATTCCGGCATTATTTCAAAGGGGAAAGCATTTCGCGCATTTTTACAAACAGCTCGGGGAGAACCTTCGTTTCCCGTGAATTCTATCAGTTGGCTAGCGGAAGGCCGGGAACAACCAGCTGGGAATCAAACCAGTCCGCTTTCCTGACGACCTATCCCCGGGGTTTTTATATCGAAACCAAAACAGGTACGGGGTGGCTCGTAAATGACGTGGGCTTGCTGGTAAGGCTCGATCCCGGCGGCAGCAAACAGGAATACAACTTCGGCCTGAATACACCTCAACTTCTGGCAACTGACAACCTGGGTAATATCTGGGTTTCCCAAAACGGCAGTAAGCTGTTGTGTTTCGACCCCGCTGCCGACCGGCCTGTCACCTACGATTTGTCGGGTCTGTTGGGCGACGTTTCAACATTCTATGCGCTGTTGCACGATAAAAAAGGGCATATCTGGATTACCAACTCCCAAGGGCTCGTCGAAGGTGTGCCAGACGAAAAAGAGGGTTACACATTCAAAGTTTGGCGCAACGACCCTGCCAACCCGCACAGCCTGGGGTACAACGCTACGCTTTCCCTGTACGAAGACCCGGCTTTCCCCGACGACTACCTCTGGGTGGGCACCAAGGGCGGCGGGCTGAATCGCCTGAACAAGGCCAACGGTCAATTTTTTCAACTCGATACCCGCAACAGCGACTTGCCCAATGATGTCGTTTATGGCATTCTGCCTGATGATGCGGGCAATCTGTGGGTGAGTACCAACAGGGGTTTGAGCTGTATTACATTGCCCCGGAGCCGCGCCGAGCATCCCAACCCGCGGGATTTTTACTTCCAAAACTACCGGGCTGCCGACGGCTTGCAGGACGATGAATTCAACACCGGCGCTTACTT
Source organism: Saprospiraceae bacterium (assembly GCA_019187225.1). Taxonomy (GTDB): domain Bacteria; phylum Bacteroidota; class Bacteroidia; order Chitinophagales; family Saprospiraceae; genus M3007. The sequence goes on from JABAQQ010000047.1 coordinate 42,594, forward strand.
CCGTTGTCCCGACGGGCAACTGATGTTCGGCGGTGTCAACGGCCTGACCGCGTTTTATCCCAATCAATTGCCGAAAAGGAACAACGATGCGCCCATCCATATTACCGACCTGAAAATCAACAACCAACCGTATAATAGCGCACAATCCGGGGATGCCCTGAAGTTGCATTACGACCAAAACATCCTGACCATTGAGTTTGCCTTGCTCGATTTTGCCAACCCGGATGAAAACCGCTACCGCTACCGCCTGCGCGGCGCCGATCCCGACTGGGTGGAAGCAGGAACCCGTCATTTCGCCAATTATACGCGACTCCGCCCCGGTACTTATCAGTTTGAAGTGGAAGGCAGCACGGGAGGCGGGATATGGAGCCCACACTCGGCTACGCTCCATTTTGTCATTTCTCCCCCGTGGTGGGCTTCCTGGTGGGCCTATACATTGTACGCGATCCTGCTCCTGGGGAGTGCGTATTATTTCTACTCTTTTCAATTGAAACGGAAACTGGAACACGCGGAAAACGAGCGGCTCAAAGAACTGGATGCCGTAAAAACCCACCTTTACACCAACATCACGCACGAATTCCGCACACCGCTCACCGTCATTCTGGGGCTGGCAGCCGAAATTGGCCGCGAGGGCAATTCACACATTAAAGAGATGGCGCATACTGTGCAGCGCAACGGCCAGGGCCTGCTGCGGCTTATCAACCAGATACTCGACCTCGCCAAGTTGGATTCCGGCGCCGTGCGGCTGCAACTCGTCCGTGCCGACATCGTAGCCTTCTGCCGTTATATTTCCGAATCGTTCCATTCGTTTGCCGAGGTCAAGCAGATTCAAATGCACTTTTTGAGCGAAATGCCCACATTGGAGATGGATTTTGACAAAGAGAAATTACAAAACATACTGCACAACCTGCTGGGCAATGCCATGAAATTCACACCCGAAGGCGGCCATGTGTATTTACAAATTGCCTATGCTGAACACTGGAAGCCATTGGCGCAACAGGGGTGGCACGAAACGCTGAAGCCCGCGAAAAACGCGGAGCAGGAATGGATAATGCTGCGGGTCAGCGATACCGGGCCGGGCATCCCCGAATCGGATTTTGTGAAAATATTTGACCGCTTTGCCCAATCCGGTGCGTCGGCCAACGCGGGCGGCACTGGAATCGGCCTGGCCCTGGTGCGCGAGTTGGTGCAGTTGATGCAAGGGGGGCTGGCCTTGCGCAACGTACCGGGAAAAGGAGCGGAGTTTATGGTTGGCCTGCCGGTTTTGCGACAGGCAGAGCCGGCCGATCACCTGCCGCCAAACATCCAGACTCTGGAGATAGAAATACCCGACCATACAGCGCCGGTAAGTCTTGCGACTGCCGCAGATAGCGATTTGCCTACACTGTTGCTTGTGGAAGACAATGCGGATGTAGCCGAATATATTCAAAGTTGTCTCACAGGTACCTATCGAATGACTTATGCCCGGAATGGCGAAGATGGCATTGCTATGGCCCTCGAACAAACGCCCGACCTGATCATCAGCGATGTGATGATGCCGCTCAAAGACGGGTATGAACTGACGAGCGTCCTGAAAAATGACGAGCGCAGCAGCCACATTCCCATTGTGCTGCTCACGGCAAAGGCTACCACGGACGACCGCATCGCCGGCTTGAAACGCGGCGCAGATGCCTATCTCACAAAACCGTTTCATCGCGAGGAATTGTTGGTCACCTTGAACCAACTGCTCGAAAACCGCCGCAGGGTGCAGGCGTTTTTCAGCCAGCGAATATTCAATGACCCGGCGCTTCCGGCCGATCCGCTACCACCCGAAGCGGATATGGAGGACGCTTTCCTGCAAAAACTGCGCGGCGTGGTGGAAGCCAACCTTTCCGACGCCGACTTTGAAATGCCCCAATTAGAACGCGCGCTGGCGATGAGCCGGAGCCAGATCTTCCGGAAAGTAAAGGCGCTCACTGGCAAATCACCCAGCCTTTTTATCCGAAGCATTCGCCTGGCCAACGCACGGAAATTGTTGCGTACCACCACGCTCACCATCTCGGAAGTGGCCTACGACACCGGGTTTTCCTCACCGCAATATTTTTCCGACTCTTTTTTTGAAGAATTTGGCGAACGACCCAGCGCGACACGCAACTGATTGGTTTGCAGCGCACTACCTGCCTCGCCTTTTTTCAGATACAACATAATCTGAAAAGATTTTCCCTCCCATTCAACATAGTCTGAAAAGCCTGAACGCTCAGTGGAAGATGCCCGCTGCAGCCCTGCCGCACCTTTGCCCTGTCATTCACAATTAAATAACTTCGATCATGAAAAACGAATCAATCAGAATTGGGCAAGTAACCGTCAATTTTCTATTGGAAGCAGCGGATACAGTCGGGTCGGTAGCCATGTTTGAATTTGGCGTACCGGCAGGCGCAAAGGTGCCGCTTCCTCATTCACACGAGCATTACGACGAAACCATTTATGGCCTTGAAGGGGTGCTTACCTTTATTGTCGAAGGCAAAACTGTTGACATCGCGCCAGGCGAATCCTACTTTATTCCGCGTGGCGCAGTACATGGATTCAACAATCTGCAACCGACGAATGCCAAAGGTCTGGCGGTCATCACACCTGCGCTTATCGGGTCAAACTTCTTCAAAGAATGCGCTGAAATTGTCAATGCAGGTGGGCCGCCCGATGTAGAAAAGTTAACGGTAGTAATGATAAAACACGGCCTAAGACCTGCATTGCCCGGGCCATCGCGGCAGTAATATGCCGGAGCCATGAATTGGGAAAATAATCGCCGCCTTCGCAGACGAAAATCACCCGGCATTTTCATTTTTTTCAAAGGAGGCTTTGCCGCAAGGGCGAGGCCATAGAGCGCAGTCGCCCCGCCGTCATGTGTGGTCGGTATCTCCTCGAATTCAACCCGTTGCACGACGGTTTGGGATAGGCTGCTTTTTAACATGCAACCCGTTGGCGGAAATGACATTCCGCCAATCAGCCTATACTTTGTCAACAATCTAAAATATCTTAAATCATGCAAAAACAAATCTTTCGTTTTCTCTCCATCTTTCTCCCGGCATTACAGCAATGTGATCTTCTACGAACCTATGGTAGCAGTTGACTTTATCAAAACCAAACCGCACAAACATTTTACTGTTCGACAGCCTCAAAAATTTGTTCCTGCCGGATACTACCCCCTGGAATATTGTGTGCGCTGGAATGCGGAAACCCAACAGTATGAAATCGCACTCGATGATTTGACCAAGCAAGAATAACCGCTCATTCCACCGGTTCGTCCTCAAAAATTATTTCATTCAAAATGGCTGAAAAACAATTGACCGGAGGAATTTACATTCCGCCAACGGGCCATTTTATTCACCTCAATACGGCGTGTGTTTTCGCCGGGACAATCTCTAAAAACGCACCCTGAAATTCCCTGTTCCTTCTTCAATTCATTCAATATAGCCGGCGTAAAGTGGTTTTGAACGGTAACTGATCGCAATAGCCTGAAAATCAGGTGTTCTACTAAACCCTCTAAACTTTCTCAACCATTCTCAACCGGCTATATCAAAATTATCTGGGCAATGAAATTCCTTCTTTCAAAAATAAACCTGACTGCTCTCGCCATCCTTCTGTTCTTTTTGGCCGGCTTCGGCAGTTGCAAAAAGGAAGACTGCATGAACAACATCATCAACCTCCCTCAAGCCATTACCAGTACATGGGAAGCAAACTCCTTCACTGTTGACGGTGTGGAGATCATGGGCTCCGTCGTACTCGCTTCCAAAATGAAATTTGAGGCCTCCGGCAACGACTTTGAATGGAAACTCAACTACGGCGACCGTTCCGGCGAAACCCAAACCGGCAACTACCAAATGGCTCAGGAAGGTAAAAAAGTCGAACTCAAATCCAGCAAAGGAGATATGCTGAAACTGGATGTTGATATTGACGGTGACGACATGACACTCTCCGGCAATCTGGATGGCGAGCGCATCGTCATCAAAGCCGACCGGAATTAATTGATTTTGAGGGGTTTGGGGGGTATGAATTGTCTTGCGAGCTCAGCGTTGCTTACCACCCCTCAAACTTTCAAACTTTCAAACCAAAATCCTTCAAACCCCTCAAACCTTCTCTGTTCATTCACCATTAATTTTTATAAAACGATGAAAGCGACATCTTTTTTAGTTCTCAGCCTGTTTGCCGCCATCTTCTGGTTGAGCAACTGTCAACAACAATCCTCGGAAAAACCTGCCACTGTCGAATCCAGCTTGTCCAATGAAGCCCAGGTGAAACGCGGTGAATACCTCCTCAGTTTTGCAGGCTGCGACGACTGCCACACGCCCAAACTCAAGGATCATGGGTTCGATATGTCGCGCCGTATGTCAGGCCACCCGGCCGACGAGCCTTTTACCGCAGATGGCAAGAAAGAACTGATAACGAAGGAACACGTCGCAGTATTTAGCCCGGGCGTGACGGCAGCCGCCGGCCTTTGGGGAGTAACTTATGCCGCCAATCTCACGCCCGACGACACCGGCATAGGAAACTGGACGGAGGCACAATTTATAAAAGCCCTCCGTGAGGGCAAATCGAAAGGACTCGACGGCACCCGCCCCATTCTGCCGCCCATGCCTTGGAAGGTCGTCAGCAAGATGAGCGATGAGGATTTAAAAGCAGTGTTTGCCTTCCTGAAAACATTGACGCCGATAAAAAACGTGGTGCCGAATCCCAAACCACTGTAATTCGAAATTGTCCCGTCAATCGCCATTAAAAACACTTTCAGCTATGAATATCTTCGAACAATTGCTTGCCATCGTTGCTCTTGCAGTCAGCGGGGCGGGCATCCGAACCGTTTTCAGCGTGTTAGCCTTGCACCGCCGGTTGGAACGGGAGCCGAACGGCCACCGCGGATGACACGGTCCGAACCTTGACGATGTTGGACCTTACCCGTTTTGTTGCGGATGTCGGTGTAAAAAAAGCGGCCCGGTGTCCTACACACCGAGGCCGCTTCTCTTGCCTAAAAGAGGGCTTCAATTTCGCTGCACCATCACAAGCCCCCCCATTGCTTTGTCGCTTCCCGATAAGCGTAAGATGTAAATGCCATCGGGCAAATTGGCCGTTTGCACGGTAATCGGCAGGCTCAAGTCGGCCACCCGGAATTGTTGACAAATCTGGCCGGCGGTGTTTTGCAAAATAAGCGACCCCTGCCCGGAGAGTTGACCTTCTGCCGAAACCATGAATTGGTGTTGGGCAGGATTTGGATAAATGAGCAATTGCTGTCCCTGTTTTTCATCCAAATCTTTGACCGAAACCGACACTGTTTTAACAGGCGTTGTCACCATATTTGTCAGGATAGGTTCGTTGAAATCAAAGTAGATGGCCGCGTCGTTGGATACCGGATAATGGGGATTGAACGATTTTTTGCGCTGAACGGCAAACGTGACAAACCCATGGCTGGCAGGTTCGTTGCTATTGCTGTCGGGCAACATGATGTTGTCAAAAATCACTTCGAGCAGCCCGCCGGGGTTTAGCCGAAACGACGTGATCTCATGGCTGGCGGCGACGAAGCGCAGGGAAGGAAGGTACAAAGCGGTGTCGAGCAAGTCAGTGATGCGCACGCGCTCGGCTAAGTAAGTCCCTGTGTTTTGGAAATGGACAGTGTAAAGGATTTCTTTCCCTGCGGCGATTTCGGCGGCGGTGAGACCGTCGGCAGGCTCTACTCGTTTTTCGTTCGGGTCGTAAGAACCCACCACTGTGTCGCACACAATGCGCAGATTGTCGTCGGGAGTAAGATCGGAGGCGGCCGTCTGGATGCGGCAAACGCTTTTGACAACGGTACCCAGCGGCGTTGTCACCGGCAGGTTCATGTTTATTTTGATGTTGCCCCCGTCGAACACGAGTAGTTGGGCGAGCGACCACACAAGACTGTCGCCGAAAACGGCCGTCGGCGGTGGCACTGCATTAATGTAGGTAAAGTTGTTGTCCAATTTTACAGACACCGCAGCATCGCTCGGCTCGGTGGTGCCGGCGTTTTTGTAATTGACTATCAAACTTAAATCAAAACCGGGCCGGGGACGGCCTGCATAATTTCCAGCAACTGCCAAATCATTGATATTTGGTGTCAGTTTGATTCCAAAATCGAGATTGCTGCCACCGTCGGCAGCGAGGTGATAGGGTGGATTGACGCTTTCTAAATAGTTGGATTGAAACAGGGGGCGCAGCGTGTCAACAGTGCCGGACGTGATGCCCAGTGCGTACATCCCCGTCGCATCGGTGGCCGTCATGTAGAAAGGGAACCAGGCATTGGGCGCATGGAGGCCGATGTGCACGTTGGGAATTACATTCTCGCCGTTGTCGCGGATGCCGTTGTTGTTGTCGTCTTTATAGACAGTGCCCGATGCCAGCACACCGTACACATCGGGGATGCCTGAACGCAGCACACCGCCGCCAAAACCACCGACATAGAACAAACTGTCGGCGAGCACAACCTGGGAACCTCGACCACCTCCCACCGGCAACCAGGTTTTGCAGCTGTCTATCGAGGCATAAAAGCCGAGACTTGTTTTGAAAAGGTAGTATTTCCCTTCATAGCCAAAAAAGTCAGTGCGCTCGTAAGTGTCGGGGTCGAAACCGTAAAAACCGTCGGGCAAGCCGTCGTGTGCGTATTTCCAGTCAATACCGTCCAGAGAAGTGTAAATCAGGTTGCGCCAGAAATCAGGACTTTGCACATAAGCCGAAAGGAACAAGCGGTCGTCGGCAACAAATAACTGAACAATATCTCCAATGGTAAAGTCGGTAAGTACATTCCAGGTAATGCCTTTGTCGGAAGACGCAAGTATTTGGTTTTGCCAATTGCAGCCAATAAAAAGATCGTTGAATTTTACGATATTATGAACGTTGTCGGCCACCAAATGCCAAGTTTGCCCCAGGTCGCCGGAGCGATATGTTTTGCCAAATTCTATGTCCACAAAAATCACGTCGTCCAGCACTTTGATTCCCTCGATATAGCCAAAACTCCAGGGGTCTTGGCTGGGGTAAATAGAGTCCCAACTCAAGCCGCCATCTTTTGAAAGATAAATATACTCACGATAGGTTTGAGCCGCACAGACCAGTCCATCGTCATTTGCCGCCACGATTTCATAGTAATAACTTGGCAAAGGAAGCGGCGAATTAGTCGTCCAGGTTTGTTGTTGTTTGTCGTAGGCGAAAACGCCGTTGCCCGTGCCAGCCCATATTTTGTTCCCGCCATCTGCAAGTGCAGCGACGACCGCCGAGCCGAGGCCGTTGTTCGATTCTATCAGCGCTTGTTCGGACTCTTCCCAGCGAAAAACGCCTTTGCTGTAAGTGATGGCCAAGGCTTTGCCCCCCGCTGTGGCAAGGTCGAAAATGGAAAGATTGTACGGTGGCACCGGCAGTTCTTGCCAGGTGACACCAAAGTCTGTTGATTTTGCGATACCAGTAGTGCCACCTGTGCCGAACACATCGTTGCCGACCAATGTAAATTCTTCATAAAAATGTGGCCAGGGCGTAGAATGAGAACCCCAAGTCTGGCCGTCGTCGTGGGAGTGCCACAGGTTTTCTTCGGTGGCGACGATGACGTGTTGCCCGTGCGCGAATAAGCCTCTGATGTATTCTCCGGATGCAAGGGGCGGTGTCACAGATGTCCAATTTTCCCCATTTGTGTCCGTTCGCCATATTTGGGTCAGATTGCTCGAATAAAGCCGGTCGTCGAAAGCCCACACATCATAGCCATATTGAAACGGCGGCGTCATCGTATCCCAAGTCACGCCTTCGTCCTGTGAGCGATGGATGATGTGTTGCGCGCCCTGTGGAACATAAATGCCGTGACTGCAAATGGCGATGCGCGAAATAAAGGATACGGGTGGCTTGCTGATTTCGTTCCACGTTTCGCCGTTGTCGTAGCTTATTTTCAAAATAGTGGGCAGGTTGTAAGCAAGAGAGTTATCGGGATAAAACTGACCGACGAGAATACCGCCATGCGTCGCCAAAGGCCAAATTGAGTTTTCGGGAAATTTCTCCCAGATGATTCCGTCGCTGGTTCGGTACAAAAAAAACTCATCGGCATAAAAAGCAAAGTCATCGTTGCTCCAAATGCTCGACAGGGAGCCGCCGTTCGGGCCGCCTGTGTGTTCCCAGTTGAATTGCGCATCTGCCGGGAAAAAGCACCCGGCTGCCAAAAAGGCGAGGAGAAGATTGTGTTTCATGTGTTGGATTTAGTTCTCGTGAAAAACAGATTGTAATAATGTGAAGATGCGCTCAACCTCGAAATCGTTGGCCGGAGCCAATAAAAAACATGAGTCATCCCGGAATTTGGGGTGACTCATGTCATTTATGATGGTATTTATATTTTTTCCTGTTCAATGGGGATAAAAACGAACAAGATTTCATGAATGATCCGTGCCGTAGATAAGGGA
>JABAQQ010000016.1 GCA_019187225.1 Saprospiraceae bacterium
AAGTACATCCCCTATAAAGACTACCGGGTCTTTGCTGCGGGACTCAAGACGATCTATCAGGCGGCGGATGAACAACAGGCGCTGCTGGCCCTGGAGCACATGGAAGCAACCTGGGGAAAAAAATACGCCCCGGCCCTTGAAAACTGGCGGCGAGACTGGCCCCGTCTGATCCCCATGTTCCAATACGGCCCCGAAATCCGGCGCTTGATCTATACGACCAATACGGTGGAAGGCCTGCACAGACAGTTACGAAAAGCCACCAAAACAAAGGGGGCATTTACCTCCGAAGACGCCCTCAAAAAACTCTTATATGTCACATTAGAGCGGATTCTGAGCAAATGGAATAACCCGATTTATGCTTGGAAAACCATTTTCACTCAACTAAAACTACATTTCAATGAACGAATCAATCCCTATTTATAAACGCTTTGCCGCTGGCGCCTCGGTTGTAATCCACTTTCGTCCGGCTCGCCTCCGTAAACTCCGGCTCGCTCGGACGAAAGTGGATTACAACCGAAATATGATTTTTTGACACAGTTATTTGAACACTCCCGAATCTGCAATCCAACCGCCTTCGCCAGGGCTTCGGCGGCTAAACCGTCCACCGTCCACCGTCCACCGTCCACCGTCCACCGTCCACCGTCTACCGTCCACCGTCTACCGTCTACCGTCCACCGTCTACCGTCCACCGTCTACCGTCCACCGTCTACCGTCCACCGTCTACCGTCATGATCACATCCCTTCAACAACTTATTGACAGCAACAAGCCGGCTACTACCGACGAGCTCAACCTGGCGGAGAACAAAGCCGCCGCTGTGGAATTGCAAACCCGTCTTTGCGAACTCGGTATCCTCGATCCCATGTTCGGCGGCGACATCAATACGCCTTTCGGCCCGCTTGCCAAAGCCGACGGCGTCGTCGGACCGATGACCCGCAATGCCATTTTTGAATTTTGCCGCTTGGCAAAAATCGAATACGTGGACAGGATATTGTCACTCGATCTGCTCAAAGCATTGGTCGCCGCTCAGCCCGAAACTTTCCTGCCGGTTTGGTTCGCGCCCCATCCTTTCGATAAAAGTCAGACCCGTCTGGCGCGGCGCATTCTGCGCTGTCTGCACGCCAAAGGGTACTGGATCGCGCGAAGCCCCAATGCATATAACATTGTATATGTGGAAGGTATGAACGCCGACGGCAAAGAAAATCCCGACACGTTCGACCGCTGGAACGACCGCCGGATCGTCATTCGCATCCGCCCCGGCGGCAAACCCGAGATCGTCATCAACCACCAGGCCACGACGGAACCGGGCAAATTCTACACCTTTCACCCGCTCGACCCCCAGGGGGCGGCGCGTATCGCCTTCGGCCAGTATAAGGCCTGGGCCGATGGTCTGCACCAGGGCGTACAACCGGCACTGGTACAGCGCGGCGATGTGCGCATCCACCGCGACCTCGATCAGAATGGAAAACGCAGCAAAAAGGATCCGATCGTCGTGGGCGACTGGTTCGGCATCAACCAGCACTCCACCACCCCGAATTTCACCCCCGAACTGGTCGGCAAATACAGCGCCGGATGCCTCGTCGGACAGGTGTACAGCGAGCATTTGAAATTTCTCAACACCGTCCGCAAAGATTTCCGGTATCAACTGAACAAAAGCTATCTCTTCGTCTCCGCCGTACTGGCAGGCGATGATCCTCTTTTAAAATGAGGTTTGCGGGTTGACGGGTTAACAGGTGACCGGTTAAAAAAAACTTATGCCCTGTCAACCAACAACCCTTTTACCCCGTTAACCGTCCACCGTTAACCGTCCACCGTCCACCGTCAACCGTCCACCGTCAACCGTCCACCGTCCACCGTCCACCGTCCACCGTCCACCGTCCACCGTCAACCGTCCACCGTCCACCGTCAACCGTCAACCGTCTCAATGTATGTATAAAGTCAAATTCGGCGGCAAAAAAGGCAAAACCATCAACCTCGTGGAAAGTCCCGATATGGTAGCCATCCGCACCAAAGACAACGAAGAACTTGAAAAAGTATCGGTCAGCCGCGCCAGCAAAGAACTCATCGCGCACACGACCGAAGTCGTTTCATTCCCGGAAGCCGGCGTCACGGTGCGCCGGGTAGCGTTGGAAGAAGGCGAACTCGAATCCGCCAAAGCCACCATCGCCCATCGCGACGAGACCCGCGCCGCGCTCAAGCAGGAAGAGAACATCCGTTTCGCCGGCCGTGTACTGCAGGACGCTGAAAGCGGTGAAGTCATGCTCTATACCGAGAACTTTTTTGTCAAATTCAAGGACCCGGTTCCCGAAAAAGACTGCCTGGCGATCATCAAAAAATACAATCTGAAAATCAAGAACAAACTCGTTTTCGCCACCAATGCCTGGTTTGTGGAAGCCGAAGAAGGCACGGGGCTAAAAGTCTTTGAGATCGCCGATAAGTTGCTGAAAGAGAAGGAGGTGGAATATTGCCACCCCGAGCTGGTACAGGAACGCCGTTTCAAGGTCATCCATCCTTTGCAATGGCACCTGGCCAAAACCACCATCGGCGGCAAAACGGTGGACGCCCACGTCAACATCGAAAAAGCCTGGCAGCGCACCCGCGGCAAGGGCGCGACCATTGCGGTCATTGACGACGGCGTGGATGTGGATCATCCCGAATTTGCGGGGCGCATTGTTCACCCTTACGACGCCACCGAAAACAACGACAACCCCCGCCCGAAAAGCCAGGACGACAACCACGGCACTTCCTGCGCCGGCATGGCCTGTGCTGCAGGCCTGAACGACGGCGCTTCCGGCGTCGCGCCCGAAGCCAAACTCATGCCCATCCGGCTGCGCAGCGGCTTGGGCAGCATGGCCGAGGCCAACGCCTTCGTATGGGCTGCCGACAAAGGCGCCGATGTCATTTCCTGTTCCTGGGGGCCGACCGACGGCGAATGGTGGAACCCCGGCGACGCGGTGCACAACCGCCTGACGATGTTGCCCGACAGCACGCGCCTGGCGATGGATTACGCCCTCACCAAAGGTCGCGGCGGCAAAGGCTGCGTCATCCTTTTTGCGGCCGGCAACGGCAACGAAGACACCAAAAACGACGGCTATGCCAGTTACCCCGGCGTCATCGCCGTCGCCGCCTGCAACGACACCGGCCGGCGCAGCGTGTACAGCGATTTCGGCGAGTCGGTGTGGGTTTGCTTCCCCAGCGGCGATTTCGGCTACAAACCCTTCCAGCATCCCGCTCCCATCAGCCAGGGGCTTCGCACCACCGACCGCCTGAGCGACCAGGGTTACGACCCGACCGACTACACCAACACCTTCGGCGGCACCTCCGGCGCCTGTCCCGGCGCTGCCGGCACCGTAGCCCTCATGTTGTCGGCCAATCCCAACCTTACCCAGCCGGAAGTGAAAAAACTCCTGAGCCGCTCCTGCCGCCGCATCGACGAAGCCGGAGGCGAGTACGGCCCGAATGGCCACAGCATCTGGTACGGCTACGGCCGCATTGACGCCGGTCTGGCAGTCGAAAATGCCCTGGCCGCTGCGCAACAAGCGACAGGCCCCGCCGTGGAAGGCACGGTCAAATTCGCCACCGTTGGCGAACAACCGCTTCAACCCGGCGGATCTTTGACGGGGAATTTCACCCCCGCTAAAAAAGTGCTGGGCCTGGCATTAAAAATTCACCCTGCCGTAAAAGGCTTGAAAATCAAGTACAAAGTCAATGTGCCGGGCCCCGGCGTCGTGGAAAGCAAGAGCGAAGGCGCTTACACCGGCACCGCCACCGGCCGTCAGCGCATCATCGGTTTTGCCATAGAGTTGACGGGAATGGAAGCCAAAAAATACGAGGTGCACTACAGCGCCCGGCTGCAGGGTGTCGCCGGCCTGGCGAGCGCCAAAAACGGAGATTGGTGCGGCACGGACAAAAAATCCGGGAAAACCATCCAGGCCGTGTCGGTGCAGATCAGAAAAAAACAGGCATAAATTTTTTTTCTTTTTTTGATGCGGAGTGAATTATCTTTGCAGCCGCTTGAGAAAATGTTGATGTTCTCACGTCCTCTCAAGCTCTCATTTTCTCACACTTGGGGGATTAGCTCAGCTGGCTAGAGCGATTGCATGGCATGCAATAGGTCATCGGTTCGACTCCGTTATCCTCCACTTAAAAGGTCTGCTGACACACGGCGGACCTTTTTCAATTATTGCATCGGCTGGATAGAGCGTCCCGAAAGCATTCGGGAAGGTCATCGGTTCGACTCCGTTATCCTCCACCAGAAGGGTTCTGTACAACATGTACAGGGCCCTTTTTTGTTATGTACTATACCTATATCCTTTACTCCGGGTCGCTCGACAGGTATTACATTGGCAGTTGCGAAAATTTGGAAAAAAGGCTGCACGATCACCAGGTAGGCCACTCCAATTACACGAAACACGGCAAACCATGGGTACTGAAATGGAGTCGCCCATTTGAGACCCGCCAGCAGGCAGTAGCGGAGGAATATCGCATCAAGGCGAAAAAAAGCAGAAAATACATCGAATACCTCATTGCATCGGCTGGCTAGAGCGTCCCGAAAGCATTCGGGAAGGTCATCGGTTCGACTCGGTTATACTCCATAAAATTTAAGGATAATAAACTGATTTTCAGTTTATTATCCTTTTTCTTTTTTGGATTGGGTATGAATAGCAGTAGGACCTCTCTGCAAAAGGCTTTCACACTGCCGCAAAAACATGGTTGAGCACAACCGTTCCGGCTCACTGAACAGGAAGTTGAGGATCCTCCCGGACAATGATTTCCCTTTCAAGCGTAACGCTTCAGCGCCTTTTCGAAAAAACGCCGCATGGTTGCCGCGAGACTTTCCGGCGCTAACACCCTCACATCGGCGCCGAACGAAGCCAGTTTCCGCTCCAAATCTATGTTTATGATCAGGTTCAGTCCTATTACAAGCCGTTCCGGGCTCGATTCCACCACATTGAACGGTTCGAAAAAGGGACTGCTGAGGAAATATTTGCCCTGCAAGGGAGTGAATTCCAGCATGACCCCCTCCACCCGGCCCTTTGGAGGTACCGTGATACCGTAGATATAACGCCAATAACTGCCTGCGTCGTAATCCGGAGGCTTGTCGTGAAAATAACCGATGATCTCGGGCTGACCTTCGATCCGCTCCAGGGGGAAAACGCGGACAAACTGCTCCGCCGGGTCGTGCGAGAACCCGCCGACATACCAGCGCCGGTCGTAGTGGCGCAAAAACCAGGGATCGAAAACGACGGTTTTGGGCGCGTCGGCGTGAAAAGGCTGGTATTGGAATTCAACCCGGCGAAAGCTCTCGATGGCTTCCAGGAAAAAGGGCAGGTGCTTGCCCCCGTCGTAACGGGGCAAGGGATCAAAATACACAGACTTGCCCACTACCTTTCCGCTGCCGCCCATCCACTTTTTCGCGGCTCGGTGGATCTTGCCGAACACCGCCGGCAACTGCTCGAAATTTTTCAGGTGATTGACCTTTGCCAGCGTTTCCACGGCGATGCGCAGACAAGCCAAGTCTTCCCCTGTCAGCGGCAGGTTGTCGAGTATGGTGAAATACTGCCCCGGAGTGTAACGCCAGCCCTTCAGTACAGGGTCGTATTCCAGCGGCGCCCCTTTGTCCCGCAACACCTCCATGTCCGTGCGCAACTGACGCAGGCTGATGCCCAGTTCTTCGGCCAGCGCTTCAGCCTTGACGACGGATTGGGCGCTGCTGCGGGTTTGAAAAATGTCGTTGATGCGTTGGAGGCGTGCGAGGGGGTGCTTGTGTTTCGGCATATAAGGTTATCTAGACAAAAAAAGTCACGTCGAACTATTGCATTGTTCGAATTAACCTATTTATCTTTGCCGTAAATGGTACATATTTCGTCCTGTAAATTTTATCCAAGGGTTAACAAGGTTCGAAATCAGGACGACATGTGTACGATTTGTACAGCTTATTCCACTAAAAAAAGGCTTTAGGTTTCGTACAAATCAAAAAAGCAAAACCGGCCCAATTGCTTGGCGGCCCGGGCCGGTTTTAGATCACATTATCTTTCAACCTGCGCTTTCGATTAGCATCGAAGGAGCACAAAATTTTAGTCAAATGCTGGACAAAAGTAAAAAATCTTCACCGAAGGCTCCTAAAAAATTTGATATTCGCGAGTATTTTTTTACTCCGGAATGTCCCTCCTGTGGATTAATTGATCACGAATATATGGCTTATTGTGAGGTTTGTGGATATCGGAAATGGTTTAAAGAAGAGTGATTTTTTTAAGGTAAAATACAGGTCGGCACAAAAACTGCACAGCAGGATATATATATTTGGGATAAGAAATATTTTAAAACATGCTCGATACACTTTATAAGTTCGGCAAACACATGTCGAATGACAGTTCCCGCCAGGAATTTGACGACTTTATCACAATCCCCCCTTTGGATGAAAAAGAGAAATCCAGGCAATTGCAATTTTTAGTTGCCGAAGTCATTTTTGATTTGGATGCCGGGTCGTTCTACCTGAACGACCGTCCCGTAGTATTTGATGACTCGGATAAGTCAGCCAAGTGGTCGCCCTATAACCTCCGCTGCCTAAAAATTCAAGGTGGCAACAACAAAAGCATTTACCCGACTGTAGACCCACGCAAATCCTTCGATCCCTGGAAGAAAACTTTTTTCGGGAAAGAGGACAAAAACGGCAACCCGCCTAAAAAAGCAGAACTCGTCGAAGCCATCGAAAAGGATTTTCCAGACCTCGCTGGCTCGCCCGTTTGTTGGGCCGTAACAGAAGTTTTCAAAATGCGCAACGCGTTTGAGTCAACCTTTCCGGAATGGAAAAAAGTAACAGAAGCCTTGGATTGGGGAGAAAAGTCACGAGTCGTATTGCTTTTTGCGTCAGTAAAATCAGCAGAATTAGACTGCCCAGAGCCAAAACCAGTGGCGCAATTAGAAGGCTACGACGAATTTCTACGACAGAAATTTTTGCAAAAAGGCTCTGAGACAAATTCTGAAGGCGAGAAAAATATTTTTATTTCAAAGGTCTGTTACGTTACTGGGGAGCAACGAATGGATGTTGGAGAACCTTCGTTCGGAAGCCGGTACAGTCTTAATAAAATGTTTGTGACCACTACCAAAAACTATGCTTCAGGCTTCGATGATAAGGATTTTTTCAAAAACTACCAAGCCGGCACCGAGATTCAGACCTACTTAGAGCGAGGCTCAAAGTATGTACTCGACAATCTGACAGTGAAAATTGCCGGTATTGACCATTGCGTCATACCGCAGTTCAGAGCAGGTCAGCCGGTTGATCTTGAAGATCAAAGTACTCGACTGAAAGGCAAATCCGAACTGCTATTTGCGATGCACAAAAAGGAATCATTCGGGGGGCTTATTTATGATATTAAGAACATTGCTGACGGAGAAACCTACTGGATAACTTTTCTTGGCTACGAATCTGATGGTAATTTTTTTAAAACAATCAATCTGATTAAAGACATTAGCAAAACTCATTTTGAAACTGTGATTCGGGTTTTGCGTGACGTGGACAGCGAAATGGCTGAACTTGCTGGACAACAATGGCTGGATACGATGACTTACGGTAAGGAGAAAACCCCCTACGATTTCAACTTTTACACGATCTATAGCTTAATCCCTGTTAGAAAGGAAAAAGAGAAGCGGAATGCTGCTCTCGCAATTTTCAAAGCTATTCTTGAGCGTCGTCCAATCGCTAGCGAAGCCCTTTTTGGGCATTTTGTGGAACTCATACAGTGTCATCGGTTTGAACGCTACACCGGATATAATATTTTGCAAAATAATAATTTCGACTTTGCTACCCGCGACGCCGTCTTTCAATATCACGCATTCCTTCATTTTCTCAAAAAAATTAAACTCCTTGCTATGGATGAAAAGTTAAAACCTTCGGTGGCAACGCTCGAAGAGAAAAATGCCGCTATTTCCGCTTTTTTCGAGCGTATGGGATACACGGACGATCAAAGGGCATTGTTCTATCTCGGTAGGATTTTGAACAGTGTTGGTCGGGCGCAAGCTGACAAAGAGCACAAATCCAAGCCCGTTTTAAATAAACTAAATTATAATGGAATGGACTCGCATGATATTCGTCGTTTGCGCAAGGATTTATTTGAAAAGTGTAGACAATATACAACTCCTCAGAAAAATGTCTTAGGCTTCAATGAAATGAATTTTTCAAAATTCACCGATCTGTTCATAGACTCTAAAGATGCCCCATGGGACAAACGGATGAAACCCGATGAAGCACTTTTTTACTTGCTTTCCGGCTATTCATTCCGTGCGCCAGAAGAGGTAAAAGACGATTCCGAAACGCTAACAACCGAAACTGAAAATTAATTATTTCACTCAAAACCTACACACTTCATCATGTTAAACAATAACATCATCGCCCACAACTCCGACTTTCTCTTCCTTTACGAAGCCATCCAATGCAACCCTAACGGGGATATTGACCAGGAAAACAAGCCCCGCATGGACTACGACAACAAAATCAATCTTGTCACCGATGTGCGCGTTAAACGCTATATACGGGACTATCTCAAAACCCTCGGAACCGATATTTTTGTTGACATGGAAGGAGAGAATAAAGTGAGTCCGGACAGCAAACTGACTGCTGTTCTCGAGCGCCTGCTCGCCAATGAAGATGAATTAAAAACGGTGTTTGCTGATCGGCCGGATTTGGCTGATAAGTTCAAAGAAGTGGAGAAAAAAGTCAATACGAAAACTGCAAAAGAACTCATCAAAGCCATGCAAAAAACCAAAGAATCGGGAGAGGTTAACCGACACTTGCTGGCTTATCTGGTCAAACAAAAGTTTGTTGATATCCGCTTTTTCGGATCTGCTTTTGCTATTGAAGGCTTCACAAAATCATACATCGGACCTATCCAACTCAACTGGGGTTATTCGTTGCACAAAGTTGAACTCATGGAAAGTAATTCCATTGTCACTATCATGAACGACGGCAGCAGTACCATCGGTAAAGACTATCGGGTGCATTACAGCCTGTTGGCATTTTCCGGAACGATCAACAAATACGCAGCCGTTGGCACGGGGTTGACCGAAGCCGATCTCGTCGCCTTCCGCAAAGCCATTTGGGAGAGCATCCCCGCGTTACCCACTCGCTCGAAACTGAATCAGTATCCAAAACTATACGTCGAAGTCGTGTACAACGACGGATTCAATAACGGGCATTTCGGAGACTTACGGCAGCATATTTCAGCAACACCGAAAGAAGGCCTGGACGAAAAACAAATCCGCAAGTTTGATGACCTGGTACTTGACCTTTCCAAATTGAAAACCGTCTTGAAAGACCAAGTTGGCAACAACAAGCCTGTGAAAGAAGTTAAAATTTCCTGTGCCAATGGCGTTCAGTTTTCCCTCTAACCTCGTCCCCGGATGAGGAAATCCGGGGTACATAAATCCAGTGCATCATGGAAATCATCTCCTTCGATGTCTGTGGGAAATTGGCGCATTTCCGAAAATACTACGCCAACAACACGGCCTTCACCTACTCCATACCGCCCCGTACGGCGGTCATGGGAATGCTGGCAGCCGTCTTAGGCTACGAGCGCGACCAATACTACGAACGGCTCGCTTCGCCACACCTGCGCATAGGCTTGCGCGTGATGCGACCCGTAAAAAAGACCTTCCACAGACTCAACTTTTTAAGCATTAAATCTCGGGGCGACGCACTCGAAGGTACAGGCGATTTTACCGGAGCAGGTGGACATATCCAAACGCCATTCGAGGTGGTCAGCGGACTACATCCGGGTAAGGACTGGGTCGCTTACCGGATTTTCCTCGCTCCGGGAATGGAAGACAATGGCGAATTCCTGCAAATAAAAGCAGCATTGCTGGACCAAATGCAGCGATTCAACCTCTCTCTGGGTGTTGCGAATTTTTCTGCATGGATTGAAAACGTCCGCATGCAGAGAGATGCGGAAGCACACCATTCGGCGGATACTGTAAAAATTCACTCTGCGGTACCTTCCGATAAAATCGGCAGACTGGATTTTCAAAAAGATGACCCCGATAGCGGTGGTTCAAATTATTTGGAAGAAGAATTAATGCCTGCCGATTTCATTGAAAATGGTAACCGCGAACTTTCAAAACTCATCCGGGTATTGTTCAGTATCGAAGGCAAACCTTTCCCGGCTGAACTCAAAGCGCCGTTTTTCATCGTTCAGGATGGCGATGGCAACCATCAAAATATTTTATTTCTCGAATGAAAACCTTTTACTCTCATGCAGGTAATTTCAAAGGGCGGGAAATTACCCCCAAATTGCTCCGTGATCACACCTTCGGTGTTAATCAAAAGGCACTCGATCAAATTTCTCCGGCTGCATTCGGGCAGGACTTGAGTGATTTTTTCTCACAAATTGGTCTGTACCACGACCTTGGGAAGTATACACCACATTTTCAAAATTACCTGCTTAAATCGGGCGGATTCAACCCAAAATTGAAGCGTCACGCGATGTTTGGGGCATTTGTTCTTTGTCAGAAGTTTTTACAAAACGGCGGTTCGGCAACGGAAACGATGATTGCATTTTACATTATCCGTCATCATCATGCGGACCTCTCTAATTTTAGCGACATTAAGACGCTGGCGGACGAAGGTGGCGATGAAATTGAGATTTTTCAACAGCAATTAAAAAGCCTTGCTAACGACGTGCCGCAAATCGCCGCCGAAATGGGCGAAAACAGTCTTCCTAAATGGCTTTCATTTCCGGACGAGCGGGCATTCGGCAATGCCAGAAAACAGTTTTACAAAGAAGAGCGCAGTATCCGTCACTATTTTGAAATCAACTATCTGTTTTCACTCCTCATCGAAGCTGACAAGTTGGATGCGTCGGAAACACCTGTTCACCGCCGTAATCGCCTCGACAGCGTGGCCGTTGGGCAGTTTATTGCCAACTTTAAGGAAAATGAACTTCGCAACCGCGTCCGCCGCGACGTGATCGGCCAACTCGAAAAACTTGATCTTGAAAAAACGCGGCTTTTTACACTAACCGCTCCGACGGGCGTCGGCAAAACGCTGACCGCGCTGGATTTTGCCCTTCAACTGCGGGAAAAAGTGCCTGCATTGGGCCGGGGGCAGATCGTATATGCGCTGCCATTCATAAATATTATTGAGCAGGGTTTCGATGTTTATAAAAAGGTTTTTAAGGACAAAGACGCAGAAATTTTTGCCCATTATCAATACGCAGATGTTTTTGGCACCGGTAAGCCGAACCACGATCCGGAAGCCGAGGAAAGGGATTATCACCAAAAATCAATGGCGCTCGACACTTGGCAGAGCGATATTGTCATCACTTCTTTTGTGCAATTACTACATACGCTCATCGGTTGCCGGAACAAATTGCTGAAAAAATTCAATCATTTTGCAGATAGTATTTTGATTCTCGACGAAGTGCAAACACTTCGACTCGATTTGTTACCCGTCGTCGGTGCAGCATTATACTATCTGACTCGATTTCTGAACACACGTGTAGTGTTGATGACCGCAACCAAGCCAGAAATAATGCGGCTGGCTTTTGAGAAAATTCTTTCCAAAGAAGGGTTTAACTTGGAAGATTGCCTGGCAGAAGAACTTTTAGAAGATTTTGAGAATGTTTTTGCATCTTATAAGCGCACGAAAATTGTTCCCTTACTTGATGTAGACTTAGGCAAAGACGAAGTGGAACAAACGTTTTTGGATAAAATTTTTGCAGGAAAATGGTCGCAGGACAAATCCTGCCTTGTGGTGGTGAACAAGGTAAATCGAAGCATAGCCTTGTTTCGGGCTTTGAAAAATTTTGTCACGGAGAAAGGCTTACCAAACCCGGTTTATTGTCTATCCACAAATATCGTCCCTGTACATCGTCTGGAACGCATCGAAAAAATCCGGGAAGATTTGGAAGCCGGGCGCAAGCCGATATTGGTCGCCACACAAGTGGTTGAAGCAGGAGTGGATTTGGACTTTGATATGGGCTTTCGTGACTTAGGGCCGATTGATTCGATTGTTCAGGTGGCGGGACGTATCAACCGCCAAGCCAACCCGCTCGCCCCAGAGATAGAACACAAACCGCTTTTTGTTATGGATTTTAAAGATTGCGAACGAATTTATGGAAAAATAACCGATTGGCAGGCTCGCCATGCACTTTCCAGGACAACTGAGTTTTTTGAATCCGATTATTTGAAAATAGTAACGGCATATTTTCGGGAAACAAGCGATTCCGGAGCGAATTATGGAAAGTCAATCGAAACATTCGCAGCGATGAAGGAACTTCGGTATTCTGATTTGGATGAAAAATTTCAAGTGATAGAAGATAGTCAACATGCTCGTTCAGTTTTTGTGCTTTGCGACGATCGTGCACACGAGGTGAAAGCCGCATTCGACCGTTGGCAAAGCCGCGAATTGGGAAAAGAGGAGTTTGAAAAAGAATTCAAAAAGGATTTTCATCAGCGTATAATCGCCGTGCCGATGTGGTATACTGAACATTTGGATGCGCTTTCAAAAGACATCAAAATTGCGCCATCCAAAAAATATGACTTTGAAACCGGCTATATCAGAGATCAAGCCGATTCCTCAGGCAAACATACATTTACCCTATGCCTATGAAAACTGCTGCTTCTGAGGCGCAACTCCCCCTCGCCACCGTCACCTTCCCTGAAATCCGCCTCCCCCAGCGCGCGGCGGCGCAGTTGCGGGGTTATTTTGGCACAGTGTTCCGGGAGCACAGTCCGTTGTTGCACAATCACTACGATGACGGGCAGTTGCGTTATGCCTATCCGCTGGTGCAGTACAAAGTGGTGGGTGGCGTGCCGATGCTGGTGGGTTTGCAGGAAGGGGCGTCGCTGCTGACCGAATTGTTTTTCCGGATGAAAACGCTGCGGCTCGACGACCGCGAATACCCGGTAATGGAACGCGATATTTCTTTTAAAACCGTGCCCGTCGGAGCGGCGGAGACGCTTGCGGACTACCGCTTCCGGACGCTCTGGATGCCGCTCAACCAACAGAATTACCCCGAATACCTCCAAAAAGATACCGATGAACGGCGCGCGATGTTGAGCAGAATCCTGACGGGTAACATCCTGAGTTTTTTCAAAGGCATAGGATTGTTTCTGCCTGAGGGCATTCGGATACTGACTACCGTGCGCCCGCAAGAGGAACGTCTGACAGGTTTTAAGGGCCAACTGATGACGGGCATCACCGGCGGATTCACGGCCAATGTGTTGTTGCCGGACTTCATCGGTTTGGGCAAGAGCGTATCGCGCGGCTACGGTACGGTGGAAAAAACCGGTTAGCATTGTATTTGAAACGCTAAATACGCATCATCCATGCAACTCCACCTCAATACCTACGGCGCTTATCTGCACGTAAAAGACGCTATGTTCGACATTCGCCGCAAGCAGGAGGACGGCACCTGGGCTTCGGCGCCCGGTGTGGCGGCGCACAAGGTGAAAAGCATCTGGCTGGGGCCCGGTACCGCTTTGTCTTCCGATGCGGTGACGCTGGCGCTGCGCCACAACATTGATATCGTATTTCTCGAAAACAACGGCCAGCCTCTGGGCCGGGTGTGGCATTCACGACTCGGCAGTACCACGCGCATCCGCAAATGTCAGCTCGAAGCCTCGCTCGACCGGCGTGCCATGACCTGGACCTGCATGTGGCTGGCGCAAAAATTAGAAAACCAGGCCGGCTTCATCCGCGACCTTAAAAAACACCGCGCGCAGCACCAGGATTTCCTGAGTGAAAAAATAGAGAAAATAGATGCCATGCGCACGGCCATCCTCGCTCTTGACGCCCCCCTGCTGGACGAAACGGCGGCAGGTACGCTGCACGGACTGGAAGGAACGGCAGGGCGTTTGTATTTCGAGACGCTGAGTTTTGTATTGCCGTCGGGATCACAATTCAACGGACGCAGCAGCCGCCCCGCCAAAGATGCGTTCAATGCTTTTCTGAACTACGCCTACGGTGTGTTGTATGCCCGGGTGGAAAAATCGCTGATGTTGGCCGGGCTCGACCCGTACGTCGGTTTTCTGCATCGCGACGATTACAATTACAAAAGCCTCGTCTATGACTTCATCGAACCGTACCGTGCGTGGGCCGACAAGGTGGTGTTCACTCTTTTTTCCGGCAAAAAAGTCAACCAGGGGCATACCGACCCCATCGCGGGGGGATTTTCACTCAACGCGGAAGGAAAAAAATTGCTGATGGAAGCGTACAATGATTACTTAGAAAACGATGCCATCCGCTACCGGGGGCGCAACAGGACACGGGCTACCATTTTGCTGCTCGATGCGCACCGGTTCGCCCAGGAAATGCTGGGAAAAAATGCGGATGACGCCGATCTGGAGATTGAAGAAATCTGAAATGCGGCCTTTTAGCAGTTCGCCCCAAAGCCAGTTAGCCTGGTGCGTAACATTATGATTATCTGGGTTTTATACGATATTCAAAACGACCGCGCCCGCGACCGGGTGGCGAAAATCTGCAAGCGGGCAGGGTTGTACCGGGTGCAATACAGTTGCTTTCTCGGCACCCTTGACGAGCACGAATTAGACACACTGGAGCTGCAGGTGGAGCCTGAAATCAACCCCGATGAAGATAAAGTGTACATTTTTCCGATGAGCCGTTCGGAATTGAAAGCAACGGTGTTGCTGGGACAGGCATTCGATAAAAAAATGGTTACCGACGAAGTACGCGCCTTGTTTTTTTAAGGATGGATTGAAAACTCCGGCTCCTCTTCCAAATCAATATATCATGTTCAGCATAACGCCGTCGCATATTATCGAATATCTGTATTGTCCGCGCTTTACTTATTTTGAATATGTCTTGCGTATATCGCAGTTCGAGGAAAAAAATTACAAGGTCATGCAGGGCAGGACGATGCACGAGATGAAATCGCTGCAAAACAAAGACTACCTGCGGCAGCGCATAGGCGTACGCGAAAAACGCCTCAATGCATATTTGACGAACACGCTGTTGCGCGGCGAAGTGGATGAGGTATTGTTTTTGCACGACGGCACGGCAGCGCCGCTCGATTACAAATTTGCAAAATGGGAAGAGCGGTTGTACGACACTTACCGCACCCAGTTGGCGTGTTATGCCTGGCTGATAGAGTCGAATTTCGGCGTAGTGGTAAAGCGAGGCTACCTGGTTTATGTGCGCAGCAAAAATCACCTGGTAGAAGTACCGATCAGTCCGGGCGACATAGATGCCGTTAAGTTGGCGGCTAAAGGCATCCTGGAAATAGTACAAAAAAATCGCTACCCGAATGGCACGAAAGTCCGAAAAAGGTGCGATCATTGTACCTATAGAAATATCTGTACGCAGTAATCGGGATTTCCGGGCTTCAATTTATTTTCGGAGCACAAAAAACCGGATGCAGCAGATTGACAATTAGACACTTATGTTTCCGGAAACACATGCAATTTACATTCAAAAAACGTTCTTTGACATGACTGAAAAAACAAAAAGGAGTAATGGGGCTTGGGCCCAAATAATTGGTTGTCAAATGATTGCGAAGGTAAACGTGTTATCGGCGCATTTCCAGAATAAGAAGGATTGAAACTTTTTTCCCATAGGGTGCGGTATGATAGGATTGGATGTTATCGGCGCATTTCCAGAATAAGAAGGATTGAAACAAAGGTATCAATCTCGAGATTCAGTCGGTGGACAAGTTATCGGCGCATTTCCAGAATAAGAAGGATTGAAACAAAGAAATACTGCCAATAACCGAATCACCCGAAACGTTATCGGCGCATTTCCAGAATAAGAAGGATTGAAACGCACTTTTCGCCGCCGCTTCTTGAACCTTCACAGAGTTATCGGCGCATTTCCAGAATAAGAAGGATTGAAACGGCGATTGTATGGATTTGGAAACGGGGCTGCCGTCAGTTATCGGCGCATTTCCAGAATAAGAAGGATTGAAACAAGTATGCGGGGCCTTCCCATTTGGTTACGTTCGGGGTTATCGGCGCATTTCCAGAATAAGAAGGATTGAAACACGATGTGAACCTGTCGCCCGATCAGCAGGCGTCGCGTTATCGGCGCATTTCCAGAATAAGAAGGATTGAAACATTTCCTTCAGCAGTGGCTTGAACCGTATTCCTACGTTATCGGCGCATTTCCAGAATAAGAAGGATTGAAACCCGTATTGCCATCCGGTAGGAAAAAGAACCGGCTGCGTTATCGGCGCATTTCCAGAATAAGAAGGATTGAAACCGATGAATGATTCTCAACCTGCGATTCAGATATTTTGTTATCGGCGCATTTCCAGAATAAGAAGGATTGAAACCCGTTTCTGATCGCTTTTTGCGCGTGGCGGTGGATGTTATCGGCGCATTTCCAGAATAAGAAGGATTGAAACGAGGCCTGATGAAAGGAAACGACACCCTCACTGACGGTTATCGGCGCATTTCCAGAATAAGAAGGATTGAAACCTTACGCAGGAAATGCGCGCACTGCTCTCCGAAAAACGTTATCGGCGCATTTCCAGAATAAGAAGGATTGAAACAACGACGACGAATGGGGCTACGAGGCGGAAAATCCTGTTATCGGCGCATTTCCAGAATAAGAAGGATTGAAACACGATTTGCGTTGATAAGGCAAACACGGAAGCAAGGGTTATCGGCGCATTTCCAGAATAAGAAGGATTGAAACGATGCGGCTTCGCAAGGCGTGAACGGAGCATACGGAGTTATCGGCGCATTTCCAGAATAAGAAGGATTGAAACTGGACGACACCGCCGAAGGCGTGGTGGATGGTATCGGTTATCGGCGCATTTCCAGAATAAGAAGGATTGAAACAACGACGACGAATGGGGCTACGAGGCGGAAAATCCTGTTATCGGCGCATTTCCAGAATAAGAAGGATTGAAACCGGGGAGAGGCGCTTTTTACCGGATCGGGAGATTTCGTTATCGGCGCATTTCCAGAATAAGAAGGATTGAAACACCGGTAACGGAACTTCGGCAATAGTGGCGGAAACAGTTATCGGCGCATTTCCAGAATAAGAAGGATTGAAACGTTGACAAACGGATTCAACAAACGACCGAATCAATCGTTATCGGCGCATTTCCAGAATAAGAAGGATTGAAACATGTGACCGGCGACGACGCGCCCGAAAATGTCAAATGTTATCGGCGCATTTCCAGAATAAGAAGGATTGAAACCCGCAACGGTAATGTCGGCGGAACGGCCTCGTTTCGGTTATCGGCGCATTTCCAGAATAAGAAGGATTGAAACAAAGATGAACGTTCAATGACGGCGGCGGGCGTTTGTGTTATCGGCGCATTTCCAGAATAAGAAGGATTGAAACCAGGATTCGTTGACGCCATACCCGGCAACGGCGACCGGTTATCGGCGCATTTCCAGAATAAGAAGGATTGAAACAACGTCAAACGCAGTCGGTACGAAATAACACATTGCGTTATCGGCGCATTTCCAGAATAAGAAGGATTGAAACACCAACCAACATTCAACACATTGGTTGCCCAATTGCGGTTATCGGCGCATTTCCAGAATAAGAAGGATTGAAACCCCAAATCCGGTACATTCATTATTGACGGCGTTTGGTTATCGGCGCATTTCCAGAATAAGAAGGATTGAAACACGCATACGGCCAAAAACCGAACAAGTTGACAATCTGTTATCGGCGCATTTCCAGAATAAGAAGGATTGAAACTTACAACGTCAATGCCGAACAAATCGAAATTTTCCGCGTTATCGGCGCATTTCCAGAATAAGAAGGATTGAAACTTACAACGGCGAGTTCCACAACGACCGACCGCAACCGGTTATCGGCGCATTTCCAGAATAAGAAGGATTGAAACTGACAGACGTATTGCACTCGCCAAAGAACGGCAAAGCAGTTATCGGCGCATTTCCAGAATAAGAAGGATTGAAACTCAAGGGCAACAAAGTTATCGGGACGCGAACGTTATGTTATCGGCGCATTTCCAGAATAAGAAGGATTGAAACCCGGTCAAATGCGGGACTACAATTTTTGTGTAATTGGTTATCGGCGCATTTCCAGAATAAGAAGGATTGAAACAACGATGCGGATTCACTTTATAGGTGGAGGGCGTCGGGTTATCGGCGCATTTCCAGAATAAGAAGGATTGAAACCACGTCATCGTTGACGTTTTCAACATGGCAATCGGGGTTATCGGCGCATTTCCAGAATAAGAAGGATTGAAACTGGCATTGGCCGCAATCATTCACGCACAGGGGATTGTGTTATCGGCGCATTTCCAGAATAAGAAGGATTGAAACTACGGATGTCGGGGAATATCAACGGCAACATGATCAGTTATCGGCGCATTTCCAGAATAAGAAGGATTGAAACTGTATGTCACAACGTTGGCGTGAATGACGCGAAACAGTTATCGGCGCATTTCCAGAATAAGAAGGATTGAAACAGGCAATCGCAGGGGCAATGAACATCGTGCCATTGGGTTATCGGCGCATTTCCAGAATAAGAAGGATTGAAACACCGCTTAGGGAATATTGGCGGGAAAGCGGGGTTATGTTATCGGCGCATTTCCAGAATAAGAAGGATTGAAACCAAAAAAAAATAGCGAAACCCTTGCACGGTCGCTGAGTTATCGGCGCATTTCCAGAATAAGAAGGATTGAAACTCGGTTGTCAACACAATTTCGGTTGAAGCGGCGTTGGTTATCGGCGCATTTCCAGAATAAGAAGGATTGAAACGCAGAAATTACGGGTCGGCAATCCCTCGAATCAAAAGGTTATCGGCGCATTTCCAGAATAAGAAGGATTGAAACGTTTCCGTTGAATTGGTTGCCCTTTTTGCGGATGAAGTTATCGGCGCATTTCCAGAATAAGAAGGATTGAAACCGAATCTGTGCAATGTCAGCCGCCGCCGATTGTTGAGTTATCGGCGCATTTCCAGAATAAGAAGGATTGAAACTCATTGCGGCGTTATGGCGGGCGCAAAAAAATATGGTTATCGGCGCATTTCCAGAATAAGAAGGATTGAAACCCAATTTGTATTCGAGCAGGCGGATTCTGGCCTCCAGTTATCGGCGCATTTCCAGAATAAGAAGGATTGAAACCAACATCCGGGTTGACGAATTGGCCGCCGCCGCCGTTGTTATCGGCGCATTTCCAGAATAAGAAGGATTGAAACTTGACGAACAAACCGCCGCAATTGCCGACGCCAAAAAGTTATCGGCGCATTTCCAGAATAAGAAGGATTGAAACCCGTTTGCGTTCATTCGTGCGTTGTATTTCAATATGGTTATCGGCGCATTTCCAGAATAAGAAGGATTGAAACAATTAAAAAATACAAACGGCATGAAAAATTCACCTGCTGTTATCGGCGCATTTCCAGAATAAGAAGGATTGAAACAAAAAAGCCCGACGGCTTTCATGCTGCATCCGATTTGTTATCGGCGCATTTCCAGAATAAGAAGGATTGAAACCCCCAATAATCAAACTGAGCGGCGAAGCATACCGATGTTATCGGCGCATTTCCAGAATAAGAAGGATTGAAACCAAAGCAGCCAACTTGGAAGCGCGACATGGCCGACAAAGTTATCGGCGCATTTCCAGAATAAGAAGGATTGAAACCAAATTGGTTCGCCGAATTGTCCGGGTGATTGAGAGGTTATCGGCGCATTTCCAGAATAAGAAGGATTGAAACCCGTTTGCCGTGCGGCGGCCAATTGGCGTTCCAATTGTTATCGGCGCATTTCCAGAATAAGAAGGATTGAAACTATTTCCCGGCCAAATATTGTTCAACGCCGCGTTCAGTTATCGGCGCATTTCCAGAATAAGAAGGATTGAAACTGAAAAACCATAACCAACAATAACTGTCAATCATTACGTTATCGGCGCATTTCCAGAATAAGAAGGATTGAAACCAGTACCACTTAATCCGGTGGGCTTCCCTCGTTACGGTTATCGGCGCATTTCCAGAATAAGAAGGATTGAAACCCGGTGACAACATGGACGTTGTTGAATTGGAAAATGTGTTATCGGCGCATTTCCAGAATAAGAAGGATTGAAACGAATTAACGACCGACGCGGCAACGGCAACGTCGGAGGTTATCGGCGCATTTCCAGAATAAGAAGGATTGAAACGCGGTCAAGGCGAAACACGTTCAAAATGTCGTCCAATGTTATCGGCGCATTTCCAGAATAAGAAGGATTGAAACATGATTACCGAAGGGCTGAAAATTGTCAACCGGGAATGTTATCGGCGCATTTCCAGAATAAGAAGGATTGAAACATATGCTGCCATCAACCTCAGTTCCCGTCAACGTTAGTTATCGGCGCATTTCCAGAATAAGAAGGATTGAAACTCGTGGAGCCATCAACCTCAGTGCCAGTCAGGGTTGTTATCGGCGCATTTCCAGAATAAGAAGGATTGAAACTGCATCTGAGTATCGGCTGGCTGCCGTCGTCGGGCCGTTATCGGCGCATTTCCAGAATAAGAAGGATTGAAACAGGTTTTTTATCCTGCCAAATATGTGCCAGTTATGGGGTTATCGGCGCATTTCCAGAATAAGAAGGATTGAAACAGGGACTTTTCCACCTGTTTCAAGTCCATCATTTCAGGTTATCGGCGCATTTCCAGAATAAGAAGGATTGAAACTCGTTGTGACCGTTTCGTTTGCCATTGCTCGCGTGTGTTATCGGCGCATTTCCAGAATAAGAAGGATTGAAACTTGCAGGGTTGTAAGAAGTTGTCGCCCCGCTCGCGCCGTTATCGGCGCATTTCCAGAATAAGAAGGATTGAAACCTCTGTCGGTAATCAATAAGCGCGGAAACGATTTTTGTTATCGGCGCATTTCCAGAATAAGAAGGATTGAAACTGAAGTTTGGCATCATTGACAGCCCCATCACCATCGGTTATCGGCGCATTTCCAGAATAAGAAGGATTGAAACCAGTCTCACAATCTTTGCAACTGCCAAGCGCGGGCGAGTTATCGGCGCATTTCCAGAATAAGAAGGATTGAAACATTGTCAGGTAGCAGCCG
This sequence comes from Saprospiraceae bacterium, assembly GCA_019187225.1. GTDB lineage: Bacteria > Bacteroidota > Bacteroidia > Chitinophagales > Saprospiraceae > M3007. The sequence continues at coordinate 20,992 of JABAQQ010000016.1, forward strand.
CAAACGCCGCACTTTTCGTGTTATCGGCGCATTTCCAGAATAAGAAGGATTGAAACACGGTTGCGGCGGGAAGTGGCACGACCTCAATTATGTTATCGGCGCATTTCCAGAATAAGAAGGATTGAAACCAGTTGGCAGAAGGAAGCGGAATAACCCTTACGACAAGTTATCGGCGCATTTCCAGAATAAGAAGGATTGAAACTCGACCGTTACCGGCTTGCACAATACTGGATTCGTCTGTTATCGGCGCATTTCCAGAATAAGAAGGATTGAAACTTGGCCCGGATGGTGGGCAACAAACCAAACGCGGTAGTTATCGGCGCATTTCCAGAATAAGAAGGATTGAAACCAAACAGCCTTAATCTTGAAAAAGAGGCTGTTGAGGTTATCGGCGCATTTCCAGAATAAGAAGGATTGAAACCTCATTTTCAAGCCAGTCGAGCATTTCCTCCCGACTTGTTATCGGCGCATTTCCAGAATAAGAAGGATTGAAACTTTCGTCGGATTGCAGATGTCGCTGCTTTCCGACCCGTTATCGGCGCATTTCCAGAATAAGAAGGATTGAAACAGATAAAGCGCAACGGCCTGATACAGCCGGTGGAGAGTTATCGGCGCATTTCCAGAATAAGAAGGATTGAAACCCATTTTGGTCGGTGTTGATAGTGACGGTCGTCACCCGTTATCGGCGCATTTCCAGAATAAGAAGGATTGAAACTCATTGCCTTCGGTATCGGTGAGCGCTACGCGGGATGTTATCGGCGCATTTCCAGAATAAGAAGGATTGAAACCTTGTTGCAAAGATAACCTATTTTTCAAACTTGCAAGTTATCGGCGCATTTCCAGAATAAGAAGGATTGAAACTCGCATTCTGCCTGCCATTCCTTCAGGGCCAGCGCCGTTATCGGCGCATTTCCAGAATAAGAAGGATTGAAACTTGTACGGGGTCAATCCCTTTTGAAGGGCTGCAAGCGGTTATCGGCGCATTTCCAGAATAAGAAGGATTGAAACACATAAAGGACTTCCGCCCGTCTGTAGGATTCAAGCGTTATCGGCGCATTTCCAGAATAAGAAGGATTGAAACCCGAAGCGACCGACGTGGTGACGGTAGCCCTGAAGGAGTTATCGGCGCATTTCCAGAATAAGAAGGATTGAAACCCGTGACCGCCACGGCAATAGACAGCCCAGGCGTATGTTATCGGCGCATTTCCAGAATAAGAAGGATTGAAACACGAGGCGTTCCAATTACGTCGAACCGGTACAGAAGGTTATCGGCGCATTTCCAGAATAAGAAGGATTGAAACTATCCGGAATCTACGAGGACACCCGCTTTTTCGTGCGTTATCGGCGCATTTCCAGAATAAGAAGGATTGAAACTGTCCGGCAATGACTTCAAGGCCCGGGCCGCCACGTGTTATCGGCGCATTTCCAGAATAAGAAGGATTGAAACCGGATAGTGATTAAATAGCAAAGCACCGTGAGAAGGGTTATCGGCGCATTTCCAGAATAAGAAGGATTGAAACGGCACTATACGCCTGACAATCGCAAACACAAGCGGAGTTATCGGCGCATTTCCAGAATAAGAAGGATTGAAACCGGACACCTGAGACGTAAACGTGAATCGCCACAACGGTTATCGGCGCATTTCCAGAATAAGAAGGATTGAAACCCGGCAGGTGAATAGGTCTGAACTTCAATCTCTGTTGTTATCGGCGCATTTCCAGAATAAGAAGGATTGAAACTTACTTCTGCAACTATGGTGTCAAGTTCCAAAAGACGGTTATCGGCGCATTTCCAGAATAAGAAGGATTGAAACCGACCCTTACCAGCACCGGCCACTTGTGGCGCAAGCGGTTATCGGCGCATTTCCAGAATAAGAAGGATTGAAACAAACAGGCCCCAACGAGTGCCCGCATTCTTGACCGGTTATCGGCGCATTTCCAGAATAAGAAGGATTGAAACATGCCGCTCTTGGTATAGCCTTCCCAGATGCGGGCGGTTATCGGCGCATTTCCAGAATAAGAAGGATTGAAACGAGGATCACCGCCGGGCGGCCGGAGGTGTGGTAGTTGTTATCGGCGCATTTCCAGAATAAGAAGGATTGAAACGAGGTTAGGCTTTTTGTATCATGTCTTTCATAATGCGTTATCGGCGCATTTCCAGAATAAGAAGGATTGAAACACATGGTGCAGAGTTATAGTCCCAACATATCGCAATTGTTATCGGCGCATTTCCAGAATAAGAAGGATTGAAACCCTATGCGAAAATTGCGGCAAGCACATTTTCGTCCAGTTATCGGCGCATTTCCAGAATAAGAAGGATTGAAACTGCGGGAATTCAACACCCCGCTGCGCGGAACTTTCCGTTATCGGCGCATTTCCAGAATAAGAAGGATTGAAACCCACGAGGTGCATTTTCATGCCTGCACGCCAGCGGTTGTTATCGGCGCATTTCCAGAATAAGAAGGATTGAAACGCGCCGTCGGGGCGCAAGTTCCGGCGGCCACCCAAAAGTTATCGGCGCATTTCCAGAATAAGAAGGATTGAAACACCTTTGGGATATGGACTTAATTTTCAAAATAACGGGTTATCGGCGCATTTCCAGAATAAGAAGGATTGAAACCCAATGGTAATGCTGTGCAGTGTATCTGCATTTGGTGTTATCGGCGCATTTCCAGAATAAGAAGGATTGAAACTATTTCCGTGGCTGTCGGGGAGTCCCCATTTGTTGGGTTATCGGCGCATTTCCAGAATAAGAAGGATTGAAACCGAAAAGCGGGCGGGTATTATCCTGCGCATACAACAAGTTATCGGCGCATTTCCAGAATAAGAAGGATTGAAACTCAAGGGGCAGAATATTCTTGTTCCTTGTGGCAAATGTTATCGGCGCATTTCCAGAATAAGAAGGATTGAAACAAACATCAATACGGTGCATAACAGGTGCCACGAGAGGGTTATCGGCGCATTTCCAGAATAAGAAGGATTGAAACGGTCGCAGGCGGTGGTGCATCGGCAGCGCCTTTTTGTTATCGGCGCATTTCCAGAATAAGAAGGATTGAAACTACAAGGTAGTAGGGCAGGCGCTTAGAACGACTGCGAGGTTATCGGCGCATTTCCAGAATAAGAAGGATTGAAACCCCGGCAGTATATTTCACACGATGCAGTACATTAAGGGTTATCGGCGCATTTCCAGAATAAGAAGGATTGAAACCCGAATCGCCGCCCAAACCACCTACAACGCCACCAAACGTTATCGGCGCATTTCCAGAATAAGAAGGATTGAAACCCGTATCCGCGGGAAACTCGAGTACCAGCCCACCGGGTTATCGGCGCATTTCCAGAATAAGAAGGATTGAAACAGCACCTTGACGAGGGTGGCCCCGGAAAGGGCGGGGAGTTATCGGCGCATTTCCAGAATAAGAAGGATTGAAACCCCACTAACAAATTTCATTCCGACTTATTGCGGTTTTGTTATCGGCGCATTTCCAGAATAAGAAGGATTGAAACCGCGCCCGCTTGCCGACGGCTCAAAGCCCGTCTACCTGTTATCGGCGCATTTCCAGAATAAGAAGGATTGAAACCCCACTACCAAAGTTTCCAAAAGGCGCTACGGTTGGGTTATCGGCGCATTTCCAGAATAAGAAGGATTGAAACCGGCAAACATATCATGGACGTTGACTAACCCCGTTGTGTTATCGGCGCATTTCCAGAATAAGAAGGATTGAAACGACAATCGCGCTTTTGGCTTCGGGCAGAACACTGGCGTTATCGGCGCATTTCCAGAATAAGAAGGATTGAAACATGTCTAATCGCACCACAGCCGCAAGGCTCCCCCGCTGTTATCGGCGCATTTCCAGAATAAGAAGGATTGAAACCCTATCAGAATGACCGTCTATACCTGTTTTACTCCCGGTTATCGGCGCATTTCCAGAATAAGAAGGATTGAAACCGGCAAGGTGATCGGCGCGAAGGACGCGCGGGCAGCGCGTTATCGGCGCATTTCCAGAATAAGAAGGATTGAAACAAGGAAGAAATCGCTTACGCTGACGTGCGATTCAGCGTTATCGGCGCATTTCCAGAATAAGAAGGATTGAAACCGGACTTGTAAACCGGCAACACTTCGCCCGTTTTGGGTTATCGGCGCATTTCCAGAATAAGAAGGATTGAAACTAATAAAGCGTGTGAATTTCGGAAATATCACACAAGGTTATCGGCGCATTTCCAGAATAAGAAGGATTGAAACCATTATCACCTGAATCTCTTGCTCGGTCGGAAGCAACGTTATCGGCGCATTTCCAGAATAAGAAGGATTGAAACAGGAATACTGTTTGGCCGGGTCGAAAGCGCAGGCCAGGTTATCGGCGCATTTCCAGAATAAGAAGGATTGAAACATGCCAATGGCGTCGGCAATTTCCTTACTGGGTTTTGTTATCGGCGCATTTCCAGAATAAGAAGGATTGAAACACAGAAAACGCCCGCTCGTGGATAAGACCCTGCGCCGGTTATCGGCGCATTTCCAGAATAAGAAGGATTGAAACCTGTTATAGATGCTATTGATTCCAAACAGATTTATGGTTATCGGCGCATTTCCAGAATAAGAAGGATTGAAACCTTGCCTCCGTAGTATGATATGGGCGTGCGCATGATTGTTATCGGCGCATTTCCAGAATAAGAAGGATTGAAACCCTCATCGTAGGCGCCAACCCCAAGCGCATCGTCGAGAGTTATCGGCGCATTTCCAGAATAAGAAGGATTGAAACTCATCTGTTACCTAACATTGGGTGAAATTGTAAAAGGTTATCGGCGCATTTCCAGAATAAGAAGGATTGAAACCAGGTACCGAGGCGTCCACGCGTGAAAAGATTCTTCGTTATCGGCGCATTTCCAGAATAAGAAGGATTGAAACGGGCGCGTGGTATGGCAAAGCACGAATTGGCTGCTCGTTATCGGCGCATTTCCAGAATAAGAAGGATTGAAACGGCCGGTTGTATTCGGTGGCGCGGACGAGCCATGCGGTTATCGGCGCATTTCCAGAATAAGAAGGATTGAAACGCGACGTGGCTGGCGCCAGTGGCAAACCGCGTGATGGTTATCGGCGCATTTCCAGAATAAGAAGGATTGAAACACCATCAATGAAGAATTGACATTATGACCATTGATGTTATCGGCGCATTTCCAGAATAAGAAGGATTGAAACGTGACGTTGGGATGGCGGGCCGCAAGGGTATCGTAGGTTATCGGCGCATTTCCAGAATAAGAAGGATTGAAACCTGTTATAGATGCTATTGATTCCAAACAGATTTATGGTTATCGGCGCATTTCCAGAATAAGAAGGATTGAAACCTTGCCTCCGTAGTATGATATGGGCGTGCGCATGATTGTTATCGGCGCATTTCCAGAATAAGAAGGATTGAAACCCTCATCGTAGGCGCCAACCCCAAGCGCATCGTCGAGAGTTATCGGCGCATTTCCAGAATAAGAAGGATTGAAACTCATCTGTTACCTAACATTGGGTGAAATTGTAAAAGGTTATCGGCGCATTTCCAGAATAAGAAGGATTGAAACCAGGTACCGAGGCGTCCACGCGTGAAAAGATTCTTCGTTATCGGCGCATTTCCAGAATAAGAAGGATTGAAACGGGCGCGTGGTATGGCAAAGCACGAATTGGCTGCTCGTTATCGGCGCATTTCCAGAATAAGAAGGATTGAAACGGCCGGTTGTATTCGGTGGCGCGGACGAGCCATGCGGTTATCGGCGCATTTCCAGAATAAGAAGGATTGAAACGCGACGTGGCTGGCGCCAGTGGCAAACCGCGTGATGGTTATCGGCGCATTTCCAGAATAAGAAGGATTGAAACACCATCAATGAAGAATTGACATTATGACCATTGATGTTATCGGCGCATTTCCAGAATAAGAAGGATTGAAACGTGACGTTGGGATGGCGGGCCGCAAGGGTATCGTAGGTTATCGGCGCATTTCCAGAATAAGAAGGATTGAAACCTGTTATAGATGCTATTGATTCCAAACAGATTTATGGTTATCGGCGCATTTCCAGAATAAGAAGGATTGAAACCGGGGAGAGGCGCTTTTTACCGGATCGGGAGATTTCGTTATCGGCGCATTTCCAGAATAAGAAGGATTGAAACATCTTATCCGCATCCGAATTGTCCACCCCGAAGGCATGTTATCGGCGCATTTCCAGAATAAGAAGGATTGAAACCAAAAATGGGAGTATGTCGAGGCGCATGGTACGGGGTGTTATCGGCGCATTTCCAGAATAAGAAGGATTGAAACACAGATTGCAGGGTGTTTCCAGACATACGCGCAAGGGTTATCGGCGCATTTCCAGAATAAGAAGGATTGAAACTTTCCCGGCTAACTGTCGCCCGCCGACCATGCGCCCTGTTATCGGCGCATTTCCAGAATAAGAAGGATTGAAACACTAATTCTTTCACACTGTACACCTTTTCCGCGTATTGTTATCGGCGCATTTCCAGAATAAGAAGGATTGAAACTTCGATCACCTGCGCGGCGATGATCGCGGCAAGGTCGTTATCGGCGCATTTCCAGAATAAGAAGGATTGAAACGGCCGCGACCGCTTCAATGTGCTTACCTGCCAACTGAGAGTTATCGGCGCATTTCCAGAATAAGAAGGATTGAAACCGGGCGGAAGTGGAAGAATGGAAAGACAATTTTATGGTTATCGGCGCATTTCCAGAATAAGAAGGATTGAAACCGTTGCCGGAGTTCACCAACGACCCGGACGAAATCGGTTATCGGCGCATTTCCAGAATAAGAAGGATTGAAACCCGAGTGTTTTACCATTATCGCCTGCGGGCTTACGAATGTTATCGGCGCATTTCCAGAATAAGAAGGATTGAAACACTTACGCCTGGCAATTGTGGCTCGACTGGTTCTATGGTTATCGGCGCATTTCCAGAATAAGAAGGATTGAAACTGTTAGCAAGAGGACTAAATTCTGCCTATCAAAAGCAGTTATCGGCGCATTTCCAGAATAAGAAGGATTGAAACTTAACAAAAGTAAGCACCCGCCTACTCGTAGAGCGGGTTATCGGCGCATTTCCAGAATAAGAAGGATTGAAACAGAAAAACCCCCTTCCCACCTGGAGGGCGGAGAGGGGGTTATCGGCGCATTTCCAGAATAAGAAGGATTGAAACCCTGTGCCTGTAGGTCGTCGGCATTGGTGATGGTGAGTTATCGGCGCATTTCCAGAATAAGAAGGATTGAAACTCAACCGTTGCCCGCACTATCATGTCACTACGCTTGGTTATCGGCGCATTTCCAGAATAAGAAGGATTGAAACACACTGTGTCAAAACTGTGTCAGCAGGGCGCGGATGGTTATCGGCGCATTTCCAGAATAAGAAGGATTGAAACCCGCCTGCTCTTGGGTTGGCGGCACATTGTTTTTCCGGTTATCGGCGCATTTCCAGAATAAGAAGGATTGAAATAATGTAGACGGCGTACCTTCCTTTTCACCGCATCATGTGTTGACACCTGCTGCAAACATCCAGCACAACACCAAGCCTCTTATTTAATTATATACAAACCATTGGTATACAATATTTTAAAAATATTTTTTCAACAGAATGACATTCATTTGATCTGCTTTAACTGCATTTCAGTAGTGCAGGGCAGGGATAAAAACCTGCTATACCCTCGCAGCATGTGACAACACATGCTGCGGCGAAAAACGCCGGGGTATCGGGAGTTGGAGCAAAAGCGAAGTGCCGCCTTTAAACTGGAAGTCGAGTCCCCGGACTTTTAATTGTTCGGCTAAAAAAAGAGCGCGTATAGCCTTTTCAAGCAAGGCTTTATCAACCTTGCCAAGTCGGGTAGCGACGGATTGAATCCATTCGAGCGAAAGAGAGTCCGGATGTATCATTTTAGTTTTCAGGAGGTTTGCGGTAACCGATGTTCTAAAGGGATTAAACTGTATACGGCATCGTATTTGCGCCGGCGATTAGCATAACGCAGCATTTTTGTCTGGTTAATCCGTACCTCGTTAAAGGCATTGACATAAATGCGATCCAGCTCTCCCTGCTGAGCGCGGAAGAGGTCAGGTTCGGCAACTATATCTACCAGAATTTTCTCAGGTGCCGCAGAGGTGATTTTTCCAATCGGAAATGTCGGGGATTCAGAAAGCAAAGGTTTGACGATAACAGATTCATTAAGCGTCAGAATATACAGATCCACCACTTTCCGGTCGGGATCAAGAAAGACCTTTTTAGATATGCCGGTAAGACTGGTAAAAACAGATTCTAAAACTTCCTTCTCAGTCTCTACGATAGTCCAATTATAAGGCGGCTGCAATTCCATCCAACTGCTGATCCATCGGGTCTCCCAAATGCAGTTTTTCACTAAGGGTAACTCTTTAGCAAGTAGGGCGGCGATGCGCTTGGCTAAGTTACCAAGAACCGGTAGAAAAACATTCGCCTTCCCAAGGCGGTACATTCCGCGTCCAGGGCTTTCTAAAATACCTTTACTTTTGAGGTCATGTACCCGCCAGACTAATGACTCATCAGAGGCATTAGGATAAACCTCCTGCAACCAATGGAGAAGTTCATCCCTGGAAAGCAAGGGCTTTTCAGAAAATGCGACTGAAATCGAGGTGTTTATATCGATTTTTGCAGTAGTATTTGCCATGCGCCCAAAGATAATAGCATTCAATCAATAAAACCTAATTTTTGGCACTAATTTGAATTTTTGCCAAAAAAATTATACCGCAGCATATGTTATCACATCCTGCAAACGTACAGCACGATATCAAGCCTGTCATTTTATTATACCTCGCGCCGCCAAGATTTCAGCGTGAAAGAAAATCCCTAACTTGCTCTTGGTCAATTCGTCGGACGATTTTTATTCGTCCGACAAACGCGCAAGTTTTGGCGGCGTGAGGTATAACGCAAGTTGTGGTACCACGTTGACCATAGCATTTCACCGCTGATACTCACCGGATTTTCCCCCGCAACCTTTCCATTTTCTCCTTATATCCTGTTTCGTTCGGAAAATACTCTATCCGGATATTTTCCGCTACATTCAAGGCTGCGCGGGCGTATTCGTAGTCGCCGGATTTGATATAAGTATCCGCATCTATTAACAGCCGCCCCAGTTCTTCTTTTTTGTAGAGTTCCAGGTTTTTAATGGCATTATTGCGTTCCGTTTCGGCGACTTCCCGCGCATCCTGTGCTATTTTGCTGGCAGAGAAGGCCAGGACGCTCGCGATAACCGCCACTATGGCGATCACGGTCATTATTAACAGGCGGCGACGGTCGCGGCGGCGCACCGTTTCGCGGTAGTTGCGGCTTTCATCAATGTAAGCCTTCCAGGCCTCCCGGTATTCGTCGCGTTTTTCCAGGCGTTCGCGGTAGATATCCACTTTGGCTAGGTCGTTGACCGTCATCAGGCGCCCGGTGTCCTTGTTTTCGGCGCGCCAGCGCTCGTAGTCGTTCTGTATCTGACGGGCGAACGCTTTAAATTCCTTGTCTTCCGCCGAGCGCAGTTCGTGGATTTGTTTGGCGACAACGTCGTGAACAGGTTCGTAGCGCTCGATATCGTCTTCGTCGGCGCGGAGCAGTTTGGCCGTGTCGCTGAAGTAGAGCAACGCCTTGTGTACCAATGCAGCGTCGGCCTGGAGGTGGCGGGCCAGTTCGGTGCTTTTTTGCGATTGTTTGGTGCCTTCGTCGGTCGCGAATTCATCGAGCAGACGTTGGGCGAAGTCGGCGGGCGCTCCCTCGCCGTGCAGATAGGTCTGTGCGTCGGCGATTTTAGTTTCGATAAAACGTTTCAGCACATTGCCCAGTTGGCCGATGGCTTCCGTACCGGCCCGCGTGAATCGCGGCCGATGGAGTGTAGCCATGGCGTGCTCGTACAGGTAGTGAAGATAAATCTGGAGGTAAGGCAGGTGCACCGCCTGTTTGCCTACTTTCACTTGTTCGAGGATCTGGCCGGGCGTTTCGTCTTTGTGTTCCAGTTCGATGCCGTATTTGTCGCACATCCTGACCACCACGTTGCGCACGGTTTTATCTTTCATGGGTTCCACCCGGAAGCGCTTGTCGAACAAAGCAGGCACCAGCGGCTCAAATTCGTACAGGTGGCCGATATATTCTTCGCGCATGGAAAGGATGACCTTGCAAGGCAGGTTGGCGTGCAGGATCTGTTGCAGATCGGTAAAAAACGCGACTTGTTCGTCGTAGCTGCCCAGCGTGAACAGTTCTTCGAATTGATCGAACACCAGGTAAACAGGTATCCAGCGTCTTTCGTACACATCCTGAATGGCTTCGGCAAGATCGGTTACCGGCGCCGGACTGCCCAGGGCGCGCGCCAGTTCCGTCCGCAGGGAAGTGTTGATGTTGTTGCGCCGGCGCACAGAAAGCTGGTACCAGTCAGTGAGTTTGAACACTTTGGGCAGGCCGGCCTGGATCAGACTGGTTTTGCCCGTGCCGGAGGAGCCATATACGAGGGCCAGTCGCGTCTGTTGTAAAAGACTGTAGAGCGCGTATATCTCCGCATCGCGACCGAAGAACACATCCTTGTCGCGGGGGCCGTAGGGCTCGAGTAATTTAAACGGACTTTGCGGCATGACTATGCGGGGATAAATTGTTTACGGAATTGCTGAAGAAAATTCCGGAACTCGCCCGTTCCGGCCATCAGGTGATTGGCTTCGTGCACCAAAGAGGCGGGTTCGCCCACGTGCAGCAGGCTGACGCGGTGCTGCGTCTCGTCGAAGCGCCAGATCTTGCCCGGACTTTGTACCGAAACATACTGATAACAAGGTTTTTCGACTCCCTCCGGGGTAAAATACCCGGCGAAAAGGTAAAGATCCACCTCATCGTTGGGTTTTCCGGTGAATACGTTGCGGTCGATGATAAAGGGGAAAAGGTTGAGGGAGGGCGTATCGGGCTGAAATTCGGCGGTCTCGAAGCAAAGCACCGATTTGTTTTCCATCATGGTCGCACCGGGCAGGCTGTCCGGTTCCGGCTCGGACAGGATGAGTTTGGACACGATGTTATGGTACATCACGGGCAGGTGCCGGAAATTGCGGACGTTGATGCTCCTGACGGATGCCAGGACATACTTGACGATAAAACTGAACTGGCGGAAGGCTTCGGTCAGGAATTCCTGGGCCAAAAGGCAGCTTTCCTGCGCTTCTTCGTCTTTCTGGCGCACCCTCTGCCAGTAATATTTCTTTTGAAGAAAGAAGAAATTGTCTGCTGCCCGGAAACGCTCCGAGTGCAGATAATCGAGTTGGCTTTTGCCGAAGGGAAGGATATTTTTGATCCCGGCTTGTTCCGTCAGGTCCGGCAGGGCCTCCAAAACCGGGACGTACATGCCCGGCGCTTCGGCAAGGTGGTTGCTGGTGAGGTATTGACGCAGCGATTTGAAACCGGCCGGCGCCTGTGCGGCTGAGTGGTCGCCGTTTTGCCAGATCTGGGCGCAAAACAGGGCTGTGGTATGTTGCAGCAACGCTTCGAAGAAAAAAACATAGTCGTACAGCAATTCGCGGTAGTAGTTGGCACCGCGTTCGCCGGGGTCGGCATTGATCTGACGGAGGCGCACACCGAGGGTGTAGGGCAGCACCCGGAGCAGTTCGGCTATTTTTTTATTGTTCGGCACCATGCCTTCGCGGAGCACGGCGGCCAGTTTTTTCACATTCGCCAGAACGGGGGCATCCACGTTTTCGAGGGCAAAAATGAGTTCGTCGAGGAAGGCCGTATGATCCACCGCCCCGGCAGCGCGCTGGGGCGGCCGCTCAAAAGGCAGACGGTAGTCGGTATCTTCGGAGCCGGCGCGGACGTACAGATCCCATTCCACCGGATCATCCGCTCCCAGTGTGGCGTCGAAGCCGATGCTCCGGTCGCTGCGGAAGGCATTCACTTTTTGGGAGAGTTGTTGGGCATCGGTCACCACCTCGGCGAAGGCTTCCTGCAGCGAGCGACCCAGCGTGAGGTACTGGTAGAACTGTGTAGCCACCCAGTAAGCCTTGTCGTCGCCCACGGGCCGGCTGGTGGCAAAGACGAAGGGGATTCCCGCCTTGTGGAAAAACTCCACCTGCCCGCGTGTGGCGCAGCCGTTGAGGAACACCAATTTGACGGTACCCTGGCTGCGCAGTTTTTCAGCCAGCGCCGAGGCCCGGGCGTCGGTATCGGAGAGGCGCAGGCTGCTGCTGCCTGCATGGCCGGCAAAATGGACGATCTCGATCTCGCGGTTGGGCACCATCAGTTCCTTGATAAAATCCTCCGTGGAACATTCGGGCAACAACGCCACATCGTAGGCCTTGCCGTGAGCGCTGTTGAGCGTGCGCTGGATCTCTTTGCCCTCAGCGGCCAGCTGGTTGAGCCGGTCGGCAGGGTCATTGGCGGTGAGGAGGAGGATGGTGGGCATGGTTGGCGGAGGATAAAAGGGTTTTATAGTGAAAAGCGGCTCCAGGGGCTATCGAGCGAGGCGGAAGCCGACGTCGGAGCGCTTCGTAATCGAACTCAACGAGCTGCGGGACGAGATTCGGCAAAACAACGGATCTGTTCTATAACTGCCGCCCCGCATCACCCGGGCAAATCCCGGCGGATCAACCCATGGGGAACCGTCTGTCGGTGCCCCGGTATAATCGTTATGCCAGTAGTCTTCAACCCATTCCCACACATTTCCGCTCATGTCGAACAGGCCATATCCGTTATCCTCTTTCCCTTCGACCGGCTGTGTTATCAAAGCGGAATTACCGAAGTGCCATCCGACCATATCCAGGTCATTTGATCCGGCGTATTTTGTATTTGCTCCGCCGCGTGCGGCGTATTCCCATTCCGCTTCGGTGGGCAGGCGGTAGTTCCGGCCGGTTTTCCGGTAGAGGGCGGGTATGAATTCATTGACAATCTGATCCCACGATACCAATTCAACCGGACAATACAGGCAAGTGTTAAATGCGCTCGGGTTCCATCCGGTCACTGCCTGCCATTGTTCCTGGTTTATTTCGGTTCTGCCCATCTCGAATGCGCTGATCGTAACTTCATGAACGGGAAGCTCCGACGGCAAACAGGTATCCTGTACCGTCTCATCGCATCCCATCATAAAAATTCCGCCGGGTACCGGAACCCAGTAATCCTCAAAAGGATTGCTGGTGACCGTTAATACTGTGTCCTTCGTCAGCCGGCATCCGCCATTTTCAGCGGTCATCACTACAGTCATGTTGCCCAGATTATTGAAGATGTGCGTAGGAGAAGCTTCGGTGGAAGGGACGCCGTCGCCAAAATCCCAGGAAAAGGAAGTGGCGCCAACAGAAGTATTGGTAAACGTCACGATCGCGCCCTTGAAAATTTTTGCATCGGTACTGATGGCGAAACTTGCCGATTCGATCAAACTGAAAGGAGTTGTGACGGGCAATACCCTGCTGTAACCTATCCCTGAGTCGGAAATGGCATAAGCCCTGAGCGAATACAGCGTATTGGGGTTCAGCATAGTCAGGTCAATCTCAAAACTATCGTTACTAATGACAGTGCCGGGCGCCTGGCCGTCATTTTGCTGAAGCGTTGGCAGACCGGGCCCGATATCATAAACGATTCCGAATGCCGTATACAATATCGGACTTTGCAGGCTGCATTTAACGCGGACAAGGCACGCCGCTGTATCGAGCAGGATCATATCGTTCACTTTCGGTATCCCCATCAAATAAGTAGTTTCCGGACCGTATATCGTGTCCGCGCCGGTAGCCACGAATGGGCGCAGGTGGTAGGTATTTCCCACTATGAGTCCGGGGATAACCGAAACAAAAGAATAATTGATGCCGAGAGAGTCCAGCGTCAAATTGTTGTCATTCAGCATGGGTTCAGGGTTTTGGCTCCAGACCCAGCCATACTTGAGGATATTCAGGTTGCCCAGGTCGCTGAGCCGCGCTTCGGCGCGAATGCTGTCGTGGGAGATGGCTTTCAGCGTTGTGGAAGAGAAAACCGGATCCACCCGGTTGGTGGTCCCAGCCGGGGGAGGCTCGGGCTCTTTTTCCAGGGTGCAGTTCACCAAAATCAACGCCGGCAGCGTCAAAAGGACAGTCATGTAAACACCTTTCATCATGTTTGATTTTTTAACGTTCAGCCCTTTTTTTTGAAAAAGCATATCCGATGCCGCCAAGTATCTGGTATGACTGGAAATTTACGGTACCGGTACCTATTTCAATACAAAGTTGGTTGCGCAGACGCAGGGTGAGGCCCAGATCATAGAAAGCCCCTTTGGCATCGAGGTTTTCATGGAGCGCCCAATTGCTGCCCACCAGTTCATAATTGAGATTGAACTCGTCGTATTTCCGGAAAAGTTGTTCTTTGCCATACCCACCCCCCACGAAAGCATACATTTGCCGCGCGATTTGCAGCACCAAACCGCCGGTTGCGGCAAAAGAGGCCAGGCGGCTGGCAGCGCCGATCTCGTACACACCGGATTCCCGGTAGTCCATCACACCGGCATCGGAAACCTTATAGCGGTGCGATGGCGGCAGGTGGCCCATCCGGAATCCTGCAAAAAATCCTATCCGGCTCAGGCGCGCGATCTTGATTCCGAAGGGCGCACTGTTGCTCCCATGCCAAAAAATCGTCCAGAATCGGGGAGCAGGGGCATCCTGTGTTTTTTCTATCATCGGTACGACCTGAATCTCAGATAGTTGATCAAAGCCCTGACGCAAGGGATCCCAAATGATGCGTTTGTTGTCGCCTCCTTTGCCGATCCAGCCATAGTCGCCGGAAAAATATTTCTTTGCCAGCCTGTCCTGCGCCGGGAACGGGTATTCTCCGGCAATCGAAGAATCTCTCAGCCGGATATGCGGAACGACGAAAACCTCCTGCTTGTAGCTCAAGTCATTCAGGTCGTAATAGATGAGCATCAGTTGCCGCGACTGGTCAAAAGAATCCCGCACGTTTTCGATGGTTTGCGAAAACGCCGTCGTATACGCCGCGACGTAAGCGAGGCTGATGCAAAATGCCCTTCGGATTGAAGTTGAAGAGATCATGGCGAATGGATTATCTTGTTAAGTTGACCTGATTTCTCGCCAGGCGGAAACCTATGCTGAAGTTACGGCTATCTGCCGTATTGTAAAACCGGCGGCGCACATAGCAGTCTTGCTGAAAGCTTCCCCACGAACCGCCCCGCAGCACACGGCAGCCGTTGTAAGGGTCGTTTCGCTTTTTTTTATGGCTCCGGCAAAAATCTTCGTCGTAGCCATCCCAACACCATTCCCAAACATTGCCCGTCATGTCGAACAATCCGAAATCGTTGGGCTGAAAAGTGCCGGCAGGGGCGGTGTAGGGGAACGCATCCGAATAACCCTGGAAAATCTTCCAGTCGGGAAATTTGGTTTGAGCCGTTTCGTCGGCCACATTTCCCCCTGTTTGAGCGGTGGGTAATGCATCGCCCCAGCTGTAAAGCGTGCGTTTTTCGCCATTTCCCGCAGCGAACTCCCATTCGGCTTCGGTAGGCAGCCGGTAGCCGTCGGCCGTCTCGTCGAAGCGAACCGGCCAGCATTTTCGGGCGCCGGCATCGCGGTCGGATGGGGTGCCGGAACTCGTATCAATTTTATACACCTCCTGCAGTCCTTCCTGACGGCTTCGCCAGTTGCAATATTCCACCGCATCGTACCAATCGACGTCCACCACCGGCCGCTTGCCGCGACCCCAGCCGTGATCGGAGGGTTTTCTGTGACTGGCGGCGGCGCAGAAAAGGTCGAATTCAAAAAAAGTCACCTCCTTTGTGCCGAGTTCAAAAGGCCGGATGTTGACGGTGCAGGTTCTATAGGCTTCATTCTCCGCGCCGCCCCCCATCACCAATTTTCCGCCGGGGATTTTTCCGAAAGCGGGGGGGAAATAAAGTTCCAACAGGCGCTGGTACAATTCCGGGTTGAGCTGCTTCATGATCTGCCGGAGGGTCCGGGCTTTCAGGCGAGATTCTGCCCCGGCAACATCCCGAAGTTCTGCGCGTGCGCCGGGATCGTTGTTCAGCCTGGCAATAGTGTCCAACAGGCTTGCCGCTTGATCCGGATGTCCCGTTTCGGTGTAACAAAATGCGATCTCAAACCAGACGCTTTTCACCGAATCGCTCGATGGCAGGAGTGTGTTCACCACATTTATCTTTTCCAACGCGCTGTCGTAGTTCGTGCTCAGGATATCCAGCCGGGCATGTTCGAAGAGGAAATGTTGCAAAGCCTGACTGGCGGCTTCGACCGAATCCGGCTGAACATTCAGTCCTTCTGCGATCTTTATTTTTGTCAGGGCCGATTTATAGTCCATGCGCCGAAGGTCCTCGCGGGCATGAGAAAGCAGGGCGCGGGTCAGGTTTTTATAAGCCAGGTCCACTGAATCGGGCAAAGCCAGGAGAATGCGGGCGGTTTTGAGTTTTTCCACGGCATCGTTGAAGTTCATCTCGTTTTGGTTTCGTTGAACTTCTGCCAGGATCAGGCGCACCTTGTCCGCGTTTACTTTTTGAAGGCTATCCAAAGCAGCCTGGGCGATTTTCCGGGCGGCTTCCGCTTTCCTCATTTCCTCCTGGGCCCGCTGTTTTTCATCTTCTGCCCGTCGCTTTTCTTCTTCTGCCCGTCGCTTTTCCTCATCGGCCCGCCGCTTTTCTATTTCCGCCTGTTCCTTTTTTTTGTTGATCGCCTCGTACAGATTTTCTATCTCCTGATCAATTTTCTGCCCTTTGTCAGGATCGCAACGCCGCGCCGAATTGAATTTTTTCAGTGCTGTTTCATAGTCTTCCATATTCGCGGCAGCTTTGCCGTCGTCGAAAAGCTTTTGAAAGTCGCAGGTGGTTTGGGTTTGGGCAGCGAGCAAAGCGGGGAATAAACAGCAAATGGCGAATATACACGTCGCTAAGGTGGGGATGCCGTATAGAAATGCGTAGAGCCGCTTCATGGTTTTAAGTGTTTTTTGCACTGAAATGCAAGCAAAAGTAATTTAAAAATTAAAATATCCCAAGAACCTGTCGGAATTTTCCTGAACATGTTCTGTCAACACAAACCATTCAAACCTCCTTCAAACAACTCTGAATTCCGTCCTGTAATAACCGCAATGATGCTCCGCCACTAATTCTCTTGTCGCGCCGGGCACCGCGCAAATGCTTTCCACGCTCACAGCGCCGTCATTCGGTTCGGTTCCGCAGCATGAGCGTCCGGTTTGCTTGAGTACCCTGAGCATAAACTCCGGGTCGTGCTCCTTTTCTAAGAATGCTGAAATATCGCCGGCAATGACGTGGTAGGAGAGAGGTGGCCTGGTTTTTCCGGCCAAACGACCCAGGAAACCGGAACCTTTTTGCATCTGTTCGAGGGTGACAAACAGGTTGTCTCCGGCCAATTGCAGCGCTCCGATAAATCCCGCCAGGGCGGGCAGGTTGGGGGAAAAATAGCGCATCCCAAGCCCCATCACAGCGTATGCCCAATTCAGATGATCTGCCGCATTACCGGGTTCTGAACCCGCATTGGGGGTGCCCGTCATAACCAGTTTGTCTGCGAACTGATGCCCTTCGAGTTGTTCGATGAAATAGCGCGCCACCAGGCCTCCCATTGAATGGGCTACAAGCGTCAGTTCTTTGCCGTCGCCGGGGCCGATGCCTGCCGCCGCGAGTTTGGTCTTGAGCGCCAGGGCCGTATCCCCGATGGGCGTGTCGAGGTTTTCGTAGTCGAAAGTCAGTACGAGCGTATGCGGTTCAGCCGCCAGGGGCCTGAACGCTTCTGTCATGCAGCCGGTATCGCCTGCGATGCCGTGGATGAGCAGGAATATCTTCCGGGCGCCGGCAATTCGATCTGACATACCCCCGGTTTTTCTTTCGGGAGGGTTGCCGGCGCCATAATCTACCCACTTGAGGTATTGGGTATGCGGCGGCAGCCTGCGGTCTTTGGCGAATTTGAAAAAGTACAGGCGCAGGGCCTTGCCAAGGCTGCGTGTGCGCGCGGCCTGCGTTTCCTCAGGTATGTTGCGCACCCGCACCTGCAGCGCACCGCCTGGTCGCACGACGGCTTCACCTGCGGGCAGGAAATTTTCACCGTCGAACCAGAAGGGCAGGATCACGGCGCCGGGTTCCCGGGGCATGAGATTGATCTCGAGCGGCTGACGGGCGATCTCTTTGGCGGCAGTTATGCCGGTCAGGTCCAGAAAAGGCATTTCGGCGCCGCGGGTGTCGCCGAGTGCGAGCCAGTCCACCACCGGATTTTGTTGAAAAAAAGCGCGGTCGAGTTGGAGGGCGTCGAGACCGCGCGTTGCTGCCTGGGCCGCGAGGGCAAAGGCGCTGCGGAATACCGGATGCGCACCGATCACGACCTGACCGCCGGCGAGTGTCAGGGGCTGTTCGCCCACCGAACCGTCGCTGCTGTCGCGCAGCAAGCGTATCCGCAGGGTTTTGGCCAACCAGTCGGGATGGGAAAGGTCACCGCTATACGTGGCCGCGCCGATCGAGCGGGTGGGGCCGACGATTTGAGGCAATAATTCGGGTCTTGAGAAAGCCGTTTGTTCGATGGGTTCGGTAGAAACGACCAGCTTCAGCGTATCTATTTCTTCGTCGCTGCCGGTCGGCAGGTGTAAAAAGTCTTCGAAAATGGTAAGCCTTGTTTTGCCGGAAGGCACAGCGGTCGTGCTGTGCCACAGAACGCTCATCTGAAAGCGGGGATTCAAATAAACCAGCGCCATGTACAGCGGGCGGGCGGCTTCATTGGATGCCAGGAGACGGAAATTGATGCGGGCGCCGCTGAACGAAAGGGTGACGGATTCCCCCGGCAGAGCCGTCCAGGCGCCGCCGTGCTGTACCTCCATGGACAAGGCCACCGCGTTTTCCGGCAAGGCCGTACGCGGGTTGTGCAGGTCTTGTATCCGGTGCCAGTGCGCCAGGTGGTCCAGTATTTCGAGCATATAGGCGGCGGCGGCTTCCGTCGTTCCTTCCACACCGTGGATCAGGGCATTCCGGCCAGTATGGAAGAGCGCCAGATTACCATTTTCGGAGCGAAGTTCGACGGCGCAGCCGTCCGGCGTGTCGCTGAACAGAATGGCCGTTTCTTTCGAGCGACCCAACGCTTCCACCACCGCACCCACGGCCGGCCGGTCGGGGCAGTAAACCACAAAAGGAGCCAGGGGCACGCCGAGAGGTTCCGCCCACCAGGTTTGGGAGGGATCGGGTACCGCATCGCCGCCGAAGGCGACGCCGCTTTCGGTCGCGCCGATAAACGACAGCGATGCCTGGCCCGATTCGTGGCCATTCGTTTCCGCATCATAGATCCCGAGCGGAATGGCCTTATTGGTGTCGGTACGGATACCGTCAGCTGCGCCGAGTTTGATGCGCCACGACTGATTTTCCTTGTTAAAAAACAGGGCATACCGCTGCCGGAGGCCTGCCGGCACAGATTTTCCCAGGAAACCGCTCCGCGGGTTAAAACCTCCGAAGGCTTCGGCCTGCGGGTGCTGCTGCCTGCTTTGGACGCGGATGGCGGCGCACACGCGCGTATACAGGTCGGCATAGCGGGTACGCCCGGCCGTGTCTCTCAGCACTTCCAACAGGGCTTTCGTGAAAACGCCGCATTTTTCCCTTGTTTCCCAAGCCACTTCTTTATTGTCGCAGGCTGAAAACAGGAGGTGGCGGGTAGCAGGCACGGCCAGGATGCCCTGTTCGGCCAGGCGTTTTTGATAGGCGCCATCTAAGTAGGTATCCAAAGGGCGCGGCGCCCCGGTACCCGGGATGAAGCGGGGATTCCAACCCAGAAAGTCCTCGGTGCTACGGGTGACCGAGCCCGAATGGCAGGAATCGGCGGCGACGACAATTTCGGGATTGCGCCGTCCGACTTCTTCGAGCAGCAGGGCGATCTCTTTGTCGGCCAGGTCGTAGCGGCCCGGCAAGCGGCTGTCGTACAATACCCAACCTTCTTCCCGGTCGTCGGGCACGAAGCGCTGGAATTCGACAGCGGTTGCGCTCTGCGATCCGTGACCGGAATAATAAACAAATACCACATCTCCGGGGCCGGCGCGGCACAAATGTTCGCGAAATGCAGCGATCAGTTTGGCACGGGTGGCCTGTTCGTTTGCCAACAAGCGAATGTGAGCCTTTTCATCGGGTATCTGATCGGCAAAATGTTCGAGCAGGAATTGCCGTATGGCAGCGGCGTCGTTGAGACAGCCCGCAAGTGAACGCACCTCGCTGTCGGGATGATATTCGTTGATGGCGATCAGTAGGGCGTATAAAGGCATCAAGAAAGTTTGGATTTAATTCAGATTCATAGCAGTGCTGCGTTTTTCCCCGGATACGGTAATGCTGATCCTGCTCCGTATTTGCGGTGTTCAATAGAACGCAATGTTACAAATCAATCGCAAACCCAAAGTTGGCTTCCCGGGCGGCAAAAGAAAAATGACAATGGTCAATGACAGAAATGACCGCATCAGTCGGGACACTGTACACGGAAGACGCAGGGTAGCCCAGGGTGGCGCGTCTGAAAAAACCGAAGGCGCCGCAGTCATCCCGCAGCGCCTTCGCGTTTTTTATCGTTTCACGATGACCAGTTTCTCCACCGCTTGCCGCGATCCCGCCAGTACCTGTACCGTATACAGACCTTCGGGCAAACCGGCCAGATCGAGGCGGTATTGATTCGGACCGGTGGTCGCCATAAATTTTTCGTTGCGGGTCAGCCGCCCTGTGGCGTCGAACAACTGGACCGTTGCTTCGCTATTCGTTGTCCCTTCAAAAGAGATCCGAACCTCTTCCGATGCCGGGTTGGGCAAAAGCGTCAGGCGTTCCGTCAGACCATTGCTGGTATGCAACGGGGAGCGCGATGTTGCCTGTTCGCCAGATGTGATGGGCCGGGAAGCCTCCCCGAACGGACAATAAGTGGCGTCCCAGTTCCAATACGTGTGCTCTTTGGCACCCACTTTATCGGCAATAAACAATCCGGTCATATATGTCGGCGTCTCCGCTGAGGCTTTCTCCAGACTGAGGTTTTTCTCCGTGTAAATATTGGCCGATACGTCCGAACCTTTGCCGATCGAGACGTTGCCTTCCGCGAAAAACTGCACGAACTGGCCGCCGCCGGGATTGATGTCCGTATTTTTACCGACGTCCATTTTTTTGTCTATCAGCACGGCCGTACCCTGGTCAAAAAGAACGGTCGCGTCGTTGCCAATGGTCAGCTCCTTGATCTCAACGGTATTGTGACCGGAAAAGGTGACCGTAACGTTGTTGCCCACCGTGATTTTCCCGTAATTGTTCAAATTGAGCACGACGGGAGCGTTGTTGTTGGGAATGGTCACATTGTTGTTGCCGGGGTTGTTGTTCGGTTGGAAAGCCGGCAACAAACCGGAAGCCGTTTGTCCCTGGTAGTAGGTCGTCACCTGGCTGCCGCCCTGCAACTGGAGCACCGGCGCTTTCACAAATGTGTTCGGCGCGGTGACGGCGGTATTCAGTTGGAGGATCGCTTTTTTATTGGCGTTCACCACGCCAATGCCGCCGGACTGCACCGTGTTTTGCTTCATGGTCACTTCATTGAAACCGATGACCGTGTAAGCATACAGCAGATCCGGGTCGCCCGTTTTTTGCACTTCAACGGTGAAGGAACAGGTCGCCTGATTTCCGGCGGCGTCACTTGCAGTGAAGGTATTGACGGTCGTGCCGACGGGGAATTCCTCACCGGAAGCCATGCCTGCTGTTTGTGTCAGCGTGTAACTGCAATCGTCCCAGGCCGACACCTCGTAAGAAACAACTGCGGCACAGATACCGGGATCATTCACCAGAACAGTATCCGGCGGACAAAACGCCACAGGCGGGAGCGTATCCAGCACGCCGGGATCTTCCGCATCTGTCAGGCCGTTGCAATTGTCGTCGTAGCCATTGCAAAATTCAGTGGCGGCCGGATTCACATAAAAGTTATAGTCGTCGCAGTCGTCGTCGTTCGTCACGAGCCATTCGTATTGATAGCAGCTTGTCACGATGTTGCCCGGATCGCCATAGCCGTCGCCGTCTGCATCGAAATAGAATGTTTCGAGCGGCAAACCTGTGAAAGAGATGCCGTACTCTTCATAAGTCGGGTCGCCGGGAGCCGTTCCGGTGACGACGAGTTGGTTGAGACCCGGAACGGACAGATCTACTCCCGTGAATTCCACAAAGCCGTACAAACCGGGAGGGATCGGGCTGTCGTTGGTCAAAGGCCCGTAGTTCCCGTTGTTGACGCCTGATACGCTCAGGTTATACACGGCGGCATTGGCCGGTACGGTGGCTGTCCCCTGGTTGTAGAACACTGCCTGCACCGTTTCATTGCTGCCCAGGCCGCAATTGCCGGCATTCACGGCGAGGTAGACGGGTACCAAATCAGGCAAAGAGGTTCCGATACACAGATCAAAGTCGAAAATGGACTGCGTATAGGTACCCACCCGCACATAATACGTATTGCCCGGTGTCAGGTCGTTGAAAGAGGACAAACTATAAGCCGTATAACAGCCTAAACTGCTCAGCCCGCCGCAATCGCCGCTGAATACTTCGTAAATCAACTCATAGTAATTGCCGCCGCTGACATTGTTGAGCACCACCGTATGTGCGGTGCCGGTGGCTGTGAAAGAATACCAGACATCTGCGGTGAAGCTGCAAGCCCCGCTCACATTAGACAGGGTGGCGCCGAGCGTCGTCCCGCTGACAAGTGTTTCGCACGAAGAAGTAGGAGATACGGGCAAAGATGTTGAGTTGGCGCAATCATCGTTGGCGGGCGGCGTGATGGTCAGTACGCACAGGTCGAAAGCCATGCCCGAGTTCTGAGCGCCTGCTACCCGGATGTAGTAGGTGTTTCCTACGACCAGGTTTGAAGAATAGATATGCCCGCCGTCATAAGCGCATTGGAGCAGTTGCAATCCTTCGCAGGTTCCCTGGTACAATTCGAAACCGAGGAAAGAATAACCGTATTGATTGACAATATTCTGAAGTTCAATCAAATGCGTATTGCATGTGGCGGCGAATTGGTACCAGAGGTTGGGGCCGCCATAACAACCGTAATAATAGTAGTCGAGCAAACCGGCAGTCGTAGCGGAAACAGGTTCCGTGCATTCCTGTCCGGGGTTCGGCACGACGACCTGCGCGCCGGAGCACACGTTGTTGGCCGGCGGCGGCGGCAGGGTCCGGATGCAGAGGGAGAAATCGTGCGCGCTGTTGTATTGGCTGAAAACGCGGATGAAATAGGTTTCGCCCACGGTCAACCCACTCATCACAACCGGGGGATTACCGGCAACGTATTCCAGACATTGATAAGAGATCAGCGTCATACAATCGTTCCCGCTGTACACCTGCATCCCCAGAAATCCGGGGTAGCCCAAGGGATTGCCCGTCTCCTGCAATTCGATCAAATGCGTCACGCTCGCAGCTGTAAACTGATACCACACATCGTGGGTGTTGTAACCGTAACACGAGGTCTGCGACTGAGTGGCGCCCAGCGTAGAGCCGGTATAGGTTAAAGCACAATCCACACCGCTGTTCGCTTCGATCGTTGTCGCCTGCGCGCATTCGTCGTTCGACGGCGGATCGGGCAGGGTTCGGATACAAATGTCAAAATTCATGAAGTTGCCCTGCAAAGTATACAACCGGATATAGTAAGTATTGCCGGGGGTAAGATTTTGCAAGGTATTGTTGTTCAGGCTGTAGTAATATTCAGCGCAGGGCATCACGGTTGTCAGCGCGCCGCAGGAGCCTTCGTAGATTTCCATGCCGAAATAATAATTGGAGACAACGCCGCTGGAATAGGCAATGTCCAATCGTTGCGATGTACCGCTGGCGGTGAAGCTGTACCAAACGTCATTGACCGCATTGCCGCTGCATCCGGCTGCCGATTGAGTCGCCCCGTACGTCGAGGCTGCATGGTTAAACGCGCATGTTAGATCCGGATTGACGTCCAGGCTGATCGCTCCGGCGCATTCATCGTTGGGCGGCGCAGGAAGGCTCGTGATACAAATTTCAAAATCCGTAGGTTGATTGTAGCCTTCGTAGACGCGCAGGTAGTAAGTGGTACCGGGAACGAGGTTGGTCAGAAGGAACGGATTGTAATAATACACGTATTGTTCCCCGATCACATTGAACGAACCGCAGGTGCCATCCAATATCTCGACGGTGAGATAACTGTAGGGTGTAATAGTATTCACCGTGATGAAATGATTGGCCTGAGTGGCAGTGAATTGGAACCAGACGTCGTTGAACTGGTAATTGGCGCCCGGGTTCTGCGACGGAGTAGCGTTCGCCGTCGTACCGCTGACCAACGTTACGCAGGTTTCATCCGGCGAAACCGGCAGATTTACCGCGTTGGAGCAGGCGTCATTGGCAGGCGGCGGCGGCGGCGTTCCGATGCAAAGGTCGAAATTGATGCTCCCGCTATACGAGAGCACCCTTACGTAATAAACCTGACCCGCTACGAGGTCGCCAAAAGTGAATTGGTCGCTGTAATATACAAAGTGGCGGCAATACAGGTTTTGCAAATTGCCGCAGTCGCCTCCGAAGATCTCGACCCCGAAAGAGGTGGGATAGTTGCCTTGTGCATCGAGCACGTTGTTGATCGTCAAAGTATGCGAAGCCTGGGTCGCCGTGAAACTGTACCAGACGTCGGCGCCGTCGTAGCCGCAGGGCGAAAGACCCGACGCACCGGCGCCATAAGTCGTTCCGCTGGTTCCCGGCGTGCAATATTGTTCGGGAGCCGCATCTAAGGAGGCCGCATTCGCGCAAAGGTCGTTGGGCGGCGGCGGGATCGTCTTGATACACAGGTCAAAATTGTGCGCAGTGCCGTATTCGCTGGCGGCTTTGATGTAATAGACCTGCCCCGGCGTCAGCGAACTCAGCTGCATGGGCTGATTGTTGTATAAGTTGAAATACGTACAGGTAATGAGGTTCAGATTGGCGCAATCCGGCCCTTGCCATACTTCCACCCAAAGGCTTCCGTAGCCCAGTATCGCCGCGAGGTTGGAAATCTCGATGATGTGGTTGGAGGCAATGGCTGTGAACTGGTACCAGACGTCGTTGCCGCCCGCGCAATACGGATAATCGTAATTGATCGCTCCTGCGGTAGAGCCGGAAGCGACGATGTTACAATCCAGGTCCGGATTGGGGGTGAGTTCGATGGCGCCCTCGCAGGTCTCATTGGGCGGAGAAGGCGGCAGCGACTGGATACAAAGGTCGAAGTTGTAAGCCGAGTTGACGTCGTTCGACCACACCCGGATATAGTAGGTCTGACCCGGTTCGAAAAAAGTGAACAGGGCGGGGACGCTGTGCGCCCAGTACCCCCCTGCCAAAGGGATCAGATTGTCGCAATCATCCCCCTGGTAAATATCGAAATAGAGGCTGCTGGTCGAACCGAAAACCGTCACAATGTTCTGGATGGCAATGATATGGCTGTTGCTGCCGGCTGTAAAGGAGTACCACACATCCAGCGGCCCGAAACCGGAATTCGTTGCGCTTACGGTGGTGCCGGGGTAAGTGAGATCGCAGGTTGTGGCTTCGTTCGGCGTTACCGGCGTCGCCTGGGCGCAATCGTCGTTGGGTGGCGGCGGCGGCAAAGTTTTCAGGCAAAGTGAAAAATCATGCGCATTGCTTCCGGGACTGAATACCCGGATGTAATAGGTTTGTCCGGTCGTCAGGCCCTGCAGCACGACGAGGGTTTGACCGTAAAATTCCTGACAAAGCAGGCCCGCCGGGTTATTGCAATCACCTTCCAGCAACTGAAATCCCATGTAAGGATTCTGGAAGAAGTAAGTGTTGGTGACCGCCAGTTCCAGCAATTGCGACGGCCCGGTGGCCGTGAACGAATACCAGACATCCTGGCTCGACGCACCGTAACACGCCTCAAGCGACTGCGTGGCGCCCAAAGTGGTTCCGCTGATCGGAGTCGTGCAATTCAGGTCCGGGCTGACGGCAATCGGTTCGGCGGTGGCGCAGGCATCGTTGGCCGGCGGGAACGGCAACTCCAGCGCACATACCGAGATTTCGTGCGAAGAATTGATTTGACTGGTCAATCGCAGGTAATAAACATCTCCAACCGTTAGTCCGTCGAGGGTGAAAACGCTGTTGTAAAACAGGCTTTCGCAACGCAAAGTGCTCAGATCGTTGCAATTGCCGCCAATCAATTCATACCCGAACTGGCCTGGAAGTCCGTTCAGGAGGTTGATCTCGAAGCGATAAGACGGGGTATTGGCAGTAAATTGATACCACAGATCATTGTCCGCAAAATAATAACAGGACGAATTGAGCGACTGGGTAGCCCCGAAGGTGTTTGCCGTCAGGATGTTGTTACAAACGAGGTCGGTATTCAGCGGCAAAGGCAGGGCGCCGGCGCATTCGTCGTTCACCGGCGGTACAGGAGCCAGTACGCAAATTTCAAAGTTGATGCCCGCGCCATAGTAAGGGTTTTGGTTGTATAGGCGCACATGATAGGTTTGGCCGGGCTCCAGGTGCGTCAGATACCATGAGCCGCCCGAATAGATGCCGGTTTGACCTTTGAACACAAAAGTGTCGCATGCCATTGCGTAGAGTTCCAACACCACAGTTTCAGGGTAATTAAATTGACTGCTGACTATACTGGGCATTGAAATAACATAATTTGCCTGGGTCGCTGTGAATGCGTACCACACGTCCCCTGCATTGCAACACAAATATGGCACGCCGGGTGAAGAAGTGGCGTCGAGTGTCGTGCCGGTCACAGTGGCGTTACAGGTATTCCCTTGCTCCGGCGTGAGTACCGTCGCGTTCGCGCAGGCATCGTTGGCTGGCGGCGGCGGCGGCGTGAGCACACAAATATCGAAGTTGATCGGTGTGTTGCCGGGGCTTCCGATGCGCAGGTAATACGTCTCGCCGGGCGTCAAATCCCCCACCAACAGGGCGCCACTGCCGTAAAAGGCATTGACCCAGCACTGCAAAGTGGAGAAATTCCCGCATTCGCCTGAAAGCAATTCCGCCTGAAAATATTGCGGATAGACGTTCTCCGGATCGAAGACATTGCTCAACGCGATTTGGTGCGCCGCCTGCGTCGCCGTAAAACTATACCACACATCGCCGTTGTTGAAACAGGAAGCCTGCGCATCGGACGTACTGCCGCCCGTTGTGCCGGATACCGGATTGTCGCACGCAAGATCGCTGTCTACCTGCAGCGGCGTAGCGGCGTTGCAGTTGTCATTGGGCGGAGGCGGGAACGTGCCGATGCAGATATTGAAAGAATGGCCCCCGTACGGCGCGCTCACCCAGCGAATGTAATAGGTCGTGCCAATGCTCAGATCGTTCAGGTAAAAGGCGCCGGGATAAATGTAGCACTCCTTGTACATCAGGTTGTTGCAATCGCTGCTCTCGTACACTTCGGCCCAGAATTCCGAACCGCCGTACAGCGATTGTACGTCCGTTATCCGCACGATATGGCTGGCCTCGGTAGCGACAAAGGAATACCACACGTCCATGCCGTTGCCGTAGAAACACATGGTGGACGACTCCGATGCGATGCCGGATGTCGTGCCCGGGGTCACGACGGCGCAGGCCGGAGTAGGGGCAGGCGTGAGCACTTCAGCTACGGAGCAATCCACGTTCGCGGGCGGCGGTGGCAGCGTGCGGATGCAGATGTTGAAGTTGTGTGCATCGCCGGCATTGCTGTATACCCGGATGCGGTAGGTGTCGCCGGGCGTCAGTCCCGTCAGTATAGCGGGCTCGTAGTTGTATGGCTGGCATTTCAGGCTGACGAGATTGTCGCAATTCCCGCCGAATATTTCGTAACCAAACACAAATTCGCCGAAGATGGTGTAATTCTGGGTTACGTCTATGCGGTGCGATGTGCTGTTTGCCACGAACGAATACCAGACGTCGTGGGTACTTTCATCTCCCGTGCAGTTTTGGGCGGACGAAGTGGCGCCCAGCGTGGTGCCGTTCGTTTGCAGATTGCAGTTGATATCGCCGTTCACCGGGATGGATTCGGCATTGGAACACTCGTCGTTGGCCGGTGGCAGGGGGAGTGTTTGAATACAGCCGTAGAAATCGTAGAAAGTATAAGGCGGGTTGAATACCCTCAGATAGCAGGTATCGCCTGGGACAAGGCCATTCAGAATGTTGTTTTGATCGAAACCCGGCCCGCATTGGATCGGTATCAGATTGTTACAAATACCAGTATACGCTTCGAAGCCGTAGGGCGTGCTACCGAATTGGATCCGGTGCGCAGGGCTGGTCACCAGGAATTTATACCAAACGTCGTTGACGGTACCGCCCTCGCAGTTGGTACCGGACGGAGTAGCCGGCTGGCTGTCCGCAAAAAAGTAGGTATCGCAGGTCAATCCGGGGTTTGCGGTCACGGCTACGGCGCCTGCACATTCATCATTTGGGGGAGGCAAGGGTGAGCTGATACAGATATCGAATGTGATGCCCTGCTGCGCGAAGACGCTGAAAAGCCGGATGTAATAGGTCTCTCCCGGCGTCAGGTTGGTCAATACCCGCGAACCGTCGTTGCCGTAATAATCGAAAGTCTGGAGCAGGGTAAAATTGCCGCAGGAACCGTCGAAGACATTGATGTAGAGCGCATCGGGTGTGTTCGGGTCGTTGGCCATTGCGATGTTCGATATCCGGATACTGTGGTTGGGCTGCGTGGCGGTGAAGGTGAACCACACGTCGTCGTCGGCCCAGTAGCACGTGTTGCACCCCGCCGGCACCGGCGAACCCGTCGCACCGGCAGTACTGCCTGCAAAAGGTGTATTGCAGGCAGTACCGCCATCCACAGCGAGCGCCAAAGCGCCCACGCACGCATCATTGGCGGGCGGAGCGGGCGGTGTGCTCAGGCAAATATCAAAAAGAATGACCTGGTCGTAGGGGTTGGCGACCCGGATGTAATAGGTATTGCCCGGAATGAGGTCGCCGAAACGAATGCTCCCCTGCCCATAAAACCAGGGGGTACAAGCCAGATGATCCAGGGTGGCGCAATTGCCGGAGAATAATTCCGTAAAAAAAATGGCATTGGAATTTCCGATGGTATCGCTTACATTGGTCAGTGAAATGGTATGCGCGCCAGCGGTAGCGACAAAACTGTACCAGACATCCTTGACCGGAGTACTACAAAAATCCACGCCGGAAAAGGTCGCGTCGTCGGTACTTCCGGACACGACGCCGGCGCAATTCTCGCCGGGGTCAACGTTCAGCGTCACGGCGCTGGAACAATCATCGTTAGCAGGTTGGGAAAAAGCAGAAAAGGCTACCAGCAGCAACGCGGCAGCGAGCAGAAATCTGGATGGGGACGGCATAGGAAGTGTTTAAACTGTTTTGGGTTAGAAGATTGTGTGATTTTTCGATGTCAGGTGGCTGAAAACTTGATGGCGGAAAAACGAAAAAACAGGATTAGTGCGTCTATTTTTATTAACGTTATTATGCAGATGCCAAGATAAAAGTTTTTGGCGTATTGCTGCTTTTTTGCCACAATATTTAACTTTCAGGTTTTGGGGGGGACAGTAAATACAGCGATTCTCGGTTTGTAAAAATTCATAATGTGAATTTTAATCTTTGACAGAGTTCTTTGAAGATCAATACCTTTCGTTCAAAAAGATGAATGATTGACGAATTGATCAAACTGGTAAGAGAA
>JABAQQ010000057.1 GCA_019187225.1 Saprospiraceae bacterium
AGGCCATACTCGACTTTTTCAAAAATATCAAAGAACATAAACAAGCGCTGGAGTCGCTCCTGACGCTCAACTTTCGCATTGCCGGACTATAGTGGTTTTTCGCAAACCACTTTCCGCCGGGTATAACTATGCATTTCGATTTTCAAAACAGTATTCCGACGCAGAACAAAAATTTTTAAATTTTGTTTGACGGAAAACTTTATATGCCCTGACTGGGTCGCCTGTTACTCAAGAATCACAGGTATCCTATACCCTCCATGCTCTCCGATTTCTGATATAAATGGATATTCCCCTTCCTCGATAGTAAATGTATCCCAGTTTTCATCTACCGAACCCTCAACAATATCTTCATCAACGATAAGGGGCAATTCTGACGCAGAAGCTTCTATTTGAAGGGAATCAAGTGTTGTTAATATGATTGTCATTATATATGCCCCAAGAGAACCATCGTATTCTATGACCCCAAAAGGATGTGGTGCAACTATCGAACAGCAATCATCTTCCCAAAACCAACAATCCTCAAAATTGCACAACCCCCATCCATCGCAATTTTTTTTTGCTCGCCCCCATTCGTCCCAACACGCTCGATAGATCGGCACCCGATCTTGTACCGCTTTACTTTTATTTATCATTGTTACGGGTTGGGAGGGTTGCCTATTTTTTATGCAACCTATAAATTCAAATGCGGCAATTGCCAGTAAGCAGAAAAAAATTAAGTTTTTCATCTTTTTATTAGTTTATTGTATGAATCGCACTCCTATAATTACGGAAGAAGCCAGTGCTTCAATATTGAATTGGCTTTTTTATACATACGAACCTCCTTATAAAAATCATCGACTGATTTTTATCAATCCTGAATAAGGCAGTGAATCTGAGGTTGAAATTTTGGGAGATAAGCCGGCAACATTTGAAGCAGGCATGAAAGGTGGTTGTACATAATTGGTAGCTTGTAAATGAGAGAGTATCGCATGATTTGAGCGAGTAAATCTCGCACCACAAATTTCCTACCCCTAAAGTGTTAAAGTCCACAGCAGAATTGACGGATTCCTCTCCAAATTTGACATATTTGCACTTCAGTTTTGCCGTAATCCCCTTTTTTATCAAATACTCACCTCGTACCAATGCCTAATTTCGCCAAAATCCTACGTGCCGTGCGCCACCGCCACCGGCTGACCCAAGAACAAGCTGCCGAAATTTTTTCATTCTCGCTTTCCACCTTGCAAAGAATAGAATCGGGCCAGCGCGACCTGACCTATACCGAGTTGACGCGTATTGCCGAGTATTGCGGAAAAGAAATACATGAAATTGTCGAATTTGAAAATGAGATGCCTCAACCTGATGCCCCTGAAAAAGAAGAATGTTTTGAAAAAATTATCTCAGCCCAAAACGAGCAAATCGCATCTTTGCTCGAAGAAATCAAAAACCTTTGCGGCATAGTCAAAAAACTGATAAGTGGGGGGGGGGGAGAGATGACCCTTAAATGTTCGACGAACAGAACTATTAACCCGGCAACCACCGACCATGAACATCTTCCTCACCCACGGCTATTTCCTCCGCGAAGACCCGAAAGAGCAGGCGATTATGAAACCATACCCGCCCCTGGGTTTGCTTTACCTGTCCGCCTGGCTGGACTTGCATGGCGTTGAAAACGAGGTGTTCGACACGACTTTTTCCAAGAAAGAAGATTTGAAAAAATTCCTGCTCGAACACCGCCCGCGCATCGTGGCGCTCTACGTCAACCTGATGACGAAACTCAATGTCATCGAAATCATGCGTTTCATCCGCGCGCAGGAATCGCTGAACGACAGCCTCATCGTGCTCGGCGGCCCCGACGTGACGCACAACGCGGAAGATTATCTCAAATGCGGCGCGGATTTGATCGTGATCGGAGAGGGCGAGCAAACGATGCTGGAGATTGCGGATTGGGGATTTCGGATTTCGGATTTTGCCGATTTCGATTCCACGATCCACAATCCACGATCCGCAATCCACAATCCGCAATCCGCAATCCACAACATTTCCGGCCTCGCTTTCCTGCTCCCCGACGGTTCGGTTTTCAAAACCGCACCCCGCGAAAAGATCCGCGACCTTGACCGTCTGCCTTTCCCAAATCGCCGGAAAATCAACCTGCAACTTTATCTGGACGCCTGGAAACGGACACATGGCCACAGCGCGGTGAGCATCAGCACCCAGCGCGGCTGCCCCTACACCTGTCGTTGGTGCAGCACTGCCGTGTATGGTCAGAGTTACCGCCGCCGCAGCCCGGTAAAAGTGGCGGATGAGATCGAATGGTTGCAGAAAAACTACGATTTCGACCTGATCTGGTTCGTGGACGACGTGTTCACGGTGAGTCATAAATGGCTCGGCGAGTTTCACGATGAATTGAAAGCCAGGGATTTAAAAATAAAATTCGAGTGCATTACCCGCGCCGACCGGCTGAACGAGGAAGTGATCCGGGTGTTGAAAGACTGTGGTTGTTTCCGGGTTTGGATCGGGGCGGAGAGCGGTTCGCAACGCATCATAGACGCGATGGACCGCCGGGTGGAGGTCGGGCAGGTGCGCGAAATGATAAAAGCGGCGCGGCGGGAAGGCATTCAGGCCGGTACTTTCATCATGCTCGGTTATCCGGGCGAGACGGAAGCCGATATCCGGGAAACAGTGAAACACCTCAAAGATTCCAACCCCGATCTTTTTACCATCACGGTGGCTTACCCGATCAGGGGAACAGGATTGTACGAAGAAGTACAGGCGACTTCAGTCGCCTCCTTGCTCTGGGCTGAACGCAGCGACCGGGATATTGATTTTCAACGTACTTACCCCCGCCGCTACTACGATTATGCCGTGCGATGGACGGTGAATGCTGTGCATTGGCACAAAGCGAAAGTTGCAGGCAAACAATTCAGTTTCAAGGGCTTGAAACTGTTGGGAAAAATAGGGGCGGCAAAAGCGGGAATGGCCTGGTGGCGGATCGCAGGCGAACTAACGTCGCTCCGGAGCGGTCGGTAGACATCCGGAGCTCCGCCCCCGGCCGGAGATGTCACTCTGCCTTCGTCAGGATGACACATGCGAACCAGAAGTTATCTGAAATACGCGCCACAGTGTCATTTCCCGCAGATTGACGCAGAAAAATTTACGCAGATAGCCGCAGTTTTGAGAGTGTTCACGTAAATACCGGCTAAAAAATAAGTACCGGATTTTCCCTGTCCACCGTGTCATTCCGAGGCACGAGGAATCTGGTTAAGATATTGAATATCAGTTGCTTTTTACCAGATTCCTCGTGCCTCGGAATGACACGGTGGTTAAGAAAATGAGAACTTGTTTTTTGACCTTTACTAAGTATGCCAGACTTAAGCGAGCATTCCTCAGATTTTTAATCTTAATCTGCGTCAATCTGCGGGAAATAATCTGCGTCAATCTGCGGGAAATAATCTTGAGGGCCGTCCTGAATCGCATGACATCTCCTTCCCCTGCGTCATTTCACCTCCTGCTCAAAATTCATCTTAAAGCCGATGCGCTGGTTCGGTTCCGGCAGGTCGTCGTCGTAGTCTTCCCAAGCGGTGACGTCGGTCATAAATGTTTCGAGGTGCCGCAGGATATAGGCGTCCTTCAATTCTTCGGGTCGGTAAATGGCGATGGTTTTGGGCGGTTGCGGCTGGCCGTATTTTTCGATAAAGGGAAAATTGATGAGCACGAGGATCTTGCCGTTGAAGAGTTGCTGATAAACCAGTGAGCCGTTGTGTTTGATGAGGTCGCGGCGCAGATCGCTCCCGACCGGCTCTCCGAGTCCGCTTTCGGAATGGCCAAGCGTCAGCACGATCGCTTCGAGGTTTTCGATGTCGGCGCGTTCCTCGATGGTACATTCCAACCCTCCGGCAGTGGCCAGTTCGGTCAGCCGTTCTATCACCGTTTTCCGGAGGCTGGTTTTCCATACTTCGCGGTAACGTTGGGTGTTGTCCAGTACTTCCTTGTAGTGTTCTACTTTCCTTTTGAAATTGGTCGTTTCGGTTTCAGTGTATGGCATAGGATTGTTGTTTGATGTTGTTTGAAACATGGATCGTGCAAATCATGTGTTTAAACAACACGCAACTTTTTCAAAATGTTGCCTGATTTATAAAGCAAACGCGACATACGCATCCCCCGAATGTCGGCCCAATTTGCCGCCGCCGCAAGCGACCACGAGAAATTGCTTACTGCCCACCGCATAAGTAGCAGGCGTGGCAAAACCGCTGGCTGGAAGTTCGGCTTCCCAAAGCAGGTTGCCGTTCCTCCGGTCGAACGCGCGGATCTTTTCATCCTTTGTCGCGGCAATGAATACCAATCCGCCTGCAGTCACCACCGGTCCGCCGTAATTCTCCGTACCGGTGTGGC
Source organism: Saprospiraceae bacterium (assembly GCA_019187225.1). Lineage (GTDB taxonomy): Bacteria > Bacteroidota > Bacteroidia > Chitinophagales > Saprospiraceae > M3007. The sequence goes on from JABAQQ010000057.1 coordinate 4,369, forward strand.
GAATGCCTTTTTTCTTTAAGTCCGCGTCTTCGCCGAGCGGTACCGACCAGCGGTACTCGCCCGTATTCAGGTCGATCGCGTTCAAAGTACCCCACGGTGGTTTGATGGCGGGCTGGCGGTTTTTATCCTGCAAACGGATATAACCTGCGTGGGTGAAAGGAATACCTGCTTCCCGTTCGGCTGCGTGTTGGCCGTCTTCGCCAACCGTTTTTTTATCCGTTAAGTAAGCGACAATGGCATCGCGTTCTTTCTGAGAAAGATGACCGTAGGAAGGCATCGCGCCTTTGCCCTGCCGGATGATCTGACCGAGGTATTGCTCTGCCCGCCGCTCTTTGATATTCAACAGATTGGGGTTGGCTCCATTGCCTTGCCGGTTAATGCCGTGACAACCGGGGCAATGTATCGCATAGAGTCTTTGACCCTGGCTGACCTGCCCGCCATCGCTTTTCGGCAAATCCAGCATGCGGAGCACCCAGGGCATTTCGCTGCTGTTCACGTATAAGACTCCCTCGGGGTCGGCTGCCGCGCCGCCCCATTCCGCGCCGCCATCGAAGCCGGGCAACACCAGCGACCCTGCCCGGCTCGGCGGGCTGTAGAATTCTTTTTGAAGAATCGAAAAAACCGCGCGCAAACTGTCGCGTTGTTCGGAATAAGGATTGATGTCGGCTTCCGTCATGCTCTGGCGGGCAAAAGGGGCGGGTTTAACAGGGAAAGGCTGCGTCGGCCATACGTCTTCACCGGGCATGGCGCCCCAATCCGGCGCGGGTCGCTCTTCTATGTTGAACAAAGGTTCGCCGGTTTCGCGGTCGAACAGGAATACCAAACCCTGCTTGGTCGGCTGTGCTACGGCAGCGACTTTTTTACCAAAACGATTGACTGTCAATAGGGTAGGCGGGCAGGGAGGGTCTCTGTCCCAAAGATCGTGGTGGGTGAATTGAAAATGCCAGAGTCGTTTGCCGGTGTTGGCGTCGAGCGCCAGCAGGCAATCGGAGAACAAGTTTTGCCCCTTGCGGTTGCCGCCCCAGAAGTCGAACGCCGCCGAGCCGGTAGGAACGTATGCGATGCCGCGTTCCTTGTCCAATGCCATGCCCGGCCAGCAATTGGCGCCGCCGATGCGTTGCCAGGCGTCGGGGGCTTGCCAGGTTTCGTAGCCGTATTCGCCGGGATGCGGGATGGTATGGAAGATCCAGCGTCTTTCGCCGCTGCGCACGTCGTAGGCGCGGACATGGCCGGGCGCTGCGTCGGCGCCTTCGGAGACGCGCATCCCCAGGATCAGGAGGTCTTTATAAACCGCGCCCGGCGAGGTATTGACGATAAAAAAGTCCTTTTTGTGGTAATCCAGGTCGTGCCGCAAGTCCACTTTGCCGCCGTCGCCGAAAAAGGTATCGGGTCGCCCGGTGGCCGCGTCGAGGGAGATCAGGAAAGTGCCGGCGCAGTAAAACAGGCGTTGCGCCTTGCCATCTGTCCAATGTGCCAGGCCCCGGCACACGCCCGCCCAGGAATTTTCGCCGCCGAGCCACCCGAAGGTTTTGAATTTCCAGCGTTCCTGTCCCGTGACTGCATCCAGTGCGAAGATGTTCACGTCAGGCGAAGCGCCGTAGAGTACTCCGTTGATAATGAGCGGATTGTGCTGAATTTGAGTGGTGTTTTTTCCTGTATCGGCGCCGCCGCTGTGGTAAGTCCAGGCGACTTTCAGGTTGGCGACGTTGGAAGTGTTGACCTGGTCGAGCCGGGAAAAATGGGTGCGGGCGTCGTCGCCGAGGTAGGAAGACCAGTCAGTGTCTTTTGGAGCAGAGGTGCAGGCGGAAATGATAATAAGGGCAGGCAGGAGGCCGCGGGATGTTCGCATTGAAAGTGGCATATCTGCCGCTAAAGTGCATTGATTTTTGGGAAAACAAAAACGGGCACTCTCCCTGACAAAAGAGTGCCCGCTCTCCCTAATCACTGAAATTCTATTTTTTAAAAATATCGTCCGATGAAAGTACAAAACCCGGAATCACAGGCTCATTTCAAATCCACATTCCCATCCACGAACTTGCAATCGAACCAGAACCGCGTGATGCGCCATACGTCGTCGCTGCCGCGCACCAGGTCGAACTCGTAAGAGCCTACGAAGGTTCGGGTATTCCGCCCCGATTCGAGGGGCTTGAAGTGATAGGCTATACCGTAACAAAAGGCATGGGCAACGTCGTCGCCGTGGACATCCACCACAAAATTGCCGACCTGGTGGTGCAGTGCCGCGAGATCGCGCAGTCCTTCGTCCCAGCGGCCGGTGATCTCTTGCGGCGTGAGATGCTCCGCTTCGCCGCCCGAAAGCGAGGTCATGTCAAATTCCACGCTGTCGGCAAAACATTTTTCCACCATGAGCCAGTTGCGGTTGTCGGTCTGTACGAAAAGTTGGGTGATGACATCCACGATTTGCTGGCGCTTGACGAGCATTTCAGACGAATAATGCATAATAAATTGGGCTTGTTGATTGAAAAGAGATGAATAAAACCGGGCACAAAAATCGCCTTACCGCATTTTTGCCCCCATGACTTTTGTCAGCCGGACGGATGATGTAAGCGCATAGATGCGGAATCTGTCCGACAAAACGCATTATTTTCTGAAAAAAAACAGATGTTTGCCGCCTGCATCACAGCCAAACGCAAATTTTCCCGGATGAATACGTTCCGACCGCTGCTCTCTTTCTTTCTGCTGATCTCCATCCAGCCTTTATTCAGCCAGAATGCCTTAAAGTCACCCGACGAATTTTTCCCCCACAAAAGGGGCGAACAGTTCACGCCCCACCACCAACTGACCGATTACTTCGAGTATTTAGCCGCCAATGCGCCTTCCACGATGCGCCTGGAACAATATGGCAAAACCAACGAAGACAGACCCCTGCAAATCGCCATTTTCTCCTCCCCCGAAAACATGGCCCGGCTCGAACAGATCCGGCTGAACAATTTGCGTATGACCGGCCTTACTACCGACGGCCGCCCCGACCTTTCCAATCCCGTCGCCATCGTTTGGCTCAGCATGAGCGTGCACGGCAACGAACCTTCCGGCTCCGAATGTAGCCCCATCCTGGCGCACCGCCTTGCCGCTCAAACGGATCCGCAAACACGCGAATGGCTCCAAAATACGGTAGTTATCATTGACCCTTCACTCAATCCCGACGGCTACGACCGCTACACCCATTGGTATCGTATGGCGGCCAATGTGCTCAAAAATCCCAATCCCGACAGCCGCGAACACCGCGAACCCTGGCCCGGTGGCCGCCCCAATCACTATTATTACGACCTCAACCGCGACTGGGCCTGGGCGACCCAGGCGGAGACCCAACAGAGACTTGTTGCCTACCAACGCTGGATGCCGCATGTGCACGCTGACCTGCATGAACAATACGTGAACAACCCCTATTATTTCGCCCCGGCAGCCGAGCCGATGCACGACTACATCACGCCCTGGCAACGCGACTTTCAGACCCGGATCGGGGAAAACCACGCCCGTTATTTCGACCAGAACGGCTGGCTGTATTTCACCAAAGAAACTTTCGACCTGTTTTACCCTTCCTACGGCGATACGTACCCCATGTTCAGCGGCGCCATCGGCATGACATATGAGCAGGCCGGTCATTCCGTCGCCGGGCGGGCCATCGTCACCGCCATCGGCGACACACTTACCCTGCACGACCGCATAGCACACCATCTGACCACCAGCCTTTCTACGATCGAGATGGGCAGCAAAAATGCCGCTAAGATCGTCGAGAATTTCCGCGACTACTACAGCCGGTCGGCCACCCAGCCCCCCGGCGCGTACAAGGCTTTCGTCATCCGCGAAACCAACGACCCCAACAAGGTCAACGCCCTTTGCAGATTCCTCGACCGGCACCAGATCCGCTACGGCAGGGTAGGGACTGGATTGTCCGGGGTGAAGGCGTTCGACTATCTGAGCGGGAAAGAGACCAATGTTTCGATCAATCCGAACGACCTGGTGATCAGCGCCTATCAACCTAAAGCCGTGCTGGTGGAAGTGCTGTTCGAACCGGAACCGCGTCTGTCGGATTCGCTTACCTACGACATCACGGCATGGGCGATGCCCTTCGCCTGGGGCCTCGATGCCTATGCATTGAAAGAGCGGCTGGAGTCTAAAAAATCCTTCGAGCCTTACAAAGCGCCGGAAGTCAGATTGTCTGCTTCGCCCTATGCCTGGTGCGTACACCGCCGTTCCATCGCCGAGGCGGTGTTTTTGAGTGAAATACTGCAAAAGGGTGTGAAAGTGCGCACCGCTACCAAGCCTTTTGCGATGGCCGACCAACAATTCGATGCCGGAACATTTGTGATCAACCGCGGCGACAACCGGCTTCTTGCCAACGAACTCGACGGGATGTTGAAAACTGCCGCCTCCAAAGCCAATGTGCCGCTGCATCCGATCTTTTCCGGTTTTTCCGGCAAGGGCAGTGACCTCGGCTCGGACGCTTTTTCACCGATCGACAAACCTTCCGTAGCGCTCGTTTATGGCGACGACGTGGATGAAAATTCTTTTGGACATACCTGGTTTTTCTTCGAGCGCGAACTGGGATATCCCGTGTCGCCTGTTCCTTTGGACAAAATTCACCGCGTCAACCTCGACGAATTCACAACGCTGATCGTGCCGGGCGGTTCTTACAGCCTTACCGACAATCAATTGAAGATCATACAGGAATGGATAAAAAGCGGCGGCAGGCTCATCGCTTTCGATGGCGGCGTCAAAGCCTTTGCCGGCAAGGAAGGATTTGAGATGAAACTGAAAGAAGAGCCGAAAAAAGACACGACGGCGGCACCCAAACCTTACCGTTCTCAGGAACGCGAAAACATCAGCGACCAGTTGCCGGGCGCCATCGTGAAAGCGAAAGTGGATAATTCGCACCCGCTCGCATTCGGCTTTTCCGATTCTTATTTTTCTTTGAAAACGGGTGCTGAAGCCTATCAAATGCCGGACAAAGCCAATGCGGTCATTTACTTAGAAGATAGCTATACTTCCTACGGCTTCATCGGCAGCCGCCTGAAACCGCGCCTGAAAAAAACACCTGTAGTCGTCGTTCAAAAAATGGGCGGCGGCCAGGCGGTGTTTTTTGTGGACAACCCGCTGTTCCGGAGTTTTTGGGAGCAAGGGAAAGTGTTGTTCGCGAATGCGGTGTTTTATTGAAAAATAGAGAATAAATAGCTCACAAACGCACCTTCCGCAGTCCTCGGATATGTCCTTCCGGATTTTTTAACATCAGCATCGTATCGTTTAACAACACGATCTCTTCCCGATAGCCCTCATCTCCATAGATCAGCACCGGTTGATGTTTTTCAATCGTCAAATAAAAAATGGGCGGACAAGAAAATATTACCGTGGTGCTGTCATCGAGCCGTTTGAATTGCTGAACAACGCTTTGAATAGATTTTTTTCTGACCAAAGCAAACTCCATGTTGAAGTTGGAAATGAATTGTGCGTCAGGATGGGTCGCGATTTTTACCCCGCTTTCCAAATCGAAATCATCCTCCCAATAGCCAGTAAGAAGAGCAGCGACCAATTTCATTTCTTTCGTGTTTGTATGCCTGAAAACGGAACATCCTATGAGTGCAGGCAATGCCAGCATAATTAACGCAAGTTGTGACCTCCAGCCCGGCGGGCTGTAATGTTGGTAGCAATTGTGTGACACCCCATTTTTACGAGCCCCGGAGGGGCGAAATACAGGTTTTTCATATAAATCTTCCATATTCCGCCCCTCCGGGGCTTGTTGAAATGTAGGTTGCCATCTCCTACCAATATTATCGCCCCGCTGGGGCTGGAGGTCACAACCTACGTTAATTACTATCTTTTTGAAAAACATCATGCCTATTATTTCAAGTGCTTTCAAACCTAAAACAGAACAGGTAATTGTACAAATTCGATTTTCTTTTAAAACACTCAATCGATGAAAAACGGCATTTACCACTTAAAAAGGTTATTTCAGAAAATGGCTTGGAAACCACCCGCGTTCCAGGCCACTTTTGTTTCCAAAAAATCGCCGTGGCATGAAACGCTCTTCGATTTGGATCTTATGCTGTCTGCTTGCCACCTCTGTGCATGCACAGCCGGGCGAATGGCGCGTCACAGGCCGGGTGTACGGCGAAGCGGGTGAATTATTACCCGGCGCTACCGTCATTGCCGACGAAACGGCGCAGGCCGTGACCGACACGTCGGGTGCGTTCGACCTGCGGTTGCGCGAGCGCCCGAAGGCGCTCACTGTACGGCACGTCGGTTATTTCCTGCAGCGCATGCGCCTCGATACGGTGACATTTTCAGGAAAAACTGCCCGGGTGCAATTTTTCCTGGTTTCCAATACGGTTTCGTTGCCCGAAGTTGCCATTTCAGAAAAACCTGTAGAAACGCTTTTTCAGGAAAATTACCAAACAAACCTGATGGACTACGTTTTTGCGGGGAAAGACCTGCTCTTGCTGGTCGGGGAAGGCAAAAAATACTATTTACGGCTCGCCAATGACGCGGGTCGCACACTTGCTGAAATGCGTCTACCGGCGGAGCATTTCATTCAACTGCATCAAAGTTGCACGGGCGATTTTCATGTAGTGGGCGATGCCTGGGCCTGGGAGGTAGCGCTGAGCGGCCAGAAAATTGACACCTTGCCGCGTTACCCGGCGATTCATTTTCACGAACTCATAGAACCTTGTGTGCTGATTCACAATGATTTTTATTTTTTCAGAGAAACAGGACCTTTCCGCCAGTCGGTGCGCTACGTTTATTTTGATTTGAATAAGCAGCGCCATTTACTGGCATACATCCGCGACGAAGCAGCGGAGGAGCAACTGTCGCGCCGATACCGCGAAATCCTGCACGCTTACATGCAAACCATCCCCGACGTTGACCGCGACGATATCCTGACGGGGAAAAGCCCGCTCGCCGACCCTGCGCAGGCATTAAAGCCGGAAAATCTGGGCAAAATGGCCGAAACCAACGCGCTGGTGGGTGCTATCGGTTTTTTCAATGTGCTGATTGCCGATTCCGTGTATGCGCCCTTGTTCAAAATCGGCGGGTTGATTTGCGTTTTTGACCACGTGAACGGTTTTTTGTTGCGCTTCGACATGGCCTTGGGAGGCGATTCATCCATACCAATCGGTTACCACCATGCGCCTGGCTGGCGTAAAGAGACGATTTTGGATGTTGCGCTCGACCGGGTTTACGGGCGTTTTACCGGGAAAAACGGCGGGTTGGTGTTGAAAGAAATTGACGTGGGCGACGGCGGGATCCGCAAAGAATACGCTCCGGAAATAGCGCCTTATCTGGCCGATAACTTCCAGATGCGCAACGGCTATTTGTACTTCATCGGTCAGCCGGAGGTGAATGTGCCGAACCGCAGGTTGTATAAAGTCAACTTGTTCAAGTTTGGGAAATAGACAAGCCTAATCACTCCCCGGCTTTCCCTTCATCCTGCTTTTCTGCCACAAATAAACCGGTACCCCCAGCAGCACAATAAACACACCCGACCAGGTGTTTTGCGGTTTGGTAATTAGCAAAATCACACAAATTGCACCCGCTACCACGATATACAGCATCGGCAAAAAGGGATAACCGATCACGCGGTAAGGCCGCTCGGTATCCGGTTCCTTGCGCCGAAGAATAAAAATGCCCCCGATAGTGACGATGTAAAACAACAGCGAAGCGAAAGTACAGTAGTCGAGCAAATCGCCATAAGTACCTGACAAACAGAGAACACTTGCCCAAATTGCCAGAGCCAGCAAGGCGAATCCCGGTACGTTGTATGCATTAAGCGAGGCTGCTTTTTTGAAAAACAGGCCTTCCTGCGCCATCACGTAATACACCCGGGCGCCCGCCAGAATGAGACCGTTGTTGCAGCCGAAGGTGGAGATCATGATCAGCCCCGCCATGAGTGCTGCGGCGATGTTGCCGAATATCATGGAAGCGGCGGCGGTGCCTACCCGGTCGGTGCCGCCACCGGCGAACTGGATACCCTGCCCCAACGCGTCGGTCGCGTCCGGTGCGCCTTATTTGAGTTGTTTGAAATTGTTGGTAGCCAATCTTTTAAACGCAACTTTCGTTCAAAACCACTTTGCCCTGTCTATAAAACAGGAGTCATGCGAATCAAGGGCAAGAGTTAGTCTTTGATTTTCAGGTGCTTACGTTTACGAAACTTTCAAAGTTTCGTAAACGTGCCACCTAAGTAATTGAAGTCCAATGCACATGAGTGTTTTGCTCCTGATTCGCATGACTCATGCTATTCGGGCTTAACTCCACCCAATCCACTAACCGCCGCGCGGGAAGTTGGCTTCGTCTTCGTCTACCGAATCTGGTGGCGCGGTCGTCAGCACACGCCAGAAAAAATAGCCCGTGACACCCAGGATGAGCAGGTTGGCAAGGAACATGAGAATAAGAGCCGTTGCATTCATTGGCGAAAGTTTTTTTAATGGAACAAAATTACGCTTTGCCTGTTCGCTCGCGCTTCATCTGGGCGCGATACACCATCCAGGCGATTCCTGCAAAAACGGATAACAGCAGCAGGCGTGAGCCATTCACGTAGAGCAATTGAGTATTCAGGCGGTCCACAGTTGCCATGTCGCTCGCCGCCTGCGCTGCGGCGATCTGCTTGTGAATGGCCTTGTTCATTATCGTATCAATGATACCGCCCGCACTGAACAGGCTGCCGAGAAACACACCCACCAAAATGACCGGAGTAACGTATTTGATGATGAATTTGAACATCTCCGGCACCCGGATATCCGCACCACGCGTGATCTCTTTCCAGCCTTTATCCATACCGAATATCCACGCGAACAAGATGATCTCGAGCATGGCAAACACAACGAGCGATACAGTGCCGGCCCAATAATCGTATTCGCCGAATACGCCGTAGTTGTAAAATACCACCGTCGGCAGCCCCAATACCATCACGGCGAACCCGAAAGCCCAGGCGGAAGCTTGGCGTTTCCAGCCGAATTCGTCCTGTAAAAAGCCCATGATCGGCGTGCCCATCGCCAGCGAGGAGGTAATGCCGGCGAAGAACAACAGGCCGAACCATGCCATGCCCGCTATCGCTGCCAAAACCGGTCCCCATTGCTGGAACAGGTACGGAAGCGTCTGAAAACCGAGGCCGAAACCGCTGCCGCCTGCCACCATTGTTTTTACCTGGTCAATACCAAGGTAACCCACGCCGATGGGGATAAGAATGGCCGCGCCGAGGCACACTTCTACAAATTCGTTCATCCAGCCTGCACTCATGGCATTCAAAGCCACATCATCGCGTTGGCGGAGGTAAGAAGCGTAACACTGAATGCTGCCCATGCCGACCGAAAGGGTGAAGAATATCTGTCCCGCCGCGGCGAGCCACACCTTAAAGTCCCAAATGGATTCGAATTTTGGCGTCCACAAAAAGTTGAGGCCGACCGTGCCGTCGTTGACAGCGCCTGATTCGCCGGCAGCGAGTGTGACCCCTCGCACGGCGAGAAAAATACCGAACATAATGAGCAGGGGCATTCCGATCTTGGCTGCCCGCTCCACACCGCCGCTGAGACCCCGCGATAAAATCCAGGTGTTTAATGTCAGACAAATCACCCAGAATATCACCGGCTCGCTCGTTCCGAGCGACACATACTGGTTGAAAAAATCGCCGACCTGTTCCCGCGTCTGTCCGTGAAAGGAACCGCTAATGGAATGCCAGACATAGGAGAGCGTCCAACTTTCTAAGTAGCAATAATATGCTGCTACGGCCAGGTTGGTAAAGATGCCGAACACACCGACATACTTCCATAACTTTTGCTTTTTGGGCGCCATGCTGTTGAGAATGAACGGGGTGGAATGGTCGCCGTACTGACCTCCGAAGCGCCCCATGCTCCATTCCACAAACAGGAGCGGCAAGCCCATGAGCAGAAAACAAACCAGATAAGGAATAATGAAGGCGCCGCCGCCGTTGTTGATGGCCTGTGCCGGAAAGCGGAGAAAATTGCCGAGACCGACTGCGTTGCCGGCCATGGCTAATACCAAACCGACCCGGCTTCCCCAGGATTCTTTGCTTGACATAAAACGGTTAGAAAATAAAGTGTAAAGAAGATTGTTGCATTTTTTACGGCGGGAAAGATAGAGCAGTTTTTGAATTTGGAATTTTTGATTGTTGATTTGTTGATTTATACGCTGTTTGAGCAAATAATCTTCTTCTTTTGCTACGCCAAATCACCAAATCACCACATCACCACATCAACCAATCACCGAAGAGTGACCGCCTTCATCACCCGCGACCTTTCCGACTCCTCCGAATTCAAAAAAGTACTTTCCGCTGCGGGCTGGCAGGTGGAAGGCCGTTCGTTGGTCGAACTTTCTCCTATGCCTTTCCGGGAAATTCCCGCTGCCGACTGGGTATTTTTTTCGAGCAAAAACGCCGTGCGGTTTTTCTTCGAGTCATTAAAGTCACGGGGCGACTCCGAGTCACCCCGTGACTTCATGCACACCCAATGGGCGGCCCTCGGTCCGGCGACCGCAAAAGTGCTGGCAGAATACGTAGGGAAAGTGGATTTTACCGGCACAGGTGAGCCGGAGGGGACGGCGGATGCATTTCGACGCCTTCCGCAAAAAAAGGAATTGCGCATCCTCTTTCCCGCCGCCCGGCACTCCCGGCAAAGCGTGATGTCGCTCCTCACTCCCGATTTTCAGTGCCTTCACTTCCCGATCTACGACAACCGCCCTGTTGCCGATCCACCTTATTCGGACGCTGATGTACTGGTTTTTACCAGCCCGATGAATGCGGAGGCGTATTTTTCAAAAAACAAGTTGGAAATACACCAGCGGGTGGTCGCCATCGGCGAGACGACGGCGGGGGCGCTGCGGGAATTGGGAATTTCAGATATTGCTACTGCGGAAGAAGCGACGGAGCGCGGTCTGGCAGAAGCAGTGCTGCGATTGCGAGGGTAATTTTTACTTTTGCGCCGTTCAATCGGTATCCATAACGGGACACTGGATTTTTGACATTGGATATCAAACTAAATGATTGGTTGTCAGGGTCTGAATGTCCAACATCCAATGTCAATTGATTTGTCTGCATCCTCATAATTAATATCATGGCGAAAAGACCTTTACCCGGTAAAGCACAACAACAACGTCCTCAACCCCGTCCGCAGGCCAAACCCCAGCCGAAACCCAAAACCGCCTCTCCCGCGCGCGAAAGCGGCGAGCCGGCGGGCTGGCTCACTTTCGCGCTTGTGGCGATGGCCATTACGGCACTTTGTTACCTGCCTTCCCTTTCCAACGGCCTGGTGAACTGGGACGACGACCCGAACATCACGGAAAATCCGAACCTCCAGCGCATCAACGAGGACGGGCTGGCTAAGGCCATTCCCGATATTTTCAGCATTGACAAAGGCGCCGTGATCGGCAACTACAACCCGCTGCCCATCCTGACTTTTGCCATAGAGAAATCGCTGGCCGGCGGATTCGGCGACAAACACAATCGCCTCATTCACATCAACAATCTGCTGCTGCACCTGCTCACGGTATTTTTCGCCATGAAACTGCTGGCACGCATGGGCATCGGCAACTGGGGGGCGTTTGTCGGCGGGCTGCTGTTCGGCATACACCCGATGCGGGTGGAATCGGTGGCCTGGGCGACGGAACGCAAAGACGTGTTGTTCGCCGTGTTCTTTTTCGCCGCGCTGGTGTACTATGTGAAGTGGTTGAAACAGGGAGATAAAAATGAGAACCGCACCGGCACTTACATCATCATGCTGATCCTGGCGACCCTGTCCTGTTTTTCCAAAGTGCAGGCCGTGACCTTGCCGCTTTCGATGCTGGTGCTGGACTACTGGTTCCGCCGCCCCATTAATTTCAAACTGATCTGGGAAAAAACGCCGTTTTGGGCGCTCTCGCTGGCGTTCGGTCTGATCAACCTCTACACCCTCCGGCAACAAGGCTCCACGACCGACGACATCACGGAGTTCAACCTGCTCCAGCGCCTGTGTATCGGCTCGTATTCCTTCGTCGTGTATCTCTACAAATTAGTGTTCCCCTATCCGATGTCGCCGCTGTACCCATACCCGAAACCTCTGCCGTGGGAGGTGTATGTGGCGCCGGTGTTTTTCCTCGCGTTCTGGTTCTTTATCTGGCGCATGTGGAAGCAGGGCAATGCAACTGCCGGAGAAGGCCGCGCCGACGACCGCCGCATCTGGGTGTTCGGCGCCTTGTTCATGTTCTTCAACGTGATGTTCCTTTTGCAGGTGCTGGGCGCTGGGCAGGGCTTGAAGGCCGATCGCTTTACCTACGTCCCTTATTTCGGTTTTTTTGCCGTCGCAGCCTGGTTTTTTGAAAAATACTACCGGCAGGAAAAAACAAAAAGCCTGGCCCAGATCGTCGCAGCCGTTTTTTTCCTCGCATCTGCCGTATGGACGGTCAAACAGATCGGTGTGTGGAAAAACGGCGAAACCCTCTGGACGCACGTCATCAAATTTGAAGGGAAAACGAACTCGCTGCCTTACTGGAACCGCGGGCAATATTACCGAGAGATGGGCGACTACAACCGGGCCTTGCAGGATTACACCCAGGCCGTGACCATCAATCCCGAAAATCCCGAACTGTACAACAGCCGGGGAAAAACGTATTTCGATATGGCGATGTCGGGCAAATTCAACAACCAGCAACAAGACCTCGTGCAAAAAGCCATCAAAGACTACTCCGATGCGCTGAAAAGACAGAATATCAAACCTAAATCGAAGGCGGAAATACTCATCAACCGCGGCGCAGCGAACGGCTTTTTGCGCAATTTCCAGCAATCCATCCAGGACCTGAGCGAAGGACTGGCGATAGATCCCACCAATGAAAACGGCTATTTCAACCGCTCCATCGCGTACTACACCATGGGACAACTCGACAATGCGCTGGCCGACTACGACGAATACCTCAAATACAAACCGTACAACGCCGATGTGTTGTACGAGAGCGGCATGATCCTGCGCTCCAAAGGGCAAAATCAGGAGGCCATTGAACGCCTGACGAGGTCAATACAACTCAAACCGAATTTTGGTTATTCGTATCTCGAACGCGCCCGCGCTTACATGCAGGCGGGCAACCGCGCTGCGGCACAGCAGGATTACCAGCGCGCGCAGCAGATGGGGGCCAATAAGACGGAATTTGATGCACGGTTGGAGGGAGGGCAATGATTGACGGCAAATTATCAACCAGTGGATCGTTTTACTCCCCCAAACACTTCGCCGCCCGCACCAGCACATCCACCCCCTGCACCTCATAATCTTCGTAGCCTGTGCTCCAGGCGACGCGGAGTTTGTCGAGTTCGGTTTTACGCAGTTTTTTCATCGCGGCAGCGTCGAGCGGATACTGGCCGCGGTAGGTAAAGAATTGGCCGGACTCGTCGCGCACACCATCGTCATTGCGCAGGTTGTACAAGGTAAAAGTGTCGCCGTCGAGGAATTTCAGGCTGACGATGCTGTTTTTCGCGAGGCTGCCAAAGGATTTGCGGGCATTGGCGTCGCGGAGGGTGAAAGTGAGGTGCAACTGTGTGTTGGCGCCGCTGCCCGACAAAGCCGCTTCGCATACGATGTGCGGCTGGTCGGGCGGCAGGATCTTTTTCATTACTTCATTGGTATACCGGAAGAGTTGTTCGCGCGCTGTCTCCCGGTAGATCTCGCCGGAGAATTCGTCGCGCGTGTTCACAGCGAGCGCACAGGGGCGTTTCGGGGGGGTGAGCATCACGTCGGCGGCGGGATCGTAAGGTTTGTATTTCGGGCTTGTCTTTTCCGGTTTTTTTTCTTTGGGCTTGCGTTTGTCGGAAACGGCGACAGAGTCTGTCGGGGTGTCGTTCACACCCTGATGGGCAAGTATTTCGGCAATGGGCTTTTCTGTTGGCGGATGGAGCAGTGCATCGAGTTCCTTCACTTGTTTCCAGGCTTTGCGGATGTTTTTGCGTTGACCGGTGGAGTCCATATTAACCACTTTATCGGCAAACGTCAGCGTTTGGGTGGCCTGTTTTTGGTTTTTTTGCGCCGTTTTTTCTGCGCCTCGGGCTGCTTTCAAAATGCCGGCCAGCGAGTCGAGGGTCGCTTTGGGCGTGAGCGTGTCCTGCCGGGCTGTTTTCCAGTTTTGTTCGGTAGCTTCGCGGACGACGGCGGCAGTGAGCGCCTGCCGGGAGAGTTCGGCTTCGGATACCCTGGCAAAATCGGCTAAGCGGCCCGCCAGCGAAGCAAGTTCCCCGACGGAAAGGCTGTCGGGGTGGGGGAGGGAATCGGGCAGGACGGCGGCCGGCTCCTGGGCCGATGCGATGAAATAAAAACCGGCAAAAAAAACGGCAGCCAGACAACATCTGAGCCGGGAAAAACGGTAGTTCATAAGCAAAACGAGTATTCAGAGCGGATTGTGGGATGGAAAAGCGGGGCAAGTCCTACTTTCGCGGCGAAAATAAGGGGGATTGGCGTCATTGAAGTCATTCCGGTCATTTCGCCATTACATTCTTTCGATCATTCAAATTGCACTTAGTCATTCAACAGTCGTTCGCAGATGAAACCTTTTTCCATTTTTTGTTACCTATTTTCTCTCGTTGTACTCCTAAACGCCTGCAATTCAGGCAACAAACAGACAGCTTCCCAAACGATGGAATTCAAGAAGATCCCTGTCACCTATCCGTCCACCAGGAAAGACACAACTGTTGCGGACGATTACTTTAGCACAATCATTAAAGACCCATACCGCTGGCTCGAAGACGATCAAAGCGCTGAGACGAAAGATTGGGTGCAAAAACAAAACATCGTCACATTCGGCTATCTGAGCCAGATTCCTTACCGCGAAAAGATCCGCAAACGGCTGGAGCAAATATGGAATTATGAAAAGTTCGGAACCCCTTTCAAGGAAGGCGGCAAATACTATTTTTTCAAAAACGACGGCCTGCAAAACCAGAGCGTCCTGTATGTGCAGGACCGGCTCGACAGCGAACCGAAAATGGTGCTCGACCCGAACACCTTTAGCCCCGACGGCACCACTTCGCTGGGTGAACTCGACTTCTCCAAAGACGGGCGCTATCTTGCCTACAGCATCTCGAAAGGGGGCTCCGACTGGCGTACGATTTTTGTCAAAGACCTGCAAACCAACCAGTTGTTGCCCGATCAGATCGAATGGGTGAAATTCTCCGGCATCGCCTGGCAGGACGACGGTTTTTATTACACCCGCTTCCCCGAACCGGCAGAAGGCGCAGCCTTGACGGCGGCGAACAAATTCGGCGCCGTTCACTTTCACAAACTCGGCACTTCGCAAAGCGCGGACAAACTGGTCTACAACGACAAGGCTCACCCCGACCGTTCGTTCGGCGCGGCCACGACCGACGACGAGCATTTCCTGTGCATCTCCGGCTGGGAAAGCACCAGCGGCAATGCGTTGTGGTTCAAGGACCTGACGAAGGAAAAATCTGTATTCGTACCGGTGGCGGCGACTTTTGAGCACGATTACGCCGTCATCGAGAACCTCGGCGAAAAACTACTCGTGTTGACGAACAACAATGCCCCCAACCAGCGCCTGATCCTCGTCAATACTGCTCAACCGAAACCCGAACACTGGGAAACGCTCATTCCCGAAGACACTGCGGACGTACTTCAAAGCGCGGCAGTCTGCGGCGGAAAGATCGTATGCTCCTACCTGCACCATGCCTCGAGTTCGCTGCGGGTGTTCGATCTGCAGGGGAAATTCCTGAAAGAAGTCGGGTTGCCCGAGCTCGGATCGGTGACCGGTGTGAGCGGCAAAAAGGATGAACAGCAGGCGTTTTTTAGTTTCAACTCCTTCCTGCGCCCGGCGACGATCTATTCGCTCGACATGAACTCGCTGGAGATCAGGGTGTTCAAAGCGCCGAAACTCGATTTTAATCCCGACGCCTTCATGACCGAACAGGTTTGGTATGCGAGTAAAGACGGCACAAAGGTGCCGATGTTCATCACCCGCAAGAAAAACATCGCTTTCGATGGTACGAACCCAACGCTGCTGTATGGCTACGGCGGGTTCAACATCTCTGTCACACCTGCCTTCAATCCTTCACGGGCTGCATTGCTGGAGAACAACGGCATTTACGCAGTGGCCAACATCCGCGGAGGCGGCGAATTCGGGGAAAAATGGCACGATGCGGGCACAAAGTGCAAAAAGCAGAATGTGTTCGACGACTTCATTGCGGCAGCCGAGTTTTTAATTGAGAAAAAGTACACTGCCCGCGAGCGACTCGCCATCATGGGCGGTTCCAACGGCGGCCTCCTGGTGGGTGCCTGCATGACCCAGCGCCCCGACCTGTTCGGCGTTTGTTTCCCGGCGGTGGGCGTACTGGACATGCTGCGTTATCACAAATTCACCATCGGTTATGCCTGGGCGACGGACTACGGCCGCAGCGACAACAAAGACGAATTCCCTTGCCTCATCAAATATTCTCCGCTGCACAAGGTCGAAAAAAAGGCGTACCCGGCCACCATGATCACTACTGCCGACCACGATGACCGGGTGGTGCCGGCGCATTCGTTCAAGTACGCAGCCACCTTGCAGGAGCATCAGCAGGGCGACAATCCTACCCTCATCCGCATCGAGACAAGCGCCGGACACGGGGCCGGCAAACCGACCAGCAAATTGCTCGACGAAGCGGCGGATATCCTTTCCTTCATGCTCTGGAATATGAAAATGCAGGTGATTTATTGAGGTTGCAGGGTTTGAAAGTTTGAGGGTTTGAGGGTTTGAAGGTTTAAGGGTTGCGCTAACTCTGAAACTTTCAAACCCTCAAACTTTTTAACCTCCAAACCTTGTTTCCAATCATTGCGAAAAAAAGCTCTTTAAATTCATTTATCATGGTAAAAGCGTTGATAATGAGAGAGATGGAAGCGAAGGGCAAAACATATTATTACAACTCCCCTAACTTTGGTACGGTTTTTGGCTTTTTCCAACGGATTGTGCAAGATAGGCGACAAATGAAGCGATAGATACGGACAAAATGCAATGCAGAAAAACCCTTGAAAATGCACAGGGCATTGATTGATAATTACTTGTGAGAAAACAGTCAGAACCGCCCCTAAAATCAGAACTTCTCCGATTGTGTGATATCGCTGTAACATTGCGCCCGGTTTTTTCAATCTGAGTCCGCTTTTGCGGGCAGGCAAATCTTTAATCCCGCCGCCTTTACGGTTAGTTTCTCGTGTAAAAGTGTTTTTCAGCACGGCTGATGTGTTCCATTTTTTACGCGACTTTATCTGACTTGTAAACAGCATTCTTTCATTCCAAACCGATCGCCTGCATGAAGAAACCAATACCTTTCTTCAGACCTCTCTCCTCACTTACCTTTTTCCCATTATCAAACTTGTTGACCATGAACAACTCGACAACTCCTCGCCGTTGGGCGATGGCAGTGGCGACCTTCGTTTGCCTGCTCGCAGGACAAAGTGCCTATGGCCAGTGCGGCGATTTCGTCACGGAACCCGCCCCGGGCATCGTAAACATTACGCTCAACCTCACTGCCATGAACGGCACAACGGTTGACCTGAACAGTACGGTGATGCTTGCCTACGGGTTTGCCATTGACCCCGCCTGTTCCTATGAAATTTCGCCGGTCTCGGACTTTTCTTCCGGCGTCGTCACTTTGCCCTATACTTTTGACTGCTCCGACATTGGTGCAGCTCAGACGTGGTATGTGCGCGTGAACGGTCCTGCCGGTCCCAGCACCCTCAATGGCAATTTCCGCCAACTGAACATTACGATCAACGACAACATCCTTCCCTTGATTGGGGATACCGGCAATCCGCCGCCGTTCAGCAATGACCCCGGATTTTGCTCCTATTCCGGCGGAGTACCGGGCGCAGCCATGACCCTGATTGCCTGGCCCGGCGTCCCCGGTGCAGGCCAATATACCGATAACTGTAACGCCAATCTCTTTTATACCCTCACCGGCGCTACTACCGGTAGCGGTGGAGGCGATGTAAGCGGCCTGACGTTCAACGTGGGTGTTACCACGGTGACCTATACCGTAACCGACAACGATGGCAACTCGGCCAGCGACCAGTTTTCAATCACCGTCGTGGATACGGAACCACCCGTAGCGAATTGCGGCATCACTCCCAGTTACTTTTTCAATACATCCGACGACGTTCCGGGCGACTGTGCGACCCAATTGATCATGACTTTCGGCGCCAGCGACAACTGCCCCGGTGTGACGGGCAGCTGGGCGGTCACAGGAGCTACTACAGCCTCCGGCAGCGGAACTTCTGGCAGTGCATTTTTCAATTTGGGACTCTCGCTGGTAACTTTCACGGCGATGGATGCTGCCGGAACTACCTCGACCTGCACCTTCGACGTGACGATCACCGACAATGAAGTTCCCGCTATCACCTGTCCGGCCAACGCGACCAAAAATACGGATCCCGGCGTTTGCACCTATACGACAGTTGGCAGCGAATTCGACGCCACTGGCATGAGCGACAACTGCTCCATCACGTTCTCCGGCACGAATCCGATGAACTCCGTTGACGGTACGAATACTTTGAGTGGCGAGGCATTTTCTTTGGGCAATACCGTCGTTACCTGGGAGGTTGCCGACGACAACGGCAATACGAATACCTGTAGCTTTACGGTAACTGTGGTGGACAACCAGAATCCCATCGTTACGCATACTTTTCCTCTTTCTTACAACGTCAACGTAACGCCCGGCGATTGCTCGGCGACCGTGACGATCGAGCGTCCGAACATCGGCTTGCTCTGCCTGATACCGATCTTCGACAACTACACGGTGACCGACAATTGCTCCATCACCAATTTCGCGCCGGTAGAAGGCCCGGCTGTGGTGAACGGCACGACTGATCCGAATTTCCTGAATGCCGTGCAGGCGCTCGATGTCTGCGACCCGACGACCAAATTTGTGGCCATCCAGTTCCCCGTCGGCACCACCACCATTCCCTACACCTGGTGCGACGATAACGGCAATTGCACGACCATTACCCTTACGATCGTTGTGAACGAACCGGAAGCGCCGACGGCCTTGTGCAAACCCGCCGGTACGGTAGTGCTTTCGCTCGATGCCAACGGCCAGGCGACGCTGCTCGCTTCGCAGGTGGACAACGGCTCCAGCGACAACTGCGGCGCCGTAGTGCTGTCCGTTGCGCCCAATACATTCACTTGCGCCAACGTGGGCAACAACCCCGTGACTCTGACGGTGGACGACTTTTCGCCGCTTTCTCCTTCGAGTACCTGCAATACCTCGATCACCGTCGTGGATGTGCAACCGCCTGTGGTGAATTGCCCGACCAACATCGTCATTTCAGCCGGCGCCAACTGTGAAACCAACGCCTCGGCCATCACCGGTCTGGCGATGACCATGCAACCCAACGGCAGCGCTTTGAGCGGCCCCGGTCAATACCAGGACAACTGCGGCGTTACCATGATCAATTACCTGCTGACCGGTGCAAACTTTACCGGTCCCGCTTCCGGCGCATATCCGATCCCGAATACGGTCAATTTCAAAAAAGGCTTGACGCCGGTCACCTATACATTCAAAGATGCGGCAGGGAACTCTTCCGCCTGCAGTTTCAATGTAAACGTGGACGACTTGCTGGCGCCCACGACAGCCAACTGCCCGTCTCCGGCTCCGGTCAATGCCAACTTAGGTGGCTGCCTTGCTGCGGTGACGTGGACGCCTCCCACATTTACCGATAATTGCCCCGGCTCCGTCAATGTTACCTCGACGCACAACCCCGGTACCTTCTTCTATTTCGGCACTACTCAAGTGACCTACACAGCAGTAGATGCCGCAGGCAACGTCGGCACCTGCACCTTCAATATTGTGGTGAACGACATCCAGGCGCCGGTCGCCAACTGCAAAAACATCACAGTCGCCCTGAATGCGGGCGGTACGGTGACGGTGAATCCCAACCAGGTAGACAACAACAGTACGGACAACTGCTTTTTCAATTATACCAGCGCTCCTGCCACATACACTTGTGTCAATATGGGGCCCAACACGTATACGCTGGTCATCACGGATGGCGGCGGACTGACTTCCACCTGCAACGCGACCGTGACCGTAACAGACAACCTGGCGCCGGTCATCACTAATTGCGGCGCCTTTACGCCATCGCAGGTGAACCTGGATGCCAACTGTTCCGGCACTTTGAACGCCGCAGTATATGCCGGTAATTTCATCATTACGGACAATACGCTCAACTCCACCCCTTCCTGCGCGCTTACTTTCGAAGTAGACGTAGATGGCAGCGGTTTTACGCCTTCTTATACGTGGAATTGCGCGGATGTGGGTACCAACGTGGTCACTTTCCGCGTGAAAGACGTGTTCGGCAACAGCGCCGTTTGTACCAAAACGATCATCGTGAACGATGTGACGGCGCCGATCATCAACAATGCCAACAGCATTGCGCCGCCTTCCATTACCATTGAATGCGACGACTACGACCCGCTGGATTTTACCACCCTGGGTCAAATAACGCTGGCTGACGTGACAGATGCCTGCGACGATGCCTGCAGCGATGTCATTGATATATCTTACAGCGACGGATTTTCGTTCGGTCCTTGCGACAATGAATACTTCATCACGCGTACGTGGACGGTGGAAGACCAGGCAGGCAACCAGACATTCCACGTTCAGCTTTTCACCATCGTGGATACCGAAGCGCCCACCTTCAGCGGGGTACAAACGCTTGTCAATTTGCAGGCCAACAACCAGAACGAAGTGCCTCCCTGTGCAATCCCGCATACGGTGGAATTGTTCCCTTTCAACGTGAGCGACAATTGCACCAGCAATTTTAATGACTTTACGATTGGTTATGTGGTCAACTTCCCGGTAGGTTCCATCAGCGGCTCCGGCGCAACGGTGACGACCAATTTCCCCATCGGTACTTCGACCGTTACCTTTACAGTTACCGATCCCTGCGGCAATGCTAATCAGATTGCGATTTCTGTGGTAGTGGATGATGTAGATGGCCCGGTGATCAACGAACCGTTCGGCTTTTTCTTCGGCAATACCCAGACAGTATGTGATAGTGTATTCACTATTTTGAACGCCACCGGCAACTGTGGCAACAACTTCACCTGGTACCGTCCTTACGACCTGGGGCTCGACTTCCTCGATTGTTCCACCCACACGGTGACGGAAACCATCAGCGATCCCACCGTGCAAAGTGCGATCAATGCTTCTTCGCCATTCGACTACACCAATCCGCCGTTTTTCAGCATCCACCCGACCACTTTTTTCCCTGTTGGAGAGACGGTAATCACCTATTTGGCGACTGATGTAGTGGGCAATACAACGACCTGTGCCTTTACCGTTAAAGTTTTGGATACGCAGGCGCCCGATGTCACCTGCCCGCCCAGCCAAAATCTTTCGATTGCCTCCGGGTGCGTTGGCGTGACAACTGTGCCTAATTACCTGAACGGTGTGCAGGTGACCGATAACTGCCCGAACAATGTGTCGCTGACCCAATCACCGGCAGCCGGCACTTTGCTGTCGGATATCGTTAACCCGGTTCAGGCCGGCGAAACGTTTACCGTAAAAATTAAAGCAACCGACAACGAAGCCAACAGTCTGTCCGATTCCTGCACCTTCACCGTCACCCTGTTCGATGGAACGGCGCCGGTGCCGGATGTCCCGATCCTGCCGGTTATTACCAGTTTTTGCGGAAAAGATACCGTAGAAGCACCCTCCGCTACGGATTGCGACGGCAGTATGTTCGTTACCATTTACGGTACGCCTTCCGTACCGGTGATGGGAATTCTGCCGCCGTTCCTACCGGGTGGCCCGCCGCGCTATATTCTGAATGCAGGCAACTATGCCATCACATGGTCTTATACCGACCCGCAGAATAATACGACAACGCAATTGCAAAGCGTACAGATTTTTGTGGATGTATTTCCGCCGACAGCCAACTGCAAGCCTCCGTTCTCGGTGAACCTGAGTGCTGCCGGTGATTACGCGCTTTCGATTTCAGAAGTGGACAATGGCAGTTTTGACCAACACGGCTGCGGTCCGGTTACATTGAGCCTCAACCCCGCCGTTTTGACATGCAGCAACCTCAATACACCGGCCAATGTCTCTCTGATCGTCAAAGACATCAACAACAATGTAGCCCAATGTGTCACTTCGGTAACCGTCAATGACGTTACCGCCCCGGTGATGTCGCCCATCCCGGCGAACGATACGCTGGAGGCCTGCGACCTCATTCCTGCGCCTGCCAACATCACTGCAAGCGACGTTTGCGACGCCAATGTGGACATCACCTACAAGCAGGACACGATCACATTCGTAAATGCTTACAGATACACCATCCGCCGCACCTGGAAAGCGACCGACGATTCCGGCAATTCCTCTACCGGCACTCAGATCATTACGGTTCTGGACACCAAAGCTCCCGTATTTGCGGCAGCGACGCCTGATACCATCGTGGTGGTGACCGATTTGAACAATATGGATTGCAAAGACACGGTGGCCATCAACGTCGCGCCATTGGTGGACGACTGCGATTCGACCACCCTGACGATCACCAACAGCAGAACCGGGCAAGGAGCGAATTACAGCGAAATACTGCCCACGGGTACGTACTCGCTCATTTTCACAGCTAAAGACGGCAACAACAACTCCTCGACACACTCGATCGTGCTCATCATCAGGGACGGTACCAATCCGATCGCGGCCTGTATCAACGGTGTGAGCGTATCGCTGCAATCCTCCGGAACTGTGACCGTCACCTCGGCGAACATCAATGCCAACAGCAGCGACAATTGTACGCCGCAGAATCTGTTAGACCTGAAGATCCAGCGCCTCGATCCGCTTGGCGCCATCACTACCAGCATCATTTTTGATTGCGACGACGCCGACGGCGTCACGCAACATCCGGTGAAACTGTACGTGAAAGATCAGGCTGGCAACGAATCTACCTGTGAGACTTACATTGTCGTTCAGGACAACGTCTTCCCGGTCATCACTTCCTGTCCGCCGAACAAAACGCTTCAGTGCACCGCCGATTTTTCACCGGCGGCAAACGGCACCGCAGTGGCGACGGACAACTGCACGGTGGCTTCCATCACATTTGCCGACTCGACGGTGACAGATACGAATGGCGTTTACTGCAACTTCGTCTACCGTGTCTGGCAGGTACTCGACCAGGCCAATAACCTGACAACCTGCGTCCAAATCCTGAACGTACAGGATACGGTAGCGCCGGTGTTGAGTTCTTACGCTCCCGATGATACGGTGAGCTGCTCACAGGGGCTTCCTTCACCTGCATTGGTGACGGCAACGGACAATTGCACGCCCAATGTGGTGGTTACTTTACAACAAGACACGATTGACATCGCGCAAGGCCCCTGCGGTCAGTATTCCTTCACGGTGGTGCGCACCCGTACTGCCATTGACGATTGCGGCAATACCGAAGTACATACGCGGAAGATCACCGTAGTGGACAATGAAAATCCATTGTTCCTCGGCATGCCCGATACTATTACGATCAAATCGGCCGATTACCCGCCGAATCAGAACTGCACTGTTCCGCTGACGCTTAACATCGGACAATACCTGACCGATTGCCAACCCGACAGTTTGATCAACGTGACGAATACTGCACCGCACGGCAACGGCGGTCTCGACATCAGCGGCAACTATGCCGTTGGAACTTACAATATCAAATTCACGGCAACGGATGCCTGCGGTAACGTCAATACGGATTCGATCGTCGTGCGGGTACTGGACAACAGCATCCCAACCGTGATTTGTAACGACAACGTGGTAATTTCGCTCGGTACCAATGGTGAAGCGACCATCATGCCCGACGATATTGACCTCGGCAGCACCGACAATTGCGCCATTGATACGATGATCCTCTCCCAGTCCACTTTCGACTGCCAGGATCTGGGCATCAATGAGGTCAATCTGACAGTAGTGGACGTGAATGGAAACTCGAACTTCTGTACGGTAGATGTGAACGTGATGCTCGGCCAGAATGCAGGCTTCTCGCTCACTACCACCGGAACTCCGGAATCGTATTTCGGCGCCAATGATGGTACGGCAACGGCTGTGGCGACCGGAGGATCGGGTCAGTTCTCCTTTGACTGGAGCAATGGCGCCACTACTTCCGCTATTACCGGACTTGCCGCCGGGACTTACACTGTCACGGTGATTGATACCATCAGCGGTTGTTTGCAGGTGGATACTGCTATGGTGGGCGCCGGTGCGATTATTACACTGACCGTTGGCACGGCAGAGGGATGCGCCGGTCAAATAGTTACGGTACCTGTGACCGTGAACAATTTCACCAACGTCAACGGCTTCCAGTTTACGCTCCATGCCGGTCTTGACTCGGTCGGCACCATACTTGGCCTTGCCAGCAGCAGCATTCATCCCGACATTGCGGCTCAACTCGATGCCAACCTGCTGACCGGCAATAATCTCGGCATTTTCTGGTTCGACAGCGCTCTGACTTTGCCCAATGGCACTGTTCTGTTCACTGTGGATATTCTGCTCGGTCTGGATTCAGTGGGATCCACAACTCCGGTCTCCGTTACCAATGCGCCGGTAGGCCTCCAGTTCACATTGGACAGCAGCGGAACGCCGGTCGTCGTGAGCATGGTCAATATTATCAATGGCCTGGTGGAGATATCCTGCGGCACACCCGACCTCGAAATCGGCGGCGACATCCAGACCTGGAGAGTGCCGACCCAACCGGTTCCGGGTGTTCAGGTATCGCTTACAGGCGGCGTGACGGCCAACCAAACCACTGGCGCGCCCGGTACCTACCTCTTCGGCATACCGGACAATACCAACACCACCGTGGAATGCGATAAAGTTACTCCGGGCAATGATGGTCTGACCGGCGCCGACGTGCTGCTCATCAAACGCCACGTGCTGAACATTCAGCAACTTGTTTCTCCGTACCAGTATGTCGCGGCGGATGTGAGCGGCGAAGGTCAACTTTCCCTGATTGACTACGCCCGTATCCAACAGGTTGCACTTGGCTTGCAGCAGCATATCACCGGTTCGCCCGACTGGAAATTTATACCGAAATCCTACGTGTTCCCGACGCCCAACCCGATCAGCGTGGCACCGCCGGAAAGCATCAGCCATACTCCCGCCAATATGGACTTCCCCGACGATGACTTCGTGGCGGTGCGCATGGGCGACGTGAACGGCAGCATTACGCCGACCTTTACCAACGACGACATCGTAGACGACCGCTTCGGCGCTTTCCGTTTCCGGTTGGAAGATCGTTCGTTCGCTGCCGGCGATATCATCGAAGTACCCTTCACAGCATCGGGCTTTACCGACCGTTCCGGCTACCAGATGACGCTTCGCTTCGACCCGAAAGTGTTCGAACTGGAAGGAATTGTCCCGGGGATTTTACCCGATATGGGCGATGAGAATTTTGGTGCCATGCGTTTGCACGAGGGGATTCTGACGACGCTCTGGGTAACTGCAGAGCCGATGTCCATTGCCGACGGCGAAACGCTCTTCACGCTGAAATTCAAAGTTTTGCGCAATGGATCATCCCTGGCTGAAGTGTTGCAACCTGCTTCCGATATCACCCGTGCCGAAGGTTACGACCGCGACGGCAACCCGCTGAAACTCGATTTCGAGTTTGTAGAGGGGCTGAACAGCGTCGAATATGCTACCTTCGCGCTTTATCAAAACCAACCCAACCCGTTCAATGAGACGACAACCGTTGGCTTCCGCCTCCCGGAAAGCGGACGTGCGGCGTTCCGCGTATTCAACGCATCGGGCCAGTTGGTGAAAACGGTGGTAGGCAATTTTGAAAAAGGGTACAACGAACTGACGTTCCGCCGCGACGAATTCGGTGCACCGGGCGTGTACTATTACGAACTCGAAACCACCGGGAACAGCGACCGCAAAAAGATGATTTTGATGGATTGATATTTCGGACGTTGGACTTTTTGATGTTGGACTTTTTGACGTTGGACGTTGGACAGATGACGAGTGGCAATTTCACAAATAACAATTTTAGAATGGCCATTTTTTGTTAATCATCTTGTCCAAAATCCAAAGTCAAAAAATCCAACGTCCAACAGTCCATCGTCCGGACTTTCATTTGGCAACTATTTCTAATTGCTTGATAATTAAAACCATGAGAAATATCCTACTAATCCTGACTCTCTTCGCGTCGCTCGTGTTCACACGGGAAGCGGTTGCCCAGACGGTCACTTTGAAAGCCGATACAATCAACATCAGCTGCACCTCGTCCGATACGTTTCTGATCCCCATCCGGGTTGAAAATTTTCAGAATATCGGTTCGTTTCAGTTTACCCTGATGTGGGATACGGCCAAACTCGACTATGCCTACACCACTCCTCTCAACCTCTTGCTCCAGGGTGCAGGCGTAGATTATGATTCCAATACCACCCAAATCAATCAGGGAAAAATCGCTTTCATCTGGACAAAAACGACCGGCGCGAGCCTTCCCAACGATTCGATCATTTTTAACCTCGCGTTCCGGCGCATCGGAGGCGCTTTCGCTTCGCTGATGTTCGTCAACACACCGGTGCCCGTCGAGGTGGCCAACGTCAATGCCGACATCCTTCCTGTAGTCACCGTGACCGGAGGCGTGAAGCCGATTGATGACAAGGCACCTGTGGTCTTTTGTCCGGACAATGTAACCGTACAGGGCACTGGCCCGACGCCGGTCAATGGTATCGCACCGGACAGCATCACGGACAACTGCGCTCCTGTGGCCAACATCGGATGGGCCTCCGCCGGCGCGACGGTGACGAGCCAGCCCAACGACCCCGATGCCAGTGGCTTCCCGTTCAACATCGGTCTTTCAACCGTGACCTATACGGTGTCCGATGCGGGTGGCAATACCGCGACGTGTTCATTTACAGTAACCGTAGAACTTTCGTTCAGCAGTGATACACTGACGATCATCGCCCAAAATGCGACGGTCTCCTGCAGCCAGACGGTGAGTATCAACATTACCGCCATCAATTTCGATTCGATCGGTTCGCTCCAATTCTCATTGGGCTGGGATACAGGTGTGCTTCAATTCAGTTCCGTCAGCAATTTCAATCCGGCATTGCAACTTGTTCTGGGCGACAACTTCAATACGACCCAATCTGCCAACGGCTTGCTGGCGTTTTTGTGGACGGCCAATCCGCCCGAAGGCGTGACGCTACCGCCCGGCGCTACCTTGTTCACCATCAATCTGAACGTGCAAACGGGTGGTGGAAATAATTCCAATCTTACCTTCGGCGATGTTCCCGTCGTTCGGGAAGCATATTCCAATGCCAGCGGTTCGCCGGAGGAGGTCGCCGCATTCTGGATCAACGGCGCCGTCAATGTTATAGACGATGTTCCGCCCATTCTTGAATGTCCCGGAAATGTGTCGCTCGACTTGCCTCCCGGTAACAGCAATGTTCAGGTGAACGACCTCGAACCCGAAGCCTTGCTCGACAATTGCGGAGGCAATGTCGGCCTGGCTTATATGCGGACCGGCGCTACCTCCGGATCCGGCACAGGCAACGCCAACGGCACCTACAATCCGGGCGTGACGACCGTGACTTATACTGCGACCGATGCTGCGGGCAACACCAGTACTTGCTCCTTCACCGTAACGGTAAACGCAGCCGGTATTCTGACGCTTTTACTGGATTCCGTGCAAGTAGATTGCCAATCCGGCGGCGGCCAGGTAGCGGTGAATGTTTCCGTGGAAAACTGGGACGATATCTTCGGACTGCAATTCCAGGTGGAATGGGATGAGACGGTGCTTCAGTTCGATACTTTCGGCAATTTCAATGCGGGACTCAACCTGACTCCCGCCGATTTCGGCGCTACCCAAACCGGCAACGGCATTCTTTCATTTTTTGCCGGCGGCCCCAGCAGCAACTGGCCGCAATTGCCCGACAGCAGCGTTATTTTTACGATCTATTTTAATATCCTGAACGCAGGGGGCACATCGGCGATCTCCTTCACCGGTTTTATTGAAGCCATCAACAGCACCATCAATACGGTGCCGGTGACGACGGTGGGTGGTTATTTCTCCGCCGGAGCCGATAACACGCCTCCGGTCGTGGAATGCCCTCAAAATATTACGGTGGATATTGCGGGCAACGATTGCAGTACCAACGTCAATATCCCACTCCCCATCGCCAGCGATGCGTGCAGCGGAGTGGATTCCATTACGCGTGTTCCTTCGAGCGATATTTTCAATTCAGGTGTGACCTCGGTCATTTTTACGGTGACAGACAGTGCCGGCAATTCGGCCGCCTGCTCGTTGCTGGTAACGGTGAACGACAACGCGCCGCCGTTTTTCACCGATTGTCCGACCGGTATCACGACACCGGCGCCCGGCTTCAACTGTCAAACGCTGGTGAACTGGCAACCGCCGGTAGCTTCCGATCCCTGCGGCCAGGCCAACCTGACGATTACTTCCAATTATACCCCCGACAGCCTTTTCTCCGTCGGCCAGACGATGGTATTGTATACCGTTACGGATGCATCGGGTAATTCGGCCAATTGCAGTTTCCTTGTCGCCATACAGGATACCGCCGCGCCGATCATCACCTGCCCGGGCGACCTGACCGTATCGCCTGACGGCAGCCCCAACTGCGGCGCCGTGGTGGACTACGGCCTGCCACTGGCCTTCGACAATTGCGATACCAGCGTCATAGTGGTCATCAATACCGGTGACCCCGCTCCGGGCGATACCTTCCCTGCCGGAACGACCCCGGTGACATACTTTGCCACCGACGGTTCCAGCAATGTCTCATCTTGTTCGTTCAGCATCACAGTCGTAGACAACGAAGGCCCCGTGCTCATATGCCCGGACAGCATCGTGGTGACAGCCGCTCAGGATACCTGCGGTGCTCCGGTGGAGTGGCCCGCCGTAACGGCCTCCGATGCCTGCGACGGGCCCCTGACACCGACTTCCAGCTTCCAACAGGGGCAGTTCTTCCCGGTAGGTACCACATTGGTTCCTTACACAGCTACCGATGCATCGGGTAATTCGGGTAATTGCAGTTTCACCATCACGGTGACGGAAACTGTACCACCGATCATCTTGGGCTGCCCTGCCGACCGTGATATTTTGTTGCAATCCGGTCAATGCGATACTACCGTATCCTGGGACCCTCCGGCGGCAACTGACAACTGTTTGTTGGATTCGTTCACTGCCAGCAACCCTCCCGGTTCGGTATTTCAGGCCGGTACGACAATAGTTACCTACACAGCAGCGGATGCTGCGGGCAATACGACCACCTGCTCGTTTACTGTCAATTTAATAGACGAAATCGCGCCGTCATTGAGCAATTGTCCGCAGGATACCACCTACAACAACGTAGGCCCGTGCGGCATCATTGTCACCTGGCCCGATCCCGTTGCATCAGACAATTGCACGCCGCCATCCGAGCTCATTATTACCTCCACCCACATGTCGGGTGATACGTTCTACAATGGGCAGATCAACAATGTAGTCATCACCGTTTTTGACGCCAGCAATAATTCGTTCTCCTGCGAGTTTACCATTGTAGTCAACACCGATGATCCGCCAAGTTGGACCAATGTTCCGCAAAACATTGTCATCACAGGTTGTCCGCAAACGGCAACCTGGACGCCTCCGACACCGGCCGGCGTTTGTGAACTGGATACCATCTTCTCCACGCACCAACCGGGCGCTTTCTTCGGGACCGGCACTACCAATGTGACCTATTCGTGGGTGGATGCCATTAAGGGAGATACTACTTCCGTGACATTTACCGTAACCGTCGGTGAAACCGAACCCCCGGTAATGGATTGTCCGTCCGGCCCTGTCGTGGTGAATGCCGGCGGCGCCATCATATCCAATCCCGGCCAATTCCTTTTGCTTGCAGATACGGCGGCAGGTTGCACCGGAGCAGTACTGGAGTTTGGATTGCCTTCGGCGACGGACAACTGTGGCATTGATACGCTCTCACAAACGGATGGTTTATTGTCGGGTGCAGTATTCCCGGTTGGCCTGGATACGCTGGCCTTTACGGCGTTGGATTCTTCAGGCAACACGACCGTTTGTTTGGTTGCGATTGACGTTCAGGGATTACCGGATCTGAATGTAACTTCAATGCCTGCCCTCGGCTGCCTGAACGATAGCGTAACGGTGACAGCCACTCCAATTCCCGGCGCTACCTACACCTGGACCTTCGGCGATGAAACGCTCGACGACACAGGCAACACGATTGTGATCCCGGAGTTTGCCGAAGCCAATGAAGGGACTTACACTGCCGTCGCTACCATAAACGGCTGTTTCATACCCTCCTCTTCCACGACTATCGGGTTGGCAACCGCTCCCGATGCCGTGGACGATACGGACATTTTCGTGATGCCGGGTGATACGGTGTTTTTCAATATTCTGGAGAATGACGTGCTGGTTCCGCTGTCCGATTTCGATATTACGAATGTGAGTGCACTGAATGGATTGATCAATCTGGGCAACGGCTTGTTCGCCTTCATTGATTCGACGGGCAGGGGAGGCAATTTTGTATACGAAGTGTGCTCGAAATCCTGCCCCGACTTGTGCGACGACGCGCAGGTGACCATCCGGGTACAGGACGACCGTGAATGCCGGGTGCCCAACATTTTCACTCCCAACGGCGATAATATCAACGATTGGCTGGTCATCCCTTGCCTCGACTCCGGTTTGTATCCGGATAATTCGCTCGTGGTGTACAATCAGTGGGGCGACAAGGTATATGAAGCGTCGCCCTATTCCAATAACCTTCAAAGCGGCAATGATGGAGTGCCGTGGCGCGGTACGCTCGATGGCAAACCAGGTCAGGACCTGCCCGATGCCACGTATTTCTACATATTCAAACCGGGGTCGGGTGAGCCAACCATCAAAGGTTTTGTTGAAATATTCCGTTGAAATGGTTATTGGTTATCGGTTATTGGTTATCGGTTAAAAAGTCAGTCTGTTTTTTCAAAGACGAAACACTATTTACCGATAACCAATAACCGATAACTAATAACCCATAACCTTTCTTACAATGAAAAAACTCTTATTCTCCCTTTTTATACTGACCGCCTGCCTCCGGCTTTCTGCTCAGCAGGACCACCACTATTCGCAGTTTATGTACAATAAACTCTATTACAACCCCGCCTATGCGGGTACGCGTGGTGTGCCGACGATCACAGGCATCTTCCGCAGTCAATGGATGGGCTTCGACGGAGCGCCCCAATCCGGCCTGCTCAGCGTTAACTCGCCCTTCCTGACGCCCCGCGTCGGTATTGGTGGAGTGCTGTCTATGAAAAAAATAGGCTTGAACCGCGATTTCACAGGTTCACTGGCCTATTCCTATGAGTTGATAAAACTGGAAAATGCCTCTGTGCGTGCCGGTATTCAGGGCTCCATCCGTTCGCTGAGCATAGCGTTCGACGATGCCACTCCCGTGGTAGGCGACCCTTCTCTCGATAACCAGCAGGTCAATTCCATTTACGGGAATGTTGGTGCGGGTGTTTACGCTACTTTTGCCCAGCGCTACTACCTTGGTTTTTCCGTCCCCCATATCTACAGAAACACGATCGGAATACCCAATCCCAATGCCTACCAAATTGCCAGGGAGTCTCCGCACTTTTATGCAACTGCCGGTGGGATTTTTCCGCTCAGCGAAGACATCAACCTGATGCCGGCCGTATTGATCAAGTACGTACAGCACGCGCCTTTGGACGCCGACGTCAACGTGAACCTTGACATCCATCAAAAAGTGACGGCAGGTCTGTCGTATCGCGTGGGGGGCAATGGCGCGGGCGAATCCGTTGACCTGCTTGTTATGTGGCAGGCATCGCCCCAGATCGGAATCGGAGCAGCCTACGATTTTTCATTGTCGGATGTGAAAGACTACAATGCCGGCTCGATAGAGGTGCTGTTTCAGGCGGATTTGAAAAAACCAAATAAAAAGAAGGGGGTTTTCAGCCCGCGGTTTTTTATGTAGAAAATCCGGTTGAAGTTGAACCGGTGGAGAACAAGTGAATCCCTGCGTTTTGCGTTATAACCGGTTCATCATTAATGTCATCTTAATTTTATTAATCTTTTACCGAAAATCATGGGAATCATGAAAGCCCGCAACCGCATTGCAATCCTCATTGCCTTTTGGCTTCCCGCCTGCCATCTGCTTGCCCAAACTGATGCAGCGCCGGTGACCGTGCAGGTCAAAAATGAAAATGCCATCAATACGAAAGGACTGGAATTCAGCCCCACTTTTTATGAAGATGGGATCGTATTCATTTCTACCAACACGGCCGGTCTGAAAAAACTCACCGATCAAAACAAGCAGAACTATACTTCCATTCTCCGTTCGCGGCGTAGCTCGGACGGCGCATTGGGCACTGCAGAACCTTTCGCCAGGGAAATTTCCACCCAATACAACGAAGGCCCCGTCTGTTTTGACCGCACCGCCGAAACAGTCTATTTTTCCCGGAATATCCTCGTCAATGGCAAAGAAAAACTCAGCAAGGATGGAAACCTGATGATGCGGATCTATTATTCCACAAACGAGGGTGGGGCGTGGAAAGAGCCGCAACCCGTATTCCCCGTAAACGATGAAGGTTATGCCGATTGTCACCCGGCCATCAGCATTGACGGAGACAAATTGTTCTTCTCTTCCAACCGTCCCGGCGGCCAGGGCGGGATGGACATTTATGTTTCCTATCGCGTTGGCGAATCGTGGAGCGAGCCGGTGAACCTCGGCGCAGGGGTGAACACTTCCGGCAACGAGGCTTTCCCCTTTATTCATGCTGACAACTCCTTGTATTATGCTTCCACGGGCCTGCCCGGAGGCCAGGGGGGGTTCGACCTCTATTACGTGATCCCTGAAGAGAACTCGCAGTGGACGAAACCGGTTAACATGGGTACTCCTTTCAATACTCCCGGCGACGACTTTGGCCTGATCGTAGACCTGAACAAGATCAACGGCTACTACTCCACCAACGGCAACGGCGGCGCGGGCGCCGACGAAGTTTTTAGTTTTCACGTGGAAAACGGCAACCTCGACGATTACCTGCTGCAGAATCAGCGCGTGCCCGACCGCGACCTCGACCTGCGCATCGTAGTGACCGAAAAAAACTCCAACAAAGCTGTTTATGAAGCGGCGGTTCAGATACTTGATTACGGCAAAAACAACGTCATCGGTCGCGACGAACAGGGAAATCTGATCACGATCCAGAATGTGAACGGCCAGGAAGTGATGAAATCGCTGCCTCCTGACAAAGGCATCAACGGTGAAACGGACGCCAAAGGCCGCTTCCTGACAGAGGTTAAGCCAGGCAGTTATGCCGTCAGTGTGTCCAAAGAGGGCTATCAGTCTAAACAGATCCGCATTCAGATATCCAAACCCGGCAATGAAGTCGCTGTGCAGTTGGAAAAAACACCGAACATCAACAAAATTCAATGGAATCCTTCGGTATTCAACTACGTCACCAATGCTCCGCTCGCCGGCGCCGTGATGGTGCTGACCAATAAAACCACCGGTCATCAGGATACCGTAGTGACCGATGCCAATGGCATGGTAGATCATTACCTCAATCCCAACACGAAATATAAACTGGACATGTTCCAGGCCGGCCGTCTCATCGGCAGTACCGAGATTGATACCCAGGGATGGCTGCCCAACCAGTTGACCATGCAAAATATCTCGGTGGCGCCCTTGTTGCCGGGCTCTGTTATCGAATTGCCCAACATATACTATAACTTTAACGATGCTACTCTGCGGCCCGACGGGCGAAAGGACCTCGACCTGCTTGTTTCCCTGATGAAACAGCACCCCAGCATCAAAGTCGAACTCGCCAGCCATACCGATTGTCGCGGTAACAACAAATACAACCAGACCCTCAGCCAGCGCCGCGCCGACGGCGTGGTGGATTACCTGGCTACGCAGGGTATTGCCCGCGCCCGCATGCGCCCCGTCGGTTATGGCGAAAGCGAACCGCGCAACAGATGCCGCGACGGCGTGAACTGCTCCGAACAGGAACACGCCCGCAACCGCCGTACCGAAGTGCGTATCCTCACGGGTGTACAGGGCGCGGCAATGGTGTATGTGGACGGACAGATCGCCAATCAGGCGAATCCGCCTGCTCAGGCACAAAACATCAATACATCTCCCGCTCCGGCAGGGCAGATCCTGGTGAGCAATGCCGAGCGTGATTCTTACCATGTGGTGGCCGGTTCATTCCTGATGGAAGAACGTGCGCAAAAACAATTAGGCAACATTCACAACGCCGGATTCAGAGACGCTCAGATCGTGCGTTTTCCAAACTCCACCTATTTTTCGATCAGTGTCGGTAAATTCAAGTCGCGTAAAGACGCCGACGCTTTGAAAAAACGCCTTGAAAGCAGCGGAATTGATGCCTTCGTACGGGCGGTGCAATAATAGGTTTTACAGGTTAACGGGGTTTGTGGGTTAACGGGTTTGCGGGATAAATACTCGTATACCCGTTAACCTTTTTACCTTCGCGCCAACTTTCGGAGGCAAGGTTTGTTTCCCGAAAAAAGCTAAAAGAGGATTTTGTCATGGCTATAATGATAACCGATGAGTGCATCAACTGCGGTGCGTGCGAACCGGAATGCCCCAACAACGCCATTTATGAAGGCGGCGTAGAGTGGGCTGTTTCGGACGGTAACACGGTAAAAGGACAATATACGCTGGAAGACGGCACAGTGGTGGATGCCGACAGAAAAAACGCTCCCATTTCCAACGATTTCTATTACATCGTGCCCGACAAATGCACCGAATGCGTCGGATTCCACGAAGAACCTCAATGTGCCGCCGTATGCCCGGTGGATTGTTGTGTGCCCGATCCCGACCACGTGGAATCGAAAGAACATTTACTGGAGCGAAAAGCGCGGCTGCATCTGTAGAGTGATGATGAGTGATGCGTTTATGTCGCGCTCGGCGTTCATCGTTTCTAACTCATAACTTACAACTCCTCAAAGAAGTTTTCATGGTTCTAATGATTGCCTGCTGTTCCGGCAAACCGGGATGAGCGGGCAATTTTGTTGAATGCCGCAAACACATCCCCAAAATCAAACGTCTCCAGATTCCGCCAGAAATCCAGCGTCTCCTTCAACTGGCTTACCGACGATACGCCGAGCAAAATCCCGCTCAGATCCGGATGCAACCCTGCGAATATCAATCCCACGTGATTCATCGTCTTCACCGGAGGCCGCACAAAGGCCGTATTCAGTTCGGGTAAAAGGCTCCGGATTTTTTCCAGCACCGCCGCTACTTTTTCCGGCTGGCCGCCCCTTGCGAGAAAGACGCTGCCGGGTTCGTAATGTTGATCGAGTTTCACGCCGCCGCCATTGATGCCGTAAGCGAAGAGGCGGTGATGGGTGGATTGCTTAGTGGCGATTGGTGATTGGTTGTTGGGTTGGAAGGGGAGGAGAAATGGCTCGTAACGTTCAATATCCGACTGAAAAACGTTGTGTTTCAACTGAATATCGAGTGAAAGTCCCAAATCCTTATTGACAGCGGCGTAGACTTCCGGGAATTTGATGCCGGACAGTCCGGGTCGGATGCCGGTGTCCCGTTGCAGCGTCGCAAGGCTTTCCAACGACGCGCGGATATCCGCCTGGTCGTCGCGGTTGTCCCAGTGGAACATAAGGCAATGCAAATTATCCCCGAACAAACGGTGGTATTCCTCACCCATCATCAGCACGAAGGAGGGGGCGAGGTTCACCTCCGGAGAGCGCATGTTGTCGAGGCTGCCGATCTTCATAGTGATATGCAGGTCACGCAAACCGTGCGCCTGAACGTATTCGAGCAGAATTTTCTCGGATGCCCGGAAATCGGCAGGATTTCGGTTGATGGGATAATTCGTAGCGCAGTCCACGTCACGCCGGCCGCTTGCGAGCCAGGTATCGAGCAGGCGGAAGGCTTCCTGACGCGCGACGTTCCAGCCCCATTGAGCCGAACCGAGGATCAGCGACCGGGTTGTTGTATCCTTCATCGTTGTTCGTTTTTAGTAGTTCAACATTCGATATTCAAGCGGGTAAAGGTATATCCTGAACAAACTCCGTTCTGTGCTGTTTTTGCGAAGCGAATTATCTTTGCACCCACATTAACACCCGAATCTCTCACGTCTCTCACATTCTCACGCCTCTCACACATGTATCCGATACAGCTTACAACTCCTATGGCGCAAGACCTCACCAACTACGGTTTCGAGGCTTTGACAACGCCTGCTGAAGTAGAACAGGTATTTGAAAATCAGGAAGGTACTGCATTGCTGGTGGTAAACAGCGTTTGTGGTTGTGCCGCAGCGATGGCGCGCCCCGGTGCAAAACGCTCTCTTGAAAATGGTAAAAAACCGGCAAAACTATACACGGTTTTTGCCGGAGTGGACGCGGAAGCCACTGCCAAGGCACGGGAGTATCTGCTTCCGTATCCGCCCTCTTCGCCGAGCATCGCCTTGTTCAAAGACGGCAAACTGGTACATTTTCTGGAACGTCGCCACATCGAAGGCCGCCCTGCAGAAGTCATTGCGGAAAATTTGAAAATGGCGTATGAACAGTACTGCTGATCAGTAGCAGTTTTACCCGCCGGAGCTTTCCTGTCTCTATTGAGAAAATATGGCAGGTAAAAAGTGAAGGCGGGAACAGTAGCCCGCTATTGTCAGGACTCTGCGGGTAAAACAGGCAGCAGGTCGGAAACTTGCTGCCTGTTGCATTTTTTGCAAAATATATTTAGCCGGTGTGCAATTTTCGCCGTTCGTTTTGTCCTTTTGCGATATGAACCAACGTCTTCTTGCCCGGCTTTCCGGCCCGGTTTTATTTCTGTTGATCACAGTTTTGCCCGTTCCTGCCGGCATGCCGGAAGCTGCGAAAATGACCGCCGCCATAGCCGTATGGATGGCCGTTTGGTGGATCACGGAACCAGTTGATATTGCCGTGACCTCTCTGCTGCCGCTCGTGCTGTTCCCCTTGTGCGGAGTGGCGCCTTTAAAGAACATTTCCGGTGAGTACGGCAACGAGATCATATTCCTTTTTATCGCGGGTTTTTTCTTTGGAAAGACCATCGAGCGCTGGCAATTACACCGCCGCATTGCCCTCCGCCTGGTATATTGGCTGGGTAGCAACCCGGCGCGGACAGTGCTGGGTTTTATGATCGCTACGGCGTTTATCTCGATGTGGATATCCAATACCGCGACGGCGGTGATGATGACTCCCGTGGCGATTGCAGTAGCCCGCGACGCGCATTTTCAGGGCAATAACTTCAATAAAACCCTGTTGCTCGGTGTGGGTTACGCCTGTTCGATCGGAGGCCTGGCTACCATCATCGGTACGCCGACCAACGCGATCTTTCTTTCCTATGTGCAACAAAAAATGGATGTCCAGGTATCGTTTTGGCAATGGTTTGTCTTTGGGCTGCCCTTCGCGATGACATTGCTGGTTGTCTGCTGGTGGTTGTTGTTGCGCATATTTCCCTTAGAAAAAAACGCCGGCGGCACGGATCATGACGGCCGTGCTGCCATCCGGGCGGAACTGGCGCTGCTGGGGCCCCTCACCTTGCCCGAAAGACGGCTGATGTGGGTGTTCGGCACAGTCATTCTGGCATGGGTGACCGGTTCCCTGATGTGGTATGATCGCGTGCCCAATTGCAACGACACCGTTGTGGCAGTAGCGGGGGCCATTATGTTATTTCTCGTGCCTTCCGACGACATTCGACGCCCCCTGCTCGACTGGGACACGGCCCTGAAAATTCCCTGGGGCATCATCTTGCTATTCGGCGGCGGGCTGGCATTGGCCAAGGGCTTCGATCAAAGCGGCCTGGCGGCCTGGCTGGGCGAACAGATGAAAGGTCTGAATACCCTTTCTCTTGTTTTTATACTGTTGGCAGTGCTGGCGGTGGTAGTATTGCTGAGCGAGGTGGCGAGCAACATTGCCACTGCTTCCATGATGATGCCCGTGCTGGCGGCACTGGCTGGAAGCATCGGAGCGCATCCGTTCGGTTTGTTGCTGAGCGCGACCCTTGCGGCTTCCTTTGGATTCGGCTTGCCCGTGGCGACAGCACCCAATACGATTGTCTACAGCTCGGGTTTCATTTCCACACGCGATATGGCAAAAGCAGGTTTTTTGCTCGATGCGGTGGCGATACTGTTGTTGCTCGCTTTTTTGTACGTGTTGTTGCCGGTGGTGTGGGGGATACGGTTTTAAAATAATTGCAGGATGCGATTTTGCGTTTTTTCCCGGCATGTGCATTGGGGAAAACGCGATGGGATTTTAAATGATGGAAAATAACCGCGCAATACCGTAGCAAAATGCAGTATACAAGGTCTTATTTGTCATTTGCCCAAAAAAACGATTGAGATGGCCTGAAAACGGCTAAATTGGCCCTTCAAGAAAAGTGCCCTTTTCCAGATGTTCAAATCCTTCATGTTCCTGTTGCTCTTATTCTTTTGTCCAGCTTCGGGTGTGGAAGCGCAGGGCGGCTTTTTTATACCGGAAGGGCAGCGGCAGATGGATATTCCATTCGAGTATACCAACAATTTTATCATCCTGACCGTCACCTTCAACGGCCTCCTGCCTTTGAAATTCATATTCGACACCGGGGCCGAACACACGATCCTGAGCAAGCGGGAGATCAGCGATATGCTCAATGTGACCTACGAGCGCGAGTTTCGCGTGACCGGTTCCGATCTGAAGACCGAACTGGTGGCTTATTTAGCCCGTCGTGTGCGCTTCGATATACCGGAAAAAGCCGCCGCACCATCGGTGGACATCCTGGTTTTGCAGGAAGATTATTTTCGCTTCGAAGAGTACGCCGGAGTCAATGTACACGGCATCATGGCCGCAAATGCCTTTTCAAAATACATCATCAAGATCAATTATGACCGCAAGGTGATGACGCTTTACGACCGTGCATATTTCAAAGTACGCGAAGCGGGTTACGAAGCGGTGCCGGTCGAAATTTTCCGCAATAAAATTTACCTGAAGACCAATCTCAAAATTGTGCCCGATTCCGTAGCGCCGGTGAAACTGTTGCTCGACACGGGCGCGGGTCTTCCCCTGTTGCTTTTCAGCGATACGCATCCCCTGCTGCACCCTTCGGCAAATGCCATCTCTTCCAACATCGGCATGGGCTTAGGCGGCTATCTGGAGGGTTTTACCGGCCGGATACACCATGTTGAAATAGGCGCTTTCTCCCAACAAAATGTCATTACCTACTTTCAAACGCTGGACACCGTGTACAATGCCGAACACCTCAACAAACGAAACGGGCTCATCGGCAACACCCTGCTCAGCCGTTTTTATGTCATTCTGGACTACCAGACAGCGACGATCTGGCTCAAACCTGCGCGGAACTTCAAAAGCGAATTTGTTTATGATCGCAGCGGCCTGAACATCATCGCTTCCGGCGCCAACTTCAATCGCTTTACCGTGCAGAGCGTCTTGCCCAATTCACCCGCTGCCGAGGCGGATTTCCGCAAGGGCGATGAAATCGTCCGGGTCGGTTGGTTGCCCACTTCATTTTCTTCGCTGGCCGACCTGCAACACACATTTCAAAAAAAAGCAGGTAAAAAACTCAAGGTCGTGATACGGCGCGATGGCAAGCTGATAAAAAAAAGGATCGTACTGCGGGATTTGATTTAAAAATGTTTATCAACTCAACACATCCACCATCGTTTTCAATGCGACAAAAATGGGTTCGCGACCTTCTTTGGTGACGAGGGCGTCGGGGTCGTCTTCCTCTTCTAACACTGCATCTTCGGCGAATGCCAGCAGGTCTTCCTGCGAAGTTTGCTCAAAAAAAGGATTGAGCCGGTCGCGGAACTTTTTGGCCGTCGAATGCTCCAGCACCTCGTAGTTTTTTTCCTCTGCCATACCAATCTGTTCTTCGGAAACCGGCTCGATGGGACCATTTACTTTTATGATCGCCAGCCAGGCAATGAGCGCGAGGTATTGGAGATAGCCTTTTTCATCCTCGTTGAGCAGGTCGAAGTTGTCGCTGAACAGCCACGCGAACAACACCGGTTGCGCTTCGGCGAAGGCTTCCATGCTCCGTTCATACTCTTCATCTGGCAGGTTTTCCAATTCTTCGATAACTGCGTCTATTATTTTTTCAGAAACGAATTCCATATATCAAGTCTTTGAAAATCAAAAAGTAATTGATTGGAAAGGGGGCAAACTTACTCTGTTGGGGGCTCATTGCCAAATAAAAACGCTGAACGCCCGCTTCGTTTTCATTTCCGTTTCCGACCTTCGCTTTTTATTATCCCGCCGATTGACATTCATCATTCATCATTCGTCCTTTTCAAGATGCTTCTCCGCGTTGCCCTTTTAGACATGTACAACGGCGAATCCAATCGCGGGATACCGATGTTGCAAAACATCCTGCGCCGCTACTCTGATGTGCTGGAATTCGACCGTTTTGATGTGCGCGCCCGATGCGAAATCCCGGATATTTCCTACGATATTTATATTTTTTCGGGTGGCCCCGGCGATCCGCTCGAAAGTGGCGGTCAGTGGCAGGAGCCGTTTTTTAACCTCATCGGCCAACTCTGGCAATGGAATCTTCGCTGCGATACAAAGAAGCACGTTTTCTTTATTTGCCATTCCTTCCAGATGGCCTGCTATCACTTCGGAGTCGGGGAAGTATCGCAACGGTATAAGATGTCATTCGGTACCTACCCCGTGCACAAAACGCACTGGGGCAAGGAAGAACCCTTGTTCGCACAATTGCCCGATCCGTTCTATATCGCCGATTTCCGGCGATACCAGGTGACCAATCCCAATCACGACCGCATGAGAGCAATGGGCGCTCATATCCTCTGCATGGAAAAACTTCGCCCGCACGTCCATTATGAACGAGCCGTGATGGGCATTCGGTTTAGCCCGGAAATAGTAGGTACTCAGTTTCACCCGGAAGCTGACCCCGAGGGATTGCTCGAATATTTCATGGAAGACGAGCGCCGCCAGTCCATCGTGGAAGAACACGGCGAAGCGCGTTATGACCGAATGCTTCGCGACCTGGCCAATCCGATGAAGATCCGCCGCACGTTCGACACGGTGATCCCGGGCTTCCTGGAAAATGCCATCGAGCAGTTGTCGGCGGAGCTGGTTTGATCAGTAGTTTGGCTACCCGCAGGATGAAAAATCAGCCGCCTGCGAAAAAAAATAGTTCAGTACAGAAAAAAAATACCCAAAAAAAGGCAGGGTTTTTGTAGTAAAAAGTTTGGACATGAATCTTACTAAAATAAGTAATCAAGCAGAATTATTGCCACAAAGACACTAAGGCACAAAGTGCTGATTCTCTGTAAATTTTATGTCTTTGTGACTTCGTGGCAAGGTGTAAATAATTTTGTGCGCTTACTTAATACTGTATACTTGTTCATAAAGCAGTATCTTTACCTGATTTTATTTTAATCCGTTGTCCTTTGTAATCTCATGAGTGAACAGGGCATCTGAATGTCCCACCTGCACTGTAACCGGCTCGTTTTTTAGCCGTTACTGCATTTTCCGCACTCATTTTCTTTCCCTTTTCCGATTTGGCACTGCTGACGATGCCAGGCAAATCTCTTTTTTGCTTCGAAAAAGTGAAAAATTGACGAGAGTCGCTAATCGCAGCGCGTTACGCGCTATCAACCCTCATCAACCATTTTTTAATCCCTATCTCATAAAAGTTTAAAAAAGTCCCCCGAATGGTGCCACATTTACTTCGGTGTGTAGGCCGTTTCGTTTGTTGTCGCGCCGCTTTCCCGTCGGCGCGCGTGTTTGTCCTGAACAGTTCGGAGGCAAAAGGGTCCTGTTTGTGCCCTCCTTTTTCCGTTTTTTGTAAATTTCCGCTTTCCCCTTCCGGCCGGATCGTCCGGGCGGATAATTTCCATTTTCCATTTAAAACCGCTCTCCGGCCTCCTGTGCCGGGGCGCGGTTTTTTGTTTTCGGCCGGACGGATCAGCCTGGCCGGCAAAATTCTTTTGCGTCAAATAATTTTTGCTCAATAACTAACAAAAGTTGTCACTTATGAATCAACGCGTACTTGCCCCGTCGAAAGTATTTACTTCGCAAAACATTTGTTTTCAGAATGTTATGCCTCAACTACGCAATCGCTGCTTCCCTGCCGTGCTGCGCTTTCTGTTTGCCGTAACCGCGCTTTTCGGCATGAGCCAAACGAGCGCGCCGGCGCAGGTTACCATTGCCTCCCAGGGTTTTGAAACCTCGGGCGGCACTTGGGGGATACTGACCGGCAGCAGCCATATTTCTACCGATGCCGGCGCGGGTGATTCTCCGTCCAGTCAGCGCATCCGGGGAGGCACACACTCCTGGCAGGTGAACGATGAGACCGCTGTGCTGCAGCTGATCCCTGTCAATGTGACGGGTTATACCTCCGTGAAAGTGAAGGTGCGTATTTCCAGCACGTCTGCAAGCGGAAGCAATGGCGCGGATTCAGGCGACAATTTGACCGTCGAAACTTCTTTGGACGGGGCAAGTTTTACGGACGACATCGATGTGGCGGGCAACAGCAATTCCCGTTGGAGTTACAACAATGCTGAAAATGCCGTGACGACCGCAGGCACACTGATGAGTGTGGCGGGCACACCCGGCACCAACCAGGGAACAATCTTTTCGACCCTGGTGGTCGATATTCCCAACGGTACCACTTCGGTAGGTTTGAGGATCACTGCCGACAACGACAACGCCGACGAGTTCTGGAATGTGGACGACGTCGAGATCATCGGCACAGTTTCTCCGGCAGAAATGAATGTGCTGGGCAACAATACTTCCATCGCCGACGGCGACGCGACGCCGAGCCCGGCAGATTATACTGATTTCGGGAATGTGGGTGTGGGCATCGGGTACAGCCGCTCCTTTACCATTAAAAACCTCGGTACGACCGACCTGAACCTCACCGGCTCGCCCAAAGTAGTCGTGGGCGGCGCCAACGCCGCTGATTTTGTGGTGACGACCGCTCCTGTCTCACCTGTCGAAGGGGTAGGGGGGGCTACTACGTTTACCGTGACATTTACACCCGGCGCGGCGGGGCTTCGCTCGGCAACGCTAAGTATCGCCAACGACGACAGCGATGAAAATCCTTACAATTTTTCCATACAGGGAACAGGCGTGAACGCCCCTGAAATGGAAGTCCGGGGCGACGGCATGACCATTGCCGACGGCGACGCGACGCCCAGCACGCTCGACGGCTCCGATTTTGGCATTACTTCGACGACAAGCGGCACGGTGACGCACACTTTTACCATTCATAACTTCGGCAACGCGGACCTCAACCTGACAGGTACGCCGAAAGTAGTGGTCGGTGGCGCCAATGCGGCAGATTTTACAGTAACGATGCAGCCCACCACGCCGGTGAGCGCAGGCGGTTCGGTAACCTTTACTGTCGACTTCAACCCCAGTGCCGACGGCTTGCGTACGGCAACATTGAGCA
Organism: Saprospiraceae bacterium; assembly: GCA_019187225.1. GTDB lineage: Bacteria > Bacteroidota > Bacteroidia > Chitinophagales > Saprospiraceae > M3007. The sequence goes on from JABAQQ010000057.1 coordinate 47,746, forward strand.
TTGACAACGACGACAGCGACGAAAATCCTTATAATTTTTCCATTCAGGGTGAAGGAAGTTTCGATATCAATGATTGCGGCAACTCCTGCAGTGCCGGCGATGTAAACGTCACGGCAGTGATTATCGGCGATATCAATGGCGTTCCGGTACCGTTAAATAGCTGCGCAAACCAGGGATCAACCATAGAAGCGCGCTTGATTTTTGTGATTGAAAACGGTGCCGGAACAGATCGCTATGCTTTCAGAGTAGGCGCAGATGTATGGATTGACGGCATGGATTCCGGCATGGACATCATTTACTGCCATCCGACCTCTGTGCCCGGCAACTCCACCGTTGTCATTGTGGACGGTGATTTTATGTTCACCTACGGACAGACCGTGGAATTGAAAAACCTGACGATCGCCTGGCGGACACAAAACATGGCAACGTGCGCGAACTCGCAGGATTGCAACGATTACCCCAACGGGCAATGCCGTCAATTCACTACCTACACCGTTACCAGCCCCTTGTCGGTGGATTTTTCATCCGCCTGCGGAACTCCTGCCCCGCTCACGGCAGTGTTTACAGACGAAACGATTGGCGGTACGGCGCCATATACCTATTCGTGGGACTTTGGCGATCCCGGCAGCGGCGCCAACAACACCTCCGCTTTGCAAAACCCCACCCACACATTCAGCGCCCCCGGCACCTATACCGTTTCGCTGACGGTAACCGATGCCGACGGCGTTTCCTGTACGCATGTGGAAGATTTCAATACCAACGATTGCTGCCAGGATGCCACTGCCGATGCAGGTGCTGGCCAGCCTGTTTGCGTCAATGACGACGTATTTTTGTCAGGTATGATCACCGGCGGCTCCACCACCGGTACCTGGGACGACGGCGGCGCGGGCGGTACCTTTTCGCCCAATGCGAACGACCTGAACGCCACCTATACGCCTCCGCTCAACTTTACGGGCACAATTACCATCACCCTGACGCCGGATGCGCCCGCAGCGCCCTGTGTCGCTATTCCCGACGACCTCACGCTGACAGTGGCGCCCAACCCGACGCTAACCGTCACGGCGGTGGCGCCCGCCGGCGCAACCTGCGGCGATATGATCAGCATTGATTTCGAGGTGAGCAGCAGTTTCACCGATATTTCTTCCCTGCAATTCAGCGTGGAGTGGGATGAAACCATGTTGATGTACGTCAGCCCCGCTACCGCGCTGCAAATCGGCGGCGCAGGCGGCGACCCGGTTATCGGCGACGGCGACGCGTTGACATTGGGCGAGCTGACCTACACCTGGTTCGACCCATCAGGCTTCGACGGCGAAGACCTGGGCGACGGCACGACCATTCTGACCCTGATGATGAAAGTGCTCGGCAGTACGGGCACCGCGACCGTATCCATTACGGACAATCCCGCCATACGAGAGATTGTGGACGCGAATTTTTGTTCTAACACGGTCACCCCGGCCAATGCCGACATCGCCTTGAGTCCGATCACGGTGAACTGCCCGGCAGATTTTGCCGTGTGCGTAGACGCCGCGCCGTTTGCGCTGACGGGCGCCACGCCGCCGGGCGGCACGTACAGCGGCACGGGCGTGTCGATGGGTAATTTCAACCCCGCCGTT
>JABAQQ010000025.1 GCA_019187225.1 Saprospiraceae bacterium
GCCATCGCGGTGGATCGCGCGCTGCTGAACACCACGGGTGTGATGTACTACAAACTCGAAACGGCGACCGACGCGGCGACGAAGAAGATGATCCAGACGAAGTGAATGAATAGTCACTAAGGGTCATGGAGGGTCATTTTTAGGAGGGCTAAACCTTTTTAAAAATGACCCTTAATGACTTCTGATATTGCAATTGAGGGAATAAACACGAGTCATCCCGAATTTTCGGCGATGACTCATGTTGTTTCTAAACCACTGACTTTGAATGACTAACCCGGCGATTTATCGCCGGGGACAAGTCACCGGGACTTTTGGGGTTTTAACCCCTGATTCGCATGACCCATGTTTTTCATCACCGCAGAATCTCTGTCGGGATTTTGCCAAAAAATGACTTTGTTACCGGTTTTTATTCCGCAACAGGCAGGTACTGAAGAAGAAGCACGTTCTTTGCAGTATCGGCAACACCAACATTGGGAGGAATTGGATTCTCCCCAGTTAATTCCACACTTACCTGATTTATCCACGGACCGATTTTCCAGTAAAAGAATCAATTGCTGCCGGAGCAAGATGACCAGGTGTTCAGAGCGCAGGGTTTTCTCCGGGTGCATCTTGTATTTTTCATAAATCGCCTCCGTATCGTGCAATCATTCCTGAGTCACTGTTTTCGCGCAGCGTTGCTTGCCGTTGTGCTTTTATCCTGCCGCATTGCCAATGGTCAGCAACTACAGCCTGCGCCCTGGAATGACCCGGCGGTGGTATGGCTGGCGCCCGCCCAGGCGCAAATTGCCGTTCGGGTCAGATTGGATCAACTCGAACCGCAATTGGTTGACCTGATACCCGGCTCTGGTCAGCATACCGATACGCTGCGCCACATCATATTTTATAAATCTATCCTGCGTTCCCTTGCCGGAGGTTCAACGGTGCTGGCAGCCATCGAAATGGCAATACCGGAAGCTGCCTCGCTGGGCGGATCGTCCGAACATGCAGCCACGCCTGAGGCCGAATTGCGCAGTTTATGGGATGATGCCCTGATGTTGCTAACCAATTGACAACGGTTCATAGCAACAATCTATACACCTGAATGAATCAAATTTACTCAAATATCCATGAAAAGGCATTTTTTACCCGTCTGGATACTGACAGTCTGGCTGGCATCGGGGTGCTTCGTTGTGATGGACGCACAATCCAATATAACAATGCCGTATAACAGCGGCGTCACAGCCATAGTGTTGTCACCGCCGTTGGATTGTTCCTATCTTTTTACCGACAACAACGGAACGGATCAGGTTTACAGCGCTGGATCCGGGATGGGTTCGGTGATTACTTTCTGGCCTTCGGCGCCGGGCAATAAAGTGGTTGTTCAATTTATCACTTTTCATACGGAACCCGGTTTCGATGCTCTTTTCGTCTACGACGGGCCGGACCTTGCTGCACCGCAAATCAGTTCGGGCGCTCCCGTTCTGTTGGGAGCGCCTCATCCTTTTTCCGGGGGTACAGGTGGTTGGCAAGGTGCGGCGGCGCCGTACAACATCGCGCCTAACACGGTACGCGCGACAACCTCCAATACTTCGGGCGCCCTGACTTTCGCTTTCGATTCTGACCTTACCATTGAAAAGGGCGGCTGGACGGCATTGGTATCCGAAGTGCCGGGCAATGTGTGTTCGGTTCAACCGCCCGGCGCCATTGCGGTGACGGCGCCTGCCGGGGCATGTGAAATGAATGTACAAACACAAGCGCCGATCGTCACACCCGGAGCTTGTTCATTGGCGCTCGAACTCGTTTATCGCCTCAACGACGGCCCGGCCGTTGCCGTTCCGGTGCCTGCACCGCCATTGATCACTATACCGGATGTGCCGGTAGGTTTGAACGTAATTACCTGGCAATTGACGGCGCCTTGCGGTGGCGGCATCGCGGCGAGCGCGGCGCAGTTGGTCACAGTGAACGATGTCACGCCGCCTACAATAGTGGCGCCTCCCAATGTGACCCTGAACCTTGGCCCGGGGCAGTGCTCAGCGCCTTATAATTACACGGTGGAAGCATTCGACAATTGCCCGTTTGCCCAGGAAAACCGCGTGGATCATCCCATTAATTTTGATAACGGCGCAGCGGGTGTGATGTTCGACGTTAAAAACACGGGCAGCGATCCTATTGTGATTACGCAATTCGGCCCTGTCCTCGAACCCGGAACGTGGCCTGTGGAAGTTTATGTAACAGAATCGGCAGCCAGTTGGCAGGGTTCCCAGAATACGCTGTCGGACTGGAAATTGGCCGGAACGCGGATCGCCACTTCGACGGGCGCGGATGCAGGTGTACCGCTCACCGATTTTCAGATCGCTTTGGCGCCTGGTGAATCCAGGGGCGTTTACCTGACCAGCACTACCGGCGCTCCTGTGCGGTGTACCGGCACCGGCGCCGGCGTTCAGCGGCAGCGCGACGATGGCGTTTTAGAAGTGTCTTCAGCGCCGGGCGCCGCCAAAGGATACCCCTTCGGAGCAACTTTCCAATCGAGGGTTTATAACGGTTTTGTAAAGTATACGGCAACGCGCATCCACCCGGTGCAGGCGGCGGGCCTGCCTTCGGATGCCGAATTCCCGGTGGGCGTCACGACCAACGTTTTTCAGTGCACGGATAAATCTGGTAATGCTGCGACTGCTACTTTTTCGGTGACGGTGCAACCCTTTGCCAATGCGGCGGCAACGCTTGTTTGTGCCAGCATGGTAAACGTATCGCTGGGACCTGACTGCGAAACGACGCTGGGCGCCGACGATGTTCTCTTAGGAGGGCCTTATCGCTGTTTCGAATCCTATGAGGTCGAGTTGGACAAAATTCCTTCCTACAACGACGGCCCCTGGCTGCCTGCCGGTTTGAACAGTGCGGACATAGGCAAAACTTATGGTGTACGGGTCACGGATCCGGTCAACAACAATTTTTGCATGGGCTCGGTACTCGTCGAAGACAAGATACCGCCCTCCCTGGTGTGTAAAACGGTGGACTTGCCGTGCAATTTTAATACGACGCCGGCCTTCAGCGCACCCGCCTCCATGACGCGCGAATTCGCACCTGCCAACGGCATGTTGCCCGCGCAGGTGTCTGATTTTCAAACGCTTTTGCTCGACATTTTGGCTGACATGCCTGCCGACGCTGTTGTCGAAGACGTAAATGTGAACATCCGCATCGAAGGTGATGTGTTTGAAAAAAACATACGGATCGAACTGGAAAGCCCTTCGGGTGTCACGGTGGTACTGTGGGATCGGGCGACGGGTTGCAGCGGTCCGCTTTGGGTGTGGTTTGATGACGAAGGCGCTGCGGGCAATGCTTGCGACCAGTTTGAAAACAACCTGCGGGTGAAGATTCCCTTCGGCACAGGCGCGTTAGCTGTTTTCGAGGGGGAAACGGTGAATGGCGCCTGGAAACTGCGGATTCGCGACCTCAATGGCTTTGGCGATATCGCTCACGTAAAAGAGGTTCGTTTGCAGGTGCGGTATAAAGCCGCTTTTTCTGCGGGTTTTCCGAACGGTTTACTGTATCCCGGACAACTGACGCAAATTTCATCCAGCAGTTTCGTAGCCCCCGCTCCCTTACTCGACGGTTGCAGCGATGTGACGCTGAGTTATTCCGACGAAACGACGACCCAGCCTTGCTCCACCGGTCTGACAGCCGTCATCCTACGCACCTGGACGGCACGTGATGCCAGCAACAACGCAGCTACCTGTGTGCAAAACATCCGGTTGCTTCGCCCTGGCCTGGACGACGTGGTGCTGCCGCCCGATTTCAACGAAGCGGATGAACCTGCATTTGAATGCGGGAATGCTTATCCCACACCTGCCTGGATAGAGACCCAGGGCAAACAGGGCCGCCCCAACGTTTTCGGACAGAATTCCGGCTGCTCCATCAATTGGTCGTACACCGACGCCAAAGTGGATGTTTGCCCCGGTTCCTATACCATTCACCGTACCTGGTTGATCGTGGATGCCTGTTCCGCGCAATCCAGACAGGCAACGCAACTGATCCAGGTGCTCGACAGCGAAGGGCCGGCCATTAACTGTCCGGCCAACCTGACCGTGTCAACCGATCTTTACAATTGCTGCGCAACGGTCAATTTGCCCGACGCCGTGGTGGAAGACGCCTGTGCCACCATTCACCAATTGAACGCCAAAGTTGTGGTATTCAATCAGTATTCGGGTGATACGGTGCAGGTACTCAACGTGAATGGGGCGCTGACCACTTTTCCCGGCAACAACCTCGCCGACCTCGATACGCTGGCGGCTTTCGGCGCAACGTCGTGTTTGCCCGTCGGCGCGCACCATGTTTATTACAAAGTAGAAGATGCGTGCGGCAACACCAAAACCTGTTCTTATCAACTTGTCGTGCGCGACTACACCGCGCCGGTAGCGCAGGGACACAGCCTGACGGTCGTCTCGCTCAACGCCGACGACCTGTTGGACTGTTATGAACCGGGCGCTGACGGCGCGCATTTTGCCGGCGTGACGACTGTGGCGGCATCAGCCCTGGATCAGGGGTCGTACGACAATTGCAGTTTCATCCGGCTCACTGTGCGCCGCGTGCCGCCGTATTCCGCCTGTATCGAAGCGTTGAACCACGAAAACGGCGGCCCGCCCTGCCAGGATGGTTTCCCCGACCAGAAAAGCGAATACGCGCGCGCCACCGGCGAGTCGGATTCCATCAAATTTTACTGCTGCGAGGCCGGCACGACCCAAACGGTCGCGTTGCGCTGCTACCAGCTCGACGGCTTGGGCAATTACAGCCTGGGCGCCAATGGATTGCCCGTTTTTAATGAAGCCCTGATACAGGTGGAAGTGCAGGACAAACTCAGCCCCGGCTGCTCGGCGCCGCCGGACCTGACCGTATCCTGCGAAAATTTCGACCCGACCTTGCAGAATTACGGCCTGCCGGAACGGATAGACAATTGTTGCCTCGACACCACCAAAATCTACCACAATCAGCCGGGGGTGTCCCATTCCGCCGATTATAGCCTGTTCGATTCGCTTTGCGACCGGGGGACGCTGCTGCGCACCTTTAAGGTTTACGACTGCCAGGGACAAACGAGTGTTTGCACACAAAAAATCGAAGTGACGCAGCATCTCGATTACGCCATCCGGTTTCCCGACGATGTCATCGTCAACTATTGCGATTCCAGCGGTATCTACGGTGAACCCGTTTTCCACGGTCAGGCCTGCGAATTGCTCGCCGTTTCCTTTACCGATGAAATATTTACCGTCGTGAGCGACGGTTGCTACGAAATAGAAAGAACCTGGCGGGTCAAGGACGTGTGCAACGCTTTGTCCGGAGCAGGCTGTGTCATTGTGCCGAACCCCACGCCTCTTGCGACCCTGGGCGCTCCACAAAACCTGCCGGGGCCGGTGGTATCGCCTCCCGGAACGCCGGCGCCCTGGAATGCCACCGTAACAAAGATCACTCCTGCCGACGCGCAGCCGACGGATTATAGTTCCTTCTGGAATCCAACCGTCAATTGTTACGAATACAAACAGATCATCAAAGTCATTGATAAACAGGAGCCTGCCGTAGAAAATAGCCCCGACACGACAGTGATCATTAAAGACCAAACTTTGAATGTCAACGATTTGTGGAATGAAAATTACTGGTACGACAACGATATCGGCAGCCACAACCTCGGTGAAGGGCCGTCGGCCCTGACCGTCACAGCCACCGACCTGTGTTCGGGTCCCGACATCAATGTGCGATTCCTTTTGTTCCTCGACCTGGATGGCAACGGCGATGTGGAAACGGTGGTCAACAGCGCAGACCTGCCCGGTTTCAACAACATACAATTCGGCAATGCCCTCAACCCCAACTTCACAGGCGGAGAATCCCGCGCCTTCGACGAGCGGGCAGTACCGCAGGATCAGAAATACGGCTTCGCGTTGCAAACCGCGATCACCGGTGCTAAAAAAACGGCCACCGTTTGCTGGAATACCCAAGTCCAACCGGATGACTACCTGACCCCTGAATTGCCCTACGGGAGACACAAGATCAGGTGGATCATTTCCGATGGCTGCGGCAATGAAATTTTCCGTGAATACGATTTTGAAGTAAAAGACGCGAAAGCGCCGACGGTTGTTTGCCTCAATGGCCTGAGTGTCAATATCATGGCAACCGATATGATACAAATGTGGGCGACAGACTTCCTGCACTATGCCGAAGACAATCATACCCCGCCGACTATCTCAACCATGACTCCCAACCTGCTCCGGTATGCCATTCGGAAAGTCGGAACGGGGACCAGTTTCCCGGTGGATTCACTGGGCAATCCCGTGACGAATGTGGTATTTACCTGCGATGAACTCGGCCCCCAACAGGTAGAATTGTGGGCGATGGATATGGCGGGCAATGCAGGCTATTGCGTTACCACCGTGGACGTGCAGGACAACGGAAATTTTTGCAGTACCACCAATGATCCGAACTATGTCACCGTGGCGGGCACTTTGAAAACAACATTAGATGAGGGAATAGAAAATGCCGGTATTGACCTGCAGGCTGCGCTTCCCGGCGGCGGTACGCCTGTCGCGCTTTACGATGCGACGGATGATCAGGGATACTACGAATTTCTCAACGCCGTGCCGCTGTATTCCAACTATACGGTGACACCTGCCAAGGACGACAACCCGCTCAACGGCGTCTCTACTTACGACCTGGTGCTCATTTCCAAACACATTCTCGGACAGGAGCCTTTCGATACTCCCTATAAAATGATCGCTGCCGACGCCAACAAGTCGAACTCGATCACCACCTTCGACATTGTCGAGATACGGAAACTCATCCTCGGTATCTACAGCGAATTGCCTGGCAACGCTTCCTGGCGCTTTGTGGATGCCGATTATGCATTCCCGGTTCCCAACAATCCCTGGACGGTGCAGTTCCCCGAAACGATATCGCTGGCCGACGTGCAGGCGAACCAATTGAACGATGATTTCATCGGTATCAAGATCGGCGACGTGAACAATACCGTCATTCCCAACTCGCTGATCACCATGGATGACCGTTCGGGCGGCACACTTTTTTTCGATGTGGATGACCACGAAATAGAGGCTGGCGAAGTGTTTACGGCAACATTCAAAGGCGCAGGACGTGTGCTGGGTTACCAATTCACGATGAACCTCTCCGGCCTGGAAGTGGTGGATGTGGTGCCCGGCGCAGGTATGTCGCCGGACAATTTCGGCGTGTTTGACGGCACTGTGACCACTTCGGTGGACGGTGAAGCGAACGAATTTGCCTTATCCTTTCGCGCTGTGAAAACGGGCCGCCTGAGCGAAATGCTGAGTGTGTCGAGCCGCTTGACACGCGCAGAAGCGTATAGCGGCATTAAAAGTCATCATGGTCATAACGGCAATGATTGTAATGACTTGTTAGACATTGCTTTCCGCTTCAATGCTCCGGGCAATACCGTGGTCTCCGGCGTGGGCTTCGAATTGTATCAAAACCAGCCCAATCCCTTCGTGCAACGAACGCTGATCGGCTTCCATTTGCCGGAAGCGGCGGAGGCGACGCTGAGCATCCATGATGGAACGGGCCGGCTGCTGTTCATACGGAAAGGGCAATTTGTCAAAGGGTACAACGCCATCCCGGTAGGGGAGACATTTCCTGATGCGGGACTTTTGTATTACACTTTAAAAACGGACGCGTATTCGGACACGGGGAAAATGGTACGGCTGCGATAAAGCATCCGGGGAAGCGCAATAATTGTTATTTCTCGACAAAAATGTATTAACCGGTACCCCTGCCAGCCTGTTCCGGTATTTTTGCCTATCGGTTCACCAAAAAATGAATTGAAAATGAAAAACCGTTCCTTGTTCCCGGTCATTTTGATGATCGCAGTACAAACCGCTTTTGCACAAAGCTGGTCACCCTCCGAAAACCCGGAAGCTAATTTCCAGACCCTCCGCCAGGAGTTTTACGATTATTGGGAGGGAAAAACCCCGCAACCCGGTGAAGGTTACTCCGTGTTTAAGCGCTGGGAATGGTTCTGGCAAAGCCGGGTTTTGCCAGACGGCAGTTTTCCCGCATCCGACATCAAAGAAGTGGAATGGAACAATTATCTCGCCTCCCTGCCCGCCACCGAAAGCGTATCGGCGGCCAACTGGACGAGCATGGGCCCTAATTCCTCGGCGGCAGGCATCGGCCGTATCAATTGCATTGCCGTTGACCCCAACAACAGCAATACGATCTGGGTTGGGGCGCCCACCGGCGGTCTCTGGAAATCCACCGACGGCGGTGCGACGTGGACGACGAATACCGACAACTTCACGGTGCTCAGCGTCACGGCGGTTGCGATAGACCCTTCCAACACCAACACGATGTACATCGGCACGGGCGACGGCTTCGGCAACTACGAGCCTTCGATCGGTATACTCAAATCCACCGACGGCGGGCTCACCTGGAACCCGACCGGCCTTTCGTGGAGCCTCACCAGTTCCCGTTACATCCGGCATATCATCGTCCATCCCAACGGGACCGTGCTGGCAGCCGCCAGCGACGGGCTTTACCGCAGCACCAACGGCGGCGCCAATTGGATCAAGGAAATAACTGACAATTTTTTCGATGTCGAATTCAAACCCGGTGCACCGGATGTTATCTACGCCGCTTCGGATAACAGACTGTACACAACCACTAATATTGGCGCAGATTGGACGCCCGCGCTGACAATTTCAAACTCAGGGCGCGTCGTCATAGCCGTGACGCCGGCCAACCCGGCGATGGTGGTCGCTGCAAGCAGTTCCAACGAAACGGATACCTACGGCGCTTTCAACGGCCTGTACGTCTCGACCGACAGCGGGGATTCCTATACGCTGAAATCTTCTTCACCCAATCTGCTCAGCAGCGGCTCCGACGGCTCGGCCGCGAAAGGGCAGGGCTGGTACGACTTCTGCATCGCTGTCAGTCCGACCGATGCCGACCTGATTTTTGTAGGTGGCGTAAATCTCTGGAAATCAACCAACGGCGGTTCATCATGGTCGCTGGCAACCTACTGGAACAATTCCGGTCCGCCGGGAGTGCCGGTGATACACGCCGACAAACACGCTTTGCTCTGGACCGGCAACACCCTGTACTCAGGCAACGACGGCGGCATCCACAAAACCGCCAACAACGGCGCTTCCTGGACTTTTATCAGCGGCAACTTAGTCATCAGCCAGATGTACCGCCTCGGGGTGTCGCAATCGGACAACAAAGTGATCTGCGGGTTGCAGGACAATGGCACCAAACTGCGCAGCACCGCGGGTACGTGGACGGACAACATCGGCGGCGACGGCATGGAATGTTTCATACACCCCACCAATTCCAACATCATGTACGGGGAGTCGCAATACGGCCATATCCGCCGCAGCACCAACGGCGGCGGTTCCTGGACAAATATTCACAACAACGTGCCCGGAGAACCCGACGGCGCTTGGGTGACGCCTTTCGTGATGGACCCCAACAACAGTACTACGCTGTACGTCGGCTACGATGAAGTATACAAAAGCGCCAATCAGGGAAATTCCTGGACGGCTCTTTCTTCCCTGAACCCCGTTTTCGACATGCAGCATATCGCAGTGGCGCCCTCCGCGAGCAATACGATCTATGCCTGCGACGGCGACCAGGTTTTTTTGACCACCAATGGCGGCACATCGTGGAACAACGTGACCGGCAATCTGCCGACCTCCAATTTTATTACTTATCTCGCTATTGACCCCGGCGATGCCAATACGGTGTATGTCACCTTCGGTGGTTATACCGCCGGCCAGAAAGTGTACATGTCCACGACGGGAGGCGGGACCTGGGCCAATATTTCCGGTACCCTGCCCAACATACCGGCCAACTGTATCCTCGCCCAACCGAACAGCGGCGGCGTGCTTTATATGGGTATGGACGTGGGGATTTACCGGCGAGGCGCAGGCGCGACGGATTGGGTGTTGTTCAACACCGGTTTGCCCAATGTGATCGTTTCGGAACTCGAAATACAGCACAGCACCGGCAAAATCCGTGCGGCCACCTACGGGCGGGGCCTCTGGGAATCGGACCTGGAACCGGTCAATTATTGCAGCACACCGGCCAGCCTGACGGTGACCGACCTCGAGCCGCGCTCCGCTACGCTCCACTGGAATGCAGTGAATACGGCAGTACTGTATAACGCAGAGGTGCGGGAGGCGGGCAACCCGGACTGGTTCAATTATTCAGGTATTGCCGGTACATCGCTCGACCTGGTTTATTTCACCCCCTGCACCGGCTACGAATTCCGGGTGCAGGCCGTTTGTACCGATACTTCGGGCAGTTATTCGACCATCCAACCCTTCAACATACCGGGTTGCAGCGATTATTGCCGCTCCTTCGGCATTGACACCCTCCTCGATCCGCCGCTTTACCTGCCCGACGAATGGATTGAAACCGTTGCCATCGGGAGCATCAACAACACTTCCGGCAATGACTGGGGTTACAACGATTATACGAATTTATCCACCGACCTGTACCTGGACAGCACTTATTCCATCACTCTCACTCCCGGTTTTTCGACCTCCGCTTACCTGGAGACCTGGTCGGTTTGGGTGGATTGGAATGGTGACGATGATTTTGACGATCCGGATGAACTGGTCTTCGCCCACTCCGGAAGTGACACAGTCGTATCAGGTATTTTGACCGTGCCTGCTGATGCAATCCCCGGCGTTGCGCGAATGCGGGTGAACATGAAATGGGACACCCTCGCAGAGCCCTGCGGCGAACACATCTACGCTGAAGTTGAAGATTACAGCCTGAACATCCTTGCCATACCTGTGACGCTCACCGTCAATCCGGGCAATCTGATCTTCCCTTCTGCCGGCAATACGCAAACACTTACGCTGGAGACGAACTGTGATTGGAGCATTGCAGGTGTTCCCGCCTGGCTCGATGTCAATCCATCGTCGGGCACGGCGGGCATTTATACACTGACTGTGACGGCAAATGCCAACACCAGTATGGATGCCCGTTCCGCGACGCTGATATTTACGGGCTGCAACATCCAGGTTGTGCAAACCCTGTCGGTTGCACAAAATGGGGTCGTGGTCTACCTCGACGTGCCGGCCTTGATAGAAGTGCCGCACACTGAAGGGGCTGCGATGATCACTGTTTCTTCCAATGCCGATTGGTCGGTGGCGGAAAACATATCCTGGTTAGAAATGCTCTCACCATTGTCGGGCAGCGGCGATGCGCAGGTGACCGTACAATACCTCGCGAACGCGGATACCATGCCGCGATCAGGCAATGTCGTCTTTACGTTCAACGGCGCCCAAAAAACGGTCGCTATTTTGCAAAATAGTATGCCGGTTGGAGTGAATGATGTAGGAAAGAGCCATCGCAACCGGATCGTCTGCGTTCCCAACCCGGCAAGTGGATCTGCCTGGTTTTTGATAAATACCGACCGCGCTCAATCCGTTCACGTTGAAATTCTGGCAACCGACGGTCGCATCCTGACGGGATTGCAAAACATTGCGGTCAGTAGGGGCGACAACGCCGTTCCCTGGCAAGCAGGCGATTTGCCTGCAGGCCAGTACTGGTTCCGCTGCTTCTTTGAAAAAGAGGTGGTGATGGGGAAGATCGTTGTGACGCGTTGAGTATCGTTACTTAATAGCCAAATGCCGGCGTTCAATAGATGATCACCCCTGACCCGCGCCGCATTTTTTATATTTGACCCAAAAAACAACAGGTGCGACTCCGATTCGACACAACAACCTTTATGCTGCACTTTCCGGACAGGGTTATATTCCGGAAGGCGGCAGCATCGGTGCTGACTTTTGTTCGCCGCCGCCTCAAAATTGTCGGCTGCTGCCTGTTGTTCCTCATCCTCTGGCTTTTCTGCCTGCCCCGCCCTTTATTCGACAAATCTGTCTCCGTCGTAGTGGAAGACCGCAACGGCGAACTGTTGGGCGCCCGCATCGCAACGGACGGCCAGTGGCGTTTTCCTCAAAGCGATACCATTCCGGAAAAATACACCGCGTGCGTCGTGGCTTTCGAAGACAAGCGTTTTTGGTGGCACCCCGGCGTGGACCCGCTCAGTCTCATGCGGTCGTTGTGGCTGAATATCCAGGAAAAACGGGTCGTCAGCGGCGGCAGCACGCTTACCATGCAGGTCATACGACTCATGCGCGACAACCCGCCCCGCACCGTGTGGCAAAAGATGGTGGAGATTTTTATGGCGACGCGGCTCGAACTGACGTACTCCAAACAAGAAATACTGCAACTGTACGCTTCCAACGCACCGTTTGGAGGCAACGTCGTCGGCCTCGAAGCTGCTTCCTGGCGCTACTTTGGCAAACGCCCCGCGCTGCTCACCTGGGCAGAATCAGCGACGCTGGCCGTTTTACCCAACAGCCCCGGCCTGATCCACCCCGGCAGAAATCGCAAAACTTTATTGGAAAAACGAAACCGTTTGCTCGAAAAACTGCGCGATGCCGGCCAACTTACTGCCTTCGAGTGTGACCTGTCCAAAGAGGAACCCCTGCCGGAAGAACCCTTGCCCCTGCCACAACTGGCGCCGCATTTGCTCGATCGGTTGACGGTAGACGGTGGACGGTTGACGGTGGACGGTAGATTGCAGACGGAGGGCGCCTCATCTGATGCAATTCCCCAACCCTCGTCCACCGTCCACCGTCCACCGTCCACCTTCAACCGTTTCCGAACCACGCTCGACATTGATCTGCAGCGCCGCGTCATCGGGATACTGAACCGGCGGCAACAAATATACAAAGGCAACGGCGTGCACAACATGGCTGCCGTCGTGCTCGACGTGTCTACCGGAGATGTTTTGGCGTATGTGGGCAATGTGTCCGAAGCCGGAAAAGAACACGGCGAATCGGTGGACATCATTGCCGCGCCGCGCAGCACAGGCAGTATTTTGAAGCCGTATCTCTACGCCCTTGCGCTCGAAAGCGGCGATATTTTGCCAAAAAGCCTGCTCCACGACGTGCCAACTCAACTGGGCCGCTACCGCCCCGAGAATTTCCACGAAAGTTATGATGGCATGGTGCCTGCCCGGCGCGCCCTCATCCGCTCGCTCAATGTACCTTTCGTGCTGCTGCTCCAGCAATACGGCCTCGAAAAATTCCACTTCAATCTCCAGCGGCTTGGCCTCACTACGCTCGACCGGCCTCCGGAACACTACGGACTTTCACTCATCCTCGGCGGCGCCGAAGCCAATTTGCTGGACATTACGAATGTGTATGCCTGCATGGCGCGTACGCTCGGCCATTTTTATGACCGCGACGGGCGCTACTCAGCCGATGATTTCCGGTCACCCCGTTTTTTAAACAGCCATTCGTTCAATCCCCAATCCCCAATCCCCAACCCTCAGGTACTGAGTGCCGGCGCCATCTGGCAGACCTTCGAGGCCATGCAGGAAGTGGAACGCCCCAATACCGAAGGTGAGTGGGAATTTTTTTCCGCCAGCCGCCCCATCGCCTGGAAAACGGGCACCAGTATCGGCTTTCGCGACGCCTGGGCTGCGGGGGTGACGCCGCGCTACGCAGTAGGCATCTGGGTGGGAAATGCCGACGGAGAGGGTCGCCCCGGATTGATCGGTGTGGAAATGGCGGCTCCGGTATTGTTTGAAATATTCGAACAATTACCCGGCGGAGAACGCTGGTTCGATCCGCCCTACGACGACATGGCGCAGGCTGCGGTATGCCGCCAAAGCGGTTTCCGCGCGAGCGAATACTGCGAAGCCGACACGGTGTGGATACCGGAGAGTGGGTTGAAAGCGGTCGTATGCCCCTACCACCACCTGCTGCACCTCGACGCGGGCGGCCAGTGGCAGGTGAGCAGCGATTGCGAATCCCCGGCTTCGATGCAGCACCGCGCCTGGTTCGTGCTGCCGCCGGTGGAAGAATTTTATTTTAAAAGCAAAAATCCCTCTTACGTATCGCCGCCGCCGTTCCGGGCGGATTGCCTCGCCTCCCAAACGGCGCAATACAGCGCCCCCATGCAATTGATCTACCCGAAACATCCCACCCGGGTCTACGTGCCGGTAGATTTAGACGGCAAGCTGAGCAGCACAGTCTTTCAGGCGGCACATCGCGCGCCGGACACCGAAGTGTTCTGGCATCTCGACGGCGTTTATCTCGGCAGCACCAAAACGTTTCACCAAATGGCGCTGCAACCCGCCGTCGGTAAACACCAACTGACGCTGGTGGACAAGGATGGCTACCGCTTGGAGCAGTCGTTTGAGATCATTGGAAAGTGACAAAGACGACACCGTCACCGTAACAAGACCATCTTCCGCACAGCGCTATGGGTCGGCGTTTCCAGTTTGTAATAAAATAAGCCTGGTGCGCCGAGCGCAGTTTTTTCAATCAGGAAGGCATTGTAGCCGCGCAGGAAAAGGCCCGATCTTGTCAATAAGGCGCGTCCTGTCTCATTGAAAACAGTCAACGTCGCTTCGGTATTTTCGGGCAGGTTGAAACCGATGTGCGTATTATCCATGAACGGATTGGGCTGGTTTTGGTACAATTCGAAACCAGGCTGCCCGATGATGCCGTCATCGAAGCGGAGAGCGACCTCCGAAAGGACGATGGATGAATTATTGTAATTATTATCAATCGCCCTGTATCCCTCTGCCCGGGTGATCCGGCTCGAAACTGACAGCATATCGCTGAGCCGGCCCGGCCGGGTGGCGTGGAATTTTATGGCGAAGGTTTCAGCTCCGTTTTCCACCGACGCGGTGATGGCGCCGGGGAAAACAGCGAAATTGCCGGTCGTCATTCCCTCGCCCGGCAGCACTTCCAAAACCTCCAGTCCGTTGAAATCCAGCGTAAACTGGTATCCCAACACTTGCTCGGCTGCCTTGAACGAAACGGTGAATGTCTCGCCGGTCTTTACTTCGCAGTTGTGCACGTCGAAGAACAAAACGCCTCCGGAGCGCTCGTCCGGAACCAGCAGGGAATCGCCAATCGCGGTGCCGTTGACGTCTCCGGTTTTGATGGCAATGAAGTCGTCTTCGAATTGATGGTTCTGCACATCAATCCGCTCAATAGATTCGGGGAATGGCGCCTGGAACGGGTTGGCCGGATCGGGAAATATGTAGTCTGCATCCACGAAGCGCCAGGACGTGTTGGCCGGCAGCGAATCGTAGATGCCGAGGATGAGTTTTCGCAACTCCACTATGTCGAACGTCGTGATGAAGTTGGAGCGGTTGGCATCGGCGGCGATCATTTTGTACGGACTGTCGAGCGATTCGAGACCGAGAATGTGTTTGGAGATCATTACCAGGTCGAATGTGGAGACGCCGTCGAGGTGGTGGGTGTTTTTTAAGGGCGTCACAGTGTAGTTGGAAAACAAGGGTATAATATTCTGAAACAAGTAGTTGCCCTGGTCGTCCGTCAAATCGTAAAGGCTGAAAGCGCCACTTTGAAGTAAGACAGAAACGTTTTTGATTCCCACGTTAATTTCAGTTTTAATATTCCCGGCTACATCGAGATCAAAAGATGGATCGCAGGCGCCAATCGGGTCCTGCAAATCAATGGTGGCAATGCAAAAATCTGCGTTACCAGCCTGATCCTGTACCCATAATTCAACCGATTGGGTGCCAAGGTCGTATGGATTGATGAAAGTAACACTTGCATTGGGGTTCCCGGAGCTGTCCACCGGATATCCGGCACCTGCTCCGGCTCTTCGAATGGCAAACGTCAGATTCGGAAGCGGGCTGCAATTGTCCGCTGCGTCCTGGAAAAAATCTGTCGCGTAAAAAGTCAGGGAACATGTCTGATTGGGAGGAAAATTGATGGTCAGGCCGCTGATACAAGTTACGGAAGGGGCTTTGCTGTCTTTCACCGTGAATCCGTATTCACAAATACTTTCGTTGTCGCAACTATCGCGGGCCATCCACCTGATCTTGTGCGTCCCATGCGGCAATTGCGGCGTTTCGGAAGCAGCGGGAAGGCTGTCGGTATTCCAAACGACCCTGGCGGTAATGGTATCACCGGCAGCGATTTGTTGAAGTGCAAAACGGTATTTCAAAGTGGAATCCACCGGGCGTTCGTCGAAACTGCGCGTTTCACCGCCGGAGTAGTTCGGGTTGGCGGCGTTGCCAAAGTTGACCGTGCCTGCAGCGGGCGGGTTATCACTGTCTATCACTGTTTCCTGCGTACCGTTGTTGTCCAGATCGAGGAACAGCAGGTACCGCAGATCCGGGATATCCGAACAGGCGTCGGAGACGGCAACGTGCAGATCAGCCGGCCCTTCGCAGCGGTTTTCCATCGCGCCCGGCGGGTTGGCCCAATGAGGGGCGTTCCAAAGCATGGGATCGTTGGCAGCGGTGGTGTCGCCGAACGTAAGCGTCGAATCGGGGCAAGATTGAAATTCCGGTCCGGTAGCATCCTGAATATCAATCACCTGCACCGTATCCAGTGCTTCGCCTGTACACCAGTCAATGACAAACCAGGTACGCAGTATCTGGCGGCTGCATGGTGCGATCTGAATGACAGAGTCGTTGGCAGCTGTCCCTAAGGAACAGGTATTGGTAAATTTTCGCCCCAGAAATTCAACATAGGGTTGGCCGGTTTGGGCCATTGAAATATCGGCGTCGCAATTTATGGTGACATCCGGCGGGTAACGAAGGTCAGAAATTTGGGGTCGGATCAGGTTGATTTGCTGGATGCAGGTGCTGCTGTTTGAAAACCCATCGTGCGCGGTCCACTTGCGGCTGATGGAACCTACAAAAGCGCTCGCGCAACTGCCCGGTATCGTCGTATCGAGGTGTTGAAGGTTGAGAATCGGAGTACAGGCGTCCACTGCATTCGGCACGGCGATGCTTATGCCAAGACTATCCCGTAAAAAGTAAGGCGATACATTGTCTACTGCACAGGAAATCTCGAAACTATCGCAGGTCAGCACCGGTGGCAACAAATCGTTGATCTGGACTGAGCCGGTGCAGTTGTAATTAAAAATGGTGTCGGACACCCGAAAGATGTACGTTTTGCCGACATCGTCTGCGCCAAATTCAGCCGCGACCCACGGTCCGTCGCCATAAGGCGGATTTTTGTCCACCTCCAGCAGATAATACCCGGAGGCAGTGCATCCGGCGTTGCCGTCGAGCAAATCGGCGGCGCCGGGAATCCACAGGCAAGTCGAATCCAGTGAAACGGTGAGGTTGTTTTTGCAGGTCAGCGGGCCTGCATAATTCTGCACCGTCAGCGTAAAAGAACAGGCAGCAGTATTTCCGGCTGCATCCACCGCCTGGAATACATTGACCGTAGTGCCTACGGGAAAACCCGCGCCCGATTCCAGGCCGGATAGTTGCAAAAGTGTATCGCCCGGCTCGTTGTCGCCGGAAGTCACGGCGTAGAAATACTGGAACGTACAATCGCCGCCGGGGCCGAGCGTCACCGTGTCGGCGGGCGGACAGGAAATGAACGGCGGAATGCTGTCTGTCTGCGCGTTCAGAACTGCACAACACAATAGCAGGATGGAAATGAGATAAATACGGTTCATAGGAAAAGAGATTGAAAAGTAAGGACGGTAAGGTTAACGGGTTGGGGGTTAACGGGTATAGCAAAAGGCACTCGAATATTGCCCTGTTAACCCGTTAACCCCAGACCCGTTAACCTTACCAGATCAACACCATTTTCTTCACCGCGCTTTCCGCCGGCGTTTCCAGTTTGTAATACAACACACCTGTGCTGCCGATTGCTGTATTTTGGAGGGAAACAGCGTTGTAGCCTCGTGGATAACTTCCTGATTGTGTGAATAATACGCGTCCGGTTTCATCAAAAACGGTCAGCGTGGCGTCGCTGGCTTCGGGCAGATAGAATCCGATCAGCGTTTTGTCGAGGAAGGGATTGGGGCGATTCTGGTACAACTCGAAACCCGGTTCGGAAACGGCGCCGTCGTCGAAACGGAGGGCGATGGATGAAAGGTCATTGGGGTCTTTGCCGGAATTACCATAATGTCCCCAATGACTATTAATAACGCCATACGCCTCTGCGCGCGTGATCCGGCTGGAGACCGAAAGCATATCACTGAGCAGACCGGGCTGGTTTGCCCGGAACACAACGGTAAATTCAGGCGCCCCGTTTTCAACCGAAACCGTTACGGCGTCCTCGAATACGCCGAAGTTGTCGCGGGTCATGTTGGCGCCGGGCACAAGGTCTTCTACTTCCAAACCGTTGATATTCAGCGTGAATTGGTAACCTGACACCTGTTCTGCCGCCTTGAAACGGACCGTCGCTTGCTCGCCGGGTTGCACCTTCCGGTTTTCGACGTTGAAGAACAAGGTCTGTTGCGAGCGGTCGCCGGCATCGAGTAAAGTTCCGTCGGCTGTGGCGGAAAGGTTCACATCTCCGGTTTTCATGGCGATAAAATCGTCGTCCAATTGGTCGGCGGTGACGTTGGTTCGCGCAATTTTTTCCGGAAAAACGATCAGGAAAGGATTCGCAGGGTCGGGAAACACATAGTCGGCATCCACGAAGCGCCAGGAAGTATTGTCCGGGAATTGATTGTAAATGCCGAGGATAAGTTTGCGGATTTCCACGACGTCGAAAGTGGTGACACTGTTATTGCGGTTGGCGTCGGCGGAAACGATCTTATAGGGGCTGTCGAGCAATTCGAGTCCCAGTATATGTTTGGTGATCAACACCAGGTCGAAGGTGGAAACCCCGTTCAGGTGATCGTCGTCGTTGAAAGGTGTGAGCATATAGTTGCTGCCCGACGGGATGGACTGAGAAAACCCGAAGTTGCCCGAAGCGTCCGACAGGTCGGTCAGCATGACGGGTGGTGCGAACGGATGGGTGGCGTTCAGCGCAACGGTGGTATTGCTGACGAACAGGTTGCCGGCAACGGAGAGTAAATCCGGGTTGCAACTGCTGTCAGCATCCATTATGGTGATGTTCGCAGTGCAAAAACCGGCGTTGCCGAACAGGTCTTCTCCCCACAATTCGACGGTTTGGGGGCCGAGGTCGTCGCAGTCGAACAGTATCTTGGTCACCGGATTGCCGGCCGGGTCTTCCGGGAAACCGGAGCCCGCTCCTTCTTTTCTAATGCCATATTTAATTTGCTGGACCGGTGTATGGTTGTCTTCACCGGATTGAAGCGCCGCAGTGGCAAGCAATTCGACCGAACCGCCGGGCGGTATTTCTATAGTCAGGCTGTCTGCACAGGCAATAGTGGGCAGTTTTGAATCCCTTATTTCAATGTTGTATTCGCAGGTCGTTTCATTACCGCAGGCATCAATGGCGATCCACCGGATCCGGTGCGTTCCGTAGGGCAGTTGAGGCGCAATACCCGGTGTGCCGAAGGGATTGGCCGGCGTCGGCAACTGATCGAAAGTTTTCCACTGCACCGATGCGGTAAGTTCATCCCCGTTTACCGTTTGGTGCATGGCCCAGCGATACACCTCATTGGGCATTACCGGCCGGCCGTCGAACACCTGGGGTATTCCGCCGCCGTAGTTGGGTGTGTTGAAATTGTTGAAATGAACCACACCCGGGGCGGGCAGATTGCTGCTGTTGATCACGGTTTCCTGTGTATTGTTGGCATCCAGATCGAGGAACAACTGGAAACGAACAGTCACCGCTTCACCGGCGCAGGCATCCGTAGCTGTGATGGACAAAGGCGCCGGGGCATCCGGCAGATCATTCATACTGGTGTATCCGTCGAGCCAGTAAGTTTGATTCCACAGCAAGGGGTCGTTTGATGTCGTATCACCGAAAGTTAGGGGGCCGGCGGGGCAATCATTGATCACAGGTTTTTGCGTATCAATAACTTTGATCAATTGGGTATAGGTGTAGGCATTGGCGGCGCTGTTCCAGAAATCGGCATAATCAGTGGGGGCGCTGTCGAGGAATCCGATCTTTACCACGGTAGCGGTCCATGGAGCAGGTGTTCCGGGCGCCGACACGATAGGGCCGGGCAGGTTGTCAGGGTGATTGGGTGTATTATTCGGCGTCGGATTGGGGATAATGACCGGCGCGATCGTGGAATCAAAGGTACAGCGGTTCCGGATGGTCCAGGTGCGCTCGATCTTGTAGCAGGCATCAGGCACCACATTGAATACCTCGTCTTCGAAACTAAACACCAGGTCTTCGCAGCCATTCAGTAAAAATTCAGGTTCGCCGAAGTAATTGGTGCTGTCGCAAGCGGTAATGATCACATCATCCGGCAATTTGATGTAATAATCCTGCACGTGCTCTACGGCGATCTGCTGAGAACATTCCGCGCTGTTGCCGCTCTGATCGAACACCCGGAAGGTTCTGATCACAGTGCCGGCTTGGCAACTGCTGTCAAACTGCGTATAATCGAATTGAATGGCGACAGAATCCACTGAGCAGTTGATGACGGGATCGCCCAAACCGGATGACATGGGATCGAAATCCGTACAACCCACCACCACATCGGGCGGTGCGGTGCAGGAAAGAGGCAGGGTATCCAATACCTGCACTTTCACGATGCAGTCGCTGAACTGCCCCTGTGCGAAATCGGGCGACACCGGGCCGCCCGGAACGACCACGTCGTATACCCGGCGGGTGAGTTCGATGGTGTCGCCGATGTCCGAACAGCAAAACGGCACGGCGTCGTCAAACTGGTCGCCTGGAAAGCAATTGGCAGAAGGGGTGGTGCGGCGCATTTTGAAAAAAAGTTGTTGACTGCACGAATCCTTCGAATTCAGGTCGAGTGTGTCGGCGCCGAGTGTAAACGCACCGTTTGTCCCCAAATTAACGGTAAAAAACGGGATACAGTCCGCAATAGGCGGGTCGGTGTCCCAAACAGTAATGACAGTCTGGCAAGTGCCTGTATTGCCACATCCGTCTTCTGCGAGATAGGTTACCGTGGTAACGCCGGCAGGGAAACCTGCTACGACGCCCCATATACCCGAAGTATCTGGTGTGGATACGGAGCCGATCAGCGTGTCCTGATTGCTGCCCGCCGACCAATAGGCCAGCACATTTGAGATCGCGGAGCAATCATCGGAGAGCGACACATCGGGCAAGTCCAGTTCGACCAGGCAATCTGTCGCATCGGCTGTGATCGTTACGCTGGAATCGCAGGTCAGGACGGGGCCGCTTTCATCCACAAAATCAATGATCTGCTGGCCCGTAAAAGGGTTGGTCGGCGATAGCGGCTGGCAAAGGTCGAATATTTCCCAGGTGCGCACATATCGCCCGCCGCCGCTGCAAAAAGCAGTTTGCAGCGTATCGAAAAACTGTATTTCAAATTCGCAAAACGAAGTCGGCCACAATTGAAACTGATAATCTCCGATTTTCAGGACAGGGGTGCCGGTCACTCCGACGTTGTTGCTTTCCGCGCAACTGGCCGTATCGGCCGGCGGAAATTCAATGCCCGTGAAAGAGCGTTGCCGAACGATCGTCTGCTGGCAGGTGGCGGTGTTCCCGCTCGTGTCCGTCACTGTCCAGAAGCGATTCACCGTTCCGCTGATGGTGCTCAGCGGGTTGCAGGGCAGGTTTTCTGCAAAATCAAGATAAGTCAGGGAATAATCCGGACAATTGTCCGTCACCACCGGGAGGGCCGCCGCGATGCCAAGGCTATCGTGCAGAAATACAGGCGCAAGATTGTCCACGCCGCAGTGGACGTTGAAGTTCGAGCAGGCGATCGTGGGCCCGGGGTCAGTCAGCTTGACCTCTCCCCAGCAACTGCTGCCTGTCGGGCCGTCCACTACCCGCACGCCGTATATTTTTCCAAGGTCGTCCAATCCCAGGACCGCCGGTACCCAAGGGCCGTTGCCAACCGGAAGGATGGTGTCAATTTGCACGATATCGCCGTCTGTACATCCATGCGGCAGTACCAGGATGTCTTCGGGTAAAATCGTGGTCATGCAATTGGCGCCTAATTCAATTTCTGTAAAATTTTTGCAGACAGGGATAGAAGCGCCCGCTTCCGTTACCGTGACAAAGAAGGAACAGGTGGCTGTGTTCGCGGCCTGATCCGTCACCAGAAATGAATTGACGGTCGTCCCGATCGGGAATGAGCTGCCGGAGGCAAGCCCGGTCAGCTGGATCAGAATGAAGTTCGGCTGGTCGTCGTTGGCCACTACCATGTAGCTGTACAGGGAGTCGCACTGGCCAACGCCCAACTGTACCGTATCGTCCGGCGGACATTGTATGGTTGGAAGGATGGTATCAATAAGATGGGGTGAAAAAATGGTCAGGTCAGGGGCTTCGTTGGGCAAAGGCGGCGATCCCGCTGCGCATACGTTGGCGCTTGCGAGCAGGCACAGGAGTAGTAAACGGTTCATAGGAAAACTGTCTGGAAATGAACGATCGTAGTTTTTTGCTTTCAAAAAGACCGCGAAAACTACGCCGCCCTGACCGACATGCCAACAACGGTGGTCTAAAATACCCAAAACAGCAGGGGGAAATTGCGGTTATGTCGGGCAGTTTGCAGTAGGCAGTAGGCAATAGACAGTTTGCAGCAGGCACTACTTCATCTTTTTCGCCATTTTCTTCGGGAACAATCCGTTGTCCCGTTTTTTGGAGGATTTGTAGCTGCCGTCTTTACCCGCTTTGGGTTTGAGACTTTCCGTGGATTCGCAACCACTTTTGGTCTTGCAGGCAGGCGCCGTCATCAGGGCGAAGAAAAGCAGAATAAAAAAAGATGCGATGCGGTAATTTTTCATGTTTGAATGTGTATGGATGTTGGACGTTGGATTGTTGGACGTTGGATTGTTGGACGTTGGACTTTGGACGTTGGATTTCTGGACGTTGGATTGTTGGACGTTGGACTTTGGACGTTGGATTTCTGGACGTTGGATTGTTGGACTTTGGACTTTGGACGTTGGATTGTTGGACAAATGTTTAATTCAAAGAGGATATAGTTTCAGCTCAATGGTCTAACAGTCAATTGTCCAACAATCCAATGTCCAGAAATCCAACGTCCAAAGTCCAACGTCCAAAGTCCAACGTCCAAAGTCCAACGTCCAAAGTCCAACGTCCAACGTCCAACGTCCAACGTCCAACGTCCAACGTCCAACGTCAGTTCTTCATTGCGGTGCTTCCACCCATTTCCCTCCTACCGGATAGATGACGGCGCGGTTCGGGCGCGCTTCGCGCAGGGTGGTCTCGACGTGCCATTCTTTTACCCGGAAAATATAACTTGTTGTTTCGTAATCGCTTGCGCCGATACCGTTGCGGAACCACCAGTTGCCGAACTGGGCAAACAGGGTTTTGTAAGTGAGGCCCGCCGAATCTGTCTCCAGTTTTTCCACTTTAACGCCGTCATTCTGAGTTTCCATATTGAACTGGGCGACTTCCCACATTTTTCCCTGGTAGGGCGCGCGGCGGCGCAGGGCAAGCGCTTCGTTGAAGCCGTTGTCCTGGCCGATGATGCGCATGATCCAGACGCCTTTCAGGTTGTCCGGGGAAGCCATTATGATCACCTCGTCGCGGTCGTACCAACGGAAATCCTGGACCAGGCCGGCGTATACTTTTTCGGATTCTCCCCACAGACGGTTCATTTTCAGCAACAAATACCCCGATACGACGATCAGAACCGTTGTGATGAGGCTGAACATCCACCGCGGTAAAGCCGAAAGAACAAGCGCGACGCTCATCCAGAAAAATGCCGACGCGAAGTAGCCGTAGCGGTCGTTTTCAGACCACTGGAGGTAGTAGAAGAACAAATTTGCCACCGGCAACAAAGAGATAAAAAACGCCCCCAACCCGAAACCTGCCCATTGCCAGCGCGGATGGGTTTTTCTGGAAAAGGCTTTCCAAAGCCACCACACGGCAAGCAAGCCCACTGCCGCCGCCGATCCCCAGATGACTTGAGGCGCGTCGAACCAGCCGAATATTTTGACTTTGAGCGGGTGTTCGTAATAGCGCACGAAGCCTGAGTATTTGGCAAAGTATTTCAGCATGGTGGACAGGAACAACTGCGGATCAACATTCAGGTGCGTGGAAGCGCCGTAATGCCCCACCCAGTTGCCAAACGTCCACTTATTCAGAGCGAAATACCCGCCGAGCAATCCTAAGGGCGGTATCAGCAATCCGACCAGGCGACGGCCAAAAGCAGTCCAATCGCGGTGGCTCAAGGTATAGACTACCAGCAGCCAACCCAGTAAAATAGGTATGGCAAGGGACCATTCGAACGAGAAAAGGCCCAACACGAAAAGCCCATGCACCCGCCACAATATTCGCCGCGCGCCGGTTTCGAAATAATCCAGCGCAGCGTGCAACGCGCCCAGCATAAAGGCGCAGGAAAGCAGGTAATGGAGGCAAACCCGCCACACCACCGTCTCGGCGGCATAGGGCGATAGCAAAAACAGAAATCCGGCAGCCAGGGCAGGATTCAGGGAATCCTCACTTTGGAGCAATCGCCGCATCAGACGATAAAGCATCCAGCTGTTGGTGCCATGCAGGGTAGCAAACAACAAATACCAGGGCAATCCTTCTGTGCCGAACACCCTGAACATCAGATAATTGCCAAACTGCAATACCGGCTGCAGGGCCTGGTAGCCAAAGCTGCGCGGCACGTCGGCCCAGCCGCCCGCTTCGTAGCGCATCTGCCAACCCAGCCAGTCTACGACGAATCCGGCGTGGCGCGCCGGCCAGAAAATCGCCAGCGAGACCCCCACAAATGCAAGCAACCAGAGCTGGTCACCGCAACCGGCGGAGGAAGTGGGTGTGTTGCGGTTGTTCATTTTTTTTGTTTTCGTGGCGTTTTTTCCACCGGACAATTTTCAAAAACCGGTGGTTTCAATGCAAATACCTCACCGCGCAATCCTCCTTTCGTTTGTACAAAAACGCCTTCCCATTTTCTGCCGCAGGCGTTGTGCAGGCGCGCGCCGTCGAGCCAGAGCCGGCCTCCGGGCTCCACGGTGATGCGCCCGCCTTCCGGGATGGAAACGCGGCAATGGATCCGCAGCGCGCCACCGGGGGCGATGGTGATATTGCCCTCGAGGTCGCGGGCGCCCGTCCAACTCACCGAATCGCGGATGACGATGTCGCCGGAGGGATTGCGTGTACACCAGGTAGGCAGGAGGCAGCGGCGAACGGGGCTTCGTTCATTGGCAAAAACAGCCTGAATGCGCGCGATCTGACAAGGCGTTTGCGCGATCTGATAAGCGTTGTAGTCCATCATGTTGTTGCTTGCCAGTTCGTTGCAGGGCGGTTCCGGCGTCCATGCCCAGCATTTGGCGGGGTGGTGGTCGGTATCGGGGCAGCCGTCCTCGATCCAGGCGTGGCTGAGGCCGAGGATGTGGCCCACTTCGTGGTTGATCAATCCGTCGAAATTTTCCGGCGGCTCTTTGGTCTCGAAAATACCGGCCACTTTCAGCGACGTACCCAGCGCGATGCCCTGCCCCCCGGCGCGATAGGTTTTCGACCGGATGCTGTCGTCGGGGTGGACCATCACAAAGATATTGATGATGGAGTCCTTGCCTACGGCGTATTTGTCAATGACTTTGCGGCTGTAATTGTTCTGGTTTTTACCCTGTGAAATGAAATAATACAGCGAATCGTCATAGTGAAAATAGATGCCGTCGTCGCCTGGCTGCGGCGTCAGCACATACCGGTAGCGCCTCGGCAACACGGGCGTTC
Organism: Saprospiraceae bacterium; assembly: GCA_019187225.1. GTDB lineage: Bacteria > Bacteroidota > Bacteroidia > Chitinophagales > Saprospiraceae > M3007. The sequence continues at coordinate 25,530 of JABAQQ010000025.1, forward strand.
CCTGCTTCGAGCGCCAGTTGTTGTGGTTGGTGTCGAGCGCTTCGTTGCAACAGTCAAACAGGCGCTTGAGATAGGCGCGGCCTTCGTCGGGTCGGAAGTTGTGGGTGCTGTCCGCACTGTTCATCACGTGGAAATTGACCCGCAAATGGCGGACGGGCAGATGCCCGGGATGGGCGGTGTCGGGCAGGTATCCGCGCCAGTCGCCGCAACTGCGGTCGGGGCGGGGCGTTTTGCTGCCTTCAGCAGCCATGTCCGGGAAAAAAGGTTCGGTGCGAAGCCGCGGAGCGCAGGCGGTAACATACCAAATGCAAATGGCAAACAGCAAAAAGGGAGGGGCAAAGCGCATGGAACTATGTTCAATTTGCCGGTTGATTCCCAATATTTGTTTTTTGCTTTTTAACATTCGCATATTGTCTTTTAAATCAGGGCTTTACCGGCCCGAAGGCGTCCATCCAGGCCGCTATGCCGCCGCTGAGATTGCGCACATTGGTGAAACCATTGGCAGTCATCAGGCTCTGTGCCATGCCGCTGCGGTTGCCGCTCCTGCAATAGACGACGATCTCGTCGTTTTTGTGGTCTTCGAGTTCCCATATTTTATTGATCAGGTCGCCCAGTGGCATGAGCGTGGCGCCGAGGTTGAATTCTTCATATTCCCAGGGTTCGCGCACGTCGAGAAAAACAAACTTTTCGCCTGCGGAGAGTTTTTGGTGGAGTTCCTGTACGGTAATATCCATGAGTTGATCTGTTGTTGGTTGCTGGTTATTCGTTGTTGGTTGTTGGTTATTCGTTGCTGGTTATTCGTTGCTGGTTATTCGTTTTCGGTTATTGGTTGAGATGGTGGGGATACTTTAAGGAAGAGGTTGTTTTGGGTATAAGTGCTTGATAATCAATATTTTAATGCAAAATTGACGCGCTATTTTGGACACTCCCCCGATGGCTGTTGTTAGCAGTGAATGATTTGTACTGCCACTGCCCACTGCCACTGCCCACTGCCACTGCCCACTGCCACTGCCTACTGTCCACTGCCCTTTTTATCGCATATCTGTGCCGGCCATTCCTGGGTAATATAAAGATCCACCTGTTCGCCTTTCCGCATGGTTTCATTGGGGCCGTATTTAGGGGTTTGGCGGTACACGTAGGCCGTTTCCGGGTCGGTCACGGTGGCGTCGGGGATGATCTGGCCCACACTGAGATCGCTGGTTTGAACCAAAAATTTGGCAGCGTCGAGCGATTGACACACACAATCGGGAATACTTACCGTGAGCGTGACGGCTTCCGAGACGACGAAATCCAGGGTAGCGCCCATTTCTACCTCAAAACCGGGGATACTGCGCGTGATTGTGTCACCCCGGTAGACCACCTCCACAATGGTGTTCGCTTCCAGTCTCGGATCGGCCACACGGGCAATAATACGAGGTTTCAAGCCCAGACGGCTGAGTTTTCGGCTGTAGAGGTCATAGTCGTCGCTGAGCGCCAGATCAGGTAGTTTGATGATCTCAGGGTTATTTTTGGTGACGGTGAAATAAAGCGTGCGCCCTTCCTTTACCCGGCTTTGTGGTTTCGGGTCCTGCGAAAGGATCATGCCGGGCGCTTTCCCCACTTCATACACCGAGTCGCTCACAGCGACGTTGAAATGGCGTGCTTTGGCTTTACGCGACGCTTCGCGGAAATTCATACCCACATAACTCGGCACCTGTACGCTTTCCCCGTGGTTGGTGTAACATTTAAGCCACCAGAATGTCATCAGCAGGATGCCGCCGATCAGCGCCAGCATGACGAGGTAGTTCTTTACCACGAAAAAATCAGTCAGATAAGCGTATAGTTCAACGCCAATGCGCCGGAGTTTTTGCCACATGAGTTGCGAGGGGAATGTTTTTTCCGCGAGGGGTGGATAAAATTTTTGGAAAAATTTTATCCACCCCTCGCGGAAAAAACATTTACAAAATTAATTGTGTGAACAAATTTTGGGCAAAAGTAGGGTGGCTGAATGAAAACCTCCCTATTGATTTGCCAGTCATTGCATTTCTTTGCGGGCCGGCGTTAGAAACGGCATTTTTTGCTTTATTACTTCACCATCCAAATTTGTAATGGTTTTGGGAGAAGGCAGGCAGGGAAAAATTTTTTGAAAAAAATTTTTCCCTGCCTGCCTTCTCCCAAAACCATTCCCCTGACACATTACTATGTACGAAAATCCCCGACTCATTCTCGATTCTTCCAATCCGCCTGAACCCGGCGCCATCACCTGGCGCTCGCCGAGCAACATCGCCATCATCAAATACTGGGGGAAACACGGCGTTCAGTTGCCACGCAATCCCTCGCTCAGTCTGACGCTGGCGGCCTCGTGCACCGATACGCGGCTGGAATACGCCTTCAGGGACGAAGCCCACGGTGGGCCGGTTGACCTGGATTTGTATTTTCATCAGCAAGCGAACGAGGCGTTCAGGGCAAAAACACTGGCGTATTTAGAAAGCCTGGCGGCGGTATATCCCTTTTTAAAACAACTCAAACTGACGGTGCATACCGGCAACTCATTCCCGCATTCGGCGGGCATTGCTTCGTCGGCTTCCGCGATGTCGGCGCTGGCGTTGTGCCTGTGTTCGCTGGAGGATAAGTTGTTCGGTACCTTGCAGGATACTGCCGAATTCGACCGCAAAGCGTCGTACCTGGCGCGTCTGGGGAGTGGCTCGGCCTGCCGTTCCATTTTTCCCTATGCCGCGCTGTGGGGCGAAACAGCGCTGGTGCCAGGCTCGTCCAATGAGTTTGCCGTGCCCGTCGGCGATCTCATCCACGAACAATTCCGCGATTTTCACGACGATATTTTGATCGTCAGCACGGAAGAAAAAGCCGTGTCGAGCCGCGCCGGCCACGCCCTGATGGACGACAATCCCTTCGCCGAACCGCGTTACGCACAGGCGCGCCAGCGCCTCGATGCGCTGCTCAGTGCCATGCGTACCGGCGACCTCGAAACCTTCGGGAAGATCGTCGAAGACGAGGCGTTGACGCTGCATGCCCTGATGATGAGCGGCAACTCATCCTATCTCCTGATAAAGCCCGATTCGCTCGCCATCATCGAAAAGGTGCGGGAATACCGCGCCGCCACCGGTCAGCCCGTGTATTTCACGCTCGATGCAGGCCCTAACGTGCACCTGCTGTATCCGGGCAACATCGTCCACGAGGTGCGCAAGTTCATCGAAGACGAACTCGCCGAACACTGCGAAAACGGCTATGTGCAGCAGGATTGGGTAGGGGAGGGGCCGGAGGAGTTGTGAGGGTAAAGTGGGAGTAATTGAGGGTAATTGGGGTCATTAGAGGCGGATATTTCTTTTGAATGAGTGAATGAACAGACCGACATCAGATCTGAATCGCCTCCCGAATTCGCACCAGTCTTTCCAACAATCCTTCTAACCTGTCCAACAGCAACATGTTCGCCCCATCCGACTTCGCTTCGGAAGGTTTGGGGTGCGTCTCGATAAAGAGTCCGTCCACCCCGACGGCGACGCCTGCGCGCGCGATGGTTTCGATCAGCGCCGGCCTGCCGCCGGTCACCCCGCTGCTCTGGTTGGGCTGCTGGAGCGAATGGGTGCAGTCGAGCACCACCGTCGCGCCGAACGACTGCATCGCAGGTATGCCCCTGAAATCAACGATCAGATCCTGATAGCCGAAAGTGGTGCCGCGTTCGGTCAGCATGATGTTCGGATTTCCTTCTTCCTGCACTTTTTCCATGGCAAAACGCATGGCTTCGGGGCTGACAAATTGGCCCTTTTTGATGTTCACCACCTTGCCTGTTTGGGCGGCGGCCACGAGCAGGCTGGTCTGGCGGCATAGAAAAGCGGGGATTTGCAGCACATCCACGTACTGAGCCGCTATGGCCGCTTCCGGGTCGCTGTGGATGTCGGTGGTTACGGGGATATTGTAATGTTGTCCGACGGCTTTGAGGATGTTCAGCGCCTTCTCGTCGCCGATACCGGTGAAAGAGTCGCGTTTGCTGCGGTTGGCTTTGCGATAAGATCCTTTAAAGATATAGGGGATGCGCAGGCGCTGGCAGAGTTCGTTTACCTGTCCGGCGATGTCGAACGCCATTTGTTCGCCTTCAATGGCACAGGGGCCGGCGATCAGGAAAAAGTTGCCGGATTCGGCGTTTTGGAGGCGTGGAATGGTAACCATTGATGATGATTTGATTGGTGAGTGGCGATCGGAGGTTTGGCCGAATAATTTTGCAAAGGTAGAAGTAGCGCGGCGGCGTGAAAAATTTGTTGCCTTGTTTGTGTAATTCCCGGCTTATCTTCAGCCAAAACATGCTCACCGAATCAATTTTTTCAAAAATTTGCATTTCAAAAGCACATGTTTTCCTTCCGGATAATTCCCGCACTTTTTCTGGCGCTCCTCCCGATCCCTCCTTCCAAAGCGCAGGCCCCCCTTCGTGCCAAAGTCGCCCCCTACCAGGGCCGCCCCACCATTTTCATCAATGACCAGCCGCACAGCCCGCAGATATACGCTCTGACGCACGCTTTCGGCGGACGCTGGTCGTGGGAAGAAAAGCCCGCGCGCAACCTGCGCAATTTCTGCGAGGTGGGTATCCGACTGTTCCAGGTGGATCTGTACCTGGAAGATATATGGCCGAAAAACGCTGAACATCTGGATTTGGAAAAGGCCCTGCGCCAGGTGCGTGGCGTGCTCAATGCCTGCCCCGACGCGGCGGTGTTCGTGCGCCTGCATACCAACGCGCCCTATTGGTGGAATGAACAGCACCGCGAAGAATGTACCGGATACGCCGACGGGCCTGTTGACTCGCAAACCTACGGCCCGCCGCGCAACCTCGAAGACGGCGACCCCGACCGCCCCCTGCGCGCGAGCCTCGCCTCGCTGCGCTGGCGGCAGGAAGCGGGCGACAAAGTGCGCGAATTCTGCACGCGCATGGCCGAAACGCCCGAAGGCCGGCGCATTGCAGGCATCCACGTAGCCGGCGGTGTGTACGGCGAATGGCACTACTGGGGCTTCATCGAGCACGACCCCGACACCGGCCCGGCCATGACGCGCTATTTCCGCGACTGGCTGCGCAAAAAATACGGCAGCGATGCGGCGCTCCAACAAGCCTGGCAAAACGTGCAGTTTGCGCTGGACAACGCCACCGTGCCCGACACCGCCGAACGCAACCGATGCCTTGACGGTATTTTCCGCGACCCGGCCAAAGAGCGCCGCGTGATTGACTACTTCACCGCCCAGCAGGAAGTCGTAGCGGAAGACATCGAATATTTCTGCCGCATAGTGAAACAGGCATGGCCGCGCCCCCTGATCGTCGGTGTGTTTTACGGCTATTTTCACATGACTTTTTGCCGCCAGGCCGCCGGCGGGCACATTTTTATCGAACGCATTATGAACTGCCCCGACGTGGATTACCTCAGCGGGCCGCAGACCTACTGGGAGATTACGCGCAAAGCGGGCGGTTCGGGTAACTCGCGCGGCATCGTGGAGTCGGCGCTGCTGCACGGCAAACTCTGGCTCGACGAGATAGACAACGGCTACCTGCAAACCTGGCGCGATATGGATTTCGTGCATTCGCGGCCTTTCGACGACTCAGTGTACGCCTCCGTCCTGAGCCGTAGCGTCGCGATGCCGCTTCTGCGTGGTGCGGGTTTTTGGTACTACGATTTCGGTCGCCACCTCAACAGCGGTTGGTGGGACAGCCCGCTGTACCTCGACCGTATCCGCTACCTCAAGACCTTTTTCGACCGTCAACTCCACCGCACCCACCGGCCCGTCGCTGACGTCTTGTATGTGTACGACCAGGAGAATTTTTACTATTTGAAAAACCAGCGCCAGCCGCTGTGCGAGGATGTGCCCGACCTTATGGTGGAAGAGGCGCTGCGTTCCGGCACGGCCGGCGACCACGTCTACTTGTTTGATCTGCCGAAAGTTGACTTAGACCGCTACAAAGCGGTCGTGTTTGTCAATGCTTATAAAATGAGCGTCGCTGACCGCCAATTCATCCGGGAGAAAGTGGCGCGGAACGGCCGTACGCTCATCTGGAACTACCTGCCGGGCTACACCGACGGCCGTGAAAACAACCTTGGTTTCGTGGAGGAATTGACCGGTATGCAACTGCAAAAAACGGATTCGCCGGGCCGGCCACAAGTCCGGATGCTCAACCCCGGCACTAACTGGACCTTCGAGTCGGGCGTACAGCCGCTGGCCGCCATCGCGGATGCCAACGCAACGCCGTTGGGCATACTCGACAGCGCCGGCCAGGTAGTCATCGCCCGCAAACAGTTCCCCACGCACACATCCGTGCTGGCGGCGCTGCCCCTTCACGGCTCCGATGCCTGGCGCGAAGTGCTGGCGGCGGCGGGTTGCCACGTGTACAACCGGCAAAACGACTTCACCTATGCCAACGGCGATTTTGTGCTGCTGCACACGGCTTCGGGCGGGACGCGCGCGCTACGGCTCCGGAATGGCAAGACAGTGCAATTGGATTTGCCGGGAGCGGTGACGTGGATTGTGGACGCGGAGACGGGAGGGGTGATGGTGCGGATGTGAATTGGTTGGTTTTCTGAAATTGCTTACTTTTGCCTCAAAGCGCAACAATGGTTACCCAATTTCAAATAGACGAAATTGTCCGCATACTGGTGAGCGAGTGTCAACCGGAGAAAATCATATTGTTCGGTTCGTATGCGCAATGCACGGCAACAGAGGATAGCGACCTCGACCTGGCGATTGTGAAAGCCTCCGACTTGCCCCGCTTTAAACGAAGTGCTGTCTTCCGCAAGGCATTGCGGGCGAACGGGCGCCGGTGGCTTTTTCCGATGGATATTGTAGTGTACGCTCCCGAAGAAGTTGCGGCTTTCCAAAATGATCCCTATTCGCTGATCCACGAAATCCTGCAAACGGGTAAAACACTGTATGAATCCAAACAAAAATTGAAAACAATGTCTTGCATCTATTAGGCGAAGTCAATAAGCATGGGAAGCATTATCAAGGCACTGGGTTTTTACTTTCTGAAATATCAAATTACAAGGAGCGCTGGGACAAAATAACCGGTTTTCTAAAATAGACGCCCTGAGGAAAACGCACCTCAAAATCAATTTGCCCAAGCAACCCTCTTCCCCTCATTTATGTCATTTACCCACATGCCGCTATAAGCGGCATCGTACATTTCGTTTTTACACGCAAAACAAACCGCCATCTCCCTCGCTCGCATGAAAATTGCCGCCCTCCTGCCCGCGTTTTTGCTCTCTTTATCCTTCTCCCATGCCCAAATCACCGTCCAGGGCAATATCACCGACGAAAACAAGCAGCCTCTTGGCTTTGCCAGCATCGCCCTCGTCGCCGCGAAAGATTCGCAGTTGGTCGGGGGCGCCTTGTCCGGGGAAGACGGCGCTTTTTCCATCCCCGGTGTGCCGGCCGGCGAATACCGCCTGCTGACAACGCTGGTAGGCTATGAAACGCAGTATTCCGAGCCGTTTGTCGTTCAGTCCGACAGCAAAAATGTGACGGCCGACATCGTGTTGCTCCCCGCTGCAAACCTGCTGGGCGAAGCGGTAGTGGTCGCCAAACGCCCCTTGTTCGAGCAAAAAGCCGACCGCCTGGTGATGAACGTATCCGATAGTCCGGTGGCCGCGGGCGGCTCGGCGCTGGAAGTATTGCAAAAAATGCCCGGCGTGCTCGTCGTGCAGGATCGCGTGACATTGGCGGGTAATTCGGGCGTACAAATATGGATTGACGGCAAACCATCGCAATACGCCGACATGAACGCCGTACTGCGGGACATGCCGGCCGACCAGATCGAGCGCATCGAACTCATCACCCAGCCCGGCGCGCAGTACGACGCGGCGGGCGGCGCCATCATCAACATCATTCTGAAACGCGACGCCAACTTAGGCTTCAACGGCACGGCGGGCATGACTTTTGGCGGCAGCGCCTACAACCAGGCGGACGCCGGCACCGACGATCGCTATTACCATCGCCTCAGTCCTTCTTTGTCGCTCAATTACCGAAAAAACAAGTGGAATCTATTCGGGTCGTACAGCTATTTCCAACGCACTTTTTTTTCGGTTTTCCAAGTGGAGCGTTTTATCGGCGATGAAATTTATGATCAGACGAACTACACGCCCTTTGATGTTGGCTCCCACAACTACCGCCTGGGCGCCGATTTTTTTGTCACCGGTAAAACGACCGTCGGCGTGCTGTTTCGCGGCTTCGACCGCAGCAGCGACAGCCGGTCCGGCAATGTGACGGAGGTGTTCGGCCAGGGGCAAAGCCAGCCCGACGGCGCTTTCACTACCCTGAACGACACCCGCAACGACCGCAGCAATGTTTTTGGCAACGTCAACCTGAAACACGAATTTGACGCGAAAACGGGGCACTTTTTCAACCTCGACTTCGATTACAACCATTACGACTTCCGCGACGTCAGTGCGCTCAATATTTTTCAGAACGAACCGGGTAGCCCCGAATCGCGTTCCGAACAAAGAGTGGACCAGCCCATCGGGATCTTTAGTGGCAAAGCCGACTACTCGTTGCCGGTTGATTCGACTTTCAAATTGGAACTGGGCGCGAAAACCAGTTTTGCCGCGATTGACAACGATCTGCAGTTCCTGCGCGGCACTGCGATTGACCCCGCCCGCTCCAACGAATTTTTATACCGGGAAAACATCAACGCAGGCTACCTGAATCTTTCCAAAAAACTCGCGCGGTTCGACCTGAATGCGGGCCTGCGCGCCGAACAAACGGTCGCAACAGGCGAAACGGGCGGTGTTAAAGTGCTCGACCGCAATTACCTGCAATGGTTCCCCAGCGCCAGCGCGATGTATCGCATGGGGCCTCATTTCGGCTTGCAAACGTCGTACAGCCGCCGCGTCAACCGCCCCGGCTTTCAACAGCAAAATCCCTTCGCGTTCTTTATTGACTCCCTCACCTACACCCAGGGCAATCCGCAACTGCGCCCCGAAACCAGCAACAACGCGCAACTCGCCCTCACGTACGACAACCAGCCCTTCATCCGCGTTTCATACGGAAAAACCGACGACGTGATCATCGAAAACGCGCCGCGATTAGAAGGCACCACCACCTTCACCACGTCCGCCAATCTCGCGGAATACGAACGCTGGGCCTTCGAACTGAATTTTCCTGTCAAATTCAAAAAACTCATAGACGGTTATGGCGGCAATCAATTCATTCTCAATGCCTACGATGCCGAATACCTCGACACGCGCTACGAGCGCAGCAAATGGAACTGGCTGGCCTATGCGCAGGTGAACGTCAATTTGCCTGCCGAATTCAAAGTCGAACTGGGCGGATGGTATATGACCCCCTTCCTGGAAGAATTTTTCGACATCGGCGCGATGGGGGGCCTGAACTTCGGCGCTTCCAAAACTTTTTGGAACAAACGCGGCCGCTTGTCGCTCTCTTTCAACGATATACTCTATACCCAACAATCCAACGTGCACATCGACTTCTCCGACATCGTTGTCAATTTTCTCCAGCACAACGACTCGCGCAACATGCGGCTCACCTTCAGTTACCGTTTCGGAAATACCGAATTGAAAAACGCCCGGCGACGCGATACCAGTTCGGAGACAGAGACTTCGCGGGTAAAGGTGGAATAAAACCGCTCTTCTTTTATCCCGCGCGGTGCCAGGTTTGGTGGCAAAATTCGGTACTCATGCATCCCCAAACCAATTCCGGACAGCAACAGCATTTCAGAGCCGAAGCCGTTTGCGCTCTCCGGCTTCGAGCGTTACCCGATGACGTTTTTCACCCGCCACCACTGTCACCGACCCGCCTTTTTTGGAAAACAGCGTCAGTTTTTTCACTTTTTTATTTTTCCACTCCATCAAAACCTCGAACCCGCCGCGCGCGCAAAGCCCGTTGACCGAGCCGCTTTCCCAGGCATCGGGCAGGGCGGGCAGGAGCCGGATTTCGCCCTCGCCCGACTGCACGAGCATTTCGGCCACGGCAGCAGCGCCGCCGAAGTTGCCGTCTATCTGGAACGGTGGGTGGGCGTCGAACAGGTTGGGATAGGTGCCGCCGCCGCGGGCGTAGTTGGTACGCACGCCGTCGGGCTCCACGAAGTGCAGCAGTTCGCGGTACATTTTGTAGGCGCGGTTGCCGTCCCGGAGCCTGGCCCAGAGGTTGATGCGCCAGCCTTTGGACCAGCCCGTCGTTTCGTCGCCCTTGATCTCTAAGGTTTTGCGGCAGGCGGCAGCCAGTTCGGGCGTTTTTTCGGGACTGATCTGATGGCCGGGGTGCAGGCCGAATAAATGTGTCTGGTGGCGGTGTTGGGGTTCCACGTCCTCCCAGTCGTGGTACCATTCCTGCAGGTTGCCTTTTTTGCCGACCTGGTACGGGCGCAGCCGCGCCAGGGCATCGGCGAGTTGCCGGCGAAAATCTGCATCCACATCCAGTAGTTCGGCGGCGCGGATGGTCTGTTGAAAACACTCCCGGATCATGGCTAAGTCGGCGGTAGCGCCGTACAAAGTGGCGCCTTCGTAACCCTGGCCGGTGCGGTAGCGGTTTTCGGGCGATGTAGCGGGCGAAGTGATGAATTGGCCGTTTTTGTCTTCCACCAGCCAGGAGAGGCAGAATTCTGCCGCGCCTTTCATCAGATCGTAGGCGTGGTTTTTCAGAAAATCGCGGTCTTGCGTGAAAACGTAGTGTTCCCAAAGATGGGTGCTGAGCCAGGCGCCACCCATGTTCCAGTTGGCCCACACCGGATCGCCCTGGCCGAAATTGCCGACCGGGTTGCTCATGGCCCATATGTCGGAATTGTGGCAGGCCGCCCAGCCTTTGGCGCCATAGAAGGTTTGGGCCGTTATCCTGCCGGTTTGGGCAATGTTTCGGATAAAACTGAGCAACGGTGCGTGCATTTCCGAAAGGTTGGTGTTTTCAGCGAGCCAGTAATTCTCCTCCGCGTTGATGTTAAGGGTATAGTTGCTGCTCCAGGGCGGGCGCAGGTAGGGATTCCAGATACCCTGCAGGTTGGCGGGCACGCCGGGCGTGCGTGAGCTGCTGATGAGCAGGTAGCGACCAAACTGGAAGTACAAGATCTCGAGGTTTTTATCTTCTTTGCCCTCCGCATAACGCCGCAGGCGGGCGTCGGTGGGCAAGTCCGGAGCGGTCGTTCCGCCAAAGTTCACATCCACGCGCCGGAAAAAATTCTGGTAGTCCCGGATATGCGCTTGTTTGAGTTGATCGAAGGTATTGACGGCTGCCTTGTCCAATTGAGCCAGCGCCAGCGCCGCTGCATCCAGCCCTTCGGTGGCAGGATTTTTATCGAATCCGTTGAAACTGGTGGCGATGGATATCAGCACCATCGCTTCTGTGCCGCCCTGCAACCCCAGGGAGCTGTCGGTGGTAACCAGCGAACCACCGGAGTGTCGGATCCGCGCAAAAGCGGCAAAACGAGTCCCCCGTTTTTCATCGAACACGACCGCATCGGGGCGCTCGCCGAGGTAACTGGGATCGGCATGAACGGGGGCATAACCCCTAATGCGCAGATCGCCGTTTATTACAGCCGCGTTGAATTTCAATAAACTATTGATTTTCAGATCGAAAACAAGCGCGCCCTTTCGGCTGCTGCGCAACCGGACGACCATCACCTGGTCGGGGTGGGAGATGAAGTACTCGCGGGTATAGGTCACGCCGTCTATCTGGTAACGGATGGTCGAAACGGCATTGCGCAGATTCAATTCCCGGCGGTATTGTTCGGCTTCTCCGGTATGGTGGTGCGCGATCCAAAGGGTCCCCAACGGCGCGTAGGATTCCGAGAATTTGCCCTGTAATTTTTTATTCAGTTCGTCGGCGGTTTTGTAATCCTCGCGCCGGAGTGCCTCCCGGATGGCCGGCAGGTTTTGATAAGCATCCGGGTTCATATTGGCATCCACAGGCTCGCCCGACCACAGGGTGGCATCGTTGAGAAATATCTTGTCGGTAGCGACGCCGCCGAACACCGAAGCGCCTGTTTTGCCGTTGCCGAGCACAAGCGTTTCTTCAAAATATTGGGCGGGTTGGGCGTACCAAAGGGTATGAGCAGATTGTCCGCAGACCCAAAAAGGAGTTAAAAAGGCGCAAAACAGGAGGAAAGGCGATTGTTTCATGGGGTTGAAGAACGGGGGAATTTCGGATTTTCGCAAATTGCCAGGGAGGTAATTGCGCGGAGGGGAATTGGAGTTCTCATCCCCTAAATTGACCATAGATTCAATAACTTGCCCTTCGCCTGAAAAACACGAACCCGTTTTTCCTTCCAATTTCTTCCATGCCTGGAATCCCCGCCACTTCATGCGCCCGGTGAATTTTTACCGACACATACACGTCCTTGTCAATATCGCCGGTATAGAGCCAGCTGCGGTCGTAACTTTTTTCGTTCGTCACCTTCGGTTTGCGGGTGTAAAACAGATGCGCATAAGAGCGGTAGCCGTGCGGCACCACGTAACAATCCTGCCCAACCTTGCTTTCAAAAAAATCGATGGCTGCCCGTTGGGAGTAGCCTTCGATGCGTTTGATGAAAAAGATCAGTGTGAGCAGGACGAATATGCCTGTGCCGATGAACAGGATTTGGAAACCGCGCTGACGGGATGTGTCATCCCGACGGAACGAAGGGGTGACATCTCGCGTTAGCAGGGAGTTGCGAGATGTCACCTGCTCGTTCCTCGCAGATGACACCTCCCGGTCCGTGCTTTTCCCAAAAAAGTAAAACGCCGCTGCCATCACCCCCAGCAACCAAACACCCGGGATCACTTCCCAACCCGTCCAGCGCACGTCGGCGTCGAGGTTGGCCTGTGCGAAGGGATCGTTGAACAAGGGCTTCAGCACCCCGATGTTCATGGCGAGAAAGGGCATGGCGAACACGGCCAGTATAAAAATGCCCGCTATCGCCCACAAGCCGAAACGCATCCAACGGTTGAGCGATATTTCTCCCGCCATGATCTTGTCCATCGTCAAAGCCGCCAGGAATGTCAAGGGGAAATAGCACATGGACGAGTAGTGCACGATTTTCGACTTCACGATGGTGAAAAGGATGAGCACAACCCAAAACAGGTACTTCATCCAACGGCGAAAATCGGCGCGGTAGCGGTACGGCTCGGCGGGCATTTTCCAAAAGGCGCGGATCGCAAAAACGGATGCCGGAAAGCACCCGATGAGCAACACGACAAAGTGGTAACCCGGAAAACCTCTGTGCCCGGCATCAGGCGTGCTGAAGAGGCGGTATTGGTATTTGTTGAACTCTTCGATGAACCACGTGCCGTTTTTCCAGGTCTCTAAGCCGTACCAGGTGAGCATGACGAACGCGGCGGAGAGGGTAAAAAAGAGAAACTGCGGTACGCTCACGTACATCCGGAATCGCTGGCTTACCCAATAAACGCCCATGGTGAGCACGGCGATCAGGTAGGCAGTCTGTCCTTTGGTAAGGATACCCATGCCGATCCAGAAGCCGCCGAGGAAGAGATAGCGCCACTTCTTTTTGGGTAAGTCCAGTTCGAATCCGTCTTTTTTCCAGTAAAAAAGGATGAAGTGATAAAGTCCGGCGAAAATGAAAAAATTGAACCAGGGGTCAATGATGCCCGATTTGAAATACAGAAAGGGCAGCACTGTGCCGAAATACGTCAGCGCCCACACGAGTCCGAAGCGATGGTGGTAGAGCCTCCGGCCGATCTGATAGATCAACACCAGGGTGGCCATGCCGCACAAGGCATTGGGCAGCCGTGCTGCAAATTCCCCCACGCCGAAACCCTCCATCGCCAGCGATTGCAACCAGAAAAACAACGGCGGTTTTTCCCAGAAGGGCTGGAAATTGACATACACCCGGAAATACTCTTTCGTAATGATCATTTCGCGACTGATCTCCGCAAAATTGATCTCGTCCCAGTCGAACAGGTGCACTCCACCGAGAAAGGGGATGTAGAACACTGCGCCGAGCAGGGCAAGCAAGAGGGATGTACGGGTGGACGGACGTTGCATGATCACTTCATCATTCACTTCATTGTTTGATCAACCGCAGCGGCGCGCTGTGCCGGTCGTGGCTGCGCAGCGTGGCGATGTAAACGCCGGTCGGCCAATTGTTGCCGCAGACAGCGGCGCCGTTGTTGGCGCTCAGCTGTTGGGCATATACCAATTGTCCCAGGGCATTGCGGACTTCCAAAGTCAGTTGTTGGGCGTTCGGCCAGTCGTAGCGGAGCGCGAAGTCCGAAGCTGAAGGGTTGGGCGTCGCCCTCAGGAAAGCCGTGGCGTCTATGCCGGATGGCAACCCCAACACGTCGCTGATCTCCACTTTAAAGGCGTCCACGCCGGCTTCTACCAGGTGGCCGGGCTGTTGGTCGCCGGTGATGAATTGTATGCGGACGTTGTCGTTGAGGGTCAGGAAATTTTTCAGGTAGAACTCTTCAGAAAAGCGCCATTCGCTGGCCGAAGCCGTTTCGGTGAAAAGCGTGACAGTCTGATTGCCGTTGGTGGCGCGTACCTCGAATTTATCGTTGGGCGAGCCATTGCCGCCGTCGTTGAAGAACCAATACCAGAAAGATAAAACTGCATCTTCAGCGCCGGCAAGTTTCAGTATGGGGCTGGTAAGCGTGACCGTGCCGCCGTCTACATCGTCCGTGCTGACGTCGCCGCCGCCGTTGCCGGTGACGTAGCATTCGTCGTTGTCGTCGGAGTCAATGTCAAATTCGGGGTTGGCGTACTCGTTTTGATAATCCGTACCGATGGGCTCGCCGCGCTCCCAGGCGCCGGAAGAAGCGGTGGATTGCTGTGTCCAGCCCAGATCTACGGCGAAGTCGTCGTAGTATCCTTTTTCTAAGTAAATCGGAGGGACGCCGGCAGGGAGATTTTGCTCGTCTACCGTGATGGAGCCGCCCTGGTATCCCCACAGGCCGGCGTTGATGGTGTAATCGCCGGCGGGTAAACATTCGAGGCTGTAGTGGCCATTGGCGTCGGCTTGCACGGTATAGGCGCCATCCGGGCCAATAAGCGTGATATTGGCATTGGCGATCGGCGTTTGGGTGCCTTCCTCCAGCACCTCTCCTTCGATGTCGGTGACATTGGCGGGTTGGAGTGTGACGTTCAGTTCCGTCACTTCCGCGGTTGCGAGCGAGATGTCCAGCGTCTGGCTTGCGAATCCCGGTTTGCTGATGGTCACCTGAAAATTGCCCGGCTCTACCTGGCCGGTTTTGAAAGTGCCGTCGTTTTTCGTCGCCGTGTTGACCCAGGGATTACCGCTGTTGACTTCGATCGTCGCGCCGATCATGGGTTGGCCGTTGCAACCGTTCGTTATTTTTCCTTCTAAGTAGCAGGCGCGGACGTAAGTAGGTGTCATGACGAACAATTTGCCCGTACCGCCATTGGTATTGGGAATATTGGAAGCGACGACCGTACCCGAAGGCAGATAGGGATAAACACCCCAGCAGCCCTGAAATTTATCGAAGTTATTGCCCGGCCAGGTGTCGTACCAGCCGGTGATGACGTGGTTGTCGGGTCGGTGCGCATCGGAGATCACGACGCCGTCGGTATACCAGGAAGTAACGGCCCAGTCGTTGATTACGTGCACGTTGTGACCGATGGAACCGGTTCCGTCGTTGGTAGAAACGCGGTCGAGTTCTTTGATGTCCTGGGGGTCGCTGATGTCGTACGAGGTGACGAACGAAGGGGAATCTTCATCCTCGTCGGTGGTCAGAATATGCTTGCGATCGCCGGTCAGCCAGGCGTTGTGGGTGAATTTGCCGGGTGTCTGCACAGTACCGAGCAGCACCGGATTCGATTTGTCGGCCATATCAACAATGGAGAGCAAACCCGAGTAAATATGGCAGGCATACAGCGTGTCGTTTTCGGCATATCCGTCGTGGATGTAGCCAAGCGCGTCGAATTTGCCCACATAGGTCGGGTTGTAGGGATCGGCATTCAGATCCAGCACTTTGGCTGCGCCGCCTAATAACTGGCCACCGTAGAGATAAAGAAAGCCTTTTTTGGCGTCTATGTGCAGCGCGTGAATGTTGGTGAGTTGACCGGCAATGTCGCCGTCGCCGGTGTAGGAATGATATGCCAGGTTGGGGTTGGGCAGGTTGCTCAGGTCAATGATCTGCAAACCGCCGCCCGCTTCGGTGGTGAGGTAGGCGTAGTGCTGGTACACCTTTATCTCTTTCCAAAGGCTCTGGAAGTTGGGCGTACCCTCCGGCCCCTGGATTTGCACGATGTTCACCGGGTTATCCGGATCGGTCACATCCACCACGATCAAACCGGCAGAGCCGCCGAGCAATGCGTATTCGCGTCCGCCCTGGGCGTAACCGCAAATATTGGCCAGCGTCTGACCGGGGTATTCCAGCGTGGAGCGGAGCTGAAGGTTAAAGTTTTGGGCAATAACAGGGAAGGCAGCCAGCAAAAGCATGGACTGCAGGAGGTTGCGCATGAATTTTTTCATTGAAAGTGTGATAACGGTGGACGGTGGACGGTTGACGGTGGACGGTTGACGGTGGACAGTAGATGGCGTGGAGAGGTTCTACCCTTTACCATCGTCCACCGTCTACCGTCCACCGTCAACCCTCTACCCTCTACCCAAAAACGGGGGCAAATGTAAAGTGGTCGCTTGCATTCCAACGTCATCGCTATGCCACAATCGCGGAATTATGTCGGCTATTGGACGACAGTTTGCCTTTTTAATTGGCGGCAGCAGGGTAATTATTGACCTTAAAGCAGCATTAAATCACCATTAAAAACGCTTTCAAAAACCAACTTTTCAAAAATAAAACGGTTGAATCGGTAGTTTTGCGACTCCGAGCCGATTGATTTTTTCTATCATTTCAAACTAAATTCCATGCATTCAACAATCAAATTCACCATTTTGCTGTGCGCCGGATTGGCCATGACATCCTGCGTCGCCAAAAAGAAATATGTATCCCTTCAAACGGAACTGGCGGCTGCCAACAAAGACCTGGGCAAGTGCGGCGAAAGCCTCAACGAAGCTTTGGCCAAGCTGACGACTTGCGAAAAAGACAAGGAAAACCTGCGGAGCGAATTGAACGCTTCCAAAAACGCCCTCCAACTGCGCGAGGAACAGATCCGCGATTTGCGCGCGCAGATCGAGGATTTCAAAATGCAGCGCGACAAACAACTCGACCAGGTGGGCAATCTGACCGTGTTGTCTCAATCCGCCAACGAAAACATCAAGGAAACGCTGTCCCAATTAGAGCGGAAAGACAAATACATCCACCTCCTCCAGGCCGCCAAAACGAAGGCGGACTCCATCAACCTGGCCCTGGCGGTCAACCTGAAAAGTGTGCTGAAAGACGGCATCGAAGACGAAGACGTAGAGGTCAAGGTGGACAAAACGGTCGTGTTCATCAATTTGTCCGACAAGATGCTGTTCCAAAGCGGCAGTTACAACCTGACACCCCGGGCCAACGAAGTGCTGGGCAAAATCGCGCAGATCGTTCAGTCGCGCCCCGAAGTGGAAGTGATGGTGGAAGGTTATACCGACAACGTACCCATCAAGAACGCCTGCATCGACGACAACTGGGATCTGAGCGTGAAGCGGTCCACCTCGGTGGTGCGCGCCCTGCAAAAGAATTTCAAAGTGGATCCGAACCGCCTGATCGCTGCCGGACGCGGCGAGTACAACACACTCACCACCAACGAAACGGCAGAAGGCCGCGCCACCAACCGCCGTACCCGGATCATCATCCTGCCGAAACTGGATCAGTTCTACGATCTGCTGAATCCGAATATGATACCGAATAAGTAAGGAAGACGTTGGACCGTTGGACGCTGGACTGTTGGACTGTTGGACTATTGGACGCTGGGAATTGAGCCATTGATACCACAGTTTCAAATCCAATGTCTGACGTCAAATAGTCCAATGTCCAACAGTCCAACGTCCAATAGTCCAACGTCAAAATTCCAGGCCACCGTCAATCTCCTCCAATCGCCCGCTCAACGCTGCGTAGTGCCCGTTGAAGCGGGCGATTTGCGTTTCTTCGTTTGCCAGCAAGGCATCCAGCTCGCCGAAATTGTCCCCGATGCGGCTCTTGATGGTGCGCACGTAGCCGCGCAGTTTGGTGTCGAGTTCTTCCTGCATCCGGGCCCGGCCTTTGGCGATCTCTTCGTCGTAACCGTTGATGATCTTATTGCGTTGCAAGCCCGCGGTGACGCCTGCAAACAGTAGACCGACGCCCGTAAGAATACCGCCCGTGACGTCGAACACGGTGAGTTTGGTAACAGTGGCGAGGATCACCCCAACGATGGCGGCGCCGCTACCTGCAGCGATATTAGGCGAAACGCTGGCATTTTCGGGGAAAAGGCGCTCGTCGCTGAAACTCTCGGAGCGCGACATAAAGCGCGAAAAAGCCTCCTGCAATTCTTTGAGCACGGCGGCGCGTTTTTCGGCGATGTCTTCAAAGATGTAGGAATCGCTTTTGACTACCGTGCCGCCCGCGCGGATCTTCAGGTCAATCATTTTGGCCATTTGTTGCACCGTGTCGGCCAGGTCCACCACGCCTTCGTTGAGTTTGATCCTGAGTTCGCCGTTGAGCTGGAGTTCGAGTTTTTTCGTCAGTTCGTCGAGCCAGTCTTTGATGGAGGCTTGTTTGCGGAAAATACCTTTGATCGAACGCACCAGCATGGACGGGAACGACAGCCCCCCGGAGAGTTCTTCGCCGATGCCCCTGGTGATGCGGTCGTAGCCGTTGAGCAGGTTTTCGATGAGCAAGCCGACCTGGTGGTTCGACTTCCGCTCCTGGTTGTCGAGCGTTAGGCGGATGTCCTCGCGGAAGGCTGTGTCGGCCCGGTACTGTTCGGCGCGGGTGTCGAGGTCCTGGCGGATACGGTCGAGGATGCTGCGCGAAGTGGTGAGGTTGTTTTTCAGTTTGAGCGCCGCGCCGCGCCCGCCGGTGACGTGGGTGCGGATGTAGTCGCGCACGGCGGAAAAGCCGCTCGCGTCGTAGCGGTGCTCCATTTCGGCTTTGGCGCTGGTGGTGAAGATGGCGGGGTCTGTCATGCCTTTTTTGAGGGCGTAATCGTACAGGCCGCGTTCGTTCACCGCCAGGTCTTCCGGCGTCATCAGGTCTTTCTGCTGGAGCACGAAAATGATCTTTTTGTGCCAGTCGCGGTGAATGAAGTCGAAAAAATCCCAGGCCGATTGCCGGTAAGGGTTTTTGGCTTCGAAGACGAATATGACGAGGTCGCTGGCGGGGATAAAATTCTCGGTGATCTCCTGGTGGCGCTCCACGATGGAATTGGTGCCGGGCGTGTCCACGATGGCGATGTCGCGCAGGATCTCGACGGGCAACAGGACTTTTTTCAGATAGGGATTGACGACGATGATCTCCTCTTTCTCACCGTACAGGATTTGCTGGATGGTGTCGGTCATGGGCTGCGGCGCGACGGGGCATATCTCCCGGTCGGCGCTGAGCAGGGCATTGACAAAACTGCTCTTGCCCGCTTTTACCTCGCCGACAATGACGAACATGAACGGCTCGGTCATGCGGTTGCGCAGCTCGCCGACGGCGGCAGCCAGGTCTTTATGGCCAATCTCCTGGCTGAGGTTTTGCAGGTCTTTCACTAAGTCTTCGACCTGCGCGCGGAGGGCCTGGGTGCGTTGGTTGAGAATCATGAAGCAAACGTATCATCAGAAATGGGACTTTGTAATACTTTTTTCATAAAAAATCTTGTTGCATGTCAAAAAAAATTAGAGCTTTGTTATTTCTAACTCGCTTGAAACAGGAAATTGAAAGAACAATTGTCTTTCATTACCATTATCATCCCGGTAATTTACCAATCCTTGTTTTATCTTGTCATACCAGATTAGTTTCCAAATATACCCGGCGGAAAGTGGTTTGCGAAAAACCACTATAGTCCGGCAATGCGAAAGTTGAGCGTCAGGAGCGACTCCAGCGCTTGTTTATGTTCTTTGATATTTTTGAAAAAGTCGAGTATGGCCTTT
>JABAQQ010000040.1 GCA_019187225.1 Saprospiraceae bacterium
TGTACGCGTTACGCACCCGTCCGCCGGTGCCATTGCTGGCCCCTTGACTTGCATGTATTAGGCCTGCCGCTAGCGTTCATCCTGAGCCAGGATCAAACTCTCCATCGTATAGTCTTTAACTCCACTCTTATTAAAAAGCAGAGCCGTCATTCTTACGACGTCCGAGCGCTCCCTGACTAAACTCTTCCCTTACCTCTCTCTCAGAATATCGCATTCCTGCAATATCCCTCTCGCTACAAAGTCTTTCGCTCTTTACTGTCAATGAACTCGTTATATAGAAACCGCTTGCGCGGATCGTATAATCAAAACATCATTTGTTTCAAATGGGGTCGCAAAGGTACATACATCTTCTTGACTTATCCAAGCACTCGTCCAATTTTTTTTAACATTTGGCAGTCATGCCATTCAGCCCGATCAGCCTTTCAAAAAAGGAAATTGTTTCCCGGAACTGCCATTTCAATTGGCTCTTTTGGCGAAAGCGGGCGCAAAGGTAAGACGGGTTTTTGTTTTTCAAAACATATTTTCAAATGTTTTGCCTTCCATGATGTGCGGATTCCGGAAGAATATCGGATGTGCCGTTTTTTTATACCATAAAGGTTGACATCTTGAGAAAACATAATATTTTTGATGCTGGATTTCGATCTTGCCCAATTAAAAAAAATGAAGATGGTCCTGCAGAACTCTTTTCCTGCCTTTCGCGCTCTTTGGAGCGGTTTTTTACACCTGATCTATCCGGAATTGTGCGTGGCCTGCGGCGCTGATATACCTGCAGGTGATGCTTGTTTTTGTTTCAGGTGTCAATTGAAAATTTCAGTCTCCGATATGCATCTTGTACGGGAGAATGAATTTACCGATCGCCTGTGGGGCCGGCTCCAGTTGGAAAGTGGCGCGGCCATGTATTATTTTACCAGAAAAAGCCCCGTTCAGCAGGCGTTGCACCAATTGAAATACCACAATAAACCGGAGATCGGGGTAAAGATAGGGCGGGCCTTTGGCCGCAAACTGAAGGCTTCGGATGTTTTCAGGCCGGTAGAAGCGATTGTCCCGGTGCCGCTGCATCCTAAAAAGGAACGCTTGCGCGGTTACAACCAAAGCGCCCAGTTTGCCCAGGGAATTTCAGAAGTGATGGACATCCCGGTATTAAGGAATGCATTGGTTCGGCGGGCTTTTACAGCAACACAAACGAAAAAAAAACGCATGGAGCGGTTTGAAAATGTGGATGACGTATTTGTAGTGGAAAAGCCGACCCTGCTTCAGGGTAAACACCTGCTGTTGGTAGATGATGTGCTGACAACCGGAGCAACGTTGGAGACCTGCGGTCACGCGCTCCTGGGGATAGCGGGAACACGACTGAGCGTAGCAACCATCGCCATTGCCGTCAACTGATGCCTCATAACATAGTCGTTTGAAAGTAGTTTGAGCGGTTTGAGTCGTTTGAAATTGTTATTGCTCAATCTCGTAAAAGTGGCTGGTGTTCAAAACCATTTTGCGTTGACGGCTTACAGACAAACCTGATCTGCCATGAAACGGCTTTACCCTCGCCAGATACAAGACAAATTTTACCTTTCCCGGTTGTTGGAGCAATATCTCACTACCCTGGAGGCATCGCCGATGCATGTGACGTTGCGGGCACTGGCCTATAATTCAGGGATTCCCGAATCTGTTTTTCGTCGTCTGATGAACCTGCACCGCGACCCGGCGGATGCCCCCAATATCCATGCTGAGGATTATTACATTCTTTTTTCCAATATACTGTTCCGCTACCCGACAGTGAAAATATGGCTGCAGGACAACGGTGAGGTGTTTTTTGAAATGTAACGCCTGAATAAAACGGGGTTTTCGGGTTTGGAAATTTGTTAAGGACGGCCAGAAACTCACCGCTACGATTGAACCATTCCAAATAAGGCGTGTTACCTTTGCCCTGCACTTTAAAACGGATAAGAAATTCTCGATCATGGAAGCTACCATAACAAAGAGCCCTGTGATGCTGTACACAGAGCAAACGCCCAATCCCGAAGCGCTGAAATATGTCACCAACCGGATGCTTTACCGGGGTATTGCCGATTTCAAGGAAAAAGAACTGGCCGCGGAATGGAGTCCGATGGCCAACAGCCTGATGGAACTGCCTTATGTAAAAAGCGCATATTTCAACAACAACTACGTCACCATAACGAAGGAGTTCAACTACGACTGGTCTGAAATAATGCTCAAGCTGAAGGAATTCGTAAAAGAATACGTGGAAAACGGCGGCACAATAGTAAAGGACGGTTTTGCCGAATACCTGGAGCAAACCACCGCAGAAAGCAACGCCGTGCAATTCAGCGGCGAAAACGGCGAAATTGCCAAAAAAGTGAAAGACCTGATTGATACCTACGTGAAGCCCGCCGTGGAAATGGATGGCGGCAACATCGAATTCAAAGCCTATGAGAATGGGACGGTTTACGTGACCATGCAAGGCTCGTGCAGCGGATGCCCATCTTCCACTGTGACCCTGAAAGCCGGTATCGAAGGTATGTTGAAGCGCATGGTGCCGGAAGTGACGGAAGTGGTGCAGGAGATGGCTTAAACGAGTGCCCTAAACCTTCCAATCGGCAACCTTGAAAAGCCTGTTGAGATAACTCATTTAATTTGAGATTGGAAAAGGGGCCGATTGGAGGGTTGTAAAAAATAAATCAGGATCCAGCAATGGCATAGCCCTCGAACAGCATCGCTCTGTTCGAGGGCTATTTCTTTGTAAAATCCATCCGACATTTTTCTGCGAACTACCTTTGCCCCGGGAGGCCGTCTACCGTCTACCATCGGCCGTCTACCGTTATACAAATGTCGTTGATAAAAAAACTGGCGGGAGAAACCGCTTTATACGGCCTGAGCAGCATTGTGGGGCGGCTGCTCAATATGCTGCTGGTGCCGTTCTACACGCGGGTGCTGGCGACGACGAACGAATACGGAGCGGTCATTGATCTGTATGCCACGTCGGCCTTCCTGATGGTCTTGTTCTCTTACCGCATGGAATCGGCTTTTTTCCGCTTCGGAACGCCGGCGGAGGACAGGGAAAAGACCTATTCGACGGGGATGTTGTCGCTGTTCGGCACTACGGCTATTATTGCCGCAATACTCCTGATCTTCGCACAACCTATTGCTGATGGCCTGGAATATCCGCAGCACCCGGAGTACGTTCGATGGTTCGCCCTGATACTGGCTTTCGATTGCCTGGCGGAGTTGCCATTTGCCCGTTTACGGCTGGAACAGCGACCAAAGCGCTTTGTTTTCATCAAGTTGACCAATATTGCGGTCAACATCGGGATGAACTTATTCTGGCTGGTGTTTTGCCCCTGGGCGGCGAAAAACGGGCTGGATTGGGTACATGTTGTGTGGTCGCCGGGGTTGGGGGTAGGCTATATTTTTCTGTCAAATTTGATCGCGAGCCTGGTCACGCTGCTGCTGTTGTCGCCGCAGTTGAAGGCCGTTCGATGGAATTTTGACAAAGCCTTATGGGGGAAAATGGTGGCCTACGCCGCACCGCTCATCATCGTGAGTTTTGCAGGGATCGTGGACGAAATGTTCAGCCGTTCCATGCTGAAATACCTGCTGCCGGGCACCCCACAGGAAAACCTGGCAGATGTGGGCATTTTCGGAGCGAACTATAAACTGGCTGCGCTTATTACCTTGTTCACCCAAGCTTATCGCTACGCCGCAGAGCCTTTTTTCTTCCGGCACGCGGGAGATAAAGATGCCCTGCGCACGCAGGCGGAAGTGACCAAGTGGTTTACTATTGTCGGTGCCACCGGCATGCTCGGTATCCTGCTCTTCCTCGATGTGGTCAAATATTTTATCGGTACGAAGTACCACAGCGGCCTGCACGTGGTGCCCATCCTGCTGATGGCCAATCTGTTGCTGGGTGTGTATTACAATTTCTCTATCTGGTACCGCCTGAAAGACCGCACGGGTTTGGGCGCCTGGATTTCGGTTGCCGGGGCCGTCATCACCATTGTGCTGAACCTGTTGCTGATCCCGCGTTTCGGCTACACGGGAGCAGCGTGGGTGACGCTGACCTGCTATGCTTTTATGAGTTGGGCAACGTGGTTTACGGGGGAAAAACACTACCCTGTACCGTATCGGCTGGGGCGAATGGCACTGTATGTCGCCGCTGCGTTAGGGCTTTTTGCTGTGAGCAAATTGGTTGAAACGATGCTGCCCGGCCATTCTGTAGTACTATGGACAGTACGGGTAATTCTGTTTGGCAATTACCTCGCCCTGATTTATTTTTTGGAAAAGAAGCAATTGAAACGGCTTGCTTGATGGCACACGCACCATCCCATTCAGGAGTTGCATCTATGTTACAAAATGAAAGGATGCAACGAAGACCCCTTGTTTGGTATCGCTCCGGCATGATTAGCCTTTTGTTGTTGCCGACGCTTTGCCTGTTTTTTTTGCGAGAAAAAGGCGTTTTTCAGGAATATCGCCTGTTGCCTGTTTTCCGAATCACGAAGGAATTCTACGAGCCACAAAAATATAAGTGGGTAAATTTTGTTCGCCCGCCAGAAAGGCAAGATTTGGAGATACTGGTTAATGGGGATGAGGAGCAATCGAAAACGAATTTGGAGATGGCTCAGCACTTTCTGAATCAACTCGTTAACCGACAAGATACCGTCAGTGGGGTTCATTTCAAATTTGGTGACAGGGCAAAATACTGGATGTTTGTCCTTGCACTCGACATTTGTAAAATTGAAAAAACGCAGCATTTTGTCACACTCGAAAACGACATCCGAGCCTACTACGAGGAACCCGACTTTGGAAAAACTTTAAAGCCGGTTCTTCTTTGCGAGGTGATTGCAGAAAATACCGACTTCGAACAAAACGCTTTTACTGATCTTCGTGAATTTTGGCAATTAGGCTTGGTTTTCAGTCTTTTAGTTGTCTTTTCATTCTTGTCTCTCTATAAAGTCTATAACCAATAACCAATCAAACAGTCACCCTCAGCGCACCACCGCCACCGGCATTTTCGGATCGTACGTCCCTTTGATTACCGGGCTTTGGCGGTTGCCGGTGTAGTCGCGCACATTAGAGGTCACGAAGTCGTAGAGTTCTTCCACCGTCACCACTTTGTCCTTGTTTTTATCGGCCTCGCCTTTCAGCCCCCGGATGAGGAAGTGGCTGAACACGCCCTGTCGCAGGCCCTGCGATTCGAGCGAAGTTTCGTCTGCTTTGCTCGACATGATGAGTGCCGTGCCGGATACGGATTTGGCGAGGGTGGTGTAGTAGGTGTTGAGCACCGGATCGTCCTCGCCGGAGCGCATGGCAAAGAGGCTGCCGCTGTGACAAGCGTCAGCGAGGCAGAGTTTGAATTTCGCCGGGCATTTGTTGAACGCTTTGGCGATTTCCTCGTGGGTGATCTTGTTGTTGAAGCCGTCGAAATCGATGGGCAGGAACGAGCCGTTGAGGCCGTGGCCGGAGAAGTAAAAAATCACCAGGTCGTTCGGGCCGACTTGTGAGAAAATTTCGTTCATCGAACCGAGGATATTGTCGCGCGTAGCGTCTTCGTCCACGAGGATGCGCAATTGTTCGTCGGGCAAGGCGCCGCCTTCGAGGCTTTTCAAAAAAGCATAAAAGCGGTAAGCGTCGTCGTCGGTATAGCGCAGCACGGGCATGTGGTCGTACGCAGCCACGCCAATCACCACGGCCCATACCTTGGTGTCGGTTTTTTCCACTGGAGGCTCCGCAGATGTTTCGGCAACCGGTGGAGCGGTGGGTTTGTAGTCGGCGGGCGGTTCTTTACCGATGTATTCGCCGTTGCGCCAATAACCGTCTACTACTGTGCCGTCGCGGAGGTAAAGTGTGCCTTTGCCGCCGAACGCACCTTCCTGCCATTCGCCGCGGTAGCGGTCGCCGTTGGCGTAGGTGCAGATGCCATAGCCGTGCGGCAGGTCGTTTTTGAAGTCGCCGACGTACTTGGCTGAGCCTTCCTTGTAAATATACGTTCCTTTGCCGTCGGCACAGTCGCCCTGAATACAACCGACCTTGCCGCTTTCGATCAGGCTGCTGCCGACAAATTCTCCCTGCCGCCATTCGCCGCTTTCCTGGTGGTTGTCGGCGGCATAGGTGCGTGTGCCTTGGCCGTCGGGATAGTTTTCAGAAAATTCCCCTTCGTATTTATCGCCGTTGGCGAAGTAAAACACACCCTGTCCGTGAAACTTACCGTTCAGGAACTGCCCCTCGTATTTGCTGCCGTCGGGGTACGCAAAAATCCCTTGCCCGCTTTTACAATCGCCTGAAAGACAGCCGGATTGGATGTTGGTGCCATCGTCCTGGCTTTCGTCTTTTTTGCGGGCGATGTATTCTTCGAGTAGTTTGCCGTTTTCATCCACCGGCTTGCCGCGTTTCCAGAGGCCGGTGCGGACGGTTCCGTCGGAGTAGGTTTTTGTGCCGCGTCCTTCAGGGTACCGGTGTACCCATTCGCCCTGGTATTTGCTGCCGTCGGTATAATAACAAACGCCGATGCCGTGAATTTCGCCATCTTTGAAGTGGCCGGTGTATTTGGCGCCGGATGGATAAACAAAAGTGCCGACGCCGTTTTTACAATCGCCGGAAATGCACTGGGCGGAAAGGGAAAAGGGAAAAATGAAAAACGAAAAATGAAAAATGATGACTGAAAGGGAAAGGAACGGGCGCTTCTTCATGGTGTCGGTGAACGGGAAACGGTGAGGATTGATGACTTTAATGACTTCAATAACGACCTGACGCGGGATTTTATTAACTTTTATGACAGGGTTTTATTGCTTTCATTCGCCGGGGCAAAAATATGACGAATTTGTACAACCTGTTCGCAGGTGTTGGCGTCAAAACATCGAAACACTAACTTTAGCCCGCCAACTTATGAACATGAAACACATCCTCCTCCCCGCCACACTTTTCTTTTTTGTCCTCGGTTGCAAAAAATACGAAGCGGAATATGCAGTCAATTGCCAGTTCAGCCCCTTTTATTTTGGGAATGAAAGGGCATTGTTCATGACCAATGCCGATGGGAAAGTGCTCAAAAGAATTGAAATTCCGGAGGGTGCAAACACATTAAGCGAACAATTTTCGCTTTCGGGAGATGATTTGCCGGAGCAATACGACCTGCACTACGTTTTTTTTGAACAGTTCGAACCCGGCAGAAAGATGGTCTACATTTTTTCGCACCTGGATGTTCCCAACGGCGCTTCGGTATTTTTTGTCACGCTTCCCGGATTCCCTACATTTATAAGAAAGGCTCATATATATATTGATGGCGTGGAGTCATTCGATTCGCTCGAAGTGGTGGATGGTCATGCCTTCGACAACGAGCCTCAATTCACGCCGGCTGAAAATAAGGTCGAATATGCACCTTATATTCCGGTCACTCAAGGCCTGGTTCTCAGGCTTTTGGCCAACGGTGAATCTCAATTCCGGTATCTCTATTTGCCCGACAGTTTGAAGAAAGACACGATCTCGGTTTCCTGGCAGGAATTTAAACCGGAAAACAATTTCAAGAATATAGAATTGCCGGACAATCAAACGGCTCAACTGTTTGAGGTCAGCGCTGTCTCACCCGATTTTAAACATTATACCACACTTGCCAGGGGTTACAATTACTTCAGTGCTGCACCGGCCCGGTTCAACCACCCGGAAGGGCTCCAGGAGCCAGTGGCGTATCGGATCAAGGTGGAATCGGATGGCAATACGTATGATAAAATATTTCAACCCGGCGAAGCGCTTCGGTTCGAACCTTCCGACATGACCATCGGCGACATTGCCGTCGCCGGCACCGGCTTGACGGTTCATACGAGCGGCCAGATAGACCTTCTCCGCGCCAATATCAACACTTTTGAGCCGGGCACCTATAACGGTGATGGGGTTTTTTGGCAAATTGACGGTAAACCCGAATCGTTCGATCATCATACCCTACCTGTTTTTTCGGAATATTTTCCGGATTGGTACGACCAGACGGCCGCATTTAAAAAAGGCTGGGCCATGGCTATTCAGTACGGCGAACACGATTACCCGCAAATCCGCGAAGGTTTTCCCGATCGGCTGAACGAACCTTTTGCCGTTGCCCGGAGCGGTTACCGGTCAGTGGGGAAATTCTTTTATTAAAAGGGTCGTACTTTTGCCAACCAAAATAAACTCATATGGCGCGTTCCAGGCGTTCACAAGCACTCATCCAATTCGGTCTTTTTTGCGGCATCTTGTTGTTCGTCAACATTTTAGCCAATACTTTCCATACCCATATAGATCTGACGGAGGAAAAACGCTTCACGCTCACCCGCCCTACGCGCGAGTTGCTGAAAGGGTTGAAAGACCGCGTGTATATTCAGGTGCTGCTCGAAGGCGAGTTCCCAGCCGGCTTCAAACGCCTGCAAACAGCTACCCGTGAAATGCTCGACGATTTCCGTTCGGTAAGCGGCTATGTTGACTACCAATTTGAAGATCCGGGGCAGGGTACGCTCGAAGAAGTGAACGAACGCCGCAAAGCCCTGGCCGAACAGGGCATTATTCCGGTCAACCTGCGTGTGGCCGAGCAAGGCCAGCGCTCTCAGCAGCTTATCTACCCGGTGGCCGTGATACACTATGCCAGCCGACGCATCCCGGTCAAGTTGCTGGAGAACGAATCGCCTACCCTCAACCCGGAAGTGGTTATTAACAATTCGGTGACCCTACTCGAGTATAAACTTGCCAATGCCATCAAAAAGATCCTGACGGCTCAGCGCCCTTCCATTTTGTTCACCAAAGGGCATGGCGAACTGGAAGATATACAAACCGCTGACCTGGAGCGCAGTCTCAACCAGTTTTACAACACCGACCGCCTCTCACTCGATTCTGTCGTACAACTCAAACCCGCTGAATGCGCCCTGCTTGTGGTGGCCAAGCCGCGCACGGCTTTTTCAGAACGCGACAAATTCAAGATTGACCAGTATGTGATGCAGGGGGGGCGTGTACTCTGGCTGATTGACCGCCTCAACGCCGACCTCGACAGCATGCGGCACACGGGCCGCTTCGTGCCAGGCGACTATCCGATCAACCTGGAGGATATGCTCTTCAAATATGGCGCCCGCATCCAGCCCGATCTGGTGCTCGACCTCGAGTGCTCGAAAATACCACTCGCCACCGGACAGATGGGCAACGCCCCGCAGATGGAACTGTTCCCCTGGTATTATCACCCGACGGTGTTGCCGTCGGGCAATCATCCCGTGGTGAAAAACCTCGATCGGGTGGAGCTGCGTTTTTGCTCGTCCATAGATACCATTCGCACCAAAACAGCGGTGAAAAAAACGCGGCTCCTCACAAGCAGCCGTTATAGTCGCCTGCAATTCAGCCCCATAGACCTGAACTTTGAAATCCTGAAATACGATCCCGACCCGGCCAAATTCGACAAGGGCATGCAGACCGTCGGGGTGTTGCTCGAAGGCGTTTTTCCGTCCAACTACGAAAACCGGGTATCGCAGGAAATGCTCGCGGGGCTTCAGCAACTCGGCATGACTTTCAAAGCGGAGAGCGAGCCCACGCGCATGCTCGTCATCAGCGACGGCGATGTGGCGGCCAATTTTGTGCGGGACGCGGCCAAAAAAGAATGGCTGCCTTTGGGCCTTAACCGCTTCGAGAATGCCACTTATGCCAACAAAGAACTGATGCTCAATGCCATCGAATATCTGATAGACCCTGCCGGCGTCATCGAAGCGCGAACGAAAGAAGTGAAACTCCGGTTGCTCGATACCGTCAAAGCCCGCCAGGAAGCAACGCTTTGGCGCACGGTCAATATCGCTGCACCGCTCGTATTCCTCGGGATATTCGGCTGGTTTTTCAATTGGCGGCGTAAAAAACGCTACGCGCAATAAGTTGATGATGGATAATTGGACGTTGGACGTTGGATAATTGGACGTTGGACGTTGGACGTTGGACGTTGGATAGTTGGACGTTGGACGTTGGATAATTGGACGTTGGACAATATTGACAAGGAGTACGTAATTGGACATAAAACACACCATTTTCCATAGTCAAGCGTCCATTATCCAACGTCCAATTATCCAACGTCCAACGTCCAATTATCCAACGTCTCATAAATGATAAAACGCATCGTCAAAATGACCTTTCGGGAGGAGACCGTAGCAACCTTCCTTCACGACGTTTTTGAACACAGCAAAGAACGCATCCGGGCATTTCCCGGTTGCCGGCACATGGAGTTGTTGCGCAGCATCAACCAACCGAACGTACTTTTCACCTTGAGTTTTTGGGACGACGAAGCAGCGTTGGAAGCATACCGGAAATCGGAATTGTTCCAAACGACCTGGGCAAAAACAAAAGTCCTGTTCGCTGAAAAAGCCGAAGCGTGGTCGGTGGAGGTGGTTGATGGGATGGAGAAGTAGGGAGTAGGGATTTCGGATTTTGTGAATGCCAAACATAGAAATTATGCAAAAATTATTCGCCTTCTATCTTGCGGTTTCCCTGCTGGCGCTCATCGCTTTTGGTTCATTTGTCCCCTATTCTCCCAATCTGCAATCCGAAATCCGCAATCCGCAATCCGCATTCCCCAATTCCTCCTCTCCTCCCTGGGGCTTTTTCGCCCACAAACGCATCAACCGTCTTGCAGTGCTTACGCTGCCGCCGGAGATGATGGTGTTTTTCAAACCCCACATTGACTGGCTGGCCGACCATGCTGTAGACCCCGACATGCGGCGCTATGCGAGCAAACAGGAAGCGCCGCGCCATTATATTGACCTCGATGTGTACGGAACACCACCTTTCGATCAGCTGCCGCGGCTATGGATTGATGCGATGATAAAATATACGGATGTGTGGGCGACTACGGCTTCTGGCGATACGGTTCAGGTTTTTGGCAGTGAGCGACCTGTACCCGAAAATCTCGCACGGTCGTATAAAGATTTTTTCTTCCGACAGTTGTTGCCGCGATTTTACAAGGACGAATTCCTGCTCGACGCGGATTCGCTGAATGCGTTGTTGCAAGCTTCAGGCATCCCACTCCACGCCCAAACCGCTTTTTTCAGCGAACACCTCTCGGAACACGGCATCGTGCCCTGGCACCTGCAAAAAATGCAACGCGATCTCACCGAAGCCTTTCGCCAGCGCAACTCCAGGCGGATTCTCCGCTTGTGCGCGGACATGGGGCATTATATCGGCGACGCGCATGTGCCGCTCCATACCACCAGCAACTACAACGGCCAAAAAACCGGTCAACACGGCATTCACGGATTCTGGGAAAGCCGGGTACCCGAATTGTTTGCCGATGAGGAATACGATTTTTTTGTAGGTAAGCCGGTTTACATCGCGGACCCGGCCAATTACTTTTGGCAAGCGGTGTTCGACAGCCACAGTATGGTGGACAGCGTGCTGACGATGGAACGCAATCTCAGCCGCTCTTTTCCTTCCGACCGCCAGATGTGTCCTGACCTGCGCAACGGATTGTCGGTACTGGCGCCCTGCCGCGACTATGCCGCCGCCTACCAAACGGCATTACAGGGAATGATGGAGCGCCGGATGCGCGCTGCCATTCACGCCGTAGGCAGTGCCTGGTACACCGCCTGGGTGGATGCCGGTCAGCCGGATATGACAAAAATGGACGTGCCGATATCTACCGAAGATGAGCTGAAAGAAGAAGCGGAAATGCAAAAGATGTACGGGCAGGGGAAGATTTTGGGCAGGCCGGAGGAGCACTAGCATCTCAAGAGTCATTAAGTGTCATGAAGAGTCATTCGATGAGCACTTTCAAGGTGTGTCATTTTGTTTTTTAACCGCTGTAAGTCCCGATAGCCCTTAATGACTGCTAATGACGCTTCAAAATCCTCCGCACGCTATCCACATATCCCCCGCCGAAAAGGTTGACGTGTACCAGCAAATAATACAATTGATATACTTCCAGCCGTTCTTCAAAACCGGGTGCAAGCGGTCGGGCCGACTCATAACTTTGATAAAAATGCGGGTCGAATCCGCCGAAAAGGCGGCTCATCGCCAGGTCCATTTCCCGGTGCGCGAACGATGCTGCCGGGTCAATCAACACGGGTTTGCTATCGGAATTGCATAGGAAATTGCCGCTCCAGAGGTCGCCGTGTGTAAGGGAGGGCGGCTCATCCGGGCAAATGGAGGATAATTTAAAGCAGAGTTTTTCCAGATTTTGTTCATCTGCGGCGTTCAGACGGTTTTGCGTCCGGGCAAGGCGCATTTGTGGCAGCAGGCGCTCTTCCGAATAAAAACTTTGCCACGTATCGCGCCGTTTGTTCGACTGTGGCAAGGAGCCTATAAAGTTGTCGTGCGCGAAACCGAATTGCGCGGAGCTTGTCCCGTGCAACGTAGCCAGAGAAGTGCCGAAGTCTTCCCAAAAAACGCGGTTGCGATGTCCCGGCCTGATGTACTCCAGCAGGAGGAACGACCATTCGCCGATGACGCCGTGTCCATATATTTTTGGCACTGCGATGATCCGGGAAGCTCCGAGCAATGCCAATCCAAGCGCTTCGGTATGAAACATTTCGGCAGCTTGTGCAACAGTATTGTATTTCAGAAAAAACTGCCGTCCGTCGGCGGCATCCAAACGGGCAGCGCGGTGAATATCTCCTCCGGCGACGGTTTGAACGGATTCAATTTTGGTGTGAAACGACGATTCGATGTGGGATGTCAGTGGTAAAGGGAACATGGTTTGCCTGCTTTTGGTGATCCTTCGTTTCACAAATTTACTCAAAGCGATCAATTGGCATTGGTGCCACCTTACGTCGCTCGATCTTCCATTTTAAAGTCTTTTTGGGCAGTGCCTCATATTTTCTCACCCATCCGCATCAACTCCGCACCAATTCCCCTACTTTTCCCGCCGAAAACCCGGCAGGCGGCCTGAAGCTTGTCACAATTGCCAATCATTCCATGAAGATAAAATTTTGCGGCGCCGCCCGCGAAGTCACCGGCTCGGCGCACCTCATCGAACTCGACGACCATTTCAAGATACTGCTCGATTGCGGCCTCTACCAGGGGGGGGACGACGACGGGAAGGCGAGCGACGACAAGCCACTCGCTCAATTCAATGAAAAATGGCTGTTCGATCCGCGCGAGATTGATTGCCTCGTATTAAGCCACGCGCACATTGACCATACGGGGCGCGTGCCGAAGTTTGTCGCCGACGGCTTCCGGGGGAAAATTTACAGCACGCATGCTACGCGCGATCTTTGCGCCATCATGCTGCTCGACAGCGCTAAAATACAGGAAGGTGATGCAGAGCGCGACAACCGCCACAGGGCGCTCAACGAAAAGGAAAAAGAGCCGCTCTACACCACCGAAGATACAGCAGCCGCCATGCGCCAGTTTGCCAGCTACAACTATGAGCAGTGGTTCCACGTCCATCCCGACGTGCGGGTGATGTACCGCGACGCCGGTCACATCCTCGGCAGCGCCAGCGTGACCCTGGAGATCAAAGAAAAAGGCCGGATCGTCCGTTTCGGCTTCACGGGCGACATTGGTCGGCCCAACCGTCCGATCCTCGGCGACCCCCTGCCCATGCCGGAAGTGGATTACCTGATCTGCGAAAGCACCTACGGCGACCGCGAACACGAATCGGGCCCGAACGAGGTGGAGCATTTTTTGAAAATCGTGCACCACACCTGCGTGGAGAAAAAGGGCAAACTCATAATACCTGCTTTCTCAGTAGGGCGTACGCAGGAAATCGTGTACATGCTGGACAAACTCAACCACGCAGGGCGCCTGCCGAAAGTGCCGGTTTTTGTGGACAGCCCCCTGGCAGTGAACGCTACCCAGGTTTTTGAAAACCACCCGGAGTGTTTCGACAGTGAAGTACACCGCTACATGACCGAAAATGAAAATCCCTTCGGTTTCAATGACTTATTCTATATCCGCAGTTCCGAAGCTTCGAAAAAACTCAACGACATTCATAAACCCTGCATCATCATCTCGGCTTCGGGCATGATGAATGCCGGCCGCATCCGGCACCACCTGCTGCACAACATCGAAAACCACCGCAATACCTTTCTCATCGTCGGATACTGCACTCCCAATACGCCCGGCGGCCAATTGCGCGACGGGGCAAAATCCCTGCACGTCATGGGCCAGTACAAACAAGTGCTGGCCGAAGTGGAAGTTATGGATTCTTTCTCCGCCCACGGCGACCGTGTCGAAATGCTGGATTTCCTGAAAAATCAAAAAAATTCCTGCCGGAAAATATGGCTTGTACACGGTACCATTGACCGGCAGGAAAAATGGCGCGACTATCTCCTGGCCGAAGGGTTTAAAAATGTGGGGATACCGGCATTGGGTGATGAAGAAGTGCTGGAATAGCATCTGGCGATCCGCTTGGTTCTGACCTGCGGTGGAAGCTTCTCTGATCGCTGAACATTGATACCCGAAGTCATCTGACTTCCAGGTATGGCCGCACCTTATCCACCCATTTTTTGTCCTGAAAAGCGGCGATCTTTGCCAGATCATCCACTGACGAAAATGAGCCGTGTTGTTCCCGGTACGCGACAATAAGTTTCGCCTGTTTGCCGGAGATGTAGGGATGTTTGTCCAGATCCTCTTCGGAAGCTGCGTTTAGATTGATCCTTCGTATTCCCGCCGTGGTCAACGCGCACAAGGGCCTGATTTTCTGGAACACGCTGTCGGGCAGTCCGTACATTTCCCCCAATTGTTCGATCGTGAGGAATCCGCCGAGTGATTCCCGGAAACGGATAATCTGTGCGGCTCTTTTTTCGCCGATACCGGGTAGAAGTTGCCACTCTTCTGCGGTGGCCCGGTTGATATCAAGCGGGCTTTTCGCTGCAAATTTTGACGCTGCAAAATCATTCCTGCCTCCCGGGTATGGCTGCTGCGATTCAGTGAGGACGGCTGTTGACCCAACGACAATCCAGGGGCTGAGCCGTGCATAATCCTCATTTTTTAATGCGTAAATTTTTCTGAAATCTTCTTTTTTTCTGAACGTGCCGCCTTTGGCGCGATAGTTCAGAACACCTCTGACCGTTCCTTGCGGCAGGCCGAGTCGAAGGAGTTCGCTTTCGGTCGCCGTATTGGGATCGAAGGCAAAAAGTTCGAATTTTTCAGCAACTTGTCTGGCTTCAAATTCCTCATTTTCTGTGGATATAAACTGTATGTAGGGTAACAGACGTTCGTAGTCTTTCTGCGGAAGACTCCATATTTTCCGGAAGTCTTCCGGCTTGCGGAACCTGCCGCCTTTGTCGCGGTAATTGCAAATGGTGAGGGCTACTTTTTCCGAAAGACCAAGCCGAACGAAATCGCCGGCAGAAGCCGTGTTCGGGTCGAATGGGAACAATGCACCGGCGGTTGTTCCGCCTCCCGTTCCGGCGTTTCGCAAGGCGTCGCGAAAAACCTCAATTTCATTTTGAAATGAAGCGAAATCAGTCGCCCTGCGTGGAAGCAAGTATTCAATAAGGTTGGGCAGTGCGAAAACGGCAGTGCAGATAAATGTCAGTACAATAGTACCGAGCCGCTCCCTGCGTGAAAAATGCAGGTAGCCGAAAATGAAGCGTTTCATATTAAAAGCGATTAAGAATAAACATGCGGACATTGGATTTTTGACATTGAGCATTTGACTAAATGATTGGTTGTCAAGGTCAAGTGCCCAATGTCAATTTATTTTGTCCACATACTAATGACGATATAATTTGAAATTTTTTGAGATGGTAAAACCAACGACTTCAAACAATTTTAATCCTTCTCCCAAACCCACGCGCCTTGCTCCCTGATGTCGTGAAAAGCCCACCCTGCCGCTTTACACTCCGCTTTCCAGCGTTCGGTTTGTTTCCGCGTATTGGATACATCGAACACGGCTATCCGGAAAGGGAATTGCTTGTTGCATTCTGTTATGCTTACCCGCGGGTTTTTCGTCAGCAGCAGCACATCTATGGCGACCGGCGGCGCCCGGAGGGGTTGGACCCAACTGGCATCGTCTACGATGACTATTTTTTGGTCAAAAAAACAGGCAAAAGGCGGGACGATCAGCAAGTTCGGATTTTTGATTTCGGCGCCGCTTTCGAAAGGCACGGATTGCAGATTGCGAATGCCCGAGGCCCAGCGATTGGGTTGTGCTGCGAATAAAATCTGTTTTTCAGTTAAAGAATCAGAAAATGCCACAGCGTTCTGGCCGTCGAAAAAATCCACCAGACTGCTCTTTGAAATGTGATAGACGATCCATTTTTGCCGGGTTTTCTGATCGGTATCCCGCACTGCCCTGCACACCCCCAAAAATGTGAGAACGCCCAAAGCGCTCATCAGCCACTTTGCCTTCCGCTGTACCATCGTTGCTCCCATCAAAGCGATAAAAATGTATAGCAAAACAGCTGCCCAGGCGCTTATCCAGATGCCGCCCACCACACTGCCGGGCAATTGCTGGATGCCGAGGATCAGTTGATTCAACCCATACAACATCCAGAACAGCGCCTTGCCGAGCCATGTAGCCAGCCAGGGTATCAAGATATCCAGCACTACCAGCGCAGCACCACCGGCCATAAATACTGCGCCTCCGAAAACCACTGCCCATCCGGCAAGCCAGAAGTAAACGGGGAATTGATGAAAATAGTAAAGCGAAAGAGGCAGCGTTCCCAATTGGGCGGCGAATCCGATGAGCAGCACTTTCCATGCCCAATCCGCCCATACCGGCAGAATAGGCGAGATACGGTACCAACGAGGGTAGAAAAACACCATGCCTGCGACGGCGGCATAAGACAATTGGAAACCGGCATCAAATAAAAAACAGGGATTGTACAGCAACAGGCCGAGTGCCGACGCAGCCAGAATGTTCCAGATGGAGGCATCGCGGAACAAGGCTTTGCCCACCAAATAAGTCGTAAACATGACAGTGGCCCTCAACACCGAAGCGGTGGCGCCGGTAATGAAGGCAAAGCCCCAGATGGCTGCCAGGACAACGCCCGTTTCGGCCAAACGCCCCCATCGCCCGCGCAAACGCAACCTCTTCAACAAAAAGAACAAACCGGCATAGAGCATTCCGACATGTGTACCCGACACTGCCAATGCGTGCATCGAGCCCGTTTCGGCGTAAGCCATGCGCAGGTCGTCGGACAAATCGTCTTTATAACCCACCAACAGTGCCGATGCGACGGCGTATTCATCCTGTGAAGGGAAATACCGGTGTAATAAGGCCAAAAGCGTTTCCCGGCACGTATAAGCCGCAGCCCATAAGGTGTGGCCGTTGCCCGACGATATCCACACGAGCGAATCAGGCCGGACAAACGCCTGGAAATGAATGTTTTGAAAATGCAGATAGCGTCTGTAATCGAATGCGTGGGGATTCTTCGGCGGTTCAGCAGGCTGAACGCTGGCCCGGACGCCGAGGCGGTCGCCATAACGCAACTTTTTCGTTTCCCCGGTAATATCGAGGAACAAAAGAAGATTGCCGGTCGCGTTTTCCAAGGCGAAGGGCGAAGCGCCGATGGCTTCCACCCTTACCGGCACTTTCAGTTTTGCTCCCTTTCCCGGGGCGTCGTACACGGTGCCGATGAGGTAATTATAACCATTGACCTTTCCCGAAAAATGATCCGCTTGCCGCAATTCGTTGTGCCGGACAATATGATAATAGCCGGCTGAAAAAAGGGTGAGCGAAAACAAGACGCCGAATGCCCACCGGTAACGGTACCTGTATTTTTGAAAGGCGAAAAAACAAGTGAAAACAGCAGCAATTGCCAGAGCGCAGCCAAGGCCGGGAACAGGGGTATCCAACCAACCGCCCGAGAATAAACCGAGGGCGAACGGAATGAACAGCCGCAAGCAGGGTGAAGCGCGGAGGTTCATGGAACGGGGGATTTCGTTTTCGAATGGTGTTACACTTCAAAAAATCGGCGTGTCAGATTTTTTGCGCGATAAAATTGGGGATATTCTTTCACGTATAGAAATAAAATTTAAGGAAAATTCCCGGTATGTTGCCGGCAGCGAACAACATATTGATATTCAGAACTATATTTTTTAACACACGATCAACTTTTCCCTTTCCGGTCCGGTCGAGATCATTTTCACAGGTACGCCGAGGTATTTTTCCAGATCGTGGAGGTATGTGCGGGTTTCGTCGGGCAACGACTCGAAAGTGGTGGCTGAATCGAGGGAGGCGTTCCAGCCCCGGTAACTTTTGAAAACCGGTTCTATGTCGACGTGGCAAAGGTCGAAAGGCAAATTCAGGTGTTCCCGTCCACCAAAACGGTAGTGGGTGGCGGCTTTTATTTCCGTAAAAAAATTGAGCACGTCAATCTTGGTCATGCAGATATCGGTCACGCCGTTGAGCATGATGGTGTACCGGAGTTGAGGAAGGTCAATCCATCCGCAGCGGCGCGGGCGTCCGGTAGTGGAACCGAATTCCTGGCCTTCCCGGCGGAGTTGGTCGCCCGTTTCGTTGTCCTGTTCCGTTGGGAAAGGCCCACCACCGACGCGGGTGCAATACGCTTTGGTAATCCCGATGACGCGTCCCACGCGTTGCGGAGCGATGCCCAATCCGGTACAAACGCCTGCGGTCACCGTATTGGAAGAGGTCACAAAGGGGTAGGTGCCAAAATCAATATCGAGCATGGAACCCTGCGCCCCTTCAGCCAGAATTTTTTTGCCCGCGGCAAGCGCGTCATTGATATAATACTCGCCGTCTACGAAAGGCAGGGAACGCAAGGTATCGAGGCTCTCAAACCATGCTTTTTCTTCCGCTTGGAGGTCGAACGGGACGGCGGGGTAAATTTTCAGGAGTTCCATATGTTTGGTTTTCAGCGACTCGTACTGCTCGCGGAAAACGGACAATTCCACATCGCCGACGCGCAGGCCGTTGCGCCCGGTTTTGTCCATATAAGTTGGCCCGATGCCTTTGAGCGTGGAGCCGATCTTCAATTTGCCTTTGTGGGCTTCACTTGCCGCGTCGAGCCAACGGTGGGTGGGTAAAATGAGGTGGGCTTTTCTGGAAATGAGCAGACGGCTGTGAAATTGCACGTCGCTTTGTTCGAGCGAACGCAGCTCGCGTTGGAAGACGACGGGGTCGAGCACCACGCCATTGCCGATGAGGTTGATGAGATTTTCGCGAAAAATACCGGAGGGTACGGTATGCAGCACATACTTGTTGCCGCCGAATTTGAGGGTGTGCCCGGCGTTGGGGCCGCCCTGGAAACGGGCGACGATGTCGTAGCCGTTGGCCAGATAATCCACGATTTTGCCTTTGCCTTCGTCGCCCCACTGGAGGCCGAGTATGACGTCTATTTTGTGCATTTTGATATGGTTAGAATCTTTCCGGTTTTTTGTTTCCGGGATAGAGATCGGATATTTTGACTGTAGATCAGTTTGTTAAAAAACAAATTCCGGTTTCCGCAACCGGACACCGGAGCCAAATACGCGGCAAAAGTAAACAGGTTTGGAAGGATTATCCGGTTTCCGCCAGATTTACTTCCGGCAGGAAATCCGGAAAACTCCTTCAAAGCGTACAAAGCTGTTTACCTTTGTGCCGATGATCCGATTGGCACTTATCCTGGCTATTGTCACCGCTGTCGCCGCGCCCTCGGCAGGGCAGAACGGATCGAACCCCTTTGAGCTGAAGCACCGCCTGCCGAAAACAGCGATGGCCGCTTCAGGCGGCATGGCAGCTGCGACGAATCCCTTCGATGTGAAACCCCACAGGGCGCCGGGTGCTTCCAAAGCACTGGCGGAGAATACCACACAAGCTTTTCGTCCCTCGTCTTTTCTGCCGCGTCATGGCGATACCTTGCCAGAAATGGCGCTTTTTTGGGTGTTGTCGGGTATGTTTGCTTTTCTGACGTTCTGTGTGGCTGCCAACCGAAAGGTGGTTGGAAAGGCATGGCGGGGGTTTCTGAACGATAATGGCCTCGCAGTAGCGCACCGGGAAGCGTCGGGGTTTGTGGGGCTTGCTCCTTATTTTCTGTTGTATGGCAGTTTTTTGTTCAACGCCGGCATGTTCATGTTTCTTTTGGCGCGGTTGTATCGCAGGGAAGCGTTCAACAACTGGGTGTTTATGTTGATATGCATGGTCGCGGCTTCCATCATTTTCCTTTCCAAGCATATTTTCCTGAACATCGCAGGCTGGCTGTTCCCGGTGGAAAAGGAAGCGCAGCGTTACAATTTTCTCGTGGTCATTTTCAACTGTGTGCTCGGGCTGTTTTTACTGCCTTTCAATTTTTTACTGGCATTTTCAGCCGAGGGTAAACCCTTTCTGGCGTTTTGGACGCTGGGTTTGGTCCTGATCTTTTATATATACCGCGCCATCCGGTCGGCAAGCATCAGCTCCAAATTTTTGGCAGACAATCAATTCCACTTTTTGTTGTACCTTTGTGCCGTCGAAATCGCACCGGTGTTACTTTTGGTAAAACTGGCGTTGATTCAGGCGAAAATATAAGAGGCCGTCAGCCTCTAAAATTCGGTTAACCTCGTTTTCACCTGACAAATTTAACATAAACACACTCCCGAATGTCTGCAACCGCTGCACCTGTTCAAGGAGAGACCTTCAAAAAAGTCCACAACATCCTCATCTCCCAGCCAAAACCGGCTCAACGTTCTGCCTACGACGAGTTGGAAAAACGGTTTGGCGTCCGAATTGACTTCGTGCCGTTCGTTACCGTCGAAGGTCTCACTGAAAAAGAATACCGCAAAAACCGTGTTTATCCGAACGATTACAC
The DNA here is from genome assembly GCA_019187225.1 of Saprospiraceae bacterium. Classification (GTDB taxonomy): domain Bacteria; phylum Bacteroidota; class Bacteroidia; order Chitinophagales; family Saprospiraceae; genus M3007. The sequence goes on from JABAQQ010000040.1 coordinate 20,646, forward strand.
GGCCATTGTTTTCACCAGTAAAAACGCTGTGGATCACTTCTTTCGGCTTTGCGGCGAATTGCGCATCAAAATGTCGGAAGAGACCAAATATTTCTGCGCGACGGAGACGATTGCCAATTATCTGCAAAAGTTCATCATGTTCCGCAAGCGCAAGGTATTCAACGGAGAAAAGTCCATTACCGAACTTAAATCTTACATCCTGCGCAACAAGGAGGAAAAGTTCTTCCTTCCCTGCAGCGACCAGGGCAACCCGGAAGTGACGCGTTATTTCAGAGAGCTGAAAGTACCCATTCAGGAAGCCATCATGTACCGCACGGTCAACAATGACCTGAGTGAACTGAAAGACATCAAATACGACATCATCGCATTCTTCTCGGCGCTGGAGATCAAGTCCATGTTCGAGCAATTCCCTGAATTCAAGCAGGAAGACCGCCGCATCTGCGTATTCGGACAGGCGGCCCTGAAAGCGGTGAGCGAACGCGGTATGACGGTCAATATCCAGGCCGGAACGCCCGAAGCGCCTTCCATCGCGGTTGCGCTGGAGAATTATCTGAAGGTATCGAATAAAAGTTGATTTGCGCAGGAATGGACGATTACAGATGACATGAATGCAGATTCCTGTTGTATTTTGAAGAAAATAATGTAATCTGCAATTGTCCATCAGAAAATTCTAATCGTGAACTTATCTGGCCGGGGCGCTACTTCAGGTAGCGTCCCGGCTTTTTTATGGCACTTTTATCCCGGCAGGTACGCTTTTTGCCTTTCGTAATTTGTTCTTAAAGAACACGTTTCTACCTTTGTTACGCCTATACATCCCAAAGCTGCAACCGTACTATGCCGACTGATTCTATCGCCCAACCCGGCGGCGCATCCGAGCTTACCGATGCCATTTATCAAAACATCGCCCGCAACATCAGCGAAGGCTCCTGTGTGCTGTTTCTGGGGCCTGCGGCGATAACGGCGAAACAACCCGACGGCTCGTACCGGCCGCTCACCGAATTGTGCGCCAACCAGTTGGCCAAAGGGCTGGGCTTGAGCAAAGAAGAAGAAAATTCGCTGTATCACGTCGCCAGTGCCCTGCGCATCCGGGCGCAGCGATCCGACACGATGCTGATCTCCGAAGTGCAGGATTTCTACAACAAAGCCGAACGCGAAGCACAACTCCATCCCATGTTGGAGCAACTGGCCGACCTGCCGTTCAAGATCATCGTTAACACCACCCCCGACGATTTTTTCGCGCGCTTCTACGCAACTGCCGTGCGCGATTACCGCTTCGATTTCTACAATTTCAGAAAACCTACTTCCGATCCGCTTTATTCCTTTGGCGACGACGCAGCGCCCCTGATCTACAACCTTTTCGGTTTTTACAAAAAATCGGAATCGCTCGTTCTGACCTACAGCGACCAATTGGCCTACGTCAACAAGATCACCGGCGCCCAACACGAACGCCTGCCCGACAGCCTGCTGGCCGCTTTTACCGTGCCGCGTTTCTACCTGTTTCTCGGATTCGATTTCGACGACTGGAGCCTGCGGGTGCTCTTCGATGCGCTGTTTAAAAATGCCCGCAGCAGCATCCAACCTTTCGCTTACCCCCTGAAAGGCAAACCGGAAGCCGACCCCTATGCGAAGGTGTTTTTCCAGGGCGAATTCCGCATGGAATTCCCCAAAGTGGACATAGAAACCTTTGTCAACAACCTGCTGGACCATATTGAAAAGCTCGATGGCCACGCTTCCAGCGACAGCGCCGCGCCGCTGGCCGAAGCCCTTATCCTGCACAACGAGGCTAAAGACGATCAGGAATGCCAGGCGCTGTTGAGCCATCTCAAACCCCTGAAAATCCGCACGCTGACGCTCCGCGACGCGGTTGGTCAGGGCGATGTGCAAGCCTGGATCCGTAATACTCTCGACTCGGTACAGGTCGTTTTGCCCCTGGTAAGCGCCGACTTTTTCGATCATTCCAACCCCGCACTGCCCCTGCTCGATGAGATCGTGCGGCGCAACGACCCGCGCAAGCGTTTTCTCGTGATGCCTGTTTTAATAAAAAACTGTGCAATGGACGCTACGCCACTCGGTCAATTGCGCACTACCCGCCCCCCAAAAGGCGAGGCTGTATTCGGCAGCGGCCAGGAGAACAAACACCTCGCTGATATTGCGGAAAAATTGAAGATTTATATCGAAAACCTCACCTGATGCTACCATGCCGCCCCACAAGCTCCGAACCTTTAAAAGGCAAATGCCCCTGATGCCCCCCATGACTACAATGACCCCAATGACCCTAATTACCTTATTTACGCTATGACACCCTACGCCGCTAACCTTCCACGTCGCTACCCGGGCCTGAAGCCCTTCGACCGCGCACAAAGCGCCGTGTTCTACGGGCGCCGGGAAGATGCTGTGCGGCTGACCAACCTTATCCTGCAACAGCGGCTGGTGGTACTGTTTGCCAAATCGGGTATCGGTAAAACATCCATTTTGCAAGCGGGTGTCGCCCCTTCGCTGGAACAACAGAACTATGCGCCGGTCTTTATCCGCCTCGATAAAACCAGCGCTCCATTGGTGGATACGGTGGGCGAAATATTGACCAAAAACGATCTCGTGGGCGGGCGCGACCGAACAGGAGAACGCCCCGGCGAACGCGAAACGATTTGGGAGCGCATGAAACGCCTCGAATTCGACCTCGACGGTCTGCCTGCCACACCGGTGCTCGTATTCGATCAATTTGAAGAGGTTTTTACACTCGGTCACAGCGAAGCCAGCCGCCGCCGCTTTTTGGCCGAACTGGCCGACCTGGCAAACGGCGCAATGCCCGACGTCATCCGTACCAATTTGTTGCAGCGCTTCCAGCAGGGCGACCCCACCCTGACTCCCGATGTGATGCGCTGGTGGGAAAGCCAGCCCGAAATGCGCATCGTCATCAGCATCCGGTCCGACTTTCTGAACCTGCTGGATGAGATCAGCCCGCTGATCCCCGGTATCCTGCACAACAGATACCAACTCCAGCCGCTCAACCGCAAGCAAGCCGAAGAGGCCATTGCATTGCCTGCCGATGCGCCGGGAGGCCCCTTCGCCAGCGCCCGCTTTCGCTATCGCACCGATGCGTTGAACCAGATTCTCGATTTTCTGGCGGGAAGGGAAGAACAGGACGTGCAACAGGCAGTGGACGATTTGCCTATGCTGAAAAAACAGGACGAGATCGAGTCATTCAACCTGCAGATACTTTGTCAGTACGTCGAAGAAAAGATCATTGATACCATTCAGCCGGAAGGCTTCGAGGTCACCCCCGATTTTTACGGCGCTCTGGTGGGTTTGGAAAGCGAGATCCGCGATTTTTACCAAAAACAACTGCAAACCTTGCCTGAAGTATATGCACGCAAGGTCGGCATGTCATTGGAAGACCCTGAAACGATGATAGCCACTGTGCAGCGGCTCATCGAAGAAAGCCTTGTGACGCCCAACGACCGCCGGTGCAGCATGGTGGATGACTATCTTCTCAACACTTACCCCGGCGTAACGCAGGATTTTCTCGATGTGTTGGTGGACAGCCGTTTGTTGCGTAAAGAAAACCGCCTCAACGACTTCTACTACGAGATCAGCCACGACACCCTGTTGCCTGCCGTCATCGAATCGCGCAACAAACGCCGTAGTCAGGAAAAAGCCGAACAGGAACGCCTGGAATACAAGCGAAAATTGGCCGAAGAAGCCAAAAGGCGGGAAACGGTGGAAGCCGAACTGGCCGCTATCCGCAAACAACGCCGTCTGGCACGCATGGTGGCCATTACTTCGCTGTTGTCTTTGCTGGTGATGATCGGTTTCGCCATCTGGTTTGTACGCGACTACATCAATGCGGCGAAAGATCAATTGCGCAACGCCGAACGAAGCCTGTTCAACGAACTCTATGGCGCTTCCATCCCCGCTTACGAAGAATTGTTAAAACACCCGCGCCGCTGCTGGGTACTGCGGCATTCGAGGCCGTCCAAAATCGTGCAGGATGAACTCGCCGTTGCCCGGCAATTTGATTCCCTGTGCCAGTTGGTAGATTCCAGCCTCGCCCGGGGCGACCGCTTTTTCTTCCGCGACAACTATGCGGCTGCCCTCGATGCTTACCACGATGCCAAAAATTTGCAGGATCAATACAATGCACTGAATTGGGAACAATCTCCACCAACGGATTCGGGCAGGGTTTGGCGGGTGGACTCGCTGCGCGTGGTTTCCAAATTTTACACACTTGGCTTCCGCATCGAAAATGCCCGCAATTCGCTCATAAAAGAATTCAAGATCCGCCAACGCGATTACGAAGTATTCAGCGAAGCCAAGGTGTGGGGACAGGCCCTCCACAATCTCCAACGAATGGAACGCCTCCTGCCGGCTCATAAGGATGACCTGGAAAAATTGAAACGCGAACTGAATCTCGATGAAGAACCACGGGAATATGTGAGCAATGCGATGGAAGCCTGTAACCGGGAAATAAAGAAGTTATTTTCACAGTGAACGCAAGCGGGGAGTGAAAAAAACAGGGCATTGCCGTTGCCGGAATGCCCTATTCCCTCATGGAACGTTTTGTTTGGATGTGGCGGCCTTTGTTGCCTGCCCGGTCGCTTCCCCTCTTAGAGTTTTAGGCTTTTCAGCCTGTTGGTGCAGATGATTCAGTTCATTTGTCGCCGGGCCAATGCATTCCGGAATTGCTCGTTCGGATCCAGCGATGCCAACGCCTCTACGGGCGCCACGCTCCGGCAAGCCTGTTCAAATTCCTCGGCGCATTCGGGCGTCATTTCATCCCCGGTCGCTTGCAGCGATGCTGTATGGATGACAGCATGCAACTCCAGTAAATGTTTTTCCATGGCCTGTTGGGTGATCACATCGCGGGCAAACAAGATCTTGGGCCTCCAGTACCTGGAAGTAGAAATGTTTTCCACAACGATGCCCCGCGAAGAAGTGCTGTGTACACAAAAAATGCCTTCTTCCGTGCGGCGGACGACCAGCGCCACATGCGTGACGCGGCCGCGGCGACCGAAGAAGATCAGATCGCCCGGCAATACTGCATCGAGGCTGATCTCTTCGCCTTGACGGGCCTGCGCCGACGAAGCCGCCGACACCGAAACGCCGAACTCCCGCAAGGCAAAACTCGTGAAACCCGAGCAGTCGAAACCCGTAGCCGATGCGCCGCCGCCATGGCGGTATTCGATACCGACAAAATTCTGAGCATAACCGGCGATGAATTCGCGCAGTTGCATCATGGGTTCGCTGACGGCGCGCGGCAGATGGGGATCGTTGTGACCGAATGCCGGAAGGGTGAAGAAAATGAGGGAGTAAGCGAAAAACAGGGAAAGCAGTCTTTTAGGGCAACTGGAAGGAAGTGAATCTGACATAAATTATGTCGTTTTGGTTCAGCAGCCGCAGGATGCGGCTACCCGCCCCGCCATGGGCGAAAAGTTGGTTTTATACGCGTTTTTGGGGCTTTTCAGCAGTTCTGATGGCTTTTACGCATGGCGGAAATGTTCACGGAAGGACTTTAAAAAAGAACTGCTGCAGGGACTAAAATCCGCAAAAGCCGGGGCAAAGGTAGAAACGCTTTTCAAAATTTCATGCTTTTGAAACAAAAAATGGAAAAAAGTTACTAACACAGTTGAAAAATATCGGCATCCTGTAAAAAGGGCAATTGCCGGCGGTATTGACGTAAATCCTCCAATGATAGTTCGGTGGTCAATACATCCTCGCGCTCCGAAATCTGAAAAACCGTCTGTCCCGCATAGTCAATCACAGCCGAATCGCCCGTGTATTCCAGACCGTTGCCGTCGGCGCCGACAATGTTGACGCCTGCTACAAACGATTGGTTTTCAATGGCTCTGGCTGTCAATAGCGTACGCCAGTGGTGCGCGCGGCGGGAGGGCCAGTTGGCGACATACAGCAACATGTCGTAAAGCGGCTCCAGTCCGCCCGCATACGAACCGGGGCTGTTGCGACTCCAGGCCGGGAAACGCAGGTCGTAACAGATCAGCGGGCAAATGCGCCAACCCCGCCATTCCAGCGTCAGCCGTTTTTTCCCCGGTGAAAAATGTTCCTGTTCTCCGGCCATAGTAAAAAGGTGCTTTTTGTCGTACAGGTCGAACCGGCCGTCGGGGCGCATGAACACGAGGCGGTTGTAAAATCTGCCGCTGTCGGCACAGATAAAACTGCCTGTGACCGCAGCATCCAGGCTCTTTGCCGTATCGGCCATCCACCGGACGGTTGCTCCATCCATCGGCTCCGCCAGCGCGGCGGCGTTCATCGAAAACCCGGTGGTGAACATTTCGGGCAGCACCACGAGGTCGGTGGCACCGCGCAGAGAAGCGAGTTTTTGGGAAAACATGGCGCGGTTAGCGGCGGGGTTTTCCCAGGTGAGGGAGGATTGGAGGAGGGTGAGGCGCATGGTTCGGGTGGATTGATTTTTGGAATGACCAAGTACCGAAATTTATATCTTTATGAATGTTCGAATAACCTAACAAATATTATAAGCAGGATAATAAGTAAAATGGCACAAAGAACCTTACCTACTCCTCCATATTGTAATTTGGGGGGAGTCAAGTCATTTTGCTCAAAAATCGGACGAAAGGTATATTTAAAATATGGTACAAGAGGTTTTCTGAAAGACCTGTGCAAACGTGATTTTTCCAGAAGTCGGGTAAATACGGGATTTTTATTTTTATCAAAATAAACTACATAGCCGTAGTCCTGCGCTTTAATCCTCTCGCTTTGTGCACACAGATTAGAGCCAATCAATTTATCTAGCTTATGCAGGAATGCAAAAACGGCCCCTTGATCGTAAGGTACATATAGTATCAACTTGATGCGCAAAGAGGTTTGTAATGCATTTTGAAGTTCCCAGTCCAAACCTTTGCTGTCCCCTGCCAGCAATACAATAAGACGGGCATTTTCCATTAAAAACAGGACTGTTTTTTGCCATTCATTATCTGTCACGTACAAACGCTTTGCGCCAACCATTGGCATATTTTCGTTAGGTTTGCCTATAGCAATTACATCTCCGGCATAGCGCAACACTTCCACCAATTGTTCTTCTGAAGAAGCCATTTGAAAAAGATCTACACCACCCGAAGAAGTTCCCGCCATTCTCTCGTCAGCTTGAAAAGAACGGAGATAAAGCACGAACGGCTTTGAAATGAGATATTCAAAGGAGTGGGGAAGATTGCTTGTTGCTGAAGGCAACTTAATAAATTCGGAATTGCGTACCAATGCCAGTCGTTTCTGCTTTTGCACCATATTGCGTCCAATAAAAATGCATACAATTCCTACAACTGTAGCAGCAAATCTAATCGCCAGGACTGTTATGAAAGGGGAGTGAGTACCTACTCCTGCCAACCCAACTGCAGTGAGGATATTGCCAAAAATGAATATAATATAGCCTGCGAAACGCATATCAAACGGTGTTTTTTGTCGCATTATCTATCTCCCCCATCAGCCGCTCCGTGGCCGCCAGCGCCACCACGATGCGCTGGTAATGCAGCAAATCCTCCCAGCCCAACTGCCTCTCGCGGCGGTCTTTCAGCCACTTCTGCGCGGGCTGGTAGCCGCCGATGTAGAAGTTCCAAACGGACTCTGGCACTCCCGCAAAATATTGGTTTTCATTGATAAAGACCTTGCCCGTATTGACCGGGTGACTGCCAGTCACCCGGTCAATACCGCTGTCGCTGACCCATTTCGGACACCCTTTCGCCACCGCGTTGTCGCCCGTAGCCGGGTAGGTGGTGATGAATTTGTCCGTGTCGGGATGCTCCAGCAGGTGGTAGCGCCGCAGTTCGGAGCCGAGGCGCACGAGCCGCCGGAACTCCGCCGCGTCGGTCGGATATGGTACGCGCGGAAAGTCTATTTTCAGGAATTCCTTGTACCGCTCCCGGTAGGCCGGCGAGTGCAGCACCGCGTAGATGTAGTCGAGCAGGTCGAGGGGGGTGAAAAAGTTGGCAGTAGCAGTGGCAGTGGCAGTGGCGGTAGCACTCGACTCCGGTTCGTAGCGCAGCCCCAGCTCCTCCGCGATGCGGGCGACGATGCTTTCGTTCAGGTTGGGCTGGCGCTGAGCCTGGGCGAACAGCCCCTCGGATTCGGCGGCGGGGTAGAGGTAGAGGGGGAAAGCGGTATTAATATCATAGGCGCTAAATAACTTATGTGCCACTATATTTTGGGAAATAAAGGCTCCCGGGTCTTCTTTCATTTGTTTGGCACAAACCAACCCCACGTTTTCCCCTTTCAGAAAATGTTGTAAAACCTTTTTCTGCGGACTGGCGTAAAGCCCTCTTGAGTTTCCGGTGTAAAAAGTAAACCGAGTGTCGAAAGGCCGGTAAGAACAAGGTACAGCCTCGGCTTTGCCCCAGTTTGTTTCCGCATCTTTCTTTGCTGTCGGCACCGTCCAATCGCGGGCATCCGTGGGTTTTAACCCAAAATGCTGACGGATTTTAGATTCTTCATTTTCAATGAGAAACCTAATGTTGGCGTTTACTTCTTCTTTTGAAAAACCGATGTTTATGTCGTCGCGCCCTGTTACAAATCCTACGGTTGACTGGACAAACAACTCATTGATTTGAAATCCTTTTTCATACTCGGCCTTGCCTTCGTTTTCCGTTGGAACAAAAAACAGAAAGGGTTTTTCAATTTTCACTTCTTTGAAAACGACGGTTGATAAAGTGTTTTCCCAAAGAAACTGATACTTTGCCTCGCGCTTGCCCCAGAGGTCGCAGTGAAGCACTTTCGCCAGTTCGCCTTTTTTCTTTTTCCCGTTTTTGACAAAAATATTGATGGAAACGCCCTGCTGGATGTCGAACACGTTTTCGTCTTTCGAGCCGTCGGGACTGACTTCTTTTTTCTTGGCGTTGCCGTGCAAATCGAGGATGTAAATCGTGTCGAAGGACTGAAGCAAATGCCAACGCATCCCCCGAAAGGTCGGGTTGTCGAGGAAAGAATGGTTGTTGATGTAGGCCAAAACGCCTTCGCCGTTTTTGTCCACGAGGTGCTGGCCGAGCCGGATGAACTTGACGTAATCGTCTTGCAGCCAGTGTTTTCGCTCGCCGAAATGTTCGCCGTCCACATACTTGTAGTCTTCGATGAGGCCGGTAACCCACGCGCCCATGTTGCTCGAAATGCCGCTATACGGCGGATTTCCCAGCACGACCATCACGGGGGTGTCGCGTTTCACGGCGTTGGCTTCGTTGGCTTCCTGGCTGAGGCGGCTGGCGAAGAGCGTGCCGGTGTCGGGGTGGTGTTCTTCGAGGGAGTTGGTGAGGAAAATGCGGAAGCGCTCATTCTCGGCGGAGGAGGTAGTGAGGCGGTGACTGCCAGTCACCGCCTCACTGTCGCCAGCGAGTTCGTTGAGCAACAAATCGAGTTTCAAATGCGCCATCGCGTAGCTGGCCATGAGCAATTCGAAGCCGTTGAGGCGGGGGATGAGGTCGCGCTCCACGTATTGCGGCCAGGCGCCGGGCATGGCGGCGAAGCGCGTGCGGTGGAGGTGGCGCACCACTTCGGCAAGGAAGGTGCCGGTGCCGGTGGCCGGGTCGAGGATTTGCACTTTGTGGACTTCGCGCTCGGCCTGTTTGTAGTCTTGTTTGCGTTTGTCGAAGTTGTCGGTAGCGACTTTGATTTTTATTTTGGAAGTGTCGGCGAGGCCGTCGCGCAAGCCAAATTCCGTTTTGAGCAAGTCGTCCACCGCCCGCACGATGAATCGGACGACGGGTTCGGGGGTGTACCACACGCCGCGACTTTTGCGCAGGGCGGGGTCGTAGGCGGCAAGGAAGGTTTCGTAAAAATGGATAACGGGGTCTTCCTGCCGGGTGTTGCGGCCATAGCCGCTGAGCAGTTCGGCCACGTTGGTGGCGCGGAACACGTCGGCGAGGTTGTCGGTGGTAGGGCGGAGGCGTTCGTCCATGTCGAAGCCGGCGATTTGCTGGAAGAGCCAGCGCAGGAAGGGGTTGGTGCGGGGGATGAGGTTGGCGGCTTCCTGCCGGCTGAAAGAGTCGAGCGAAGGGTCGTGCAAGCGGGCGGCGAAAAGACCGTAGGCGAGCGTCTGGGCGTAGAGGTCGGAGAACTCGCGGGGTGTCAGGTCGTGGAGCAGTACCTGTTTGAAGCCTGCGAACTGTTCCTTGAGGGCGGTATTGGCGTGGGTTTCTTCGTCGCTGCTGACGGCTTTTTCCAAAATATCCTGCAACAGGCGGGCTTTGGCAGCCATAAGTTCGGCGAGTTTTTGGGGCGATTTAATCGTCTGGCCGGTGTAGGTGGCGAAGTCGGTGACGAGCAGTTGGAATTTGGAAAATTCGCCAGGCAGGGCCACGACGCGCCCGTCGCGCAGTTCGCCGATGCGGATTTCGTGGAGGATTTGGCCTTCTCTATAAAAACGAAACCAGAGGTAATCGGTGATGATGAGGTTGTCGAGCGCAGCGCGGTAGCGGTCGAATTGCTCGCGGTAGTGCTTGGCAGCGAGGTCTTTGCCCAAGTCTTTGGCTTCGATGTAGCCGACGGGGATGGCGCCGCGCATGAGCACGAAGTCAGGGTTGCCGCAGTCGGTCACGTTGGCGGGTTCGTTGGTGATGTCCACGCCCGGCGCGAGGGCGCGGAGGAGCAGTTCCAAATCGCTGCGGTAGGCGTGTTCGCGGGCGTGGCCGGATGCGAAGCGGCGGGCGAGCGAGTCGAGGTAAGCTTGAAGCGTCATGTTGGTTCGATGGCGAAAAATGTGCCGGTGGGCAAAAATAGGGTAAAATGCTCCATTATTCCATCTTCCGGTACACTCCCACCGACACCGACGGCGAAGCCAGCGCATTGCTGCCGGCAAATGCTCCTGCCACCAGGGCGCTCAGGCCCCATTTACCGTTGCGCTCGTATGCGAGACCGAATTGCGGCGATACGTACTCCACGTTGTTGGCAAACAGGCCATTGCTCGTACCGCTGGGGTCGCCGTTCCGGAACGATTCCACGCCGGCGAGTTTGACCGACGCCAACAGGGTATTTTTCACCAGCCAGTAGCCCGCTTCGGCGTGGTAGCGGAACTCTTCGGAAAAACCTTTGGTGCGGTTGTTCACACCCGTATAACCGGTGGCGTACCAGCGCGCGGCCCCGTAGCCCCATTCGAGGCGCAATTGCTGATTCCATTCGCCGTCGCCGGTGTATAGCAGGTCTTTGTTTTTATAGTCGCCGCTCGGAATACCAAGCCAAAAGGAGCCGCTGAGCACCCAGGCGCCTTTTTTCAACAGTCCATATCGAAATCCCAGGTCTGCGTCGCCGAAGGCGGTGTTTTCCAGGCCGGGTTGCAACACTTCGCCTGTGATGGCGCCCACTCCTTCGTTTACTGTATTGCGCACGAGGAAGGGTATATAAGCGATGGCAGTAAGTTTGTTCGTAATGCCATACTCTCCGTAAAATGCGGTCGTGTAATTGCCCAGTAGCGTACCAGAACCATTGATGTCGTAAATATTGCCGTCCGGCCCGTAATAACTGCGGGCGCGGATAAAAGAGAAGTCGAGTTTGTAAAACCCCGTGCCTTTCGGACGGGGCCAGCCGTTTGCGAGGGAGGGATATGCCGAAAATGCGGCAGTCAGGAAAGTGAAAAGCAGGATGATTGTATTTTTCATGTTTTGTAGGTCTTTTAATTATTGAGTTGAGCCGTCCCGAATCGGACCGTGAACGGGATGCAGTAGATCACGATATAATCGTAATCGTTCAGGTCCACGCCGGCCGGCACATTATACGTCTGCATTCCGCTGTTTTGAATGAGATTGGCGAGTTTCAGGCTGTTTTGCGCGTTCAAAGCGCCGGAGGCTGTTTTTGCCAGGAAAACCCCCAGTTGCGGACCGCTGGATGCCTGAAAATTGCTACCCAGTATCAACTGGAGGCCATTGCCGGTTTGCTGCAGAGTAGCCGTGCCGCTGACGGAGTATCCCATGTTGCCCGAAAAGGTACCGCTGCGCGATAAACCGCTTGCCGGTAACACCTGGATACTCAACGGCAGGCTGTTGACACCTGCGGCGAATGCCGTGACGTAAGCTGATCCGGCGCTTTGTCCGGTGACCAACCCGTTGGGATTGACTGACAATACAAGTGGATTGGAACTGGACCAACTCACTTGCTGGCCGGGGATTTCCTGGTTGCTGGCGTTGTAGGCCTTTGCCGCCAGTTGAAGCGTCGCGCCGATGCCAAGGACGCTTGTGGCAGTCGTAATGACGACCTTCGCCACGGAGTTGTCGTTTTGTACTACCGTGACAAGCGTGGAGTCGGCAAAACCACCGGCGACGGTAGCCACAACCCAGGCCTGTCCTGCCGCTTTGGCGCTGAGCAGACCGGCAGCGTTCACCGCAGCGATTGCGGGATTGGTCGTGGCCCATTGAATGAGATTGGATTGGTCTTCACCTTGAGCGTTGGTGTAAACGCCGGTGAGTTGGCGCGTTTGACCGACGGTGAGAGAAACGGAAGAAGGTTCGAGGCGTAGCGTTGGCTCCAAAACCTCGGGGATGATCTCGGTTTTGACGCAGGCGCCAAAAGCCAGCGCGCCGGTCAGCAGCAAAAGGAAATTGTTTCGATGGTTCATACCTGTCGTATTTTATTGATAAAATGAAGACAGCAGAACTTTCAAAACGGGGAAAATGTGGCGCGAAGAAGCCGGAAGACGGCAGAGTTGTCCCGGCGGGGACAATAAGGGCCGGTACCGGTAGGCCGTTGTACCGTATTCACGCCGCCACACAAATGGAATATCGTGACCGCTATGTTTGAAAAAACCGTCCGACGCCCATCGTCTACCGTCTACCGTTGTTCTACCTTTGCGGCATGGACATCACCCAACAAGGCTACGTCCGCACCGACGTCACCGCGGACGGCGTAGCGCACATCATTTTTTACCATCCGAATCACAACAGCCTGCCGGGCAAACTCCTGGCTGATCTTGTCAGTGCTTTTGATGCTGCCGGAAAAAATCCCGCGGCCAAAATCATCGTCCTCCGGAGCGCCGAACACAAGACTTTTTGCGCAGGCGCCAGTTTCGATGAATTGATCGCGATCCAGGACTTTGAAACGAGCCTGCGTTTTTTTTCCGGCTTCGGTCAAGTCATCAATGCGATGCGCTGCTGCCCGAAGATCATTGTCGGGCGTATCCACGGCAAGGCCGTCGGCGGCGGTGTGGGGCTGGCGGCGGCGACTGATTTTTGTATGGCATCGAAATGGGCCTCGGTGCGTCTGAGTGAATTGGCGGTAGGGTTCGGGCCTTTTGTCATAGGCCCTGCGGTGGAGCGCAAAGTAGGCGCCGCAGCGTTTGCCCAAATGGCGCTCAATCCTTCGGAGTGGCTGACGGCCGAGTGGGCGAAGTCGAAAAACCTCTTCCAGGAGGCATTCGAAACAGTGGAGCAGTTGGACGCCTACCTCGATCATTTTTGCAAAAACCTGTGCTCGTACAGCATTGAAGCACTTGCGGAACTAAAAAAGATCTTCTGGCAAGGCACGGAACACTGGGATACCTTGCTGCACGAACGGGCAGCCATCAGCGGACGACTGGCTTTGTCGGAATTTACCAAAAAAGCGATCGCGGAGTTTAAGAAAGGTGGAGGGTAGAAGGTGGAGGGTAGAGGGCGGAAGGTGACGCGCCTGTTGGTTTGGCTTGTGGTGAAATTATTTCCGAACGAAGCCTTTTTCTAACGACCATATTTTATCAAAACTCTTGTTTGTCAATGCAAGTTACCGACTGGACATACGAAGAATTTCGCGCATTTGCCATGCTTTTTGCCGCCAATGCCGACAGCCATATCACTCCCGATGAAGAAGACCTGATCAGGCCGACATTGACTCCCGGTCAATACGAGCATGTCAAAAAGAGGTTTTTAGAATGCTCCGACGCGGAGGCACTGGATACCTTGTTATTGTGCAAAGAAAAATATTGCTCAAAACCGGGGGACAAGGAGCGGGTTTTGGCAGACATGCGCAGCATCTACGAAGCGCATCACGGTTTCGAACAGATCGAGCGTGAAGTGCACCATATGTTCGAGCGTTTGTTCAAGTAAAGTAAGCCTGAAGTCCGTTCCGGCAGACAGAGCACATTTCATTCGCCGGAACGGACTTCCGGCTTACTGCAGCATCGCCACAAACTCGTCGAATAAATACCGCGCGTCATGCGGCCCCGGGCTGGCTTCCGGGTGGTATTGCACGCTGAATGCCGGATGGTTTTTTAGGCGGATTCCTTCTACGGTATTGTCGTTCAGATTGATGTGTGTGGCTTCCACGAGCGATGGAGCATCGTATACTGCCTGTTCGAGCACACCGAATCCGTGGTTTTGGCTGGTGATCTCACAGCGGCCTGTTCGCAGGTTTTTCACCGGATGATTGAGGCCGCGGTGACCGTGATGCAGTTTGTAGGTGGGCAGACCGGCGGCGAGGGCGAGCAGTTGCTGCCCTAAACAGATGCCGAAAAGTGGTTTGCCGTCGGCGAGCATTTTTTGCACGGTTTCCACTGCATAGGGCATGGAGGCCGGGTCGCCGGGGCCGTTGGACAAAAAATAACCGTCTGGGTTCCAGGTTTTTACTTCGGCGAAGTCCGTTTTGGCAGGAAACACTTTCAGGTAGCAGTCGCGTTGGTCGAAGCAGCGTAGGATGTTTCGTTTGACGCCGAAATCCATGACGGCGATGCGGTATTTTGAAGTTTCCCCGCCGATGAAATACGGCTCTTTCGTGGTCACGTGGCTCGACAATTCCAAACCTGCCATCGAAGGGGTGGCGTCGAGGCGTTTTTTCAATTCCTCCACATCATCGGTTTCCGAAGAAATGATGCAGTTCATAGCCCCTTGTTCGCGAATGTGCTGGACGAGTGCCCGCGTGTCCACGTCGTGTATGGCCACAACGCCTTCCGCTTCGAAGTAATCCAGGATACTGCGGTCGGCCACGAGGCGGCTGTATGGGACGTTGAAGTTGCGGCACACAAATCCGGCGATCTTCACGCCGTTGCTTTCTACTTCCTGATCTTTGATGCCGTAATTGCCGATGTGAACATTAGTGGCTACCAATACCTGGCCGGCATAGGAGGGATCGGTGAAAATTTCCTGGTAACCGGTCATGCCGGTATTGAAACAAATTTCGCCGGTGGTGGTGCCGGTTTTTCCGGCAGCCTTGCCTGTGAAGACTGTGCCGTCTTCGAGGAGGAGAATGGCTTTGCTCATGTGCGAGAGGTGAGAAGCGTGAGGGGGCCGGAAGGCGTAACTGCCTGCTGCGAATGCCCGCCGCGATGGCTCACTGTTTTTTGGGCTGCAAAGGTCGGGAATGGCGACGACTTTTTGAAGGTTTTGTGCGCTACATGGAGTTATTTTTACCAAATGGCTTTGCCTTCCGAATGTTAAGTTTTTATAGTCTGTGTAAACTTAACATTACGTCAGCGTAAAGTACCGGATGTTTGCCGCAGTCAAATTCAAATCGCCGAAGTGCCGCATGAACCGGGAAAACCTGTAAAACCGGCGCTGAAACAGAAAAAAAAGGCACAGGCAAAAGCCGCCAGGAACAATGATCGGGAAAAGGCTGTTCCAACCGGCGTCAAAACAACCAAGGTATCGAAAGCGCCGGCCAGTGTGGCGAAAAAAGCCCATTAACGCCCCCCCGGACGAGAGAGCATGAGCGGGATAAATTCAACCTATGGACCGGGTCGCCTTGCGATGGCCCGGTTCTTTCTATTTTTGCGGTGAAATGGATATCCTCATCCCTCATACCGCTCTTTTTACTTTACTGAACGACGCCGTCCGCCGCTACAACACCCCGGATTTTATCCAAAACGATCCCATTTCAGTGCCGCACCGTTTTTCCCGGCTACAGGATCGCGAGATCACGGGCTTCTGGGCAGCCACCCTTGCCTGGGGGCAGCGCAAAACGATCATTCAAAGCGCCAACCGTTTGGTGGAACTCATGGACGGTGCGCCATATGATTTCATTGTCCATCATCAGGAGCAGGATCGCGCCCGTTTTCTCGATTTCAAACACCGAACCTTCCAGGCGACTGATACCTTGTGGTTCCTCGAATTTTTCCAACAATATTACCGGAGCCATAACTCCCTCGAACACGCTTTCGCCCGCCATCTTCGTCCCGGCGATGCGACCGTGGAAAATGCGTTGCGGGGTTTTCACCACGACTTTTTCGATCACCCTTACGCGCCGGAGCGCACGCGCAAACACGTCGCCACCCCTGAACGCGGCTCCACCTGCAAACGGCTCAATATGTTCCTTCGCTGGATGGTGCGGCGCGATGACGCCGGGGTGGATTTCGGACTATGGAAAAACATCCGTCCTTCGCAGTTGCTCATTCCGCTCGACGTGCACGTAGAAAGGGTTGCCCGGCAACTCGGCCTGCTCCACCGCAAACAAACCGACTGGCAGGCCGTGCTCGAACTCACCGGCAGGCTCCGAACGTTCGACCCGGACGATCCGGTAAAATACGATTTTGCGTTGTTCGGTTTGGGAGTGCTGGAGCAACGTCCATTCTGACCGCAACGTACTACTGCTCCCGCCTTCGCTGAAGCTTCGGCGGGTACACCTGCCCACTGCCACTGCCCACTGCCACTGCCTACTGCCCACTCCCCTCCGTCCCCTGCCGCCTTTCCCATTCCGCCAGATCCGCTTCGCCTTTTGCCGTTTCGCCGATGGCTCTGTAAGCATTGCCCCGTGCGCGGTAAGCCCGGCTAAAATCGGGATTTAGTTCGAGTGTTTTGTTGAAATCGGCGATGGCCTCCTGCATCCGGTTCAGGTTGAGCAGGGAAAGACCGCGGTTGTAGTATTGTTCGGCGTCTTTGGGATACTGTTCGAGGTATTTGCTGAGATCGGCAACTGACTTGTCGTATTGTTTCAGCACCCCGTACAAACCGCCGCGATACTTATAGGATTCATAGAGCAATGGATTGATCTCCAGTGATTTGTCAAAATCTCGCATCGCTTCTTTTACCTTCCCTCTTTTAGCGAGTTCCTTGGCGCGGCCGGCGTACATCAGGCCGTTCTGGTGGTAGCCATTGTCGATGGCGTTGGTGACAACCGTATAATTGTCTTTCCATATCCTGATCTGCCGCAGGCACAAAACCATCACCAGGCCCACCCACAGGTAACCTGCCCATCGCAGCAGCCCTGCTGCGTCCGGCCATTTGCCCTGCAGCGCCATCCATCCCTGTACCAGCATCAATGCGCTCCCGATCACAGCTAAGTAATTGTAGTGGTCGGCAATGAATTCGAAGGTCCCCTGGGAAACGAAAGGCAGCATGACCGAAACATTGGCAAAGAAAAACAGCAATCCGAACCAGAGCCAGGGGGCTTGCCGGCGGTAGCGCCAGGCGGCAAAGACAACGCCTGCCAGGATCACCGGCGACACGAGGTATGGCCAGGGGAGCTGACCGTCCACCCTGTTGAACGAGTAATAAATATTGAGTTTGAAGGGCAACAGCGTGTTGTACCAATAAAACACCGGTGTGTAACACAACACCATCAGGCGTTCCGGAAAATTGAGAATGGTCCCTGTCGCGTTGATGTTAGTACCGGAGTAATTCCTGCTGTAAATCGTCAACAGTCCAAAAAACAGCGCGACGAGAAAAAACGGTGCGTAGCCGAGCAGGCGGCGGCGGAGGTTGAAAGGCGGTCTGCGCCAGAGGTCGAGTACGACCAGAGTAAGCGGCAATGTCACCGCCGCGCTTTTAGCCAGGCAAGCCATGGCGAAAAGCAACAGGGACACCCAATAAGGGCGCATCCGGTCCGGATGACCCGTATAGTCGAGATAATTCAGGCAGGCCAGCAGGTAAAACATGGAGAAAAACGGCGTGCTGAATCCCGCGATCCAGGCGACGGATTCAACCTGCAGGGGGTGAAAGGCAAACAGCAGCGCTACGGCGAGGGCTGTTCTTTTTCCCATTTCAAGCCGCATCAGCAACTGAAAGACGAGATAGATATTAATAGCATGTACGATGAGGCTGAACAAATGGTACCAAAACGGACTGTCTTTGCCCAAGGCATAGGCAATGGCATAAACCGCCCAGGTGAGCGGTGCGTACATGCCGAGGTTGATGGAGGTGAACAGGTTGAAATCGCGTATCGCCGGGTTGTCTACCGTGGCCGTATGGTCGTCGATGCCGAGCATCTCATTTGTCAGACCTGTGGCAAACACAAGTACCCCTGCGATGACGGGTATCCACGGTAGCCAGCGATCCGGAATGAGGGGGCCATCATTTGTCCGGCCGGCGGTTTTTGGGGTGGCGGGTTTGGGTTTCTGAACGGATTTTTTTGCCATGAAAAGGGTCGTTGACTATTCAGGCGAAAGGTACACCGGTCGCGCAAACTTCAAACGGTATTGCCGGAGGCAAATCGAAATGATGCGGGCAAATGGAAGTTCATTCTACCTTTGAGCAGCGAAGCCCGGCGCTCCGGCGTCTTGGCTGAAAACAATTCATCAAAACCTGAACTGTTGTATGAAAAAACACCTGATCACGGCGGCCATCCTGGCTGCATCCCTCACCGCGCAGGCACAATACAGCGGCCCGCGTCTTTTTCTCGATGTCCCTGTCATTTATTTCGCAGCACCCGATGTGGAGAACATCGGGAACAACCTCGGTGCCGGCGCCGAAGTGGCTATGAACGTTGCGACGCACTGGAGTACCGTCCGGGTAGGCGGCGGCGCCATGTTTACCGTTGATCCCGGCGCCGACGACGTAGGCGATTCGTTCCTCACCACGCCTTATGGCATACTCGAAGCGGGGGCAGGGTTGTATCGCTCCAACGGCAACAAATGTGCAAAAACACATGCCAATGCCTTCACCGCTATGGCCAAAGCAGGTTTGTTCTACAACTTCAATACGAAAGAAACGGAACCGGGCGGCGAAAAGCCCGATGGACTCGACTACACGGTCGGTGCGGAATTCGGTTATTTCTTTATCCGCGATGTATTCCGGAATTTCGAGATATTCCTCGACGGGCGGTATCACACCAAAGCGGAAGTGGTGTCGGGCCGTTTTGGGTTCAAAATGTTTTTGAATTTAAAGGCCAACCGGTGATAAGCCCCGTTCGATATACTGTTTCCCGCAGATTTTCGCAGATTGAGATCAAAATCTGCGGTTATCTGCGGGAAATCTATAAAAAGGCGGCACACATCAGGAAACCGTCGGACTGACCGATTCGGCTGTTGCACCCGGAATGCCCTCCTGTGCAGGTACAACGACGGGAACGGTGTTTGTTTTTTTACCCAAAAACCAAAATCCCAGCCAGGTGACTGCTGCCAGCACCGCCAATAAATACCACAGCGTCGAATACCCCCATGCGGCGATCACCTGCGTGCCAAACAACGGCGCAAGGATGTTGGCTACCGAATAGGCCATGGTGTAAAGCGCCATGTATTGCCCCTGTTTGCGGCCGGAGGATCGCCCGTATACGTAGTTGCTGCTGAAAGGCATCACGAACATTTCTCCGAAAGAAATAAACACGATGAACGAGAGTGCCGCAGCAGATGCGCCCAATGGCGTTACGAAAGAAAGGTATGCCACGATGTACATGATCAGGCCTATGCGCGCATAGTCCAGTTGAGGTCGCCGCCCTTCGAGGCGATGCACGAGCGGCATCTCGATCAGAAATACCAACAGGCCGTTTACTGCCGACATCAGCCCGATCTGCGCTTCCGTCCAGTGATAGCCGTCTTTCCAGAACACAGGTACCGTCCACAACAATTGCATGAACACGACGGCGTTGAGCATCGTCAGCAATACGAACCATAAAAAGGTGCGGTCGCGGTAGGGAGATGCCACTGCCGGTGCAGTATCCTGGTGTTCTACGGCTTGATGACTGTCGTCAGCGGGTTTGGGCGGCATCAGCCAGCGCAGGGTGAGCGCAGCAGCGATGCACGTCAGCCCGTCCACCCAGAACAGCCATTTCCAGCCAAGCGTGGCTACCAGCAAGCCGCCCACGGCCGGCGAGATCGTCCAACCCATGTTGAAGGCCATCCGCATCAGCGAAATGGAACGCGTGCGGTTTTCCGGCGCACTGTTGCGGGCAATGGCGACGGAGTTGGCCGGGCGGAACACATCGCCCGTCAGGCTCATTACAAAAACGGCGGCACACATCAGCCAAAATTCCCGGATGGGCAGCAGTAGGATCAACATGATTCCATTGGCGACAAGACTCCACAGCTGTACATGGTAATAACCGAAGCGGTCGGTCAGCTTGCCGCCGACGAACGCGCCCGTCAAAGCGCCCGCCCCGAAAAAGCCCATCACATAGCCCGCTTCGCGTATGCTGAAGTGGAGCTCTTTTGTCAGGTAAATCGTGATGAACACGATCACCATGCTGCCCAGACGGTTGACTAAGTTGATGAGAGCCAGAAGCCAGATCGCTTTCGGAATTCCGGCGTACGAACTGCGCCAATGGCGCAAAAATCTAAACAACATAAGAGGTGTTTATTTGCATGAATAACGACAACAAAAAATTTGGGAGTTTGCTTGAGGCGACGACAACCTGGTAGTTTTTTGACAAACAGATCGCTTTCTTCGATATTTGACAAAATGAAAAACTGATTGGAGTGAAAAAATGGTTTCGGAATAGAAGAAAATTTTTTCAAGGGTTGATTTTTAGGGCTCAACGACCGGTTTACAGGCACGAAGGGGGAGGGGCATACACAAAAACGCCGACCGCGGTATCCCGCTGCCGGCGTCGTTCATACAATAGAATGGATTGCGTACGATTGGTTAATTGCCGCCGCCACACCTTTGGCGTGACATTGCTAAGCAGGCGCTAAAATCGAAACTTTGTTCGAGTGTACAAATTTTTTTTCAGCAGTAATAAAAATAACAACGGGCCGGCCTGGAAAAAAGAAGTGCCGCAACCGCTGGGAATTGTCAAAACTTCCCGAAAGTTGTCCCTCAAACAGGATAAAACCAGATGCTGCAAACCGACAGGCTTTTTATCGTTCCTACTACGCTCCCCATGCTGGAGGCCATCGTTGGAGAAGATTGGCCCGCGCTTTCTTCACTGCTTGGCGGTGTTGATCTCGCCGACCACTGGATGCATTTCCCGGAGGCGCTTATTTGGATGCGCGATTACGCCCGCGAACATCCGGTTGATATGAGCTGGTGGAATTACCTCATCATCCACCGCTACGACGTACGGCTGATCGGTACCTGCGGTTTCAAAGGCCCGCCAGGGCCGGACGGCATGGTGGAAATCGGTTATGAAATCGCCGACGCGTATCAGGGGCGCGGCTTCGCTACCGAATCAGCAAACCGTTTGGTGGAACATGCATTCGCCTTCGATGCCGTGCGCGCCATTACCGCCCATACGCTTGCCGAAGAGAACCCTTCCTGCGCTGTGTTGCGCAAACTGGGCTTTCAGTTTGTGGGCGAACACATAGACATCGAGGATGGGAAGATATGGGAATGGCGGCGGGAAAGGGGGGAGGAATTGGAAATTAGAAATTAGAAATTGGAAATTGGGTTTGCGATACAGGTATAATTCTATATGGCTGATTTTCAGTAATATTTTTTTAAGTAAACTTAGAAAGGGTACACATTTTTCAGGTGAAAACGTCATTGAAGTTCTTTGACAATTCGGAAAAGAAAATAAGAACGCAGGGGCAGTTGTTGCTAATAGCCAGTTGAGCAATTGCAATTGGGGTGATTT
>JABAQQ010000043.1 GCA_019187225.1 Saprospiraceae bacterium
CTTATTGCTCCAACGGCGGCACAGCAACTGTGACCTTGAGCGGCACCGGCGGCGGCACCTTTAGTTCTACCCCAGGACTTGTCATCGACGGCTCGACCGGCGAAGTGGATTTGGATGCCAGCACAGCAGGCACTTACACAGTCACTTACACCATCGCTGCCGCAGGCGGTTGCCCCGAAGTGACTGCCACAACGAGTATCACGATCACAACACTGCCCGCAGCGACCATCTCTTATGCAGGCACACCTTACTGTTCCAACGGCGGCACAGCAACTGTGACCTTGAGCGGCACCGGCGGCGGCACCTTTAGTTCTACCCCAGGACTTGTCATCGATGGCTCGACCGGCGAAGTGGATTTGGATGCCAGCACAGCAGGCACTTACACAGTCACTTACACCATCGCCGCAGCAGGCGGTTGCCCCGAAGTGACTGCCACAACGAGCATCACGGTCAATGCACTCCCCGTCGTTGATCTCGACCTCGGCTTCGACATCGCCTATGTCAACGGCTTCCCGGTTCCTTTGACCGGCGGCACGCCGGCCGGCGGAACCTTCAGCGGCCCGGGCGTGAGTGGCAGCATCTTCAACCCGACAGTGGCGGGTCTCGGCACCCATGTCATTACCTATACTTACACGGACGGCAACGGTTGCACCAATTCCGACACCAACCATGTGACGGTGATCACCGTGCCGGTGTTCGTGCTCAGCGTGAATGCGCCGGATACCGCGCAGTGCAATGAGGACGTAGATGTGCAGATCGTCGTGGAAGACGGTCTGAGCAACATCGGCTCGATCCAATTCTCGCTGTTCTGGGATTCCACGAAATTCGACTTTGTGAATGCCGTTCCGGTGGACCTCGACGGCGAACCGCCCTTGTTGAACACGAACATTACTTCTTCCGGCAGGCTGGCTTACTCCTGGCTTGCGGTGGATGCCAACGGCGCTACCGAAAGCACGCCGCCCGACTTTACGCTGCTGACCCTGACGCTCACGCCGAAAGGATGCAGCACCGAAGGCGGCATTGCGATCGTGGATACGCCGCTGGTGACGGAAGTCGCCAACGTATCGAACCTGTTCATCCCGGTTCCGATCGCGCTGAGCAACGACACGCTGGTGTTCCAGGATACGATCAAACCGGTCGTCACCTGCCCGATGGATACCATCGTTTCTGCCGATCCTGCGCTTTGCACGGCGGTAGTCTCGTTCATGGCCACCGCGACCGACAACTGCGATACGATGCCGGTGATCACCTACAGCCCGGCTTCGGGTTCGGTGTTCCCGCTGGGCGAGAGCGTCGTCACTGCCTCGGCAACGGACGACTGCGGCAATACGGGCACCTGCACCTTCACGGTGACGGTCATTGACGTGACGCCTCCGGGATTCGATTGTTCTTTGCTGGATACGATCAAACTGACAACGGAAGCGCCGCTCTGCTCGAACGACAGCATCGTGCCGGTTCCGGTCGGCGTGGACAACTGCGGCAGCACGGTGACTACGACGGGTACGCGCAGCGACAACGCGGCGATGACCGATCCCTGGCCACTCGGCATTACGACGATCACCTGGACCTTCACGGACAGCACGGGCAACGACAGCGTCTGCACGCAGGTGGTGCTCGTGACCGACGACGACAATCCCATCGTGGACTGCGTTTCCCTCGTGGAAATACTGCTCGGTACCGACGCAGGCGTCTGCACCAGCGACTCGAACATCGTCATACCGAATGCATTTGATAATTGCAGCGGTTTGGTACCGGGCGACGGCGTCCGCAGCGACGCTTTGCCGCTGAACGATCCCTGGCCGATCGGCTCCACCACCGTCACCTGGACCTTTGCGGACAGCACGGGCAACGATACGACCTGTACGCAGACCGTCACCGTAAGCGACGACGATGCCCCGGCATTCGACTGCTCCACGCTTCTGACGGTCAACCTGACGACGGAATCGCCGTTCTGCTCGAACGACACGATCTTCACCCCGCCGGTCGCTACCGACAACTGCAGCGGCCCGATCACTGCCGTCGGCACGCGCCCGGATACCAACATATTCAACGCGCCCTGGCCGCTGGGTACCACTACCATCACCTGGACCTTTACGGATGGCGCCGGCAACGACAGCATCTGCACCCAGAACATAATAGTGACCGATGACGACGCGCCCATCGTTGACTGCTTCGCTTTCGACAGCGTGTTCCTCGAAACCGGCGCGCTGAACTGTCTCAGCGATTCCAACCTGACGATCCCGCAGGCATTCGACAACTGCGACGGCCTGATCACGGCGAACGCGGTGCGCTCCGACGCCCTGCCGCTCGACGATCCGTGGCCGCTCGGCGAGACGACGATCACGCTGACCTACACGGACCTTGCGAACAACTCGACCGTGTGTACGGCTGTGGTGATTGTCGCGGACAGCATCGATCCTGTGATCACCTGCCCGAACGACACGATCGTTTCGACCGATCCGGGCTTGTGCACGGCAGTGGTGAGTTTCACCGCCACGGCGACGGACAATTGCGACGCCAATCCGGCGATCACCTACAACCCGGCTTCGGGTTCGGTGTTCCCGGTAGGGCCGACGACGGTGACGGCAACGGCAACCGACGCATCGGGCAATTCCGCCGAATGCACCTTTATCGTGACGGTGGAAGACAACGAAGCGCCCGCCGTGGATTGCTCCCTGATCACAACGGTCAACCTGACGACGGATGCCACCGTCTGCTCGAGCGACTCGAACCTCGTGGCGCCCACCATCCTGGACAACTGCGGCGGCACGATCACCGCTACCGGTACCCGCAGCGACGCCGCAGTGATAGACGCTCCCTGGCCGCTCGGCACAACGACGATCACCTGGACCTTCGACGACGGCAATGGCAATGACACGACCTGCACCCAGGACGTGATCGTGGTAGACGACGATCTTCCCGTCATCGTCTGCCCGGCCAGCCCCGATACGGTGACGGCGGATGACTCCGACTGCGACTTCACGGTGACGGGCACGGCTTACGACCCGACGGTAAGCGACAACTGCGGCGTATCGCAGACAAAATATGCTTTCGTCAGCGGCGCGGGCGTATCGCCCACTTCGGGCACGACGCTCGCCGGCGCCGTGTTCACGGAAGGCAGCACGGTTGTGCGCTGGTACGTGGAGGATGTGAACGGCCTGGTGGATTCCTGCGACTTTACGCTCGTGGTGGATTCCTGCCGCCGCATTTCCGGCAAACTGATCTGGCAAGGCAACGGCGCCGACGGTGTCGGTATGGCGGACGTGAACCTCACGGGTGATGCGAACGCTACCTTCACGCCGACTTTGGCCGACGGCCTCTACGAACTGGTGGTCACCTCGGGCAGCGACTTCACGGTCACACCGGAAAAACTGATCAACATCGGCAACGGTCTGACCATCGCCGACAGGACAGCCATCCAGCAACACCTGGTCGGCATGACCCCCATCACCGATCCGTACCGCCTCGTGGCCGCCGACGTGAACGCGAGTTACACGATCACCACGGTGGATGCAGCGATCATCTTACAGTATCTGTTGGGCAATAGCTCGGCAGAAGCCGTGCTGTTGCTGACAAAATCGTGGCGCTTTATCCCGACCGACTATGTGTTCCCGTTTGCCGGGCCGTTCACGCTGCCGTTGTTCCCGCAAACCCGCGAACTGACGGGGGTGACGGGCAACACCGGCGGTCAGGACTTCTTCGGCGTCAAAACGGGCGACGTGAAAGAGGATGCAGGCGGCACCGCCGATCCGACCATGAAACCCGGCGACCTCGCTACCGGCGATCCGCTGATCTGGACTTTACAGGATCGCGTGTTGCAGGCCGGCGAAGCAGTGGCCGTTGATTTCACAGTGTCCAACTTCAACGACATCGCCGCATACCAGTTCGCGGTACAATTCGACCCGGCCCACCTGCAATTCGACCACATCGAAACGACGGGCAACCTGCCAACGCTCAACGCAGACGGTCATTTCGGTCTGTACAACATCGCCGGAGGGGAAATTCGCGCCGTGTGGAACAAAACGCAGGGCGAGACGCTTGCCAACGGCCTGACGGTGTTCCGCATTCATTTCATCGCCCAGCAAAGCGGCCTGAAACTCAGCGAAGTACTGTCGCTCGATGAAAAAGTGTTGCCGGAAGTGGCGTATAACAGCATTCTGGAAGCGCGTCCGCTGGAACTGGTCTACCTGCCGGTGGAAGTGGTGACCGGAACGAACGATCCCGCACAGGCCGGCGTCCATCTGCTGCAAAACCGCCCGAACCCGTTCTCCGACCGCACCGCCATCACCTTCGTGTTGCCGGAAGCGTGCGAAGCCGAATTGCGGGTGTACGACGTGAGCGGCCGCCTGTTGCAGTCGTACCGCGCCGAATACGCTGCCGGTACGCATCAGGTGACGTTCGAATTGCCTGCCGCTACCGCTACGGGTCTGATGTACTACGAACTGATCACGCCGTTCGGCAAATTGTCGAAAAAGATGATGGCCAACGGGAGGTAACAAGCAGGACGGAAATCTTTTCTGCCCGCATGTAGAACGGAAATCTTTTCCGTCCAGTCGAATGTGAGATCAGAGGGTGTCTCATAAGTAAATTTGAAATTTAGAACACCGAATTTTTATGAAACACATAGGCACATAGCGCACATAGATTTTATTATATGTCCTATATGTCTATGTGTTGAAATTAAATTCTGTCACGTTTTTCAAAATCTGACTTATGAGACAGCCTCTATAACCGAGTTGAAGTAATTGAAGTAATTAACGCAGGTTGTGACCAGCCCCGGAGGGGCGAAATATTTGTAGAAATTGATATTATAATAGTTCTGAGCCCCTTTAGGGGCGGTTATATTTCGCCCCTAAAGGGGCTTTTGATGCTGTTCTACCTGATCTGCTACAAATATTTCGCCCCTCCGGGGCTGGTCACAAACTTGCGTTAATTAGAGTAATTGAAACTGGCGACCGGGTGGCCGACAGCCATCTGATCGCTTCAACCGAAGCAACGACCAAGAAATAGTTCTTTACATCCCTTATCACCGTGTCATTCTGAGCAGCGTGTCATTCTGAGCGCAGCGAGGAATCTGCCCAGGCGATTGTACCGCACTTGCTTATCAGCGGATTCTTCGCTTTGCTCAGAATGACACGGTGCTCAGGAAAAGTCAGGAAATCAACCGAAACAACCAATTGCATTTTACCCAGACCGATCATCATCAGGTAAAAGGCATCTACCGGAAGTCCGTTTAAATTCTGCACAGGAGAAAGGGATTTGAAGCGGGCATGAACATTTAATTTTAAATAATCATCCATACTCTGATATGAAACGAAAGCTGCGCCTTCCCGCCTTGTGGCTTGATGCCTCTGATTGCTCCCCATTTTTCAAAAATATTGCGCGCCGCGCCGTTTTTCCGGTGTTGCTGCTGCTGGGCATGGCACAGGTGGTCCTGGCCCATCCGTCACACGTGAAAATGCACAAGGATGCCGCCCTGGCGCCGACGCTGACGCTCGAAACGACGGGCCCCGATTCGGCAGCCTGCGGCGAGCTCATCACCGTGCACATCCGGACCATCAGCGGCTTCACCGACATCGGCTCGCTGCAATACAGCGTCAACTGGGACGAAACGCAGTTGCAATACGTCAGCTACGTCGCCACGCAGATCGGCGGCATGGGCGGCGATCCGCTGCTCGGCACGGGCAATACTGCCAACGGCGAACTGACCTACAGCTGGGTGGACCCCGCCGGCCTCGACGGCGAAGACCTGGCCGACAGCACGGTGTTGCTGAGCATTACGTTCCAGGTATTGACCAGCAGTGGCGTCGCCAGCGTGGACATCACCGGTTCGCCGCTGGCAATGGAAGTGGCGGACAATTTGCTCGCCATCGGAACCCTCACCCCGCAAAACAATGCCGACACGGAACTCGTCCCCATCGAGGTGACCTGTCCGCCCGACATCACGGTGTACGAAAGCGATTCGCCGTTCCCCCTGACGGGCGGAATGCCGGTGAGCGGTATGTACAGCGGCCCCGGCGTGAGCAACGATTCGCTTTTCCCGGCCATCGCCGGCATCGGCGTTCACATCATAACGTATTCTTACACAGACATGAACGGGTGTTCCAACACCTGTACCTTCAATGTCACGGTAGACCCGCCGCCGGCGGTGATCTGCCCGGACGACATTTCGGTTTGTATCGGCGAGACGCCGTTTGCTCTGACGGGCGGACTACCGCCGGGCGGGATGTACAGCGGCCCCGGCGTGAGCGGCGGCATTTTCGACCCCGTGGCGGCAGGCCCGGGCGATCACACCATCACTTATTCCGTAACCCCAACGGATACCTGTACTTTTCTTGTCTCGGTCTACGACACCGCCGCGCCGCCGGCCATCAATTACACTTTCCCGGACTCGTTCAATGTGAACGTGACCCCCGGCAATTGTTCGGCGACGGTGACCATCGAGCGGCCCAACATCGGATTGTTGTGCCTGATCCCGATTTTTGACAACTATACGGTGTTCGACTGCGATATTTCGAACCTGGCGCCGGTGGAAGGCCCCGCCAACGTGAACGGCGTGGACGATCCGAATTTCCTGAACGCGGTGCAGCCCCTCGACGTGTGCGACCCGACGACCAAATTCGTCGCCATCCAGTTTCCCGTCGGCACCACTATTATTCCCTACACCTGGTGCGACAACGACAGCAATTGCACGACGGTGAACATCACGGTGATCGTGAACGAACCCGAACCGCCGCAGGCATTGTGTCAGCCCGCCACCATCTCCCTCGATGCCAACGGCCAGGCCGTGCTCGATCCCTCGGCAGTGGACGCCGGTTCTACCGACAACTGCGGCCCGGTGACTTTGTCCGTTTCGCCCGACACTTTCAGTTGCGCCGACCTGGGCAGCAAAATTGTAGTGCTGACGGTCAACGACTTTTCTCCGCTGTCCCCGCCGGCCACCTGCACGACGACGGTGACCATTCTCGACGACACGCCCCCGACGGTCAACTGCCCCGTAGACATCGTCGTTTCCGCGGATTCCACTTCCTGCAACAATACCGCCGGCTCGATACCCGGACTCGGCCTGACAGCTATTCCTTCCGGTAGCCCGCTGGGCGGCCCGGGCGAATACACCGACAATTGCGGCGTAAAAACGATCACCTATATCCTTTCCGGGCCGAGCGGCACCACCGGCTCCGGCGACTATCCGATCCCGCCGGGTCAGGTGTTCAACGGCGGCCTGACCACCGTGACCTATACGTTCAGAGACACGATGGGCAACACTTCGGTTTGCAGTTTCAACGTCACGGTGGAAGACCTCATCCCGCCCACGGCCGGCCTTACCTGTCCCAACCCGCCACCGGTGAACGCCAACCAGGGCGGTTGCATCGCCGTCGTCAACTGGACGCCGCCGACGTTTACCGACAATTGCCCCGGATTTATCCTTGTCACGTCTTCGCACAATCCCGGTTCGTTTTTCTTTTTCGACACTACCCTCGTGACCTATACCGCCGTAGACGTGGCGGGCAACATCGGCACCTGTACTTTCAACGTGATCGTGAACGACGCGCAGCCGCCGGTGGCCAATTGCAAAGACATTACCGTCCTGCTCGACGCCAACGGCACGGTGACGGTGAACCCCGCCCAGGTGGACAACGGCAGCACGGACAACTGCTTTTATGAATATGTCAACCTGCCGGTGACGTACAACTGCACCCAGGCGGGACCGAACGACTACACTTTGACCATCCGCGACGCGGGCGGCAACCTTGATTCCGCGACCTGCACGGTGACGGTGGCGGATACCAGCGCGCCGGTGATTGTCAATTGCGCCGCCTTCGTGCCGGCGGAAATTGACCTCGATGCGTCGTGTTTCGCCACGCTCGACGCGGCAACTTACGCCCTGAATTTCACCATGACGGACAACACGCTGAATTCCGCTCCGCCCTGTCCGCTTTCTTTTGAAATAGATGTGGACGGCAGCGGCTTCGCGGCTTCGTACCAGTTCAACTGCGCTGACAGAGGGGTGAATGTGGTTACTTTCCGCGCAAGCGACGTGTTCGGGAACAGCGCCGTTTGTACCAAAAACATTACGGTCAACGACGTGACGCCGCCGGTGATCTTCAACGCCGATTCTATTGCGCCGCCGGCGGTGACCGTCGAATGCGACGACTACACACCCCTCGATTTTGCCGTGCTGGGCCAGATCGCGCTTGCCGATGTGGCAGATGCCTGCGACGATTCCTGCGACGTTGCGATCAGCATCACGTTCAGCGACGCCACGGCGCCCGGCCCCTGCGACAATGCCCTGATCATCACACGCACCTGGACGGTGACCGACCTGGCGGGCAATGAAACGGAACACACGCAGGTCATTTCGGTGGTGGATACCGAAGCGCCCGTCATCACAGGCATGCAAACCCTGATCAATCTGGAAGCCAACAACCAGAACGAGACGCCGCAATGCGCGGTGGAGCACACGATCGAGGTATTCGCGTTCAACGTGACGGACAATTGCGCCGGCGATTTCGCCGATTTTACCATTACGTATGAAATAGATTTTGCCCCGCTCGGCAGCGGCAGCAACCTCAACGGTTCGGGTGCGGCGGCGACGGCGGCTTTCCCGATCGGCGCATCGGAAGTGACGTTCACAGTGGCCGACCCCTGCGGCAATGCCAGCCAGGTGACCGTTACGGTGATGGTGGACGACGTGGATGGCCCCTTAGTCAACGAACCCTTCGGCGCCTTCTTCGGCAACACCAAAAGCGTTTGCGACAGCACCTTCACGATCCTGAACGCCACGGGCAACTGCGGCAACAACTTTTCCTGGTACCGGCCTTACCGGAACATCAACGAGGAAAATTTCCTGGATTGCTCTACCTACACGGTGACGGAAACCATCAGCGACCCGACGGTGCAAAGCGCCATCAACATTTCCGCACCGTTTGTGTACAACAACCCGCCCATTTTCAGCGTATTTCCGACGACGTTCTTCCCCGTCGGCCAGACAACGATCACCTACACCGCCACCGACGTCGCCGGCAACACGACGACCTGCGCCTTTACGGTCGAGATCATCGACAATCAGGCGCCGGTGATCGCCTGTCCCTCCGACCAGACCCTTTCCATCACTTCGGGTTGCACGGATTCAACCTTTGTGCCGAGTTACCTCAACGGCGTGCAGATCACCGACAACTGCCCGAACAACGTCGTATTGACACAAACCCCTGCGCCGGGCGCTTTGCTATCGGGTGTTGTGAATCCTGTGCAGGCCGGTCAGACTTTTACGGTGACCATCGGCGCCCAGGATAGTTTTCCGAACAACCTGAACGCGACGAGCTGCACCTTCACGGTAACCTTGGCCGACGGCCAGGCACCCGTGCCGGTACTGCCCTTCCTGCCCGACATCGTCACTTTGTGCGGCCTGGACACGGTGGAGGCGCCGATGGCCCTCGATTGCAACGGCGTTGACTTCGATACGATCTACGGCACACCCTCGGTACCGGTGATTGACATCCTGCCGCCGCTCGTGCCGGGCGGTCCGCCGCGCTACGTGCTGAATGCGGGCAATTACGCCATCACCTGGTCGTACACCGACCCGCAGAACAACACGACCACGCAATTGCAAAGCGTTCAGATACTGGTGGATAACAACCCGCCGCTGGCGATCTGCCGGCCTCCTTTCAGCGTTGACCTGAGTGCTGCTGGCGATTACGCTTTGACCATTCCGGAAATTGACAACGGCAGCACCGACCCCGACGGTTGCGGGCCGGTGGATTTGAGCCTCAACCCTGCCGTTCTGACGTGCAGCCATCTCGGCGCACCGGTCAGTGTGGTATTGACCGCAGAAGACGTCAACGGCAATACCGCCCAATGCTCGACCGAAGTGACGGTGTTCGACGTAACGGCGCCGGTGCTCTCGCCTATTCCGGCCAACGATACCCTGCCGGCCTGCGCACCCCTTCCGGCGCCTGCCAACATCACGGCGTCGGATGTTTGCGACACCGATGTAGCGATCGTTTACGCACAGGATACGATCACATTTATTGATGCCTATACCTACACTGTTCGCCGCACCTGGACGGCCACCGACGATTCGGGCAATGCCACTACCGGCACCCAGATCATTGCCGTGGAAGACTCGGGGGCGCCGGTGTTCACCGGAGCGCCCGATACGATCGTCGTGGTCACGGACCTGAACAACCTCGATTGCCAGGACACCGTCGCTTTCGACATTACGCCGTTTGTGAGCGACTGCGACTCGACGGCCCTGACCATCACAAATAACCTGACTAACCAGGGCGCCAATTACAGCCAAATACTCGGCGTCGGGGTGTACAACCTGGTTTTCACCGCTGAAGATGGCATCGGCAACACCGCCGCACATGCCATCGTACTGGTGGTGCAGGACGGTACCGATCCGATCGCCGCCTGTATCAACGGCGTGAGCGTGTCGCTGCAGGCATCCGGGACGGTGATCATCACTCCTGCCAACATCAATTCCAACAGCAGCGACAACTGTACGGCGCAACCCGACCTGGAATTGAGCGTTCAGCGTCTCGATCCCCTCGGCCCGGATACTACCAGCATCACCTTCACTTGCGCCGACGCGGATGGCATAACGCAGCATCCCGTGCGCCTGTACGTGCAGGACGAAGCGGGCAACGTGTCCACCTGCGAAACTTATATTGTCGTGCAGGACAACTCTTTGCCCACCATCACCAGCTGCCCGCCGGGCAAAACGCTCGCCTGCGACGCCGACTTTTCACCCGCCGCGCAAGGCATCGCCATCGCCGACGACAACTGCACCGTTACTTCGATCACTTATACGGATTCCATTGCGCCGGGGACGGGCAACTTCTGCTATTCTGTGCTGCGCTCCTGGCTGGCAGTGGACCAGGCCGGCAATTCGGCGGTCTGCGTTCAAACTTTCAGCGTGCTCGACACGGTGAAACCCGTGCTGAACCTGACACCCGCCGATGTGAGCATCAGCTGCGGCGATTCCTTAGTGACGCCGCCGTTGGTGGAGGCCACCGACAACTGCACCGACAGTGTGAATGTGGTGCTGACGGTAGATACCATCAACGTCGCACAGGGCAACTGCGGCCTGTTCAGTTACACTGTGCGCCGCACCTGGACCGCTACCGACGACTGCGGCAACTCGAGCATACACACCCAACAGGTGACGGTGACGGATACCATCGCGCCGGTGTTTGCCGGCCTGCCGGATACCGTGACGCTGAATACGGCGGATTCTTTAATAAGTCAGGGTTGCTCCGTGCCCTGGTCGTTCACGCTCCATTCATTCCTGTCGGATTGCCAGCCCGACAGTATGCTGACCGTCACGAACAACGCACCCCAGGGCGACGGCGGTTTCGACATCAGCGGCAATTATGCGGTGGGAATATATAACATCGTGTTCACCGCCACGGACGCCTGCGGCAACGAAAGCGTGGACTCGGTGGTCGTGCAGGTCATAGACAACAGCATCCCGACTGCCATTTGCAACGACGACGTGGTCATCGCCCTCGGCACCAACGGCCAGGCGACCCTTTCGCCCGACGACATTGACCTCGGCAGCAACGACAACTGCGGCATTGACACGATGTATCTCTCGCAGGCGACTTTCGATTGCGGCGATCTGGGCATCAACTCTATAACGCTTACCGTCGTAGACAGCTCTGGCAACTCCAACTTCTGCACGGTAGATGTGAACGTGACGCCCGGCAACAATACCGGCTTCACACTCGTCACGACCTCCACACCCGAATCGGTTTCCGGCGCCAACGATGGCACGGCCACAGCGACGCCGGTCGGCGGCTCCGGCCAGTTCTCCTACGAATGGAGCAACGGCGATTCCACGGCCACCATCACCGGCCTGGCAGCGGGTACTTACATCGTGATCGTGACAGATGAAGTGAGCGGCTGTCAGCAGGTGGATACGGTCGTTGTGGATGAAGGTATCAAGATCACGCTCACCGTCGGCAGCGGCGAAGGCTGCGCGGGCCAGACGATCTCGATAGCGGTGACGGCGGCCAATTTTACCGACGTGACCAATTTCAATTTTACGATCAACCTGCCGCTGGATTCCGTCGGGGCCATCCTCGGCATCACGGCCGGCAGCATCCATCCCGATCTCGCGGACGGCTTGACTTCCAACCTGTTGCCGGGCAACAATCTGGCCATATTCTGGTCGGATACAGCGCTCACGCTGCCCCTCGACAGTGTGCTGTTCCGTATTGATATTCAATTGGGTACGGCAGCAGTCGGCTCGACGTCGCCAGTGCTCATCACCGGTACGCCCGTAGGGCTGCAATTCATACAATTGGTCAACGGCAACCCCGTCACGGTGGATGCGGCCATCGTCAACGGACAGGTCGGCATCGTTTGCGGCGTACCCGACCTCGAGATCGGCGGCGACATCCAGACCTGGAACAACCCGGTGCCGGTACCCGGCGTGGATGTGTCGCTCACCGGCACCATTACGGCCAGCCAGACCACCGGAGCGCCCGGCACTTATCTGTTCGGTATTCCCGACAGTGCCAATACGATCGTCAAGTGCAGCAAAGTGACAGTGGGCAACGCGGGTATTACCGGCGCCGACATCCTGCTCATCAAGCGGCATGTGCTGAATATTCAAACCCTTGTTTCTCCTTACCAGTACGTCGCGGCCGACGTGAGCGGCGAGGGTAATTTGTCCATCCTCGACTACTCGCGCATCCAGCAGCTGGCACTGGCCTTAGTGGATCATATCACCGGCTCGCCCGACTGGAAATTCGTTCCGAAATCATATGTGTTCCCCACTCCGCCACTGAGCCAGCCCGTGCCCGACAGCATCAGCCACCTGCCGGCGACGATGAGTTTCCTCGACGACGATTTCGTGGCGGTGCGCATGGGCGACGTCAACGGCAACATTGTGCCGACCTTCACCGGCGGCGACGACACCGACGACCGCTCCGGCGGGGTGTTCCGCTTCCGCCTCGATGAGCGCAGCCTCCAACAGGGCGAAAGCATCGAAGTGCCGTTCCGCGCCAGCGGGTTCCACCACCGGTCGGGTTACCAGATGACCCTCCGCTTCGACCCCTCGGTACTGGAACTGGAAGGCATCGCGCCGGGCGTTTTGCCCGACATGAACGGCGCCAACTTCGGCGATCTGTGGGCGCAAGAGGGCATGCTCACGACGCTCTGGGTGACGCCCGAGCCGATGACGGTCGCCGACGGAGAAGTGCTGTTTACGCTGAAATTCAAAGTGTTGCGCGGCGGAAAAGCCCTTTCCGAAGTGCTGCGCCCGGCATCCGACCTCACCCGTGCCGAAGGCTACGACGCAGACGGCAACGCCCTGCCACTCGACTTCGGGTTCGCGCAGCCGTCCGGCGGCGCTGTCACGGCCACCTTCGCCCTGTACCAGAACCAGCCCAACCCCTTCGACGACGCTACCACCATCGCCTTCCGCCTGCCGGAAGCCGGCGAGGCCGCGCTGCGCGTGTTCAACGCATCGGGTCAGCTGGTCAGAACGGTGGTTAACCACTACGACAAGGGTTACCACGAACTGCGCTTCCAGCGCGGCGATTTCGGCGCGCCGGGCGTGTATTATTACGAACTGGAAACGGCAGGACACAGCGACCGGAAGAAGATGGTGCTGGTGGAGTAAGCAGCCATTGTAAAGCCGGGTTATAGTTTTCAGGTAATTTCAATTCAACAAGCAGGCGCCCCGTCCGGTGTATCCGGATGGGGCGCCGGTTTTTGTTTGAACGGCAGGGACACGTCCAGCGGAATTCGCGTCGGAGACGCGGGGATACCCGGCACGAGTCGGAGACTCGCGCCAGCCGGGACTCGCGCCAGCCGGAGACGCGTGCCAGCCGGAGACGCGCGCCAGCCAGGTAGCGCGGCGTTTACGCCGCCCGGTTCAAGGGCGTTTACGCCCGAATTTTATTCGAATACGGCCATAAATGGCCTTCAACAGGGCGGCGTAAACGCCGCGCTACCAATTACGAGACACCCTCGGTTTTGTGCGGCAGGTCGTTGCACAACTCCGATGAAAAGGCGCCAGAGACGCGGGGATATCCGATACGAGTCGGTACCGGCGAGCCGCACCGACCGGCACAAAAAAACTGGCGCGCATCGGAGACGCGCGCCAGCCATGTCATAAGTGTCGTATGTCGTATCTCGTTACTCGTCGCTCGTCGGCTTCAATGCCTTGCCGCCTTTTTCTTTTTTCTTCGGCGTCTCCGTACCTTCGAAAGCGACCACCAGACCGTCTTTCTCTTCGTTGAGCGCGGCGGACAGCGCAGCGCCTTCGCCGGGATTTTCATTGAGGATGAATTCGGCGAGCGGGTCTTCGATGTGTTTTTGAATGGCGCGGTGCAACGGGCGGGCGCCGAATTGCGGGTCGTAGCCTTTTTCCGCCACGAAGTCTTTGGCCTCTTCCGTGAGGGTGAGTGTGATCTTCATGTTTTGGAGGCGTTTCATCAGGCCGGCGAGGGCGTTGTCGATGATCTTGAAGATCTCTTCGCGGCCCAGGCTGTTGAACACCATCACGTCGTCTATACGGTTGAGGAATTCGGGCGAGAAGGTTTTTTTCAACGCATTCTGGATCACCGCCTTGCTGTTGTCCTCCGCCGCTTCCATGCGGGCTTTGGTGGCGAAACCGACGCCCTGACCGAAATCTTTCAATTGCCGCACCCCGATGTTGGAGGTCATGATGATGATGGTATTTTTGAAATCCACCTTGCGGCCCAGGCCGTCGGTCAGTTGGCCGTCGTCGAGCACCTGGAGCAGGATATTGTACACGTCCGGGTGCGCTTTTTCGATTTCGTCGAGCAGCACCACGGAGTAGGGCTTGCGGCGTACGCGTTCGGTCAGTTGACCGCCTTCTTCATAGCCCACGTATCCGGGAGGCGCGCCGATGAGGCGGCTCACGGTGAATTTTTCCATGTATTCGGACATATCTATCCGGATCAGGGCGTCTTCGCTGTCGAACAGGTAACGGGCGAGGGCGCGGGCCAGTTCCGTTTTACCGACGCCGGTCGGGCCGAGGAAGATAAAGGAGCCGACCGGCTTCTTCGGGTCTTTCAGGCCGACGCGGTTGCGCTGGATGGCTTTGGATATCTTGATGACGGGATCGTCCTGACCGATGACCATTTTTTTCAGGTCGTCGGCCATATTGACGAGTTTTTTGCTTTCGCTCTGACCCACTTTGCGCACCGGGATGCCGGTCATCATCGCCACTACTTCGGCGATGTCGTCTTCTTCCACGGGATAGCGCTTGGTTTTGGTCTCGTCTTCCCATTCCACTTTGGCGAATTCTAATTGGCGCACTAATTTGCTTTCCTGGTCGCGCAGGTTGGCGGCATCTTCGTACTGCTGGTTTTTGACCGCCATATTTTTCTGCTCCTTCAGATCTTCGATGCGTTTTTCCAGTTCTTCGATGTGTTTGGGCACGACGATGTTTTTCAGGTGTACGCGCGCGCCCACCTCGTCGAGCACGTCTATGGCCTTGTCGGGCAGGAAGCGGTCGGTGATGTAGCGGTCGCTGAGCCGGACACAGGCTTTGATGGCCTCCTCGGAGTATGTTACATTGTGGAAGTCCTCGTATTTCGGCTGAATGTTCTTGAGGATGTGGATGGTATCTTCCTGGCTGGGCGGGTCCACCATCACGCGTTGGAAGCGGCGGTCGAGCGCGCCGTCCTTTTCTATGTACTGGCGGTATTCGTCGAGCGTGGAAGCGCCGATGCACTGGAGTTCGCCGCGGGCGAGCGCGGGTTTGAAGATGTTGGAAGCGTCGAGCGAGCCGGTAGCGCCACCGGCGCCCACGATCGTGTGGATCTCGTCAATGAACAGGATCACGTCGCGGCTTTTTTCCAGCTCGTTCATGATCGCTTTGATGCGCTCTTCGAACTGGCCCCGGTATTTGGTACCGGCTACCAATGCGGCGAGGTCGAGCATCACGATGCGTTTGTTGAACAGCGTGCGACTGACCTTTTTCTGCATGATGCGCAGGGCGAGGCCTTCGACGATGGCGGTTTTACCAACGCCCGGTTCCCCGATGAGGATGGGGTTGTTCTTCTTGCGCCGGCTGAGGATCTGGCTCACGCGTTCGATCTCGCGTTCGCGGCCGATGATGGGGTCGAGTTTACCCTCGTCGGCCAGTTTGGTGATGTCGCGACCGAAGTTATCGAGAACCGGCGTGCGGCTTTTTTGCTCGCGTTTCTGGGAGGATTGGTAGCCGCGGCGTTCTTCGTCCTCTTCGTAGTCGCTGCCTTCGCTGGAGGCCTGGGCGAAGAGGTTGGGCGTTGCGAGGTCTTGCTCGGAACGCACGTATTCGAGTTCTTTTTTAAAAGTTTCGTAGTCCACGTCGTATTCGTTTAAAAGTTTGGTAGCAAAAGCATCCGGATGTTTCAGCAATGAAAGCATCAGATGTTCGGGATAAATTTCCTCGTTTTTCATCAGTTTGGCTTCGAGGAAAGTCACTTTTAAGACGCGCTGTACCTGGGTGGTCACCTGGTATTCGCCGACAAACAGGTTTTCGGCGGGCGGGTAGGCGCTGTAGCGGGGGATGGAGCGTTCGAGGCGTTTTTTCAGATCGTGCACATCCACCAGCAAGGCGTCGAGCACGCGCACCGGCAGGCTGTCGCGCTCGGCGATGATGCCGAGCAACAGGTGTTCCGCGCCGATGTAGTCGTGCCCCAGACGCCGGGCTTCCTGACCGCTGTGATGGATGATCTGTTTGACAACTGGAGAAAATTTCTTATTCATAATGACCCCGATTTCCGGGACAAGTTTAGGCTAATTACACGACAAATTTTACTTCTTCCAACCCACTTGTAACAATTTTTTACACAGACGGTTTCAAAGGTTTTTTTGTCGCGGTGTGTTACAGGGAAAACGCTTTTGGATGAACAAAAATATGGAATGGCGCAATACAAATAGCAAAAAGATGAACTCCCGAAAAAATGGTGCCATGTGGAAAACCGGCTGACGCACTGGCAGTCCGGAAGCACGCGGAAAAATGCATGGTAAAAAATTTGTTGAAAACAAGCGTACAATGGTTACATTTGTCCTTCCAAAAGATTCGTTTCACATACTTAATCACATTGATTTTTCTGAAAATCAGGTTCTTATGAAATACCGGATTGACAAACAAGACCAATATGCGGTGCTGACGCTCGACGAAGAAAACCTGAATTCCACGATCGCGCCGAGCTTAAAAAGCGACCTTATTTTTTTTAGCCAGGAGGGTGTGCGCAACCTGATACTCGACCTTTCCAATGTCAAATTTGTGGACAGCAGCGGTCTGAGCGCCATTTTGACAGGACACCGGCTCTGGAAAGACGGCAGCTCGTTCGTGATCGCAGGCCAATTGCACCCCATGGTGACCAAACTCATCGAAATCTCCCGGCTCGACACCATCCTCACCATCCTGCCCTCCCTGAGCGAAGCGGTGGACTACGTAAAAATGGAGGAACTGGAGCGCGAGTTGCAGGAAGAAGAGTGACGACTTGCGACTTACGACCTACGACGTGCGAATGATGCCGGAAACCGTTTGCCTTTTTGAGGGGCAAACGGTTTTTTTTATTGTTGCACATATCTATACGAAATCTACGTTCCTAAACCATTTCAAACCACTTAAAACCATTTCAAACAACATCCAAACCATGACCCAACCTTCCTCCCGTCACTTACCCGCGCGCAAACGCATCGCCCTCGTCGCGCACGACAACAAGAAAAAAGACCTGATTGACTGGGCCTATTACAACCGCACGGTGCTCGCCCGGCACGAATTGCTGGCCACCGGCACAACCGGGCGCCTGCTGACCGAAGCGCTCGACCGGCCCGTCAAGTGCCTGCACAGCGGCCCCCTCGGCGGCGACCTCGAGATCGGGGCGCTCATCGCCGAAGGCAAAATTGACGTGCTCATCTTCTTTTGGGACCCTATGGAAGCCCAGCCCCACGACCCCGACATCAAGGCACTGCTGCGCATCGGCGTGGTGTGGAACATCCTGATCGCCTGCGACCGCTCGACGGCCGATTTTTTGCTGACCTCGCCGCTGATGCAGGACGAGTACGAGGCGAAACTGCCGGACTACAGCGAATACACGGGGAGAAAAATGCGATAGGGTAGTGCCATTGTTGCAAATTATGGAAGCAGCATGTTTTCTTTGTGCACTGTAAACATAACAATGCCCCCGCATCCGATATGGAGACAAACGACATCCGATCGCTCATCGAGCAGGCGCGCGACCTGCTCTCCCAGGAACAACCCGACCTGACGCTGGCCGCCTGGCTGGCCAAACAGTTGCGCCATGAAGGCAAATTCGCTTATGCCGCCGAGTTGTACCTGATGCTACTCGAACAGGGCGCTACCAAAGAGAACCGGGACGACTACCTGGACAAGCTGGTGCATTGCCTCTACAAGGATCCAGACCTGCCTTCCAGCACCAAATTCGACTTCGCCATCCGCTATCTCGGAGAACTCGACGTCCTGAAGAACACCCGGAACCCCGAAGTGCTGGGGCGTATGGGCGCCATTTACAAAAACAAATGGCAGTACGACAATCAGTACCGAAACCTGCTTTTTTCCCGCCATTACTACCAAAGGGGATACCTCAACTGGCATCGTCAGTTCCTGCAGCCCGAAAAAAAAGATGCGGCGGCAGGAAAGGAGCGGACGTTTGTAGTGGCAACGCGCCGGAACGAAAAAGACGAGATCGTCTACGAGCACGAAGACAGGGATGCCGGATATACGGCCATCAATTTCGCGTTCATCCTCGAACTGATGGCCAATACGCGCCTGGGGCTTACAGCAGTGCTGGCCGAAGCGATCAGCGAAAATGTGCTCGAACAAATGGATATGGCGAAAAGGGTGAGAGAGGAGATCATTGCCTACTTTGGCATAACCCGGCAGCAGGAAATAGATGAAAACGCCTGGCCCGAATGGATGTACGCCACCGTCGCCGAAGCCTGTTTCGGATTGGGCAGGTTCGACGAAGCCAAAAAATACTACCAGTTATACGGGAAAAAGAACCCGGGGCGCTGGCAGATAGACACGACCGCCAAACAACTGACCGCCCTGGCGCAGGTGCTCATCCAACTCGTGGATTTCCGTTCGCAACAAAAAAAAAGGAAATACGATGCCGACCTTTACGATACAGCCCGGATCAACAACGCAGCCTGCGATTGCCTGACCATCCTGTACAGCAGCTGTATGAAAGGCAAAAGCGGGAGGAGCGCCGGACAGGAACTCCCCGACATCGCCCTGCGCGGGAAAGTGGGATTGGCGTTGTCGGGCGGCGGATTCCGTGCTGCGCTGTTCCACATCGGCGTACTGGCGCGGCTGGCTGAATTGAACGTGTTGCGGCACGTGGAGGTCTTATCGTGCGTATCGGGCGGCTCTATTGTCGGCGCTTATTATTATTTGCTGCTCAAGCGCCGCCTGGAAGAAAAGGACGACCGGCTCGACCGGCAGGATTACATCGAGATCGTGGAGACCCTGACCCGGAAATTCCTGACGGCCGTTCAGAGGAACATCCGCACTCTGATCCTGAAGGATTTCCGCAAAAACATGCGCGTTTTTTTCGACAGGGATTATACGCGCACCCACCGCCTGGGCGAGTTGTACGAAGACGTCTTGTACAAAGACCTGGTGGCCGACCCCGAAAATGACCTGCTGATGCACCACCTGCGCATCAGGCCCGGCGGCGATGAAACGTTCGACATCAAAATTGAGAACTGGAACCGTAAGAACAAAGTGCCGATGCTGGTGCTCAATGCTACCGCCCTCAACACCGGCCACAACTGGCAGTTCACGGCCTCCTGGATGGGTGAGCCTCCCGGCAGTATCCAGCAGGAGGTGGACAGCAAACCCCGCCTGCGCCGGATGTATTACCAGGACGCGCCGGAAAAGTACCGGGAGAAAATCCGGCTGGGCATGGCGGTGGGCGCCTCGTCGTGCGTTCCCGCGCTGTTCGAGCCACTGCTTCTGCGCGACCTCTACCCCGATATTGACCTGATGCTTGTGGATGGCGGTGTACAGGACAACCAGGGCGTGTCGAGTTTGCTCGAACAGGAATGCAAAGTTCTGATCGTCAGCGATTCCAGTGGCCAGTTGCCCAACGAAGCGACCCTCGACGCCGGAGCGCTCCATTCTTTCTTCCGTTCCGACCTGGTCTTACAGGAAAAAGTGCGCGAACACCAGATGACCGACTTGTTCAAACGCGAGGAAAGCGCCCAACTCTCCGGTTTGTTCTACCTGCACCTGAAAAAAGACCTGCATTCCAATCCCGTGAAATGGAAATTCAGCAAGGAACCGACGCGCAAGATCTGGCTCAAATTAGGTTTCGCCGACAACGTCAACCTGACCTCCTATGATACGCTGAAAAGGGTGCAGGAACGCCTGGCCGAACTGCGCACCGACCTCGATGCCTTCTCCGACGCGGAGGCGTATGCGCTGATGTACAGCGGCTATTGCCAGGCCCGCGCCGAATTCGAACGGCCGGAATTCAAAACACTGTTCAGCGCCGATACGGGGCGATTCGACCGGCAAAAAGCGAAATTCGAAGCTTCGAAAAATACGGCGGACGACCCCGGCGCGGAAAAAGCCGATAACCCCGAACACAGGTGGGATTTTTTTAAGATCACGCCTTGGATGACCGAGCCGGAGCGCAGCGAAAACCTCATCAAACGCCTGAAAATCGGGAAACTGGTGCCGTTCAAGGTGTTTCGCATCAGTTGGAAGGCGCGCCTGCTCGCACTCGTCCCGCTGGCATTTACCCTGGCGGCCATCATCGCCCTGATCTGGTTTTTTGCCCCGCAAGAGATCACCTTTAAAGTGACGATGCAGGCCGTCGGTTTTACCCTGCTGATCTATATGCTGGGCTATTTCGTCAGCTCCACCGCCGCGCGGCTGATGAACTACAAAAGTTTTTTGTTGCGGCCATTGTTCATGTTGCTGGGCGCCTTGTTCATCGCCTGGCTCAGCCAGGCGTATATAAAATGGCTCAACCACCGCTTCCTCGACTGGGGTAAAATAGATCAACTCGACCGGGAGGACGATCAATGGTTGAAGCGGCTCAAGCGCTTTTGGGGTTATTTGAAATAAGCGAACCGTTCCGCCACCACCAACTCTTTCGATCCCGGCGTATAGGTATAAAAACCCTCGCCGCTTTTCGCGCCGAGTTTGCCGGCCGTTACCATGTTCACCAGCAGGGGACAGGGGGCGTATTTCGGGTTGCCGAAGCCGTCGTGCAGTACCCGAAGGATGGAAAGGCACACGTCGAGGCCGATAAAATCGGCCAGCTGGAGCGGCCCCATCGGGTGCGCCATG
Source organism: Saprospiraceae bacterium (assembly GCA_019187225.1). Lineage (GTDB taxonomy): Bacteria > Bacteroidota > Bacteroidia > Chitinophagales > Saprospiraceae > M3007. Next base: position 21,305 of record JABAQQ010000043.1, read on the forward strand.
CCGAGTTTCATCACCGTGTCAATTTCTTCCACGCCGCTCACGCCTTCGTAGAGCGTATAGATCGCCTCGTTGATCATGGGCATCAGGATGCGGTTGGCGACGAACCCCGGATAATCGTTCACTTCCACCGGCACCTTGTCGAGTTGGCGCGAAAGCGACATCACCTGTTCGCATACGGCGTCCGAGGTGGCATAACCGCGGATCACCTCCACCAACTTCATCACCGGCACGGGGTTCATGAAGTGCATGCCGATGACCTGGGCGGATCGCTGCGTAGCCGCCGCGATATGGGTGATGCTGATGCTCGACGTATTGGTGGCCAGGATGGCGTGTCCCGGCGCATACCGGTCCATGTCGGCGAATATCTTGAGTTTGAGGCCGATGTTCTCCGTAGCGGCTTCCACCACCAGGTCGGCATTCGATACGCCGTTTTGCAGGTCGGTCATGGGATGGATACGGCGCAGGGTGGCCGCTTTATCTTCCTCGCTCAGCGTTCCTTTTTTGATCTGGCGGTCGAGGTTACTGCCGATGGTTGCCAGCGCCTTGTCAAGCGCCGCCGAAGCCACGTCCACGAGGGTGACTTCAAATCCTTTTTGCGCGAACACGTGCGCGATGCCGTTGCCCATGGTGCCGCCGCCGATGACTGTGATGTTCTTCATGTATGAGTGTTTGAGTGTTTGAGTATGCAAGTGTTTGAGTGTTTGTATGTGGAAGTCAAACTCTGCGAAAATCTGCGTATTTTTTTCTGCGAAAATCTGCGGGAAAAACTCTGCGAAAATCTGCGTATTTTTTTCTGCGAAAATCTGCGGGAAAAACTCTGCGAAAATCTGCGGGAAAAACTCTGCGAAAATCTGCGGGAAAAACTCTGCGAAAATCTGCGGGAAAAACCCTACAAAAATCTGCGGGAAATGCCTCCTCACGGACTGTGTTTCGATTTGGTCAATGACATTGGCATTTGGGGCGGCAAACCTACGCCAAAACTGATTTTTTCAAAAACAATCCTGCGCACTCAAACACTCATTTTCTCCAGGCCACCATCGCTGCGGGCGTCATCCCCAGGCTGGGATGCCATTCCGAGCCCACATCGAGTGCGAGGCCGTTTTTCAGGCGCACTCCCGCGCCGAAGCCCACCTGGGCTGCGCTGCCGGCGCGGACGCCGGCGCGTATCACCAGCACTTCTGCGGGCCGGTATTCGATGCCCGTTTTGATCCGGGCGTCGCGGTCCAGCGATTTTTCCACTTCGGCCAGCAGCGTGAAAATACCGGAAGCCTGCCACGCCGCGCCGATGCGCATCGAACTGGCGGTAGTCTCGCCGGCGACTTCCTGCTGGAACGGATTATACAGCCGCGCGCCCAGCCAGAACCGGGGCAATACCTGGGCCAGCAACCCGATGCCGAACGTGACGCCGTTGGCCGATCCGTACTCCTGCGCCGACACCCGCAGAAAAGCCGCGCTGCCGCCGATAAAAAAACGCTCCCCGAGGCGCCGTCCGTACAACAGGCGGAATTGCTGCTCCCGGTACGCTTCGACGCCCGAATGCGCGATGTCGAGGCCGATGCCGTCGTATTTACCTAACTTCACAAATCCCTGAAATTGTGCAGTTTGCCAACCCGTAATGCCGTACGGAAGCGCGGAACCGAGGTAGGCGCCCGCACGGTCGCCGAAGCCGGTCAGGGCTTCGTTCGACAAACCTGCGTCAGCCCCCGCATAGGCGACCGTTGCGCCGCCCAGCGCCAGCGAAGCGGCATTGTCGAAAGGCCGCATAAAAACCTGCGCGGACGCGGGGAAAAAGAAAAAGATCAATAAACCAAAAGTAAAACAGCGCATTTTTCAACATTAAAAATCAACAAACATGAAAGCCGTTCAAACAACCAATCCATTCTCTTTCACTATATTTTCATAAAAAACGCCCGCTTCAGTCATCGTCCGTTCCATGGTATCGAAACGGACCCGCACCAGGCCGAAGCGATAAGTGGGGCCGAGGTGCCATTCGAAGTTGTCCCAGGTGCTCCAGTGGATATAACCCCGCAGGTCCACCCCGTCGTGAAGGGCATCGTGGCATACTTTCAGATAATCTTTCAGGGCCTGTATCCGCTGTTGGTCGTTGTCGGTGCAGATGCCGTTTTCGGTGATGAGGATGGGTTTCCGGTATTTTTGGAAAAACCGGCGCAGCACCCGGCCCAGTCCTTCGGGGCGGTAGCCCCACATCTTATCGTGCGGGATGCCGCGTTTATCGAGGGCCCCGACGCGGCTGATGGCGTCTATCGGAAAGGGATCGAACAGCACGTAAGCGTAATAACTGAGTCCCCAGAAGTCGCATTTGCGGAAAGGTCGCGCGGCGCGTGTCATGAACCACCAGCGTACGAAAGCCGCTACGAGGCTGCCCAAAGTGTTCGTGCCCTCAAACCACGCCGTATTGAGCGAAATACCGACGGGTGCGTCCGATTTTTCGCGGATCATCGTCCGGGCGATCTCGTGTGCCCGGCCCATGTTGTCGAGCACGCGGTTGGCGGTCAGGTAACGGCCTTTCCGGAAGGGAGGAAAATTGCCGAGCAGGAAGGCGTTCATCGCGTACACGTTCGGTTCGTTGAACGTATTCCAGTAGCGCGTATAATCGCCGAAATGCTTGATGCATTGCCGCACGAAATCGAGGTAGAGCGGGATATTCTCTTCTTTCGTCCAGCCGCCGCGTTGCTCGAACCAGTTGGGGTGCGCGAAGTGATGCAGGACGAACATCAGCGTTACTCCGCCCTGCTGTAGCTGTTCGAAGAAGTTGCAGTATTCGTCCACTGCATCTTTGTCGAATTTGGCGAAAGGCTCCGGCTGCAGGCGGCTCCAGTCCACACTGCATCGGTAGATCTTGCCCAGCCGCTTGATGTACTCCGCATCTTCTTTGCGCCGCAGTTCGTGGTCGGTCGTGCGTTCGAACACGTAGCCGTCCTTCGCCCGCAGCCCCCGCCACGGGTGGTCGCCGGCCGTTTCGACCTGCGCGGCGGCGGTGGAAGTGCCCCAGATGAAAGCGTCGGGGAATTGGATGCGCATGGGTGTTTTTTTTAGTGGTAAATATATTGGGAGCGCCGATGGATTATTTAGCAGATTTTAATTATAAATTTATCAACACATAATCCATCTGTCTCACTTTTGCACCTGCCAACATGTGTAATTGCCCCCCGTTCGTCATCTTTACCTGAAAAAATCAATTACCTGAATTATGAAGATTCCATTGTTACATTCGACGGCACGCACCCTTTTTATCCTGACCGTATTCACGATGGCCTGTAAAAATCACGCCGGTGCCCAACCTCCATCCACGACCGGCATTGTGCTGCGCGAAGGAGTTGTGATAGACCCGAACCGTAAAGAGATGTATTGCACCACTCCGGACAACTGGGTGGAGGCAGTTTCCTTAAAAACAGGCGAATCGCTTTGGCGCTCCAGCGCAAATTTTAAGCCGATGGCTATCTCCGACGGAACATTGATTTGCCTGGGAAGCACTGCTGGAAGTCAGAACGATCTTATTATCGCCGGGCTCGATCTCGCTCAAAAAGGAAATATAAAGACCCGTTATACCAGCCGCCTGCCCGAACAGGTAAAAATAGATTTCCGGCAAACAGCCAACAGCGCATTCACCATAGAAGCGAGGATATTTGAAGGAGAGCCCTATATTGCCTGGAAATATTTCTATAAGCCTGAACGAGGCATACTGGAGGAAGATACCAGTGCAGCAGGCGGCGTAACGGAGCAATCCGGCGCTTTTAAAGTAGACAGGGTTTCCGGCAGGTTGTCGGGCATTGACAAGGCGCAGCAGGCAAGGATATTTATAAGCAAAGCGATCGTGGCAGCGCCGGGAACCGGCATTCCGGAAGTTAAAGCGCAACAATTTTTGTCGAAAGACGAAAAACACATACTGGCCGCAAGCAAAACGGCGGACAATGCCGAATTCAATAATTACCGCTGGGATATTTATGACAAAGCCAGCGGCAATAAAACAGGCCAAATCCAGGATTACCGCTCCTACGCTCCCTTTTTTGTGGATGACAATATCATATTTTATGAAGTGGGGCCCTACATCCGGGTAGAGAGCGGAGAAGAGCGCGAAGTGCCATTGCAAATACGCGCGGTTGATCTGAGAACGGGCAAAGAATTGTGGAGCAAAAGGATCCTGGATACGATTTACAGGGGCCCCTCTCCTCCATGAGGGCTTGGCCCAACGCGGAAATACATGTAAAATATTGTGTTTTATCCCGAAATCTCATTCTGTCATGGTAGCACGGTCTCTGTCATGAAGCATTTATTTTATTGTCATTTTCTTTTTCACCAACCCTGCTTGACATGAATTCCCACAAACATACCCCCGCCGGTATCAAACACCATACGCAGATCTGTCTGCGTTTTCTCAGCCCGATAGGTTCGCTTTTCTTCATTTCCTTCCTGCTGATAAACCATACAATGCTCCGGGCGCAGTGGATCCAGCAAGGCCCCGGCCCCAGTAAGAACGGTCAGGTCGAAAACCTTACGGATCGCGAAGTGGTAGGCGCCATTCAATGTGTCGCGCCCCATCCTTCGGACGCCAATATCTTGTACATCGGCGCCGTCAATGGCGGCGTATGGAGAACTTCCAACGCGACTGCAGCCAGCCCTGCCTGGGAATGGATCTCCGGCGATCTGCCCAGTCAGTCCATCGGCGGCCTCGAGTTCGACCCGACCGATGCCACCAATCAGACCTTGGTAGTGGGCCTGGGCAGGTTCAGTGCCTTCGCTCGTGTGGGTAGCGGGAATCGCGGTATTTTCCGAACAACCACCGGCGCCGCTCCGTGGACGAACATTGACGCTACCGGAATTTTTGTCAATGCCGATGTTACGGGAATTGCAGCGCGGGGGGCTACCATTGTCGTCGCGACCAACAACCTGGGAGTTTGGCGCACCACCAACGCGGGCGGGATGTGGACGCAAATTTCCGGAGCGGCAGGCACCGGATTGCCTGCAGGCAACGCTTTCGACCTCGTTGGCGACCCCTCCAATGACAACACGCTGTACACCAACGCAGGGACCAGCGGGATATATAAAAGCACGAACACAGGTCAAAGCTGGACGAAAGTCAGCGACGCGGCCATTGATGCAGACCTGGCGGGCGCGGGCAACATAGAAATGGCGGTCGGCAACGCCGACAACGTCTATCTGGCCATTGTCCGGGCCGGTCGGCTGGCGGATGTGTACAGATCGGGAAATGGGGGAGGAAGCTGGACCGGACTGGACATACCCATCACCAATGAAGGCGGAAATTTGCAGGGCATCCATGTTGGCGGACAGGGTAATACCCATTTGTCCATAGCCGCCGATCCCTCCGATAATGATGTAGTGTATGTTGGCGGCGACCGCCAACCCTGGGCAACGGAACCCTCCCTGCCCGTCAGTTTCCCCAATTCGCTCGGCGCCAATGATTATTCCGGAAGGTTGTTCCGGATTGACGCTTCGCTCGCGGCCGGAAGCCAGGTGACGTCCATCACCCACAGCGGCACCGCCGGCAACAGCGCCCCGCATGCCGATTCGCGGGATATGGATTTCGATGCCAACGGCGATCTGATTGAATCGGACGACGGCGGGGTATACAAACAAACATCGCCGGCCAATGCGACGGGAGACTGGTTTTCCCTGAACGGCAACCTGAACGTACCGGAGATACACAGCATTGACTGGGACGCCAATTCCAATATTATCATTTCAGGCTTGCAGGACAATGGCGTACCGGAACAGGAATTGCCCACGAACAGCAGGTGGTCTACCGTGCGCCGGGGCGACGGCGGAGATGTGGCGGTGGACGACATCAGTTCGGCTACCTCTTCCGCGAGATACCAAAGCACACAATTTTTGGGGAGATTCCAAAGAAGGGTTTATTCTACCGGCAATGTTTTCCAAAGCCAAACTTACCCAAGCCTGATTGATATCGCCACAGGTAGTGCGATTACCGGATTTTCATTCGTCAATCCCGTCAAACTCAACAGCCAGAACGGCTCCCGCATGATCATTGCCACTACCGGAGGATTGTTCGAATCGGCGGATCAGGGGAGCACAGTGAGCAATATCGGCGCAGTCGTTGCCAACAGCTTAGGCAGGGATGTGATCGCATACGGCGCCGCTGACAACGCCGATATTTTATATGTAGGTTCAGGAACGGACGTATGGGTACGCGATGCGGCAGCCCCCGATCCGCTGACCAATGCTACGGCTTATCCGGGCGGCAATGTGGAAGGCATTGCCCTCGATCCCGACGACTCGCAATCGGCCTATGTCATTGACCCGAACAGCGTATTTGAAACCGAAAACGAAGGTGGCGCCTGGACCGACATTACCGGCAACCTGCTGACGCTCAATCCCGGCAATTTCCGCTCGATCGCCTATATCCCCAACTCCACCGACGATATTCTTGCCGTCGGGACCGACCTGGGCGTTTTTATCGCCCCCGGCCCCGACTTCGATACCTGGGCGCGGTTGGGCACCAATTTTCCGCAAGTGGCTGTTTTTGACCTCGAATACGACAGCGCCGACGATATTCTGCTCGCCGGCACGATGGGGCGGGGCGCCTGGACGTTTAATTTCTCCGAGCGCGACCCGGTGGATGTCGCGCTGGTGCTGGATATATCGGGCAGTATGCTCAGCAATGCCTGCCCCACCTGCAGCCCCAAACTGGAAGTGCTGAAAGACGCAGTGGAAATATTCATGCAACTATGGAAGGGGCTGGCGGTAGAAGACGACCGCATCGGCGTCGTTTATTTCCGCACCAACGTGAATGCCGTGGAGGATGGCGGCGATGTACTGTTGCCCGTCATTGATAAAACGGACGATCTGATCGCCAGCGTCCAGTCGCAAACCACGACACCCAATCAATTGACAGCCATGGGAGGCGGCCTGCAATCGGCCATCAACGAACTGACCGATGCCAGCCGGCCCCGGAATATCATTCTTTTTACCGACGGCATGCAAAACGTCAACCCGGGCGTCGTTTATCCTTCGCTGAACATCGAGAACGGAGTATACGGCACCAATTCAAACGTCAGCGCAACGACTCCGCCCACGACCATGAACGCCGTCCTCGATATCAAGGTCAACACCATCGGCGTCGGAGCGACCAGCGCTTTCGAATCCCAACTGGCCGATATCGCAACCGCTACCGACGGCGTCACCAAAATCACGACCGCGCCCGACGAAGACCTCCGGCAATTCTACGTGGAAGAATTGGTGGATGTGTTGCGCGATTTCAGTCCGCAATTGGTGGCCTACCGGAAAGGGAGTATTACAAATTCGCAATCGGAATCTTTTTCCATCAATCAAACCGCCCTTCAGGTCGTATTCAAGGTCAGTTACCACCGGGATGAAAGGCTGATCATCAATATTTATAAAGGAAAAAACAATGTCACAAAATGGGCGAGAATTACACCGGGCCCGTTTTACCAGATATTTTCCTTCCCCTACGAGCGGTTGGCCTTGATGCAGGGTGCGGAATACGAAGGCCCCTGGATCGTACAGATGACAAACAGGAGCAACAAACCTGTTTCCTGGGAAATAGCCGCCATTGCCGATGAAGCGACCCTCGAATACACGCTGTCTGCCGGCGCCGGGCCGCACAACGCCGGCAAGCCCCTGCAATTGAGCACCGAAGTGAGGGTCAACGATGATTTGATCGCGGAAAACGTCACCGTCACAGCCACCATCCGCCGGCCACAACAGGGACTGGGGACCCTGCTGAGTACAACCCCCATGCCTTCGGGTAGTGGACCAGCGCTCGAACCCAACCTTCCCATGGGCGCCCGCAAACTGGCCTTGTTGTCGCAGCAACAGTCTTTTGTGGAAAAATTAAAGCCGGTAGCCTCCACATTGACCCTCACGCCGGATGCAGGCCGCGTTTTCCGGGCCGATTTCAATACGACCAATATCCCCGGGACCTATACCATTCTTTTCACCATCAAGGGAAATCACCCTTTCACAGGCCCCTTTGAACGCATCGAACAGCGCACGGTGGTAGTCCGGTTCGCCCAATTTGACCTGGAAGCGTCGAACGTCCGCACCAGCAAGGCCGTTTCACCGGACGGGAAAGTCGTATGGACCTGGGTATTTACGCCCAAGGACCGGTATGGCAATTATTTGGGCCCGGACTATGGCGATGTGCTCGGCATTCAGTCGGCAAACGGCGACATCCGCAACGTCAAAGACCGGGGCGACGGCACCTATTCCTTTGAAATCCATCCTGCTGCAGATGTCAGGCCCAACGTGCGGCTGGGATTGTACGATCAGATATGGTTTGACGGACTTATTCCTGCTCCCCGGCAAATCCAATGGTTTGCCAGTATCCACGCGGGCGCGTCTATTCCCGTGGACAAATTCGACAACAGTTATGATCCTGGTATTTACGGCAAAATTGACCTCGAACTCCGGCTGAACAGGTATTTCGGGCTTCAATTGGTGGGAGGCGCCTGGCATTTCCAACAAAACCTCGATGTCGTTTTCGGTGTCTTCCAGGCAAAAGGTTATTTGCCGCTCACGTCGAAGTTAAGCTTATTCGCCGAAGCAGGTCCCGGCTTGTTCTCTTTCGGCCGGTCGAGAAGTTACACCGGTATAGACCTGGGCGCCGGGCTGGATTTTCAGTTATCATCCGGCGACCGGATTTCCTTCGGCGGCAATTTCGTGAACCTGTTCGATCACCCGGATGACTACCGGTGGCTGGGCGTGGGCGTGGGGTATCACCGCAGGTTTTGAAAAAGTATGTGGATAAAATAAATTGACATTAGACGTTGGACTTTTTGACTCTGGAAACCAATTATTTAGTCTGATATCCAATGTCAAAAATCCAATGTCCATTTACTTCAAATATATCATCTGCCGGACTACATGAAAAAACGCCGGGAGATCATGTCAACGGCCGGAGGCTGTCTCATAAGTCAGATTTTGAAAAACGTGACAGAATTTAATTTCAACATATAGACATATAGGACATATAATAAAATCTATGTGCGCTATGTGCCTATGTGTTTCATAAAAATTCGGTGTTCTAAATTTCAAATTTACTTATGAGACACCCTCTCATTGTTGATATGCGGGGAGCCCGGGAAACGCTGCATATATTGTCCGCTATCCATCCAGCGGAAAATGGAGCCGCAGAGGCATGCGCGCCCCGTTTATATCCTATAGTTTTTGCGCTCTACCCTGAAGTAATCGGCCTAATCGTCTATAGTGGCGGGAGGAAAAAAATGAGATGATTTTTGTGTTGTCAATCACAAAGTTTTTCACGCAAAAAAATATCGAACTATGAATTCCTCCAACAACGTCAACATCGAACTTCGCCCCGGAACCCGTCTTATTCGTGAAACACATGGAGGACGTGAGGTGATGTGGGTGGAAGACGACACCTTTCTGGGAATGCGCCCGGGTTCCGGAACCTGGTTCTGGCCCATGCTGATCGTCCTCTTCCTATTCCTCATGGGCTCGTCCGCTTTCGGCAGTCACAGCGATGTGGACCAGCGCGACAGAGCCGTTCCCGCTGCAAAATACAAGTGATCCTGCTCACTGAAAACTCGCCAATGCTGCCAGGCGCCGTCGGTACCATCTTTCCGACGCCGGGGGGGGAGAAAGCTCCTGCCCCCGTTTTTGTCGCCGGCCGTCTTTCCGCACAAAAAGGAAGCACCGTCCCGCACGTCTTTCCCGGGATACGGCAGTAAATGTTCACAAATTGAAATTCAACGATTTCACCCGTATGTGCCAGGTGCAGGCAAACGGTTATGCATTATGGAGCGGCGATAGGTTTTTTTTGGGAAAAAATCAATACTTGCATATAGTATTTTATCGGCTGTTTTGGAAAGATGTTTGCAAGGTTAATCGCTTATAACTGTACGGATAAATGATGCCGTGCAGTTATGTCATCCCTCCTCCCGTCAGAACAGCCATGCAGGTCGTTTTTTGCCACATATCATCAAGGGACAATCCATACCTGGATTGCGCTCCGCATTGTCCCAAACCGCCTACCTGATCGCGGCCCGTTTCCATTACTGCAACTGTTTCTGATTTTTTTGACGGCATTTCATGCCCGGTACCTGTATGATCGCACTTCTCGCTGTTTGTATGGTTTTGATAGCTCACCCAGGTTTTAACTTTAAATTAATCGAACGATGAGTCAAATGACGCGCCAGTACCAGCATATAGCCGCATTGCGCCTTTTTTCTGCCCCGAATGATACAGAGATCGAATACAGAGCCGAATTGGATAAAAATAAAAAAACATGGCCGGCCATAGAGATGAAACCAGGCGTTTTTTTTAGAAAAAAGAAAAGAACAAGACGCAGATATAGACCGGAGGACGGGTCATTGTTCGACATAGAAGAAGGTCAGAAAAAATATAATATCTTATTGGAATGCCATAAAAGCGGTCTTTATAATTATTGGGAGTCGCTTAAACCGGCCAACAGGGTTTCTTTAATAAAATATGTAGCGAAGATCAATTCATTATACATTTCAGCGGATGGAGAAAAACAATTCCGCAGAATCATACACGACGTGGCCGCGCACAACCATTTTCCCGCTGTAATGGCAAAAGTGTTTTTTGAGATAATTTTCAATAACGGCCATATTGGAGAAATAAACAGGAAATTAAGGTTGGCAGGATGGCAACACCTTTCATTGGATGAAAAAATTGCGATCCTTTACGATCTTTCCTGCCTCTATCCCGAATTAATGAACCATGCAGGAAAAATTTATGATATCGCCAGAGAAGAGCCCGGATACCTGGAACCGCTGGTGGTCAAAGAACTCAATCGCCTGGCGCTTCTGGATGGAAATTATGAGCATACCCGGGAAAAATTCGGCAAGGTTGGATGGCGTGGGCTGTCGGTGGATGAGAAAATCGTCCTGACCAATGGCCTGTGTAAAAAACACCGGGGGATCACGGAAAATCTGAACCAGGTATTGTATAATATCAGGATCTATAATGAACTACCCGCCGTCGTTATTGCCGAGAAATACAATAATGAAATAGACCGATACCTGGAAGGCGGTGTCATGTCGCATCTTGTGGGAACCATACATGACTTTTCAATCCAGTCGGGAGGTGAGCTCATCGCCATCAAAGGGGTGGGAAAGGGAAAGATCCGGGAAACGCTGGAACGGCACAGGGCGAGCTTGCGCTGATCACGGCAAAATAAACGCCTGGCTCAAATAATTGACCCACTGCCGGGCGTCATCGAGATGCCCCAGCGCAGCATTGCACTTCTGGATGATCTTGCGCTTGTAAAAATTCACATTGTGCGTCGAGGTCCGCATTTTTTCGGCGATCTCGACCGTTGTCAGCCCCAGGTGCATATATTTGATCACAAGCAATTCAGCGGCCTGCAGGCCGAGGTACAACGGGTTGGAAAGAAAATCGGCGCTCACCTTCTTTTTCATTTCCTGGTTGAAATCATTCATGGCGCCTGGAAATGCCGTCATTCCGAATTCGCCCACTGCCCGGATGGGATGCTCTGAAAAAGACCAGTCTTCAAACAGGTCAATGGTCACCAGCGCGATCCGCGGTTTGTTCTCAGGCTTCTGGTAATCCACCACCCAGGCCCGAATGTGCGCCCGGTAAAATTTTTTCCGCGACCTGTCCTGTATCGGAACGTTGATCGAAAAGTGGCACCGCTCGCATTGCCCGGCATGGATGCGTTCGAGCGCAATGGTGCGGTAAAGGGCAAAAATCCAGCCGTACGCGCGCGGTATGGCCTCCATAAAATGGTACAATTGCCATTCCCGCGGATTGTGATACCCCAACCGTCGAAGTCCCGCACCGTCCGCCCTGATAATGTCCTTGGTTTCGAAGGACATCAGGTGGCCCACCCGCATATCTTCGTTGCGAACCGCGTGCTGAAGCTCCTCATAACAACGCAGGAGTTCTTCCTGGGTCGGTGCAGTAACCTCTATAAAGGACTTTTCTAAGTAGTCCTTTTTAAAGACAAATGGTGAAGAAAATGGTAGCAGTTGCGGCATATGAATTTGTATTTTGACTCCTTCATGTATTGATTCGTTTTTGCTGCCTCATTTTCAAGCCGTCCTTCGTAAAAACAAAGCACGGGTACACATTCAACGGGTTTGTGGAGTGCGTGTTTTAAAATGCATTGCCTTTTCCTCGTTACCGGTTCGGACACATACCAAAGTGGTAAGCAGCGTCAGAAAAAAACTATAAGCTACAACCTGGTGGCAGCATTGGTCGAAAAAAGGGAACAGGCGTTTGAATTTCCGGGGAGAAACTGGCGGATGCCACCCTGAGGCGGGTAGCCTGTACATGAGAAGTGCGGGAAACTTGCAGTCCTGACGATGGGAAAAACGAAAAGCAAAATGAGTCTTGAAAAAACCGCAAGGATTAGGTGGGGCTCTTCGTTCGTCAGCTACGATTCAAAGGTGTGGCAAATGTCGGCTGGATTGCAACAGAATACCCTATACTAATATTTTGACGGAAGGCTCGATATAGCGCAATCCCTTGAGGAACATGGCGATGTGATACGTGTTTGGAAAGTCGCGGTGGAATGCTTCCTTCATCTTCCGGTTGATTTCCGAGGAGTATTTCTTGACAATGGCCTCCTTGTGTTTGATGCGGCCGGCCACTTCCTTGTGGGTGACGGGCGGCAAACCGTTCTGGATGTATTTTTCTTTTTCCACCTCCGGCTTGATTCGATCAATATCTGCAAAGCCTTGTAATATTTTAAGATGGATCGGATCCAGTTGAAGCGGCAGCGAATCCATAAAACGCTTGAACACCACCCGCTCGACGGCTTCCATCCTGTTTCCTTCCGGATCGAATACACGCGGCGTGGTGGGCAACGTGATGCCTTGCCCCTGGTAACGGCAGATCACCATGTACGAGCTGATCTGCCTGACCATTCTGCCGTTCGCGTCCAGCATCAGCGGCATGGACATCTGTTTGACCCAAACGTATTTCCCGTTCTTTTTCTGGACGGGATAATTGATCATGTACCGGTGTTTCAGGGGTTTGAGGATCAAATTACCCTCGTACAATACCTGGTAGAACAAAGAGCCGAGACGCATATACATGTCCCGGAACTGGTCGTGGATGATGGCCAGGGCCAGGTATTCGTTCCACTCTTCGGACGTATAACCCAAAACACGCTCGACCCCGTGGGACCACTCCACCTCCAGCGTATCATTGTTCAGGATGGAATAATACTCGTCGTGGTGATCCAGCAATTTAAGTATCTTTCTGAATCTTTTCACCTTGTAAAAAGGCGGGGTCATGGGATCTCCCAGCTGCGGCTTTTGACTGAAGTATATATTTCTGAAAACATTGTATTCGTCTGGCGCAAGAGGCATCTTTTCAGAATTTAATTCTGCAAGATATGACGACGTATTTGTATTACTACTAAAAAATGTCATATTTTAGACAAGCATGGCGCCTGCCTTCGGTGTGCTCTTGTATTCCCCGGAAGCAGTCAAAAAGAAAAAGAGACATCGCGTTTTCAGTCTGTCTCTTCCTGCAATATATTCAAATAAATATCCAGTGTGTCGGCGCCGTCCCGGATCGCCTGGCCGATTTCGAGCGCCCTGGCATGTTCTGGGGGCGACAGGTATTTTTCGGGTTTATAGTTGTATTCCCGTTGCAGTTGTTCAAAACGTTTCTGTTGAAGTTGCCATATCTCTTCCCGCAATTTTTCTTTTTCTAATTGCTGCATCTCCTTGTCTTTCAACTGGGCCTCTTTCTCCGCGATCTCCAGCAACAATTTCTTGTTGCCCAGCCGTTTTTCCTCAAACTCCAGATAAAGGTTGGCCCCCTTGTACAGATAATAAACGGTCGCCAAAAGTACGATAATGGGAGAAGCAAGCGTGATAGTGACGGAACCCCAACCGAGGTTGAACACCCTGAAGGAAGGCCCGTCCCGCACGACAATCTTTTCCAGGTCGCGCAGTTGGTTCAATAGATTGGCAATAGAAGTTAGGGTATACTCCGGCAATTGGATGGCCAATTTCAAAGTCGGCTCCTGGACAACTTTTTGCGGGCTGGGAAGAAACCGGGTTGGGTCGAGAATGAAATCTTTCGGAATATCGCTGAAATAGCCGACTATTTTTCCAAATGCTTCGATATCCTGAGTTTCCCTCGCATGACTAAAATAGGTGGTAAAAATATTGCTGATCAACACCCTTATTTCCCGGGTGTTGTATTTCATATTTTCCAGCCGCCTGGCTGCAAGTTCGGCCTGGTGCAGATTGTCCACATATTCGGGATCTGTTTCCAGTACCTGATGAAGGACCCTTTTGTAAAATTCGACCGGATCCTCATCGAAGGCATTCCACCTGTCAAAATTGTCCTGAACGGGCGTATCTTTAAAAACGGTGTTGACAAACACGCACATCTCCATACCGTCGAGTTCTTTCCAGTCATTTTTAATGCTCTCGAACAATACGTTTTTAAAGTAGCAGTCCGTAATCGCCGTTTTGAAGTTGTCTCCCTCCACGAACTGCACCTCCTCGAAAGTGACTTCCTGAATGCTCGCATGATGTATTCCCACTCTTTGCAGAAGGACTTTTCTGAATACCACATCTTTGTAAACGCTTGTCCCGACCCAGTCGCACAAGCCGACCGATTTTTGGGAATTGAAGATGCACTCCTCCACCACCGTTCCGTCCTGAAAAGAACACTGATCGAAACGGGCGTTGATCTCGCACCGTTGTATTTGACATTCCATAAAATTGGAATCCAGGAAATCGCCGTTGAACATACAATCCGTAAAGCGGCAGTTCAAAAAATCCGTATGATGAATATCGAAGGCCCAAAACTGACAATTGATAAAAACCGCCTCCTCGAACGAAACCTCATCGAGGATGAGTGTTATTTTTTTATCCCTCATCTGAAAGGCCGGCAATTCGATCCCGGAAATATACAAGGGTTCTTCGCCGCCGCTCCATGCCTGCAATTGCGCGACCACCGCTTCAGGGTCGCTGTGCTCACCGCAGTATTCGCTGAAGGAAATGGCTTGTTTTTCGCATTCCGGATTTTTGCATTGGTGACGTGACATAAAAGTATTTTTTAGCCGTTGGATCAAACATGAATCATTTGAAATTTAATGAAACAACGCCTTCCATATACCGGATTTCTCGAGGTGTTGCTGCGTATCGATATGCGGGCATTTTTGATTCGGATGGCGGTTGCTTTCCGGAACCGCAAACTCATAGACCAAAGCGGTAATTTTTGTCGCCTCCCCAATGGGTTGATCGGCAATAAATTTCGGCAAGTGACCGATACCCCGCCCGAACCAGGCTTCCGCTTCCGGTTTGCTCACTTTATTATTAACCGGAGCATCGAATGCCTGGATTTTGGACAATTCGGTGATCAATTAAAGTTTGATTTTTCAAGGGAAAGATACTTCCGGAATTGGAAAGTTACCCATGAACTCGCTGAATACATTTACGACCGGTTCGCCTTCTCTACCGGTATATTCATACCGGCTATCAGGGCGCCAATCCTCTTTTTGTCGTTCAGCAGATCAATCAATGCATCATCGGAAAAAAACCTGCTCTGTATGTTGTGCGCCACCGCGCTGTCGAGATGATGCAGGTTGTCCAGAAAGAACTGGTCCAGCACCGGGTGTTCCCTGTTTTCCCCGACAATGAACAAGGTTTTCTGTTCGAAACCGTTGTCAAAGATCATTTTCGCTTCATCCAGCACGGGTCCCGTGACATTTCTCGTGTCCATCACGATGACCGGACAGAGCTGCATCAATATCAAAACAGATTCTTTCCAACGGGAGCCGTCGTAGGTGCGGTATATGTTCGTGGAATCGAAAAAAGATATTTTATTCCGCTGGGGCACCTTGCTGTCGAGCAGCGAAGCCACCGGGGTCAGCAGCGTGCGGTTGATCCTCGCCTGCATGATCAGTTTGTTCTCCTCCGATGTGGAAAGAAAAAGCAGCAACGGCGGCACAAACCATGAAAATGTCATGTAGATCAGGAACGAACAGACCACAAACCAATACACCATCCTCATCCATGTCATATCCGAAAATATAACTGCGATCAAAAAAGCCATTCCGGCAATGCCGGGTATGAAAATCAAAACAGGAGATGACTTGTCTTTCAGCATCCTGATCTTCACAACCTGCCGTATCTCCGGCATGCCGGGCCATCCGCGGAATCCGACATAACGGACCGAATTGGTATAAAATACCCCTACCATGGCAAAAGTAAAAACGCACACTGCACTGTTGACGATGCTGATACCCATTTCCAGGATCGCCGGCACGGGGCGCTCGCGGAACGCAGCCATTCCGTTCTGCCAGAGCCACCAGGGAATAAAGAGCAGTATCCCCAGTATCAGACAGGCGACCAGAGAAACGCGCAACCCGGCATGCCTGCCCCGGAGATAATTTTCCCTGTCCTTTTTGTCAAAAATATCGTACCCGAAAATGAAACGCAGCGAATACTTCAGGGCATAGGCCAGCCCTGCAAACGGCAGGACCAGCACAAACAATATCAAATACCCGATCAATTCGAAGAGCAGCCTGATCTGTTTCATTTCAGGGAAAAGCGAGGAGCGGCAAATATACCCGTTGCAGATGATATCTGCCGGAAATGGCGCTACATTTGCCCAAATGAAAGCCATTCACCTCGTCCTCAGCGCCGGCGGCGCGCGCACCTTCACCTACGTGGGCGCCATCCGCGCCCTCCAGCGCGAAGGCATCGGGATCAGGTCCGTCTCCTGCTGTTCGGCCGGCACTGCCATCGGGGCCCTACTGGCAGCCCGTATGGATTTTGACGAGATCATTCGTTTCCTGCGCCAAAAACCCCTGAAACAATACCTCCAGCAAAAAACGGGGTGGTTGCCTTTTCAATACCTGTTCCGCTACCCCTACGCCAAATACCGGCAGCCGGGTTTACCCGCCTTGTTCACCCTGCTCCACGGGAAGGACGTCCGGCTGGGCGAACTGGCCATTCCCTTCGCCACCGTGGGCCTCGACATCGTCAACGACCGCTTCATCGTTTTTTCCGATGAAACCCACCCCGATATGTTCGTCTCCGAAGCCATCTCAATCGGCGCCGCCGTGCCGGGCATGTACCCGCCGCACGAAAGGGATCAGCGCATCATCGTGGACGCGGCGGTGTCCACCTTTTCCCCCGTGTGGCTGGCGGCGCGCCATGCCGACGATTGCCCCATCGTGGTGCTCAAACCCCTGGCACACGAAGATTTCCGCTTCACGCGCAATGTGCTCGGCTTCATCGGAGAACTGTTCCATGCCGGCGCCGCGGCGCGCGACTGGTACAACATGCAGTCCGATCCGCGGGTGCGGGTCGTGGAGATGAATTTCGACAACGTCCGGGTGGACGACTTTGCCCTGAGCACAGCCCAACTCAACCGCCTGTTCTTCAACGGCGAACACGCCATTCAAAACGCATTGCCCTACCTGTGGCAACAACCCGACCGCACGGCGGCGCCCGCCGATGCCAAAACGCTGAGCGGCGACGACCTGGGCGAATACCAGGCAACGGCCATGATCCAGCGCTACCGCGCCCTGCTCGGCAAAAAACGCAACCGCATCTTCATCGGCTACAGCGACGAAGATGAAAACTGGCTCGACCGCCTGATCGTCATGCTCAAACCCTTCCTCCACAAAACCGGCATGAACATCTGGTCGAACAAATCCCTGCGCGCAGGCGATACCGTGGAAAGCGAAGTGCAGGCAGCCCTCGACAGCGCCAAAGTGGCCGTGTTGCTCGTCAGCCCCGATTTCCTGGCTGAAGACTCTTCCTGGAAACAGGAGATCCCCTACTGCATCGAAGCGGCCCGCCGCGGCGAACTCGAACTCCTCTGGATCCCCGTCCGCGCCTCCGCTTACCAGGACACCGAACTGGCACAGTTCCGCCCCGCCCGCGACCCCGAACAGGCGCTGGCCGGACTGGAAGCGGACAAGCAGGACACGGCCCTGCTCGACGTCGTGCAGCGCATCAAGGAAGCGTTGCTGCGCTGAGGGATCGTCATGACCCAGGTGAAACGCGGCGCCATTTCCCGCAGATTCCCGCAGAAAAATTTGCGCAGATTCCCGCAGAAAAATTCCCGCAGATTCCCGCAGAAAAATTTGCGCAGATTTCCGCAGAAAAATTTGCGCAGATTTCCGCAGAAAAATTCCCGCAGATTCCCGCAGAAAAATTCCCGCAGATTTCCGCAGAAAAATTTGCGCAGATTCCCGCAGAAAAATTCCCGCAGATTTCCGCAGAAAAATTCCCGCAGATTCCCGCAGAAAAATTCCCGCAGATTCCCGCAG
>JABAQQ010000071.1 GCA_019187225.1 Saprospiraceae bacterium
ACCTGGACGACCTGCAAGCCGCCGTAGAACATGCACTTCACGAAATCGCTGATAACCCTGAACTCATCCGCTCTTTTTTCTCTAAATCATCCGTCGCGTTCCTTTAAAAATGCACGGGGCTATAAACAAAAAGTAAAACAGACTTTTGCAATCAAAACGATCATGGTAGCGTCCATTTCCTACTCGTTTCCGGACCAGGATTTCTGGATCGAGTATACAGAACTGTGGAATAACAGTCTCCATAAACCTGTTTTCAAATCCCCCCACTACATACAGTACCTGGCAAACAGATTCAGAAATGAATTTGCTGTGTACCGGTTCGTGCTCGACGGCGAGTTGAAAGGTGTTATTTTTTTCCGGAAGAACGGCAATGAATACCGCCTGCTGACCGACGTAAAAGCCGACCACAACTTTTTTGTCATCCACCGGAGTTGTACCGAGGAACAGATTGATTCCTTTTTTTCCAACTTCCTGGCGGCTGTAAAAAAGGAGAACTGGTCGCTGGTATTGCGGGTACAGCCGTTATGGGCTTCCTATATGTCCACTTTCGTGAAATCGGTCCACAAAAGCGGATTGTTCTGGAATGTTGCCAAACGGTCGGTGTGCCCGGTACTGGAAGAGGAAAGCGCAAAGCAATTGTATGATAAGTTGAACAGCTCCAGGGAGTTGCGATACCGGGTGAATAGAATAAAAAGCCAGTTGGAAGGTGAATTCGAGATAATGACCGGCGATGAAGATCTGGACGATTGGGTCAATAAATTTTGTGAATTGCACCAAAAACGCTGGGAAGATAGCGGAAGCCCTTCCCGTTATAGCAGCGCCGACGAGATCAAATTTTTAAAAAACTGTTTGTTATCGTGGATCGAGGACCGGCTTTTAGTGCGTTTCTCTATTAAAGTGAATGATGAAAGGATCGCTTTTGTTATTTGTTTGATCCAGGGAAATTCATTGATACACCATTCAACCGCCTATGATGATGCCTTTTACAAATACAGTCCGGGCAAAGCGTTGATCCTGACGATAGCGGAATGGATGAAAAATAATGCGCTGAATATACTGGATTTTGGCGAAGGGGCCGAACCGTATAAATATGCATACACCAACAAAGAACTGGAACCCAATGAAATTGCCATATCGTCTTTATCGAATGTGTCATTCATTCTGAAAGTGAAGCTCCGGCAGGTACTTCGGGAAAAAATAAGCGAAAACCCCCAATTGAAAAGATTTTACAAAGAGAAAATAAAACCGCTTACGCAAAGGTCAAAACAGAAAGTAAGTTGATCCCGCCCCCGATATGTCATTGGCAATATCCGGCGGAATACCGACAACCGATCTGCAAAACATATTGTGATGAAATCTGTCATAATCCAAAATCTTCCGGACCAGCGTTTCTGGGACGCTTTTGCTGCATTGTGGGAAAACAGTGCTCAAAAATCTATATTCCAGGGGCCGCATTTCATGCGTTATTTGGCTGGTAGGTATGAGCGAAACCTTGTGGTTTACGCTTTTTATAAAGGTGATCAGCTTATGGGCGCCGCTTTCTTTCAAAACGAGGACGGCGTATACAAATTTTTAAGCGAGATCAAATCCGACTACAATTTCGTGACACTTCACAAAGATTGTACGCAGGAGGAAATACGCCTGTTTTTCAGAAATTTCTTTCGGGAGGTAAAAAAACGCAACTGGACGATCATCCTGAATTACCAGCCTTCGTGGGCCGAATACCTGCCGGTTCTGGAACAGGAAGGCAAGGCCAGCGGATTGTTCATCGTAGTCTCCAAACACTCGATCTGCCCTGTGCTGGAAGGCGAGACGCCAAAGTCCATTCATGACTGGTTCAACGGACTCAAAAACTTTCGGTATTATGTGAACCGCCTGAAAAAACAACAAGGCGCTGAATTTGAGGTGTTGACGGGCGACGAAGACCTGGACAGATGGAACGACGAATTCTGCAACTGCCACGTGAAGCGCTGGGCCAACACCCCCACGCCGTCCGACTACAGCACAGCGAACATGCAGGAACTCAGCCGCGAAGTATTCCGCGCCTGGGCGCAGGATGGCGCACTCACCCGATTTTCTATCCGCATTGGCGAAGAGCGCATCGCTTTCAATGTGGCGCTGCGGCAAGGCAATGCGCTGGTCGGGCATGCGCAGGCTTATGACCCCGATTTTGGAAAATTCAGCCCGGGCAAGGCCCTCATGTATTTCATTGGAGAATGGATGGCGGAAAACGGGTTCAACAAAATTGATTTCGGAAAAGGCGGAGAGGCTTACAAATTCGGAATGACCAACGGAGAACTCGAACTATACAAGATCTTTATTTCCAGTTATTCCAATGTCCCCTTTGTTGTGAAATCCAAGCTGGAAAAAACCGTGCGATCCAATACCGGCTTCATTTCGGTTTATCGCGGTAAAATAAGACCCAAACTTCAGGAAGCGAGGATACGGGTCAGGGGAGGAATATCGAAATTGTTTTAATATGTAATCTGGCCGCCCTCAAAATCCCCCCTCATTTTCAACTTGAAAACCCTTTATTTTATGAAAGGTTCGGTTACTTATGCTTATCCAGATCAAAAATTTTGGGATGCATATTCCCGTCTTTGGCAAAACAGTCTGTACAAGCCCGTATTCCAGACGCCTCGTTTCATTCAGTACCTGGCCAGAAAATTTGAACATGAGCTGGCTGTATATCAATGCTACAGGGGCGATGAACTCGTGGGCGCGGCTTTTTTCAGAAAAGACGGTAAAATTTACAAATTGCTCAGCGAGATCAAAGCGGATCACAATGTCTTTGTTATCCATCAGGACTGCACTGAGGAAGAAACCAGGTTCTTTTTCCAGTATTTTTTTGAAGAAGTGAAAAAACAGAACTGGACTTTGGTGTTGAGTTATCAGCCTGCCTGGGCGCTCTATCTGGACACACTGGAGTAGGCTGGAAAATCGAAGGGACTATATCTCAACGTTTCAAAGCATTCCGTATGCCCCATGCTGCAAACAGATACGCCGGAGGAAATGATGGAGCAATTCAAAAAGTCGAAAGAGCTGAAGTACTCCATGAACCGGCTCATCAAACAACAGGGCGCAATATTTGAAGTGTTCACCGACGATGAAGACATAGACAATTGGTCCGACCAGTTTTGTCGCTGTCATGTAAAACGATGGCAAGCCACCTCCACACCGTCGAGGTATGACACATCGGAAATGCAGGAACTCAACCGGGAATGTATGCGGGCGTGGGCGAAAGACAATCACCTGATCCGTTTTTCCGTCCGGATCGGCGATGAAAGGGTCGCTTTCAACGCCGTATTGCTCCAGGGCGATGTCGTGATCGGTCATGCGCAAGCCTTCGACCCCGAATACCAAAAATACAGTCCCGGGAAAGCGCTGATGTATGCCATCGGCGAATGGATGTTGAGCCGGCGCCTGACCAAACTGGATTTCGGGAAAGGAGGAGAAGCATACAAAGCCAATATGACCAACCTGGAACCGGAACTCCACAAAATTTTTATTTCCAGCTATACCAACCTCCCCTTCGTGCTGAAAACCCAACTGGAAACAACGATACGATCCAATACAGGACTGATCAAAATGTATCGTCAAAAGATAAAACCCAAAATACAGGGAGCGAAAACAAAAATAGAAACAAAAGCACAAAGGTTGATGGGCAATTTCAGGGAGCCAAGGCCGCACAGATTGAGTGCATTGATGCTTGCAGCCCAACTTGACTCTGCTGCGGATATTTTTTTAATAGTCACCAATCTGGTTTGAAATCAAACCTTCCACCGGGGCCGGACTTCCTGCCTCTTCACCAACCATATTCACATCATGCGCAAACTCCGTCTTGCCATATTAAAAGTCGAAATTGACAAAGACTATACCCTTTGGGAAACCGTCTGCCACGAAATGCGTGACTTCGTCGAATGGGAATCCATCGAAATAGACCGCTCCGATTGGTTGGAACGGGTGAAAAAAGGTCGTTTCGACGGCATGCTCGCCATCCCGCCCGGCATTACCAATTCCTGTAAGAATATGTATGACGAGCGGGTGCGTATCCTGAATACCATACTCGATCTGCCGGTGTATCCATTCCTGGAGGAGATTGAAGTGTATGAAAACAAGAAGTACCTCTCCTACTGGCTCGCCGCCAATGATATCCCGCATCCTAAAACGTGGGTTTTCTACCAACAACAGGAAGCACTCGATTTTGTCGCCCAGGCCAAAGTGCCATTGGTCGGCAAAACCAACGTCGGGGCCTCCGGACGCGGTGTCTCGATCCTCAAATCCAACATCGAAGCCATTGAATACGTGGAAAATACATTTTCCGGTAAAGGCGCGACGCGCAGCACGGGCCCCAATCTGCAAAAGAAAGGATTGGTCGTGCGCGCGATCAAAAAACTGGCCCACCCCGGCGAATTCATGGAACGGTTGAAGCATTACAAGACCGAAGGCTCCGAAGTGCAAAAGGATTACGTTATTTTTCAGGAATTTATCCCACACAACTACGAATGGCGTTGCGTACGCATCGGAGATTCGTTTTTTGCCCATAAAAAAATGGTAAGAGGTGAAAAAGCCAGCGGCAGCCTTATCAAAGGATACGAGAACCCACCATTTGCCTTGCTCGATTTTGTTGAGGAAGTGACCGATAAGCGTCATTTCCGCTCGCAGTCGGTGGATATTTTCGAGACTTCCGATGGCCGCTACTTAGTCAACGAAATGCAGTGCACATTTGGCCAGAGTGACCCCTACCAGATGCTGGTGGACGGGGTGCCGGGCCGTTACCGGCGCGTCAACGGCGAGTGGGTGTTCGAAGCCGGCGACTTCAACAAATGCAAATCCTTTCTGCTCCGCCTCGAATATTTCGTGGAAGTCCTCACAACCAACCAGTTAGAATTACAGCGATGAAAGTGCTTTTCGTGGTCAGCGGCAATAATCAATATTACGATGTCGCTCCATTCATCCGTTCGCAGGGCGAGTCTCTGGCGCAGGAAGGGATCGAGATATCTTATTTCCCCATTCTCGGGAAAGGAATGCTCAATTATCTGAAAAACGTGATACCCCTGCGCAAGTATCTGAAAAACAACCCGGTAGACGTTGTTCACGCGCACTATTCCCTTTGTGGCTGGGTGGCGGTGCTGGCTGCCGGACGCATCCCGGTCGTGTTGTCCTATATGGGCGACGACCTGTTCGGCTCGCACACTGCCCTGCACAAACGCAGTTTCGCCAGTTGGCTGCTCATTTTGTTGGGCAAAGCCGTTCAACCGTTCCTATCGGCCATCATCTGTAAATCCCAGCAGATGGCCGATGCAGTTTCGAGAAAAAGCATATGCCACGTAGTACCCAACGGCGTCCGGCTCGAACAATTCAAATTGTACGATAAAAGCCTGCGCAAAGAACTGGGTCTCGATAAAGATAAAAAATACGTCCTGTTCCTTGGCGACCCGTCGGACAACAACAAAAACGTAGCGCTCGTGGAAGCAGCGTTGGAAATCCTCAACCGCCCCGACGTGGAACTGCTCATCCGGTACAAGGTCTCGCACGATGCGGTAGTGAAATACCTCAATGCTGTGGATGTATTCACGCTTTGCTCCTTTTCCGAAGGTTCGCCCAATGTGGTGAAAGAAGCAATGGCCTGCAATTGTCCGATGGTCGTAACCAAGGCCGGCGACGCTGCCTGGGTGGTAGGCGATATGCCGGGATGTTATGTTTCGCCCTCTTACGAGCCGGAAGATTTTGCCCAAAAACTACGGCTTGCCCTTCAATATGCCGAAAAAAACGGTCGCACCAAAGGCCGCGAAAGATTACTGGCACTCGGTTTGGATGCAAAGAGCATCGCTGAAAAGGTAATCGGGATATATCAGACCATTGCGAACAAAAAACGATGCATCAAAAAGACGGAGGCGACTCCTGTCCATTCCTCCTGATTTTATCTATTGTACATCCGTCAACCATTACTATACTCCATCGAGTCAAAAAAGTAATCGAAAAATCCATAAGCCATGTGTGGAATCTCCGGAATTATCCATCTCGACCGTTCTCCCGTGCCTGAGTCGCAAATATGGGACATGATCAAAGCCATGAAACACCGCGGCCCCAACGACAACGGCACATTCTTCGAAGACGGCATCGGGTTTGGATTCGTGCGACTGAGCATCATTGACCTGAGTCCTGCGGGACATCAGCCGATGTTTTCGCACGACGAACGATACGTCATCATTTTCAACGGCGAAATTTTCAACTATGTCGAGCTCCGCGAAGAGCTGATCGCTAAAGGACACCGCTTTCGCACCAAAACAGATACGGAGGTGCTCATCACTTCCTACGTCGAATGGGGCGAGGATATGTTGCACCGCCTGAACGGTATGTGGACGTTCGTCATTTACGACCGAAAAGAAAAAACCGTATTCGGATCGCGCGACCGCTATGGCATCAAACCGCTCTACTATTGCATTGATGGCAACCGGCTGCTCTTCGCCTCCGAAATACCTTCCATCCTCGCCGTACTGGGCCGCAAACCCACCGCCGACCAAAATGCGTTGTTCGATTTTCTGATCTTCAACCGCACCGACCAGGACGAAAACACTTTTTTCTCCGAAATCAAAAAGATCAATCACGGTTGCTACTTCAAATTGAGGGTGGCGCCCGGTCAGGGAGATGTGCGGAAGGCGATGCAGATCACGAAATGGTACGACCTGCGTAAGGAATTGAAAGAACCGTTCAAAGACCCGGAAGAATTCCGCGAAATGTTCGTCTCCTCCATTGCCCTGCGCCTGCGCAGCGATGTGCCCATCGGCGTGTGTCTGAGCGGCGGCCTCGATTCGTCGAGCATCGTAACCACAATGATCAAGGACTTCGACAAACGCGATGTACACACATTTTCAGCGGTATATGG
The DNA here is from genome assembly GCA_019187225.1 of Saprospiraceae bacterium. GTDB lineage: Bacteria > Bacteroidota > Bacteroidia > Chitinophagales > Saprospiraceae > M3007. Next base: position 6,890 of record JABAQQ010000071.1, read on the forward strand.
AGAGGGAAAATTTGGCGACGAGTCCAAATTCATCCATCTGTACAAGGATGAACTCCCGAACATGCACTACATCATGCCGGACGACAAGACCATCATGGCCGATATTCCGGAAATGGTGCGCGCCCATGCCGAACCCATCGCCAGCACCGGTCCTTATGCGCAGTACAAGGTTATGGAACTGGCCAAAGACCACGTCACCGTGACCCTCGACGGTCAGGGCGCCGACGAAATGCTGGCCGGCTATCACTATTTCTTCGGCTTCCATTTTAAGAACTTGCTCCTCAAGGGGAAATTAGGCGGTATGGCATCGGAGATGTTCTCCTATTACCGCAAACACAGATCCATGCTGGGTCTGATCAGTTTTATCCTCTTCATGCTTCCGGCGGGTGTCCGCGCCCGTGCCCGCGCCATGGAGAAAGGTTATATTGACGAAGAATTTTTCAGCGCCCATGCCGTCAACGCCAATTCTATCGCCGGCGAACTCTACGGCTCCGCCACGCTCCAGGATGCGCTGATCAACCACTTTGAATACAAACTCGAACACCTGCTCAAATGGGAAGACCGCAATTCGATGTGGTTCTCCCTTGAAGCGCGTGTACCGTTCCTCGACCACCGCCTCGTCGAACGCACCATCACCATGCCCGACAACATGATCATCCGCGACGGCATGACCAAACACGTATTGCGCGAAGCCATGAAGGGCCGTTTGCCGGAACCTATCCGCATGCGCCGCGACAAGATCGGTTTCGGTACGCCGCACGACGAGTGGTTCCGTACGCCGGCATTCCAGGAGTATATCAAAGGTATCATCCATGCTCCTTCTTTCGCATCGCGTGGCCTGGTAGATGTGAAAAAAGTACAGTCCCTTTACAACCAGCACGTCCGCCGGGAAGGGAATCACGGCAAGGAAATCTGGAAATGGTTGCATTTGGAGAATTGGTTCAATAAGTTTATTGATTAAGATGGTTTGATGGTTTGAGGATTTGAAAGTGGATTTATATCCGACCCTGACGAAATTAAAAATCTGCATCAATAACAATTTTTGTTACTGAAAATCAACGACTTGAAAATTTTTAACACAGATTTTCGAGAAAACTCAACTCTGGATGTATATCCAACCATCAAACCCTCCAAACCTTCCAACCCTCCAAATCATCAAACCACTCACCGACCGCATTACTATGAAAAAACTCCTCTACAAATTGCTCCGCTATTCCGGTCTGGTTTTCATATTCCGGGAGATCATTCAGCGGAATAAAGTGACATTGCTTCTGTATCACGATATAAGCCGGGAAACTGCCGAAAAAACCTTCCCCTGGCTGGCAAAGCGTTATAATATCATCGGCCTCAACGACTTCATTGCCGCCTGCAAGAATGGGAATGGCAACTCGCTGCCCCAAAAAGCCCTCGTCATCACCTTCGACGACGGCCATGCCGGCAACTACAAATTGCTGCCGGTGGTACAACGGATGGGCCTGCCCGTCACGATCTTTCTCTGCGCGGGCATCATCAATACCAACCGGCATTATTGGTTCACCTACAGGCACCCCTCGTTGTCAAAATCGGCCCTGAAACGCGCCTCCAACCGCGACCGGCTCAAAATGCTCCGCAATGTAGGATTTACCCCCGACCGCGAATTCCAGACTCCCCAGGCCATGAACCGCCAACAGATCCTCGACATAAAAAACCACTTCGACCTGCAGGCGCATACCATGAGCCACCCCTGCCTTCCCCGCTGTACCGGCGCCGAGGCACGCGAAGAAATTTTTTCCTCCAAAGAAGTTCTGGAAAAAGAATACGGCCTGAAAATTGACTCCATTGCCTACCCCAACGGCGACTATTCCGACCGCGACATCGCATTGGCAAAAGAAGCCGGCTATCAGTGCGGCATCACCGTAGACTTCGGCTACAACACGCCCAACACCGACCTCTTCCGGCTCAAACGCCTCAGCGTCAACGATACCGCCAACCTCGATGAACTGGCCGTGAAAGCCAGCGGCGTGTGGCAATTCTTTAAAACAAGAAACGGGAGAAAGCAGGGGTATGGGTGGAATGCGCGGGCAGAGAACTGACAAGCACCTTTTTTTCCAACATGACAAGAATAAAACAATGAAAATACAACTCTACCCTACCCACGCGCAATTCAAAAACGCCGGTGTGTCCGACGCTTTCGGTAAGTTCCTGCACGCACATCCCAACGGCAATTTTTTCCAAAGTGCCGGTTTCTTTGAATTCATCGAAGGCGTTCCGGGCTACAAACCCTTCCTGCTCGTCGCTACAAGCGAAGGAGGCAATATCGCCGGTTCATTGCTGGGCGTATTCCAGACCAATGGCGCAGGCGTCAAATCCTGGCTCTCGCGCCGGCTCATCGTGTGGGGTGGCCCCCTCGTGGCAGCCGCTTCGCCCGCACAGGTACAGGCTGTGACGCGCGGGCTTCTGGCAGAATTAAAAAAACACGCCAGCAGCCGTTCCATCTACGTCGAATTCCGCAACTTCTTCGACACCGCCGATCTGAAAAAAACGTTCGAACAAAGCGGCTTCGAGTACAAAGCCCACCTCAATTACCTGGTAAAAACCGACGAAGAAGCGGCCGTAAAAAAACGCATGAGCAGCAGCCGCATCCGCCAGATCAAATCCAGTCTGAAAATGGGCGCTGAAATCGCCGAAGCACGATCTGAAGACGACATCGTAGCATTTTATAAAATCCTGCACACGCTCTACAAAGAGAAGGTAAAAAAGCCGCTTTCGAGCCTCGACCTGTTTTTAAAGTTCTGGAGATCGGGTATCGGAAAGTTCTTCGTCGTGCTCTATGAAGGCCGCGTTGTGGGCGGCATTATGTGTCCTGTTTTTGACAATAAAGTTATCTATGAATGGTACATCTGCGGGGAGGACGGCTTGGCACAGGGTTTGCATCCGAGCGTGCTGGCTACCTGGGCGCCCATCGAGTACGGCTACCGGAACGGCTTCGACCACTTCGATTTTCTTGGCGCAGGCAAACCCGATCAGGACTACGGCGTACGGGAATTCAAAGCCCGTTTCGGCGGCGATGAGGTGAATTTTGGCCGGTACGAAATGGTAGTCAACAAACCCCTTTATGAAGTGGGAAAACTTGGTTTGAAAGTGTATCAAAGCATAAAGTGACGTTGGATTGTTGGACTATTGGACTATTGGACGTTGGACGATGGATTGTTGGACTTTGGCTCCAATGTCCAATGTCCATCGGTCCAACGTCCAACAATCCAACGTCCAATAATCCATCGTCCAACGTCTAACATCCAAAAGTCCAGCATCAAAAAAACAATGCGTATTATTTTCGACATCGGCCATCCGGGACACGTCCACCTGTTCAAACACCTGGCGCACCTGCTTCAGAAAGACGGCGCTGAAGTGCTGTTCACGGCACGGGACAAGGAGTTTGAAATAGACCTGCTCCGGGCGGAGGGTTTCCGTTTTAAAAACTTCGGCAAACACTATAAGAGCCTTTGGGGAAAACTCTGGGGCCTGGTGAAGTTTGATTTTCAAATGTTTATAACGGGTTTGCAATTCAAACCCGACCTGTTCGTAAGCCACGGTTCTATTTATGCCGCGCACGCTGCCTTCTTATTGGGCAAAAAACACCTTTCGCTGGAAGACTCGGGCAATATGGAGCAGATCGTGCTTTACCGCCCTTTTACCGACGCGATCCTGACGCCCGACGTGCTGCCGGAAGAACTGGGCCCCAAACAGATCCGCTACGAGGGTTACCACGAAATTGCTTACCTGCACCCGCAATTTTTCAAACCCAACCCCCAGGTATATGGGTGGTTGGGATTGAACAAAGGGGAAAAATATGCCATCGTGCGGCTCGTATCCTGGAACGCCACACACGACGCCGGCCACAAGGGGCTGAGCAACGAGGATAAAAGTAAATTAGTGCGCAAATTGTCGAAACACATGCGGGTGTTCATTACCTCAGAAAAGGAACTTTCGGCGGAACTCAAACCCCTGCAGATCAAAATTGCACCCGAAAGATTGCACCATGCACTGGCATTCGCCGATATCGTGGTGAGCGAAGGCGCCACCATCGCCTCCGAGGCCGGAGTGCTGGGCACGCCGAGTATTTACATCAACAGCATTGCCCGGAGCTATTGCCAGGATCAGGAACGGTATGGCACCGTATTCAATACCAGCGACTCCGACAAAGTATTCTCACTGGTGGACGACATTCTGACACAAGACCGCGAAATATTCCGTGAGCGCAGCCGGCAATTACTTGCCGACAAGGTGAATGTGACGCAGTTTTTATATGATTTCATACAGAAAAACTATGTGAAAGCGAAGACAGGAAAATCTTTCGCGCCGGTGTTGCCCACCGATAAATCGGTGGGTTGAGCGTTCAAGTCCCACAGGGACCTTTCCAATTCAGCCCACCGATTTATCGGTGGGAAGGGAGAGAGGACGGTGTTTATCCCACCGATAAATCGGTGGGTTGAGCGTTCAAGTCCCACAGGGACCTTTCCAATTCAGCCCACCGATTTATCGGTGGGAAGGGAGAGAGGACGGTGTTTATCCCACCGATAAATCGGTGGGTTGAGCGTTCAAGTCCCACAGGGACTTTTTCAATTCAGCCCACTTAATCCGTTCGCCTTCAAACATTTGAAAACCGATAATCATGCTTTTCAATTCGCTTGACTTTGCCATATTTCTGCCGATCGTGTTCGGCCTGTTCTGGACTGTCGGCCGGTACAGCGCGAAAGTGCAAAACTGGATTTTGCTGATCGCCAGTTATATTTTTTACGGTTTTTGGGATTGGCGCTTTTTGTCGCTGCTCGCTTTCAGCTCCGCATTCGACTATTTCGTCGGGGCCGCCCTCTACAAGCAACAGGACAACCGCAAAAGGAAAATGCTGTTCTGGTCGAGTGTGGCCGTCAACCTGACGCTGCTCGGCTTTTTCAAATACTACAACTTTTTTGCGGAGAGTTTTGTCAATGCGTTCTCTTTCTTCGGCCAGCAGGTCAGCCTTGGGTCGTTGCAGGTGCTCCTGCCCGTAGGCATTAGTTTTTACACCTTTCAGTCCATGAGCTACGCCTTCGATATCTACCGGCGCGAACTTGAGCCGGTGAAGGATATCGTTCCGTTCATGACTTTTGTGGCGTTTTTCCCGCACATGGTAGCGGGCCCGATCCAGCGCGCGTCATTCTTTCTTCCCCAGTTTCTAACCCAAAAGAAATTTAGTTATGAACTCGCAGCCAAGGGGTTGAAGATCATGCTCTTCGGCTTTTTTATGAAGGTTGTGGTAGCCGACAGGCTCGCGCTTTATGTAGACGCGGTGTATGGCAATGTGGATATGCATACAGGGTGGTCGTATATGGTCGCCACGCTGTTCTTTGCCTTTCAGATCTATGGCGATTTTGCCGGCTATTCTCTGATCGCGATCGGTTGCGCGCTGCTGTTCGGATTTTATATGTCGCCGAACTTCAACAGGCCCTACTTCTCCGGTTCTTTCCGTGTATTCTGGAGTCGTTGGCACATCTCGCTTTCGACGTGGTTCAAGGACTACCTGTATATCCCGCTCGGCGGCAATAAAGGAACAAAAGCCCGGACGTATGCCAACCTCTTCGCCACCTTTCTCATCAGCGGCCTCTGGCACGGCGCCAACTGGACCTTCGTGGTGTGGGGAGCATTGCACGGCGCATATCAGATCATTGAACGCACGGTGAACAACACAGTCAAAATAAAACTTCCGAAAGCGGTGAGCATTGTCCTCGTGTTCGCGCTGACCTGTATAGCCTGGGTGTTTTTCCGCGCTGCCACGGTACAAGATGCATTTCAGATCGTGGGCACCATGTTCACAAATCTGGGCGAAAGCGTTCATATCGGCGACATCGGCATTTTTGCCTTCTCGGTAACCGGTATCCTGATGCTCCTCCTGATAGAGATATCTATGGAATACTATCCGAATGTAACCCTGTTGAATCACCGCCAGGCGCCCGTGCGTTATGCCACCATGGTGGTCATGCTGGCCTGGATCATCACATTGGGTGTGTTCGACGGAAGCCAGTTCATTTATTTTCAATTTTGATAAGCAAGCGGGCATTGGATTTTTGACATTGGACATTTGACTGAATGATTGGTTGTCAGGGTCAAATGTCCAAGGTCCAATGTCAATTTATTTAGTCCACATCATATGAGAAAACTGTTTGCAAAAATCGCCGTTATCCTCGTGCTGCTCGCCGCCTTCGACGTGTTGGCGGGAGTTGTGCTGGATTGGTTGCGCGATCACTCGCCGGACGGGCGGTATTACAAGACCAAATACTCACTGGAAGCCTGTGATGAGGATGTAGTGGTCATCGGCAGCTCACGCGGGGAGATCAACTACGTTTCGCAGATCATCGAAGATTCACTCGGCATGCGTTGCTGGAATGCCAGTCGCGGCGGCCAGGGTACGCCGTATTTCCGTGCCATTCAGGAAGGTGTCCTGTCGCGGTATGCGCCTAAAATTGTGATCCTCAATATTGACGACAACGACCTGGAGACGCAACCCAATTATGAGCACGCCGGAGTATTGCGCCCATTCTATCAAAGTCACCCGGAGATCCGCCCCATTCTGGACAAAACCTCTCCCTTCGAATGGCTCCTGTTGAAATCGCGATTGTACGCTTACAACTCGAGCTATTACTATCTGATCCGTCCCTATTTTATCCAGGGATTGGACGGCAAAACAAGCGACAAAGGCTGGAAGCCGCGTCTCGAAAAAATGAACGTGGAAATCAATGGCGACCTCGAACCCGAACCCAACAAGGTGCCGCTGCACCCGGAGTCCGTCGCCTTGTTCGACACCCTCGTACATAAATTTCAGGAACGGGGTTGCAAAGTTTTTCTCGTTGTATCGCCCAATTTCGGGCGCACCGTCAGTGCTTCCTCGGCCATCGAATACCTGCGCAAAACCTCGAGGGAACGCGATATTCCTCTGTTCATCTATTCCAACGACACCGCATTTATCACAAAACCAGGCTATTACGTGGACCCCGATCACCTGAATGTAGAAGGTGCGCAGATTTTCACGCAACATCTGATCCGCCAGATCAAGCCCCTCGTTCATTCCAATCACCTCTCACAGCATGTTGACACGGTACGTTAAATTTCTCCGGAGGATGTGGGCCAACATCAGTTTTTCAAAAAAAATGGATGTAAGGTTGTCTAAACCGGTCATTACCTTCACCTTTGACGATGCGCCCGTATCGGCTTTTATCAATGGCGGTAATATCCTTTCAAAATTCGGATTTGGAGGTACTTTTTACATTTCTTTGTCCCTGATGACTGGCCCCGACCCGGAAACGCGTTTCACTTCGACACACCTGAAAAACGCCGTTGCGCACCACAGTGAACTGGGATGCCATACCTACGGCCATACAGACCTGTCCCAAACAACCGCCGCCAAAGGGATCGCCGACATCGAACACAACCAGAAAGTGTTGCAAACACTGCTGCCGGGAATGGAATTTAAGAATTTCTCTTATCCTTTCGGCGCGGAAACAAGACCGGTTAAAAAATACGCCAGCAAGCGATTCAGGAGTGCGCGGGGCATCGAAGAAGGCATCAACCTCGACGGGACGGACCTGTGCAATCTCAAAACCGTTAAACTTTACGAAAGCAAATACCCGCTCGATTATATCTTTGGAAAGATCAGCGAAGCGGAAAAAAACAACGGATGGCTCATTTTTTACACCCACGATGTGGATGAAAAATACACGGACTGGGGCTGTTCACCCGCTTATTTTGAAGCGGTCGTACACGAATGTGCGAAAAGAGGCATAACAGTTGCTACGATCAACGAAGCGTTGAACCTGATCGAAAACTCAACACATGAAAGTTAATCTACTCATTACCGGCGGCGCCGGCTTTATCGGCTCCAATCTGGTGGAGCGTTTCCTCGACGACGAACGCATCGGCCTCGTCCGCGTGCTCGACGACCTGTCCAATGGTCTGTACGAAAACATTGCCCCCTTTGAATTTCACCCTAAGTTCGAGTTCATCGAAGGCGATATCTGCGACTACGACACTTGCCGGCGCGCTATGAAAGGCATTCACAAAGTATCGCACCAGGCAGCGCTCGGATCGGTACCGCGCTCCATCGAAAACCCCATGCGCACCAACGAAGTAAACGTGGGCGGCACGGTCAACATACTCCACGCCGCTAAGGAAGAAGGCGCCGACCGCGTCGTGCTCGCCTTCTCGTCCAGCACGTATGGCGACAGCCGCGAACTCCCCAAAGTGGAAGAGCGCATCGGCAATCCTTTGTCGCCTTATGCCGTCAGCAAACTCGCCTGCGAACACTACGCACACGTGTTCAACAAAACCTATCAACTTCAATTCGTCGGCCTCCGCTACTTTAATATCTTCGGTCCCAAACAAAACCCCGACAATCCTTACGCCGCAGTGATCCCGCTTTTTTGCCGGGCTTTCATCGAAGGCCAACCACCGCGTATCAACGGCGATGGCACCCACAGCCGCGACTTCACATACGTGGAAAACGTGGTGCATGCCAATGACCTGGCACTTTTCACTGAAAATGCCGGGGCTATCAATCAGGTGTACAACGTCGCCTGCGGCGACCAGGTCACCCTCAACGAAATGGTGGATATGCTGCGCCGGATCACCGGCAAAGACATTCGCCCCGTTTATGGCCCCGAACGCATCGGCGACGTGAAACATTCCAACGCCGATATCACCAAAATTTGCACAAAACTCGGCTACGAACCCAAAGTCAAAATGTTCGAAGGCATGAAAAGAGTGTACGAATGGAACAAAAAGGTGTATGAAGAAAGGCTGATCCAGGTACAATCCTGAAGCTTGTAAATAAATCCTGTCAAAACACAATGCGCGACTTCACTTTGTCGGCCTATCAGGCACTGCTCGACAGCCTGCAGGAGGCCGGTTACCAATTCCAAACCTTCGCAGATTTCTTACAGACGCCCGCCGGCCGCAGCATCCTGTTGCGGCACGATGTGGACGACCGCAAACTGCATTCGCTCGAATTCGCCCGCATCCAGCATCAACGCGGCATCGTCGGCACCTATTATTTCCGCATGGTGCCGGAGAGCTTCGACGAAGGCGTGATCCGGGAGATACACGGGATGGGACACGAGATCGGATATCACTATGAAGACATGGATTTTGCCGGCGGCGATCCGCACCAGGCGATAAAACTATTTGAAAAACACATAGAAAAACTGCGTAAAGTAGCGCCGGTATCCACCATCTGTATGCATGGCAGCCCCAAATCGAAATATGACAATAAAGATGTATGGAAACATTATAACTACAGAAACTATCATATTATCGGAGAGCCATATTTCGATATTGATTTTACAAAGGTTTATTATCTGACCGATACCGGTCGTATGTGGGACGGTCACAAAGTGAGTGTCCGGGATAAAGTCAGTAACCATTTCGGTCTATCTTTTCATACGACTTTTGAAATAATTGATAGTATTTCTAATGGAAAATTTCCTGATAAAGTGATGTTTAATTTCCATCCGCAGCGATGGACGGACGATACGGTACTGTGGTTAAAAGAGAAAAACACCCAGCACATTAAAAATCTGGCCAAATATTTGTTGATAAGGATGCGACACACCATCCCGACCGATTACAACGCACCGGCGTAAGAAGGGCAGCGTGTCGCAAACGCACTTATTACCGGCTATATCTCTCCCCCGCCTGATCCATACCGGAGTGAATGCTTATCTTTCTTCGAGCAACGTCCCCCGTGCTTTCCGGATGGAGTAATTGCGTGTTAATCAATACCAAACCATGCTGAAAATGGAGCAACCTTTACACCACATTGCCGAAGCGGCCCAAACCGCACAACCCAATTTGTATCGCAAGGTACTTTACGCCGAGGTACCACCCGAAGTAGTCAACTGCATCGAAGAAACGGTTGATCTGGATAATCCATGGGACGCGGCCATCCTGCAGACCTCTTCTCCGATCAACCTCATCAACCTCGTTTCATGCCGGGGTTATGATGAGTCGGGCGTCGGCTGTATCATCAACCTGAAGCAACTCAACGACATTCGCTTCGTCAACAAATTTCTCGAATCGGCAAATGAGTATATGCGCCCGGGTGGACTGCTCATCGGATGCGTCGAGACGGCTCGCCAACGCGAACAACGCCTGATGGCAAAATTTCCCTGGCCGCTCAATAAAGTGTATTACTTCTTCGACTTCTGGGTGAAAAGAGTGTGGCCTAAAATGCCCTACCTCAAACAGTTGTACTTTTTTATTACCGCCGGGCGCAACCGGGTCATTTCCGAAATGGAAACATACGGACGCCTGTATTCATGCGGCTTCCGCCTCGTAAAAACCATCAGCGCGGAGGGAATGCTGTATTTCGTAGCCGAAAAAACCGGCGATCCGGACTACAACAACGAAGCGTCTTACGGCCCGCTCATCAAATTGCGCCGGGTAGGGAAAAACGGAAAACTGTTCCGGGTGTACAAGTTCCGTACAATGTATCCCTATTCCGAATACCTCCAGCAGTACGTTTACGAAACCCAGGGCTTACAGGATGGCGGCAAACTGAGAGAAGACCCCCGCGTCAATTCGCTCGGTCGCTTCCTGCGCAAATTCTGGCTCGACGAATTGCCGATGATCGCTAACCTGCTGAAGGGCGACCTGAAGATTTTCGGCGTGCGTCCCCTTAGCCGTCACTACATGAGCCTGTATCCCCAGGATTTTCAGGAATACCGCAAGCAGTTCAAACCCGGCCTGATCCCGCCATTCTACGCCGACATGCCAAAAACGCTGGAAGAAATCGTGGCCTCGGAAGCCCGTTACTTGCAAGCCTGCGAGCGCAGCCCCTTCTGGACGGATGTGCGCTACCTGTTCAAAGCTGCCTACAACATTCTGATCAAAAGGGCACGGAGCAAATAACTTATCCCTACCAGGAGGAGCATTATACTGGAAGGGGCAACCGGCGAAAAACCGGTTGCCCCTTCTGTTTTTATGCGCCTTCAATCGTGGTGGGCCGCATAAGCCCCCTCCACTTTGCCGCGGAACTGTTCGTAAATTTCCGAAGGTATTTTGTGCCGGATGGATTGCAGGAACTGCTTCAGTTTCAGGTATTCGCTCTCCGTCAGAATGTTGTCTTCCATAAAAGCATTGAACAATTCGAGGAAATTCTCGCTGACATTGCGGGCGAATTCGATGCGCTTCACCTTATCTTCGATAAAAGCAAGGAAATACAACCCTTCGGTGTAATTGAGCCTGCGGCGCATCACCAGATTGTCCACTTCATTCTTGATCTCTTCCAGACGGCGGCCTGCAATCTCGGCGCTGATGGCCTGCGTTTCAAAACCGTGGTATACCTGTTGCGCGCGCTCTCCGTAACGGCGGATGAGTTGTTCGCGGCGGCGGAACACCCACCAGCCAGCCAGCATGGTGAGCAAGGCAGTGGCTGCCACCATAGTTATTTCCACTAAATATCCCGTATCTTCCAGATATTGAATTTGCCGCGCCAGAAAATTGGAACCCTGTTCCAGCCCTCCCGTGCGCACTGTGAAATCGAGCGGATCGAAGTCGCCTTCCGTCAAAGGCCGTTCCGGATGCAGGGCGTTGATGTGATTCAGGTAGGTTTGTTTCAACTGCGGCAGATCCTGAGCGCGATAGAAGTTCTTGACATTACTGCCATGTCCGAGCTGGTATCCCGGAGCGTACCGTTCGGCAAGCAGTTTGTTGGTCTTCAAAAAATAGAATAAAAACCGGTGCACCTGGGCCGTATCGCGTAAAGCGGCCAGGCGGCTTTTTTCTTCGTCATCGGGATTGGTCCTGGCGGCCAGTTTTTCCATCTGCTGGCGCAAAACGGCGGTCAGTTCGCGGGCATCGGGGTGTAAGATATATTGCCGGCCAAGGCGTTTGAAATGCTCTTCATTCATGTCGATGAGCGAGCCGGGGCCAAGGTGGGTCACTGAGAAAAAGTAAAAATTCAGCGGCACGCCCACCGTTTTTCCGCCTAAAATGGCGGAATCATGCGGGCTGCTGAGCGATTCCCAGAGTTCGGGACCAAAAAAGGTCTCCGGGTTGATCTTGTCGAAATTGTCGGCTACCGCCACAAAGCGCTGTTCCGGATGTTGGCGACAGCGCTCCCAAAATTCAAGCAGTTTGCCCGGTATATAGCGGTCTTCTTCCTCATGCCCAATGTATTTTTTGTGAAACTCCAGGTCAAACTGAGGGGCGCAATCAATCTCCAGTACATTCTCGGGCCGGCTGGCGACGAGGCGGGCCATGTTTTTGGTGAGCTTCGTGCCACCCGCACCGGTGACGCCTGAGACGACCATAAACCGCCGTTCGACGGCTGCCTGCGTGAATGCTTTGAAACGCGTCCACTCGATAACAGGCACATAAGGCCTGGAGATCAGGCGCATTGCGGTGGAATCGCCCGGCCGGTAATTCAAATCGTGCAAGCGGCAATACAATTGTTGCAAAGAATCGGGCACCTCGCCGATCAGGAGGTGGCGCTGGCGCAGCAAATCGCCCGCTTCCAGCCAAACGGCGTCGGTGCGATTGCGGAGACCAAACCAGCAGCCGACCACCATTAAAGGCAGCAGGTAAAGCAGCAGACGGGCAGGTGGGAGCGGTATGTTCAACGGATTATACATTTTTGTGGGGCGAAGGTAATTTGTTTAAAGGGGTGCATATACCGGGAGGCAATACTTTTTGAAAACAACACTCTCTTTGTACAAATTTTGAAACAGTCGAAATTGTCCGATGTGCAGAATGATAAAAATCAACAGCGCATACCTTTGCCCCCATGAATCAACGCAACTACCCTACTCCCTCCACTTTCACCCGCTCCCGCAGCGGCGAATTGTTCGAAGAAGCCAAACGTTATTTCCCCGGGGGCGTACACAGTCCCGTACGTGCATTCAAAAGTGTGCAGGGGCCGCCCATTTTTTTCCAAAAAGGCGAAGGTTGTCACTTGTACGACGTGGACGGACAGGCATTTGTGGACTTTTGCTGCTCCTGGGGGCCGCTCATCCTCGGTCATTGCCCGCCTGCGGTAGTGCAGCGCGTGCAGGAGACCGTCGCCAACGGCATGTCGTTCGGCACTCCCACGCCGCATGATAACCTGATCGGCAAATTGATCCTCGACCACCACCGCTACGTCGAAATGATCCGTTTCGTGAGCAGCGGCACGGAAGCGGTGATGAGCGCCATCCGCCTGGCAAGGGGCGTCACAGGGCGCAGCAAAGTCATCAAATTCGAGGGTTGTTACCACGGCCACGTGGATTCTCTGCTGGTAAAGGCAGGTTCGGGCTTGGTCACATTCGGTATCAGTACCTCGGCAGGCATACCTGAATCCTTTGCCAAAGAAACGATCGTCGTACCGCTTGCCGACCCCGCAGCCCTGGAATCGGCGCTGCGTGACCACGCGGGCGACGTGGCTTGCGTCATTGTGGAACCGGTGCCGGCCAACAACGGCCTTTTGTTGCAAGACGTCGAATTCCTGCAATTGTTGCGGAATAAAACGCGCGAACACGGGGTGCTGCTCATTTTCGACGAGGTCATCTCCGGCTTTCGCGTCGGCTTCGAAGGCGCGGCGGGCTACTACGGCATTCAGCCGGATATTTTGACCTTCGGCAAGATCATCGGCGGCGGCATGCCCGTCGGTGCTTATGCGGCCAGCCGCGAGATCATGGAGCACGTCGCTCCCGTGGGGCCGGTGTACCAGGCGGGCACCCTGAGCGCCAACCCCGTGGCCATGGCTGCCGGTTTCGCTACGCTGACAGTATTACTGGAACCCGGTTTTTATGAAAACCTCGCGGCAAAAACGCAGCGTTTCACCGCTCATTTGCAGGATTTCTGCAACAGGCGGGGCTTCGAAGTCACGTTCCCCAGCATCGGCTCTATTTTCTGGCCGACATTTACACGGCAACACATCCGCCGTTCGGACGAAATTGACGGTTCACGAATGGAACTGTTCAAAAAAATGCACTTAGAATGCCTGAAACGCGGTGTGTATTTCGGCCCCTCAGGCTACGAAGTCGGTTTCGTATCGGCGGCCCACATGGATGCCGATCTGGATTTTGCAGCGGAAAAGATTTGCGAAAGCCTCGATGTGACGATGAAGGGTTTTTGATTGCGGATTGCGGATTGCGGATTGCGAATTTAAACTATTAGGAAGCAATATTTTAGCCGCAGAGCGGCTATGTCCAGCTGCACGCTATCCAAAACTCAGATATAGTATGACATACGGATGTACAATCCGCAATCCCCAATCCGCAATCCCCAATCCCCAATCCCCTCAATCCCACTTGAAATAAGTGCCGAGCGAAAAAGCGGGTTGTTGGGGCACATTTTGTCCCCACGCCGCACCTGCTGCTGACAAGTTGAGCCCCCAAAAACGGTTAAATTCCACGATGCTCTTCAATCCAATGGAGAGCCACCCCTGGTCGTTCACATACAGACCGGTAAATACATCGGGGGCGGGCAGCGGCCGGGAACCATTTTCTAAGGAACCGACAAATTCGGAGAAGGCCATCAGCCATATTTTCCCGATATGAATACCGCCTTCCACGCCGGCATTGAGGAAGTGACTGTAATCATTGGTTCTGATTCCGTAACCGCCATAGGCAAACCAGTAAGTTTTCCCCAGACCCATCCCCACACTCAGCACGGGCAAGACAGTCAGCGCATCCACGCCGGTGCGCAAACCGGTGTTTTGCTGGTGTTTGGGAGCGGGTAAACCCATCCGCAAGGCACCTGCAAAAGCGACTTTACCGGCGACAAACTGATGCCGGGCGGCGATATGCACATTGCCAAGGCCGAAAATTGACCCTGAGTCCACCTGTCCGAACGTGTTCGGGAACTCCGGGTTCAAATCTCCGCGCCGGTTGTATACCAGGGGAAGAGCGGCTATGATCGTTGTCCGGCGGGAAATGCCGTACTCACCGTAAAACTGGAAGATATTCTCCGACACCTCCCGTACGATTTCGTTGTCCGCGCCATTGTTGCCGAACAAAGTCGAATAGGCGGGGATAAACTGCCACGCTGCCTGCGCGTAAAAACCCGCTTTGCTGCGCGCCCAGGGACTCTGGGCGTTGGCATCCGCTGCAAAGAGCGCCAATGATAACAGGCAAAGAAAAAGGACCGGCTTCATCGTTTATTGTTCAAGCAGGTTTGTATTCTCCCTGAATGGCCGTTTTCACCACACGGATAAACGTTTTTTCGTCCACCATAAGTCGCACCACCGGACCGTCAATTTTGGTGATCTTGCCGATAATACCCGAGTTGGTAACCACCTCCAGCCCTTCGCGCAGGCTTTCCTGGAATTTCTGCGTTTCCTTTTGCCGTTTGATCTGCGGGCGGATCAGGAAAAAATAGAAGACGATGAGGATGAGAAAGGGGAACAGCATGCTGATGAACGCGCTGCCACCACCGGGTTGTGCTTGCAGAAAAATGAATTGTAACATGGTTGTCAGTTCTTTATGAATGAAAAACACCCCGCCGCGTTGCAACGGGGTGCGCAAAAGTAGTATTTAAAAATGGTTTACGGGTTGGCGGGTTAACCCGTTAACCCGTAGACTATTACAATTTGAACATACTGTCATCAATCCCGCCGTTCACTTTCAACTCGGTCACAACGGCTTTGAGCGGCACAGGGAATACGCCTGTGATGGTGACGGTATGCGGGAATAAAACGCCATTGACCTCTTTGTAGTCGGCAAAATCGGTGGTCATGGTGACCGGTTGGCCATCCTGACCGGGTACATGGCTGACCTCACGGACTTTCAGGCTGGTTTTCATATCGTAGTATTCAGTGGTCTTTTTGCCGTCGGGGCGTTCCACTTCGACAACATAGGCATTGTTGCCGGTGATTTGCTCCAGTCCCTTGAGCGACAATTTGTAACCGCCTGTTTTGTAGGCCGTCTCTTTGCAGAACAGGGCTTGTTCTTTCAGGTCGTTGAGGTCTTCGCCTTCCAGATCGCGGGCGCCGCCCATGCCGGTTTCTTTGGCTTTCGTTCCATCGTATTTCCGGTTGGACATAGACATACCGTTCATGGTCATATCGGTGACCACCTTTCCATCTTTCTGCCAGGTTTTTACGATGATCTCCGGCCCGCCGGTTTTCATCACGCTGGTGGTGGAAATGTCTTTGATGGCGGCGATTTTGGCTGCGCTACCGATGGCGTTCACATAATCTTCGATCACTTTTTCCGCCGTCATACCCGCTGGGACTACTGCATCGGAAGCCACGACCGGGTTGCCGTACACGTCGTAATAGTTAACTTTCCCATCGGGAGCAAACTGTTTGATGCGATCCACCACGTCGTCTTTATTACCCACCACGAGGATGTGGGCGCGGTCGGGAAGAATGTACTTTTGGGCAACAGACAGCAGTTCATCGGCACTGACGTTTTGAAGTACCTGCAGGTATTTTTCGTAATAGTCGGACGGAAGGCCGAAACGGGCGGTGGAAAGGGCGAAATTGGCGACGGTGCCGGGTTGTTCGAGGTTTTGGGAGAACACGCCGGTAATGATGTTCTTCCAGGTTTGCAATTCAGCAGCCGGCACTTTCTCTGTACGCAGGCGGTTCAATTCTTTCCTGAATTCGATGATAGAGCTGTCCGTTACCGCATTGCGCACGCTTGCCTGCGCCGAGAATGAGCCTACCAGTCTGTCCGGATTGAGCGAACTGTTGGCGCCGTATGTCCAGCCGTGTGTTTCCCGCAGATTGGCATTGAGCCGGCTGGAAGTAGAACCTCCTCCCAGGATATTGCTGAGCAAACGACCATAGATGGCTTCCGCCGTTCCGGGCAACAGGTCAACGGGATAGGTAATGTTGACGACCGATTGAACGGCGCCGGGTCTTTGCACAAAGCTTACCTGCGTTTTTTCGGGCGCCTGCGGAACTCCGTATTTGAATTTCGGCACGTCACCCTTTTGCCACTTGCCAAAATACTGTTTCGCATATTTTTCAGCCTGCGCTTTGGTCACGTCGCCCACCACCACAAAGTAGGAAATATTAGGTTTAAAAAAGGTGTTGTAATGGCCTTTTATCTGGTCGAGATTGACCTTGGCCAGCGACTCCTCGGTCATGATTTCACCGTAGGGATGGTTTTTGCCGTAACGCAGAACGGCGCCGACATTGGCCGCAATGGAATTGGGGTTGTCTTTGGCTTGCGCGAGGCCACTCTCCGTCTGCCGTTTCGCTTTTTCCAGTTCTTCGGGCGGGAAGGTGGGGTGCAACAAAACATCGGCCATAACCTCGAGCAGCTTGTCCGAATGTTTGGAGAGGCAGGAACCTGAAACGCCGTTGGCGTTGGAGGAGAACGAAGCGCCAATAAAATCCACCGCCTCGTCAATCTGAGCCTTGGTTCGGCTTTCGGTGCCTTTGGAAAGCAAAGTCCCCATCATCTCGACATAACCCGTCGCTTCCTTTTCCTGCACAGGATCGTTGTCTACAAAGATCTGGTAGGAAACTCTCGGCAGCTTGTGGTTCTCCACCACGATGACCGTCAAACCGTTGTCTAAGCGGAATGTCTCCGCTTTGCCGATGCGTATTTTTGGAGCGGAACCGGGCGCCGGCGCACTTTTGCGAATCTCGCCGCTGGGTGTCGGAATAGCAGGTGCACCGCTGGGCGTTTGTTGGGCAAACACACCGGTGGAAAAAGCCGCCGCCCAAAGCAATGGAAGCACGGCGGTTATTTTTGAAAAATATCTCATTTTATGTGAATTGCAGATTGTGGATTGCAGATTTTGGATTGCGGATTGCGGAATTCTGATTGGGCGTAATAAATCCACAATCCGAAATCCGAAATCCGCAATCATTATGGTTGTTTCATTTTTGGAAGCCAATAGAGCACGACACGGGCATTTTTCTTGAAATACTTATTGGCCACCTTGAGGATGTCTTCGCGGGTCACCTTGCGGTAACGGTCCAGTTCGGTGTTGATGAGGTTGGCATCGCCGTAGTACATTTCATAGTTGGCAAGGCTTTCAGCGATGCCGGCCATCGTATTATTGGCGGTTACAAAATCGGTTTCCACCTGATTTTGCAATTTTTGGAACTCCGTTTCCGACATCAGATTGGATTGCACATCGGCGATAACGGCGTCCATTGATTTTTCCAGATCGGAAGGATCAACGCCCATATTGGCGATCGCGAAACAAATATTGGCTCCGGGGTCTTCCAGGTCGAACGGGAACGAGCCGGCAAACACCGCTTTTTGTTGCTCGTCCACGATGATTTTGTTCATCCGGCTGCTGCTGCCCTGGCTGAGCAACATGCCGAGCATTTTAACGGCATAAAAATCCTCGGTGCCCTGCGCTGGAATGTGGTAACTGAAAACAACGGCCGGCAACTGCACATTGTCGTAAACGGTATCGCGCGTTTCACTGGTCATGGGCGGCTCCTGCGGAAATTTGCGCTGGATTTCACCTGTTCCCCGCGGTATGCCTCTGAAATAGACATCCACCAATTTTTTGGTTTGCTCGATATCTATATCCCCTGCGACGGAAAGGATCGCATTGTCGGGACGGTAAAAATCTTTGTAAAACGTCTTGTAATCAATCTCCTGGGCGGCATCGAGGTCTTCCATCGAGCCGATGGGCAGACTTTTATAGGGATGCACTTTGAATGTCCGTTTGGCTACTTCTTCCAGCAGACGGCCATAGGGTTGATTGTCCACGCGCAGGCGACGCTCTTCCTTTACCACCTGGCGCTGGGTTTCGATGCCGACATTCTCCACTTTGGCGTGCAGCATCCGTTCGCTTTCGAGCCAGAGACCGAGCGCCAACTGGTTGCTGGGCAGCACTTCGTGGTAATAGGTGCGGTCGAAACTGGTGTTGGCGTTATTGGTTCCGCCTGCGTTGTTGATGTAATCGTCGAATTCACCGCGTTTGATGTTCTCTGAACCTTCAAACAACAAGTGCTCGAAAAAATGCGCGAAACCCGAACGGTTGGGTTTTTCGTTTTTGGAACCCACATGGTACATGACCGAAACGGCCACGATGGGCGTGGAATGGTCTTCGTGCAGAATCACTTTCAAGCCGTTAGGCAAATCGTATTCCACGAACCGGATGTTCTGGGCAACTGCCGCCTGGAGCAGGAAAATGCAGAAGAATAGGGGCGAAAAGAATCTCTTCATAGCCTGTTTTATGTTTAAATTGAAAATCGCCGCGAAGTTGGTACAAGTGACGACCAAAATGCGCACGTTTAGATGAACAATTGTCGCCGTTCGGCAAAAAACACGGAAGCCCGGCTGAACTGACCGGGCTTCCGTTCAAGATATCTAAGGGTGACCACGGATGGCCCCTTATGATGAATAAGAGTTTTAAACAATGTAAAAAGAAAACTTTTCGTCCGCCGTCAAATAACCTTATCCGCGCACGACGAAGAAGCGAATGCATCCGGTTTGGCTTTGAATACGAAGCCCATGCTCAGGATGTACCCCATTGCTTCTTTGAGAGCGGTGTTGCTCTCAAAGGACGGATCGGTATTGATGTCGGCATGTACCTCGAGCGCGACGTCGTGTTCGTCGAGCAGGTGGCAAAGCGCGTAGGCGACCTCTACCGAGCGCCCGACCTCAAGGATCATGCGCTCGCGCAGGCTTGTCTTGCGGTTTGTTCTCTCGTTGGAGATGAACATAAATCCGCCGCGTTTCTCGCGCAGAAATACGATGACGGTCGCGTAATGGACTTCCTCGCCGATGACTTGCGAATCGGTACCGATGCATACCTTGAGTCTGTAACCGGCAGCTTTTTCGCGCCGGATGGTTTCTTCCACTGCGTGCAGCAGCGGTTGTTCGATGCGTTGGCCGTTAAGCCTTCTCCACTCCATGGCGTTAAGTGATTGGTTGAACGATGTGAATGTACGGATCGCTTACAATACTGGCCGGAAAGGGTTTCGTCCAATTTGAACGCTCAAAAATGGCACTTTTCTGCAGATTTGTTGTAGTTCCGTCCGAAATTTAATGATTTAGAAACAATCCAATTGCTGCGGAGGTTCCGAAAAGAGAAGGTTGCCGTAGTTTTGCGCGAAAACTTAGGGGGCCCTTGTTTGTTGTAGCGCAACATTTTTCTGCAACCGGCGTCTAAGATCAAACAGTCAAACGTCTAAAGTTCGAATTTTCTATTAATCAATGGATAGTATCATCACAGTAAGCCAATTTCTCCTGAGTCTTTCGATTCTGATTGTGTTGCACGAGTTGGGGCACTTTTTGCCCGCCAAGTGGTTCAAAACGCGCGTAGAGAAATTTTACCTCTTTTTCGACTTTGCTCCTTTCAATTCGCTTTGGAAAACCAAAAAAGGTGAAACCGAATACGGCATCGGCTGGCTCCCCTTGGGCGGTTATGTCAAAATATCAGGCATGGTGGACGAAAGTATGGACACCGAATCGCTCAAACAGCCGCCCAAACCCTGGGAGTTTCGCTCCAAACCTGCGTGGCAACGTCTGATCATCATGGTCGGTGGCGTTACGGTCAATTTCCTGCTCGGATTTTTTATATTCGGCATGATGCTGTGGGGTTATGGCCGGGCGTATATTCCCACTTCCGAACTGAAATATGGCTTAGCGATGGACTCCGTTTTGCTCAATATTGGCCTGCAAAACGGCGACAACATCGTCAAACTCGGCGATCAACCGTTTGAACGCCTCGACCCGGGGGCATTCATTGAGGCGCTGGTGCTCAACGACATACACCAGGTCACGGTCATTCGCGACGGCCGGGAACAAGTCCTTGACCTGCCCTCCGACGTTGCCAAACAGATCACCGGGCAAAAAATACCGAAGGCTCTGCTGATGACGCCACGTATTCCCTTTGTGGTGGAAGAAGTGGTGCCCGGCAAACCCGCCGACGGCGCTAAAATCCAGCCCGGCGACCGCATTATCAGCTTCAATGGTCAGCCCATCCCCTACTTTGACCAGTTTTCGGCAGTTGCCCAGCAACACAAAGGCCAGGCAGTTACGCTCGGTATCCTTCGCAATGCCGATACCATTCCGGTGAACCTCACCCTGACCGAAAACGGCCTGATCGGCGTCCGCACCCGAACGGAAGGTTATTTCAGCGAACAACGCGAGCGATATTCTTTTTTCGAAGCATTGCCCGCCGGCGTTACAATGGGCATGGATTTTCTGAACAATCAGTTAAAGGCCTTCGGCCAGATGTTCAAGGGGAAAATTGACGTAAAAGATAATCTCGGAAGCCTTATCAGCATCGGCAAAATGTACGGCAGCGAATGGGATTGGGAGCGTTTCTGGAACCTGACGGCATCGCTCAGCATCATCCTGGCATTCATGAACCTGCTGCCTATCCCGGCGCTCGACGGCGGTTATGTCGTCTTCCTGCTTTGGGAAGTGATCACCCGCCGCAAAGTGAGCGACAGCGTGATGGAAAAAGCCGTCACCGTCGGTTTCTTCCTCCTGCTCGGCCTGATGATATTCGCCCTCGGCAATGACATTTGGCGCCACTGGATCCAGAAATTGTTCTAAACGGTGGACGGTGGACGGTTGACGGTGGACGGTAGACGGTAGACGGTGGAAGGTAGACGGTAAGCGGTGGAGCGTTATCTACTTTTCTCCACCGTCCACCGTCTACCTTCCACCGTCTACCGTCTACCGTCTACCGTCCACCGTCTACCGTCCACCGTCCACCGTCTACCGTCTACCGTCCACCGTCCACCGTCTACCGTCCACCGTCTACCGTAAATGAACTACTTCGAATTCTTCGGCCTGCCTGTCTCTTTTCGCGTGGATGAGCCCGCGCTGCGACGCATTTTTTTGGAAAACAGCAAAAAATTCCATCCCGACTTCCATACGCTGGCCAACGAGAGCGAACAAGCCCGTATGCTTGAACTGTCCACCCTGAACAACGAGGCGTTTAAAACCCTTTCCGATCCTGACCGGCGCATTCAATACGTATTGAAAATCAACGGTATACTTGGCGAAGAAGGCAAGCAAACGCCATTGCCCCAAGAGTTTTTGATGGAAATGATGGACATCAACGAAAGCCTGATGGAACTGGAATTCGACCCGGATGCCGGGCGATATATGCAAACCTTAAAGTCGGTGGAAAATTTTGAAAATGCACTGTATGAAGATGTTCGTCCTGTACTGGAATCCTGGACGGAAGCCGACGGCCCTGAACCGCTCCGGGCCGTGCGCGATTATTTTTTGAAAAAAAGGTACTTGTTGCGGATTAGGGAAAACCTTTCTACATTTGCGTCCCGATTGGGAGATTAGTTGAATGGAGATTAATTTATCTTGCTCACCAATCACAAACTTGCGGGAATGGCGGAATGGTAGACGCGTTGGTCTCAAACACCAATAACTTCACGGTTGTGCGAGTTCGAGTCTCGCTTCCCGCACTGAGGCGCTCCGGTTTGACCGGGGCGCTTTTTTTTGAGGTAATTGAGGTAAGTATGCGGACAAAATAAATTGACATTTGACATTGGACGTTTGACCCTGACAACCAATCATTTGGTCAAATGTCCAATGTCAAAAATCCATTGTCCATGTACTTAATTGCGTTAATTACTCCAATTACCTCAATTACCTTTTTTACCTCGGCAGCAACTTCCGCAGTTCCGTCACGATATCCACGTAAGCGTCGTCGGGATTTTTGAATTGCGAGACGGCGCGGTTCATGGTAGGCAAAGAGCGCAGTTTCTCCAGGCCGGTTCCTTCGAAGTCAGCCTGTTCGATCCGTATCGGGATGATGCGCCGACCTTCTCCCATTGCATTGAACACCAATTCGAACCAGTCGGGCGAGTTGAACAGGTTGACGGTGATGAGCACCAACAGGTAGTCGGCGTCGCCCATTTCCTGTTTGGCGCGTTCGAGCGGATCTTCGCCCCCCAGCACGTCCTGAACGTTGTGGACGCGTATTTTCTTCGTGATCTTCAGCACATTGAGGTGTTTGTTCAACATCTTGCACTGGTCGCTGTCGGCCAGGTCATAGATGACCACGAACTTCGGCACGGCAGCAGGTGGGGCGGGGGCAGCGTGAGCCGCCGCATCAAAATCCTTTTCTTCCAGGCCGTTGATAAGGTTGAGCAAAGTGTGCCGGATGCGTGAGACCTCCAACTGGTGGTCCTCCAATTTGATGAGGTTGTTGTCGAAGTCGCGGTTGATCTGGTTCAGTCTGCCTTCGATCAGAATGGTTTGGTTCCGTTTTTCGGCAATGCCCGGAAGCAAACTCTGCAATGATGAAATAATTGCGCCGAACTCGTTTTGGGCAAGAAGTGCCTGGAGGTCATTTTTGATTTCCGGAAGTGGTTTCGGAAGTGGCATATTGTTTAATAAAATTTAATCCTGTCAATTTTGTTAATCCTGTCAATCCTGTCCTATTTCCCGATAAATGCAAAAATATCGCGGAACAAAATCCCCCTGTTGGCGCCGCGTTTATCGCCTTTGGCATTGATCACCAGCCCGCCCTCGGCGTCGGTTTTGCCCGCATGGTGGATGGCCACCACTTTCCAGTCTTTGTTGAACACAGGCGATCCACTGCTGCCGGGTTCGGTATCGGTGGTATAAAACAGGTGTTGGTTGAGTTGGCCGAGTACTTCGTTGGCGTTGAGGGCGATTTGTTTGTCCTGCCCTTTCGGGTGCTGGATGATGGTCACGCTTTCGCCGACGGAAGGTATGGCTTCGGCGTCGAATTCTACGTGTCCCCATTGGCTGAGCGGCGCGTCGGCACGATCCACTACTTTTACGCGGGCGAAGTCGAACTCGTTGGGAGGGCTGGATTTGAAGTTGGAGGCGTCCAATTCGTAAGTCGTGCGGGATTTAGTTTTACCGTCCGCTCCAATCTCATAGTTGAATTCAAGACGTGCGGTTTTTGCCGAGTCCACTGATTTGATCACGTGGTTATTGGTAAAAACATAGCCTTCCTGCGTGAGAAAACCGGTTCCCAGTTCCCCGTCGGCACATACAACGCGGCAAACAGCCTTCGAAGCTTTGAGCGCATCTTCCAGCCATCTGATCTTCAAAAGGTTGTTTTGCGGACCGATGATCTTTTCAAGGCGGGCATCGTCGGGCACGGAAAACTGGTAGGCGCCCAGGCTGTTGATCTTGGCATTCAATTCCAGTTTTTTCGGAATACCTTTCACGATCTGAAGCAGAGCGGAGCGCGTCCGTGCGGTCATCTGAAAATACCGGCTGTCGTCGAGTACTCCCGAATTGAACATCTGGTGCACTTGATTGAAGTTGCCCGATTGCATGATCAGATCCTGACGGATGCCGATTTGCAATTGCTGATCGAGCCGGAGCAAAAAGGCAATGGCTTCTTCGAGTTGGTTCTGTTGGATCAGTTCTTCGGCAGTTTGAAAAAGGACGGTTTGAGCGTTTTGCATTTGAAAAGGTATGAGATTGTGAAAGATTTGAGCAGATCGAACGACAGGAAATTTTCGGCTGCAAATTCCGAAACTTCTTCGATGTAAAAAGATAAATGTCTAAACACACTGTAAGACTTTCCAGAAATGGCGCGATGACCTGCAATCAATGGACAATCTGAATATATGCAAAGCGGTGATCAAATGTCTGAAAGAAAGCGATTCCTATTGTGCCGGATATTAGATACAATTCCGGGCGGTATTACTTTTTTTATGTTGCTCGGCATCACCGCGCATACGCCTCCAGCCACTTGCATTCTTTCACAATGGCCTCATAAAATTTTGTATTGGAATACCTTGTCATCAAAAGGTTGTAGTAATTCATGTAATCGTCGGGCAGAACGGGTATGAGCCTACTGCCCGGTTTGTAGGTGCATTCCTTGTCGCAAAACCATTGTTTTTGCCTGCAGCGGGCGGCCATAAAAGCGGCGCGGGCGGCCATTTCGGCGGTTTGGGCGGTGCCGAGAGATTTTTCAAAATAGGAAAGCGCGAGGCTGAGGTCCGTGTTTTCGCGGTTGCCGTCGGGCGAGTTGCGAAGTGGAAAAACAGGTCCCTGGGCGAGGCGCAACTGGTTGTAGCCGCTGCGGTAGTAATCCGTCACCTCCCATTCGTATCCGAAGTATGACATGTTGTAATAGCCCAGACCAAGCAGGTAATAAAACCAGGCGGCTTCCGCTTTCTTTTCTGCCTGGGCAGCTTTGGCGCGGAACTCGAAGTCGAGGATGTGTTCGGCGATCTGGCGGCGTGTCAGGAACAGGGTATCGTACACATCCCGGTGGATGCGCTCCCCTACTTTTTCCCGGAAGGGACTGAATTTCGTAAGCCGAATCTCCTCCGAGGGTTTGATCTTCCGCAGAGTGGCCAATGCCGCTTCCGGCTGTCCGAGGCCGAGCAGGTAGGCCCCCTTGATCTCCAGCAATTGCGCCCGGATGCGGTCGGGACTGGTATCCATCATCATCGTCCGTTCGAGCAGCACCGGATCGTTGGAGTCGGCGAGTTTGAGCAGGTCGTCCAATACTGCCAGGTTAGGGTTGTAGCCCAATGCGGAAGGCGGATATGCCGCGATAATGGCTTTTCCGGGATGGCTTCTGGCGGCGTAATCCTGCGACAACCAGTCCTGCAGGAACAACTCGAAATTGGGATATTGCTTGAATACATTGTAACTCCTGACGCGGTAGGCCACGCTGTCGGCTTTTCCATTGCCGATCGTGTCGAGGTTCATCACATCGAGCAGGCAGTACCACATCTCGAGTTGGTGATAGAGACTTTTGTCTTCATCCTTTTTATCCAGCCTTTTTTCAAGGCGGTGCCAGCTCGTGCCGGCGGCATAGCGGTCGCCCGCCAGCAATTCGAGATAGCCTTCGATGGCCTGCCAGAGTTTCAGGTTGGCGACTTTTTTGTCGCGGATGACCTGTCGAACAAATTTTTGAAGGTCGAGCAGGTGTTTGTCGGCGTTTTGCCGCTTGATGTCGCCGATGGCCTGACCGTATTTTCGGTCGGTGACCGCCGTACGGAGAACGACCTTTTCCAATTCCTGCACATCGCTTGCCAGCAACAGTTCCAGTTGCTGGTTTTGCGGGTCGAGGTCGTATATCTGTTGCAGATCTTCCACTGCCTGGGCATGGGAACCGCCGGCCCGCATGGCATACAAGGTTGCCTTTTCTGCATCACTTTGGCAAAGACGCAGCGTTTGTTCCCAGTCGTTGTCGTTGCGGATGAGAAAACTGCGCCAGGCCTGGATGCGTTTGGAGGGGCAATTGCGGAAAATAAGCGAATAGCGGTAAGCAGCCTCGGCATACCTTTTTTGTTGTTGCATCGCTCCGGCCAGATGCCCGATGATCCAGTAGTAGATAATGCTCGGCTTTTTCAGATCAATCCTGGGGATCAGATAGTTGTACAGTTCTTCGGTGTATTTCCAGTTGCGGGCGTAATGCGCCAGCCGGATCACCTGGTAGGCATAGCGCAGCCGGACAAAATAAGAAGATGTCTGGTCGAAACGCCCCATGCCTTCGTTGATGAGGGTATACATCGTTTGCACGTCGCGTTCCGGTAGTTTCCAGCCGTCGCCCTGCGCAAGGACGTAGGGTTCGCACTTTTTGGCGAACATAAGGTAGTCAATCACCTCCGTGCAACCGTTCAGAGCAAGCATCTCGGCGAAGGTGTTCCCGCCCATCGAGAAAGGCAACAAAGTCCGTTTCTGCTTGTCCAGCGCCGCATTGCGCAATTGTACGAGATCGTCGAAATTGGATTGATACACCACTTCCTCTACATCGGCGTACTCCGGCTGGCCGCAAAACCGCTCGATCCACTCCCTGATATTTTCTTCTTTCTGAATGTCTTTGCTGAAATAAATCTGCTCGTAATAGTCGTCCCAACGCAGAAAAAACGGAGCGTACGCCGCATTTTTATGGATGATGTCGGGATTTAAAAAGGTGTAGCCGTAGAAAGGGCGGGCGTCGGGAGAGCAATTGCCGGTTGACGGTTGACGGTTGCCGGTTGACGGTTGTTCAAATGGCGAGAAAGAAGTCGAAAAAAAAATGAGCAAACCGAGCGCGAAGCACGCGCTCACTTTTTCTTTTCGGGAAAATTGATCACTTGGCATACACTATCGAGCAGTTGAACCGGATAACGGCGAACAATGGCGGAATCTAAATGAAAAAAAGCGACCGCCGCATCGTCCGCCAGATCGGCCTGAGCGGCAAGACGTGCAGCCTCGGTGAGAAGCACCGGCGAAATTGCCTCCACCTTCAGCAAGTCGCCCGGGCGAAGATAGTGACCTGCAATAAAAGTGCCTTTCCGAATGTGGAAGGTGGATTTCGGATTTCGGATGGCGGATGGCGGATTGGGGATTGCCTGGAACCTCGCCGTATCTGCCAGTTCGCTGTCGGGCACTTCCGGGATAATTTTCCACAATTCGCCGTCCCGGAAAACGAGCGCCCAGGAAAACACAGGTAAGGCGAGATCGAGCGGCAAGGGGTAGTTTTTCGGCGCCCCCACGAGGTATTTACGGGCGTCGTCCGGTTGAAAGATAGAGTTTCCTGCTTCCGGGCTTTCGATATCGCCCGTGTTGTAAAACATCAGCATCCCGCGTTCGACGGGAGGCACGCCGGTTTTTTCGGGGAATTTGTATTGATGCAGGCGTATGGTAGCGCTCAGCCGAACATTTTCCGGAAGGCGCTCTTTTATTTTTTTTAAAAACAGGAAAAAAGCATCGCAGGTGGAAGACGTCCAGTCGCAGTCAAACTGGAGTTCGTTCCACTCCACTCCCACAGTGTAAGGAAGCGTTTCCATCACCTTCTCCGCCAACCACCCTGTCTTTTCTTCTGAAATATTTTTAAAAACCTCGTTAGTGAGGAACACGACCGGTACCACCTCAAATTGAGAAAGCCCGGAAGTATCCGCCATTTCGAGCCGGGAATACGGTTGAATTTCCCCCGTCGCAGGGTCGCGTCCGATGTCCAGCAATTTGACATAGAGTTTTTTACAAACAAAGGAATCGAGGTAAGCGCGTTCGGCAGGCGTGAGGGAGAAAGTCGTTTGCCAGTGATAAAATGAATGAACGACTGAACGCTGCTGCGGAGAGGTGCAGGCGACCAACAGAAATACCAACCCCTTAAAAAACCATATCTCGCGCATACAGTCATTTGCCCATTTTAAACTGTAAATGAATTGTTTAAATAGAGAGGTGTGAAAAAAAATTTGAAATTTTTTTTCACACCTCTCTATTTAACATGAGTCATCCCGAATTTTGGGGTGACTCATTTTATTTTGGGTCAAAAAAAGAACCTCCTGTATTTTAGTGGTGTCGAATCACAAAAACAGGAGGTTATCATGTATATACGGGACAAATATAAG
>JABAQQ010000061.1 GCA_019187225.1 Saprospiraceae bacterium
TGTACGCGTTACGCACCCGTCCGCCGGTGCCATTGCTGGCCCCTTGACTTGCATGTATTAGGCCTGCCGCTAGCGTTCATCCTGAGCCAGGATCAAACTCTCCATCGTATAGTCTTTAACTCCACTCCTATTTCTATAAAAGCAGAGCCATCATTCTTACGACGTCCGAGCGCTCCCTGACTAAACTCTTCCCTTACCTCTCCTCAGAATATCACATTCCTGCAATATCCCTATCGCTACAAAGTCTTTCGCTCTTTACTGTCAATGAACTCGTTATATAAACCCACTTGTGTGGGATAAATATTGTTGGATATCGAATGCCTTGAAAAGGGATGGCAAAGATACTTACATTTGGGCAATACGGGGGATTTTTGAAGGATTATTTTTTAACACTTTTTTCAACAGCGGGTGTGAATTTCTCAACTCATTCACTCGCTCTTTCCAAAAGCGGGCGCAAAGGTAGAAACGAATTTTGTTTTGTCAAGCTCCCTGCAAAAAAAATTCTCAAAAATTTTCTTTGGCTGCAATTTGACGTTTCCACCTTAGCGGGCGTTAAAACGTTGTGAAAGCAGGAAGGTCACATTTCGGGTGCATATTTTTATCAAACGAAATTCAAAAACCCGGAGACGTATGTTTAGTTATTGCCTGGCGTCGAACGGCTGAAACTCGATGCGGCCAATATATTGCTCTTTCAAAGCGGCCGGAAGGTTGTCATAATAAACAGTAGCGCCGATACGCATCCTTCCTTTCGGTTCGATCGCTCCTTCGCGCTCCGCGCTTACGTATTCCTTTTGTTGCGGATCTTCGGGATTGAGGACGGTAGCGAACCAGAGCCGTTTGTCTTTACCATAAAGGAGCAATTCCACCCGGGGGTGATAGGCGTATAAATCGAGCGGGTTTTCAACCGTCACGTTCACCTGCCAGGCTTTTTCAATGGTTGCCGTGTCGCCGGGTTTTGCGGGCACCAAAATTCTGACGCCGCTTTGTTCCCCTGAGACCAGGATCGGGCCAGGCCCCATAGGAAGCATAGCGGCTCCTTCTACGATACAAGTTTCCGGAGTGCCGGAAAAGGCCGTAAGCGGCCAACTGACAAAAAACGAAGTGCGCCCCAGGGGTGGCACCGCATCGGAAAAAGTAGGGAAAATGCTGGCGGTATCGCCGCTCACTATCAGCCGGCGTCCTTTGGCGTCGAGCGGGATCATCTTCAACCAGATTTTTTCCCATTCGGTGTCGCGATTATCGCAAACACCCGTGACCAGAAACTGTCCTTGCTCTACCCAACAATTGACGGCGGAGACTTCCACTGCCGCGCTGATAACCCCCGCAGGCAGGATGGGGCTTTGTGATGCAGTGGTCTTATTGGCTTGATTCTCAGTACTGTTGGTGCAGGCGATAAATAGTGTAAAAACCGAAATGATCGTTAAAAGCAGCGTGCGCATGGCCGTTAGTGTCAAAATTAAATGGATGGAAACTAAAAAAACGGCGCAAAGGTCTGCATTTCGGACAGTTTTTGGAGCAGACAACTGACATTATCTACTTTTGCAGGAAATTTTCTTTTTGACCAACCATCCTCCTCCCAATCGCTCAATCTCATCCCTGCATGAAATACCTGATCACAGGTCTCGGCAACATTGGTCACGAATACGAAGGCACGCGCCACAACATCGGCTTCGAGGCTGTGGATTTTCTTTGTAAAAATCTGGAAGGCAGTTGGCGAAGCGACCACCACGGGGACCTGGCAGAGGTAAAGTATAAAGGCCGCATCCTTGTGTTGTTAAAGCCGAACACCTACATGAACCTCAGCGGAAAAGCCATCCGCTATTGGTTGCAAAAAGAAAAAATCCCGCTGGAAAATAGCCTGGTCATTCTCGACGACCTGAATTTGGTATTCGGCAAGCAACGCCTGCGCCCCGGTGGCTCCTCCGGCGGTCACAATGGCCTGAAAAACATCCAGGAAATACTCGGCACCGAGGCTTATCCGCGCCTGCGCATCGGTATCGGCGCTGACTTTTCAAAAGGGAAGCAGGTGAACTACGTATTGGGCAAATGGACAGAAGACGAAAAAGCCGAACTTCCCCGCATCCTCGAAAAGGCAACGGAGGTAGTAAAAACCTTTGTAACGATCGGGCTGGAACGGGCCATGAACGTGACGGGGAAATAATGTCTATTTCTTTTTCAAAAAGAGGTAGCCGCTGAGACGCTCCAATTTCAGGTCTTCGTTTTCTTTTCGCACGTCGGCATTGCGCACTGTGATCCGAAGCGCCCCATTGCGGCCCGGCAGATCGAATGTCGCCTCTCCGGGCGACAATGCTAAGTAAGCATTCCCGCTTTTCGCCATCCATTTTCGCAACACAGGTTGCAAGTCATACGATTCCACCAGACTCACCTTCCCGTCCTGCACCTGTTTCCATTCGATATATTTCTGATTCTCCGAAATATCGAAAAAGTGCCCGCTGTCCGGCTTTTCATTGCTTTGTGCGTACAACTCAAGCGGATAAAACGTTGCATATCCCTGAATATCCACCCGTAAATAAATATCGGAAGCATTGACATTGAGAAAATTGCTTGCCGTTTCCATTCCAGCGTCCTTTATTCCCGCCCAGGCGGCAATACGGCTTCCGTTACTGAAAGCGAAATGAACATCCGGGAAACTATCCACAGGCATCGGCAGCCAGGGCATGCTGCGGAGGGCATCGCGCTGGTCGAGAAAATCAAGAGCGGAAATAATTTGGGCAACTTCTTCTTTGGGAACTGCAGAATTGCCCTGCACCAGGCGTCCGTCTTTCCAGCGACCGTTTTTCTCCAGTAAGCTTTGCAAAATCCCTTCCTGGCTTCGTTCCGCTACCCTAATGGCGTTGAAAGGCCCGAAAGCGAACACCAGCCCGAACAAAAACAGCGATATGGGAATGAACTTAATATTATCCCTTCTGGAAAATAAAAAATAAAGACAGGTCGCGAAAAGCCACACGCCGAGGTGTGCCACAAGAAAACGTGGCTCGGTGACGCCATACTCGCCGATGCGCCGTCCGATGGCTACGAACAACAATACGGTCAGCGGCAAAAGCACCCACCAAAACCACTTCCGGTAACCGCGCACCCAGGCTGAATCGTCGTGCTCGGGCAGGTAAAAATTGAGCAAGTATGTAAATATCCCCGCTACGGAGAATCCGAGCACCAGCGAACCAACCCAGCCACGCGGCAGATTCCAGGTAGCGATGATCTTACCGCCGTAGGCATACAGGATCAGAAAATACAGGCCTACGATCGGAATGAGGATGTATTTGCACAGATTTTTAAAAATGACATTATAACCGGAGTCGGCTGCCGGGAATTCGTAGGTTTTGGGAAAATGAAAAAGAAAATAAGCGGTATTGAAAATCCCGGCCAGCAGGAAAAACAAACGCATATAAATACGCTCCTGCAGATCGAGATCGAAAAGTTGATCAACCGCCAGAATCGCCAGTGCCAGGCCGGCGTACAGGATAAGGGTAAAAACCACACCTATTATTATATTGGCAAACAACTCGCGGTTGTATTCCCAGAAATCGCGCACCGACCGGGCGTTCAGGTACGGCGCTACCGCCACGAACAGATGCGCCATAACAAGCAAGGTCAGGAACCTCGGTATACCCACGTACTCGAAAGAGGGCGCGCCTGTATCGAGCAAAAAGTAGTATCCGGCCAGAGCCCCCAGGGCCAGCAACTGCAACAGCCAGCTCCGTTGTACTTCCCAGCCTTTTGATTCTGAAAAAGCGACAACGCCGGTCAGCAGCGGCAAACCCAATTGACACACCATCCAGAGCGGCGCCAGGATGCGTTCTTCGCTGCCTTTTTCAACAAGAGCGAACAACGCGCCCACCCCCACCACGGCACACAGCATCGTACCGGGAAAACGGCGAATAACCTGAAAGAAAGCCTGGAGGAGAAAACCGAATGAAGGTAGTTTCATTGTGCCGTCATTAAAGTCATTAAAGTCAGTGAGGGTCATCAGAGTCATTAAAGGACACTGCGTCATCATCGCAACATCGCCATGACGACGGACTTCCAATGACTTTAATGACCCTTAATGACTCTCTGTATCCCGGTTAAAAGTAGTTGTTTTTTTCAAATGCAGCAGGAAGTGCGTACACACCTAAAATTGTGTAGCACTTCATTTCCGCAGTTGCGCATTTGAGAACGCCGCGTTCACTACATTTGCTGCCTGATTTAAAAAAGCTCGCAAATGCGCACTCTATATTATGTAATTGTATTGCTGATTTCCCATTCTGTTTTGTACGCCCAGGTACCAGCTTCCGTTCCTGCGACGGGCAATGTCGAAACCTTCCCCGCCTCCTGGCAGGGCGACTGGACGGGCACGCTCGATATTTACAATGGGAAAGGCAAAGTCCAGTCCGTGACAATGATCGTGGAAATCCACAAAATTGATACTTCAAAAGAAGGGCGTTACACCTTTGGACTGGTATACGGCTCCAAAGAACAGGACTGGCGGCCTTACGAACTGGTGCCTGTGGCGCCTGAAAGAGGCGTATGGAAAGTGGATGAAAAAAACTCGATCGCTATGGAAAGTTACCTTTACGGGCCAAAATTGCTTTGCTGGTTCACCGTGCAGGGCAGCCGTATCCTGTGCACTTATGAAAAAACCGGCGACGACTCGATGGTATTCGAAGTGCTGTCCGGCCCGGAAAAAGAAATCAGTACCACCGGCAATACCAAACAAGGCGAAGAGGAAATCCCCGAAGTAAAAACGTATCCGTTTTCCGTATTTCAACGCGCCCTATTGAAGCGAAATTGAAGTTATCCGGAATCGTTGATTGTCATTGTTAATTTATTTGAAAACGAGCAGGTTATAGTCGTTTGAAAGTGGTTTGAATGGTTTGAGTTGTTTGAAATTGTTGGTGACCAACCTTTTAAATTCTGGAGCGGCTATAATGATTATAATGACTCTAATGCCCCCAATGACTGTAATACCCACTTATGGACTCTCTCACTCAAATCGTTCTCGGCGCGGCCTGCGGCGAAGTGGTGGCGGGCAAAAAACTCGGCAACCGCGCCATGCTGTGGGGCGCTGTTGGCGGTACGATCCCCGATTTGGACGTGTTTGCCACTTTTGTCTGCGATGAGATCACTGCCACGTCGTTCCACCGGGGGTTCATGCACTCGTTCCTGTTTGCGGCGCTGGCTCCCTGGGGACTGGCTAAACTCACCCATTGGTTTTACCACCATAATGTTTACAGGTTGCGTGGTTATAAAGCATGGGCAATGGGGATATGGTTGCTATTTTTCTTCGGCGCAGCGGCGGCCATCAATTTTATCCCGGTACTGATGGGCGGGGGATTGAGTTTTTATGTCCTGTTGCCCACCCTTATACTTGGCGCCTGGTTTGCCTGGAAATTATGGAACGAATACTGGCGGCGCGATCTTTCACTGGTAGAAGCGCCTTACCTGACGTGGGTCGCTCTGTTTTTCTGGAGCATTTTCACCCATCCGATCCTCGACAGTTGCACCAATTACGGTACCCAGTTGTGGCAGCCATTCAGCGACTTCCGTGTACAGTGGAATACGATCTCGGTGGTGGACCCGCTTGCGACCATTCCGTTCGGGATTTTCCTGGTCATTGCATCGCGGTTTGAAAAAGGGGAGCGCCTGCGGGCAGTTCTTGCGTGGTTGGGGGTGGCCTGGTTTGTCGCTTATGTCGGCATCTATGCCAGTTGGCACAAAGTGCAGGCCGACCGCGTTTTTCAAAAAACAATGCAGGAGCGGGGTATTCATTACCAACGATATATGACCAACCCGACGATTTTCAACAATGTGGTCTGGCATGGTCTGGCGGAAAGTGACACGGCTTTTTACTATGGTTTGTACGGGTTCAGAGACAAAACGGAGCAGTTTGTGCCCATATCCGTTTTGGCCAAAAACCACCACCTGCTCGACCCGATACCGCCCGGTGACCGGGCTTACCGTTTTCTGCGCTGGTTTTCCAACGGTTATTACAATGTGACGCCCTACAACGGCGACACATTGCAGGTGAACGATTTGCGCTTCGGGCTTTTGGGCGATTCCATTCACGGCAACAATTACGTCTTTCCGTTTTTGCTTTTTAAAAATGAAAACGGCGAATGGGAAGCAAAGCAGAACAATAAAAACCGCAGCAGCGTGAAGGGCAGCGAGGAATCTTTCCGCAAATTGTGGGAGCGTGTCACTGAGGGAAGAGAATGATCCCCCGGTTACCCACTGATAAATACCCACCTATAAATCGGTGGGCTGAATCCCAAATCCAAAGGATTTTTTCACACAAACCGTCGGTTTATCGGCGGTGAAACCAAAAAGGAATGCGTCAACGCGTCATTACTGCAATCGTTTTTGCCGCTGCTATGCTGGGAGGAATTTATGGAGGGAAGCTCACATTCCAGATATTGTGCATCCTGATCGTGGCTGGTTGTCTTTGGGAACTGATGAAATTGCTTTTGCCGGAAGAAGAAGGCAAAATGCTGCGGCAAGTTGTAGGCCTGGCAACGGGGTTATTGCCTTTGGTCGCTATTTCCGTGATGGACGATTTCGGAATGACCTTGATTATATTTGCTCCGGCTTTGATATCAGTTCTTTTTATCATAGAATTATTCAACTCGTCCAAAACACCATTCGCTAATGTAGCAAGTTATTTGACCGGAGTCTTTTATGTGAGCATACCATTCATTTTGCTGCAGTTCATTGCCGGAGGTCATACCTTGCACGATTACTCCCCGCATCGCGTCTTCGGTCTCCTCCTCCTCATCTGGACGAACGACACGATGGCCTACTTTGTGGGCTCGCAATTCGGCCGGAGAAAACTTTTTGAACGCATTTCTCCCAAAAAGACCTGGGAAGGCACCATCGGAGGCGGGATAAGCACCCTGCTCATGGCGTGGGGGCTGTCTTTTCTGATCAAAGATTTCACTCCCTTACAATGGCTTGCGCTGGGCGCGGTGGCTGCCGTATTCGGCACATTCGGCGACCTCGTGGAAAGCATGCTCAAACGCAGCGACGGCGTAAAAGACTCCGGCGACCTGCTGCCCGGCCACGGCGGCCTGCTCGACCGTTTCGACGCCTTCATTTTCGCATTGCCGTTTTTCTGGCTCGCGCTCATGATTTTTGGGGGGGGTGAAAGTTTACAATGAGACGTTCAATCCTGTAAAGCTGCCATCGGTGGCACCGGTGGTATCTGTTTCGCCGGTGTTCCATAAGTTTGGAAGCAACGTTCGGCCCCGAAAATTGAGCCCACTACCCCCTCAGCTTTCTTCGCCACTCGATGTATCCCATAACCGACAGCACGAGAAAAACGGCATACTGAAAACTCGTGAATACGAAGCCTTTGACGAAATAAAGCGGGATAGAGGACACATTTGTCACCATCCACCACAGCCAGTTTTCCAGTTTCTTACGGGCCATAAGCCACATTCCTGTGTAAGCGGCTGCGGAAGCGAACCCGTCGGCTGCGGGTACCGTGCTGTCGGTGAAACTTTTCAGGACAAGGAACAAAACGGCCCAGCACACTCCGAAGAAAAGCAGTGCTTTGGTCCATTCCCGTTGAGAAGAACGGCTGATCTGCAGCACATTCTGCCCTTCCTTTTTCTGCGCCCACCATATCCAGCCGGCGATGCTCATCACGGTGTAGTAGAAATTGACGCCTGCTTCGGCATACAGGCCGGCGACGATGCTCAGGTAGATGTAGATGGTGGTGTTGATAATCCCCGCCGGATACACCCAAATATTCTCCAGGCGGGAAAAAACCACGCTGGCAATGCCGAAAAAGACGGCGATGAATTCGAGCAGAGTGGTCCCGAGCAACCCTTCCCAAAAGTGATGAATAATTTCCGGAATCGTCATAGGGCAAAAGTAAAAGCCTTCTGCCGCTCGCAGCGACAGAAGGCTTCCGAAGTATGGGAGGTGTTTTGATTACAAAGGAATGGTACTGCCGAGGCTGTCGCGGAGATCGCCAAGGCTGCCGAACGAATTGTTCGATTTGCCGCCCTCCACTTTGTTCATCTCGTCTTTGTCGAGCACAGTGAGGTCGGCTTCAATGTCGTCGAGCGAGCGCTTTTTCTTGTCCTGCTCGTTGTCGGCATTGTTGTCTTTCTTTTTACCAAATGGAAAAATCATAAGACGGTGACAGTTTAAGGTGTGCGAAAGATAGTGTCAAAGGTACGTCAAATTCCGATACCATCAAGAAAACGGTTGCTTTTTTGAAAGAAACGGTCGAATATGCGAGTTTTACAATGATTAATGAGTTCTTTTTCTTTGCAGTAACCACGCCGGTCGTATCTGAGAAGGATTGGGCCAACCGAGCGCTCCGGCCAAAAAATCTTTGTCGTTTTCCGCTTTTGCCTGCCATATCGCCCGCTGCCAGACGTGTTCGGGCAACAGAAAATACCGGTAGCCCAAGGCTGTGATCAAGTCAGCATCCGCTTCCCCTGCGTAATACCGCAACGTTTGCATTTGTACATTGGTCGCGATGCGCCACAGACGACTCGAATCCACTGCGTATTCGGGCAACCAGGGCATGGCATCCGTACCGGTCGTAAATGTAAAAAATTCCGACAACGCGTTGGGAGCGATGACCAGAACAGCGTTTTTTTCTTCCAATACCTGCCGGGAACGATCCGTAATCGCTTCAAAACGGGCATAGCCGGGGTCGTGCAATTCCGGGTCGTAACTTTTCCAGGAAAAGAAAGAGCAGCAAAGCAAAACAGCTGCAAAAATCAAGCCGCTTCGCATCCTTTTATCAAATTGAAAATCAATTACCAAAAGCGGGGTAAGCAGCACAAAAACAAGAAAAAAACGCCATGCAACACCGGTGAACGTCCATTCCAGAAAGGGGAAAAGCAGCAGGGAACAAAGGGCGGGCAGAGCGTTGGAGGATTGGGGATTGCGGATTGGGGATTGGGGATTGGGGATTGGGGATTGCGGATTGAGGAGCCGGGGACGATGTACCAACCGGCAACCGGCAACCGGCAACCGACAACCGACAACCAACAACCAACAACCGACAACCAACAACCAACAACCCGTAACCGCCGCCACCTCGGCCATCCACCAGCCGGAAATACGCTCCGGACCGAAATAGCGGACAAAGGAATAGGGTGCGAACTGAGGAGCCCACGACAAAACGCCACTTAACCTCCCGAAATCAACGATATGAAAGAGGCCCGGAAATATCCGGCCTATCGTCAGGAATAAACAGATCGCAATGGCTGCATGCAGCAACTTTTTGAGTGAAAAAACCTGTTTATGTCGCGCTATCATCCAAAATGTCAGATATATCACTGCCAATGCAAAAGTCAGGCGGTGGCCAAAATAGTTGAACACGAGCAGGAGCACCGGTAAAATTCCGGCCCTTCCGAATACTGAAGACCTGGAAAGTGTCAGGCGATCGAGGCTTCCGATGAATGCTACCAGCAACACCAGACCAAACAAATTTTTGGGATACTGGGCAGCGAAATAAGTAAGGTGCGGAGAAAAAAGCGACCAGACGGTAAATGGCAATGCATACCGGTTTGAAGCTCGGTGGCCGGCCATCCAAAATACGGTGGCTGTAAAAGCGCCTGCCAAAATGGCCGTTCCTGTTTTGAGGGCCGGAACGTATTCCCCCGTTATCCAGTAAAACAGCCGCAAATAAGGATAGAACAGCGACGCTTCCGGCGAGTGCATGCTACCTGTTTCCTCCAGCGACTTCAGTTGAACAAGGTAAAAATAAGCGTCCCACCCGTTGGCATAAGATGTCTGCGACAACGCCCAAAGGCGAAACATGGCAGAAGCCGATGCCAGCCCCAACCCTGCCACCCAATAGCCCGATTTCCAATTTCCAATTTCTGTCAAAATTACCGGATATAAAACGCTCCAATCATCTTTTTCCCCCTCACGACGCTGCCATCCGTGAACAGTTCGTCGCTGAATATCCGCGTTACTTTTTTACTGGATCGCCCCCGGTAATAGTCGGCAAAGTCTGACACATTGTTCCATTTGCCGAAAATCCTGATGACGAAATTTGCAGCATCGGAAGACACCATTTCCCAGTTGCCGTCGGCAAGGGTTTGGCTGACAGTGCCATCAGGCATGGTGTCGTTGCTGTAGAACACGAAGGTGCCGTCGGAGCGCAGGATAAGCGATTGTTGCGTGATCACACCCGCTTCTTCCACTGAATTGCTGATGCGGCGATTGAAGATTTGAGTGAGCGGCGAGCTGCCGGTTTTGTTGCGCAAGGCCGCCTGGTTTTGCTCCGGCAATTTGGAATCCAGCACAAAGGCCCGGTGGCCGTCGAAAAACACCAGGTCGCTGACCGCCAGGTCTTTGTACTTGCTTCCGGCGTAAATGCTTTTTACCTTCAACTCAAAACGTTGCCCTTTAACCGCGGTGGTGAGTTCGATCTTTTGGCCGGCTTTCGTATCGCGCAGGGTGTACGCAGCCATCGTGCCGTCTTTTGCGCCGAATTCAAAACTGCGCACCCTCGCATTGGCGGCGAAGTGTTCGTCGGAGCGCTGGTAACCGTTCCAAATCTGAATGGCAGTGATATTCACCGGCTCTTCGAAGTTGAAAGACAAGGTCTCACCCTCGCCGGACGATGTTTTGTTGCCTTCCACCCAAACAAATTCCTTGCGGGAATCGAACAGATTGGCGGCGCTGTACGCCATTTCCGGTTCGAGTGTAGAGGAGGCCGACAGCGAACCGAATACCCGCTTGGGTGGCATGATGCGCATCGGTTCTCCCTTGTCGTTCAGCATGTTCAATGCTTTCACGCCGACGTATGCATTGGCGGGAAACGATTCGATCGCTATGGCCGCGCCTTCTTTTTCGCGTTGGGCGGTTTGCTCCTGCCCCGTTTTTACGAAGCGGATGTACAGCGATTTGACCGGTTTTTTCCCCAAAGCAATGTTGTCGCCGGGCTTGCCACTTTCGCCCAACGATCCGTTTACATACGTTTGGATGAAAGCACTCTCCTCCTGAAAACTGCCTTCCTCCGGCACGAGTTGGACCGATTGGAGCGGTAACGCATTGGTAAAATAAAGCATGATGCCCTCGTCAGGGCCGGTGCCTGCCAGCGTTTGCCAACCGGTAGCCGGATCATCGTCGAAAAGGTCGTACACTTCGTGCGCCGGCGAACTGGAGGTGGCATAAATACCTTCCAGCCAGGTGATCGGGCGGGCATCCTGTGGAACGTTAGAAGACACGGGCGGCGCTTCGGTGGGCGGAATGCCAGGTTTCGGCGCTTCTCCGCCGCAGGCAGCGAGCGCCAGCAAAAAAGCGGGTAACAAAACGGTTTTTGATTTCATCTGAAAAAAATTTGTCCGACAAATGTATGTGTTACAAGGCGGCGTGAACGCCTTCAGCCTTTTTTTCAAAACATAAATTCCATCAGGATTTTTCCGTAACAAGGTGTTCCCTGAATTTTCACACAATTTTAAAACCGATTATTGGGGGAAGCATACCGGGTGCGGTTAAAAAAGGTTTTTTTGCTAACACTTTCATTTTCAATCATTGATATTTGTCTTTTTCCCGCCAAAACAGGGATTGAAAAGCGAAAAATGTTAATGAAAAAATTGGGTCGAATACAAAATGCGCTACTTTTGGCGTTCGCATTCGCAAAAAAGAAAACAATCGGTTTCATCAACTAACAGCAACAACGCCTGATATGATAACTAACGCCTTTCTGACCTCTTTCTTCTTTCTGCAAGCGACGCCGCCTGTCAAACAAAGCACGACCACGCCTACGACTACCCCGGCAGAATCGCAGAGCTTGTTCGATCTCATCACCGGCAGCAGCGCCTCGGGCCAGGTCGTGATCGGAATACTGTCATTGCTTTCCATTTACGCGGTTTATATCATCGTGGAGCGTTATCTCACGCTGAGCCGCGCCGGACAGGTTGACCAGAACTTCATGAACAGCATCCGCAACAGCGTGGAGAACGGCAACCTGCAGGCTGCCAAGGCACTGTGTCAGAGTGTGGACGCGCCGATGGCCCGGATGGTGGAAAAAGGTCTCGACCGCATCGGTAAACCGCTGGACGACATCAACAAATCCATCGAAAACGTCGGCAACCTCGAGCTATTGAAACTCGAAAAAAATCTTTCAACCCTGGCTTCCATTTCCGGCATCGCGCCGATGATCGGTCTGTTGGGAACGGTCGTGGGTC
Organism: Saprospiraceae bacterium; assembly: GCA_019187225.1. GTDB lineage: Bacteria > Bacteroidota > Bacteroidia > Chitinophagales > Saprospiraceae > M3007. The sequence goes on from JABAQQ010000061.1 coordinate 12,165, forward strand.
TGATCATCGCCTTCCAGGCCATGGCCAACGCCGAAGGCGCCATCACCGCCAAAACGCTGTCCGACGGTATCTACCACGCCCTCACGGCTACGGCCTTCGGTCTGTTCGTATCCATTATCGCCATGGCTGGTTATAACCTCCTGGTATCCAAACTCGACCAGGTGATCTTCAAGATGGAAAACACGGCCATGCAGTTTATGGACCTGTTGCAGGAGCCTTCGCGCTAATGAGGCTGTCTCATTCATCACTTATCATTCATCATTCATCATTTGAAAATATGGGACTCAAAAGGAGACAACGCGTAGAGCCGGAGTTCAGTTTGGCGGCCATGATTGACGTCATATTTCTGTTGCTGATGTTTTTCATGCTGACGTCCAACTTCGTCACTACCAATTCGCTGCAATTGCAGCTGCCCTCGAGCAGTTCATCCTCCCCGATCGCCTCGACGCCGCTGGCTGTTTCGATCAAAAAGACCGGGCAGATATACCTCGGTAACAGCACCATTACCCGGCAAGCCTTGCAAGGCACGCTGGCTTCGCGCGTGAAAGCGGAAAATAAAGACCCTAAACAAGTGACCATCACCATCGCCGCCGAACAGGGCGTGCCCATCGAGGATGTGGTTTTTGTGCTCGATATTGCGAATAAATTGAAAGTGAAAACTATTTTGGCCACCAGCCAGTTAAAAGAAGAAGAATAATTATGCAATTTTAACCCCCCATTTCATCACCCGATAAAAACTGCGATTGTTATGAAAGCCATTGTTCACCGGGAAGAAGACCGCACGAAAGCGGTGCTCACCAGCGTCATGCTCCACGTGGGGCTGCTGGCCCTGCTGATCTTTTACAAATTTGCCGCGCCGGAAAAGGCCATCGAGCCTCCTCCCGTTTTCATCAATATTGAAACGAGCGATTGGGGCGGCGGCGGCGACGACGCCGCACAGGGCGAACCCGACCGGGGAATGAACAGTACGCCGGCTCCTGCAGGCGAACCCACCGACGTGGCTGAAGCGGAAACACCCGCCGAAGCGCCTGCCGAGCCCAAACCCACCCCGCCGGCACCAACGCCGCCGGTCAAAACCCAACCTACCCCAACCACACCGACAACCGAAGACCCGGAGGTGGCAGCCCTGCGGCGCCAGCAACAAGAAGAAGCCAAACGCAAACAGGAAGAACAGAACAGGCTTGCAGCCATACAACGCGAAAAAGACCGCCTCGCACAGGAGGCAGCAGCGGAAAAAGCCCGCCAGGAGCAAGCCCGCAGGGATAAGATCAAAAATTCGGGACTCGGCAGCGGCGGTACCGGACAGGGCAGCGGCGGCGGCGGCAAACCCGGCAACCAAGGTGTTCCCGGCGGCACGGGCAGTAATCCATTCGGACAAAGCCCCGGCGGCGGCGGCGGCACCGGCGGCGGCCAGGGTACGGGCACGGGAGCTTCAGTCGGCGGCGGCCTGGGCGGACGTAAAGTGCTGAGCCTGGCGAAAGCTTCTTACACCTCCAACAAACAGGGCACCGTCCGCGTAAAAGTCTGCGTCAACAGCGACGGCCAGGTGGTCAGCGCCGAAGCCACCCAGGCCGGCTCCACCACGACCGATGCATCGCTGCGCTCATCGGCGACGGCGGCAGCGCGCCAATGCCGCTTCGCGGCGGCGCCGGGCACCGACGTGCAATGCGGCTGGATCGAATACAATTTTATCCTGAAATAAGTGAACAGACATTTGTTAAGAGGCTGTCTCTTAAGTTTGTTTATTTGTTTAATTGTGGATTTGGTTATACCCTCCTAACGAGGGTTGTTTTCAAATAAACAAATCACCATATAAACAAATCAACGACTTATGAGACAGCCTCCTCTTTTTTAACGAAACCTGAATCTCCGGTTTTCGGCAGAATAGAATTATTGCAAAGGCGTTTTACATTTGACCGATCAATTGAATTCCAAAACTCAACTACCGTTACAACATGAAGCGCTATCTCACCCTCTTGCTATTCACCACCCTTCTTGCCTCTTCCTGCAGTATTTTCAAAAAAAATTCCGAGCCAGCCCCGGCAGCATATACTGCCCGCGCCGGCGCCGACCGCAACCAAACCTATACCGACAAATTCCAGACCGCTGCCATACTTGAAATGCAGCGCCTTGGGGTACCCGCCAGTATCACCCTCGCGCAGGGCATCCTCGAAAGCGGCGCCGGCACCAGTGAACTGGCCCAAAACGCCAACAACCATTTCGGTATCAAATGCGGCAACAACTGGACAGGTGATAAGTACATGAAAAAAGACGATGACCGCGACGCGAACGGCGATATCAAGGAATCCTGCTTTCGCAAATACAAAAAGGTGGAAGACAGTTATATGGATCACGGCCAGTTCCTGCGCGATCCAAAAAAAGAAACCCGGTACGGTTTTTTATTCAAACTGGATCCTACCGACTACAAAGGCTGGGCACAGGGTCTGCAGGCCGCGGGCTATTCCACTTCCAACACGTATGCAGACAAACTGATCGACATCATCGAGCGGTACAAACTCTACGAATACGATATCCCTGGTAAAAATACAAACGTGCTACCCAACCCGGAAAAACCCCAATACGGCACGGAAACCGACGCCGACATCGCGCTGCCTACCGCTGAAAACCGCGTGGGACGCGTCAACAACGTTAAAGTCGTGGTGGCCCGCGAAGGCGAAACCATCAACGATATTGCCAAAGCATTCCGCCTCAGCCCGGCCAAACTGGTGGGATACAACGACCACGGCTATACGCCCATCCAGAAACTCAAAGCGAACACGCGCATTTTCCTCGATCAAAAAAAGGACAAAGCCAGTGCCAGCGAGCACATCGTGAAAGGCAACCAGACCATGCACGAAATTTCCCAGATTTATGGGGTCAAACTCAATAAAATACTCGAACGCAACGGCATGAGCAGGGGCCAGGAGCCCGCCGAAGGAACGCGCATCCGCCTGAACAGCAAACGCGCGGCCAACGATCCGGTCCAACTCCGGGACGCATCGGATGCCGGAGATGCCTCCACCGATAAACCCAACGAATACTGGCCTACTACCCCACCTTCCGAAACCATGACGCCCGATGAAGGGGGCTTACTCGACGAGATCAGTGGCGGCGAAGCCAATAAAAACCAGCCTGTGCCGGCGCCAACCACCCCCGCGACGCCCGACAAGCCCGCCACCGGCGCACCCGCCCCGGTAGTGACCGGCGCCGGTTATCCGCCCGTCATCACCAATCCGAATCCCACACCCAACCCGAACCCGACGACGCCACCCGTCGCTGCGCCCGGCACCCATATTGTGGTCAAAGGCGATACACTGACCAACATCGCACGGCGGTACAATACGACTGTCGCGCGGCTGAAACAGATCAACAATCTGAAGAGCGATTATATCCAGATCGGGCAGACGTTGAGGGTGCAGTGAGGGTTACCTGCGTGCTGCATGCGAGGACTGTCTTTGATTGTCTCTACAGAAGTCCGGAAGAGAGCCGAGATACGATGTGATTTTTTCTTTCCCTTTTAAAAATGCCCCTACCGGTAGGTTCGCCACCGGCAGGGGTATTCTATTTGACGGATCAAATACCGGTGGCAATTTCACCGGTATTTCTAAAATTTCTTTTGCTAAGGATTTATTGAATAGAATAAAAATAATAAACTTAAAATACTTAAAAAGTAAAAATAATATTTTAAATTGCAAAAAAATATCTTTATTTCAAATTGAACTTACGCTTTTCACCAAAATTCACCAACATCTTTGCAGCACGGTTGCTTCGTTTTTTCAAATTTCAAAACCTCTTGTTATGAACTATCTGAACAATCCAATCGAAGCGCCCCAATCATCTGCCGGCAGCATCTTCGTACAATGGGCTATCGGAATTACATCGGATATCAACTCTAAATCAGAACATTCAATGTACACTTTACCAGGTTATCCTTTAAAAACAATCATTCTCTCTGCGCCGGAAGAGGAGCAATACAAAAGGCAGGCATCTGACCGCCTGAAGAGTATGTTTGCCCAACATAAAGCGATAGAATTGAAGTCGTCAATTCCGGAAATCGCAGATGCATCTACAGAAAAAGAAGTCGCAAAAACGATTGAAAACAGCGATTTAATTCTTTTGCTGGTTAGTGAACAGTATCTAAAGTCGGCCCTTCATAATAATACTGTTATTCGTAAAGCGCTTCAGAACAGGAAGAATGGCATATCCAATGTGGTGCCTATTCTGGTACGAGACTGTAATTGGGAACAAGATTCCTTTTTGAACGAAATAGAGGTGCTAACGTATTATTTATTTTGGGAGGAACGTGGCGAAGCCATTTATCACAGCCCCGATTCGGAACATGCGGAAGAAAGATGGGATGTGCTACTTATGAATAAACTGTCACCCCTGTTGAATGATATCCGCAAGCAAAAACTTGCGCAGTATCCGGCGGATGAACGATTACGCCTTGTTATAAAATTAGAAGAGCAATCTGCAGTTGTGAAGGCAGCAAAAGAACAAGCCATCAAGAAAGGAAATTATGAAGAAGCCGCCAACCTTCGGGATTGGGAAGTAAAACTGCTCACAGATCTGGAGTTTCTTCGGATAGTAAACCATTGAATATGATAATTCCAATCGCTTTCAGCCGAAATAAACTAGTAAAATATGGCAAAACAACGACTGCATACAACAAACAGAAGGCCACCCAAGATGGAAGTGCCTTATCAATTGGCGAAAACCCTATGGGGCAAGGTGTGGGAAAAATTCGAGGAGGAAGAGGCCGCTAAAATCAAATTAATAAAACATGTGGAAAAACTGAATCTGTTACAACAAAAAACCGGTGTGGGTGCTTCCGTTCTCACGAAATTAAAGAAGGCAGCTGAACTTACATTCATTCCCGACCCGCCGGTCATCAAAATGAGCCGTGAGACAATCAACGGCCTCTGCAATTACTTGCCGGATGACGCACTCAGGCAATGTATCCTCGAACCGGAAGCGTTCGCTTTATACAAATACCTGGGCAAATATGAATTATATTGGCGGGATAGAAAAGATGGCGTTGCCACTATATTGCAAAGCGAACTTAAATTGGATGCTGGCGGCGTCACGCTTTCCGGCGAAGCCGGAAGCGCAACCGGCGGACGAATGATGCTGAAAAACGCCAACTTGTTTTTTACAGTGGAAAATGAAAATAAAAACTCAAATTTCATCTTCAACGTCGGCACGGTCGGCACCGAACATCTTTCTTACATTCCGGGACTTTGCCAGACACTCAATGCCGATGTCAGGCCTGTCAATATGGCGGTTGTACTTTTCCGGAAAAGTGAAACAGACCAGGAACCAGATCGGGCATTGTTGGAACGTTATTTCGATAAATTCCGGGGGCGTGAATTTGTACCGGGGGTGAAGTTGTCGTGGTTTAACCTTACACAGCCGCCTTATCGCATCAGCGGTTTGTTTGGCAACTGGTATATCTACCATGCCTACAAAGATATCATTCGCCGGGGAAAAATCAGCATCGATGGCGAACGGCGGATAACTTATGTCGGCACAATACATAAGTTCAACCAGGGGCATATTGAGATCTTCAACAACACTAATATTTCCATAACATTGTGCAACGATTCCAAAATCCTGCACCTGCTCGGCCGCATCGGCGATCAATCGGACCTCAGTTCGCGTACACGCATCCGGTGCATTTTTTCTTCTACCGGCAAGGGCGGTTCGACACTCAAAGCAGGCGTGTCGCTGATGATCCGGGAGACGGAAATAACATTCGACGAGATGAGCCCCGCATATATTGTCAGTGAAGAGAACTCCAGGTATCTGAGTGACGAAGACCTGAAACTGATTTTGAACGCACCCGAAGATATAGAAATATGACAGGAAGGATTTAATTCGGTTTTTATTGGCGAATAAAAATGCACAGAGGTTTTATACAACCATAAAGCAATGGTTATCAATGAAATAGATTCCGTAAAATTCAACAGAAGCATTGTAATTTCCTGTTTATTTATTGCCATATAAAGTCGCACTTCCAACAACGGAATGAAAAGATTTGCCTTAATTTTGTCGTACTGCTTTCCGCTGATATTCAGATTTCATGAGAGGTTGAACCGAACCCTGGTTTGATAAAAAGTAGGTGTGTCCCAATTTTTCGATAAAACTCTTATTGCCATGAAAATAGCATTATTATTCGTCCTTTTCACCGCTTTTTCCCTTTCCGCGCAACCGGCATACGAAAAAGCCGACTCCATCGCCAAAACCTTCAGCGAGTCGTATACCAACGCCGCCGACCTCGCCCAAAAACTGGTCCGGCCTTTCCACAGGGAGGAAGAAAAAGCGCGGGTCATTTTTGCCTGGATAGGGCACAACATCCGATACGACGTTAAAAAATACAAGGATCCGCCGCCCAGACCCCGCGTTACCGGACGCACACCCCAAGAGTTGAGTGAGAACATACAAAAATGGGAAGAAAATGAACTCAAAAATACCCTCCGCAACAAAAAAGGTGTCTGCGCTGATTACAGCCGTCTGTTTCAGGCTATGTGTGATGCCGTACGCCTCGAATGTGCCACCGTGACCGGCATTTCCAGAAAGCCAAGTGGCAGAGCAGGAAGCGACCATGCCTGGAATGCGGTCAAAATAGGGGGGCAATGGCGTCTGCTCGACGCGACCTGGGGCGCAGGTTATGTGGACGACGACGACGAACGGTTCGTACGCCGCTATACGCCTGCTTTCTTTTTCACGCCTCCTTCGTTTTTTATCATCCATCATTTGCCGGAAGACGATAAATGGCAATTGCTCGAAAAACCGGTCTCGAAAAAACAATTCACCGCTCAGCCGATGGTTGATTTCAGCAATCCGGAATTTCCTTTGGAAGCGTTTATACCGGAAAACGGAAAAATCACTCCTGCGAACGGCAAGGCCGAAATCCGGCTCAAATTCGGCAAAATACCCGAAGTGTTTGTCGTGGCCGCCGGAAAAACAAGGGAGCTCCCGGCACAACTGCTAAAAAAAGACGACGGTTGGGTCGTCCTGGCGTTTTCGCCGGGCAGGGCTTCGGAAATCAGTGTATTTGTTGGAAAAAGCAGGCGAAAGACCATGCTGCTGGCGGAATTTTCAGTGGAATAACGCGTGAAACTACTCCACCCGACATGGTTTTTCATGTAATTGTTGAAATGCCGCCCGGCGTTCCTGCCTAACGTCTAATCTACCTTTTATCCGGTTTTTTTTATTGCATTCAACTGGTGTATACGCATCACCGGAGGTAAATCTTTTTCGCCCATCGGTATCCCGGATTCGATCATCATCCCACAATTTCCTCCTAATTAAAATTTAAAATTAACACGATGAAAACGTTCTCAAACATCCATCCGATCCTGTTGGCGGCTTGCCTGATTATGACGCAGAAAACTGCCGCCCAACACATCCCCGATCCCAATTTCGCCAATGCCATCCGCGCCCAATGCCCGACCTGTATTGACCTTAATGACGATCTGACGCCAGTTGCCCAAACTCTGACCGAGCTTAATGTTCCAAACGCCAACATTTCCGATCTTAGTGGGATAGAAGGATTTATAAGTCTGACAAATTTTAATTGCCCCGGCAATCAGCTGACTTTCCTGCCTGTTTTACCGTCAGGGCTGTTGGGTTTGGGTTGCGCCAACAATCAATTGAATTCGCTGCCGCCTTTGCCACCGGGATTGCGAAGTTTGAGCTGCCAGAACAATCAATTGAATTCCCTACCGGCTTTACCCAACAGCATCTTGATTTTGCAATGCTACTTCAATCAATTGACTTCTTTACCTTCTTTACCCACCAGTTTGGTTATTTTTGAATGCAGCTTCAATCAATTGAATTCCCTCCCCGCTTTGCCTTCAGGTCTGGTAGGTTTGTATTGTGTTGCCAATCAACTCAATAGCCTGCCAGCACTGCCTGCCAGCCTGACAAATTTGCAATGCAGTTCCAATCCCTTGGGTACTCTTCCGGCATTGTCCGTCAGTCTGAAAAATATGCAGTGCAACAACAACCAACTGAGCTCATTGCCTACCCTTCCTCCTGATCTTGAAGTTCTGTTCTGCGAAGAAAATCAACTGAGTTCATTGCCAACACTGCCCGGCAGTCTGAAAAAACTCTTTTGTACCACCAATCAATTGATCACTTTACCAGATCTACCGGAAGGTTTGGAGCATTTGGAGTGTGGTGTCGCCCCCTTGATTTCTTTACCGGCGCTGCCCGCCAGTTTAAAGGTTTTGGCTTTCGGTCTTACCCCTCTGACGTCGCTTCCGGCTTTGCCTGCAGGACTGGAAGTTTTGGCTTGCGCTGGGAATCAACTCAGTTCGCTTCCCGAACTTCCGGCAAGTCTGTTGTACTTGCAATGCGGTCAGAATCAACTGACTTCCCTGCCTGCCTTGTCTCCCAACCTGCTGGAATTAAACTGTGTCTCCAATCAACTGAGTATGTTGCCGGAACTGCCTGCCAGTTTGGTGTTCCTGGGCTGTGGTGACAATCCCGCGCTACGCTGTCTTCCGATACTACCCGATGGGTTGAATGTACTTGTTACGACCGGCACTTCCGTTACGTGTATCCCCAATTTGCCTTCCGAAATTCAACGTATCCGCCCTGAACTTCCTTTATGTCTAACGATCAATGAGGTCTGCAATGGCGAAGACGACAACTGCGACGGCGTTGTGGACGAAGGTTGCGACGGCGATGGCGACGGTTATACCATCGGCCAGGGCGACTGCGACGACAATGATGCCGACCGTTTCCCTGGCAATCCCGAAATTTGCAACGATGGCAAAGACAATAACTGCGACGGTCAGACCGACGAGGGCTGTGCGGCCGATGTTGATGGAGACGGGATCAACGACGACAGCGACAATTGTTTAGAAACGCCCAATCCCGACCAGGCCGACAGCGATTGCGACGGTGCGGGCGATGCCTGCGACTTTTGTCCCGGCGGCGACGATGGTGTGGACAATGATGAGGACGGTATACCTGACTGCCATGTCTTTCCAGGCATGGACTTCCTGCCAATGGCCTGGCGCTGCGGCAACAACTCCAACAAAGTGTACGTATGTCACAACGGCGAAAATACGCTGTGTATCAGTCCGAGTGCCGTACTCGCTCATTTAGAACACGGCGATTATATAGGTCCTTGTGACAATGCCATTTGTGCAGAAAACCGCAGCATAACTAACTTCAACTCAATATTCAATGCCGACGTAAGGCTGTATCCCAATCCTGCTGCCCAGGAGGCGTGGCTCGACCTTTCGGTGTATACAGACTTGTCCTGCACGGTTCGCCTGACAGATGCTAACGGTATAATGCTACGCACGCTGTTCATTCTGCAGGGTTCGGCAAGACTGGTTCGCCTGGATTTGAACGGTTTATCATCCGGGGTTTATTTCATTCAAATTTTACCCGAAACCGGCAAAGCGAAAACCATCAAACTGGTATTGAAGGGATGATGCAGACTGAAAACCAATTGAAAAACATCCTTTTACACCGAACCTGTATCTACCCCTCAGAGCAGTCGCCCATATCGGCGGCTGCTTTTTTATAGATAAAATTTGATCCGCAATCTTGCCAGCAACCCTATTTTTACCCCCAAAACAAGATTTCTGTGGACAACAACCAACAACCCGCTTCCACCGGGGCTACCGCGGATAAACCCTCCGACCCCGACCTCGCCCGTCTTGACGCCCTCGCCAAACTTCTCGACGACCAGTTCCGCATCCCCGGCACCAACGTACGTTTCGGGCTCGACGGCATCATCGGGCTCGTGCCCTATGCGGGCGACGTGGCGGGCTTTATCGTGTCGGGCATTCTGTTGCGCATGATGATCAAGCGCGGCGCCGGGCCCCTGCTGATGCTGCAAATGATGGGCAATTTCGCTTTCGACGCGGTCATGGGCGTCATACCCATAGCAGGCGATATTTTTGACTTCGGCTACAAAGCCAATCGCCGCAATGTGGCTTTGCTGCAACATTATTACGCCGAAGGGAAAGCCCGCCCCAGCGCCAAATGGTCGCTCGCACTGCTCGGTATTTTGTTTTTTATCCTTTTTGCCCTGCTCATCTGGGGGATATGGAAGCTGGCGGCATTACTGGTGGGATGGGTTTGGGGGTTATTTTAGGTTGGCGGGTTGGCGGGTTAACGGGTTGGCGGGTTGGCGGGTTTGCGGGTTTGCGGGTTGGCGGGTTGGCGGGTTTAAAGTCTACGATCTGCCCTCGCCAACCCGCAAACCCGTTAACCTATTAACCCAATTTTTCTGATCTTCGCCGCCGCAAAAACTGCTTGGATGAAACGCCTCATATTTCTTGCCTTCGCGCTTGTCGCCGGAAAATCATTTTCCCAGCCCCCTGTAACCCTCTCCGACAGCGCCCACGTCAGCTTGATGACCGTGGCGCCGGGCGAAATGTTGTACAGTACCTTTGGCCACAGCGCCATTCGTTTTTTTGACCCTGCCCACTACCTCGACCGGTGTTACAACTACGGCACATTCGACTTCGAACAGCCGAATTTTATCCTGAAGTTTTGCAGGGGAAAACTGCTCTATTTCCTCGACATCGAACCCTGCAAAGGCTTCGTGCGCGGCAATCTGCTCGATCAGCGCGCCATGAAAGAGCAGATGCTGAACCTGAGCCGGGAGCAGAAGCAATTGCTTTTCAATATTTTACAGGAAAATGCCCGCGAGGAAAACCGCTATTACAAATACGACTTTTTCTACGACAACTGCGCTACCCGCATCCGCGACGTGGTGGAAAAGGCGTTCGACCGGCCCATCGCCTGGGACAGCAGCCGCTTAGCATTGGGTACTACCATGCGCCAACTGCTGAACCCTTATATGGCTCACCTGCCCTGGACGCACTTCGGTATGAATCTCGGCTTAGGCTACGCCGCCGATCGCCGGGCATTGGCCGAAGATTTTATGTTCCTCCCCGATTACGTGCACGATATGTTTGCCACTGCCCGCATCAACGATTCCACCCTCTTAGTCAAATCGGAGCGGCACATTCCTGAGTATTCGTTCCCGACACCCGAATTCAAACCCGGCTTTTTCGGTCGTCCGCTGTGGGTAATGAGTCTTGTGGCGTTGATCGGGCTGGCAAGTATGTTCAACCGGCGAACGGAACGGATTTTCGACGCCGTCTTTTGGTTCGTGCTGGGAATAGCGGGACTGTTGATTGCCTTCCTTTGGTTTGCTACCGACCATACGTCCACGAAAACGAATTTCAACCTGTTGTGGGCTTTGCCGACCCATGTGCTGGTTTTTTGGCGCAGCCACAAGGGTGGGTGGATACGCCAATATTTTTTGGTCGCGGGTGCGCTGGCTTTGCTGACGCTTGTATGCTGGAAAATCATTCCGCAGGAAATGCCTGTGGAGGCTATGCCGCTTGTGGTTTTAGTAGCTGCGAAGGGATTGTGGAAGTATTTTGACAAAAAAATACAGGTTTGAATTTGAGAGTCTGAAAGAAAGCAGTCGCAGGACGGCCAAAGCGTTTCAACAAATCAAGGAACATTATGGTATTCCGGGCGCTCAAAACGCCGCATAATACCTTGCCCCCAGCGTCACTCCTTCCTGCCCTACCCTTTCGAGCCCCCAACGGCCCTCTTCGGCAAAAACCGGCCCTCGCTGTTGCCCCGTGTGCAGCAGTTCGTATTGGTCGTAGTCAATTGCGCGGCGATTTTTCAGTTTTTCAAAAACCCTGAAATGCCGCGCCACCTCCCGCCATTCCTTCTGGACGACGGCTTCAAAAACCTTCGCTTTGGAGCCGGAGCCGTAGGCGATAAAACCCAGCCGCTTTTTGTGAAGGTTGCGACCTTCCTGAAAATCGCATTCCAGCGTGCTCATCAGCGCCAGAAAAATCGAGGCGGTGTACAGGTTGCCCGTCTCCTGGCTGGCGCGCTGGGCTTTTTCCAATTTTTGGGAAACAAAACGGCGATACATCGCTGATTCGCCGACGCTTTTCAAAAACCCTGCATAAGCTTTTTCAAACGCCTTTCGCTCGGCAAACTGCTCCGGTCTTGGCTCTTCAACTCCCAATTTCTCCATTTCCAATTTCCAATTTCCAATTTCTTTTTTCTCCAAAATAAACCGCTCCACGAACATCCGCCTGGCATGAAAAGCATAGGGTAGGTGAAAAATCATACGCGCCCAACGCTCGCTCAAGGCCTTGTATTGATCGTCGCGGAACACTTTGGCCGATACCGCCCGGCGACGAAAATCGTCGAGCGCCTCGTTCATCCGGTTTTGATAGCAGAGGTTGGAGAACTGCCCGTCGAACACGGGTGTTTCGCTGAATTTTTCCCGGCGGGGTTTGAAAAAATCGTGCACACTTTCCATCGCTACGCCGAACAAACGCCGCACGGCAAGCAATCGCGGATTCCAGCGGACGAGCATCGCCACCGCGCCTGCGCCTTGCGTGTATTCGCCCGTCGAGCCGAGGTCGTACTTGGCGATGTCGCTGGCCACGACGATGCCGATGTTGTCGCGATCGGTTGCCACCCAGTCGAGTGTGTTTTGCAGCGCGTCGGTCGCGCCGATGCAGGCAAAGGTCATGTCCAGCACGTCGCAATGACGGAAACAACCTGCGCCGTAGCGAGCGGCGAAGCGTTGGGCGAGCATTTCCACGGCATAAGTGCCGGTCGGTTTGGCCATGTCGAGCGCGCTTTCCGTGCCGAGGTAGATGCGTCCTATACGACGCGGGTCGAGGCCGTTCCGTTCTATGAGTTCGGCCACCGCTTCGGCAGCCATGGTGGCAGCGTCTTCGTGGGTGTCGCAGACGGCCATTTTGTACAGACCGAGGCCCTGCGAGAGTTTTTCGCAGGGGATGTTTCGTTTTTCGGCCAGCGCACGGATGTCTAAGTAGAGTTTCGGCACGTAAAAAGCCATGTCGTCGATGCCGATGGGAAGGAAAGACATAATGATTTAGGATTGTAGATTGCGGATTGTAGATTGCGGATTGCGGATTTTGTTGTCATCCCGCAGGGATCGTTCTGCCCTGCGGGCTTTCACCATGCAGACAAGACAGATTGCACGGGACAAAAGAACTGCCCCGACAACGCGAAGCGCCATCAGGACGGATCAAACGGATGAGGTGGTTAGGGAAAAGATTGTCGCTATATGGTGTTAGCAGCGAGCGGAAAGCGGTGGCAAAGATAAAACGAGTTTTTTTTGCAGCCAAGGCCGATCAGCATTTGAATTTATTCGAGGATATATTATTGATTTTCAACTCATTGAAAAAAACACAAAAAATTTTTCAAAAAATTTTTGCCCAATAATTTGTTTTTAAAAACAACTTGTTTATTTTTGTACCGTGTTTAAAACAAAAACATTAACAGCCACTCAACGAGTTGATTATGAAACTCGAAGTATTCGAAAGCAAGCACGGCACCAAAGTCGTCACCGCCTCCAACCTTCACGCCGCCCTTAAATTACCCGTCCGCCAATACGGCGCACTCGTGCGCCGGTGGCTGCGCGACGCCTATGAATTCGCCGACGGCATTCGCCGCCCGCAGCCTTACCGCGACTTCGCCAAACGCCCCCGGCCCGGCGAACCCATCGAGGATTTTTTCCTGACGCTCGAACTGGCGAAACTCATCGCCCTGCGCACCAACAGCAAGGACAAACTCAAATATGCCCGCTTGCTCGACACCGTTTTGCACAACGGACAGATGAGTTTGTTTCAGCAGGCGGCGTGAGTGCCTCATCTGCCCGCCCGATTATTTTTCACCATTATTCACATTGGCCACATTGGCCACATTTCATTCATTTTCCATACCATGAAAACAAAAGATAAAAAACAAATCGGTTCAATCAGGCAAGTAGCAGACTCTTTCGTAGGGAATCCGAGAATGGCGCAAAACGTTTCCTCACACTTATTCCCAAGTGAGTTTCCTTATTTCGAACCCACGCCGGACATGTGGAAATGGCTGGATGTAAAAAAACGATTGCTTTTTTAAAGGCTTAGGTGGGAATAAGCCTGCGAGATTTTCACGCATTCCCCGGCGCCATAACGGGCGCCGGGGATTTTTTTTATGCTTCCAGGCTCATTAACGGCCCCGCTGCCAACTGGTGAACTCCGCCCCCCCTTTTTTCCCGAATTTTTTTTCGCCGATGATGGCCTGTTTCCACTGCTTCCGAACGCTTTTTCGCTAAAAGAGCCGAAAAGCCCTCTTTTTGGCCTGTGGCACATTGCTTGCCTGAATGGAACAGTCATGGCATTTTTCCCGATGGGATTTTTAAACCCGATTTTTTCACCTTAAAATTTTTCAGTCATGCACGATATGGATAAAATCATGAGCGAGGAATACAACCAGGAATATGGTTTCCTCAATGAAGGCGAATTTGAATACGAGGGTGAGGGTGAGTGGGAAGAAGAATATGAAGGCGAATGGGAAGGAGAATTCGAGAATGAAGGCGAAGGCGAATGGGAAGGAGAATATGGGCAGGAGATGTTCGGCGAGCAAATGGAGTACGAACTTGCCGCCGAGTTACTTGCAGTAAGCAATGAGGAGGAACTCGACCAATTCTTTGGAAAATTGGTCAGTGGCGTGAAGAGTATAGGCCGCAAGGCAGCCCGTTTTGCGAAATCCAGTCTTGGGCGCAGCCTCATTGGAGGCTTGAAGTCGGTCGCTAAAACTGCCCTCCCCATAGCAGGGGGTGCAGCGGGCTCCTTCTTTGGGGGGCCGGTTGGTGGAATGATTGGCGGCAAGCTCGGCAGTGCGGCATCCAACCTTTTTGAGATTCAGTCAGAAGGAATGAGCAATGAAGACCTCGAATTTGAAGTTGCCCGCCGTGTGGTGCGCTTGGCCTCGGCTTCCACGCGCAATACGCTGAAAAATGCGGCAAAAGGAGGTTCTCCCAAAGCGATCGTCACCAAGTCCATCAAACAGGCAGCTGCCAAGTATGCCCCCGGCCTTTTGACCCCCGTTAACGCCGGCGGCGGCACGAATGGCAACGGCTCGACGGGCCAAAGCGGCGCCTGGAGCCGCCAGGGCAACCAGATCATCCTCTACGGCGTATAGCCCCGCATTTTATCGGAATATACTTTTTCCGGATCAGATTTTTTTCAGAAGCTCCGGTGCCCGACACCGATACTTTCCGTATGGCAGGCGCCCTATTCGTTCACCACTAAAATTTTTCAACCAATGAATTACGAATATCAGGAAACATACGAATTCCAACCGGAATACGAAGGCGAATTCAACCAGGAAATGTACGAAGAAGAGCTGGCAGAGGAACTGCTGGGCATTCAAAACGAACAAGAGCTCGAGTATTTTCTGGGAGACCTTTTCAAAAAAGCGACAAAAGGCGCCAAAGCACTGTACAATTCCTCTCTGGGCCAACAAATAAAAAACCAGGCGGTTTCGGGTTTGAAATCACTCGGCAAACGAGCACTACCGGGCCTGGGAAGCAAAGTCGGCGGACGTATATTCGGTTCTACCGGCGCACGCTACGGCCGTCAGTTGGGCAATATGGCCGCACGTGGTCTTGACCTGGAGTTCGAAGCTGCCAGCCCGACCGACCGCAGATTTGAGGGGGCCAAACGGTTCATTCGGGTGGCAAAAGCAGTCCCGCGGCACATTGCAGCCTATACCCGGAACGGAAGACCGGTGAATCCCGGCATTATCCGCAACATCGTCCTGAAAGAAGGGCGACGCTGGTTTCCCAATTTGCCATCTTCAGCATCGAACGAAACGGGCGAAAGTTATGAAACCGACGGCTACTCTCCGTCTACCTCCCAAAACCGGGGCACATGGGTCAGGAAAGGCAACCGGATTATTCTCCAGGGAGTATAACCGCTTCGGAAGGCAGGCGGCTTTTGATCGCTGAAGCAGGCGCCCTGCTCGCCCGCTTGCAACAAGTGCAGCCATTTGAATGGACAATGCCGATGGCTACTGCTGCCGCTCCTTCTTCAGAGGCCTTGCGCAAAATACATTGGCTGATCAAGGTTGGCAGAGAACAGTTGCGCAAGCGTGTGGGCCAGTTCATCCGGATGATGAGAAACGATCGCGGCAAACCGCTCGACAAATGCCAGGCGGCATACAGCATTCTCAAGTTGCAGTTCAATTCATTGCTCGACCAGTTTGACATTTTTGCAGATGTAGTCAACCAACGCAGTGAACACGACACGGGGATATGGATTGCAGGGCTGGATGTATTTGCGCGGGATGCGCTGCGGCTGAACGGCGACTTTTACGAAGCGCCTGAACTGATCTGTTACCTCGACAGGGGACACGGCGCCGCTATTCGACGTGCCAGAACCCGTCTGCCGGGAGGAAGGGAAAATCCCGTTGCCGTCATCCGGGTTCCACGCGAGCGGATGGTCGGCAGCGGAATCGGATCCTCGCTGGTACATGAGGTGGGTCATCAGGGGGCTGCATTGCTGGATTTGATCCCATCGCTGAAGCCCTTGCTCGAACAACGGGCAATAGACGAGCCAACCCGGCGGACGGCCTGGAAACTGTACGAACTCTGGATATCGGAAATCCTTTCCGACGTGTGGAGCGCAGCAATACTGGGCATCAGTGCCACCGCAGGTTTGATCAACGTTGTCAGCTTACCGGCTTATTTCGTATTCCGGATGCCCGACGGCGACCCGCACCCTTTCCCATGGATCCGGGTAAAAATCAGCCTCGCTTTCGGCAGAGCACTTTATCCTGACCCGCAGTGGGAACGGCTGGAACTGCTTTGGGAACAAATGTATCCGACCGAATCTATCAGGCCGGCGCAGCGCGCACTGCTACGGGTACTGAGTGAAACACTGCCCCACTTCGTACAACTCGTGCTCGGCCACAAATCCGCGCTGCTGCACGGCAAGGCATTCAGGGACGTGTTCCCGGTCGCCACCAGGCAACCCTGGCAACTGCGGCAATTGTACAAAATGTGGCGGCAACAGCCGGCAGCGATTTACAAAGCCCGCCCGGCATTGGTATTCGCTGCTATCGGTCAGGCCCGGGCAGACTCGGCCATTTCACCACACGGAGAAAACCGCCTGCTGACGCAAGTGCTGCGTCAATGGGCGCTGATGAAAATTGTTAACCATTAAAAAATTTTCAACCATGCCTGCTAACTTTTCAAAACTGCGGCTCAGGTACACTCATGCTATAGAAGGACAAGATGATCTGGTATTGGTGTTCGACCTGAGCTCGCTGAACTTCGACATCAACCATGCGACAATAGGCTCCTCGACACCTTTCACTTCCGAATTGACATTCATAATGGCAATAGCGGAAAGCACCTCTTCCGGGTTCAAGAGCCTTGGCGAGCTGGCCAAATCACTGAACCAACATTTTCCGGGTACTCCCATTGGTTCTCCCAATACTCCGGGCAAAAAAATCAGCGATGAAGACCGGGTCACGCAAATAACGAATTTGCTGCAAGGTATTTCTGCCGGCGACAAATTTGAAGGCGTATTCATTGGTGGCGGCAACAGCCTGACTGACCTTACCGGCAATATAGGGCTTTTGTTCCGGGATATTAACGCCCCCGATGATGAAATTAAATTTATCCGGAATTCTTCGATCCAGGTTTTGGTCACTCCCACCAATCCGGGTGAAAGCGAACTTTTTTCGCTTGCCTGGTCGGTAAAGATCAAATTCCATGCGACATCCCCGGGGCTTGAAAACGGGATCGTATATTACCCGGAGATCACCAACCTGACCGAACCTCCTGCATCACCCCCTGCCAGGGCCATTGTGGCAATCGCTGGTCACACTGCGCGCCAGATCTCTTTTGAAGACAACACGCTTGCTCCTTTTAACCAGGAGTTGAAGATGAACTATGAGCTGTCCTATCTCCCCGAGCAGAGCAGTACGCCACCCGGCTCCAGCAGCTCCATCGGGAAGGCGACCGACGAACTCACCGATAGCCTCGCCAACCTGACTTCCAAGCTCGCAGCCAACCTCACCACCACATTCAAGACCCAGCTCCGGCCGCCTGGTCAGTCTTTTACCGAAGATGTGGCCCTTTGGGTAATGATCAAAAAAGGCACCGACGAGCTCTCTTTTTCCAGGTACCTGAAATACATGGATACCATTTTTTGCGGAGAAAGCAACTACTCCATATCAGGAGAGTTGAAAGAAAAGGCCGGCCACCTCAACACCCGCCGCTCTTCGCCTTTTATGAATGTGGATGCCTACCGTGCGGTGAAGATCGCTACCGAAGCATTCGTCATGGTTAACTGTATGGTAAGCAGGCCCTTCACCAGCGAAGAGATCGAAGATTTGAGCAAAAATGTGCGCCTTGTCAACGGAGTGCCCGACGAAACGGAACTTTCCAACTATTTCAACAGGTACAAAGAATCCGTCAACGGCGGCGGGGCCGCAATACCCTATCTGGCGGTCATCCGAAGAAAGCTCTCGAATGAAGGCATTAAAGTCTCTTCTTTTGAAGATGCATTCGAACGCTACCTGAATCCGGCGAACAGCAACGGCGAAGAACTTTCCTGCTATGGCATTATCAGCGATAAACTGACGCGCCCCTGTTTCCTCGAACTCATCTGGTCGTACTGGCATGAAGAAAGCATGATGGTGCAGGGTCTGAATGCCATTTGCCGCCGGTTCCAGAACATTCGCGGCCCTGGCAAAGTGGATCCTTTGGCGAATCTCGAGATAGATCCGCTCCGCCCGCTCAACAACCTGATGTGGGGTTACATCCAGGATAATCAACACCTGCTCAGCGTCCGCCGCCGGGCTTATGAGTACAATCATCATTACGGCATAACACTCAAAGGCGAAGCAGCCAGAGACTTGCGGTTTGCGGATCCGCGCTCGAAATTCATCGAAGCATTCCACACGCTTCTGAACCTGGCGAGCCGTTTCTTCAAACAGGCTGACGACATGACGGTGCAGCCCGATGGTTTTCCTATTCTCAACGGCTTGCGCGAAACGCACCTCATCCTCAGTGAAGGCGCCCACAACCAATACGGCGACCTGCCTTCCACTGCACGCGCCGAGATGCTGATGGAACAATGGTTGCTGGCCCGGCCCGAGTTCAGGGAGTTTTTGCCCACACGCATTATGGTTGCCTATCCGGAACCCTGGATGGACAGGGTCGCGGCGCTGAACCAACTAATGGGACATACCAAAACGTCTGTTTTGCACTTCAACTACCTGGCGATTTTCGGTGAAAAAATCCTGCTCTCCATCCGCTTCGGCGATTGGGCCAACCCCTCGAACAGAGCCGATGCAGCAGCAACCTGGGCGAATTTCTGGAGACTGGAAATACAAGGCTACATCCATTCCTACCGCGCCGTCACCGGTGTTGACCTGAGCGCCGACGGCGTGATGGCCGGCCAGCGGGTGGATGCTCAACAACCTTCCGTTCACTTGTTCCGCCGTCTGGCCGAGCAGCAAAACGGTAATGGAAAAATGTCGAAGACCGAAGCAGCCGCAGTAGTCAAATGAACCTCGACTTTAGTTCTTCCCTTTACCTGGGGATACAACACAGCAGCGGGGAACTCCACGGATGGGATTCACTCACCACCGGAGCACCCGCTGCTTTCTTCGAACCGCCCGCCGCTGTCGTTTTAGGCAAATCTATCGCCCGGCTGCAAGGGATGGAAGACGGGGTGGTAGCAACCTCGACGCTACATCTGTTCTGGGACTGGTTCGGCGGACTCGACAGCCGCAGGGACGTAGTATTCACCGATGCCCGGATTTACCGGGTAGGCGGATGGGGCGTGGAAAGGGCAGCAGGTAAAGGGGTACAAGCAATAAAGTTCCGGCATCAATGCGCCGCTTCACTGCACCGGTTTGTCCGGCAGAACACCGGGACGAAGCAACGCCCCATCGTTGTCAGCGACGGTTGGTGCCCGTTCTGCGGAAAAGCCTCTCCGCTGAACGATTACCTGCAGATCATAGAGCCTTTCAACGGTCTGCTGGTAGTGGATGACACGCAGGCGTTGGGTATTTTGGGAAGAAAACCCGGTGTTGCATTGCCTTATGGCTTCGGCGGCGGCGGTTCGTTCAAATACCTGAATACCGGAAGCGAACGGGTGATCGCTATTTCTTCTTTGGCCAAAGCTTTTGGCGTGCCTCTCGCCGCTTTGTGCGGTTCGGAGTCCCAGGTGACGGCATTCAAACTGCGAAGTGAAACCCGTATCAATTCCAGCCAGCCATCGGCGGCGGCATTGGCGGCAGGGAAAAATGCCCTGCGCTGGAATGCGGCCAATGGCGATTGCCTGCGGGAAGCCCTTTTCCGGAAAGTGGCATTTTTTAAAGATAATATGGCCATAGGCGGCTTTGAAACAGCGGGCGGTTTTTTCCCGGTTCAAACCATCACCGGTCTCGACGACAAACAAACGCGGCGCATACACGCCGCCTTGTGGAAAAAAGGCATCCGAACCGTGCCGGTACTGGCGCATGGCAAAAACCCGAAACTCTGCTGGTTGCTCAACGCACACCAAACTTATGAGGGTATTGAACGGGCCTGCCGGGCATTTTTTGCACTGATCCGCGATTCTTCATTTTTAAAAAATTACGACGATGAAAACCTTGCTCGACGAGATTTTATCACAAGCGATGAACGATAGCGACTGCGGATGCGCCGCTTGCGCTGAAAAAGCAGCCGGCGACTCCAATCTTTACGATCACTGGAAGGACAGGAGACAACAACGCCTTGGAACCGGCGGGGAACACCCGCACCGGTGTAACTGCAACGGATGCCGGGCAAAAAGGGCAAATGAATTCGAAAATGGCAGCGCTGAATTTCCCTCCAACTGGCGGAGGCGCAGGCAGATCCGGTACAATTGGAACAATCGCTGAGCAACAGCATACACATCCGAAGCAACCAAAAATGACCGGCCATGCTTATCATAGACTGTCATTGCCACTACGGCCCCGGCGACGGGCTTACCGGCCCCTGGGACACCCGCGCGGATTTGAGCAAGTTCATGCGCTGGTCGAAAGAGGCGGGCATACACAAGACCAACCTTTTTCCGGCTTTTCACTCCGACTATGACCGCGCCAACGCTTGCGTGGCGAAATTAGTGGGCAAATATCCCGATCTGTTTTTCGGATTCGCTTTTATCCACTCCGAACGCAACGCCGGGCGCGTGATCGGGATGGTCCGAAAAGCGGTACAGGAATTCGGATTTTGCGGCATCAAAGTTCACCGCCACGATGCGCGCATCACGCGGGAGGTGTGCGAAGCAGCCAGAACGTTCCGGTTGCCGGTGCTCTACGACGTGATGGGGGAAGTCAGTCAGGTGGAATTGCTGGCGACAGAATACGCCGACCTGAATTTTATCATCCCGCATCTCGGCAGTTTTGCCGACGACTGGAAAGCACAGTTGAATTTCATCCCCATGCTGGAGCGCCACCCGAACGTCTTCACCGACACTTCCGGCATCCGGCGCTTCGATCTGCTGGAGATGGCGGTGCAGCGGGCGGGGCCGCACAAGATATTGTTCGGTTCGGACGGGCCCTGGTTGCACCCGGGGGTGGAGTTGGAGAAGGTGTTTGCGCTGCGTTTGCAGCCGCAGGAAGAAGCCAAAGTGCTGGGAGAGAATTTTTTGCAACTGATTTCAACAGTAGCGCGGCAACCTCCGAAAACCAGGTCTATGGCCGACTCACCTGTAGCCGGGCAACGGTTCGCGGATGATCCCTGGCTGCGGGAGGGAGTGGTGGTTTGAAAAGTTATTCGTTCACCTTCCGGTCTGACCAGGTCGGGAAAAATTATCTGAAATGAGAACGTTGCTGGATGAAATTCTGAATGAACAGAGTTCAATAACCACCTCTTGTGAACCGGGTAGATTTACCGACGCACTTTCCGTAATATGGTGGGGCCCGAGGACAAGAATACCGCGGGAGATTGATCCCGCTATTGATCTTGCAATTTTATCAAGGGGGAGAATACGATTACCTGTACAGAAAATGGATTGGCTTATCCAGCTCGCAAGGGAAGGCAATAAGGCAGAAGACTGGGTGAGCAGGCTTCCGATAAACCTATCCGATCTTATGCCAAAGGTAGATGTTTCATTCGAGTTATTCATTGAGCAGTATTTTTTATCCGATGTGGAAAAAAAGGATACGGTCAATAGATATCTGGCCAGACGGCATAAAGAAGAATTAAATAATTGCTTCAAGGGGTTTTATATTTTTCATATAATAAAGGCAGAAGAAGCGCAAAAGATTGAGAAATTAACAGGAGTAAATTTGAGTAAATTGTTCACAAAAGCAAATGTTCCAACGCCGGCGAGAATGGGTTCGAACGACAGGGAACTATATTACCTTGTCGTATATATAAGTTTTCCAAATGAAATTGAAAATGTTCTAACACTACCACCTCCGTTTAATGACCCCAAATTTATAGCGAATGCGCGTTTAAAAAACAGATTACAAAAAGCGCTTGTTGATCCGGATTTCGGTTGGGATACGTTAAAATTTCAACATTTAAGGTGCCTAATCAACAAGTTACAATCAGACGAAATTAACGACAGGTTTTTAACTAATGATAGAGTAAATACGTTTGACAGAGAAATGGGTAGGAAAGGGATTGATGCCAATACAATTGGCGCCAAAGAATATTTAATAATAAATTTCCATGATAAAACTTACGAAGAATTTAAAATGGGATTATTGTTTATTGATGAAGGAATTGTAGAGGGCATTAAAAGGTCAAACTTTTTATTCTTTCAAAATGGATCTAAATGGCTAAAAAGTTTACTATGTTACATGTTTTACCCGGCGGAAAGTGGTTTGCGAAAAACCACTATAGTCCGGCAATGCGAAAGTTGAGCGTCAGGAGCGACTCCAGCGCTTGTTTATGTTCTTTGATATTTTTGAAAAAGTCGAGTATGGCCTTTCG
>JABAQQ010000051.1 GCA_019187225.1 Saprospiraceae bacterium
ACTCTCAAACCGGAATGACCAATAACAATGAAGTGCGGAGCAATTCGGTGACCGGCGTTTCGACTTCATCCATGCAATGTTGTTTTCACTCCCTGAATCTGGAAGGTACTGAATTTTGCGAAAATACGGTTGACTACTCCATTCGGGGGCTTCACTTTGTGGGACAAAACGATATTATTCTACGCGAAAACCTTGTAAATCATCATGATTACGGTGTTTGGGTTGAGGGAAACGACGCGAGAATTGGCGTCCAGCACGGCAGGGGGAACACATGGTCAAATGACCCCAATGACTGTGTCATTGATGCGGCTCGGGTTTCGACGGTTAATGGCACTACTCCCAACCCTATGAACTCCAGGTTTCTCGTGCCGGAATCGAATGCCTTGCCTTTTTTACCGCCGAACAATAAAATTTTTCCGACACCGAATCCTCCCGTGGATTGGTTTATATATAATGTAAACGTACCGCTTGACTATTGTGAGGAAGCCTTTGAAGGAGGCCCTGTTAAAACAACACCTTACGAAAGAGAAGCCATTCTAAGCACTTCGGTTTTGACAGGAGTGCCGCTCTGGGATTTGAAAAGAAAAACATATGCCAAATTATTGCTGCACCCTGATCTGAAACCAGGCAGTTCAGCGGAAGAAACCTGGTTCAACAGTTTGACCAGCTCCAGTATTGCCTCCTTCGGGCAAGTGGAACAAATGATAGTGAATAGTTTGAGTCTTTCAACGACTGCTCAGCAGGATTTTGACAATTACCGCGAAGCGATTTTCCAATCGTGGACTGATCTTGATGCGTTGGATGCACCTATTGATTTCTCTGACCCGAACAACTTAACTGGCACTTACTTTGCCAACCGGGCCGACCAGCTCGAAGATATCGCCCAAAACGCCGAATCCGCATCGGCGCTCGAAAGTATCCGCGACCAGCAAACGAGCCAAAATTTGCAAAATGCGCTGAATTTTAACACAAACATCGCGGCCAGCCAAACCTACGAAACGGCCAGAAAAACGCTGAACGACATCCGAATCCGCCACTTGTTGCGCGAACCGATGACACAGACGCGTTATCAGCAAATACTGGCGCTGGCACAACAAGATGTGGGAACGGCGGGCAGCGCTACAGATGAAGTAGTGCCTTATATCGCTCCTTGTGACCGACGTCAATTCAAAGACACGGACGAATCGGGCGAGCGAAGCGATGAAACCCGCAATGTGACGGCAGGAGCGTCAGAGATGCTCCGCATCGCCCCCAATCCCACCAATGAGCTGACAGAAGTGAGCGTGCCGAAGGATTTCATCGGCTCACTGAAGCTTATAGATGCCTCTGGCAAAAAAATTCGCACTCTTTCTATTGAAGGCGAAAATATGCTCGAACTGGATTTGTCTCATCAAATTCCCGGCCTCTATTGGATTGCCTTGTCGGATTCAAACGGCCGCATTGTGGCCTCCTCCATAATCTCCGTGATGCACTGATTTTTCTTTTCTCACCCAAGCCTCTGACAGCTGCACCAGTTGTCAGAGGCTTCCTGATTTTTCCCTCATGAAAAGTGTTTTTATACTTGTCTTCTCTCTTGCTTTCTTTTTCAACCCCGTTTTTTCTCAACAAAAACTTGATTACGTCTGGCCCTTAGGGTATGGACCGGAGACTCACCCGCCTTCCGGCATTGTACAAGGCGGCATTCTCATGGATTTCAACGACAACCCTCCTTCACTTTCTTTACACTCATTTATTTCCGAAAGTCAAAAAGCCGGCATTTGTGGTGACTCGACTGGTCAGCTCCTTGCCTACACAGACGGTTGCAACATCTACAACCGGGAACACACCATCATGCTGAACGGCGATTCGCTGAATCCGGGTAAAGTATTTGATGAGTTTTGCAGTTCATTTCCATCTTATCCCCTCTATCAGGGTTGTTTGTTTTTACCAAAGCCGGGCGGTAGTGACACTTTTTATCTCCTACACTTGCGCGATGATGATTGGCTGTGGAACCCTATGGATTTGATGTACTCCATCATAGATGCCAAGGGCGATACTGGTAAGGGAGAAGTCATCACGAAAAATCAGGTTGTTTTCAGCGACTCCATCTGGCTGGGCAACTACATTTCCGCTACGCGCCACGCCAACGGGCAGGATTGGTGGGTGGTAGTGCCGCAGCGCGTCAGACCCGGGTTTCACGTTAGCCTTTTGACCTCACAAGGGATGGAGTACAAAGGCTTGCAAATCTTTGGCGATTCCACTTATCAGGTTTTCGGTGGGCAGACCGCCTTTTCGCCGGATGGCAGTAAATACTTCAGACATTGGCCGGAAGGTCTGCTCGTGCTCGGTTTCGACCGATGTACAGGCACTTTCTCCAATCTTTTGTACATTGATTATTCGGATTTCCCTGCAGGGGGTGGAGTGGCCGTGTCGCGCAGCGGACGGTTTTTGTATGTGTCGAAAGGCTACAGAGTTTATCAATACGACCTATCAGCAGCAGACATCGTCGCCAGTAAAATTACTGTCGCTGAATACGATGGTTTTGTGTCGCCATTCCCCACTTATTTTTCTCAAGCCATGCTTGCACCCAATGGTAAAATCTATGTTACGGCAGGAACCAGCAACAATGTGTTGCACGTGATTCATAACCCCGATTCATTGGGTTTAGCTTGCAATGTGGAGCAACATGGCGTACAACTCCCAGCAATAACAGATTTTCTCATACCCAATTACGCCAACTACCGCCTCTACGACCTGCCCGGCAGCCCCTGCGACACACTGGGCATCAATACACCCGTGGCGGCGAAAGAGCCGGGATTGGGAGCAATAAAAATGATGAGCATCACCCCCAACCCTGCAAGCGATCTGCTGACCCTGCGACTAACACCGGAAGAAAACGGCCTCGTCACAGTGACTGATTTGACAGGAAAAATCTTGCTGACGGCAACAAAACGAGCAGGATACGAGGTGATTGAATTCAACACGTCCAGCCTGCTTTCCGGTATTTATTTCGTTTCGTTTCAATCCGACTCAGGTCTTTCGATCACACGGAAGTTGGTCGTGCAGCATTGATTGGAGTGTAAAGCAATTTTTTTACAACCAATTCGAGACTACTCTACCCTCTTTTTCAAAAAATCGGATTTCCATCTGCTCGCCATCGAA
Organism: Saprospiraceae bacterium; assembly: GCA_019187225.1. Lineage (GTDB taxonomy): Bacteria > Bacteroidota > Bacteroidia > Chitinophagales > Saprospiraceae > M3007. The sequence continues at coordinate 3,142 of JABAQQ010000051.1, forward strand.
CACGGCGTAAGAGTTGTGGTGCATCCAATCTCCGAGGTTCAGGTAGCGACTGCGCCCGTTACCGAGCCGCCAGTCCACCGGCAAGTGGCGGTGTCCGAAAATGAAATAATCGGGCTCGACACCCCGTTCGATCTTGCGATTGCAATATTGAAGCAACCATTCCTTGTCTTCGCCCAGCCAGTTGCGTTCAGCGGGGGGCGTGGCCTGACGGCTTTTTTGAGAGGAAAAATTGGCAAGTCGTGTCCCGAAGTCGGGATGAAACCAACTAAAAAGCCATTGCGACACGGGGTTGGTGAAAACTTTTTTCATCCGTTTATACCCTTTGTCATTGGGCCCGAGGCCGTCGCCGTGTCCGATGAAAAACGTTTTGCCGTGAATTTCCCGCTGAACCGGTTTTCTGAAAACGGGTATGCCGAACTCCTGCTCGAAGTAGCCGAACATCCACAGATCGTGGTTGCCGGTAAAAACATAAATGGGCAAACCGCCGTCGCGCAATTCGGCCAGTTTGCCGAACAGCCGGCTGAAACCCTTGGGGATCACCGTTTTATATTCGAACCAAAACTCGAACAAATCGCCGACTAAGTAAATCGCTTCGGCTTCGGTAGCGACCATATCGAGCCAACGCACCACCTGGCGCTCGCGTTCTGCGCTCGTGAGGCGGGCATCTGCGCCGAGGTGGAAATCGGAAGCGAAGAAGGTTTTTTTCACGGTGGACGGTGGACGGTGGACGATGGACGATGGACGGTGGACGGTGGACGATGGACGGTGGACGGTGGACGGTGGACGGTAGACGGTGGACGGTGGACGGTTTGACGGCGCAAAGATGTACTTTTGCCCTCGTTTCTCACACTCTCACACTTTCACATGATCGTAGTCACCGGCGCGGCAGGATTCATCGGCTCCTGCCTGATAAAACGACTCAATGACGCGGGCTATGCCGACGTACTGGCAGTGGACGATTTTTCCCGCCCCGACAAAAACCGCAATCTCGAAGGCAAAAAATTGTGGGGGCAGGTGCACCGCAACAACTTCGTTCGCTGGCTTGAACGCAATCACGCCGACGTGGACGCCGTATTACACCTCGGCGCACGCACCGACACCACGGAGACGAACGTGCAGATTTTCAATGAATTGAATCTCGAATACTCCAAAGCGCTGTGGATGATCTGCACAGGTTTTCAAATCCCTTTTTTTTACGCCAGCAGCGCTGCCACGTACGGTTTGGGCGAGATCGGTTACTCGGACGACCATACAGTCATTCCGCAATTAAAGCCTCTGAACCCCTACGGTCAATCGAAGCAGGATTTCGATGTCTGGGTGCTTGAAATGGTAGAGGGTAGAGGGTCGAAGGCAGAGGGTACTCGCTCCACCCTCCACCCCCCAGCATGGGCCGGCTTCAAATTTTTCAACGTTTACGGCCCCAACGAATACCACAAAGGCCGCATGGCGTCGGTCATTTTTCACACAGCGCGACAAATCAAGGCAACCGGCGGCATGAAACTATTCCGTTCGCACCGCCCCGATTTTAAGGATGGCGAACAAAGCCGCGATTTTATTTACGTCAAGGATGTGACGGATGTCCTGTTGTTTTTCCTGGAAGAAAGACCTCCGAATGCGATTTACAACCTCGGCACTGGCAAGGCCCGAACCTTCCTCGACCTGGCGACCGGCACTTTCCGCGCCCTGCACCTGGAACCGAACATCTCCTTCATAGATACCCCCGCCGATATCCGCGACACCTATCAGTATTTCACGCAGGCGGAAATGGACAAACTCCGCGCTGCCGGCTACCGGGAGCCGTTTTACGGGCTGGAAGAAGGAATAGAAGACTATGTACAGCGGTATCTGAAAGACGAGACCATTTTTTAAAGGTTGGCGGGTTGGCGGGTTAACGGGTTGGCGGGTTAACGGGTTAACGGGTTGACGGGTTGGCGGGTTGGGAGGAACCTGAGTCATCTCAGCGATAAGGATAATCAAAGAACTGAAATTGAATTTTTTAACCAAATGGTACAAACATGAAATTTAGAAGATTTGAAGAAATTGAGGCTTGGCAGATTGCGCGGGAAATGTGCAAACTTGTAAAGCGATTTACCGATAAAGAAAAGTTTAGCCGCGATTGGGATTTAAAGAATCAAATCAAATCATCTTCGGGCTCAGCGATGGATTGTATTACCGAAGGCCATGAGCGGGGTAACAACAGCGAGTTTGTTTATTTCTTGGGAATTGCAAAAGGCTCAAGTGGCGAAGTGCGCTCCCAAGCCTATCGTGCACTGGATTGGGATTATATCACAGAAGAAGAGCGGATTCAGTTGGACAACTTGGATTGGCGGACAGGTGCTGCTATTCAAGGATTAATTGATTACCTGAATACGGGACCATTAAAAGGAAGAGGACAGCGATATTCAAAGTCTAAAAAATCAAAGTACCAACCTGTTAATTTTTCCGACCCTAATTTTCCTGACTCCCCCCCTCCATTCTAACCCGCAAACCCGTCAACCCGCAAACCCGCAAACCCGTCAACCCGTTAACCCGTCAACCCGCCAACCTTTCGCAGCATGCGCACTTACAACTGGGGTATCATCGGCGCGAGCAAGATCGCCCGGAAATTCGCCGACGACCTGAAACGCCTGTCCAATGCCCGGCTCCACGCCGTGGCTTCCACTTCTGCCGACCGCGCCGCCGCTTTCGCTGCCGAGTACGGGGCGGCGCATTCTTTCGGGCGCTACGAGGACATGGTGCATTGTCCGGACCTGGACATCGTATACGTCGCTACACCGCACGTTTTGCACTGCGAAAATACTTTGTTCTGCCTCGAGCACGGTATTCCCGTATTGTGCGAAAAACCTTTCGCCATGAACAGCGCCGAAGCGCACCGGATGGTGGCGGCAGCGCGGAAAAACCGCGTATTCCTCATGGAAGCCCTCTGGACGCGCTTTATTCCGGCTGTCAGCCAGGTCTTCGAATTGATCGAAGCCGGCGAGATCGGCATGGTGCATACCGTCAAATCCGATTTCGGCTTCAGAATGCCATTCGACCCTTCACATCGCATTTTCAACAAAGCCCTCGGTGGCGGTTCGCTGCTCGACATCGGGATCTATCCCGCATTGCTGTCCTTGTTGACTTTCGGGAAACCCGACGCCAAAGACATCCTCGCTGCAGCTACTTTTACGCAAACAGGCGTGGATGAAAGCTGCGCTTTCAGCTTCCGATATCCCGGCAACAGGCTGGCAATCGGCCACAGCACCGTGGCCGCAACCACGCCGGTAGAGGCCTGGCTTTTTGGTACGGAAGGCACGATCTACCTGCATCCGCGCTGGCACCACACCGAACGCCTCACCGTGTCGCGTTACGAAGGTCGTGGGGAAATCAAACACGACCTGCAGTTTCCATACGAAGGCTGGGGTTATGCCTTCGAGGCAGCCCATGTGATGCAATGTCTTGAAAATGAGATGTTGGAAAGCGACAAACTCCCGCTCGATTTGACGCTCAACCTGGTGGAGACCCTGGATGACATACGGGCGAAAGTGGGGTTGGAGTATTGAGTGTTTGAGTGTTTGAGTGTTTGAGTGGGGAGAGGCGGAGAATATTTTTTCTGCAACTTCTTTGCCGGGCATTTGTTTCATCGCATATTTGCGATATAAAATCATCCAGCATGGCTGTCAATAAAAAACAGGAATTTTCAGCGGAAGAAGTGGCTTTATCAGAATTCGCCAAAGCCTTGTCGCACCCCGCCCGGGTGGCCATACTGCGCACGCTGGCGGAAAAACAAATGTGCATCTGTGGCGAAATCGTGGAGGTGCTGCCCTTGGCGCAGGCCACCGTTTCCCAGCATCTGAAAGAACTCAAGAACGCCGGCCTTATTACCGGCGAAATCGAAGGCGTCCGTTCCTGTTATTGTATCCACTGGGACAACCTGGAAGCAATGGCCGCCCGTTTCGAGCAGTTCGCCGCATCGCTGCGCGCGCTGAAACCCGTCGAAAATTGTTGCTGAGATAGCAGGCGGCGGAAGGCATATGAGCAGCCCCCTTTTGAACCGGGGCATGGGAACAATTTACCCACAACAGGCGGCGTAATGCCTGATTCGCATGCGTATTGTTTTCCTTTCATTGATCGCCCCTCTCACCTTTTTTTAAAAATCCGGGATTTTATACGACAGAAATCCGAACTTTACCAACTCTTAGAACCGCTTCAATTGTTCCGGAACTGATTATCGCAACATTACAAACTCAACAACTTTTTTATGAAAAAAATCCTCCTGCTCGCCCTGCTCATGGCGGCGACCGCCCAACTATTCTCCCAAAGCGCCAAGATCAAAACACCTCAAAAAAATACATCCGCCGGCGCCGCCCAATTGAAACTGAATCAGTCGCCGGTAGCTGTACCGCCAGCCAAAAATCCATTCGGCTTGCCGGGCGTCAAATATCAAACGCTTCCAGCGCTTGTTCCGCAAAACAGCGCCACCGCTCCAAATATACGCGTCACCCGCGACAAAAACGGCATGCCGATTTTATTTGAAGGAAAAACCGGGGCATCCGGCAATACTTCCGATCTGAAAACGGACGCGCTCGCATACCTGGCAAGCCTGCAACCGGCTGGCATCACGGCCCCTTCTTCCGAATTTATCGCAAAACGGGTGGAAACCGACGAAGCGGGCAACAGCCACGTCCGTCTCGAACAAATATACCAGGGAGTGCCGGTGTTTGGCGGTGAAGTGATCGCCCACGCCCGCAGCGGCGCATTCGACCTGCTCAACGGACGCTACTACCCCACTCCTCAACTGGCATCCATAACGCCCGCCCTCGACGCCAGCCGCGCCATTGACCGCGTGAAAATGGCCATCGGTCCGGAGAACCTCCAAACCGACTGGACGCCCGAACAAAAACAACTATTGAAGATCGAACCTTTCAAAGCCGAACTGGTGATCTATCATCACGATTTTCAATTAGACAACGAACGCCTCGCCTGGCACGTGGAAGCCCGGCCCAATCTGATGAAGCGGGTCGTTTATTTCGTGGATGCCCTTTCCGGGGAAGTGATCCATCACTACGATTTTACCTGTAAAATTGACGGAGGCAGGCATACAGTATGCAGTGGGCATTTGGCAGTTGGCAGTGAACAGTGGGCAGTGAGCCCACTGCCCACTGTTCACTGCCAACTGCCAAATGCCCACTGCATACCCTCCTCCCCCCGTCACCGGCAACGGCACTGACCTTCTGGGGCAAAGCCGCAGCTTCGGGGCCTGGCAGGAAGGCAGCGCTTTCTTGTTGGAGGACGTCACCAAACCGATGTACAACAGCACGGCCTCCAACATGCCGGGCGATCCCGTCGGCGTGATCGTTACCTTGGATGCCTTGAATACAACTCCTGAAGGTCAGAATTTCGACTACACGGTTTTTACCTCCAATGGCCTCAATTTCAGCAATTCCGCCAATAGTAATGGTGCCAAGGCGGTCAGCGCCCATTGGAACAGCATCAAGAGCTACGATTATTTTCAAAATACGCACAACCGCAAGTCTATTGACGGGGAAGGCGGCAATATCCTTGCTTTTATCAATGTTTCCGAAGACAACGTCGGCACTTCCATGGAAAACGCCTATTGGAACGGCGCAGCCATGTGGTATGGCAACGGCGGTTCAACTTTCAAGCCTCTGGCGCGCGGCCTCGACGTGGGCGGCCATGAAATGACGCACGGTGTGATAGAAAAAACCGCCAACCTCGTTTATCAGAATGAAAGCGGTGCGCTCAACGAATCGTTTGCCGACGTCTTCGGCGCCATGATTGACCGCGACGACTGGCTCATCGGCGAAGACGTGATGCAACCGGGTACGAATGCCGCCCTGCGCAGCATGCAGGACCCGCACAACGGCGTGTCGTCGAACAGCCCCTGGTGGCAACCCAGAACCGTGAGTGAACAATACACCGGCAGCCAGGACAACGGCGGCGTACACATCAACAGCGGCATTCCCAACTGGGCTTACTATCTGTTCGCTTCCAATGCCAACGTCACGAAAGACAAAGCCGAAAAAGTGTATTACAAGGCATTGAAAGATTATTTGGTGAAATCGAGCCAGTTCGTAGACCTCCGCATCGCCGTATTGCAGGCCGCCAACGACCTGTATCCGGCAGGAAATACCGTCGCCAATGCAGCCGCTTCCGCCTTCGACCAGGTAGGTATTCTCGGCAGCAGCCCCGGTGGCAATTACCTCGGTAACCTCACAACAAACCCCGGTACCGACTACGTGCTGTGTGTCAGCAATGATTTTCAGAACCTCGAATTGCGCAACGGCAGCGGTTCGCTTGTTAAAGTCCTGTACACGGGAGGTGTGATCAGCCGCCCCAGCGTGACCGACAACGGCGGTCAGATCGTTTTTGTCAACGCCGCGAAAGAGGCCATCTATATTGACATGGTGTATACCACCCCCATTCAGTCAACGGCCAACGTATTGATCAACAATATTCCCCTGCGCAACGTCGCCATCTCGAAAGACGGCGCATTCGTTGCAGCCCTGACGGATGCCGCAGACAACTTTATCTACGTACTGGATCTTTTCAACGGCGAACAGGAAGCATTCGGATTGTACAATCCCACCTACACTACGGGGCAGGTGACCGGTGAAGTGCAATACGCCGACATTCTCGAATTCGACTATTCCGGCGAATACATCATGTACGACGCTTTCAACGAACTCACCAATTCGCAAGGCGCCGACATCAGTTACTGGGACATCGGCTTTTTGAAATTCTGGGAAAACGTCGGATTCGCTGATCCTTCCAACGCTTTTATTTCCAAACTTTTCAGCGGCCTGCCGGAAAAAGCGACCGTGGGCAATCCGACATTCTCCAAAAACTCGCCCTACATCATCGCCTTCGACTTCTACGACGGCATCAGTGACCAGAACGATATTCTGGGAGCGAACGTAGAGACCGGCGATGTCGGAACAGTCCTGGAAAACAACGGCGCTTACAGCTGGCCGAGTTACAACCGCTTAGACAACGCACTGATCTATGAAGGGCCGAACTCGGCGGGCGTCACCAACATCTATAAACGCCCCCTTGCCGCCGATAAAATCAACCAGGCGGGCAACGAAGCCTTGTTCATTGGCGACCGCCAGCTGGGCGTATGGTATGCCAACGGCAACCGCAGCCTCGCCGTGAGCGCCGGCGAACCCGCCGCTGCGCCGTTCAGCATCGCTGTGACACCCAATCCCGTGACCGACGCAGCACGCCTGAACATCGAATCCAAAACCGCAGTGTCTGCCCGGATCAGCATGGTCAATATGCTCGGTTCGGTGGTGCAAAACCGGGAGGTTCAGTTGTCGGAAGGGGCCAATCAGTTTGATTTGGAGATGAAACACTTACCTCCAGGCGCTTACGTCATTCGCCTTTCAGGTAGCAACAGCAGCGCAGCGTTGAAGGTAGTGAAGCAATGAAAACGGCGCCGGCGAAGAGATGCCATCGGCCGAAGTATGAGGCTGGCGACATCTCAGAACAGCTCCATAACCCAATTTGAAATGTGCCCTTTGGAAGGAGGTGCCATCGCTCCTGCTCCGCGATGACACTTCCTTCCAAACCACACTGGAAAAATCCCTTTTCTAAGCCGGAGAAGCACCAAGGCATTGGCATAAATTTGGCGATGTAGCAGACATTCCAACTATTTTTTGGGAGAATCAAAGACACCTTAAAGATCAACTACGTGAAAAAATGGTTCAGATAGCGCGCACTCATGGGCGATAAAAACAAATATGCTCTGTGTTAAACTGTTAAAATCGCAACCTGCCCGACACTCCTTCCCTTTTTTGCGCTCTTAACAACACCCCGCACTATTTTTGCTAACGCTTTGATCGTGCGCCTGCCGGACATTCCGCCCTCCATTACAATCGCGTTCTGCGATTTTTTACCCGGCTCCGCATTTTCTTCAATTTGCCGATCTCCCCCCTGTTGCGCGCTCCGGCAAAACCGGGATGCATTTTAATATTTTACCGAAAATTCGATTTAGCACAATGAAACAACGAACGCTCTCCGCTCTTGCTGCCCCTGCCTTCAGCCTTCTCTTCATGATCTTCATGAGCTCCCTGTCACTCCGCGCAACCGGCTCGATATCCGGTTTTGTGTGGGACGACCTCAACACCAACGGCATTCAGGACGCCGGCGAACCCGGTCGCGACAGCGCGTGGGTGTTGCTCTTCGACCTCGGTGGCAATGAAATCGCCAGTACCTTAACCGACGCCAACGGCAATTATTCATTCGACAGCGTGGTCGCAGGCGACTACGTGCTGCGCTTCGCCAACCCGGGCGGCATCTGGCAAACTTTGCAGGACCAGGGCGGCGACGACACCAAAGACAGCGATGCCGACCCGCTGGGTTATACCGCCCAGTTCAGCTTAGCCGACGGACAGTCGCTCGATTTCGACGCAGGATTTACAACTGTGCCGCAAGGATGTTTCACTCCCGTCACCATCACCGTTTCGGCCATCGAATGCAACGACAACGGAACCCCCGACCCCGATGACGACACCTTTACCTTTGCCATCACCGCCACGGGCGGTACCGGACCCTGGGGTTGGGATTTGTTGCCCGACCTGATGATGATCCCTTACGGCACGCCTTATACTTTCGGCCCGTTCCAGATCGTCAACGGCGCCGTCACGCTGACCATCAACGACCACGACAATCCGGCGTGTACGGCTACCGTAACGGTAAATCCGCCTGCTCCCTGCTCTTCGCCCCTGCCTCCCTCGGGCGACACGCTTACGCTGAACTGCCCGCCTGATATAACCGCTACCGCCACCGACAGCACCGGCGCGATGGTCGTCTTCAGCCCGCCCACCGCCACCACCACCTGCCCCGGCGGCGCGACGGTTACCCAAATTCAGGGCCCCGCCAGCGGCAGCACGTTCCCGGTGGGTACAACGGATGTTTGTTTTGCCGCTGCCGACACTTGCGGCAACGCCGACACCTGCTGCTTCAAAGTTGTCGTCAGCCCGGCGCCTCCCACCCCCGGCAATTGCGACGAAAAGATCATCGGTTGCATCAAATACGAATTGCTCGACATCACGCTCGACTCCGATCAGAACCGCACCTACCGCATCCGCGTGACGAACAATTGCACGAATCCGATGATCTACACCGCGTTCCAACTGCCCGACGGCGTGGTGGCGCTGGATCCCGCCGATAATTCGATCTACACTGCCCCCAGCGGCAGGGAGTACGCCGTGCGCAATCCGAATTTTTCGCCCTTCTATTCCATCCGGTTCAAATCGCAGGCCGACAGTATTTCCGGCGGCGAATCTGATATTTTCTCTTTCACCCTACCGGCCCAATCCAATCCGCTTTTCATCCATGTGATCACCCGGGTTTATCCGAAGGTATTTTACGAAACCCACCTCAATACGTTCGATTGTGTGCCGATCAGCGCGCCCAAAATCCCCAACATGGCACAACAGGATGCCGCTGAAACGCTGGCTCCGGAAGAAACGCCGGATACAGCACCTTCTGCCAAACAGTCGCCGGACGCTCCGCTCAAAGTATATCCCAATCCTTCAGGAGGCACGCTCGCTGCCGACCTGTCGCCCTGGAAGGGTCAGTCCCTGAAAGTGTCCCTGCTGAACGGCCAGGGTCAGGTGATGAACACATGGGCAACCGACGCGAGCGAGCAACCATTTCCGGTTGATCTTAACGGCAATATGCCGAACGGGCTTTTCTTCATCGAGGTCGTCCCCGCCTCGGGCACAAGGAAAATACAACAGGTGATCTTGCAGCGTTGACGCTTTTAGTGAAACGCGCAAAATGAGACGAGCCGGCCCGCTTTTCAGCGAGCCGGCTCGCGTTTTTCAGAAGTATTGGCCTGGGATCGTTTTCCCGAAATTTTTGCAAAAAAAAGGCCGCGCTTACGGCACGGCCTCACTCGTGGAGTTTTCTCAGAGTACGAATCAATCAATAGCTGCGATATTGATATTATCATCAGGCAAAGGACGTGCCGAATGTGTGTATCTGACTTTCAATATTGTCAGGGCGTCTGCATCGTCCACATGCAAATTGTCGCCAAGCACAAACCGGTAGGTTCCCGACCTGGTAAAAACGGGTTTATTTTCAAGAATGCCATAGGTATAGGGGTCGGCTTTGAATTTGGCGGTATTGATCTTCAGGGTTTTCATCGTTTCGAACCGTTCGCTGCTCACAAACGGCTTCAATTTGCCCACGCCGTCTTCTTTCGGAAAAACGACATAAAAAAACCGGCCCCCGGGATCAATCACTCCAAGATACCGCGGATGCGGCGTTGAAAACCGGAGTTGCAATACCTCGCCTTTGTACAGCGCAGCATTGTTCGTCCACATTTTGGGCGCTGCCGATTCAACAGCGGGTCGTTCGGATGGTACCAAAGGGTTCCGGGACATTTTGTCGAGGCTCATCGCTCCTGAGAAGAGCAAGCCTGCGGTGGGGAGCACAAGGATTAGCTTCATAAAAATCAGTTTGTAAGATGAAAGATAGGCTTTACGGAGCTGCGGCGGCTTTTTAAAAATTTGCCCAATCCGGCTTATGGCGATATTTTCAATTTTAGTTAAAAATATCATGCCAAACTTGCTAACGGGCGAAAGGTTTTTTCAATTGCCCGAAAGCGGATAAAAAATGACCTTTTTTCCCGAAATTCATCTGTCTTTTTCATCCATTTATCCAACTATTTTCTCTGCGAAAGCAGCTCTTTCATAATCTTGCAGCGTTCATCGTCAAGATTTTTCAGAAAAAAAGCATCGCGAAAATGGCAACTACACCGCCCAAACGGAAAAAGACCCTCCTGTATGTTCTGATCGGATTGTTCGCTTTACTCATCATCGCCGCCGTCATTAAGGCCCGCTCCAAGCCTAAAGGCGAAGATGTGACCGTGGAAACAGTCCAGCGCCGCACCATCCGCGAAACGGTGAGTGCCAGCGGAAAAATTTTCCCGGAAACCGAAGTCAAAATGAGTTCGGATGTATCCGGCGAGATCACAGAATTATACGTCCAGGAAGGCGATTCGGTCACTGCCGGGCAGATTCTGGCCAAAATACGCCCCGACGAGTACCAAAGCGCCGTCGAGCAGGGGCAAGCCTCCCTGAACACCGCCCGCTCGCAGCGCGAGATATCCACCGCCAATGTAAAGACCAGCACAGCGCAGATCGACCAATTCAAAGCCGACGTGCAAAGAACGAAGGCACAACTCGATGCAGCCCGCAATACGCACCAGCGCAATGAAAAACTATACAAAGACGGCGTGATCTCGACTGCCGATTTTGAAACGTCACTCAGCAATCTGAAGGCCGCAGAAAGCTCCATGACGGCTGCAGAAGCCAGTCTGAAGACCGCTGAAAACAATCTCGCCAACGCCCGTGAAAACGTTCGGGTGTCCGACTTCGGTATCACCAGCGCCAATGCCCGCCTCAAAGAACTCAGAACGAGTTTGCAAAAAACCATCATCACCGCGCCGGTGAACGGCATTGTGAGCAAACTCAACGTGGAAAAGGGCGAACGTGTGGTCGGTACGCTGCAGATGGCCGGCACGGAGATGATGCGCATCGCCAACCTCAGTTCTATGGAAGTGCAGGTGGATGTGAGTGAGAACGACATCCTCAAAGTAAGCGTCAACGACGAGGCCGATATCGAGGTGGATGCTTATCTGGGTCGCAAATTCAAAGGAAAAGTCACCGAAATTGCCAACAGCGCCAGCAACGTCAGCACCGCCGCCGTGAGCCTCAACACCGACCAGGTGACCAATTTCGTCGTGAAAATCCGCGTAGACCCGGCTTCTTATGCCGATCTGATGGGCAAAGGCAAGCTGCACCCCTTCCGCCCGGGCATGTCCGCTTCCGTGGATATTTACACCAACACTGCCGACAGCACGCTCAGCATCCCGCTCATCGCTGTCACCACACGCGAAGATGAAAAGGATAAGGATGAAATGGAAAATGAAAAAAAGGCCGAAGCCAAAGAAGTCAGCCAAAAGAACGACGACAAGATCAAGGAAATCGTTTTTGTAGTGGCAGGCGATACAGTCGGCATTCGCGAAGTGAAAACCGGTATCCAGGACAACGATTATATTGAAATACTCACCGGATTGCAGGAGGGTGAGACGGTCGTTACAGGCCCTTATTCCGCCATTGCCCGCAAACTCAAAGGCGGCAGCCGGATCGTCGTTACCGATAAAAAGAAAGGGGAAAACAAGGATAAAAAGGGTGTGAGCGTGGAGGTGGATTGAGGGACTTTTGACTGTTGGACGTTGACGTTAGACGTTGGACGTTAGACGTTGGACGTTAGACCTTGTACATTTGACTTAATGGTCGGTTATCCTCGTCTGAACTCCAAAGTCCAATGTCTAACGTCGAATGTCCAACGTCCTTTGTCCAACAGTCCAAAGTCCAATGTCTAACGTCGAATGTCCAACGTCCAACAGTCCAAAGTCCCAAAATTGAATCTTACTTTTGCGGGCGTCTCATAGGCAAAGGCTAAGGAGACCGCCACCATTTTTATGGAAAATCAAGATGCTTTCCCTCCAGATACGACGACACTGCCTCCCAACGGACATCCGAAAACGGTGATGCTGTCCACGAATTCCACCTTGTTCTGGCGCGTATTCATCCCGGTATTCGGCACGGTGTTCCTCAGTGGGTTTCTGCTCGCTTTCTGGTTGGTGGACGAAGATGACTTGTCTCTGCCGTTCTCTATGTTATGGCCGCGCCTGCTGTTGCTGGCAATAGTGATTGGCTGGTTGTGGTTCCTGCAGCGCACCCTGTGGCGTTTAAAACGCGTGGATGCCGACGATACCCATATTTACGTTACCAACTACTGGACAACAGTGCGTTACCCCTGGCACGATATAGAGCGCATCGAAGAGAAAAAACGGTTCAACCGCCGTGTCGTCAATTTCTGGTTGCGCGCGCCGGGGAAGTTCGGACAGGTGATCTCTTTCCTGCCGGGTTCTTTTTTCGATGAATGGATGAAGAGTCGGTTTTAAAGTCTTTAAAGTCCCCGCAACTGCGCTGTGAAAGTACCGTCGCGGATATCAAGTGTGGAGCCGTTGGCCATTTTCAAAGTACCGCCGAAAGTGCCCTCCACTACATTGCCGCTGCGGGAAGTCACGGTCAGATGGACGGCATCCTGAGTGCCTTCGAAAGACAAAGCGCCGGTGCTGTAGGCCGGATCGTCGGTCGGTTGGACTAAGACTCCATTGAAATCGTTGAGAACAATGTGTGCATTGGCAACATTTACCGGCAATGCGCCGGATTTCAGGTCAATGTTGCCGGACAACGACAATCGGAATGCCGGTCTGCCGGCATCGTCCTGCCGTATAATGGTAACGTTGTTTCCGGTGGAATAGGTCGTCCAATCGGTTTCATAATCATCGGCGATGCCGTTGCCGCAACCGTTGCCTGCACAGCCGCTGTTGGTTCCATAACCCGTTTCCTGCCGGACGGAACTGAGTTCGAAGGTTTTGTCACCGGCAGTGAAGCGAAGCACAGTTTTGACGTAAGGTTGGGAATTCGTCGGAAGATTTTCCGAAAGAGAAGTTTCTTTTTGACAACCGAAAAATACGGCGCCCGAAAAGGAGAGGAAAAGTAAGATTTGGCCGTTTTTCATACCTGTTTATTTTTTGTTCGGCGAAAGTAATCCCTTCGCCAAACAAACCTGATACCTAAATTGGATAAAATTATGCAAATGCAAACTTTCCTCCATTTTTTCCAGCGCGACATAGACAAACTCATCGCCGAAATCGAATCTTTTCCGTCGGAGGAAAGCCTCTGGCTGACTGGCGGCGACGTAAAAAACCCGGCAGGGACGCTGGGCCTGCACATGGCCGGCAACCTGCAACATTTTTTCGGCGCCGTGATGGGCGGCACAGGTTACGTGCGCAACCGCGACCTGGAATTTTCGGCGCGGGGAGTGCCGAAGCGGGAGATCGTTGCCGGATTGGAAACGGCCCGCAAGGTCGTATCGGATGTGCTGGGAAATATGAAAGACGCGCAATTGGAGGAGGTTTTTCCAAGCGGTCATTTCGGGGAAAACCGCTCCACCCTCCACGCCCTGTTGCACTTGTTGTTGCACCTGAGTTACCACCTCGGCCAGGTGAATTATTTGCGGCGACTGGTGACGGCGCCCTGAAGCGTCTATTCTTCTTCTGCCGGCGGGGAAGAAGGTGTTTCCACCGACCCGGATGCATCCTTCCCGGCGGACAGTTCCTGAATGCCGTGCTTTCTGAACTTTTCACGCAGGGCAAACCGCAGATCGCTGCGCACATTTTCCACTTCAAATTTGCGGTGCGTCCAGAACTGCATTTCAAAAACCATATCGGTTTTGGAGAATTCGGTCAGGCGCGCCTGAGGCGGCCTCATCGGATCATCGGTCACCACATCGGGGTGTTCTTCGGCGCAGTCGAGCAGCAATTGGCGGACGAGTTTTTCGTCGGTGTCGAAGTTGACCGTGACGGCCACTGAAAAACGGGAAGGTGCTCTGTCCTGGTGACTCCAGTTGACCACGCGTTCCACGATGAATTTATGATTGGGAACGATCATGGTGAGACCGTCGCGGGTCAGCACTTTGGAAGTGCGCAGGTTGATCTGTTCCACTTTGCCCACCGTACCATCTACCTGGATGACGTCGCCCACTTCGATCGTGCCTTCGAACAACAGAAAAACGCCGGAAGCGATGTCGCGGAATATCTGCTGCAAACCGAGGCCGATGCCTACCAGGAACGCTGCCGAACCGGCCAGCAACACCGAAATATCCAGACCCACCACGCGGAATATACCCATTGTCGCCAACACCCATGCAATGTACTGAACGATGAGATACAGCGAATGCCGCCGCCCCCGGTCGCCCATCATGCTTTTCAGTCCTTTATAGATGATGCGCCGCGCCACCCGGAGTGCTATCCATACGAACAGCCAAATCAGCACTACACCCAACACGTTGGAAACCGTGAGTTCGTAATTGCCAATGTGAAAGAGTTGGTATTCCAAAATGGCGCGGAGGTTCATCGTTGAATCGGTTTTGGTGTTACATATCGTATGTGAGTTCTACCACGTCCGTCTCCGGGTGCGACTGACAAGTGAGGATATACCCGGACTTCACCTCTTCGTCATCGAGCGCATAGCAGGCCTCCATACGCACTTTTCCATTGATCAGCTTTGCCATGCAGGTGGAACAGGCGCCTGCGGTGCAGGAATACGGCGGGTCGTATTTTTCCTTTACCAGAACATCGAGTATTGTCGCGCCGGGCGGCACGGTCAGTTCGATTTTCTGGCCTTTCAGATGCACGATGACGCGCTTGCCTTCACCGGTGCCGGCCGGAGCGGAAAACTCTCCGGGAATGTGATTGGCATTGACGAAATGTTCCGTGTGAATCTGTTTCGATTCGATCCCGCGGCCAAGCAAGGCTGCCTTTACCGTTTCGGTCATGTCGCCGGGGCCGCAAATAAAGTAGAAGCAATCGCTCTCCGGGCCGCGTGCCAGGTTTTCGTCGAGGAATTCATGGGCCGCCTTTTGGGTGATGCGCCCCGTTTTACCCTGCCAGTTGGTCGTCGTTTTTTTGAACATCCCGAACAAGCCGCCTCCCACGCTTTCTTTTTTGGGTTGGCTGAGGATATACTCCACGTGCAACTGACCGGCGTAGCGCTCCGAAAGGCGGTCGAGTTCATTCCGGAAAATAATGCTTTCTTCGTTGCGGCTTCCGTAGAGCAGGAAAACTGAACTCATCGGCTCGGATTCAAGCGTGGTTTTCAGGATGGACATCAACGGCGTGATACCGCTGCCCGCCCCGAACACGTAATAAGTGCGGCGTTTTTCCGGGTCGAGCGGCGTGAAAAAGCGGCCGTCGGGTGCAGCGATGTCCAGCGTGTCGCCGGGTTTGAGCGAGTCGTGCAGAAAAGCGGAAACCTGGCCACCGCGCACTTTTTTGACCGTCACCGCCAGGCGGCCCTGTTCCAGGGGACTGGATGACATAGAATAGGAACGCCGCAATTCGTGATCGTTTATGTGGATGCGGACGGTGATGTGTTGTCCCTGTTTGTAGGCAAATGTTTCGCGCAGTTGTTCGGGGATGTCCAGTTCAATGGTGACCGTATCGGAGGTTTCGGGTGTGATCTGTTTTATCCTGAGTGCGTAAAATTCCATTTTTCTTCAAATACTGGCAGAATGATAGAAAGGGTGGGCAAAAGTACGGCGGCAAAACAATACGGTTTTTGATTAGTTTTGCTGAATCAAATTCTTTGGCACTTAAAATGAAGGACTTGAAATATTTCGCTGCCTATCTTCTGCCGTTGAGCGCCGCGCTCGCGCTGGTTTTTCAGGGAATATGGGCCTGGACGACGGTCGCACTGGCATTTGTTGTCATTCCGCTGGCCGAATTGTTCCTGCCCCAATCTGACGCCAACGTGCCGCCGGAGGAAGAGGTGCAGCGCTCCGGTTTGCGCCTGTTCGACTGGTTACTTTACCTGAATGCGCCGTTGCTGTTCGGCATCGTCGGTTGGTATTTGTTTGTCGTTTCCCATCAGTCGCTTAGCCTGACGGAATTATTCGGCCTTACCCTGAGCGCAGGTCTGATCGTAGGCGCCAATGGCATCAACGTCGCCCATGAACTCGGTCACCGCAGCAAAGTTGCCGAGCAAGCGCTCGCCAAGTGGATGCTGCTGCCTGCATTGTATCAGCACTTTTTCATCGAACACAACAGGGGGCATCATAAGAATGTGGCGACGGATCAGGACCCTGCATCGGCGCGGTTGGGGGAAAATGTGTACGCTTTCTGGTGGCGCTCCGTCACAGGGAGCTGGCGCAGTGCCTGGGAGTTCGAGCGCGGAAGTTTAGAGAAAGAAGGCAAACCCGTATGGAGTTGGGCGAATGAGATGTTGCGTTTCTGCCTGTATCAAACCTTGTGGCTGGCAGGTGTGACGGCCGTTTTCGGGTGGAAAGGCCTGGCAGGAGCGGTGGCCGTTGGTGTTGCAGGATTTTTATTGCTCGAAACGATCAATTACATCGAACATTACGGCCTTCGCCGCCGCCTATTGCCTTCCGGACGCCCTGAACCCGTATCACCCGAGCATTCCTGGAACAGCGACCACGAACTGGGGCGCATTTTCCTGTACGAACTGACCCGCCACAGCGACCACCACTACAAATCCACGCGCAAATATCAGATACTCCGGCACATGGACGAAAGCCCGCAATTGCCGTTCGGCTACCCCGCGAGCATGGTGCTGGCATTGATGCCGCCGGTGTGGTTCGGGGTGATGAATCCGAGGGTCGAGCGCATGAACAAGTGCTAAGATGTCTTCAACACGCTCACATAAAAGTTTTCATCCACTTCGAGATCGTCCTTTTTCCCCAGTTGCGTGGGGCTGCTTTTCCACTCCGTCGTGGGGAAAATGAACGTGTATTTCCCCTTGGAGAGCGCCACTTTCACCGGCATATCAAAACCTTCCACGCAGTTTGTCCAACGGTACTCCATTTTGCCTTTTTTGGTGCGGTATTCCAATACCGGAATGGCCGTATTGCGCAAATATTGATCGAAGACCTTTTGCAGTTGTTTACCCGATTTTTCGATGATATAGGCCTCCACCTGGGCGCCGTCCACCGTTTGGTGATAAAAATCGCGGTTCAAACCCCGCAGGATAGAACGCCATTTGGCATCGTCGTCCACGATCTGGCGGATGGTGTGGAGCATGTTCCCACCTTTGTAATACATATCGCCGGAGCCCTCGTTGTTCACGCCGTACACACCGACAATAGGCCTTCTGTTCTCGATGTTCTTCCGGCAGCCGCGCACGTATTCGGCGCCCGCCTCCTTGCCGAACATGTATTCCGTGTACAGACCTTCGCTGTAATTGGTAAAGCTCTCGTGCACCCACATGTCTGCGATGTCGCGGTAGGTGATGTTGTTGGCAAACCACTCGTGACCCGATTCGTGGATGATGATAAAATCCCACTTTTTACCCCAACCTGTACCCGATAGGTCCATGCCGAGGTAGCCGTTGATATAGCGATTGCCGTAAGTAACCGAACTTTGGTGTTCCATGCCGAGATACGGCACTTCTACCAATTTATAGCCGTCTTCGTAAAACGGGTACGGACCAAACCAGTATTCGAACGCCCGGAGCATGGGTTTCACCTGCTGGAACTGTTTTTTCGCTTTTTCTAAGTTCTGGGGCAAAACATAATAGTCCAGCGTCAGCACTCCTTTTTCGCCCTGAAAAGTGTCGGCAAAATGGGTGTAGTCAGCGATGTTTGCGTTGATCCCGTAGTTGTTGATGGGATTCGAGACGAACCACTCGAAGGTGCGGGTGCCGTCGGCGTGGTCGGTTGTGCTGCGCAGCCTGCCATTGGACACATCCATCAGGTCATTCGGCACGGTAACGGCAATGGCCTGGGAATCGGGCTCGTCGTACATATGGTCTTTGCAGGGCCACCATACGCTGGCGCCTAAGCCCTGGCAGGAAGTCGCCACGAAAGGTTTTCCCTTGTCGTCTTTGTCCCAACTGAACCCGCCGTCCCAGGGGGCGTTCTGCGCTTCGCGCGGCTTGCCCGAATACCAAACGGTCAGGGATTGTTGCGAACCGGTCGGCTGCTCTTTTTTCAGGTAAATAAAATAGGCGTTTTTGCCTTGCCGGACCACGTCGAGCACCTGGCCGTCTTGTTCCGCCCGTTCGAGCGCGAGCGGCGGCTGCAGATCAACTTGCAGCACCTTGTCGGATCGCAGCACTTTGTAGCGGATCTCGTTGCTGCCTGCGATGCTCTTCTCCGCCGGGTTCACTTTGATTTTCAGGTTGTAAAAAGTCAGGTCCCACCAGGCGCGCTGGGGCGTGATGCTGCCACGCAGGGTGTCGTCTTTGGTGAATACGGGGGGTTGGGCGGCGGCGAAACAGGAGAAAAGAAGGAAGAGAAAGCAGCAGAGATTTTTGGCAGAGGACATGCGGTTCAACTTGAAAATTTGAATTTGGATTGCTTACAAAGGTATTCAGGCATGCTACTCTTACTCGCTTTTTTATACAAAAAACGTGTTTCAGGGGTGAAATCGGTATTTTAATTGCTCCGTAGTGGTGTCAGTAATGTATCATGAGTCATGCGAATCAGGGACAAAAGCCTGTCAACGACGAACTCGCGAAGCAAAAGGTCAGCCTCTCGCTCGCGCAAAAATCCGAATGGCTCGGCCACTTCGAGCAGGAGCGCCGGCAGGCCCAACGTCTTCTTGAAGAAATAAAAACGGCGGACCGGCAGATAGACGAGATGGTTTACGACCTATATGGGTTGACGGAGGAGGAGCGGGCGCTGGTGCGGGGGGCATAGTGGTGGTTATGGGCGGAAATGATCGAACCGATTTTCAGGTTGGGGAACAATCCTGTGTTGTACACTTGCTTATACATCCATCCAGGCCTGGACGGTATAATTCGTGCGTTTTTGGCTTTCAAGACCTCCGTAAATCAGGGTTTTGGCGTTGATTTTTTCCCCGGATATAGATGCAAAATAATCCAGGCCGGTGAAAAGTCGCGTATTGAGGGTTTGAGTAGATTTTATTTCAAAAATATCAAGCGACAGACCGTCATTTGTTAAAAGGTCAACCTCATTCCCATTGGAATCACGCCAGAACCAAAATTCCCGGAACAGGTATTGATGGTGATTGCGTTTGGTAAAGTCGGCAATGACCATGTTTTCGAAAACGTTACCTGCAAGGTCAAACATCTCCAAATCTTCCGTTTTGCGTATGCCGAGTAAAAAACAGGCAAGCCCGGTATCGTAAAAATACAGCTTGGGGGTTTTGACGATGCGTTTGTTGTAGTTTTTATGATAAGGCTGCAAAAGAAACAATATGTAGCTGCTTTCGAGGATGGAAAGCCAGGCTTTCGCAGTGGGCTGCGAAATGTCACAATCCCGGGCGAGGTTGGCCAGATTGAGCAGTTGTCCTGTCCGACCCGCGCACAGGCTCAGAAATTGCCGGAATGCGCGCATGTCCCGGATATTGGAAAGTTCTGCTACGTCGCGGTTGAGGTAGGTTTCGATGTAATTGTGGTAGAAAACAGGCGGTTCAATCCGCCGGCTGAACAAGGCAGGGTAGGCGCCCTGCCAGGCTAACTGCGTCCAATGCTGCGGTATCAACCCGCTGTGTCGCAATTCGGAGAAATCCAGAGGAAGCAACCGGAATAAAGCTACCCTGCCGGCCAGGCTTTGAGTGATCCGGCTCAGCAACTGGAAATTTTGCGAGCCTGACAGAATAAACTGCCCCATCTGCCCGCTTTGATCCACGGCGGTTTGCAGGTAGGAAAAAAGGCCCGGCGTGCGCTGTACTTCGTCAAAAATGATCCTGGAAGGATACCTGTTCAAGAAACCCACGGGATCGCTTTCGGCAAAACTGCGTATGTTCTCATTTTCTAAGGATACGTAGGTGTAGCCCGCAAAAAGATGCTTCAACAAGGTCGTCTTGCCCGACTGCCGGGGACCGGTTATCGCCAGAATCGGGTATTTGTCCAACTGCTTTTTCAAAGCTTGTTCCAATTGCCTGGGAAAAAATTCCATAAGATAGTTTGAGGCAAATATAAGTGCAATTTTGAAATTGCATAAGATTTATTTTTAAATTACATAAACCTTATTTTGAAATTGCATAAACTTGATAAGCATAGAGCATACAAATTGGGCAAAACCCCATACTTTAGCCCTCGAAACATCCCCATCCGCGCATGAAATCACCCCGCTGGCAACTCATTCCCACCGACGAAGCCGCCGTGCAGGCGTTGCGCCGTGTGTTGGGGATTGACCCTTTGTTCTGCCGGCTTCTCGTGCAACGCGGGGTGACGACCTTCGACGAAGCCCGCGCTTTTTTCCGCCCCAGCCTCGACGATCTGCACAATCCCTTTCTGATGAAAGATATGGACGCGGCAGTGGCACGGCTCGACGATGCCCTGCGGCGCAAAGAGCGTATCCTGCTGTACGGCGACTACGATGTGGACGGCACCACGAGTGTGGCGCTGATGTACGCCTTTCTTTCCGGTTTTTACCGCAATCTCGACTATTACCTGCCCGACCGCGAAAAAGAGGGCTACGGGGTGAGCCTCGCCAGCGTGGAATACGCCCGCGAAACCGGCGCCACATTAGTGATCGCCATGGACTGCGGCATCAAGGCCCAGGAAGCGATAGCGCGGGCGAAAGGTTACGGCATTGATTATATCGTCTGCGACCACCACCTGCCCGAAGGCGAACTGCCCGGCGCGGTGGCCAACCTCGATCCCAAACGCGCCGATTGCCCCTATCCTTTTAAGGAACTCAGTGGTTGCGGCATCGCTTTCAAACTCGCCCAGGCGTTGGCAATGCAACACAACACGCCGCCTGAAGAACTCGACGACCTGCTCGATCTCGTGGCCGTCAGCACCGCCTGCGACATTGTGCCAATGACGGGCGAGAACCGCATCCTCGCGCGATTCGGTCTGCACCGGCTCAACCACGCGCCCCGTACCGGCCTGTGGGCCCTGATGCAACGGATCAACCGGCCTTTCCCCCTCGATGTCGCGGACCTGGTGTTCGGGCTGGGCCCGCTCATCAATGCCGCCGGGCGGCTCGGCGACGCCCGCGAGGCAGTCCGCCTAATGCTCTCCGCCGACCGCAACAGCGCACTCGATTACGCCGGCGCACTCGTTCGCCGCAATAAGGAGCGCCGCGAAGTGGATTACGCCATGGCCGACGAAGCGCGCCGCCGCTTCACCGGAACGCCCGGCTGGGAGGCGCGTAAAAGCATTGTGTTGTTCGACCCCAACTGGCACAAAGGCATCATTGGTATTGCCGCCAGCCGCATGACCGAAGCTTTTCACAAGCCGTCGGTTATTCTGACCAAAAGCAATGACCGCGCCGTCGGTTCGGCGCGTTCGGTGCCGGGATTCGACCTGTATGCCGCCCTCCGGGACTGCGAAGACCTGTTTTTTTCTTACGGCGGCCACGCCCATGCCGCCGGAATGCAAATGCCGGTGGATAATGTGGAGGCTTTCGCCGAGCGTTTTGAAAACATTGCCAATCAACACATTACTCCTGAAAATGAGCATCCGGTGCTGGACATATGCGCCGGGATACGCCTTGACGACATCACACCGAAATTCTGGCAGATGCTGCGTCAATTCGAGCCTTTCGGCCCGCACAACCGCAATCCGGTTTTTTGGGCGGAAGGCGTAGTGGATACCGGTCATAGCCGCCGTTTGGACAACAACCATGTGCGGCTTTCCCTGCGCCATACCAACAGCGCCATGGCGTTCAAAGGCATCGGCTTCGGTTTGGCGGATGTGTTTGAAAAAGTGAAAGACCGCCCGTTCGATGTGGCGTTCAACCTGAAAGCCGAGCAATGGCGGGGTGAGGCAAAGCTGTCGCTGCACGTAAAGGATTTCAGGAGGAGCGAAGGATAAATTGCCCGGTGTTTTTGTGCACACACATTTAGGCCGGGCGGTATTTTTCAGGAGGACAAACGCTCCGCATCTACCTTTTTCATTTCAGCGAGATCGAGCAAGCCGGATTTCCCTTCCGCTTTCATCAATTGCACCAACTGGCAGCAATGCTCGAAAAATACCTGCGTTTCGTCGGCGTTCAGCGCCTTTCCCGGTTTGTAGGCAATGAGATAGTAGTTGCTGCCCTCGAGGTGCACCGGTGGGCGCTCCGTCAGAAAGCGCTGCAACTCGGGGCTGAATTTTTCCCGGATCAAAGCTTCGATCTCGCCCGTCAGCCAAAAGCGATTGGAAAAATCGGGGTGTTCGGGAAAATTGATATCTTTTTTTGCGCCCATTACACCCAGCAATTTTTGCCACCAGTTTTCAGGACGCAGGCGAAAGTCGGGCAACTGAAAATTTTTATCGTTGGCGAAAAAAACCGTTTGGCGCACTTCGCGGTGGGTGTTGCCTGCATGCACTACGTAGGAATAATCGAACAACCAGACGTCCGTCCCGTCTACCTGGCTGCGCATTACATTGGTCACATGACCTCCGCGCCCCCAACGAAAGCCGCGCTCGCGCTTGAAAAGATCGAACGCCTTAAGTTGATTGCTCAATCCAAAAAGGTCCTTTTCATAGAATGGCAAGCCCATTGTCTCTGCTAGTTGCTGCAGCTCGTTGCGACGTTGCGCTTTGCGTTGTTGCTTGAACCAGAAAATGCCGGCTGCAAATGCAGCCATGGCGGTAATTACAAGGATCGGGAAGAACATGATGGCCTGAATTTCAGGACAAATATATTCAATGCATCAATGCAGCGCCGGGAGAATTCGCTCTTTGGGCATCCAGAAACGCCCGTACACCGCTGAAACTCACCGTTTGGTTTTGAAAATGATATTGTGCCGCCGCGGCTTCTTCTTCCGAGGCGCAAAGATGGTTGAGGATATTGGTCAGGTGCATTTTCATGTGTCCCTGTTGTATGCCGGTAGTAATAAGCGAACGTACGGCGGCGAAGTTCTGGGCCAGGCCGACCGCCGCCACGATACACATCAATTCTGAAGCGGAGGGGTAGCTGAGGATTTCGAGCGAGCATTTGGCAAGGGGGTGCAGGGCAGTGAGTCCGCCCACGGTACCGAGTGCCAGCGGAATTTGCAGTTCGAAGCGAAAAACGCCGCCATCAACCGTACAGTGGCTGAGGCTGCGGTATTGTCCGTCGCGACATGCATAAGTATGTCCGCAGGCCTCTATGGCGCGAAAGTCATTGCCTGTAGCCAGCACAACCGCATCTATTCCGTTGAAAATGCCTTTGTTGTGCGTGGTGGCGCGGTAAGGGTCAATCTCAGCGATGCGAACGGCTGCGGCAAAGCGGTCGGCCAATTGCGCCGCGTCCATACCCTGGCTGCGGGCGAGTTCGTCGAAGGAAGCGATGGGGGCTTCCACCCAGGCGCGCACTAGACATTCGGGCGTGTAGTTCGACAGAATGGACATCACGACCTCCACGTCGCGCTCGGCATCGGGCAAGCCGGGATAATCGGTGAAGAAATTTTCCAGGGCGTCCGCCAGGCGTTCAAGTACCGAATTGATAAAATTGGCGCCCATGCTGTCGCAGGTCTCAAAGGAAGCGCGGAGCTGGAAATAACAGGGTTCGAGCGCCGTAAAATCGAGCAAACGGATGTCGCGGATGCCGCCTCCGCGCTTGCGCATGTTGGTCGTCAGATCGTCGCATGAGGAAAGCAGGAAGGCGCGCAGATCGGGAAAAAGAGACTGCAATTTTTCGGGCGATCCCGTCCAGCGAAAATGTACCTGGCCGAGTTTCACCGTGCCGGCGACTTCAGCGTGAAAACCTCCCCGGTCGAGCCAGAACTTGGCGGCGCTCGATGCCGCTGCCACCACACTGCTTTCTTCGATGACCATCGGCACGGCATATATTCTGCCATTGATCAGGAAATTGGGCGCGATGCTGTACGGAAGCACATAGTTGGCGATGGCGTTCTCCGTGAATCCGTCAATGACCTTTTGGGTTTGTTCATCAGGGTGTTGCCAATCGGAGAGCATCCGTTTCGCCACCAGCGCATCGCCAGCGAAATTTTCAGCCAACCACTTGATCTTCTGCTGCTTGTTGAGTTTTGAAAAGCCGTTTATCGTTTTCGACATACTATCATGTTTGAGGGTTTGAGGGTTTGAGGGTTTCAAAATTTGGGGTTGGCGGCAACCCTGAAATCTTGAAATCCTGAAAACTCGAAACCTCGCCCCCCCGCTATTTTACTCTTAGAAAAGCCTGCGCCAGTTCCAGCCCCCGCACCTGTGCCTCTACAAAAGAGCGGAGATCGGCGTATTCACCGCGGGCATATTTTAAAAATCCGGACGCCTGGCCGTATACTGCAGGCAGTGAGGATTTGCTGAGCAAAAAATATCCGTCGAGAAAATCCCGGATACCGCCTGAAATGATCAGGTGCCGCACCCGGCAACGATCGCCCAATTCCGTTTTCAGCGCATTCACAAAACCCAGCATTTCGACGGCGGAATGACCGACGGCGGCAATTTTTTCAAAGATCAATTGTTTGACGGGGTCGCTGCGCAGGAGCTCGAGTTTGGCGAAATTGGTGCCGCCGGCGGCGGCGAATTCGATGGCTTCGATGGGCAGTTGCATCAGCGCGCGCAGGCTTTCCGGACCGAAACCCTGCCCCACTTCCTTGACAATTATTTTAATATCGAGCGTTTGTAACAATTCCTGGATAACTTCTACAGGAGGGCGTTTGAAGATGTCTCCTTCGGGCTGCATGGCTTCCTGCAAGGGATTCACATGAACGATGAGACCGTCGGCGCGGAGTTTTTGCAGCAATTCGGGAATGCGGCCGCTTTCTTTTTTCTCCAGCAGTTGCTCGATCTGCGCGACGCCGAGGTTGGCATAGAGGGGTAGATCGGGCCCGATGGTATTGCGGACGTCGAAATCGGCGAGGAATTCATTGCCGTAGAGCAGCTGGCGGCAGGAGCCGAGGCCCATGCCGAAGCCAAACTCGGCGCAGGCGCGCGCGAGGTTGTGGTTGATGACGTTCGCCAGCGCTGTACCGCCGGTCATACTCGATACCCATAATGGCGCGCGCAATTCTTTTCCTAAAAATGGGAAGGGAGGCTGTGAGCCGGGCGGGGGATGGGGGCTGAGGAGTGGCTCATAGTAAAAACGGCCATCCAGTTCAGCCGATTCCACCCGGCTTTTAAAAGCAAGTTCAATGTGATCCTGTTTCCGGGAAACAGCGGTGGGATCGTCGTCGGACAAGCCGATGAGTACAGCCGGATGCAATTTTGTCGGGTCGTCTGATGCCATTCGGGTGTGCAGTCCTAAAGCAAAGATAAGACTTTCAGCACGACGCAAGAAACAAAGCTGGCTGGCAAAGGTTTTTGAAGGATTTTTAAATGAAAGGCACATGAGTCATACCGAATTTTTCAGAATGACTCATGTCGTTGAAAATGAGTGGATTGAGATACTCCCGGCTTCAGCCTTCCCGACTTCCCATCTCCCGAACATATTTATCTCCAAATACCCAAACATCTCAGGCTCCTTTACCGCACGATCTTAAAGGAAAAATGACCGTTGCCGGTAGCGGCCCAGGTGCGCACCCAGATGGGCAGCAACATTTCCGTGCCGCGCGCCGTCGTGATATCGCCCAGATCGATCACGTCATTCCAGCCCCAGGGTGTCAGAAAATTACCGACCACCATTTGTTTGGCGTCAGCGTCGTTGCCGCTGACGAACATGGTCCCCCGGTCGTTCGGCGATGATTTGCCGGCATTGACCATGACTTCGCAGTTGACGATGTTGAGGGTTTTTACCACTTTGGCATCGGGGAAGGTGTGCTGGATTTGTTCGCCCAACGAATCGGTATTGCATATAAAGAGAGAAGGTGGCATACCTTTTGAAAAGTCGAGCGGGTTGCTGATGTCCACCAGCACTTTGCCGGCGAGGTTGACGGCGCCGGCAGCCCGCAATGCATCGAGGGTGCCGTCGCCTTTGGTGCAAACGAAAATAACTTTGCCGAAAGCCGCGGCATCCGAAAAGGAGCCTTCGGAGGCATTGGCGCCGTTGGCCGTTACCCATGCGACGGCCTTTTCATTGCCTTTCGTGCGGCTGCCCATTTTGACGGAATGTCCGAGCCGGATAAGTGCTGAACCGATGGTGTGGCCGACCATGCCGGTTCCGAGGACTGCTATGTTCATATTTGAAAGAATTTGGTTGAAATAAATGGTAAATTTTTGATTTAAGTATGTGGACAAAACAGATTGACATTGGACGTTGGACTATCAGACCTTGGAAACCTATCATTTAGTCTGATGTCCAAAGTCTAAAATCAAATGTCCGGCTATTTATCAGAATTGACATTGCAAAGTTGATGACCCGGCCAGGGCTAAACAGTACACAATTCAAAGGCAGGAATAGAAATTTCAAATCTGACTGCGAAAATCTCCCGGCGTCCGGCCAGTGTGTTTCTTGAAAAACCTGGAAAAATAGTTGGGTGTCTCGAAATCCAGCTGATATTCTATTTCTTTGACGGTCAGACCGGAATGCAGCAACAAGGACTTGGCTTCCGTCAGGAGTCGTTCTTGTAAAAGTTCTCCCGCGGTTTTCCCAAGCGTCTCCTTGGTTGTAGCGCTGAGATGGTTGGGATGTACCCGAAGTGCATCGGCAAACTCCTGAACGGTTTTCAGCCGGTTGGCAGAGCGCCGAAAGTTCTCCTCCAAAAGTTCCTGAAATTGCCGCACGAGGGCTACTCCGGCCGGCTGCGGGTCGGGCGGATGTTTTCCTTCCAGCATGCGGGCCTTGAAAAAACGCCGGTAATGCAGCAGGGCGGCATGGAGGTAAACTCGTAGAGAGGACGGGTGGTTACACCATGACAAAAGGGTTTAAATTTATGATTTGTCATTTTAACGGCTCTATGCCGGAAAATAAAATTCCGTAGTTTTGCCGCCGTTTTTCGGGCGAAATAGTCCGTTTGCGGTGATTTTCAATTCGTTACACCAACTTTTATTTCACTAAAATAAGACTTACCGGATGAGTTCTCTGGTTTACGCACTACCGTTTTTCGGTTTTATCGGGCTTGTTTACATGTTTATCCTGCAAAATTGGGTGACCAAACAGGATGCCGGCGACGAGAAAATGCAGGGTATCGCAAAAAACATTGCCGACGGTGCAATGGCATTTTTGAAGGCGGAATATCGCATTCTCGCAATTTATGTAGTTGTCGCTACCGCGCTGCTCGTATGGCTCAGCACGCTTGTGACGACCAGCCACTGGCTGATCGGCGTTGCCTTTATCATAGGCGCTTTGTTTTCCGTATTGGCCGGCTATTCCGGTATGCGCATCGCCACACAGGCCAACGTGCGCACCACACAGGCCGCCCGCACCAGCCTGGCCAAAGCGCTGAACGTCTCGTTCAAAGGCGGATCGGTCATGGGTCTTGGCGTTGCAGGCCTGGCCGTATTGGGCCTGAGCCTTCTTTTTTCCCTGTTTTACAATTTCTTTATGGGTGGCGAATACGGCGCTGCCGGCACGGGCTACTCCGCCATGTCGCGGGTGCTGGAAGTGCTGGCTGGCTTTTCGCTCGGCGCTGAATCCATCGCCTTGTTCGCGCGTGTTGGCGGCGGTATCTATACCAAAGCCGCCGACGTGGGCGCCGACCTCGTGGGTAAAGTGGAAGCCGGTATCCCGGAAGACGACCCGCGCAACCCGGCTACCATCGCCGACAACGTGGGCGACAATGTGGGCGACGTGGCGGGCATGGGCGCCGACCTGTTCGGCTCCTATGTGGCTACCGTGCTGGCTGCGATGGTGCTTGGCAACTCGGTGTTGCGCTATACCGACGCTTCCAACGACGGCTTCGGTGGCATCGGCCCCATTCTGCTGCCGATCATGATCGCCGGTTTGGGCATCATTTTCTCCATCATCGGCATGCTGCTCGTGCGCGTCAAAGACGATGCGGAAGCGAGTGCCGGCATGGTGCAAAGCGCCCTCAACCGCGGCAACTGGGTGAGCATCATCATCACGGGCATCGCCTGTTTCCCCGTGATCAAATGGATGCTTCCCGAAAACCTCGGCATGTATTTCTTCGGTTCCGGCGTCAAAATGGTGCCCAGTATCAACGTCTTTTTCGCCGTGGTGGTCGGCCTTGTCGTCGGCGCCCTGATCTCGGCGATCACTGAATATTACACGGGTTTGGGCAAAAAACCGGTGCTGAACATCGTTAAACAATCGGCAACGGGCCACGCGACGAACGTCATTTCGGGTCTTGCAACGGGCATGATGTCTACCTGGATGCCCATCGTGATGTTCGCAGGTGCCATCTGGGGCGCTTACACGCTGGCCGGATTTTATGGCGTTGCGATCGCAGCCTCGGCCATGATGGCCACCACCGCCATGCAATTGGCCATCGACGCATTCGGCCCGATCGCCGACAATGCCGGCGGCATCGCCGAAATGAGCGAGTTACCCAAAGAAGTACGCAGCCGCACCGACGTGCTCGACTCGGTGGGCAACACGACGGCGGCCATCGGCAAAGGTTTCGCCATCGCTTCGGCGGCTTTGACCGCCCTCGGACTTTTTGCCGCTTATGTTGATTTCACCGGCATTCAGGGCATCAATATTTTCAAAGCCGATGTACTGGCTGCCTTGTTTGTCGGCGGTATGATCCCGGTAGTGTTTTCCGCTTTTGCCATGCAAAGCGTGGGAAGGGCCGCGATGGATATGGTGAACGAAGTGCGCCGCCAGTTCCGCGAGATACCCGGCCTGCTCGAAGGTACGGGCAAGGCGGACTACCAGCGTTGTGTGGAAATATCTACCAAAGCAGCCCTTCGCGAAATGATCCCTCCCGGCGCCATCGCCCTTATTACCCCGGTCCTGGTGGGCTTTTTAATGGGGCCCGAAGCGTTGGGCGGCTATATGGCAGGCGTGACGGTAAGCGGTGTGATGTGGGCGATTTTCCAATCCAATGCCGGCGGCGCGTGGGACAATGCGAAAAAATCTTTCGAAAAAGGCGTGGAAATCAATGGCCAAACCTATTACAAAGGCTCCGACCCGCACAAAGCGGCGGTGACGGGCGATACGGTCGGCGACCCGTTCAAGGATACTTCCGGCCCCTCGATGAATATTCTCATTAAATTGTCGTGCCTGGTTGGTCTGGCCATCGCTCCCATTCTGGGATCGCACGTCGAGGTTCAACCCGCCATGCCGCAAGGCATCAATATGCCATCGCTGCAGCGGAACGACTATCAACAGCAAATGCAAACGCAGCAACCCATGCTTGCCCCTGGCATGCAAGGCGGGCAGGTACCGGGGAATATGCAACAACAGCCTGGCACTTCACCCTCCGGTATCGGGACTTCACCTTCGGGTATCGGCACTTCGCCCTCCGGCATCGGCACTTCACCCGCCGGGGATGCACCCCAGGGAAGAACAGCGCCGGCTCAGCAAGCGCCTCCGACGGGCCTGCAAACATCGCCAACCAGCCCGCAGCCGGACCCTCAGAAGAAACAATAATGAATTGACTTGGAGGAGTCTCCATAAAAAAGCGCCCCGGTTCGATGATTCGAGCCGGGGCGTTGTGCATTTAAAACCAGCCGTTAAAAAGTAACGGCGCAATTATCGGCCACGTTAAAATCTTCGCAGCCGCCGTTTGCCTGCAAAAGTTAAACGCGAGAGCCGGTAAGGCGAAAAGGATTTTTTTTATGTGTAAAAAAATTGAATCGGTGAAAGAATAAAAGGAGATGATGGCATACCGGTCATCGCGAAGCGCAGCCTGACCGGCGCTGTTGCGACAAAGATGAGGCGAAGTAACACATTAAAAATACTGCGAATATTATCGGTTTTCCCGGATGAAAATGAAAAACCCTTTCTCCGTGGCGACCGGAAAAAGGGCTTGGATGCGCGGCGCGTTTTGGGATGTCCTCTCCCTTTTATTCGTGTTTTACTAAGGCAAATACCTTCCGGTTTTGGCCTGTTATGGTGTGCAGGAAATACACGCCGTCGGGCAGGTCCGCTCCGTCCACCGTCATTTCGTAATCGCCGGCAGGTTGCAGCGCCGTTTTTTCCACGGCCTTTACCTGCCTGCCTACGGCATCGTAAAGGCTGATCTCGACGGGGCCGGACTCGGGAAGCGTATAGCGGAAGGTGGTGGATGTAGTGAAGGGGTTGGGGCTGACCTGGATTATTGCAGCATTTTCCAGTGATTGCGCCGTCCCTTCCGATGGAAAGCCGGCTGGACTGTCACTTGAAGATCGCCCTGTAGAACACTCGTTACAAGATTGGAAGCCGTAAGTGCCATGAAATTTTAGAGTCAGAGTAGCTTCTGTTCCAAGCCCAACCAGATCGCTGACAGTAAATACCTTATGACTAATGCCATTTGTCGTCATATAACAATCCACAACGGTATTTGGTACCGTTTCATGGAAATAAACATCAGGGTTATCAGAAGTTTCTCCAACCACGGCGTTTGTCCCATTGTAAGCAATTGCAAAGTCGACCGTATTATCGTAATAATCTTTCACACGTCCGATAAAGGCATGTGTAAAAGGTTCATATTGATTTTCGGAAATGGCTGCACAAACTTGAATCTCTAAGTTGAAACTAGTTTGCTCCGGTTCTCCCAGCTTACAAATTGTGTCTAATTCCACGACATAATCAATAATAATTTTCGGAACCCACTGATAAGCAGCGACATAGCCGCCTTCGAATTGCGGATTTGCCGGACAATAAGTAGCGCTTACCTTGAACAGACACAGGTTGCCGCTTGTAAGATTGTTATATGTTAGGGTATTATTTGAAGTATAGTACGTTGGTAAAGCGAAGCCCCCGGTAACGTCGTACCCTTCTACTTTGAAAAGCATGTTAACGGCTTCTTGCTCCCACATCAACGAAATGCTGCTTGGTGTTGCATTGGTAACAGTCAGCCAGCCCGGCGGCGGCGCGATACAGTTTGTCGCTTCGTTAGCGACAGGGGAGTGATCATAGTCATAAGAGCGAGCAGAAGAAATTTCCGGCATTACAAATGCCTGGAGAAACAACAAAAGACAAAAAAGCAGTCGTTTTTTCATGTGTTTACTTTTTAAATAACCTGGTTGAAAGTGCCCGCAATATTTCCATATAAGCGTCGTAATTTTACCTACGTTTTTTTTCGTTTTTCCCAGCTTGGGCCGATACTTCGTTTAAAATTTTTCTTTGCCGATTGCCGTAATTGCGTGGTAAGTAAGAACGCCGGCCAGATGAATCTTTAATTTTTACTTAGAAAGGGTACACATTTTTCCGGGAAAAAACCGGTCTTAGTTCTTTGAAATGTCGGAAAAGAAAAATGGAGGGGAAATTTGTGTTTCTCACGCATAAATCCCCCCTTCCATGCGCCGAAGCGC
>JABAQQ010000072.1 GCA_019187225.1 Saprospiraceae bacterium
CTTCGGCGCATGGAAGGGGGGATTTATGCGTGAGAAACACAAATTTCCCCTCCATTTTTCTTTTCCGACATTTCAAAGAACTAAGACCGGTTTTTTCCCGGAAAAATGTGTACCCTTTCTAATTTCTTTTTTTAAAAATTGGGCGAGTTTCTCCAAATCGAACGCTCCCGGTTTGTTTTTTTGATTTTCCACCTTTTTCAGCGCGTGCGCCAATTCCTCCGGATCAACGGGTTTGAGTAAATAGTCAATCGCGTTCACTTTAAAAGCTTGTACCGCATAATGATCGAAAGCGGTGGTAAAAATCACGGGAGCCTTTACCTCTACCTGCCGGAAAATGTCGAAACTGAGTCCGTCGGCGATCTGGATGTCCATAAAAACCAGGTCAGGTGCGGGAAAGGTACGGAACCAGCGCACGGCGCTATCCACCGAATCCACGGTTTCAAGTATCTGAAAATCCGGATTGTATGCCAACAACAATTTTGTCAGTTGGCGGGCGGCCGGAAGTTCGTCTTCTATGAGGAGAATTTTCATGTCTGACCCATTTTTACCTCTATCACGGGGAGCGCCACCGTATAATACTGCTGCGATGTGATCACTTCCACTTCTTTGTCGGTCAGCATCCGGTAGCGGTCTTTGATGTTCTGCAGACCGACGCCGGTGGAGTCCATGACCTGGTTTTTCTTTTGCAGGTTGTTGCGCACCACGAGGTGGCCGTTTTCAGCAAATACTTCTATGCGCAGGGGTTTGCCCGTGGAAATGACGTTGTGCTTGATGGCGTTTTCAAACAGCATCTGTAAAGTAAGCGGCACAATGGCAGTGTCGTTTTTGCGCTCCAGGTCCTTGATCTCCACCTGCAGATTGTCGCCGAAACGTTCTTTTAACAGGAATATGTACGATTTCAAAAAATCGAGTTCTTCCGAAAGCGGTATCAACTTGGAGTCGCGGCTTTCCAACACATAGCGGTATACTTTGCTGAGTTGCTGCACAAAACGCACCGCCTTTCCCGAATCTTCGGGAATCAGATAGATCAACGTATTCAGGCTGTTGAACAGGAAGTGCGGATTCACCTGGTTGCGCAAACCTTCCAGTTGGGACTCGATGTTCTGGCGTTCCAGTTCGGCTTTTTCTGCCACAGTACGCTGGAGTTGGACGTAAAAGGAGGTCGCTTCGTAAAGCGTCATGACCAGGGCCGACATGATAAGCGATGCAATATACGTCAGCAATGGATCCGGTTCGTGTGTGAATCCGGGCAAAAGCAGATCGAACAGTTGGCTGAGCGAAAAATTGATGGCGAAATACATCACGTTGAACGCCACGAATACCATTCCAAGCCGTTTGCCGATCTCACGGAAAGACGGATGCCACCATTTGACCTTTTTGTACAAGCCTCGCAAGGCCAGCCAAAACACACCCGTATAAACAAACGACATGGGGATACAAATTGCCAGAAACTGCCAATCACCCCGCGCATAGTAATCGCCGAACAACATCAACGAAATCAGGATGCTGGATAGTGGCAAACCTACCAATATCAACATACGGTCGTTGAAACCAGCGACGTCGTTAAAACACGGAGGTTTTTTCATGTCTGCGAATGGATAAAGCAGGTTTACGAGGGTTTAGCGACATTAACGGGAGGCTGATTTTGATGATGCAAATATGGCTGCCGGGCGCCGAAGAAAAAAATTGAAAACGGTGGACGGTATCTGAAAATGGTTGGATGGCAGAAATCGGGAGTTGAATCGCGCACTTCAACTGTGCTTCCTGCTGGAATGATCTATTTCCCCGTAAGGATTACCTCCACTGCCTTTTCCAGCAGTTCGTCCCGTCCTGCACGGATACCGGCAATGGTCGGTTTCGCCTCGATGTCGGGCACGATGCCGATGCGCTGCGTGGGCCTTCCGTCGGGGTAGAATACACCGATGCCGCTGATCATGGTATTCAATCCGCCGGGGAGCGCAAACTGCGACACATTGCCGTCGGCGCCTGCGGTAGTGCTGCCGATGACGGTGGCATTTGGCGCTACCCGGAATGCCATCGCGGTGTATTCGGCCTGGCTTTGAGAGGTTTCGTTGACCAGAATGACAACCTTTCCTTTGTAATAGTCGCTGTTTTTTTCACCTACCTGGAGCGCAGGTGTTCGTTCGAACATGCCGGGAAATCTGGCAGAGCCACTGGTGAACCGCACGAATTCAGTGGCATCCGGCATCAGATACCTGCCGAGACTAAACACCACAAATTCCGACGGGTAGTTGCGGATGTCTATGACGATGCCCTTTGTATCTTTGAATTTTTCAAAAATTACCGGCAACAATTGTTGTGAAATATTGCCAAGGTAAATATAGCCAATATCGGGCATCAGCAGCATGTAGCAACTGTCGGGTTTGTGATATGCCCAATCCATACTCAGGTCGAGGCCGTCGGTTTGAGCATTGTAGCGCGTTACTTCCATAACCGGCAGCAGAACGCCCTCGCGTTGTACTGTCAGTTTTACTGTCGGCTCGTTGCCGCGCAGCAAGTCTCTGGCGATGTCGCGCAACTTGGTAGGCTCGTTGGAGGCCGGGTAAAGCGGTCTCATCTTTTGCACTTTTTCTTCCACCGGCACTCCGTCTATGGCAGTGATGACGTCGCCGATCTGCAGGCCCGATTGTTCGCCCAGGGTTTTGTTGTAGTATCTCGTTACAACGGCCTGGTTTTCAATAAATTTGATTTGGACGGCGGGCCGGAGTGCTCCGAAGTGCCTGCGCAGGTCTTCGTCCTGCATCCAAAGGTTGGCATGGGTATCGTGAACGCGGCCTATGAATTCGCGGGCGACAAGTTTGTATGACAGGGCGTCTTTGGCTTCCAGGAACCGGGGGATGTATTCCTTCATCACGCCATACCAATCCTCGCCGATCACGTCGCGGTAGGGGAAAAAATACTGAATGATATTCCAGTAGCGATACACTGCCAGCAGGCGGAAACCCTCGTCCGGGTAGGTGAATTGTTTGTACGGTTTTTCGTTTTTAAAAATGGGGTTGCCGATATTCTCGGCAAATGAGAGGTAATAGTGCTTTTCCTGCTGATTGCGGCGCTCCAACACGTAGCGGAATTTTTTGCGGAGGGACTCGCCCATTTTGGGATCGTCCAGCCAGGCGACGTCAGGGGAAAGATGGATTTCATTTCCGGATTTTTCCAGGCAACTCTTGCATTCGGGTAGTTCGCCCAGCGATTCGATCCAGGCCCCCAGCAGTTCGTCGCGCTGTTTTTCATTGGCAGTTTTCAGGTAGCCGGGCAGGAAGCGGAACAATTCGTAATCCCAGTTCAATTCGCCCACTGCAATTTTGGGGTGATAATATTTGAGAAAACCCCACACTTTCCCCAAAAGTGCCAGGTCGGCAACCCGGCCGGGCGTGAGTGTTCCGATGGTAATGCCACTGCCATTGTCGAACGCCGTATCGAGTTGTGCGGCGTAAACGGTCATTTTTTTGTCTTTCGCCGCAGCAAGCGGTTGATCGTCCACATACAATCTGAAGTCATCCACCCACATTTTTCCGGTACCGGTCATCAGACCGCCGATGTTGATCTTTTCGGCTTCGTCGGGCAGCGGCAGCGAAACGACGTATTCCTTCCAGTCGGTGCTGCCCTTCACGGGACGGTCCTGCATGTTGTCGAATTGCAGCATTTTTCCGTCGCCGTCAATGCGCATCCACAATCCGGCCATGCCTTCCGCCGCAACGTTCTCTGTTTTTAAAAAGGCTTTGAGTGTAATGTTCTTGCCCTGGAAATCGGCCGGGACGACGGTAAAGCAAGCCCCGAATTGGCGGTTTTTGGCGACAGGATCGGGCTCGATGCAGAGGCTGAAGCGCCCGTCGCGCGCTGTACTGGAGTCCAGTTGGATCAAGTAACCGGCGGCGCCGCCGTTTTTAAAACTCAGGTCCCAGCCCTTCGTGTAATCGGGATGTTCAAAACTTTGATTGAAAGTGCGTTGGGAAAAAGCGAGGCTGCAATTGGCCAGAAGCAAAAGGACTGGAAGGAAGTTTTTCATGGCAAAGCGTTTGGTTTATATGCATTTTTTTAAAACGAATGGGAGGCAATATTCTTGTTAACAGGCAATTATTTTCCGGAATATTAAAAATAGGTATCGCGCCTCCCCAACCTTTTCCTGTCTTCCTGCGTGTACCGGGGCGAAACCATTTTTTCAAACTCAAACATTACGCAAAAATGAAGCATTGGAAAATCCTCCTGCCCCTTGCGCTGCTGCTCAGCGCTTCCTGGTTCGCCTGCCGCGACCAGGACTTCGATGATGATGAAATCCAGGCAGACGTGGCCTTCGCCGGGCGTGTCATTGACGAAGACGGCCAGCCCGTCGAAGGCGCGCTGGTTCGCACCGGCAACGAACTGGCCATCACCGATGCCAACGGCGTTTTCCGTACCAAAGCCGTCCGCTTATCTGCCCGGGATGCCAAACTTTCCATCTCCAAGACCGGCTATTTCGACTTCTCGCGCGCCTATGTGGTGCAGGACGATGCACTTCAAACCGTCACGATCCAATTGCTGCGGAAAGAATTGGTGGGTGCTTTCAGCGGCAGTGCGGGCGGCACGGTGCAGGTGCCGGGCGGGGTATCGCTGAACTTCCCGGCGGGATCGGTGAATGCAGCTGGTCAAGTGCACGTTTTTGCCCGCTATCTCGACCCGACTTCGCCCAATCTGTCCCTTCAAATGCCTGGCGACCTGCGCGCCATCAATGTTGGCGGAGAGGAGGGGACGCTGGCCACTTTCGGCATGCTGGGCGTGGAATTGAGCGATCAAAGCGGTCAGCCGCTTCAAATAGCCGACGGCAGCGAAGTGGAGATCACCATGCCGATTGCTCCGGAGCAACTTTCAACGGCGCCGGCCACCATCGCACTCTGGTATTACGACCACGATCTGGCGCGCTGGATAGAGGAAGGCACAGCACAAAAAGTTGGCAACCAATACGTGGGCAAGGTGAAGCACTTTTCCTTCTGGAATTGCGACGCTTTTTCGGCGACGGTTTACATGGAAGGCCAGGTCTTTCTGCGCGACCTCGATCACCCCCTGTCCAATGTCGTCGTCCGGCTGACGGTGTTGTCCAATAGCTTTCAGGGGTTCGGGTATACCAACAGCGAGGGCTGGTTTGGCGGAGCGGTGCCGAAGGACTATGCCATGAAATTGGAAGTTTTGATCCCCGACCAATGCGGCGGTCAGGTGATGTATACCCAGGACATCGGGCCGTTCTCGAGCGACGCGACACTGCCGCCCATCATTATCTCCAACCTGCCGCCGCAGGTTCCGGCAGTGACTTTTTCCGGCATACTTAAGGATTGCAATGGCCAAGCGGTAAGCGCGGGTTATGCTAAAATTGAGGTGGGCGATAATGTTTATGCGGCATTTGCGGATTCGGACGGAACCTTCGAGACATACGTATTCAATTGCGACAACAGCACAACGGCTTCGGTCATTGCCTATGACCTGGTCAATCTGTTCGAGAGTACTATTCAAAATTTCAATGTAACTCCCGATGCCGTTGACCTCGGTGCCATCACAGTCTGCAGCGCTTTATCCGAATACATACAATACCAATTGGATGGCCAGAATTTCACCCTGCTCGATCCGGCCGGCTATGTTTTGCCGGATTCCTTCAATGTCAATGTAAAGCGAATTCAATTAATAGCAGCCGACTCCCTTGTTCAGGATCAAGCCATCTGGATGATGTTCAACAGCGATAATCCGACCGGAACATTTTCCATGATGGCTTTTTATGTGAATGGACTCGAAACGCATCTCAACCAGGCGATAAATATTACCACCATCCTGACAAATACCGGCGATGTAGGCGAACTGATCACCGGCACTTTCAGCGGTAATTTCCAGGCGACCGACGGTACGAACCATTCCATCTCGGGTTCCTACCGCGTGATACGGGATCTGTAGCAGTGCGAGGTTGGATTTTTGACATTGGACGTTGGACTAAATGGTTGGTTCGAGGGGATCGAAAAATCTAATGTCCAATGTCAAAAATCCAAGGTCCTTCATGCTTCCGGCGCTCATTCCTCCGGCGCCACCTCCACTTTATAACCCTCTTTCCGCAGCAGCGCCACCACGCCGTTTTCGCCGCCCAAATGCCCCGCCCCGACTGCGAACAAGGTGGGTTTTTCGCGCATCATGCGACCCATTGCGGGTATCCAGTTGTGGTTGCGGTTTTTCAGCAGGATGTCTTCATAGTCACCCATGCCGTATTGGGCATCGCCGATCATTGTCTGCATGGCGTTGATGTCCTGATCGCGGTACATTTTGAGCATTTTGGAAAGTTCGTCTTCGCCGCTTTCGCTGGCCTCGGTGCTGCGCAGGCTTTCGACGAGCATTTTTGCCTGGGCATCGTAGGGAATGCTGTCGAAGATCGCCATCTGGTAAGCTGCCGTTTCGAGCCCTGCCGATTCGAGTTTGCGGCGGCGCGCCATGCGGTAGAGTTCCATCTCCACCGAGGTCATGCGGCTGTTGGAGGAGAGGCCGCCCTCGTCGTCGGTCGAGAACAAGGTGCTGAGGAACATAGGTTTCATGCGTTCGAACATGCCACCGGGGAGCCCTTTTTCGCTCATTTTTCCTTTTACGAAAGCATAATCATCGGCGGACATAAGGTCTTTCAGCGTTTTGCCGCCGGCCATGAAGGCTTTGCTCATCAGACCGATCTGTGTGCGGAGATTGGTCATTTCCTTCATATCTATCTCGAATGTCACGCGCTGCACGTTGTCCAGACCTTCTCTGGCAGCGGGTGGAAATTCAAATTCGTTTTTCGGGATCAGGTGGATCGTTCCATAGAGATACGATGGTTTTTTCAGCCCGTTTCCACTGATCTGCCAAACGAGCGATTTTTCAGCCGGTACGATCTTGTCGGGTGGGTAAACGGCTTTTTTCGAGGAGGCGCAGCCGAAACCCACGAGGGCGGGCAGCAACCAGAAGAAGTAATTTTTCATGTTTATTTTTTCAAAAAACGCAACTTCTAAAACCCTGTTGCGGGAAAAAAGTTGGGCAGTGCAAAGTTGCGGAAAATCGGTCGGAGCTTGCAACGCAGTTTTCACGTCCTTTGTCTCCTGATCAAAACAAATGTTATTCCTCGTCCGTCATTGTAAAACCGGCGCGGTTTCCGTGTTCATCCTGCTGCTCGCTTTTCAGGCAGCCGGCTGGTTTTTGGTCGGAGGCGTGCTTCAATTCCAGGCGAAACAGGTCGCGCACATCGCGATGGATCTTCCCGAAACGCCCCTCAAAATTGTTACACTGCATTGGGATGTGATTCAGAAAATCCGCGTCGGGAAAAAAGAAATCCGCCTGAACGGTAATTTATACGACATTAAAAAACAAACGGTCAGCGGCGATTCTGCAACGCTTACCCTTTACCACGACCGGCATGAACAGGCTGTTATGGATGCGCTGAGTGGTGTATTCAGCGCTGCTCCTGTTACCGGGTCGCTTCCTCTGCACCAATGGCTCGCCCAATGGCTTGGCGCAGCGTTTTTACTGCCGCCGGCAGCGTCCGGGATTCCGGCGATACCAGGTGAATTCTTCTCTCCTATCTTTCATTGTTCCCTGCGCTCGACGCAACATGCACCGGGCTGTTTTTCGCCGCCGCCGGAGCGTTTATAGGGTACATGAGTCATCCCGAATTTTCGGCGATGACTCATATTGGTTTCGTTTTCAACCGTTTTAATCGCGGTCTGCCGGCAACGGGTCGTCGGATCGCCTGAATCGTTTGTAAAAACTATATTCAATGAAAAAAACACTCCTCCTCATACTCATGGCGGCGGCACTAAAAGGTTATGCCCAAACCCCCGCCGACACCACGCTGGAAGCCGTCCCGATCCGGGAAACGGTCATTTCGGCCAACCGCAGCAGCCAGGCGCGCAGCGCCGTGGCGCAGCAGGTTAAAATCCTGACAAAGAATGAAATAGCGAGCCTGAACGCTCAGACGACCGCCGACCTCATCCAAAATTCCGGCGCGGCCTTCGTGCAAAAAAGCCAGCAGGGCGGTGGCAGTCCCGTGTTGCGTGGCTTTGAGGCCAGCCGGGTATTGCTCGTGGTAGACGGCGTACGAATGAACAACGCCATCTACCGCTCTGGTCACCTGCAAAACGCCATCACGCTCGACAACGCTGCGCTCGAGCGTGCCGAAGTGATCTTTGGCCCGGCATCCACGGTGTACGGCTCCGATGCGCTCGGCGGCGCGATTTGTTTTTATACCAGAAATCCCGTTTTCGCCGCCGAAGATGAAAACCTTAAAACGACGGGCAACGCCTTTTTCCGCTACGGCACGGTGAACGAAGAAAAAACGGCGCACGGCGATTTCAGCATCGGCGGCCACAAGTTGGGTTCGTTTACATCCTTCACTTTCAGTGACTTCGGCCATCTGCGCATGGGCGAACAGGAAGGCTCGGCGCCATTTTTCGGGAAACGGGATTTTTTTGTGGAGCGCATCGGCGGGCGGGATTCGCTCGTACGCAACAGCGACCCTTATGTTCAGAAGTTCAGCGGCTACCGGCAATCTGACTTGCTGCAAAAAATCGTTTTCCGCCCGAACGACAACAGCAGCCATACCCTCAATTTTCAATACAGCAACTCAACCGATATCCCGCGTTACGACCGCCTGACCGACCCCGGCAGCGGGGGCCAGGGCCTTCGCTTCGCAGAGTGGTACTATGGCCCGCAGGAGCGCGTGCTGGCTGCCTACAAACTCGCCCTGCACCAACTCGGCTGGTTCGACGGCGGTTTGCGCATCACGGCCAGTTACCAGAACATCACAGAGAGCCGCCACGACCGGCGCTTCGACAACGCCAACCGCAACAACCGCACGGAACAGGTGGGCGTCTGGGGTTTAGAGTCTGAGGCGCAGAAAAACTGGGGCCGCCAGAGTCTGCGCGTCGGCGTGGACGGGCAGTTCAACGACGTGCAATCCGCCGCTTTTCAGGAGAATATCGAAACCGGCGCCGTCAACCGGCTCAGCACCCGCTACCCCGATGGCGGCAGCGCGATGTGGACAGCGGCGGCCTTCGCGACGCACTCCTGGCAGCCGCGGGGCAGCGACGCCTGGACCTTCAGCGAAGGGCTTCGCGTGGGTTATACGGGCCTGAAAGCCACATTTATGGACAAGGAATTTTTCCCCTTCCCCTTCGACGAAGCCACACAGAACAGTCCCGTCGCGTCGGGCAGTCTCGGTGCGGTGTGGAACAGCGCCAAAGGCTGGCGCGTGGCACTGAGCGCTGCCACCGGCTTCCGCGTGCCCAATGTGGACGATCTCGGCAAGGTGTTCGATTCGCAGGCGGGCAGCGTCATCGTGCCGAACCCCGACGTGAAGCCGGAAAAAACGCTCAACCTCGACCTGAATGTGACGCGCAGCATCGCCGGGCGCCTGCGCTGGGAAAATGTGTTGTGGTTCACGGCCCTGCGCGACGCCCTGGTGACCGATGCGTTCCTGTTCAACGGTCAGGATTCTATTCTCTATGACGGCGAATTGAGCCGCGTGCTGGCCAACCAGAACAAACGGAACGCCAATCTCTTCGGTTTTTCCTCCAGCCTCGAAGCCGACGTGCTCGAATCCTTGGCGGCTTATGGCTCTGTGAGTTACACCCGCGGACGCATTCAACAGGATGAAGGCGACGACCTGCCGCTCGACCACATCCCGCCGGTGTACGGGCGCGTGGGCGCACGCTGGCACATCCCCCGTGCCAACGTGGAGTTGTTCACCCTCTTCAACGGCAAAAAGCCCATCAAAGATTACTTCCCCAACGGCGAGGACAACGAACAATACGCTCCTGCCGACGGCATGCCTTCGTGGTGGACGCTCAACCTGCGCGGCGGCTATCGTTTTCACAAATACCTGACCCTGCAAGCGGGCGTGGACAACCTGCTCGACGTGCAGTACCGCGCATTTGCGTCGGGCATCAACGGGCCTGGGAGGAATTTTTGGGCGACGGTAAGGGTGGGGTGGTAGAGCGGGTTGAATCAGGAGGTACCCGATGTGGAAGGGGTTTAGGGATTTCGTTTAGGGACTCGGATGGCGCGAAATTCCGCCTCGTGACTCTTATTCGCCCGTCTCCGACGAGAAGTCGGTTATTTTAGAGGCTGTCTCATAAGTCGGCTATTTGTTTACATCGTGATTTGTTTATTTGAAAACAGCACTGATTATGAGGGCGTAACGAAATAACCAAATCCGCAATTGAACAAATAAACAGACTTATGAGACGACCTCTTTTTCAGGGCCGGACCCCGATATGCTTGATTTTAGGCCGTTTTAAGATTTAATTGCTTATATTCAAAAAATGTATAGGGTATAATGTACCGGCACAACTTTTTAGACGAGAAATTTGGATACCATCTAATTTTACCATACATTTGTAACATTAATATTTGAATATTCTCGCTTTTGAACTAATCCAACTATTTTGGTTGTTCATCCCTCCAGCAGTGAGTAGAGGAAGTCAACTCAATTTAATCTGACTCGTTTGAAGTTGAATTCCTGCCTTATTGTTTGTGATCTTTCAGTCTTCCGGTTTTGTTTTTGCTGGTTATAATAAGCAGGGCAATTTCAGACACCACTGGAATCCTGCTTAAACGCCTATGCCTACCCATTACCTTAATCCGTCTGAACGGCCGATCCGCCCTGAGGAACGATTACCCGGGAACGGCGAAGCAAGAATTATTTCGCATATACATCGAAGAAGAGATTGGTATGATCGTAATGGGAAAATGGTAATTTTGGTATTATTTGGGCTGAGTGTCGTTGGTTTATTATTGGATTGGGGAAATTTAGAACTCGGCTGGTTTCGATTGGTTATTTTTGGTGCTTTTATTGCCGGAGTGTTACTGGCAATAAAAATAGCGAACCGAAAAGACAGATTGCAAAAAGAAGCAGAAGAAAATTCCATCAGACAACAGCGACATGAAGTCTGGTGGGAGCAGCAGGATACGGTACTCAAACGTTTACTGGACAACACCTTGAAAATACTGTCTGCAAAATTGCAGTTTTCAAATGACGAACGGATCACTCTTTTTCTCATTGACATCAACCGAAAAAGCCAATACAATATCATTGGACGCTACACACCTTATTCGCCCTGTAACGATATCCGACGAACAAACGGTACCATTTACAAACCGTTTATTGAGAAAGCTTGTATCAAAGGAGAACTGTACATTGAAGATCTGCCCGAATTTACTCAATCCAATCTGTACCTGGATGAGTTGCGTACAAAATACGAAGTAGACTACCGGAATAAAATGCCGAAGATGCGCATGGAGCCTCGAAACTTTTACTTTAAGGCTATCATGGAAGATGGTCATCAATGCGGAATCATCATGTTTGAAAGCAGAAAGTGCAACCGATTGCCTTTAAATGACATCATAAAGGCACTTGAAGAAGAGTCATTACTGATACGAGAATTTATCCGGCATCACCAGACGAAAAACAACTTCTTCCTTACTAACCAATAATTTCCTGAAATGTCTCCACTTAATAATGTGCTGCTGTACCTCTATCGGGAATTCCCTAATCCTTTGAGCCTTGGCGCTTCTCGAGCGATCAAGATGATCTTTCTGGCCGACTGGCGTTGTGCTGTGGACTCCGGTGAACCTATGACTGATATTGAATGGCGAAATAGCGACCGCGGGCCATATTCACCTTTAATTGCTGAAGCGCTGGCCCGGGATGAAGAAAACTTTTTTCTGGAACCAAACGAAGAAGAAAGCCTGCGCGCACTTTCATTTGTCGTGATTCCCAAAAGCAACTCCCTGGCGCATGCTGATCTGGATTTGAATTGTAAAAAAGCCCTCGATGGAGTTGTCGAGGATACCCATCAAATGGCTTTATGGCAATTGAGCAATTTTGTAGAAACACAATTTCCTATGCGCGTCACGGAACAGGGAGATGTGATTCGACTTTCATTTTGGGCAAAACAGTATAGGAAAATCATGCATTCGCCGAAGGAGGTGGAAGATTTCATAAGGTATCACAAACTACGCGAAGCTTCTTTTGAATCTGCATCTACGGCAGATTCTGCTTTTCACAAATCAGCAGCATTGCAAGGCAACTACACTACCTACCACAAACATCTTTTTGTCAAACGCCTGAAATAGCCATTGCTCACATTCTGAGGTATTAAACGGCCTCGAACGGTTATCAATGAGCCGCTCGTGGCCGTTTTGCATTATTGTTCCACCATCTGTTGTTTATGCCATTCTCCGGTCAGATGCGGATATGGC
This sequence comes from Saprospiraceae bacterium, assembly GCA_019187225.1. GTDB lineage: Bacteria > Bacteroidota > Bacteroidia > Chitinophagales > Saprospiraceae > M3007. The sequence goes on from JABAQQ010000072.1 coordinate 12,250, forward strand.
AATCCTGTACTTACTTATTACTTCAAGTCACCCAATGAATCCACTCGGTGAATAACCGCACTCTTTCCCTACTTTTGCCGCGCCCCAATCCGCAATCCGTAATCCGCAATCCGCAATCCGCAATCAATATTCCGCAATCAACATGTCCGATATCGTCTTTTCCCTGATCCAAAAAGAACTCGACCGCCAGCGCCGGGGCGTGGAACTTATTGCTTCCGAGAATTTTACGAGCCAGGCCGTGCTCGACGCCATGGGCACCTGTCTCACCAACAAATACGCCGAAGGTTATCCCGGCCGCCGCTACTACGGTGGCTGCGAAGTAGTGGACGAGGTGGAGCAGCTCGCCATCGACCGCCTCAAGGAACTTTTCGGCGCGGCCTGGGCCAACGTGCAGCCGCATTCCGGTGCGCAGGCCAATGCGGCGGTATTCCTCGCCTGCCTCCAACCCGGCGACAAGATACTGGGTTTCAATCTCGCGCACGGCGGCCACCTGTCGCACGGCTCACCGGTCAATTATTCGGGCAAAGTGTATACGCCCTCTTTTTACGGCGTGGAGGAGGATACCGGTCGCATTGACATGGACAAAGTGGAAGCTATCGCCCGCGCCGAACGACCCAGGCTCATCATTTGCGGCGCTTCGGCCTACGCCCGCGACTGGGACTACGCCCGCTTTCGCAAAATCGCGGATTCGGTCGGCGCGTTGCTCCTGGCCGACATCGCGCACCCCGCCGGCCTGATCGCCGCCAAACTGCTCAACGACCCCGTGCCGCACTGCCACATCATCACCAGCACCACCCATAAAACCCTGCGCGGCCCGCGCGGCGGCATCATCCTGATGGGCAAAGACTTCGACAACCCCTGGGGGCGCACGACGAAAAAAGGCGCGCCGATCCAGATGTCGGCAATCCTCGACAGCGGCGTGTTCCCCGGCATGCAGGGCGGGCCGCTCGAACACGTCATCGCCGCCAAAGCCGTCGCCTTCGGCGAGGCCTTGCAGCCGGAATTCAAAACCTACGGTCAGCAGGTCATCAAAAACGCTGCTGCCATGGCGAAGGAATTTGTGGCCCGGGGTTACAACATCATTTCCGGCGGCACCGACAACCACCTGATGCTCATTGACCTGCGCTCGAAAAACGTGACGGGTAAAGTGGCCGAAAACGCTCTCGGCGAAGCGGACATTACGGTGAACAAGAACATGATCCCCTTCGACCCGCAGCCGCCGATGACCACCTCCGGCATCCGCGTCGGCACGGCCGCCGTCACCTCGCGCGGCTTCAAAGAAGCCGATTGCGTACAGGTGGTGGAATGGATTGACGCGGTGTTGAGCCGCCCGGAGGATTCGGCGCACCACACCAAAGTGCGCAGGGAGGTGAATGCCTGCATGAAGAATTTTCCGCTTTACGAAATCAGTTAGCAGGTTGCGGGTTAACGGGTTGCGGGTTAACGGGTACAACGTCCGTTAACCTGCAACCCGTAACTATCCTTCCGGCTCATTGCCGTGAATGACATCCACAGTACAACGTCCGTTAACCCGTTAACCCGCAACCCGCTAACCCTCAAAGCCCATACTTATCCAGCAAATACACCAAAGCTGCCATGCTCGCCGTGCCGAGTTCGAGTTCGCGTTTGTTCACTTTGTCAAAGGTGTCGTCCGCCGAGTGGTGGAGGTCGAAATAGCGCTGGGAATCGGGAGAGTAGCCGCTCAGCAGGCCCTTCATGCCTTTCAGGGGGCCGATGTCGGCGCCGGAACCGCCTTTGGTGAGTTTCAGGCCGTAGGGTTCCAGCAGCGGTTCGTAGGCTGATACTTTTTCAAAGAATTTTCCGAAAACCGCTTCATCGCCGTCGAAGGAGAAGCCGCGGGGGGTGAAACCGCCCGCGTCGCTTTCGATGGCGGCAAGGTGGAATTCACCTTTGCGCTCCGCTTCTTCCGCGTATTTTTTGCCGCCGCGCAGGCCGTTTTCCTCGTTCATGAACAACACGCAGCGGATCGTATGGCGGGGTCGGTAGCCGAGCCGCTTGAAGATGCGCAGGACGTCCATGCTCTGCATGCAACCTGCTCCGTCGTCGTGCGCGCCATGGCCGGCATCCCAGCTGTCTAAGTGACCGCCCACCAAAATGACATCGCCCGGGCGTTCCGAGCCGCGTATCTCGCCGATGACGTTGTAAGACGGTGCATCGGGCAAAGTCTGGCAGTTCATTTTCATAAACACGGTGACTTTACCTTCTTCTTTCAATACCTGGCTGAGTTTTTCAGCGGCCATCGTGCTGATGGCTGCTGCCGGGATCAGCGTGAAAGTGGAATCGTAGCGCAGCGAACCGGTGTGCGGAAAATCGTCGAGCCGCAGGGTCATGGAGCGCACCAGCACAGCGACGGCGCCGTATTTGGCCGCGCGGGATGCGCCATATGCGCGTTGGTCCACCGAGCCGCCATAAGCCTCGAAGGTGCGGATCTTCGTCGGGTCCATGGGGCGGTTGTAAAAGACGATCTTGCCGCGCAGGCCGCGTTCGTTGAGTTTGTCGAGTTCGTCCCAACTTTTCACCTCCACCACTTCGGCGCTGACGCCACCTGCCGGAGTACCTACCGAGCCGCCGAGCGCCAGCGCGTTGAGGTTGAAGGTGCCGTATTTTTTAGAGCCGCTCACGCGCACCTGTTCGGCGTCGCCGCGCACCCAATGCGGCACCATCACCGGCTGTAGCCACACTGAGTCCAGGGCGAGCGTGTCGAGCATGGAGCGCGTCCATTGCACGGCTTTTTCGGCGCCGGCGCTGCCGCTGAGGCGGTGGCCGATGCGCAAGGAGAGGTGTTCGAGCCAGGGGTAACAGCGCCCATCGGTGAGCGCCCGGTCGTAAATTTTGCGAATAAAAGCCGCATCAGCATCTTTTTCGGATGTTTGGGCCGACAGATCCATTTGAAGTGTAAAAACGACAATAAGGGGGAGCAGGCAAAAGCGACTGAAGGGTGATTGTGACCGATAATTTTCCATTTTCAAGAGCAAATAAAATTATGTTCCAAATACGGGTTTGCATTTCCCGTGCTTTAAAATTTGTTTTGTAAAGTTTTCATTTTTGCAAAATCGCATGTTCGCATATTTTCTTCGTCTGTCCGGAGGTTTTTGTATCCGTATTTCGCAGGCAAAAATTTTTTCAAAAAAATTTTGCTTTCTTGTTGTAGAAATCACACAAAGCATTTTACCTTTGTCAACAGAAAGCAAGTACGCGAAAGAATAATTTGGTTTTATTTGGTTAGGGCTGAGGTAGTGCTGTGGTGGCACTGCCTCATTTTTTTTGTTCTATTTGGTTCCCGGTTTTTCCGGCTCTTTCTTATCGGGATGAAATATGTGCCGAAACTGACTCGGCAACAACCTGATTTTGTGGCCCAGCCATTTTTCCAAAGTCATCGCCACCAGCGCATAACTTTCAGTGACGCCCGGCAAGGGTACGACTACCACGACAAAAAAAGGAAGAAACCTGGGAATGTCTTTCAACTGCTCCACCGCTGTGCGCAATTCTTCAGGCGTCGGATGACGGTGCGCCGGCGTGAGACGCAGCTTGCCCGACCCGTGCCGGGCGAACACGTTGATCATGCGGGTCGTTTCCACCCCCTCCATCACCAATGCCCAAAGCATCTGTTTGGGCAAGCGGATTATTTCGCGAAGTTTCATTGCGGGACAAAGTTAAGTAACGCCAAGCTTTGGTTGGCCTGATTCTATGCACGATCAACCAGACGTTGGTGTTACTTTTGACCTCGTATTTTTCAGCCCACAAATTCTTATGCAAGACATCCAACCCGCCATCGAACTCGGCGTAGACCTGATGAAAGACATCGTGGCAGCGGGGTATTCGTTTTTGAAGGAGAAAAATAGGGAGCGGGATTTTTTCGGCGTGGCGACGAAGAAGTACGTCGGTGGCTTGCTGGAACGCAACAGCACCATCAAAGTGCTGACCATGCGCGAGCCGCAGCCCTTGGAAAAAATTTACGTCCGCGCCAATATCCTGAAAGACAAAATCACGGCTGAATTGGGTCTCAGTGCCGAAGAGTTGGAAAAATTCCACGACCTCGACCGCCGCGCCTTTGGCAAAATCGCCGAAACGGTGGACGGTGAACGCATCGTGAATCAACTCAAACGCTTCATCGTGCTGGGCAAGCCGGGCGCGGGGAAAACGACCTACCTGCGTTACCTGACACTGATGATGCTCCAGCCGCACAGCCTTATCGAGCGGCGCAAACTGCCGATTTTCGTGACGCTGCGCGAGTGGGCCGACAAGAAAAAGCCCTTGCTCGATTTTATCGCGGAGCAGTTCATTATATGCGGATTCGATGAAGCGCGGCCATTTGTGGAGCGGGTGCTGACAAACGGCGACTGCATCGTGCTGTTCGACGGCTTAGATGAGGTGAGTCAGGAGGCCAACCAAAGCGGCATCATTCAGGAAATCAAGGATTTTTCAGACAAATACGGTGAAAACCAGTTTGTTATCAGTTGCCGGGTGGCGGCGTACAACAAGCAGGCTTGGATATCCTCTTTTGGGAAAACAAAAAACGGCTTGCACCGTAAAACTGCCACACAAGCGGCTTGCACAGACGGAATGACATTCCGCCTTACACCTCCTCCAGGTTCTTCGTCACCACCTCCTTCCCGTTCATCTGCGACTTTTTCCCGAACAGCAGCCCCGCCCCGTTGGTGTCGATCGGCACTGTCATCCGAAGGCAAATTTTTTCGCACATATCGGCGCGGATTTTGCCAGCCAGATTATTGAAAGCATAATTTGACAAGGCTTCCCAGAATGCTATACAAGTACCGGGCTTTCATTTCTTACAGACATTCCGAAAACGGTCGGCGCCATGCCGTAGCGCTTGAGACGGCCCTGAAGCGCTACGCCAAGCCTACGTTTGCCCGCCCGATGTCCATTTTCCGGGACGAAAAACACATGAGACCCGACATCAGCTTGCCAAAACTCATCCGGGAGGGCTTGGAAAACTCGGAATTCCTGATTTTTTTGGCAGAACGCGCCTCGGCCGAGTCGCAGTGGTGCGGCGAAGAATTAGAATACTGGTGCGGCGCCCTCCAACGCACCGACCGGCTCATCATTGTCCTGGTTGACGACGACATTGCGTTGAATGGGACGGATGGCGTCCATTGGGAACAAACAACCGCCCTGCCCGGATTGCTCCAACCTTATCTGATTTCCATACCGCTCTATGTGGATTTGCGATGGGCAAAAAGACCAACGGATACGGATTTGCAAAACCCGAAGTACCGCCAAGAAGTCAACGCCCTTGCCGCACGGCTCCGGGGTGTGAACCCGGAGGATTTGAACGATGAGGAGATTCGGGTTTTCCGGCGGAATATCCGGCTGCGGAATGGGGCGATCGGGGTGTTGTTGGGGATGTTGGTGGTTTCCGTGGGGGCAACTTTTTGGGCTTTGAACGCGCAGAAGGAGGCTCAGCGGCAGCAACAAATTGCAGTAAGGAATGCCGCCGAAGCCAAAAAACAGCAGCAAATAGCCGAAAAAAACCTTGCTGACCGCATTGAGCAGGAAACCCAGAAGGAGCGACTGAACTTTGACAAATACGTTAGCAGCGGAGATGTCTTTGCCAATTCCGGGGATTTTCCTATCGCTTTGCGCTACTACCAAAAAGCTGATAGCGTGTTGCAGAAATTCCCGAACGATGCGCAATTACAGTCTAAAAGAGAGGTTTTTGCCCAAAAACTCAATCATGCATTAATCAAAATTCGAGCGAAACGATGAAACAGGTTTTGACTTTTTTGCTTTTCACATTGCCATTTTTCACTGCCGCCCAGTGTACGCTGGAAGATTATCAAAACCTTTTGAAGGAGGCAAAGGCTGCCCAGAAATCGGGTAAGTATGATTTGGCGGTGAACAAACTATTGGCAGCGCAGGAATGCCAAGCCGACAAACCAGACAAAGTCGCTGAAGTTAAAAAGAGGATTTTGGAAGTTTTCAGTGAAGTAAACGCCCAGAGAGATTTGGCTGTGAAAAACGAAAAAGAGTCAAACAGACAACGGACACTTGCAGAGGAACAGACCAAGATAGCTAAAGATGAAAAGGAAAAAGCAGAAGCGGAGACAAGACGGATTTATGCCAACGATTTAGCTTTCAAAAGCCAAACTGCGCTGCGTGACGGTAACCGGACAACAGCTTTTCGGCTTGCTGAAATGGGTGAACGGTTTGTTGACAAAAACAACCCCAATATTTTATCTGCATTGGCGGACGCATTTTATTACAACGAACATCCCGATTCTGCCCACCGCTTGCCTTGGAACAAAAATCTTATCAGTCATGAAGGACTCATCGCGTCTGTTGCTTTTTCCCCTGACGGCAAAAGGCTGGCAACCGGCGCGTTTGACAATACTGCGAAAATCTGGGACTTGGAGAACGGCCATGTTCAATACACTTTTCGAGGGCATGAAAGGGAAGTGAGTTTTGTCGCTTTTTCCCCGGACGGGAAGAAGCTGGCTATTGGATCATGGGATTCAAATGTTAAAATATGGGATTCGGCAAGTGGCCAGGAAATACAGGTGCTCAGCGGTCACAATAGTGGGATAAGCGGTGTGGCATTTTCACCCGATGGCAAACTTCTAGCTACAAGTTCTTCCGATCATGAGGCCAAAATCTGGGATTTGACCTCCGGGAAAACAGTGCAAAACTTAATCGGTCATACCGCATCCGTGGACGGTGTGGTATTTTCACCGACAGGACTGCAAGTTGCCACAATCGCAAGGGATTCAACCATCAGAATCTGGAATGTAAAATCCGGGGTGGCTGTTCAGACCATTCAAGTGGGAGGTGGCTATCTCGCGGGTTTAGCCATTTCCCCCGATGGGAAATGGTTGGCTTGCGGGAAGGAAAACGTTGCTCAAATCTGGGATTTGGAAAGTGGTAAAGCGGTCAAAACATTTTCTGGTCGTAATTCCATCGTGCTTGATGTTTGTTTATCGCCCGACGGCAAACGGCTTGCAACTGGACACGGAGACGGAACAGCAGCCATCTGGGATATTGCAACCGGGAAAGAACTGATCGCATTTTCAGGAAACACAGCAGAGATAAACTGCATTGTATTTTCACCCGACGGTCATCGAGTTGCCACGGGGTCAAGCGACAACGTTGCACGAATCTGGAATTTTTTGGAATACAAACCGCTACTCGTCAATTGTCGAGAACAAGGCAGCGAACATACTTTTGACTTCAACGAATGGGAGGATAGGGCAAAAGTTGTCCTATTACTCGACAGGGGTAGTATCGCTTTTTCTCCGGACGGAAAAAGAATTGCCTCTGGCGTGCCAAAAAATGCCAAGGCCAAAATCTGGGATACCGAAAACGGCAGGGAGTTACTTTCATTGGTCGGTCATAGCAGCGATGTGCTGTGCACGGCTTTCTCTCCCAACGGCATGTTGATAGCAACTGGCTCCGCAGATGGTACTGCCAAAATCTGGGATGCGAACAATGGCAAGGAAATTTTTTCATTCAAAGCTGAACACGATGTAGAAGAAGTGATATGCCTGGCTATTTCTCCTGACGGCAAACTGCTCTCCATCGGATTTCATGGAGGAGCAATAGTCTGGGACTTGGGCTCGAGGAATGAACTGCAAAACCTTCAAGGTCATGATTACCAAGTTAGCTGCGTGGCGTTCTCGCCCGACAACAAATATTTGGCAACCGGTTCTCAAGATCACACTATAAAACTTTGGGATATGGCTTCCGGAAAAGAAAAAATCACCTTGGATAGCCATAATGACGAGGTCAATTCAATCGCTTTTTCACCGGACGGGGTATGGCTGGCCAGTGGAAGTGGCAGCTTCTTTGGCGATGATTTTTCCATAAAAATATGGGATGTGGCCAAATTAGGTTTGCAAGCGACGCTAAACGGTCAGCAAAGAATCCGGAGCGTATCGTTTTCCCCCGATGGCCGATGGATTGCAACTGGTTCTGTGGACAATACTGCAAGAGTATGGGATTGGGTTGCCGGCAGAATCATCCTTACTCTTCGAGGACATTCCAACTTTGTGACCAGTGTCGCTTTTTCCCCCGACGGGAAAAGACTCGCCTCAAACTCGTTGGATGGAAGTTTGAAAATTTGGGAGATTTCGACCGAGAGACTTGTCAGGAAGGGTTTAGAAAACTTGAAAGTCGGCATTATGATTGCATCTCAACTGGAATCGTACAACCTTTCTCATTTGCTTGATGTATTTCCCGACAACGAAACCAAACTCCTCGCCACCGGCGAAACCTGGCAAATCGCCGCCTTCGCAGACCTCTACGCTCAAAAAATTGCCCAGACCGGCTTTCCCAAAAAGGCAGACTACGAGCGTGCTACGCGCCTCTACCGCGCCTGCCTCTCGCACAATGTGGACAATCCCTACTTTGAAAAGAAGCTGATTGACCTGGAACAAGTGTGGAAGGAAAAGTCAAAATGAGCGAGCGGCTTCCCCGACAATCCTGCCAGACAAGCCGCTCTCAATCCGCAATCCGCAATCCCAAATCCGCAATCGCTACACTTCTTCCAACTTCTTCGTCACCACCTCCTTCCCGTTCATCTGTGATTTCCTGCCGAAGAGCAATCCCGCCCCGTCGGCATCTATCAACACCGTATCGCCTTTTTCGTAGTCGCCGGCAAGCAGGTGTTTGGCGAGTTCGTTGATGAGTTCGCGTTGGAGCGTGCGTTTGAGCGGGCGCGCGCCGTATTGCGGGTCAAAGCCGTGTTCTACCAGCACTTTGGCGGCGTCTTTCGTCACTTCGAGTTGAAGTTCCTGCTTCGTCAGCATACCGCGGATGTCGCCCAGGAGAATATCGAGTATCTGCGCCATCTGGTCTTTGTGCAGCGGGTGGAACACCACCACTTCGTCAATGCGGTTCAGAAACTCCGGTCGTAAATTCATTTTCAGGGCGTCCATCACCGCGGCTTTGGCGGCTTCGAACACCTCGTGTTTGCGCTTGTCGGGCATTTCATCGTAGTCCTCAAACGCTTCGCGTATCTGGTCACTGGCGAGGTTGGAGGTCATGATGATGATGGTGTTCTTGAAGTTTGCCGTGCGGCCTTTGTTGTCGGTCAGGCGGCCGTCGTCGAGCACTTGCAACAGGATGTTGAAGGTGTCGGGGTGGGCTTTTTCAATTTCGTCCAGCAGTACGATCGAGTAAGGGCGGCGGCGCACCGCCTCCGTGAGTTGACCGCCTTCGTCGTAACCGACGTAGCCGGGAGGTGCCCCCACGAGCCGCGACACGCTGTGTTTTTCCTGGTATTCCGACATATCAATGCGTGTGATGGCCTTTTCGTCGTCGAAGAGCACATCGGCAAGGGCTTTGGCGAGTTCGGTTTTGCCCACACCTGTCGGGCCGCAGAAGATGAATGAACCAATAGGCTTGTCGGGATCGCTAAGCCCCGCGCGGTTGCGGCGGATGGCGTCGGCCACGGCTTCAACGGCTTCGTCCTGGCCGATGACGCGTTTGTGCATTTCGTCTTCGAGGTGGAGCAGGCGCTCTTTTTCGCCTTTCATCATTTTGGCCACCGGGATACCCGTCCAACGCGCCACCACTTCGGCGATGTCGTTGGAGGTGACCGTCTGGGTGGTCATGCGGTTCTCCGGCGCGAGTTCGGCGAGTTTTTCTTCGGCAGCGCGCAGCATGGCTTCCTGCGCCGGGATGTCCTGGTATTTTATCCGCGATGCTACTTCCAGATTGCCTTCGCGTTCGGCTTTCTGATATTGAATCTGGAGTTCTTCCAGCTTCTGTTTGCAGTTCTGGATGGCCTCCACAATTTCTTTTTCCGACTGCCACTTCGCGCGCAGACTGTCGAGCTTTTCCTGCACGTCCTGGATCTGTTTGTTCATCGCCTCCAGTTTCCGCTCGTCTTTTTCGCGCTTAATGGCTTCGCGCTCGATTTCCAACTGACGGAGTTGGCGGTCGAGTTTGTCCACTTCTTCGGGTACGGAGTCGAGTTCGAGGCGGAGTTTGGCTGCTGCTTCGTCAATGAGGTCAATGGCCTTGTCGGGCAGTTTGCGTTCGGAAATATATCGGTGCGAAAGTTCGGCGGCGGCCACGATGGCTTCGTCGAGGATCTGCACTTTGTGGTAGTTCTCGTATTTTTCCTGGATACCGCGCAGGATGGAAATCGTGTCCTCCATGCTGGGTTCGTCCACGTACACCGACTGGAACCGGCGTTCCAGCGCCTTGTCGCTTTCGAAGTATTTCTGGTATTCGTCGAGTGTGGTGGCGCCGATGGTGCGCAGTTCGCCGCGCGCGAGGGCAGGTTTGAGGATGTTGGCAGCGTCCATCGCACCCTGACCGCCGCCGGCGCCCACGAGCGTATGGATTTCGTCAATAAACAAAATGACTTGTTCATTGCTATCAACCACCTCTTTAATGACCGCTTTCAGGCGCTCCTCAAATTCGCCTTTGTATTTGGCGCCGGCAATGAGCGCGGCCATGTCGAGGCTGAAAATTTTCTTGCCCGACAGCGTCTCCGGCACGTCGTGGCGCACGATGCGCCAGGCAATACCTTCTACGATGGCCGTTTTGCCCACACCGGGGTCGCCGATGATAACGGGGTTGTTTTTCTTGCGGCGGCTGAGGATGTGCAATACGCGGCGGATTTCTTCGTCGCGTCCGATAACGGGATCAAGTTTACCCGATTCTGCCAGTTCTGTGAGATTGATGGCGTATTTCTGGAGGGCGTTGTAGACTTGTTCGGTGGTCTGGTCGGTTACTTTGCGGCCTTTGCGCAGTTCCTTGACGGCTGCAGTCAGCGTTTCTAAGGTCGCACCGTGTTCGCGCAGCAGGCGGGCGGCTTTGTCATTGCCTTTGACAATACCGAGCAGCAATAGTTCGAGCGAAATGTATTCGTCGCCGAAATCCTTAAGCATGGCTTTGGCGGCGGCGATGGCTTTGTTGGCTTCGTTGGTCAGGTATTGTTTGTCGGCGCCCTGTACTTTGGGCGTTTCCCACACGAGTTTGTCTAAGTCCTGCTCGAAACGCGCCATGTTGACGCCCGTTTTTTTCAACAAAAAATCCGTCACGGAATCGTCCACTGCCAGCATTCCTTTCAGAAGGTGGGCGGCGTCCACGCTTTGTTGTTCGTAGCCGGCGGCGATTTGCTGGGCCTGAAGGATGGCCTCCTGGGCTTTTATCGTGAAATTGTCGTAGGTCATTATATATTGTGGATGTGTTGAAGTGTGGATTTGGGTATTTATTGATGAGGGTTGATAAAGGTTTATAAGGTTGGTAATGGAGAGTACACCGCGATTCATCAACCTCACAAACCTTTATCACCTCTCGTCAACCTTTTCGCAAATTTATTTCCAAACCCAAAAGTGGGGTTTGTGGCTGAAAAAGTGGCAGGTAGATTTAAATTTTGAAGACTTTTTGGCGGCACGATCCATGGGTGCAAGACATTTTTTCAGGCGAGGCGTTGCCAATATTCTTAACGGCTATCCGCTTCTTTTTTAAAAAGAGGACATGAAGGAGGCGAACGGGTGAAAACCGTAAATAAGGCACTTGTGAAAACCCCGCCGCATCCGGCGCATGAAAACCGGTATACATGAACACGGTCTCTACTTGCAGATGCAGGTCTTACAAGTGGCTAATTTTCAGCATATTAACCTTGTTCTTCCGTCTTGTTCCCGCAATTGCTGAATGTTGTATATCGAAAGTATATATGCTGAATTCCAATCAAAAACTCTAATTTCACAGAGTTAAAAAAATATTATTTCCCCATCCGCCGGCATTGCAAAACACTTAACCAAATAAGAAGAAAGGTTTGATGAAACATCTACTCTTACACTCGGCACTGCTGTTATGGGCAGTAACACTCCATGCGCAAGCGGATAAAGTTTCTGTGGTGCAACAAGACCAGGGCATGAAACTGCAGGTGAATGGAAAAGATTTCATGATCAATGGTATGAACTGGGATTATTATCCCATCGGTACCAACTACACTTACAGTTTGTGGAAACAACCGGATGACATTATCCGGGCGGCGTTGGATGAGGAGATGTCCATGCTGAAGAACATGGGGGTAAACGTCATACGGCAATACACGGGAGTACCTGCCAAATGGATCGCCTATATTTATGACAAGTACGGCATCTACACGGTGCTCAACCATTCCTTCGGCCGGTACGGACTTACGCTGGACGGGGTATGGGTCGCGAATACAGAATATGCCGATCCGCGGGTGCGCGAGCTATTGCTACGGGAGGTTCGGGAAATGACTGAGGCCTATAAGAATACGCCCGGGCTTTTGTTGTATCTGTTGGGGAACGAGAACAACTACGGCCTTTTCTGGGAGGGCGCCGAAACGGAAGATATTCCCCTGGAGGACCGGAAGTCGACCATCCGGGCGGAGGCGATGTATCAACTGTTCAATGAAGCGGTTGTACAGATGAAAGGCCTCGATAAGTCCCACCCGGTAGCGATTTGCAACGGCGATCTGCTGTTTTTGGATATTATCGCACGGAAGTGCCCGGATGTGGACATCCTGGGTACCAATATGTATCGCGGCGTTTCGTTTGGCGACGCATTCGAGCGGGTAAAAAAAGAATACGGCAAACCCCTGATGTTCACCGAGTTTGGAGCCGACGCCTTCAATGCGATTTCCAACAGTGAAGACCAGCAATCGCAGGCCTACTATATGGTGGGAAACTGGAAGGAGATATACGAAAATGCAGCCGGATTAGGGAAGGCCGGCAACTCGGTCGGAGGTTTCACCTTCCAGTTCAGCGACGGCTGGTGGAAGTTCGGGCAAACCGCCAATCTGGATGTGCACGACAACAATGCCTCCTGGTCGAACGGCGGTTATCTGAATGATTACGAGCCGGGCGAAAACAATATGAATGAGGAATGGTTCGGCATCTGCGCCAAAGGGGCAACCAATGAACGTGGTCTCTACCATTTGTACCCGCGTGCTGCCTATTACGCCTTGAAAGAGGCGCACACCATCAACCCCTATGGTAGCGGCGTCACTTCCGAATCCATCAACCGGTATTTTGGGCAAATCCAGCTGATGGACGCGGTGGTAAAAGCCCGGGGGGACAAGGCGGCGCTGGAAAGCGAGCGATCCGGCAAAATCCGCCTCAGCCGCTTAAGTGCCGATCTGAGCACATTCAATACAGGAGGAAGTCTGATATCCACACCGGAGGAACCCGATCCTGAAAAAGAGGTGTTTCCCAACCAATTGGGCTTCGATCACATGCAGTCTTTTTTCGTAGGAGTGGCCGGAAATCCGGCGCCGAACCTGCGGGCCAATGTCGAAGTGAACGTTTTGGGAAATGTGGCGCAAAACCCCATCAACGAAATATTTTATGAAAACCGGGGTCGTCCTGTCGTTGTGAATACAAGCAACGGACCTGTCAATTTGCGCGATGTCAACCGCCTGCAGGTGTACCGCGCGGATATTACCTGGAACCATAAAGACTTTGACCTGACGGGTTTCTACCGGACCGGCCATTATCACTGGGGCTATGAGGGCGATTTTTTCGGCCTGTACCAGGAGGCGAATTACGGTCCCAACATTGATATTTATAACGGCCAGGCCCCGTTGGGATTTGAACTGGATGGCAAACGAAAGTTGAAGGGATTGAGCATTGCCATGGGCCCCGAGCTGTGGTGGGGCGCTAACCCTGCCGTTCTGGTCAAATACAGCCGGAAGCTTGCGGGTATCGACCTGACCGGTATATTTCACGAAGATCTGGAGCAAAGGGGCACCACTGAAAGTTCGTTCGCCATACCGGTGCCCAAGACGCGCAAAGCAACCCTGCATGCAAAAACAAAATTGGGAAAACTGGGCCTCGAATTGGGCGGAATATGGGGAGGGCAACCCCTCATCGGCCGTACCTTCCAGATCGCCGTCGAGTCAGGAGGTGAATACGCTGTTTTTCAGGATGAGATCAAGCCGGAGGATAATTGGGGTGGCAAGATGAAACTGACCTTCTCCAAAGGCAGGTTCAACTGGTATGCGCAAACCGCCGCCATGGCGCTGGTCGCAAACGGCGGCGCCGATTATACCAAAACATTCACCGGCTGGCGCCTGAAAGACAGCGGTAGCGGCAACCAGTACAACGTCCTGAGCGGCTTCACCTATTCGATCGGCGACTTTCAACTGGCCCCCAACTTCCTGTGGCAGCGCCCGATCGAAGGCCCCATACCCGGCGATGCGCCGGCACCCGGCCGGCCCCGGAATATCCTGGACGACCCCTTCTCCGTCCGGGCAAACCGCGAAACCGTGGCCGGAGAAATTTTGATCACTTACGACCCGACACCCGCTACCTGGATGTACGACTGGGATAACGACCGGGCCGAAGATGCCAAACTGGCGGCAAGCGGGGGATTCGTTTTCCGGCATCTCCCTACCATCCAGGACGCTGCCATCGGTATCCTGCCGGATGGACGCACCACCTTTGCCTTCCCCGGCTCCGCGCCTGCCCGGGATTTGTGGGAAGCCTACGCACGCATCGTATCCAAACTTAATCCCAATCTGGGATTCATCGCCAACGCATACGTCGGGAATGCCCAGGCCAATGGCGACGACACCCGGACCATCCAACGCTTCGGCCTCGATTTGCGGATGGTTTACAAAAGCGTCAAGCTGGTCTCTGCCGTGAAATTCAATGATTGGGGGCCGTACGATTATCACCGCGATTTCAACCTCACATTCCCCCAACAATTCATGCTGGATATTTCCACTACCCTGGGCAAACCCAACTGGCTCGAGCTACCCAATACGAGCATCGGCGTGCAGGGCCTCTATCGCACCCTCGACCGCTACTCGCCGCGGTACTGTCCGACGCATCTCATCAATGCCGCCGGCGAACTGGTATGCGATCCCACCGCTCTTGGCTATGGCAACGGCAATGAGTGGGAAATCCGGACCTATTTGCGCATCAACATCTTTCAGTAGTCCTCACAATTAATAAACTATCCACTGATGAAACATACATATCCCTATCCAGTTACCGGCCTTATTTTGGCTTTCACCGCGCTTTTCTTCAGCTGCGAAAGGGACCTGAACGAGTTGGACCCCGCCACCTACCCTACAACCGCCGAAGTTTTTATCGACGCCTTTAGTGGGGATATGGGCTATGCAGCCTTTGGCGGATCGGACGTACGGGCCTTTGACGTAGACACTGACGTAAAATACAAGGGCACATCCTCTATGCGCATAGCTGTCCCGGACTATGACGACCCTGCCGGCGCTTATGCCGGTGGCGTATACTTCAGCAATACCGGGCGCGACCTCTCCGGCTACAACGTGCTCACTTTTTGGGCCAAAGCCTCCAGACCGGCTTCGATAGACCTGATCGGATTTGGCAACGACCTGGGGGAAAACAAATACCAGGCGGCCATTGCCGGAGTGGAAGTGAACACCAACTGGAAAAAATACTATATCCCCATTCCCGATCCCTCTAAACTCAAGGCCGAGCGGGGATTGCTGTTTTTCTCAGAAGGCCCGGAAAACGGCACAGGGTACACCTTCTGGATCGACGAGGCGCGGTTCGAAAAACTGGGAACGATCGCGCATGCCCGATCCGGCATCCTGGACGGTGCGGATGTAACCCAAAATGCGGAAACCGGCAATACCTTCACCATACAGGGTTATGCAGTGGCTAATTTGCCAAACGGCGTAGACCAGCGCGTGGAGACCGCACCGTCTTATTTCGATTTCGCGTCCTCCGATACCGGCGTAGCCGGTGTAAGCGCTTCCGGTGTGGTAAACATTCTGGATGCGGGCACGGCGGTGATCACCGCTACCCTGGCCGGTGTGGAATCAGAAGGCTCCCTGACGATCGTTTCGAGTGGCGCCCCTGTGCTGCCGCAGGTTGCGGCTCCACCCCCAACGGTGCCGGCCGATAAGGTGATTTCCGTTTTTAGCAATGTCTACGATAACGTTCCGGTGGATTTCTTCAACGGTTATTGGCAGTTTTCTACGGCACAAGTATTTGATGTACAAATAAATGGAGACGACGTCAAGCGCTATACCCAACTCAATTTCGTAGGTATCCAGTTTACCGCGCCTACGATTGACGCCAGCACTATGACCCACTTTCATATCGACATCTGGACGCCTGATCCGGTCGGCCCTTCCACCGTCTTTAAGGTGCTTCTGGTAGATATCGGCGCGGACGGAGCGTTTGGCGGCGGCGATGATTCGTCGCATGAAATTACGATCAACAGTTCGATGCTGGCCACCGGATCCTGGATAAGTCTGGATCTTCCCTTAGCCAGCTTCACCGGCCTGAGCTCCAGGACACGCCTAGCTCAGATCGTCCTTTCCGGCGGTTTGCCCAATCTCTTTGTGGACAACATTTTCTTTTACAGGGAGGAAAGCGCCACCGAGCCTGCTGTGGCGGCCCCAGCGCCTACGCTTCCCCAGGCAAATGTGATTTCCCTCTTCAGCGAGGTCTACAACAACGTACCTGTGGATACCTGGCGTACCCCCTGGTCGTCCGCCGCGTTCGAAGACGTGTTCATCGCAGGCAATGCGGCGAAAAAATACTCCGCCCTCGATTTCGTAGGCATCGAAACCATCGTCAGCCAGATCGACGCCACCAACATGACCCATTTTCACATTGACGCCTGGTCGGCTGATTTCAATTTTTTCGGCGTGAAACTGGTTGATTTCGGAGCGGATGGCGCCTTTGGCGGCGGCGACGACGTGGAGCACCAGGTCAATTTTGAGATGCCTGCCCAAGGGCAATGGATCAGTTATGACATTCCTCTCAGCGAGTTTACCGGGCTTACCACCCGCAAGCACATATCCCAGTTCATTCTGGTTGGAAAGCCCACCGGCGCCAACACAGTTTATGTGGACAATTTGTATTTCCACAACTAATCTGCCAGGTCAATCCTCAACAATTTAGAAACAACTCTATGATGTATTTGAATATAAAATCGCTTGCCCTTCCAATGACGGCGGGTATTCTGCCGGTCAGTATTCTTTTAAGCCTGTCCGCTTGCCAGGCAGATGAAAATCAAATGCTTGAACGGCGCAATTGGCAGCTGGTCTGGAGTGATGAATTCGACGGAGCGGCCGGCGACGCACCGGATCCGGCGAAGTGGACCTACGACATCGGCACCGGAAGCAACGGCTGGGGCAATCAGGAATTGCAATACTACACCAATCGCCCGGAAAATGTGGCTATGGACGGGGACGGCCATCTGGTTATCACTGCCAGACGGGAAACGTTTGCCGGCGCCGCATTCACGTCGGCCCGGATCAAAACCCAGGGCCTGTTCACACAAACGTACGGCCGCTTCGAAGCCCGGCTAAAAACGCCGTATGGGCCGGGCCTGTGGCCGGCTTTCTGGATGCTCGGAGAGGATATCGTCACCGATGGCTGGCCGCAATGCGGCGAAATGGATATTATGGAATTACGGGGACAGGAGCCTAATATCGTCAACGGTTCCGTTCACGGCCCGGGGTATTCGGGCGGCGGCGCCATCACCAAGGGCTTTTCACTGACAGACAACCGGTTTGACACGGATTTCCACCTGTTTGCCATAGAGTGGGGGGAAGATTATATTGAATATTTTGTGGATGATACACTGTATCAACGCCTTACACCGGATGATCTGACGGGTGAATGGGTGTTTGACCATCCTTTTTTCATGCTGTTGAACGTAGCTGTCGGTGGAAATTATGTAGGCTTCCCAACTACGCAAACACCTTTTCCGCAACAGATGACGATAGATTATGTACGCGTGTACCGGGAGGCGAACTGATGTTTTCCCAGCGCTAAATTTTTTATAAAACAAAGAGTATTTATACCTGCCACGATGGAACAGGAGGGGAAAAAAGTAAAATTGAGTTCCTTACAGATTGATGGGGAACCTTTTTACATGATTTCGGACATCGATGAATTGCGCCCGTTTTTCATGAGCATCGTCAGCGACGCCAATCACTGGATGTTTATTTCCAGCAACGGAGGCCTGACCGCGGGAAGAAAGAACGCGGAGTGCGCTTTGTTTCCCTATTACACGGATGACAAGATCACGGAGTCTGCAGAAATTACCGGCAGTAAATCGGTCTTCCAGGTTATGAAAAATGATACTGTGGTCGTTTGGGAGCCGTTTTCTATGCGTTGTGAGGGAAAATTTAAGATACAAAGAAATTTGTACAAAAGCGCTTATCACAACAAGATACTCTTCGAGGAGATCAATCATGAGCTCGGCCTGACTTTTCAATACCAGTGGAATTTCAGTGATGCATTCGGTTTTATAAAAAAATCCAAACTGATCAACCATTCCGGCGAACATCAGAACGTAGCGGTGTTGGATGGTATGCAGAATATCGTTCCATATGGAGTAGGCAGCGAACTCCAAAACAGGGTAAGCAATCTGACAGATGCTTACAAACGCAGCGAATTAGAGCGTGAGTCGGGGCTGGGCATTTTCGCACTCAGTGCGATCATTGTAGATAAAGCCGAGCCGAGCGAAGCCCTCAAGGCCACGGTGGCCTTTTCGACCGGTCTGGAAAATCCCCGCTATTTGTTGTCGTCGTTGCAGCTAAAAAAGTTCAGGGCCGGCCGAAGCATCGAAATGGAAACGGATATAAAAGGCGAAAAAGGAGCGTATTTCGTCCATGCCGCCCTTGAACTCCCGCCGCATGCGGAAAAGGAATGGATGCTGGCGGCTGATGTAAATCAATCCCATGCGGCGATCATCCGCTTGATGGATGCTATTAAAAACGATCGGGATCTGGGCCGGCGCATCCGGGAGGACATCGATCTGGGCACCGAAAATCTGGTTAAACTGACTGCTGCCGCCGATGGGCTGCAGTGCAGCGAAGATGCGCTACGGGATTCCCGCCACTTTTCCAACGTGCTGTTCAATATCATGCGCGGTGGAATTTTTGATGAAAACTATCAAATAGAACGCCGGGATTTCCTTCTCTACCTTGAAAAAGCCAATCCCCTCGTTTCTGCCGGACATCGGGAAACGCTCCGGCAAGTTCCGGAAAAATTCTCCCTGCAGACTTTAAAAAACTTGTTACAGCACAGCGTGGATCCCGATTTCATCCGGCTGGCTACGGAATACTTGCCTTTAAAATTCAGTCGAAGGCACGGCGATCCCTCCCGGCCCTGGAACAGGTTCTCGATCAATACCCGAAGTGAGGCGGATGGCTCCAGGGTACTGGACTATGAAGGAAACTGGCGTGATATTTTTCAAAACTGGGAAGCCCTCGCTCATTCCTATCCCGCTTTTATAGAGGGCATGATATTTAAATTTTTCAACGCATCCACGTTCGACGGCTATAATCCATACCGGATTACCAAGGACGGCTTCGATTGGGAAACCATAGAGCCTGACGACCCCTGGTCCTATATCGGATATTGGGGCGATCACCAAATTATTTACCTGTTGAAATTTTTGGAGTTTGCGTCCAATTACTACCCGGAACTGCTGCAGGGGCTTCTGGACAAAGAATATTGGGTGTATGCGAATGTTCCTTACAAGATCAAACCCTACCGGGATATTCTAAAAAACCCGAAAGACACCATTGACTTTGATTTTGAGCTGAACCAAAAGATCAGGGCGCAAAGAGGCGAGCTCGGAGCGGACGGCGCTTTGTTGCGGGATAAAAACGGGCAGCTGCTTCACGTAAACCTGGTAGAAAAAATACTGGCTGCCCTGCTCGCAAAACTTTCCAACTTCCTGTTGGAAGGAGGCATCTGGATGAATACGCAACGACCGGAATGGAACGACGCCAACAATGCGTTGGTCGGAAACGGCGTGTCCATGGTGACCCTGTATTACCTGAGACGATTCATGCAGTTTTTTAACGAACTGCTCGCACAAACCCGGTTGGAGCGCGTAAACGTCTCGCAGGAATTGGCGGATTTCTATCACCGGATCCGGGAAGCCCTGTTGGAAAATCAAGTCCTGTTAAATGGCAACATCAATGATCGCGATCGCAAAAACCTGTTGGGCCGCTTTGGTCATGCAGCCAGCGATTACCGGTGGCAGGTCTATGAACATGGATTCGGCGGGACCAAATGCGCCATCACTCTGGACGGACTGCGTCAGTTTGCAGCGCTTTCCCTGACCTTTATAACACATTCCATAGAAGCCAATCAAAGGCCGGATCACCTGTATCACGGATATAATTTAATGTCATCCGGTGAAGATTCCGTCGCGATTTCCCACCTGAGCGAAATGCTGGAGGGGCAAGTAGCCGTACTCAGCGCAGGTTGCCTTTCCGCGGAAGCGAGCCTGAAGCTGTTGAACGCGCTCAGATCGAGTGCGATGTACCGGGGCGATCAGCACAGTTACCTGTTGTATCCGAACAAACAATTACCGGGTTTTTTGCAAAAAAATACGATTCCCGGCGACCTGTTGGCCCAATCCGGAATTTTGGAAAAACTTTCGGATAAGGACTATTCTGCGATTTTTGAAAGGGATATTTCAGGGAACTACCATTTTAACGGAAACTTCAAAAACGCCGCCGACCTGGAGGCCGCAGCGGATGCAGGCAAGGAAATTGACCCGACGCTCAAAGAGGCATTGCTGCGTCTCTTCGAAGATGTATTCCATCACAAAGCCTTCACAGGAAGAAGCGGAACGTTTTTCGGCTACGAGGGTTTGGGGTCGATCTATTGGCACATGGTGTCCAAACTGCGCCTGGCCGTGCTGGAAACCGTCGTCAGGGCCATAAAAGAACAGGCCGGTGATGCGCCGGTTAAAAAGTTGCTGGAGCATTACTACGAGATCACAGAGGGGATCGGCGTACATAAAACGCCTGAATTGTACGGTGCATTCCCCACCGATCCGTATTCCCACACACCGCTTGGCAAAGGCGCCCAGCAACCGGGCATGACCGGACAGGTGAAAGAAGACATTTTGTGCAGGCTCGGCGAATTAGGCCTTTGGGTGCAAAACGGGCAAGTGCAGTTTCGGCCGGACTTGCTTCGCACAGGCGAATTCTTAAAATCGCCCGCAACCATACGCTATTATGATATAAGCGGCGCATCCAGACAGATTATCCTGGGTGAAAATGCTTTGTTTTTCACTTATTGCCAGGTACCGGTAGTTTATACGCTTTCCAGGCAAGAAGGGCTGGAGGTAGTTTATGAAAACGGGCAAGTCGAACAGTCGGAACATTTGGTCCTGGATGCGGAAGTCAGCCGAAAGATATGGAACAGAAGCGGAGCGGTTCAACAGATCAACGTATTTGTAAATCCGGACCGGTTATTCAATCAAATAAATTTAGAAAGGGTACACATTTTTCCGGGAAAAAACCGGTCTTAGTTCTTTGAAATGTCGGAAAAGAAAAATGGAGGGGAAATTTGTGTTTCTCACGCATAAATCCCCCCTTCCATGCGCCGAAGCGCC
>JABAQQ010000046.1 GCA_019187225.1 Saprospiraceae bacterium
CCGAACGGAACAACTCAACCGCTCGCAGCCGCATCCCTTCATACGAAACTGAACTTAATCGCTTTTTCATGCTCAAAATGAAACAAAGGTACTCAGGTCGTTCCTTTAAAAATGCACGGGGCTATATCAAAAAATCGCCGTCACCGCAATCAATATAGTACGCTACTTTGGAGAGTTCGTCCGCGTTGGTGTTTTCCACGATTTTCAGGATCCAGTTTTGGAACAAATGTGCGGTGAGGCGCTCTTTCCCTTTCAGGTCTTTGCCATAAGGCGCGCCGAAAACCCTGTTCCAGTTGTCGTCGGGCATGTTGATTACCTCTTCCTCCGTAAAAATGCCCGCGCTCAGCGGCGCTGCCGCGGTGAACAAATCGGGGTGTTTCATAGCCATGATGAGACTACCGTGCCCGCCCATCGAAAGCCCGGCAATGGCCCTGAATTCCTTGCTGTTGCGTGTGCGATAAGTGGCATCTATATGCGGAATAAGTTCTTTGATAAAAAAATCCTCATAGAGCACTTTCCCGTCGGCGCTGTTGACATACCAACTCACGCCGGCGTCGGGCATGACGATGATCATGGACGGGATTTCACCCGCTTGCGAGAGACGGTCGGCGATAAGATTAGCCTCTCCGAATTGCGTCCAGGCTGTTTCGTCGTCGGTGTAGCCGTGCAGCAGGTACAACACCGGGTAGCGGCGATTCGACGTTTCATAATCGGAAGGCAAATAGATGCTGTACTCCACTTCTTTGCCGAGCGTGGCGCTTTTTACCTGGAGGCTTTCTTTCAAAGTGCCTTGCTGGGCGAAGACGGTGACCGCCAGGGCGGTTAGCATAGTTGTGAGCAGTTGCTTCATGGTCTGAATATCGTATTGATTATATTTATTGATTCTTTTTTGACTGTCTCTCTGAAACAACCGGTGAAAATACTTTCAATGCGCCGCGGTTCTGTGTTGTTACGATGAGCTCCTGCCCGCTGCCAATTTGAATTCTGGCGATTGCCCGGCCATCGCCCGGTATGAAAAAATGGCTTTCCTCCAGTTCGACCGCTCTGAACTGATTTTTGCCTGTGTTTTTCAGCAACAGCCCGTTAAAAGCGTCGGCGCGACCTTGCAGGAGTTCCATACCGAAGTCGTTGCCGGTCATCAGCACATCCGGCAGGCCGTCTTTGTCCGCATCATAAGGCAACATACCGAAAATGGGCGCCACCTGCGCCTGCCAGGGTAGGGGAGTGATAATGAATTTCCCGTTGCCGAGATTTTCCACATAGCTGCTGCTCATCCAGTTGGCTTCTAATATTTGCGCACCTTCCAGTTCCTTTTTGGAAAAAACATCCTGCACCGTCGCTTCTCCCAGGGCGCCGTAGCTGTAAAATTTTTTGCGCAGGGGAATCAATTGTTTCATCATATCGTCGCGGGTATGGTAGAAATATTCTTTCCTGTTGCCGAGCGAATCGAACCAATAGCAGGAGATGAAGGGGTCATAGTAACCATTGCCGTCGAAGTCTTTGGCATACACGCGCAGAGGCTCGCGTTCATCGCCTTTGAAATACAGGTTTTGTCCGTAACTGCCCGCCATGAAGTCGGTGTCGCCGTCGCCATCGAAATCGGCGGCAGCGAGACTCGACCACCAACCCGTTTTGCCGCCGATACCGGTTTGGGAAGTAACGTTGGTCAGCTTTGCTCCGTCATTCTGGAAAAAGGTCAGGGGCATCCATTCTCCTGCCACGAGCAGGTCGGGGCGTTTGTCGCCGTTGAAATCCGCCCACAGCGCATCCGCGACGAGGCCGATGTATTCCAGTTCGGGGCAAAGTTGTTGGGTAACATCCGTGAAAACCGGCTTGTCTTTTTCCCTGGAATCGTTGCGCAGCAAAAAACTCCGGTCTGGCTTGGGGTAAGTATGGGGCAATACGCGTCCTCCGACAAACAGATCCAGGTCGCCGTCGCCGTCGAAATCGGCGGTTTTCACTACCTGACCGCAGGAAGTTTCCTTGGGAAGGGCGCCGGTGGCAATGCTGAAATGGCCTTGCCCGTCGTTGACGCACAAAACATCCTGATACACCTCCCAGCCCGCTGTTGACTGTGCCCCGCCCCGAACGATGTAGAGGTCGTTGTCGCCATCGCCGTCGGCGTCGAACAATACGACCCCGAGGTCTTCTTCATTTTTCTCCGGGTCGGTTTTCAGGGCGGCGTTTTTTTGCACGAACTTTCCTTCGGGCGTTTGGATGAACCAGGTTCCTTCGTATCCGGCGCTTCCGCCGGCGAAAATATCGTCCAGGCGATCGCCGTTCACGTCGCCGGTCGCAAGGCAGGGGCCGTATTGGGAGAACTTGTGCGGAAGGGTGCGCTGGAAGTCGAAGTCAATAAAGTCTTTTTCCGGATGTATCCAGTCCAGACCAATAGCGGCTGGTTTGACGGGGGCAAGTATTCCGCTGCGGGTAGAGACCATTGCGTCTGTTCTTGCCGCATTGTATTGTACAACGGTCGTTTGATTGACGGGCACCTTGGTCAGCGTCATGGATGTGTTGCCGTTCCAGCGTACCACGACGGAATCTATCCGGGGGGTGCTGCCAAGGCCGAAATGCAGCACATTTTCCGAGGCTGAAATGTAACCGCGGGCGGAGAGCAGTTGAGCGCTTTGTTTTTTTCCGTCGAAGTAGATTGTCGCGGTTGCGCCGAAGGCTTCACTGCGGGCGTTTTTTCCTTCGATCTTTAGGCGGACGAAATTGTTTTTTTCTTCCCGGTCGTTCAACGTGTTTTTAAATACAAATGCTTCATCGTCAATGTTGTTGACCACCAGGTCCAGATCGCCGTCGTTGTCGAGGTCTCCGTAGGCGGCGCCATTGGAAAAGGCGGGAATAGCCACGCCCCACTCTTTTGAATAGTCTTTGAATTGCAGGTTGCCTTCGTTTTTGAAGAGAAACTTGGGCACTTTGATCTGCGGGATCATGGCCTGCAATTCCATCGGCGGCACCAAGTAACTGTATGAACTGCGGTAGGCGCCGAAATCGTGGTCGGTCACATCGCGCGGGAAGCCGTTGGTGATGAAGATGTCGCGGTTGCCGTCGTTGTCGAAATCGGCCATGAGCGGCGTCCAGCTCCATTCGGTTTCCTGCGTGCCGGTCAGGAAAGCCACGTCGCTGAACACCGGTAATCCCGTTTCCGGGCTGATGCCCCGGTTGAGTTGGAGCACATTGCGGGAGTACTGGTATTCGTAGCCGTAGTTCTCGTTGTTGATATAAGTGGAATAGTTGTTGGCATTGAGAAACAACTTCTTGCGCTTGTTGTAGTAGGGCAGCATTTCGGTGATAAACATGTCCAGTTTGCCGTCGTTGTCCACATCCGCCAGGTCGCTGCCCATCGAGGAAGCGGATTGGTGTTTGAATATTTGGGCTATCTGGTTGGTGAATGTCCCGTCGCGGTTGTTGATGTAGATCAGGTCGTTGGTGACGTAATCGTTGGCGACATAAATGTCCGGCCAGCCGTCTTCATTGAAATCGGCGACGAGTGCGCTGTGGCTGTATCCTTCCCAGATCAGACCCGCTTGGGCGGAAACATCCGTGAATACGGGATGGCCGGCTTCCTGATCCCAGTCGTTGCGCAGGAGTTTGTCGCGGTTGACGGAGGTGCCATCCTTTATTTTGGGGGCGTAGCGGTTGGGGTCGGGCCGGTCCATGTAGTTGACCGAGATAAAAAGGTCCAGGTCTCCGTCGTTATCGTAATCGAAAAACTGAGCGTTGGAAGAGTGTGTCGTGTCAGCGATGCCGTAAGATTCAGCTGCTTCCACGAAATCCGGGACACCTTCCGCGTCATTTCCCTGGTTGATAAAGAGTTGGTTATGCCGCATTTCGGGGTTGGGGTTCATGGTGTTACAAATGTAAATATCGGTTTTGCCGTCGTTGTTGAGGTCCAGAATATTGATGCCCGACGACCATTGCAGCGCAAATTCTTTCATGACGCCTGCTTTTGAAGTGACATCTTCAAAGCGGAGGCCTCCTCTGTTGAGGTAAAGTTTATTCTCTACCTGGTTTCCCGTAAAAAATATGTCCTGTAAGCCGTCGCCGTTCAAATCGCCGATGCCTACGCCGCCTCCGTTATAGACAAACTCGGAGTTGAGAATATTGAGCGAATCGTATTCGGTTATCTCGTTGTTGAAGGTGATGCCGGTTTTATTGCTGTCGAGCAGCACGAAGAGCGTTCGCTCCTGTTTGCAATTGGTCAGCGCCAGCGAAAAAAAGAGAAGGGATAACAGCAGTCTCATGTATGTGTGGCTTGCAGAGAATACAAAGGGGGTAAAAACGACGGGGTGATGCGGCATCACCCCGTCGAAGATTCAAGTGCTGGATTCAAGGCCGTCTCCTCAAGTACGGCTGCTTTAGCTGCCGACTCATATCAGCCAAAAAACGCGATTTTCTCGATGTTTCGGCGACTAAAGTCGCCGGTACATTACTTAAGAGACGGCCTGTTTCACATCATCATCAATAACCCGGATTTTGCTTCAAAATATCGGCGCCGTGGATGTCTATCTGCGATTGCGGGATCGGATAGAGTTCATCCTCTGGGCCGAAAGTAGCGCCGCCCAAAGCCGAAGTCAATATAGCGCCGTCGTGTTGCAGATAAGCAGTGATCGCCGTCGCTGCAATGCCCCAGCGCACGAGGTCGAAGAAGCGGTGGCCTTCGCCGGAGAGTTCGAGTTTACGCTCGAAGCGGACGGCGGCGCGGGCTGCGTCTTTGTCGGCCCAGGGCGTATTGTACAGGCCGATGACGTAGTTGGCCGCGTTGGAGCCGTCTGAGCGTTTCACCCAGGTACCCGGGTTGGCGGCGCGGGCGCGCACCAGATTGACGTATTCGCGGGCTTTCTCAAGACTGCCGTTGTCTGCATCTATTTCACATTCTGCGGCCATCAGCAGTACGTCGGCGAAGCGCATGAGGATGGTATTTTGCGAAGTCCAGCCGCGCGTCCAGGAGGAGCCGTCGGTGACGCTGTTTTGCGTAGCTCTGCGGAAAACATACTTCTTCGGCGAATACGGACCGGCATAGTTCTGGTCGCGGATCCACGATGCGCCGGGGTGGTCAATCCAGTCGAGGTAAGGGATACTGCGGCGGCCTACCGAGTGGTCGAGGCGCGGGTCGAGCGGTCCTGCATCGGGTGTGAACGGTTGGGCAGAGGTCAGCCCCTGGTCGTTTTTGACCGCGTTGGCGGCGTTATTGTACGATCCGTCGAGGAGTGGCAGCCCGTTGGCGTCCACGCGGAAGGAGTTGACCAATTCGAAGCTGGGCTGGAAGAATCCGCAGCAGCCGGCAGGAATGTCGGAGCCGCTACCGTAGGGGTAGTTCAGCACGAACTCGTGGCTGGCGTTGTTGGTGCTGCCGGTGTTGACGGCGTGTTGTACGGCAAAAACGGTTTCTTTGTTGTTGTCGAACGAGGCGTTGAACACGTCGCTGTAATTGTCGAGCAGACCGTATTTGTCGCCGCCGGAAGTCACACCGTTGGCAATGACCTGGTCAAAAAGTCCCTTGGCATCGCGGTGTTTGCCTTGATACAAATATACTTTGGCGAGGTAAGCGCCGGCAGCCCATTTGTTGGCGCGACCTGCAGCGGTCTGCACTTCAGGCAGGTTGTCCCATGCATACTGGAAGTCCGCTTCGATCTTTGGATACACATCCTGGTCGTTTTTTACCGCAACGGCTTCTTCTGCGGTCATATTTTCATCCACATAAGGCACGTTTTTCCAGATACGCACCAATTCAAAGTAATAAAGACCGCGCAGGAAGCGGGCTTCGGCCGAGATGCGCTTTTTGTCGTCGTCGGTCACGGTGGGGTCTTCCGTAGAGTTGACGAGCCGCAGCAAAGTATTGCAGCGGGCGACTCCTTCGTAGGTGAGGCGCCATTTGGAAGCGACGGCGTCATTGTTAGGGAGCGCCTCGTAGCGTTGTAAAGGATTCGCAACAGCCTGGTCGCCGGCGTCGGTTCCTTTGTTGGCATCACCGCCGCGAATGCTGCCATGCACCCAGTTGCCGTGGCCTCCATACCAATCTCCAAGGCCTGTTAAGGGACTGTAGGCGCCGACCAGGAGGCCATCCAGTCCCTTTCTGCTGCTCAATAGTTCATCCGTAAGTGCTCCGGTAGGCTCCACTTCGAGGAAGCTTTCCGAACAGGCACTGAACAGGAGGTTGGCTGTCAGCGCAATGCTGACAAGCAACAGTAATTTATTTGAAAGATTTTTCATGTTTTTTAACTTTTGAAAATGATGTTGGCAAAAGAACAGCGATTATAATTTGTTCAGGTTGCTGTCCTTATGCAAGTTAATTTTCGTATTGCGTTGTTCAGAACGTCACGCCCAGTCCGAACATAAAGCTGCGCGTCACGGGGTAGTTGCCCACGTCGATACCGAAGTTGGTATCGGCTGCGCCGCCTACTGCCGGGTCGAGGCCATCGTAGCCGGTGATGGTGAATACGTTGTTCGTGGCGGCATAAAGCCGGGCGCGCCGCAGTTTCAGTTTGTCCAACATGCTTTTGGGCAAATTGAAGCCGAGGGTAAGGTTCTGCATCCGCAGGAAAGAACCGTCTTCCACATACCAGGAATTAGGCTGGGTGTTGGTGCTGAAGTTGGAGGCGTCTTCGTAGATCGGAGTTTCCGCATCCAAATTGTCGGGGGTCCAGGAATTTTTAATCCGCGCTCCTTTGGCAGCGCCGGTGAAGGAGGGATAAAAATCAGTAAACCACTTGGACAGGTTGAAAATATCGTTGCCTACCGAGGTGTACAGATACGTCTCGATATCGAATTGGCCAACTGTGACTTTCAGGTTGACACCGCCGGTGAATTTGGGTACCGGGCTGCCGATGAAAGTGCGGTCGGCGTCGTCAATTTTACCATCGGGTAAGCCCGTCAGATTGCCGGCATCGTCGCGTCCGTTGAGGTCGGCAAAGCGGAATCGTCCGGGTGCGGCGCCGGCTTGAGTGGGAGAAGAAGTTACCTCTGCGGCGCTGGAGAAATAGCCAAGCACCTTGTAGCCATAGAAAGCCGAAATCGTTTGTCCGACCTCGTTGCGCACCATAGAGGCGCCTAAGCGGTTGCTGGCCGGCGAAACATCGAAGTAATCCAGGTTGTCGGCTACGCTCGTGATCTCATTGTTCAGGAAAGAACCTGTGAGCGTCAGCTCGTAATTGGATCTGCCGGCGATCTTTCCTTTGTTGACGAGTTGAATATCTATGCCTTTGTTCACCATAGATGCCACATTGACGGAAGGCGCATCGGCGAAGCCGCCCAGGACGTCGGAAAGCGGCACGGCGAAGAGCAGGTCATCCGTGGTTTTCTTCCAGAAATCCACGATAACATCTAATCGGCCATTGAACAAAAGGCTTTCAAAGCCCACGTTGGCGGTGGTGCTCACTTCCCATTTTGCATTCGGGTTGCCGACACGACTTTGGTAAAAACCTTCCGTCACACTGGTATTGGAACCTGTAACGTCATAAGCGGAATTGCCCAGGCTTGCCGCAAACAGGCTGTACTGGTTGACCGGGCTGACGTTGTTGTCGTTGCCCATCTGGCCCCAGCCGCCGCGTATTTTCAGGTCGTCAATCCAGGAAGCGCCCCGCATGAATTCTTCGCCGCTGAGGCGCCAGGCTGCCGAGAAGCCGGGGAACCAGCCATAGCGATTGTTTTTACCGAAACGGGAGGAGCCGTCATAGCGCAATACGCCGGTCAGGTAGTATTTCTCCATCAGGGAGTAGTGCGCGCGACCGAAGTAAGAACTATATGTCCAGGGCGTGGCATTGAAGCTGCTGACGTTGCGGTTGGAAACTGTGTTGAGGGAGATGTAATCCGGGTTTTGCGCGAACGGATTGAGGCCGAATCCGCTGATAGAGCGGAAGATGCCGTCTTTCAACGCCTCCTGACCCAACAACACGTCTAAGTTGTTGTTGCCGAACTGTTTTTTATAACGGGCGGTATTGGTGAATACCCATGCGAAAGAGGTGCCCGAAAACTCATCGTACCGGAAACTGGAGTTGTTCTCCGAGTTTTCGTAGGTTCTCCGGGAGAACGAATACCCGTAAAACTGGCTGTAGTTACCGCCAATGCTGGTCCTGAATGTCAGGTCGTCGAGGATATCCACTTCTGCATAGAGATTACCGAACCCGCCTGCTCCGTAACCGCTGTTGTCGGCTGCGCCGTCGCGGCGGGCCACCGGGTTGGCCGGGTTGTTGAACCCTTTCGCAGCTGTGCCGGCGTAGCCTCCTTTTTCGTCATACACCGGTATGATAGCAGGCATACGGAAAGCGAAAAGGATGTCATTCTCGTCCTGCGACACGTTGGCGCCGTCGCCACCGCCTTGCTGGCCCAGCACCGAGCGATACGTGCCCTGCAGGTTTTCGCCGATGCGCACGCGTTTGCCCAGATCGAATTCCGTGTTGATACGGACGGTGTAGCGTTTGAAGTCGTTGTTCAGCAGGATACCGGCCTGGTCTTGCAAGCTCAATCCCACGTAATAACGCGCGCTTTCGGAAGAACCGGTGAAGCCGAGGGTGTGGCGTGTAAAGGGCGCCGTACGGGTGATGGCGTCGTACCAGTCGGTGCCTGCTTTGTTGGCGCGCACGACCTGGTAAATACCCCCGTTGTCCGGGTTCACATTGTACCGTTTCAATGCCTCACCCAGGTCGAAATCTCCTTCATTGAGCCCCGCTTCGCCGCCCACGTTGATGTAGTCGGGCAACACAGGGGTGTTGCCGGTCCCGTATTGCGGGTGGTTGAATTTGGGTACGGAGTCGGGATGGGTGCTGTTGCGAACGGCCTGCCAGGTCCAGTCTGCTTCTTCCTGCGGCGTCAGAATGTCAATGCCCTGGCCTGGTGTGGTGAAGCCGACGAGGGCATCGTAGCTCACCTGCAACTTTTGCGGCTTTTTTGTGCCCCTTTTGGTCGTGATAACGATCACGCCGCCGGCAGCACGGGCGCCATAAATGGAGGCCGATGAAGCGTCCTTCATCACAGTGGTGTTCTCGATGTCGTCCGGTGCGAGGAAGTTGATGTTTTGTGTCGGCACACCATCCACGATATACAGCGGTTGGTTGCCACCGAAGGAGCCGAAGCCGCGGATACGCACAAGGCTGGCGGTGCCGGGCTGGCCGTTGGTGATCACCGTCAGGCCGCTGACACGCCCCTGCAACTGCTGCTCGACGTTGCCCGTAGGCACGGCGGCGAGGTCTTTGGTTTTTACCGTGGAAACAGCGCTGGTGGTCTGTTTCCGGGTATCAACCGTGTAGCCCGTCACCACGAGTTCGGAGAGGAGTGCATCCGATTCTGCCATCTGAACGTTGATCGTGGTCTGTGAGCCTACCGTGATTTCCTGCTTTTCAAATCCGGTGGAGGAAATGACCAGCACGGCGTCGGCGCCGCTTACGGTGATGGTAAAGTTCCCTTCCACGTCGGAGATCGTGCCCGTAGCGGTACCTTTCTGAACGATGGTAGCACCCGGGATTCCCTCGTTGTTGGGATCGGTTACTTTGCCCCTGACCGTGCGATCCTGCGCGCTCAACGAAGCAGCGCCTAAAAACAACAGGAACAAAATAAGTAGTCCTGGTTTAGGCTTTCGTAATGCTTGATTCATAATAGAAAGAGTTTAGGTTAAGAAAAGAATGAAAGTGTATATTTGATTAAAATTTGGTGGATGACCAAGTGGTTGTAACAATCCGATACCGCACATTTTATTCCGGCAGAGGCAAACGGGCTTCCGCATCGAAGCAGATCATTTCCTGCCGACGTAGTTCTTGTGTTCTGTCTGTTACTGAGTGGTTGTTCCTTGTTTCTCGCCCTGTTGACCACACACATTCCCCTAAACAATGCGCTGTACACACGCCAACAGGCATTTCAGGTAAATCATATGATGTTCAAAAGAAAATTTCGGGGAGGGGCCTTCAAGTCCCCTGAGTGTGGTGGTCGGGCGCGAATCAGAACGAAATGCAAATATCGAAAAACAAATACTAAAAGATGCAAGCGTGCGTGTTCCACAAATTAAATTCGATATAGATTGCTAATTCAGGCAAAAAATTTTGAATTTAAACCAATGTATCAATTTGGTACAATGGTACGGCGGATGTTGGAACGGGACAACTATTTTTGCAAAAAAAAATTTCATGGAACACCGTGAAGCCCATTTAGAGCACCTGGAAGAAGACCAGCGCTTCCTGCCCAGTGTATCCATTGATTGCGTGATTTTCGGATTTCACGACAATCAGTTGAAAGTGTTGCTGGTGCGGTTTCGGAACACCAGTTTATGGGCTTTGCCCGGCGGCTATATTTATTTGAGCGAGGATATGGACTCGGCTGCCAACCGGATATTGGAAGAACGTACGGCGCTGAAAGGCGTCTACCTCGAACAATTCTATGCTTTTGGTCAACGCGAGCGGGTGGATCAATCGGTACAGCGCGCTATTGCAGAAGCCATCAACAAGAGCATTTCATCCGACCACTGGATTTCAAAACGTTTTATCACGGTCGGCTACTACGCACTCGTTGATTTTTTAAAAGCGATTCCCACGCCCGACGGCAGTTCGGATATTTGCGATTGGTGCAGCCTCGACGCGTTGCCTCCACTCGTGTTCGACCACGCTGTCATCGTGCAAAAAGCATTGGAAATGCTGCGACTGAGGCTCAACAACAATCTGATCGGCTCGAATCTCCTGCCCGAGACTTTTACCATGCAGGAATTGCAGAGTCTTTATGAGACGATCCTGGGGGAAAAACTGCTTCGCACCAATTTCCACCGCAAAATGCTGAGCCTCGGCATTCTGGAGCGGGTGGAAAAAAAATTCTCCGGCCGCGCGCACAAAGCGCCTTACCTGTACCGCTTCAAAGAGCAAAAAGAAGAGCGATTGTTTTTGGAGAAGGTTTTTTGAGCGGTTAACCCGCCAACCCGCCAACCCGCCAACCCGTTAACCCGCCAACCCGTTAACCCGTTAACCCGTTAACCCGTAAACCTCTAATACAAAAGCCCGTGCCCGAATTTATAAAGCGGGTTCTCCGAGTCATAGGGCACGTCTTCCTTTTGCCGGCGCACAGCGTCCATAGAGGAGGGCAACTCGAACGGCAGTTTGCCTTCAGGTTTGGCTTTTCCAAAAATGACGTCGAGCAGGGCCGCGTCGCTGGCGCCGTAGTTGGCGAGCAAGCCCTTCGCTTTGGCGCTGATCTCAGGGATCACTGCCGGCCGGTCGAGGTATATGTCCACAATGGTCGGCACGGCGTCGAGCAACGCTATGATCTCCTCCATCGCTGCGTCCTTAAAATCGAGGTCGCCGTGGTGAAACCCCTTTGCAAAGGGATTTTGCGTTTCCACCGGGTACCAGGGTGTGTTCAGACGCAGCACCGCGATGTCGGCATCTTTCGGATCGTTCACGACTTGCCCGTATTCCGCCGCCACTTTGGCGTCCACGTTTTTGACATAAATTTTCAACTTGCCCGGCTGAAGCGGCAGGGTTTTGCCTTCATTCTTCAACAAAGTGAACGAGCGGCGCTGCGCGGCTTCCCCCGCCGCCTTGAAGTCGGAGCGTCCTACGATTTTCAGAGCTTCGTCCACCTCCACAAATGGATGGTCGAAGAGGCCCAGCACGAATTTTTGCCGGAGCAGGCGACGGATGGATTCGTCAATCCTGCTTTCACTCACCTTGCCCGATTTCACCAGATTGGCCACCAATTCCGGGCAGTTTTCGCCGCCGAACTGGTCGCAACCGGCTTCTATGATCTTTTGCACACGCTCTTCGCGGCTCAGGTGCTCCACACCCCAGGCGCGCGTGGGCCACACCACCGGTCCCATGTGGGCGTCGGTCACCAACCCCCAGTCGGTACATACCACGCCGTCGTATTTGTATTTTTCGCGCAGCAGTTTGGTGATGATGTCTTTGTTGTAAGAAAACCCTACGTTTTCGCTTGTCTGATCCATCGGTATGCCGTAGTAAGGCATAATGGCGGAGGTATTCGCTTCGAAAGCCGCATCAAAAGGAATGAGGTGGTAGTTGAACATATTTCCGGGATACACCTGTCCTTTATGGAATTCGAAGTGGGAATCCAATCCCTCTTTTTGCGGGCCGCCGCCCGAAAAGTGTTTGGTCATGCAGGCCACGCTGTTGACGCCCAATTTTTCTCCCTGAAAACCAAGGATATAGGCTTTGATCAGTTTGGCGGAAAGATGCGCGTCTTCCCCGAATGTGCCGCTCACCCGCGCCCAGCGCGGCTCGGTGGCGAGGTCGGCCATGGGATGCAGGGCCTCGCGAATGCCCACCGCCACGTACTCCTGTCGGGCCATATCGGCAAATGCGCGCACCAGCGCCTCGTCGCCGATCGCCGCGAAGCCGAGTTGTTCGGGCCATTGGGAAAACCCGCCTTCCGCCATAGCAAAAATATTGTTGCTGAAATAATGGCGCGGGTCGGAAGCGATCGTGACCGGAATGCCGAGGCGGCTGCTTTCAGCGATTCTCTGCATGGCATTGTAGCCCTCCGCCAGCGCTTTCGTGCCCGGCACCTGCCAGTAGTTGAAGTGATTCATTTTGCTACCGTTGATGTAATCCATCGCCGTCGGAAGCCGCGCGGCAAAACCCTGCGCATCGGGTTTGCGCTCGAGCGTACCGTCGGCATTGATGTGGACCCCATTGATGAACATCATGCCCGCTTTTTCTTCGAGATTCATTTGTGACAGCAGGTCTTCGACCCGTTTTTCCACCGGCTGGCGGCTGTCCTCGTAGGGGTCGAGTTTGCCGTTTTTGTTCAGGTCGCGGAAGGTGAAACCGTTGATGGTCAGCACCGGAGCACCGGACGGGTGGGTGTTTTTGGTTTGAGAGGAAAAAGCGGCAAGAAGGGCGATAACAGAGAGAAGGAGCAAAGACAGGAGGGTCGCTTTCATGGTGTGAAACGTTGAAGAGGCAAACTTAAACAGATTTGGAACTTCCATCCCTGTTTATAAGTTGTTTGCCCTTCCCGGTAGTAAATTTAGCCTTTCGAACATCATCACCGTCATCACGCTGCGCTTGGAAAAACGCATGGAAAGCGGCCTGCTGCGCAAAGTGGCCGACATCCTGCCGCCGTTCATTCACAACGTCGCCTACCTCTACACCGACGTGGTGCGTCTCATGGAAAAAGGCGTGAACCTCTCCGGCGGCCAGAAACAACGGCTGGCGCTGGCGCGGGGTGTGTTCGCTGCTAAAGACAGCGACCTCATCCTGCTCGACGAACCCACCAGCAGCGTGGACCCGAAAACCGAAATGCGCATCTTCGACCGGATGTTCGCAGCGTTTTCAGACAAGGTAGTGGTGTCGGCCCTGCACCGGCTGTATTTGCTGCCGAAGTTCGACTATATCTACGTGTTGGATAAAGGCGAATTGGCGGATGGAGGGTACGCTGGAAGAGTTGCTGGAATGGAGCGCGGCGTTTCGGGAGTTGTGGAGGCATCAGGAGGAGGTAGGGTTGTGAGGCGCTTGCCTCACAACCTGTGCAAATCGCATTAACAAGTTTTCGGCTTAGAAGCGTCTTTCTTTTGTTTGTTCTTAGGCGAGCCACCGGTTCAAAAGCCCAATTTTTCCAAAACATCTTCTTTCTTCACTTTCCTTATCATATACAATCCCCCGAACAGGATAAAAGTGAACAATATGGTCGTTGGGATCAGGGAATTCCAATTGATCCCTTCTTCCGGCTTTCCGATGACTTCTTTTTGAACCGCCTGCCCGAGTTCGCCACCGCTGAATGCGAAGTTGACAAGTCCGTGAAACATGGAGACAACCATCAAACTTCCGGTTCTGAGCAATAATCCTCCGAAGAACACTCCAATGGACAATGCAAAAAACACCTGTTGGGTGACGCCGATTATATTTCCCGGTTGGCTGAAGAGATTGACAAAATGTATGGCCCCAAATAGGAATG
The DNA here is from genome assembly GCA_019187225.1 of Saprospiraceae bacterium. Lineage (GTDB taxonomy): Bacteria > Bacteroidota > Bacteroidia > Chitinophagales > Saprospiraceae > M3007. The sequence continues at coordinate 13,897 of JABAQQ010000046.1, forward strand.
CAGTCGCAATGACCCCTAAGGTCAGAGATGACCTTTTTTCAGAAAATGATCGGATGAAGAGCGGAAATATGATCCCCCGAAAAGCGAACTCTTCTGCAAAACCAACCATTAAAGCAGACAAAATAAACAATAAAAAGAGTGTAATATCCGCGTTTACATAATTATCCCAATTGCTCATAATGCCCATTGAAGCAATCGTACACGGCAATATTAAAGCATGTAAATTGCCAACCTGCCTTTCTTTTCCGATCCCGTTAAAATTTTCAAATTTGAAATATCTTATGATACCGATCAATAGAAGCAAAATAAAAAAACGAACGATAATGCCTGCAATAAATCCGTTTTGTAATTCATTTGTACAATAGTGATTCAATAATGCTTTTAACGGCTTTTCAAACCATAGGAGTCCTATGAACCCGGGAAACAGGAGTGAAATATACAGGTGCTCTTTTTTGATGTTTATCATTTTTGTCTTTGAGTTGCTCAAATTTTGTTTCCTTGCAGGACGGTATCCCGCGGCGGCAAAATTACCATGAAAAAGGTTTTTAAAATAACCGGATATGCGCTCCTGACCCTTGTTTCACTGGCAGTCATTTACCTGCTCGCCGCTTTCATATTGTCGCGAATAAGTGTTGAAAAAGAACCGGTTACGGCAGAAGATGTGTTTATATACCTCCTTGCCAACGGCGTGCATACCGATCTGGTGTTGCCGGTAAAGGACCCGCAAATAGATTGGAGCGAACAGATCAGGTTCGAGCATACCGTTGGCCGGGATTCGCTCGCGCGGTACGTTGGTTTTGGCTGGGGCGACAAAGGTTTTTTTCTGGAAACGCCGACCTGGGCAGATTTGAAGTTCAGCACAGCTTTCAAAGCTGCGTTCGGTTTGAGTCCCTCCGTGGTCCATACGGCTTTTTACAACAACATGAGCGAAGGCGGGGACTGCCGGAAAATTCCGATGAGCCGGGAGCAATATGCCAGATTGGTTCAATACGTCCGCGGGAGTTTCAGAGCGGACTCCAGCGGCAATATAATCCCGATTGCCACCACCGCTCACTACGGCAGCAACGATGCTTTTTATGAAGCCATTGGCCGCTGCAATCTGTTCAACAACTGTAATACCTGGGCGAACAACGGTCTCAAAGCCTGCGGACAAAAGGCAGGTTTGTGGACGCCTTTCCACACGGGGATATTTTATCACTACAAAGACAAATAGACTCTATGACAGTTTTTTCTTATTTTAAGATCGTTCTAACTCGCTTTAATCCAATCACTTATTTGCTTTATTGGATTCTTTTTCAAAAGAAAGTTTCTGATTATTGACAAATTTTGTCTTTGTCAGGAAGGCAAATGCGGGCATAGATTTGATGAAAAATCAAAATTCATGAACCAGTATAATGCGAACGATCTCGACCTGCACATCGCTCCTGCTGCGTTGAAAGCGCTGTTCAAAACCCAACCTTTCCGCCACGGATTGGCTATGGCCTTCGACTGGGCGGTTATCCTTGCCACGACTTATTGCTGCATCCTATTTTTCAACCCTCTGATCTACCTGCTGTCCGTGATCGTCATCGGCGCCCGGATGCATGGGCTGGCCATCCTGATGCACGATGCAACGCATTACCGGTTTCTGAAAAACCGGAAATGGAACGACCGCATCACGAATTTTCTGACGATGTACCCCTTGTTCTCTTCGATCGAGGTTTATCGGCAGAACCACATGCGCCACCACAACCACCTCAATACGGAAGACGACCCCGATTGGGTGTCCAAGCTGGGCAAACGGGCGTTCCGCTTCCCGAAATCCAAACAAGAATTTTAACGACGGTTTTTTCGTACCTGTTGTTGTACCAGGGAATACGTGATGCCCTCTGGTTTTTGAAGCGTTTCGGGGTGCAGGAAGGAGGGGCTGGCAAGCGCACAGGCAGTAATAACATACCCCGCATCCTGTTTTATGCTCTGCTGGTTGCGGTGCTGACCGCCGGTGGCTGGTGGTACTACTACCTGTTGTTTTGGATCGTGCCTTACCTGTCTGCCTTTTTTATGTTCCAGTACATCCGCAGCGTAGCGGAGCATTTCGGCGATCTGGGCTACGACCATCTGCTGACATCTACCCGCTCGGTCAGGCCCACGCTCGTGGAACGGTTTTTCCTCGCTCCGCACCAGGTCGGGTACCACCTGGAGCATCACTTATATCCCGGTGTGCCGTTCTACCACCTGCCCAGCCTGCACAGGTTGCTGATGGCTGATCCGGGGTACGGCGCCAGGGCGCATATTACGGAGGGCTATGTTAGCGGGTTGCTGAATGAGTTGGGTGCTGGGTTTGTTAAACCGGCACAAACAGGCGCTACGCCGGCCTGACCCCAGTCTCACAATTTCCCCTCGCCGATCTTCCTTTCCAGTTCCGCCGATTTCCGTATCGCATTCGCCTTTTTCCAAAACTCCACCGCTGCCGCGCGTTCGCCTTTTTGATAGAGCGCGTCGCCGTAGTGTTCGAGGATGCCGGGGTGTTTGTCGCCGCCTTTGGGGAGAAATGGTTCGTAGTGGGCGGCAGCAGCGGCGTAATCCTTTTTTCCGATGAGCGCCAGACCCGTTTGGTCGGCAATTTCGAGGCGCAGGGCGAAGTTGTTGCCGGTCATCAGTATCGCCTGGCGGAGTTGTTCGATGGCGTCGTCGTATTTTCCTTTGGCGTTGGCAGCCATTCCGTAATAGTAGTAGGCTTTGGGTTGGTTGGGGAAAGCGTCCATCGCCTGCTCGCTGAGCCGCAGCATTTCGTCGTGGTTTTTCTGCTCATTCAGGATGTCGAGCGTATTTTCCCAGACGGAAAAAACGGTGGGGTTGAGTTGGATGCACTTGCGGTAGCGTTCGAGCGCTTCAGCGGAGCGATTGGCCTGGTAGTAGAGATCGCCGGAAAGGCTCCAGGCTTTGGGGTCGTCGGCGTGCGCTTTTTCCACAAGAGCGCCGAGTTCGAGCAGGTTTTGGGTCAGGGCCGCGTCTTCGCCCGCAGCGAGTTTTGGGAAAAACGGCAGTATTTCCCTGATCTTGGCGTCAATGGAAACCTTCGGGTCGCTGAACAGGGGTTTCAGCGAAGCCAGATAAGCCGCATCCGAACTGCTTTTGGTTTTTTCCAGCACGGCGAGTTGCGCCACCGGATCGTCGGGGTCGCGGCGCAGGATGTCCTCGTAGACCTTGCGGGCGTTGGTTTTGTCGCCGATGGCTTCGTAGTATTGTGCCAGGCGGTGCCGGTATTCGCTGCGACCGGGGTAGGCGTCGGCGAGTTTCTGAAGTTCAGAAGCGGCTTTTTTGTCGTCGCCCATGCCGACATAGATCATGTGCTTCTCCATCGAGGTTTCGGCTTCGATGCCGCGGATCTTTTCCACCTGTTCGAGGGCCTGGAGGCCGCCTTTCGGATCACCGGAAAGTACGGCCAGGTAGGCCAGGTGATCCCAAAACTCGACTGTATGCGGAAAACGTTTGGTCAGGCTTTCGTACACTTTCACAGCGTCTTTCGTCCGGCCCAGTTTTTCATAGATATCGGCCTGATATATCTGGTACCACTCGTTGGCAGGCTCTTTCTCCACTGCTTTCTGGATGGATTCCAGCGCATTGGCAGGGTCGTCTTTGTTTACGTACGATCGCGCCATGCCGTACCAGGCCGCGCCTATGTCCGGGTTGTCGTAGGTGAATTTTTTGTACAATTCGATGGCCTTGTCGTGGTGGCCGAGCAGGCGTTCGCGTTCCGCATTCACAAAGGCACTCTGGCGGTCTGCTTCGGCCTCGGACACTTTGATGGCCTGGCCGCCGAGGGTGTTTTGGGCGGATAAGCTATTGGAAATGAGCAATAAAAGGAAAGATATAGCAGAAAAGATAATGCCTCTCATGTTTGAGTTTGTGCGATTTTTGTTGTCGGATATAGAAATAACGTTCAATGTGGTGTTTTGAATATCGAACATTGACGCAGGCAGAATTTGCAATGTCGAAAGGTGGTCTGATCCACATCATTCATCAGGAAATGCGCTTCAGCCGGAAATCTTTGACCGGACGCAGCACCAGCGGGACTTTTTCGATCTCCACCGAGTCGCTGTCGAGACCAAACCAGTTTTGAGGAGAAGCGGTGATGCTTTTTACAGCGAGGTAGACGCTCATGGTGATCTGCTCCGGCACCGGGAGGTCATTTTCGTGCGACAGGAACTCCTGAATGAGCACAAATTTTACATCGCCGGTCGGGAATTCGTCGCGGCTGATATGGTAGCGCGCCTGAATGTTTACCTCGTCGTTCATCATCAGTTCTTCCACCACTTTCCGGAGGAAGAGGTTCATCCGTTGTTCCACCCGGAATCCGAGCCGGAAGGTGACTTTGTATACATCATCGGACGCCAGTACATTGACTTTGTATTCCATGGTATAGGGCTCGTCGGTCACCTCGATATGGACAAACCAGTAGATATCGGCGCGTTTCGGTTGGGTTTGAAGGATAGAATAAAGGATTTTTTCCTCCACCTTTTTAGGCGATTTGGCGCTGCTGAGAAACACGAGGTTGGTGGCGTATTTGGGCACACTTTCGTCGTTGCTGAGCGCGATCAACTGGTCAATGTAGTCATTGATCTTGACGTTTTGGAGAAAACGGTCTTTGATCTTTTTGGCCTGCACCCAAATATACATCAGTACGAACAATATGGACGCAATGACAACAGTGATAAAACCGCCTTCTCTGAATTTCAATAAATTAGCTGTGAAGAAAGCGCCTTCAAAACACAAATACCAGATCAGGAACACCCATACCAACAGCGGCGGCTTCCGGTTCATGACGAAGAAATTGGACAACAGAGCCGTGGACATCAGCATCGTGATCGTGACCGATAACCCATAGGCCGCCTCCATGTGTTTGCTTTCCCGGAAATAGATCGTGACGAATACGCAGCCGGCCCACAACAGGGTATTTACTGCCGGCACGTACAACTGGCCTTTGAGATGCGTGGGAAAAACGACCGTCAGTTTGGGCAACAGACCCAGGCGGATGGCCTCGCTGACGAGTGTGAACGATCCGGAGATCATGGCCTGGCTGGCAATGATCGCCGCTAAAGTTGCCACAGCGATGCCGATGGGCAAAAACCAGCGCGGCATCACTCCGTAGAACGGATTCATCGGCTCATCGCCCGCTAATGGCAGGGGTTGCCCTTCATACTGGAGGCACCAGGCCGCCTGGCCTAAGTAGTTGAGTACTAAGCAGGTTTTTACAAATATCCAACTGACCCGGATGTTCTGTTTGCCACAATGCCCCAGGTCGGCGTAAAGCGCTTCGGCGCCGGTGGTGCACAGAAAAACCGCCCCCATCAGTACCAGCGCATGGGGATGGTGCAGGAGCATTTTTACGGCAAAAACGGGGCTGAGGGCTTGCAAAACGGATAGGTGCCCCACTACCTCCACTATGCCCAGGGTGCCGAGCATGGAAAACCAGGCGAGCATGATCGGGCCGAAAAAACGCCCTACTGCCGCCGTACCGAATTGTTGAAAAATAAACAGCGCCGAGATGATCCCTATGGTGATGGACACCGTAGGAATGTGCATATCGTGCAGGCTTTCAATGGATTGTAAACCTTCGATGGCTGAAGAAACCGAGATCGGGGGCGTGATCATGCCTTCCGACAGCACAGCACTGCCGCCGATCATGGCCGGGAACAGCAACCAACGCCGGCGCCGGCGCACCAGGGTGTACAAAGAAAAAATGCCGCCCTCGCCGTTGTTGTCGGCCTGCAATACCAGGGTGACGTATTTGAGCGAGGTTTGAATGGTAAGCGTCCAGAAGACAAGGGACACGGCGCCAAGTATGGTCTCGCGATCAACGATGTTGGGGCCTACGATTGCCCGCATCACGTACAGCGGCGACGTCCCAATGTCGCCGTAAATGATGCCAAGGGTGATGATCAACCCTGCTAATGTAAGCCGGTGATGACCGCTTTGATGTTCGCCGTTGGAGGACATTTTGGGCAGATTGACAAAGAAATCCGGAGTTATACAGAATCAAAGAGCGGCAAATGTATAGAAAAGGGTTGCTTTAAAAAGAGATTTTAAACCAATTATACCTGTTTCAAAGCATCTATTAAAACCATTTGTCGAAATTTTGTCATTTGCTCCTGGTTGCCCAATACCACGATGTGCCAACCCGCCTGCAATGCAACCGTTTGAGGCGGATTGAGTTCGTACTGGCCATTCGGATGCCGGATCGCCACCAAAGAAACAGGTGACAGATCCCGGAGGCCGCTGTCGGCGATTGTTTTGCCCTGAAACTCGGGGCGCAATTGCAGCACGGAGACTTCTTCAAATATGACGTTGCTGGGACCCATATTGGAGAGCAGGTTGAAAAATTCCACCAGATCGGGTTTGTTCAGCAGCGTTGCCATATAAAAACCGCCGATGTGTTCCGGTACGACAGTGTGGTTGGCGCCGGCGCGGCGGATCTTAGAGGCATCGGCCGTGCCGCTGGCGCGGGTGATGATGCGCAATGCCGGGTTGATCTGCCGGGCAGAAAGGGTGATGAACAGGTTGTCGGCGTCTTTCGGCAGCGTAATGACGATGGAGGCTGCCCGGCGGATACCCGCTTCTTCCAGAATGTCGTCGTGGGTCGCATCGCCTTCCACAAAAAGGAAATTGGTGGATTCGCGGAGTTCCTCGATCTTGTCGGGGCTGTTTTCAATCACGACAAAGGATATTCCCTGTTTGGCCAGTTCCTGCGATACTTCGGTGGCATGGCGACCGTAACCGCAGACAATGGCGTGCCCCTTCAGGTTTTCAATATTTCGGTTCATGCGAAAATCGCTCAAAAGTTTGGAAAAACCGCCTTCCGCAAAAATACCCGTTATGGTGGAAATGGCGTAGGCGAACAATCCAATGTTGAATAATATCAAAAATGAAGTGAAGATTCGACCGGCGGTACTGAGCGGATGCACTTCCCCGAAACCGACCGAGGCAAGCGTGATGACCGCCATATAATAAGCATCAAACCAGGGGTAGTGCTCAATTATAACATACCCGGCGGTACCGATACCCAGCGAAAAAAGCATCATCAATACGGCTACCCGTACCCGCCAGACCAAATCAATAAATTTTTGGTACCTGCTGTTTTCGTGCGGCCGTTTGTGCAAGCGGAGAAAGAGCAGGGTATAATGAAAAAAATTGCCGGCTTGCATGGCTATTTGTTTGTCAGCACTAAGTATTCCCAGGGTTTGAGGTTGAGGGTCATTTCACGCGTCACCTGCACAGTGCTGGCGCCAAACAGGTTCGTGTAAGCGCCCAGTGCGTCGCCGCCCGGATTGAGGGTGACTGTGCGGGTTTTCGGCGTCAGGTTCAACACCACCACCACCCGGTCGCCTTCTTTTTCTCGTGTGAAAGCGTACACATGTTCCCCGGCGTTGCCCGATATTTTCCGGAGGGCACCGCCGTTTTGACCCGACCAAAGCGCCCGGTTTGAATGGCGCAGGTTGCAGAGTTTTTGAAAAAATTCGGTTTTCGCGTACTTTTTCCAGCGAATGGGGTCTTTTTCAAAAAATTTCAAACGCCGCGACAAACCGTCCTCCTGTCCGTTGTACAGCATGGGCATGCCCTGCCAGGTAAACATCAGCACATTGAACGCATCGGCCGCAGCTCCGTACAATTCGGCCTCCGTGCCGCTCCAGGAGTTTTCATCGTGGTTGGTCGTGAAATACATCTGGTAGTAGCCTTTCGGGTAAAAATCGTCGAGGTATTCCAGCAAAGTGTCGAGCGACCGGGCGTCCTGTTTTCCTTTCGCGATATCCCTCGTCACGTCTTTCCATTTCCAGCCGTAATTGGCGTTGAAACAGGTGTTGAAATGTCCCGCTTCGTCCTGCCATTCGGAAAGCATAAACACCTGTTTCACGGAATCCAGAGCGGGACGCGCTTCCGCCCAAAAGTCGTTGGGCACGAGTCCCGCCATATCCACGCGAAAACCGTCAATACCGGCGGTGCGGAGCCAGTACTGCATCGCTTCGATCATGGCTTTGCGGAGCGCGGGATTGGAATAATCGAGGTCAACGCAATCGTCCCAACCCGTGGAACCGCCGTGTTCGTTGAGCGGGGCGGTGAACTGGCCGTTCACTTTCGTGTAATATTCCGGATGTTCTTTCATCCACACGGCGTCCCAGGCGGTATGGTTGGGTACCCAGTCAAGTATGACTTTCAGGCCGAGTGCATGCGCTTCTCCGACAAGTTCTTTCAAATCATCCACCGTGCCGAAGTCGGGATTGACGGCATAATAATCCTGCACGGAATAAGGGCTGCCGAGATCGGAGGGCTTCGCTTTGCGGTTCAATTTCCCGATGGGGTGGATGGGCATGAGCCAGAGTACATCGATGCCAAGTTCTTTCAGGCGGGGCAGTTGTTTGCGAACGCCTTCAAAATTCCCTGCGGGCGAAAACTGGCGGATGTTGCATTCGTACAGGACGGCATTTCGGGCCCACTCCGGCTCGGCCGGGCGGACGCTCTTGGGTGGGGGGGGCGGTTCGGTTGGCACGGCAGGAACAGGTTTGTTTTCGCAGGATATGGCGAGGGCGAAGGTGAACACGACAAACAGATTTCTCATAACAGGTTGATTTGAAAGATCAGACACGGGATTTATAGCCGTTTGATATTGGTTTGAATGGTTGGAGTTGTTTGAAATTGTTCGTAACCAATCTTTTAATAGTGATTGTCGTTCAAAACCACTTTGGTAAAAACTTAGGCAGGGGCAGCGCCCCGAAAGATTTGTAGTGATTTATAAACAAAATCCACTGTGGAGGGGCAGCGCCCCGAAACATATTCCGGGGCGCTGCCCCTCCACGAAATAATATCGGTCTTTCTGCTACAAATTTTTCGGGGCGCTGCCCCTGCCTAAGTTTTTACCCACTTAGCACTGATTATAAAAAAGGGCAAAGATTGGAAATTGGCAACAATATATTGATTTTCAATACTATATTTCCAGAGATCAACAGGCTGCAAATACCGGCACAAAATTAATCGCCAATATTTAATTTTCTTTGCTGCTGGAAAGTTGGGCAGTGTCAACACGCCTGAATCATACTTAAAACCAATCACCAATCCAACTCATCACCCACACATGGCCTATATCATTGACGGCATCCGCACACCCATCGGCAACTTCGGCGGCAGCCTCGCGCCCGTTCGTACCGACGACCTTGCCGCGCACGTCATTCAAAAACTCATGGAACGCCACCCCGCCCTCGACCCGGCTTTGGTGGCCGATGTCATCCTCGGCTGCGCCAACCAGGCGGGCGAGGACAACCGCAACGTGGCGCGCATGGCGTTGCTGCTCGCAGGACTGCCTTACAGCATACCGGGTGAAACGGTCAATCGCCTGTGTGCCAGCGGCATGTCGGCGGTGATCCAGGCGGCACGGGCCGTGCGGGCAGGCGACGGCGACTTGTTTATTGCAGGCGGCGTGGAAGGTATGACGCGCGGCCCTTATGTCATCAGCAAAACGGCCAAACCTTTCGGCACCGATGCGCAGATGTACGATTCGAGTTTCGGCTGGCGGTTTATCAACCCCCGGATGCAGGCCATGTACGGCACCGATGCGATGGGGATGACGGCGGAAAACCTCGTGGAGATGTACGGCATCAGACGGGAGGATCAGGATAAATCCGCGCTCTGGAGCCAGCAAAAAGCAACACGGGCGCGCGAAACGGGCATATTGGCACAAGAGATCGCACCCGTACCCGTGCCCCAGGGCAAGGGCGAGCCGGTATGGATGGAGCACGATGAATTCATCAAACCCAACACGACGCTGGAAGTATTGGCCAAACTCAAACCGGCTTTTAAAAAAGACGGATCGGTGACGGCGGGCAACGCCTCCGGCCTCAACGACGGCGCCGCAGCGCTGCTCATCGCATCGGAAAACGGCCTGAAAATCAATAATTTGAAGCCCATTGTCCGCATCGTCAGTTCGGCGGTCGTAGGGGTGGAGCCGCGCATCATGGGCATCGGGCCGGTAGGAGCCAGCCGCCGGGCGCTGGAAAAAGCCGGACTCTCGCTCGACCGGATGGACGTCATCGAACTCAACGAAGCCTTTGCCGCACAGGTACTGGCTTGTACGCGCCAACTCGGCCTTGCCGACGATGACCCGCGCCTCAATCCCAACGGCGGCGCCATCGCCCTGGGGCATCCCTTGGGCATGTCGGGCGCGCGTATTATTTTATCGGCGGCGCGGGAATTGCAAAGAAGAGACGGGAAATACGCGCTTTGCACGATGTGTATCGGGGTGGGGCAGGGGTATGCGGTGGTGTTGGAAAGGGTTTGAAGGTTTGAGCGTCGAGCATCTTTGCAACCTGCATTTACTGCCAGGAGAAAGATTCCTTTTCAGCGCCGTGCCTCCAAAGTTCAAAGGTGTCGGTACTTTCCCGGTGCGCGCATTTGCTACCCTTGGCACATAAATCTTTGACAATGAAAACGAAACTTACGCTCGAACGCGGCGATATTACCAAAATCGCCTTCGACGCCATCGTGAACGCCGCCAACTCCTCGTTGCTCGGCGGCGGCGGAGTGGACGGCGCGATCCACCGGGCCGGCGGTCCGAAAATACTGGAAGCATGTATGGCCATCCGCGCCCGGCAGGGCGGCTGCGCGACGGGTGAGGCAGTTATTACCAACGGCGGCAATTTGCCGGCGCGCTTCGTTATTCATACGGTCGGGCCGGTGTACCGGGAAGGAGACGAAAAAATACCGGTTTTGCTGGGCAATTGCTACAAAAATTCCCTGGCCCTGGCGGTGGAAAACGGACTGAAAACCGTCGCTTTTCCCAACATCAGCACCGGCATATACGGTTATCCGAAGGAAGAAGCCTGCGGGGTTGCCGTCGGCGCAGTGCAGGCATTTTTATCCGAACATCCCGGAGCCCTGGAGGAAGTCCGCTTCGTCTGCTTCGACGAAGAGAATTTTGAACTGTACCGGAAAAAACTAATCACTGACGGTTAAGTCCTCAATCCCCAATCCCCAATCCCATCATTGCGAAATCGAATCGGCGCCCTGTGTCAGGCTGTCCTGTGAGGCAGGTTCGGCGGGGTCCAGGGCTTTCTGCAGGTGCATTTCGAACAAAACGCCGCGCATTTCCATCGCCAGCACCAGCATGGAATCGGTCATGTCCTGAATTTTATAAACGACCGGTTGGGGAAGTTTTTGGTGTATCTCATTCTTTTTCAGTTCGTAATCAGTTGGTGTGTCCGAGCCGACGGGCAGGTTCGTGGTCATTTTCCCATCCGTGCCGAATTGAAAAAAAACGCCTTGCAGTGTTTCCGTCTCTTTTTGGTTGCGAAATCCTTTCACCAGTTCCCAGCGGCCCTGAATGCCGGCCCGGGTATTGCTCTTTTCTTCATCGCAGGCGGCTGTGAAGAGCAATAAACAGGAGGCCAGGAGGAGAAGGGGACTTATTGACATGGTGCCTGCGTAATGGCGGCCCGACTTCGGGTCGTGCCGCCACTGGAGAATGGGACGTGCTGACATTGTATCTGTGAATTTTGGACTGAACGTCATAGAACACCGGACATTGCATCCATTCAGCGTTGGCACAGTGTCCAACGTCCAAAGTCAACAAGTCCAACGTCGTTTATTTGACATCCACATACCCGAAACCGAGATGCGGATATTCGCCGAAGCCCGCGTAATAACAAAATTCCATGACTGCCGGCGGCATGCTCACTTCGAATTCATAAACGAAGCCCCGGAGTTGGGAAATGCTTTCGGGATTGGGTTTGAGGTGGATGAGGCGGGATTTTGCCTGACCCATCAGCCGGTAATGCATCGGAAAAGAGGGGTCGAGCATTTTAAGATTTGCCAGCGACTTGTATTGCAAAGCGGCTTTCATCCGTCGCACAGCGTGGGTGAAAAAACTGATGTCGTAGTTTTCGCTGTCGGGCAGCAAATAGGGATTGGCCGTTTTTATTTCCTCGACGGTAGTGATGGAGATGGGCGACACGGCCTTGAATTGCATGGTGTCCTTGAACTGAAGCGGTTGCATGACCTGCCAGTGCTTCACCTCGAATTGCGCAGGCCGTCCTTCTAAGGTGCCCAATGCCAGGGGTACCTGCCGGAAAATATGGACCAGCTGTTGCTCGAAGGAAGGGTCGAGGTAGATGGAAATGCTGAGTTTCACCTGGTTGCCCAACAATTTGAACTCCTGTTTCACCTGGTCCATTTCATAAGGATAAATGGCCAAAGGGCTGAACGTGAACAGCTTGTAATTGCGGGAACTCAAGTCGAAGCCGCGTTGCTGAACCCACGTGGCCAGTTCGGAGCCTGCTTTCGAAAGGACGTCGAAAACCCACTGCGAGATTTCCGATTGATAATTGATTGGAATAATGGTGCCTTTCTGGCAGGAAAGGCTAAACTGTATGCGCATAACATCCGGTTGTGATTAAAGAGCAGATTAAAACTTCCCCATGGTACATTCGGTGGAGTTTTTCGGCGCGAAAAGTACGCATAACTTTATTGTGACAAAGGATTTTTTAACAATTCGCTACCGAACCACCGTCACCGATCCCTCCAGTACCCCCCGTTTGCCGTCTAAGTACTCGATCTCGGCAAACCAGATGTACACGCCGGGCGGTGCAGGTTGGCCTTTGTAAACGCCATCCCAGCCGTCCGTTTCCTGGGCAGGCAAAAAATCGTCGCGGCGAAAAACGAGTGTTCCCCAGCGGTCGGCGATCTGAAAAGTGACCACGCGGCGCACGCTTTCATCGGTAAAAATGCTCACGTAGTCGTTGTGGCCGTCGAAGTCGGGGGAAAAAGCGTTGGGTACGTAAATGTTGCCCCTTGAAACCACATCCACCCGGATCTGTGCGGAAGCGGTGCAGCCGGCCGGATCGGTTACCGTGACGGAATACACGCCCGGTTCGCTGACCCGGATCGCAGCCGTCGTATCGCCCGTGCTCCAGAGATATTGCAGACCAGGATCACCCGAGCCAAGAACGAGCGCGCTTCCCTGCACGATCAGCGTATCGCCCGCGCCTAAATTGACTTCCGGCAAGGGAGGGATTTCGATCGCGACCGTGTCGAACGCCACGCAGCCGGATTCGTCGGATACGGCGACGGTAAAGGTGTCGGCGACATTGCCGGGGACTTCGATGGACGGCTGGTCGCTGCCGGTATTCCAGGTATAAACGCAGGAGTTGCAACCCGGGGTTTCGGCTCCGAGTGCGAGCGGCGTCGCGGCGCAGGCGGAAGGGATGCCCGTTTGGACGATCTGGGCGCTCAGGCCGCATTCGAAGTACAACACCCAAAAGTCGTTGACGCCCAGATTGTTTTCTGTTTTTTCAAAACTGATATCGCTTTTCGAGTGGCCGCCCACGACAAAAGAGCCGTTGGGCCGCAGGGCCATGCGGGTGAGCGCGTCGTCGGCAGCGCCGCCAATGCTTCGTTGCCAAAGGTCGTTGCCGTTCTCGTCCAGGCCGATGAGCCAGTAATCGTAGCCGCCGTGCAGGGCGGACGTTTTGTTGCCCGACACGTTCGAATCCGACACGCCGCCGATGATAAAATGGCCCAAAACGTTTTCTTCGATGGCATACAGGTCGTCGAGCCCCGTGCCGCCGAAGCTCCAGTCTCGGATCTTCTGGCCGTCCTGGTTCAGTTCGAGCAGCCAGTAGTCGCTGTCGCCGCCGTGATAGGGCGCGTCCTTGCCATTGTTGTAAACCCCCGGCGCCGAAGGAGGGGAGCCGGATCGGCCGCAGAGCAGGAGTTTGCCGGAAGCGGTCAGGTGAAGCGCGTAGGGATAATCATCGCCCGAGCCGCCGTAGCGGTGGCTCCAGAGGAGTTGGCGCGTGTTCAGGTCGAGTTTTGCCAGCCAGAAGTCCATAAGTCCCCGTGCGGGTTCGGCATTCAGATCGCCCGTGCCGCCGTCGGAGACCGTTCCGCCGGAGAGATACACATTGCCGTCGGGCGCCCACGCCAGGTCGTTGATCTGTTCGTAACCCGTGCCGCCGATGGTTTTGTCCCAGAGTTTATTGCCCTGGGCGTCAATGCGGATCAGCCAGAAATCCTGCTCGCCACGCGAAGGATCGGTTTTGTCGGGGCCCGCATCCGACCAGGAGTTGCAACCGAGCAGGTAGCCGCCGCCGGGAATTTCCAGCATGGAGAAAAGTTCGTCGAGGTACAGTCCCCCCCAGGCTTTGTCCCACTGCTTCTGGCCCTGCGCGTCGAGTTTCAATATCCACACGTCCATGTCGCCGCGCGAAGGTTGTGTTCTGTCGCCGCTGATACCGGAATAAGAATGGCCGCCTGCGAGAAAGCCGCCGTCGGCAGTGGGGATGATCTCCCAGAGGCGGTCGTCCTGGTCGCCGCCGAAACGCCGCTGCCAGAGCACGTTGCCGTCGAAGTCGAGTTTGACGATCAGGAAGTTCCACGATGGGTCGCCCGGCCCGGAGCGCGACGAACCGGCGGCGATGATGCCGTCGGGCAGGGTGAGCAGGCCGTTGAGTTCGTCCCAACTGTTGCCGCCGAGCGTGCGATCCCAGGTGAGCGCGGGTTGTGCGAACAAACGCCCCGACGCCGCGAGAAGCAGCGTGGCCATAATGATCATTCGAAGCCGGTGCGGGATGATGTTCATGGTGCGGGAAATTTCAGCGCCCGATGCCAAAAGTAGGGGGTTTTGGAAAAAATGCGACAGAAAGGCGAATCGTATAGTGGCGGAATGGCTCAGAATTGTGCCACCGCTCAGGCTTTGTTCCTGAAAATCAATGCGCTAAAATTTTGCCGGAAATGGCGGGGGTGGGGAATTTTAACGCAAGCAGGGCACGACCCGAAGTCGTGCCACCGCCTGCCGGGCGTTCAGCCGCTCAATTTTCAGGTGAATTTTTTTAAAGACAAATGGTGCGGGTGCGGAGACTGATGGAGCGTCCCAGCCAATAAATTGTTGGAGTTAAGGCTCAAAAACAAGTGTATATTTTAACATCAAATACTTGGGTAGATTAAAAGTTTTGACTTATTTTTGTTTTGCCTTTATACTTGGGCAAATTCAAATTTTATCCGTTCTCTTTTTACCTCCCTCCGATTATGAAAAAATTCAAATTTCTCTGGCTTTTTTCACTTCTCCTCGCCGCCAATGCAGGGGTTTACTTCCCTTCCTGCCAGCGCGACGCCGACCAACCCCAAGTAAAACCCCTGAGTGACGTACCTGTAGGCGAGCGTGCCTGCCTCGACGACTCCGGCTGCTCGTTCGTTATAACCGCAACCACCAATTGTTCCGTAGAACTATGTGGTGACATTATCAACTACACAGGCACTTGCAGCAATGGCTGCGGCACTAACGGCAACGACCATTTTCTCAGCGTATCACTTACAGCCAACACGCCTTACACATTTTGTGTACTTCAGGTCGGTTCCGTGTGTGTGCGTAACCCCTCGACGGGGACACATACTATCAATGTAGATGTGCAGGTTGCTGGCACCGCCCCCATCAATGTGAATATACCTGTGGGCGAAAGCCATTGTTTCAATGCTGCCCAAAACTGTAGCGCAACAAACGACGGCTGCCAGTAACAGCGATTTTATGATTATGCCGATTCGCTGTTTTTTTCTGAACGGCTTTCGGCTATTTTGACATCGACGATATTAGTAGCCATGCTTCCGGGCAGGGCTGCCAATGTCATTTTCAAGGTAGTTCGGCCTATGAACATTCGCATACAAGCCTGCGTATTTTTGTTCTTCATTGTACGGGCCATGCTCCTAGCCCAATGCCCGCCCTTGGGGCCGATAGTAGGTCCTGCTCAACTTTGTGGCAATTTCCCCATGATATATTCCATCCCCAATTCTGCTGATGCCGACCTTGTGTGGACCATCACGGTTGACCCTTTTCCTAACTCGGTTCAATTTTTCGGCCCATTTACAGGTGAAACTGTCCAGTTGCAGTGGTGGGGCCCTGCCGGATGGGCGAACGTGATACAATTGTGTGCCACGGCGACCAACCCCTGCTACGACCCCACCCCTATCTGCTTCGACATCATTCAGCCGCCGCATTTTGAACCTTATGACCCTGATGGTGGGCAGCTTCACCAAATAGTTTGCGAAGAAGATGAAGTAATTTACGAGTGGCAAGGCCCGGTCGGCCAGACCTATTCTTGGATTTCCTATGCACACGGCATGGCCATCGGCGCCCCTCAACAGGGCAACGGGACGCTCAGTTTCATAGCCCAGAACCCCACCGATATGCCGCTTTTCGGGGGAGGGCAGGTTACCGCATGGATGGGCAGTTGTAGAGGTACCGGCCCTGCGTGGTCTGTCACCGTGAACCCCAAGCCCTCGATGAACCAGCCCCCCAATGTCACCGTCTGCGGCGGCGCACCCGTGTCGGTGACTTTCAGCGGCTCGCCCAACGCCACCTTCACCTGGACAAACGACAACCCTGCCATCGGCCTGCCCTCCAGCGGCAGCGGTAATATCAACTACGT
>JABAQQ010000070.1 GCA_019187225.1 Saprospiraceae bacterium
TCATGCCGGTGGTGGCTTTCCATTGCCGTTCATTGCGAATACCAGTATAACCGAATCCCATACAAGTCTTTTTGAGGCAAAAATACGATTATTGATTATCAGAGATTTAGGTCAAAACAAGTCTAATTAATTGGCACAGTGCCACTTCCCGTAGCAGTTAATGTGCCTCCGGTTTGATTGTAATTTCCTGCAAGATTAAGCGTAACAGTAGCGCCACCTCCGCCAGAATTATTTGCGTCTATAGTTCCTCCCTGTATAGAAAAATTACCGCCGATATTCGCTGTCACTGTTGTGGGATTTGATCCTCCGCTAATACGAAAATGGAGGGTGCCGGTGCCAGTACCTACTATTGTGAAATTGCCTGCAATTGTAGTTGAAAATGAAGTCGCAGCAGGCCCAAACAGCCATACATTATTATTTTGTGATGTGGGATTATAGGTTACATTGCCAAAAGTCTGACCATCCATTCCGCTAATAGTAGTTCCGCCACCGCCTGAAAATGCTGCTGTAATGTTGCAATTTGAGTTGGTGCTCCATGTGGCAGTGGGAATAGTTCCACCATTTTGTGTATGATTGTATGCTGAATTATTATTGAATGTGAGTGTGCCTGTAGTAGTTAAAGTGCCACCGTTACGAGTATATGTTCCATTTACATCCATAGCTGCACTGGCTTGAATGGTCAAATTCCCTCCAGTGCGGTTTGGGGTTCCGTTAACTTCGAAGTCCGTTCCAGAGCCATTGGCAATTGTCATATTAGCCGTTTGTGTAACTGTACCGCCAGATTCAATTACTACTTGGTCTACAGTAGCATTAGCATTGAAAGTGACATTATGCGGACTGCGTATAGTAATTGCACCATCAGTATTATTTGGTGTACCTTCTCCAGCAGTTGGAGTAACCCAAGCTGCTCCATCCCACCTTTCCCAGGTAGCCAAAGTGTTCCAGTTGCCGGTTGCCGCAGAACGGTAGTCATTTACCGCCTGCCCCCATCCCTCACTCACTCCCCCCACCATCAGCACCACAACAAAAACCGGCGTTAAAAATCTTTTTTGAATTCCTGAAGCAAAAGCCGTCCTACAGGTTCGGCGGATAGAATTAGATAGTTTTTGATAGATGTTCATAATCGAGTCGGGATTTAAAGATGAAGTGGAAAAGGATTTCGTCATGGAACGGAGACGTTAAGGATGAAAGGGTAATATCCCCGTGCCGGCGAGCCGGGCGGGACGGTGAAGGTCGGATGTGTTTGAATGTCTGGAAGCAGCAAGGGGCCGCGTGCGGAGCGGACAGGTGGTTACACCATGACAAGGGCAGGTGGTAACGCCATGCCAGGGGCTGGTGGCTACACCGTGACAACAAGTAAGGTTACGCAATCGGTAGTCAGGTTTAATCGTCATCAATTTAAGCGTTTCCGGCGGTGCTCCCACGTTTACGAAACTTTTGAAGTTTCGTAAACGCAACTCACGCCGGGTAAAAGCAAAAAGCCGACACCTCAGACTTTCTGCCTGTGTAATCGGAAAAGGGACCAACATGTGTGTGTGAGTAGAGCAAACCGAAACGGCGGAGGCAACCGGAGTTGCGCGGAAATCAGTGTTCGGGCGCCCGTGCGCTCACGGGATTAAATCGGATATAGACTTTCAGACGGATTACGGCGCCAACCCTTTTTCGGGCTGCTTCGGCGCGCAAACAGCGCCTTCACGGACGAATGTGCCGGCGCATGAAACAAAATGCCCGCAAACGTAATATAATTTGGGAATGGATGTACCCCCCGAAGGGCAGTTTTTGCGCCGGTTTTAACACATATAAGCGGTCGTTTTATTTGAGGCGTTGTAAATGTGGGGGTTAGCAGCGGCGGCAGTTTCTGTCCGCCTGCAACATTTGCCCGGCGGTGTGCCTGGTGCGCTCTACGTTGTCATGCTGTAAGCACCCGTCCGATCTACGTTGTCATGCTGTAAGCACCCGTCCGATCTACGTTGTCATGCTGTAAGCACCCGTCCGATCTACGTTGTCATGCTGTAAGCACCCGTCCGATCTACAAGGGCGATCTACGTCGCCGATCTACGTTCGCCATCGCACATAACAACGTATATCCGCGAAAATCCGCCCCATCCGCGTCGTCCGCGTTGCCATTGTTGCTACGAAGGCAGGTCGTATATGTTGTCTGCGTAGAGCGCCCGCGTAGAGCGCCGACGTAGAGCGGACGGGTGCTTACAGCATGACAACGTAGAGGGGCGACGTAGAGCGCCGACGTAGAGCGCCCCCGTAGATTGGACGGGTGTTTACAACATGACAACGTAGATCGCCGACGTAGAGCGGACGGGTGCTTACAGCATGACAACGTAGAGCGCCGATGTAGAGCGGACGGGTGCTTACAGCATGACAACGTAGATCGCCGGCGTAGATCGGACGGGTGCTTACAGCATGACAACGTAGAGCGGACGGGTGTTTGCAACATGACAACGTAGAGGGCCGACGTAGATCGGACGGGTGCTTACAGCATGACAACGTAGATCGCCGGCGTAGATCGGACGGGTGCTTACAGCATGACAACGTAGATCGCCGGCGTAGATCGGACGGGTGTTTGCAACATGACAAAAAAAAAGAAAAAGCGGTTTTTCGGAAAAGCGCTCAAAATCGTAGCAGCCGGACGGCAGCCGGTCCTGTCTGAAAAACTACCGGAACACAGTTCGGGGCTTCGTTTGTGCACTTTTTTGGCGCGCGGGTTTGTCGTTTTACGGCGCGCAGAACAGCCCAAACGCTTTATGTTGACCGGGAAATGTCGGGAAAACCATAGTTGTTTGAACGGGAGGCGCCCCCTGTTTTTTGCATCGGATTTTTTTTCAATCAAACTCAAACAGTTTAAAATTCGATCAAACATGAAAAAACAGATCAATCGCTTTCTGTATCCAATCACGCTTGCGCTCCTGTCGGTTGCGGGGGCGGCGACGGCGCAATCGGTGACAGTCACCTGTCCTCCCGGCCCGGTGGAAACCGGCATGCCCGCCAGTTATACCGCAACGGTATCGGGTTTGCCGCCCGGCTCCACCATCAGTCGCTATATCTGGAAAGCGAATGTTGCCGCCGGGCCGCTCGGGATCGCCGGCAACATCAACGGCGTGGCCTTTAATCAGATCAGCATTCAATCTTCCCAGCCGACGAGTACTGTTACCATTACGTGGGGCGATTTTTCACCTTCTACCTCTCAGATGGTTGATGTAAGCGTCATGTACCGCAACGCCGACGATGAACTTTTCGAGATCAGCGGCAATTGTACGGCGACCGTTCGTCGCATCGGCGATTTTTATGTAGACGGGCCTGAATTGGTACAGGAATGTTGCGACGACGTATTGACCTATACGGCAGTCGGCTACGGCGATGGCATTAACTTGAGCGGTTATGCTTTTACGTGGACATTTCCGGCGGGATGGACGGTGCAGGGCGCAGCCAATGGCCCCACCATCCAACTGATCCCGGACGCAACGACCGGGGGCAACGTGCAGTGTACCATCCGGAGATCCACCGGAAACCCTGCCTATTCGCGCACCGATTTTATTACCGTTCAGCGGGTAAAGGCGGAGACAAAGGGCGATTTTCTACAGGATTTCTATTGTATCGGGGAAGAATACGAGATATGCCTCGATGAAGTGTGCGACGCTACCGGCGCTACCTGGACAGTGCCCCCGTCATTGCTCGTCATTGATGGTCTGGGTACCAAATGTCTGAAGTTTACGCCCAATCCGAGCGTTGTACCGGGTACCCCCGGGACGATCTCGGCGCAGGTTACATTGGAAGGTGGCTGTATTGCCACAGTCAAAAACCACAATTTTACCATCTATGTTCCGGAAACGCCTCCCGTACCGCAGGGCTACATCACGGTGGACCTGGAGGAAGGCTCCGACCCCTGCAACGACCCGATCTACTTAGTCAATTTTCACACCAATTCCCCCTATGTGAACGGCGTGACGCGGGTGTCGCCGGGCATCATCCTCGGCAAAAGGACGGAACCCATCCTGATCTCGGTGTGCAACATCAACCTGTGTTCCAGGGAAAAATCCTGCATTTATTTCTGGATCGACCCGCCGCCGCCCTGCGACGCGATCGGCAAACCCTCGAATGCCGGAGGCGGTCAAGATCCGGTGGTACGGCGGGATGATATGACACCAACGGCATCGCATTTCCGCGATTTTACCGTTTCTCCCAACCCCACGGGCGGCGATTTTACCCTGTTCCTGCCGTCGGTGCTTTCCGGCGAACTCCTGCTGCACGACCAAGCCGGAAAAACAGTGTTGCACAAGGCGTTCGACGCGGCACAAACCATTCCGGTGCAACCGGACCGGGCGCTTCCGCCGGGTGTTTATTTCCTGAAAATTGTTGCCGGCGGGGAGATCGTGACGAAGAAAGTGGTCGTCCGTTGACAGGTCGTTGACTCTAACCTGAAATAAACACATTTACGGTTTACCCGCCGAAGCCTCGGCGAAGGCGGGTAAACGGTGCTTTCCCCACAACAACTGTTGCAAACAACCGTCCCCTCTACGTTGTCATGTTGTAAACACCCGTCCGATCTACAAGGGCGATCTACGTTGTCATGTTGTAAACACCCGTCCGCTCTACGTCGGCGATCTACGTTGTCATGTTGTAAACACCCGTCCGCTCTACGTCGGCCCTCTACGTTGTCATGTTGTAAACACCCGTCCGATCTACGTCGGCGATCTACGTTGTCATGTTGTAAACACCCGTCCGCTCTACAAGGGCGATCTACGTTGTCATGTTGCAAACACCCGTCCGCTCTACGTCGGCCCTCTACGTTGTCATGTTGTAAACACCCGTCCGATCTACAAGGGCGATCTACGTTTGCCGCCCTCGTAGCAACAATGGCAACGCAGACGACGCGGATGGGGCGGATTTTCGCGGATATTTGACGTTGTTATCTGCGATGGCAAACGTAGATCGCCCTTGTAGATCAGTTTACAATTTATAAAAAAATGATATAAATTCTCTTTTCGCGTGATTATTATCATAGTTGCGGCATAAGGACATATTGTATTTTGTGGCCATTCTTTACCAAAACGGAAAATCATGAATGGCCAAAAGAAAGTAATCGACACTGTCCAAAGTTTTACCCCAGGGCGGGAAGGTTGGATCACCAAGGCAACGGATGCATTACCCGATAAGGTGACAGTCCGGTTCCGGGCAGGCGAAAAGGGGTTCCTTAACATGAAGGATCCGCTGGCTGTGGCATGGGCCGGGCTACTTGACTTGCAACAGCGGTACAACAAGCCCGTGTACGCGGAGATAGACTCCGAAACAAGCGTCATTACCCTGCTTTTGATCCCCGAACTTACAAAAGTCGTGTCCATTGAGCCGCAGGACAACGGCGATTTCAGGGTGGCACTCTCCTTATCGGAAGCATGGCACTACCTCAATAAAAACCACCCCGATTTTCAGACGATGCTGGATGCGCTCCGGTCGGCCCTCGACACCGGGACAACCGTATTGGTCACTGCGACGCGGCACGACTTTGAGATTATCCACGTGCAGGTATCGTTGACAGAAGAGGGAGTGGCGCCCCGGGCCCCGGCCCCGCCGCCGCCGCCTCCTCCACCTGCGGGAGGCATTTCATTGTCGAGGGCTACCGATCTGTTCAATTTGATGAATTCGAAATCGTGCGATGCCTGTTATGCGGATTGCCAGGCTTATCCCCACTGTATTCCATTCAAACATGCAGATGACGGATGTTATGCGCGGGCGCACGAGATGTGCAGGTTGATGATGGCGGAAGGAGAACAACCTGAGAAGATCTGGATTTTTGGAGGTTTGCATGTTGCTACGGCAAATGTACATGAGTGCGGGGTCGGTTGGCGGTACCATGTGGCCCCAACGCTTTTGGTAACCACGGCCGGCGGTTCTACGGAAAAATATGTCATTGATCCTTCGTTGTGTAGTGGCCCGGTCACGGAAGCTGCATGGAAAGGGTTGCAGGGCGATGCGAGTGCCAGACTTGAATATTCGACGTGGGAAAAGTTCGGACCATCCGGCTCTACAGACCCCGATTTCTCCGATACGAATTATTACCTCGAGCAAAAATG
The DNA here is from genome assembly GCA_019187225.1 of Saprospiraceae bacterium. GTDB lineage: Bacteria > Bacteroidota > Bacteroidia > Chitinophagales > Saprospiraceae > M3007. The sequence goes on from JABAQQ010000070.1 coordinate 6,084, forward strand.
CGGTTTCCTGAAGCAGGATTGTGCAACGTTCGGCCCGCCGCCCTATCAATGTCCCATCCTGAAATCCTGTCATTTCATCACGGATCGAAACACTTTTTCCAGGGATGAAGTCGAGGCGATGCTGCACATCGGGAGCCCTGCGCGCATCGAAGCGGCATTTTATGTCGTCATAGACGGGTTCAGTCCCAGTGAACTGGGATTTCACTCCGACACACTGGAAAGTGTGCCGACGCTGAACATCTCGCCGAATATACCGGGAATGGCGATCAACGCCCAGCGGGTGGAATTCGATTTTCCGACGTATCTGAATCGCCGGCAGCGCATAACCTGGGTCTATAACATTGATTTTACCCATGCCAACGGCTTTACAGCTGAAGAGATCGGAGTCACGGTGCAGGCAACGATGTCCACCGTCACCGGCGTCGGTTACCTGTACCTGCGCACACAACCGAATCCTTATGAGATTGACGGCGAGCGGTCGTGGCTGAGCACTGACCTGCGCGTTTTCCAGATCAGGACCGGGCAATCGAAGTTCAATGTCAGCATGGGTTCCGATCCTTCGGCCTTCATCACCCAGGTCATCGCGCACCTCAACAGCGGCAGCACGGGCGGGCAGACGTTCGACAACGATATTTCGACCGACCAGCAGACTTCGCGCCTCGAACTTTCCAAAACGGTGAACGGCACGCCCGTTTACAATTTCGCCGTGGCCAAGGTGCGTTATCGCGCGTTGTCCACACAGGCCACGGATGTACGCGTATTCTTCCGGCTTTTCCCGGTGGCCACCACTTCGCTCGACTACAATCAGAGTACCGGTTACCGCCGGTTTGAATCGGGTACGCGGATCGTTCCATTGTTGGGTATCAAAAACAACGAGACGGCCGCTATTCCGTGTTTTGCCGCGCCGCGCATCAATACGGCTGCGGCCAGCATGACGACGCAGACCGATCCGCCCAACGTGCAAACGATGCCCCCGAACCACAGCGGCGCCGAAGTGGTGCGTTATTTCGGTTGCTGGCTGGACTTCAACCAAACTGAGGCGCAATTTCCGATCAATCCCTCACCGGCGGACGGGCCATTTCCGTCGGGGCGAAGGAGCATCCAGGACCTGATCCGCAACGCACACCAATGCTTAGTATCGGAGATCGCCTTTACTCCCGCACCGATCCAGAACGGCGCCACGCCGTCGGTGTCGGACAAATTAGCGCAGCGCAACCTCGCGATCGTTCAGTCGGCCAATCCCGGCGTCGTTTATTCCCGCCGCATTCCGCAGACCTTCGAGATCCAGCCGTCGGCCGTTGTGAAAGAGCACGATGAACTGATGATAGATTGGGGTAATGTTCCTGCGGGGAGCGTCGCCACGCTGTATTTGCCGGATATAGATATGAACGAGGTGCTGTTGCTGGCGACACAAAAATACCGGTCGCACCGGCTGATCCGCATCAACAGCCATATCCTGAAATTCAATACAGGCGGCATGACCTATGTTCCCCTTCCGTTCACGGACAGAAATTTGCCGGGCATGCTGACGATAGACCTCCCCGCCGGTATCAGCAAAGGCCAGGTCTTTACCGTCGTGGTTCGGCAGGTATCGGGCATGCGACAGCAGTACGAGGCCCCGAAACGCGCACAAACACCTGCGCACACATTTCCATGGCGCCACATCGTGGGCTCCTTTCAACTCACCATACCGGTACTCGACAAGGCTGACATCTTGCCGGATCAGGAGCGCTTGCTGTCGAATCTCCGCTGGATAGCAGCCGCCATCCCTGCCGCCAACCGCTGGGCGCCGGTTTTTAACAAATATGTGGGACATGTGGCCGGCCGGGTGGACGCGCTGGGGGGCCATTCGGACAAAGTGACGGCATCGCCCACCGGCCAATGGCAGGCTGCTTATAGAAAATGCCTCGCTCTGATGATCGCCTCGACGGCGCTGCTGGCTCTGGCACTGATCGTTGCCGGCGTGCCGGCTGGCGGTACAGCGGCAGGTGTGGCGGGTCTGGTGGTCGTCCTGTTGATCCTGGCTGTGTATTGGTGGCGCAGATCGTGCCGGCCTTCGACCTGCCAATTGCTTCGGGCAGTGCTGTTCGGTGCGGGCGCCGGCACACTGGTGCTGGCACTGCTCGCAGTGTTCGGAGTGTCTGCGCCGCAACTCTTGGTTGTGCTGGCGGCAGGGGTTGCCATCGTTGTGGCGGCGGCGGTGGCGGGATGGAGGAAGGGGTGTTTTTAGAACATCGTTCTGCTTTGTTTTTTTGGAAATTTAGAAAGGAGAAAACCGGTCCTTTTGTGATATTGATCATCGTTCCGAATGAGCAAGATGATGTCTATCATTGATTTATATCATGTATAAAACGATAATTATTAAAATAAATTGAGCTCTTTTCCATTCAATCTTTTCAAAGATATTATAAAATGTTTTCACATGGCATTTGCGGAAAAAAAATCGAACGTTACCACTGAAATTCAACTCATTACCAAAAATTATTACAAGGTAAGCCCGAAAGATATGCGTGTGCTTTCGCTTCTTCTGATTGACCCGCTCCGGGCCTTTTTGGAAAAGAAAATTCCAGTAAGCCAAGCTGCGTCGAGGCATCTGAGGAGATGCTTATCGCCCAATCAGAAAATGGGAAGAATTTTGTATGAAAAGGTAAGGGATGGTAAATTAACCTTGCCCGGGATAAAAAAAATACGACTTGTCAAAAGTGCGGATCAATAGAAAAACGGAAGCAGGTACATTATTTTCCCTCACTTAAAAACGAACATAATGCCAAGATCATTAACATTTGGATACAACGCCATTGCATGTTTTGATCCATTGATTATCAATCGTCTTCTTGAAGGCCGGCACAGCCGGATGGATTTGCGGGAAACTTTTTCCTGGCCGGTTGTTGTCCCATCCGGTTCGATTCCAATCGATGGATTTGTGCATGCATTGATCCGCTCTCCAAAAATAACACTCGATCCGGAAGACACCCGAAAGAACGCGGTATTGCACTTGGATGGCACTATGATCTGTTTTAATTTCACCACGCCGCCGCCGCCAAGTTGCACTCTCTCACAAACGGTAGCAGATATTTCCATAGAGTTTTCATTGACCTGGAATAAAACATTGCAACAAATAATGCCTGACTTTAGTGATATGGGACGGGAAAATATTCGTGTTGAATGTGATCCGGACAGAGTAAATGAAGGATTTCATTGCAGACCGGGCGTTCCCGGAATTTATGCAAGTCTGATCAAAGAAATGTTGTTCAATCAACTAACCAGCGAAGATTCTGAATTGTCTGTTTTTATTGCCAACCTCGGAACGGAAATAGATATAGAGGGAAAAGCCTTTCTGTCGGACGGCATTGATCTCAAAATCCTAAACACGGTCACCGCTGATCAGGGAGAAAGTATCAATTTTGCTTTATACGATCAACTCAGGTACGAGACCCATGGAGACAATGATGACATAACAAATATCCTCCGCCCGGACAAATCTTTTTCAGTGGCCATATCCAGGGCTTTATTTGAAGAATTGTTATCTCGACACGTTTATTTAAACTTTACTACCTACGCAGAAAGTGAAGAGGCCCCTCCAAGAGGTATCAGAATTTCAATATCTGAGGATGGGAAAGTGATCTTGAGCGGACAACCATTTAGAGATATTGTGTTCGAAGGAAGGGCCACAAATTTAGCAACCGGAGAAACAATAAACTTCGAATCAGATCCATCCGGAATGCTCAACGTAATAATCAATGCAAGCCCATCCGAACTCATAAATATAGAAGGCATAGCCCTACATAGAAATCTAAAAGGTGTAAGTATCAGGATTCCGTTTTCAGATATCCATGTAAGTTTACTGGAGGGGACTATCCGGATAGAAGCGGAAACCCGGATCAATTCAGATACAGAGATACTTGCTCCTTGGCTGGCAGTAAGCATCGAATTGAATTACCGACCATATATTGACCCTGTTACCGGTCGTTTTTCCCTGAATATGGATATTGATCATGAGATTGTTGATGGCTCCTTTTTCATTTACGAAATTTCGACTTTTTTTGATTCAATTTTTGATATAGACAAATGGATTGAAAGAGAGTTGAACAGCATGGGAGTAAGTATGCTGGGTAATTTCGTATCAGATTTAACGGAATTGAACTTGCCTGGCATCCATTTATTCCTGGAAGAGTTCGAGGTGCTGCCCAACGGACTGATCCTGAGCGGTCAGGCGGATGCCGGAAATATTGCCCGCGCCGGCATACAAATAGGAATAGGGATAACGGGTCTTCAATTTGATTTTGGAAGAAGTACATTGCGGGGGCCTCTTCGCATCCAACGCATTGACAGTACTTTTGAGGAAACAGGATTGTATGCTATCGCTGAATTAAGGATGAGTTCCTCCTCGGCAACACTGCCGGTCCCCGCAGGTGGAAGGGAAGCCGTTTATGCGTATGAAACCTTTGATAATTTGGGCAAATTGCGTATTCATATCCTGGATAGCGGGACACCGGTTGTGCGATTTATTGAGTACCGGAAACCCATTGCGCCAAATATAATAATCCAGGGAACATGGGAAGGCACAGGATCGCCATTTATAGAAAGGCCAAGAACAATGGATGGTGTCTTGATGAAACCTCACGGCGCCGATCGTTACGCCGGCCACTTCGAACTTTTATGGACGCGTCTGTTGAGTTACCCGGCAGATCCCGATGCACTGCTGAATGTCGCTCTTGAAATGAGGTACAGTGGCTATGGCGATGGAGAAGATTATGTAAATCTTAACCGGTCAGTGCAAGAAACGGAGGGAGAAAAGACAGAACGGATCACCCTGGAGGTCAATGTTGATACTACCGCATTTGGGGGAAGTGAACCAAATGATTTCCGTTTCGACTTCAATATCCGGGCTTCAGATATTTTTGGAAGATCTGCGTCAACCTTTCTTCATTTAGAAGGTTCTTCCTTTTACTTTTCTGTTGTCCCTCCTGAAAGGGCCAAAGAACCATTTTGGGACAGAAGGGGCTTTCCGGAAAGCAAAAAAATCCATCCGGGTGACGGCAAAACGCAACCCAAGGGAGACAAAGAATCTGAAGAAAGTAAAAAAGATATAAGTCAGAAAGTAAATGAATTATCAGACCGCATCTCCGCACTTGAAAAAAAGATGAGTCAATATTAATACTGACTACCGATCCAAGCGTATAAAAACCTTCGGATTCTCACCCTCCCAAACTTCGCCGTCAGAATGAAATTCCTGGAAAACGGTATTTTATTCGCAAAATTTCTAGGTCACTTTCTTTACCCTCCTTTCTTCACCGCAATCGTCCGCACCCATTCATTGTTCGACCGGTCCTTTATCGTTCACCCGCTTTTCCGGGTCGAGGATGATCTTGGTCTGCAGGCTGCCGTACCAGCTCGGATAGCCGCCGTAGGTATAGGTTAAAGCCTTCTTTTCCCCGGGCCTCAGCGTGATGCCCGTCCAGATTTTTTCGGCCTTCGGGTAATTGACGCCCGCCCACCACTGGACGTTAAAGTTGGAGGCGATGGCATTCCCTTTGTTTTCGATGGTGCATTCTACGCGCGTCTGCTGGCCTTGCACGGGAGTTTCGGGCACGAAACGCCAGCCGACAAAGGAAAGATCGGCATTGCCGCCGGCGCCGGATGCGCTTTTGCTGACGCTGATGGTCCGGATCAGTTCATTGTCGCCGCGGTCTGCATCCTCGATCCGCCTGTCCGGGTCCGCCACGGCTTTGGTCTGGAGATTTCCGTACCAACTCTTATAGCCCGGATACGTGTAGGTCAATCGCGTCCCGGCGCCCGGATTGAGGTTGATGCCGGTCCAGGTTTTTTCCACTCCCGGAAAATTGACCCCGGCCCACCATTGCACCGTCGCATTCCGGGCGACTTCATTTCCCTTGTTCACTACGCTCACCTGCACTTGTGCGGCTTCGCCTTGTTTCGGAGGGTATGGGACAAAATCTATTTGGGTGATGGCGAGGTTCGCTTTTTTTACCTGCGGCGGCGGTTCGTCTCCTTTTTTCCGGACGCTGATCGTCCGCACCAGCACATTATCGGAGCGGTCGGCGTCGCGGATAGCCCGTTCCGGGTCAACGACGATCCTGGTTTCGAGCCGGCCATACCAACTGTCGTATCCCTGATAGGTATAGGTAAGGCGCTGTTGTTTCCCGGCGCCCAGCGAAAGGGTCCATATCTTCTCCGCCGCCGGGAAGTTGACTCCGGCCCACCATTCCACCTGGAAATTCTCAGCCGGCGTTTCTCCCTTGTTTTGAACGACAAATGAAATTTGAGTGCGCTCTTTCTGGACAGGAGGGTCCGGTTGAAATTGCCAGTCGGAGATGACGAGATTGGCCGGCTTTTTTCCGCCGCCTCCGGTCTGAGTGGGAGTGGTCGTCTGGCCGCCACCCGTAGGCTCCTGTTCTTTCCCGCCCGCAGGTTCGGGCTGCTCCACCGCAGGTTCACCCTCCGGAATTTTGTCTTCCTGGACGACCGTTTCTTCCTGCCGGACCGGAGCAGCGTCTTTCGGCCCGAAGAGTTTTTCACGGAAAACAAGGCCCAGGATCAGCAGCAACACGCCGAGGGCGGTCGGAATGATCCAATACATCATTTTGCGCGTTGCAGCCGACGCCGGCGCAGGGAAGACGGCCGGAGCGCGACCCGGTTCTTCGAGGCTGTTGATCACATCGAGAATGCCTTTCTGGAGTTGAGCCCGCTCGCGACTGGCATCTTCGTGGGATATCAAATTGAGGTTTTCCCTGCGTTCGACCTCGTTGAGTTGGGTGCGAAGCAGGATCACATCGTCGTGGAGTTGGCTGTGCAGTTTTCTGCCGCTTTGCAGAATGCCCAGCAACTCTTCCAATGCTTCCCGCACCTTGCCGTTGATGATAAAATCCCGGATGTAGTTCAGGTCTAATTTTTCCATGACAGCCCTGGATGGTTAGGCAGGACGGAAATTTTTTCCGCCCACATGATTCATTTTCAGAATGTTACAAAAAAAATCGGGTCAGTGATCTTGTCCGCCTTCTTTTGTCCGATAACTTGATAAAGGTGAGGGCCATCAAGTGAAGAATGTATGATGTGTGTCAGGGGATACTTTGATCTTTGTCATGGGGCGGGTTCCTGAAATGAAACCATCAACCGGCTATTTCGGCTTTTTCACTGCCCTGAAGATCAAGGTAATAATAGTTACCAGCCAGGCCACAGGATATGGCAGAATCAGAAGGCCCCACCACCATGAAAGCCCCGAATCGCCGCCGAAACCGCCGAGGGAGGAAAGATAGAACAAAAAAGCCACACCCACCAGTACCATGATGGCCGATGCCAAAAATAGGTTGCGGTGCCGGTCATGCGTCCATCTTGTTATCCCTGCCAGCAGTACACTGCCGAAGGCAATCACAACCGACCCTTCCAGCGGATCGATCGCGCCGACGATCAGGCAAACAACTCCGGTGATGAAAAGAATACGCGGCCAGTTGATATGCTTTTTCATGGTTTCCGTTTTAATGAACTTTCCGCCCTGCCTGGTGACAAAACCAGGCAGGGCGGAATTTTTCTCACTTTACTGTTGCCCTTTTAATGTATTTATCAAAGTACACAAGCAACTCCGCCTTATAACCCACCCTAAAGAGATGCGCATCCGTATCGCGCACAGCGACAATTGATTTAATTACCGCATTATCAGTCAGGGACTGCGGGTTTGTCAACTGAAACGTATCGACAGCATGGCCGCTATTCACGGCGTGGCTTTCATTGAATATTGAATTCAGGGAAGTGAATACAACCCAATTCCTGCTTTTAAAAGAGGGCACAAAATAATAACCGGGTTCAGGCGCTGGAGGTGGGACTGTTACAGGAATATTATTAACTGGTATTGGGGCATGGATTTCCAGCTCTTCACGAAGCCAATTGGCAGAATTCCCTTTAAAATCAAAGACGGCAATTCCAGACAAAGAAACAAAAAACACATCCTGCTTTCCTACTTTTTCATTGGTTCTGAATACGAGCCAATGCCTGGATTCAATTTTATCCTGGTAAATTGAAATAGCCATAGTTTGCAGTTTTAAGATGAAAAAAAATTTGATAACATAAAAAATGGAGAAATATTCCATTGTAAATTGCACAAATTTGTTTATTATATTTTTAAATTTCAAATGATAAAAATCATATATCTGACTGATTGATGTCAGTTTTATCCATATTATTCATGCGAATCAGGGGCTAAAAACGCAGCCCTGAATTTCAGGCATTCCCAGATCGGATCAACATTACCGTGACCTGTGATCAGCATGACACGGTGAATAAGAAATGCCTGTACCTGCTTTTTAGCCATCGTTCGATACCGGTTATCACAAATTCTGATGTCATGCCCTGGAATACTTGTTCCGCCCTGATTGGTGTTGTCACCAACCAGAATGGCATTTTAAAACAAATAATTTATAAAAAATTTTTTGTTTTAAAAAACAATCCTACCTTCACGGCTCACTAAAACAAGTTTTTCTTATGGAAACAAACTGGTTTGCCGTCATTTTAGCGGCGATTTCGACGCTTGTGGTCGGATTTATTTGGTAAAACCCCAAAACATTTGCGAATGCCTGGATGCAATCTGCCGGCATCACCGTGGAAGACGCCAAAAAGTCAAACCCGGCCATTCAGTTCGGCGGTACGGTGCTTGTGGCGATCCTTGCCGCCCTTTTCCTCGACTGGGTCGTCAACCACGACGGCCCCGAATTCCAGACCTTTCACCACGGCGTTTACCCGACCTCTGGCTCGCTGACTATCAATTCAACTGACAAAATACTTGGCTTTCACTATATTCTGAGAAATCAATTAGGAAAGTCAACGATCTCAGGCCGAATTGAAAGTAACTCAACGACCATCGATATAACGCATTTACCGACCTCTGTTTATTTTTTGGAAATCAGAGGCACCTCATCAAGATCGTATGCCATTCTAAAAAAGTAGAAAATAGGAGATACTGGTAAAATGCCGGACCAAACAACAACAACCTAAACCCACGCCCTCCATGCCGACCGCCCGGATATAAAGCCGGTATCGCATTTGCCCCGGAAGCCTAAGCCCTGAAAGATGCACATGTGAGATAACCCACCTTTGTATTATGGACATTTCAGAACTTGTCAGGCAAATAAACGATGTTCACCTATGGTTTTCAAAACAGGTTGCCCGTCAAATTGACACAGCGCTTACGCTGCGCAACTGGACGATAGGAATGTACATCCGTGAGTATGAACAAAATGGCGCCGACAGGGCCCAATATGGCGAGAGGGCACTGACTGAGGCATCGAAACGACTAAGAACAATAGGATTGAAGGGGATGGCCGAAAGCACGTTAAGAAAATATCGAGGTTTCTATGAAACGTACCCGCAGATTTGGCCGACAGTGTCGGCTAAATTCCAATCCGCAGACAATCAATTATTTATGGTGGCAAACACAATTCAATCGACAGTGTCGGTCAAATTTCAGGATATGCCACAATCCGATTCAGAATTATTGTTGAGCCGCCTCACCTTCTCCCACTTTCTCGAACTGTTGAAATGCGACACCTCCCTCAAACGTGGCTTTTATGAAACAGAAACCATCGTAAATAATTGGTCTGTCCGCGAACTCCGCCGGGCGATGGACAGTATGCTGTTCGAACGCACCGGGCTAAGTAAAGAAAAGCAGGCTGTGTTGGAAAAGCACAGAGCCGGCGCCGGCTTGAAACCACAAGACATCATCCGCAATCCATACGTGTTGGAATTTCTGGGGCTTGAAGAGAAGCCCGAGTATACTGAAAATGATTTGGAGCAGGCCATCATCGGCCATCTGCAAAAATTTCTCCTTGAGGCGGGTCGCGGTTTCTGCTTTGAAGCCCGGCAACGACGCATCTCCTTCGATAACCGGCATTACCGGATCGACCTGGTTTTCTACCACCGCATACTTAAATGCCATGTCTTGTTCGACCTCAAAATCGGTCAGTTCGACCATTCCGACGCCGGACAAATGAACTTATACCTGAATTATTACCGGGAAAATGAAATGATGAATGGAGACAATCTGCCGGTGGGAGTCATTTTATGCGCAGAGAAAAATCAAGCCCTGGTACACTACGCAACAGGCGGCCTGGCCCAGCAGATTTTTGTAAGTAAATATTTGTTGAATCTTCCTTCCGAGGAGGAGCTGAAACAGATTGTCCGGGAGGAGCAAGAGAAATTATGCGGACACTAAAATGCATGTGTCCGCACTTCAGTAATTACCCCTCATTTTACCCCTCAACGACCCCGTTTAAAACAAAAATCCTCGTAAGTTATTCACTTACAAGGATTTAATTTTCTATCCAGTAGCCCCAAGAGGAATCGAACCTCTACCTGAAGTTCCGGAAACTTCCATTCTATCCGTTGAACTATGGGGCCGGAAGTGTGAGCGGCGTGAGAGACGCGAGAAAAAAGCCCCTCCGCTCAAGCCGGGTGCAAAGGTAACATTTTATTCCTTTTTCAAAAGCAAACTCACAACCCTTTTCGGATGTCGCGCAGTTCCGCGTCAATCCAGGATTTGGTACGCGCCATCAGGTCTTCCCAGTCGTCGCCGCGCAGCGCGGGGCCGTAGCGGACAAAAATGTGTTTTTCTTTCACTGCGAGGCGCCGCAGCAGGTGCGGCAGAAACGTGTCGCTGCCGACCCAGTAATCCTCCGGCGACCCGCATTCGATGGCGGCGGGCACGACCGCGAAACCTTCCTGAGCGGCGAGTTTGAAACTGCCGGGCTTGAAGCCGATCGTCGCGGGATGCGTGTGCGTCGTGCCTTCCACGAACACGATGACCGGAAAACCTTCGCGTATTTTTTCGGCGATACCGCTCAGCGCTATTTTCCGGCTGGCATGGCTTTCCCGATGGAGAAAAATGACGCCGGCCACCCGTGCGCCCCAGCCGATGACGGGCCAGTTGGCCACTTCGGCTTTGGCCACGCCGTACCCCAGGATGTCGTGGGCCAGCACCGCCGGATCGAGGTAGGAGCGGTGGTTGGCCGCGAGAATGCAGGGAAAATCAGGCGGTGTGCCTTGCACGTGCATCCGTATGCCGAGGTGGGGCAGGAGGCGACGCGCCCAGGCCCGCCGGATGCGCAGCGTGCGGTGCATACCCTTTCCGAAGAGCAGGTTGGCGAACACGATCTGGCTGCTCTTCAGGATGGTATAAACGGCGAAATACAGGAGCCGGTAAATGGCGCGAAGCGTTTTCATGGCTGCAAAAGTCGCGTTTCAATCCAGTTTTTCGCTTCGGCGAGCAGTTCTTCCGCATGGATGCTGTGCAGAGGGGGGCCGTAGCACACTTTTACCCGGATGTTCTTTTCCCGGAAGCGCCGGCCTGCGTGGTGCAAAAAGGTCTCTTTGCCGATCCAGAAATCTTCTTTGTCTTCAAACACCAGCGCCACCGGCACGACGGGTATGCCGGAGCGGGCGGCCAACTGGAACACGCCTTTTTTGAAGGGCAAAGTGCCCGCCAGCCCCGAAGTGGTGCCTTCCGGAAAAATGATGACGGAGAAGCCAGCGCGGACCTTATCCTCCATCAGACGCAGGGCATTGGCGCGGCTGCCCGAATGTTCGCGGCGCAGGTACAGAATGCCGGCCATTTTGGCGCCTTTTCCGATCACGGGCCAGTCGGCGAGTTCGGCCTTGGCGACGGGGTAAGCGTCCACATCGCGGAGCATCAGGATCGGGTCGAGGTAGGAGCGGTGGTTGGCGACGATCAGGCAGGGGATTGCGGGCGGGTGGCCTTCATTTTCGGCGCACACCCCTACCCTTTCGAGCAAAGTGCGCGCCCAGCGACGGCGCACCCGCATGGAAGCGCGCACACCGCCCCCCCTTGTTTTTTGGCGCAGCCATATCTCGGCGACGATGGCTGTGGTGAATAATACGAAGAATAAAAGCCGCCAGGCAAGACGCAGGTTTTTCACGCGGCGAAAATAAAAAGAGGCTGTCTCATAAGACGGTGATTTGCTTAGAGGGTGATTTGTTTATTTGAAAACAACCCCGGTCAAGAGGGTGTAACGCAATAACCAAATCCACATTTAAACAAATAAACAGACTTATAGGACAGCCTCTGTAAATCGGTTCTGGTATGCTCGATTATTTCTTGTTTCAGAGGTCGGTGCCGGGGCAGCCATAACCGCGGTGGCAGGCTTCGAGCAGGAACAAGGAGGCCATGAATGCGAAGGCGAGATACTTCTTCCAGTTTTTCATTGTGCAAAAGTGTGATTTTGATAGTGACGATGTTGTTCTTGAAAAGCGAGAAAAAAACGGAAAGCCGTCGGGCTTATTGTTGCAAACCGCATGCCACCGAAAAATTTCTGCGCAAAATTAGCCTTTAAAGCGCGATATGCCCGAATTTGTTTCGGCAGTTGGACAAATTTTAACAGTTTGATAAAATTATATTTCAAATCCGGCGGAACACGAGTCCCTCTCCGGGTAATAATTTTTCCGTCGCAACTCCGCCGGACGGAAGGAGGATATCTTCTGTTTGTTCTCTTTCCGTTGAAAAAAGAAGTTGCCAGCGCAGGTCTTCCGGGACGGCCATTTTTACGGTGTGACCATGGGTGGTGTCCAGGTTGGCAACGAACAGATACGCCGGTCCGGACGCCTGCGTCCAGGCGATCACTTTATGATGGCCGCCTGGGTCGGGCGGCACGAGCCACTCCGCTTTCGCGTCGCGAACCTCCGCTGAAATGGCGTCGGAGAGTATTTTTTGGCGGGCCAGTTTGGCGTACAGGATTTCGTTTTGTCCCCAGCGATAGGCCCCCGAGGTCGTTTTGGGGTCGTTGGGCATTTGAAAAACGTAGTATTTGGAGTAGCATTCGTTGGCGGCAGGTTGGGGATGCGGGTCGCGGCACTCGAAGCCGAGCCCCATGTACGAAGGCATATCGGTCAGGAAAAGCGCGATGAAATAGCGTATCTCGTTGCCTTTCAGGTAAAAAGCATCGAAGCGGGGATCGTCTTTGTCGGCAGTAAAAATGGTGAAGTTCGGCGCGAACTTCCGCGTCTCCAGCCACTTGCGGTATTGGGAGAAATCCCGCATAAACTTGTCCGTACCGACGGTTTCCGATTGCAGGTCGCCCAGCGTCGAATCGGCGAATGCCGCCTCTAAGTGATCGCACTCGTCGCCGTAGGCCATTTCTCCGGGCGGCGCGAGGAAACTTTCCGCAAAATATCCGAACCAGGGTTTTTCGCGCAGCACGGTTTGTTTGACGGCGCCTAAGAGGTCGTAATACGCATCGCGCTCAGCAGGGACGCCGCCGGGACGCATCTGTACGTGCGACATGTCGCCGCGCATGAAGTCGAACCCGAATTCGGCCTGTATCTGCCGGTAATGTTCGCACACGTACGCCCAGGCTGCCGTGTTGGGCCGGTCGAAATCGAGTTCCCAGTCCCGGTTGCCGTTTTTGCTTTCGTAGAGTTTGTAGCGGGCGAGCGGGCCGAATACGCGCGAAAACTTTTGTGGCCGGGTAATGCGGTAATCGCGCCAAACGAGCCCTTCTGCGTCCACCACTTTCGCTTCCGGGCGGGGGTCCACTTCGATGCCGCGATACGGCGGCCCCATGGTGGCGGGCACGGTTTCATAACCGTGGTCGTATAACAGCCGGACAATGGCTTTGCGGCGGAACAATCGCCCCCAATAGTCGTATTTTTCGCCGAACAACAGCCGCAAGCGCCCGGATTCGGGTATTTTTTCAAAAAGATCGTCCGCCGAATGCGGCAAGGGCGAACCGGGTACGGCGCTGCCCGTTTGCAGCAAGTGTTGAAAGACCAGGGTCTGCACATCCCGGAACAGGGAGGCTTCGTGAGCGATGATCTTGTCGTCGCGGCGCTGGAGCCACTCAAAAAACTGCGGATGGGCAACGGCCATTTCGGAAAAGCGGTCGGTATGCGGCACCACATCCATACCCACCGCCTTTCCCATCAGGTGCAGGATGTTGACGACGGCTTTCAATTGTTTTTCCACCGTGTTCAATTCCGGAAAATGCGCCGCCAGTTCCGGGCTGAAAAATTCGGGATTGACGTTCCAACTCGACGGGCCGTACAGGCTTGACACCACCCCGGGCTCCCAGATGGGCAGGATATGGATGGCATTCTGCGCCTCCGGCAAGGTAAAAGTATACGGAATGATGTTCCAGAAATGCCGGATCGTCCGGACGTTGATGCCCACCGTTTTGGCCGTTTTCAGAAAGGCGGTGTCGCGGCACCCATCGAGTGGACCGGGCAGCGAAGCGTCCGGATCAAAGGCGGGGTAGAGCGCCGCCCCGAACAGTTGTTCCAGCGTGCGGACAATATCCCCGAACGGTATTTGCAGGGCAGCTTCCGGCATCATTTTCCGGAATGCTGCCATTTTGTGTTTGTTGGATTGCGCCAAAGAAATGCAGCGGTTTATTTTTTGTTAAGACTTTAATATTTTAACACAAGCAATAAAAACTGAATTAAGATTGGGGTGTTTTTATAAAATATATTTATTTTCGCAGCGGCGAAGATATCTGAATTAATCATTTTGCGAGCAGTACCTCAACCTCTCCTTAATCAAATTACGTCTGATTCCGGGGCTTTTTGGCGCGTGCGTTCTCACCTGTTACCCTTGCGATCCCCCATACAAACCACCAGCCGGTAAGATTCCCACACCCGTTCGGGTTGTTGCACAACTGCGACGGTTAGAACATGTTGGGGATTTTCTCGCCGGGCCAAAAACGGTTCTTTTTCCGCCATTTTTCACCTTTTTTCAGTCACGTAGCCCCGGCTATGCTCCTTCAAAAACGCGAAAACTGACGAAAAAAGCCCTCGTTTTTGTCTCCGGCAGAAAATTCCCAAAATGCTCTTAATCTCATTTTTTTCAAAGACAAAATATCCTGCTACCGTGATCTACAAAGTAAAACTCAAAAATTCGGACGACATGGTCTTGCTCGACGACCATGTGTACGAAGCGCTGACTGTTGACCCCTATTTATCGAAAGTTGATTTTATCAATAACCTGCGCAAACATTCCAGCGGCTGCGCCGTATTTCAAAAAACCTGGAAAAAAGCCGACGGCAATTTTAAAACCGAAACTATTTACCTGCACAAACTCATTGCGGAGAAGTTTTTGGCAGGTCAGAAGAAGGGAAACCGGCGTTTGGTAGGCACCAAAAACGGCGACAAGCTCGACTGTCGCTTGGAGAACATCACCTGGCGCTCCCGTTCCATCGCCAGCCGCCAGCGCAAAACGAGCAGCAAGACGGGGTTCACCGGCGTATACCAGGAACACAACCGTTATCGGGCGGTCATATCCGTCAATGGCAAATCCGTGCACCTCGGCATGTTCGATACTCCTGAGGAAGCCGCTGCCGCTTACAACAAACGCTCGAAGGAGGTGTACGGCGAAGAGGGCAAGATCAATAAGGTGAGGGGGTGGCAATGAGGGTGTCTCACAAGTCGGATATTTGTTTATTTGGTGATTTGTTTATTTGAGAACACTCTTGATTATGAGGGTGTAATGCAATAACCAAATCCACAATTAAACAAATACACAGACTTATGAGACAGCTTCCCACACCCAATCACTCTCAATGCATCCGGTCGCCTCGCGGCGCGAGTTGCTGCATGATACCCGCTTCGTGCCGGAGGTATTCCTGCCAGCGGGTGCGCGTTTTTTCTTTTCCGGAATACATTTCGGCTAAGTCCAGGAAAATGCGATAGTGCCCGGCTTCGGATACCATGAACTTGTGGTACCAGCCGCGCAGGGATTCGTCGGCGATGTGCAGGGAAAGCAGGCGAAAGCGCTCGCAACTCCGGGCTTCTATGAGGGCACAGGTCAGCAAACGCTCCAGCAAGGCATCCTCGCGGGAAATGCCCTTGCGCTGAAAAGCGAGCAATTGATTCACGTACTCGTCTCTGCGCTGGCGGCCCAGGTGCAGTCCCCGTTTTTTCAGTTCAACCAGTACCATCCGGAAATGCCCCCACTCCTCGGTGACAATGGGGGCGAGCTCTTCCACCAATTTTTCCTTGTCCGGATACGCCTGAATGAGCGAAATGCAGGACGTCGCCGCTTTTTGTTCGCAATAAGCGTGATCTGTCAATATCTCACCCAAGTCTATTTCGGCGAGGTTCACCCAACGCGGATCAGTGGGCAGTTTGAGGCCTAGTTTGGTGTTGTGCAATTCCATGTGGCAAAGGTAAGGCAATAACGGAATGATATTCCGCGCCATGAGTCATGCGGATCAGGAGCAAAACACTCATGCGCATTGTACTTCAATCACTTAGGTGGCACGTTTACGAAACTTTCAAAGTTTCGCAAACGTAAATACCTGGAAATCAACGACGAATTTTTGGCCCTGATTCGCATGACTCATGGTTACAGCCAAAGCGCCCGGCTGCGCTGCGAAGTTTTATTAGTTAACGCAAATTGTGACCAGCCCCAGCGGGGCGGAATATTTGTAGCATCATACCAGTTTTTAAGTGACACAGCCCCTTCAGGGGCGAAATATTATCGCCCCTGAAGGGGCTCTGATGGCTATGACAATTGTTTTCTACAAATATTCCGCCCCGCTGGGGCTGGTCACAACTTGCGTTAATTACCGGCATTTCTCAAATCGTCAGAAAGATGGGCCACCCTAAATGAAATAATGCCAACTTTGTGACCGGTACTTTTCACGCAATTTTATCATGAAAAAACATCCTTCGCGCAGGCAATTCATCCGGCAGATCGGCGGCGCGGCCGCGGCGCTGACCGTCGGGACCTCGCTCGCCGCCGAGAACATCCACAAGCTACAAACGAACGACTTTATCACTTCCGATGAACGGGTGCGCATTGCCGTCATCGGTGCTGGCATCATCGGCCACTACGACGCCGACGCGGCGCTCAAAATACCCGGCGTCGAACTGACGGCCGTTTGTGACCTCTACACCGGGAGACTGGAATACGCGCGCGAAAAATGGGGGAACAAGATCTTCACCACCCGCGATTACCGCGAAGTCCTGGCCCGCAACGACGTGGACACTGTGCTCGTGTGCACGCCCGACCACTGGCACGACCGTATGTCCATAGATGCCATGAACGCCGGAAAACACGTGTATTGCGAAAAGCCGATGGTGCAAAAGATCGAATGGGGGCACGACGTCATCGGGGTGCAGAAAAAGACGGGCAAGGTGTTCCAGGTAGGCAGCCAGCGCGCCAGCAGCGCCGGCATATTGAAAGCCAAAGAGTTATATGAGCAGGGCATCATCGGCGAACTCACCTACGTGGAAGCCGTCAACGACCGCTCCAACGCGCTCGGCGCCTGGAATTACTCCATCCCGACCGACGCCTCGCCGGAAACGGTGGATTTCGACCGCTTTCTGGGACGCGCGCCGAAGGTGCCGTTCAACAAGACGCACTTTTTCCGCTGGCGCAACTACAAAGCGTACGGCACGGGTGTGGCCGGCGATCTGTTCGTACACCTGCTCACGGGTTTGCACACCATCACTGGCGCCATCGGCCCCACCTCGATTTTCGCGTTGGGCGACCTCAATTACTGGCGCGACGGCCGCGATGTGAACGACCTGGTCACTTCGGTCATGGATTACCCCAAAACGGCGCAACACCCGTCGTTCCAGTTCTTCACCCGTGTCAACCTCGCCGACGGTTCGGGCAACTACTCCAACTACTGCCGCCTCATCGGCACGGAAGGCATGATAGACATCGGCTGGAACGAACTGCGGGTCACGCATTTCAAACGGCCGGAAGCACCCGGCTACGGCGGTTACGATGCTTTCACCAGTTTTTCTGCCCGGCAAAAGGAAGACTTTAAAAAATGGTACGAGCAGGAATATGCGGGCAAAGCGGCGGAGTGGAAAAAGTTCGACGACATCGTGTTCAAACCGGCAGAAGGCTACGACGACCGCTATTCGCACTTCGTCAACTTTTTCGAATCCATCCGCACCGGTAAGCCGGTACTGGAAGACGCCGTATTCGGTTTGCGGGCTGCGGGGCCATCGCTGGCCGCCAACCTGAGCGCCGACACGGGAAAAGTGGTCTTTTGGGACCCTGTTCGGATGAAAGTGGTAAAAAGGCGCACATGAGACATTGGATATTTTGACATTGGATATTTTGACGTTGGACATTGGACATTAGACTATGACAACCAATCAGTTAGTCAAACGTCTAATGTCCAATGTCCAACGTCCAATGTCAAAAAATCCAATGTCCCCTACTAATTTGAAAACACGGGATAAATGAACGCGATAGAAAAACGCAGCATGGAAGCGCTCCAGCGGCCTTCCATCGAAGACTTTAAAAACCTGGAAAAATTTCCGCTCGTGCTGGTGCTCGACAACGTGCGTTCGGGGCTGAACGTCGGCTCCATTTTTCGCACCGCCGACGCCTTTTTGCTGGAGAAAATCCTGCTTTGCGGCATCACGGCGCAACCGCCGCACCGCGAGATATTGAAAACGGCGCTGGGAAGTACCGAATCGGTCGGGTGGGAATATTTTCCGGAAACAACAGAAGCGGTACGATCGCTTAAAAAGGAAGGTTACCTGGTCTTTGCTGTCGAACAAACGACGGGGAATATCTGGCTTCAGGACTTCTCCCCGGAGGCAGGTAAAAAGTACGCCCTCGTATTGGGTAACGAAGTAGACGGCGTCGGTGATCAGGCGCTGGCCCTTTGCGACGGCGCCATCGAAATACCACAATTCGGCACCAAACATTCGCTGAACGTGGCGGTGGCGGCAGGGATCGCCGTATGGGAAACAGTGCGGAAAATAAACGATTTGGCCAGGTAAAAATTCCATCCGCGTCCTTCCGGCAGGGGTAAAAACTTAGGCAGGGGCGGCGCCCCGAAAGATTTGTAGTGATTTATAAACAAAATCCACTGTGGAGGGGCAGCGCCCTGAAACATATTCCGGGGCGCTGCCCCTCCACGAAATAATATCGGTCTTTCTGCTACAAATTTTTCGGGGCGCTGCCCCTGCCTAAGTTTTTACCGGCAGGGAACAATAGCAAATCCGGAAAAGTGCGCTTTGCGGCAGCACAAGCAAACAAGCCCGCACAAGCGGGCGAACCAAACTTAACACAGACTTAAACTTGCTCTCCAAACAGCGTCAACCCGCTTAACGCTATCTTTGCGCGAAATCAGAACATCATGAAGGACAACGCGCCTGCGAAAAAGATACTCATCGTGGACGACGAGCCGGACATCCTCGAATTCCTGCAGTACAACCTGAAAAAGGAAGGCTACGCGGTTGTAACGGCCAACGACGGCAGGCAAGCCCTCGATGTCGCCGAACGGGAAAAACCCGACCTCATCATCCTCGATATCATGATGCCCGAACTCGACGGCGTGGAAACCTGCCGGATCCTCCGCAGCCGCAAAGAGTTTACCCTTACCCCCGTCGCCTTTCTCACCGCCCGCGACGAAGACTTTACCCAGATCACAGCGCTCGACACAGGCGGCGACGACTACATCACCAAACCCATCAAACCCCGCGTCCTGATCAGCCGCATCAATGCCCTGCTGCGCCGCGCCAGCCGCATGGCCGACGACGACCGCGAAGCCATCGAATTGAGCGACCTGGTGATAGACAAGCAAAAAGTGCTGGTGTTCAAAGGCAAGGAAACGATCGAACTGCCGCGTAAAGAATTCGAGATTCTCTGGCTTCTGGCCTCCAAACCGGGGCGCGTGTTCACCCGCGAAGAGATTTTCGACAAAATATGGGGCAGCGATGTCATCGTCGGCAACCGCACCATAGACGTGCACATCCGCAAACTCCGCGAACGGCTGGGCGAAGACTACATCAAAACGATGAAAGGGATCGGATATAAGTTTGATTTTTGATTGCGGATTTTTGATTGCGGATTGCGGATTGCGGATTGCGGATTGCGGATTATGCGTTTCTGAGGGTGTTCAAATAACTGTGTCAAAGGATTTGAAAAAGTTCACATCTTCACGAATCAAAAAAACGCAGTTATGAAGAAACGAAAAGAGACTTATTTTCTTCCTGGAGTTGAACAGGAATTGATTAA
>JABAQQ010000054.1 GCA_019187225.1 Saprospiraceae bacterium
TCACCCCAATTGCAATTGCTCAACTGGCTATTAGCAACAACTGCCCCTGCGTTCTTATTTTCTTTTCCGAATTGTCAAAGAACTTCAATGACGTTTTCACCTGAAAAATGTGTACCCTTTCTAAATTTTTACCTTTCTTTTTTCCAATGTTGAACCGAAAACTCTTGGAAGTACTGAAATACCTTCCTGCCGTTGAAAAGAAGCGATTGCGGCAGTTTCTGATTTCCCCTTATTTTAACAACGGCTCTCAGTCAAATGAAATCACCCGCTTGTACGATCATATCGTCAGGTATGATGCCAGGGAAGAACACCCTGCTTTGTCCAAACAGGCTGTTTTTGATAAGTTTTTTCCTGACAGGCAATTTGAGGAAAATGTTAAAAGCCCGCTCGATGCACTTACCAGCAAACTTTTTCACCTCGTGCGGCGCTTTTTAGCGCAATCGGATATGGAACAGGAATATGGCGAGCTCTACGAACACTTATCGCTGGCGAGATTTTATCGCAAATTCGCATTTGAAGAGCGTTTTTGGCAAACAATACAGTCAGTCCGAAGAATCCAGGAAGAATCGCCCTTGCGCGATGCCATTCATTTTTTTAATCAATACCGTGTGGAAGAAGAGGAGCAATTATTTCGGGGGTTGTATAACTCTTTTGAAGACGATGTCAATCTGAATGCTGTACACCGGAATCTGGATTTGTTTTACAGCATTTTGAAACTCGAGTATACCTGCGCTTTGGCCTATCAAAAACGGACTGCCCAAATTGAAGAGAAAAACAAACCACTTTTGATTGAAAGCATAAAGGAATTATCTATTGAAGGGGGACCGCTGGATGTACCGATAAATCGAATTTACAGATTGCTTATGAATTTATTGGAGACATCGGAAGTGGGGGAATCTTTGGAACAATTGGAAAGCCAGTTGGACCATTTAAAGGATCAAATATCCATAGACAGATTTAAGGATTTAAAAGCATACATTCGTTTTCTTTGGTTCCAGAGGTATCTTAATTCAGGAGACGACTCCTCCCTGCAGAATACCTTCAACATATATCGCAAACACCTGGATAAAGGATATTTTTATTATGACGGGCTTATCCCGTTCACTACCCATCGCAACCTGGTTATTTTCGCTCTTAAATTAGGACATTTTATTTGGGTAAATGATTTTCTCGACTCCCATCCACCTGAACGAATCGGCGGTACCCGGTATCCATCTGAAATACACAGCCTGAATCTTGCCGAGTATTATTTTTACCTGAAGGAATTTGAAGAAGCGCAGAAAAAATTAGTGTACCGTCATTTTAAAAATCCTACATTCAGCATCCTGGCTGATCTTCTTCTGGTCAAAATATACTTCGAAACCCAGAACGAACTAATGGATTCCCGTATGAAAGCCCTCGACCAAAAAGTCAGGCGATCAAACTTAAGCCGTGAAACAAAAATCCGCTATTACAATTTTTTGAAAAAGCTCGATAAAATCATCAAATACGGTGGACAAACCCAAAACCCCAAACGCGCCCGGCTCATCGAAGAAATCAAAACGATGCCGGATATCGTAGCCCGCGAATGGCTTCTCGAAAAATTAGCCTGATACCGAATAGATTTGACGGCTTTCAAAAAGGAGTCAACCCTTACCTTCGCCCCCATGACTGCCATCCGCGAAACAAACTTTCACCTGCCCGGCCAAACGGCCTTCTACCGCGGCAAAGTCCGCGATGTATATACCGTCGGCGACTTATTGATCATGGTCGCCAGCGACCGCATTTCGGCGTTCGACCATGTGCTGCCGCGCCCCATTCCGTACAAAGGCGCCGTGCTCAACCAGATCGCCGCCTATTTCCTCGATGCCACCCGCGATATAAGCCCCAACTGGCTGATTTCCAACCCCGACCCGAATGTGGCCATCGGATACCGCTGCGAGCCGGTGCGGGTGGAAATGGTGATCCGGGGCTATCTCGCCGGCCACGCCGCGCGCACCTACGCTTCCGGCCTGCGCGAACTCTGCGGCGTCCGACTCCCGGAAGGCATGCGGGAGAACGATCCCTTCCCCGAACCCATCATCACCCCAACGACCAAAGCCGAAGAAGGTCATGACGAAGATATTTCCAAAGAAGAGATCCTCAAACGCGGCCTGGTGAGCCGGCAGGATTACGAGCAAATGGAGGCATACACGCGGGCGCTTTTTCTGCGCGGCGCCGAAATGGCCGCCGCGCAAGGACTGATCCTCGTAGACACCAAATACGAATTCGGGAAAAAAGATGGCCGGATATTGCTGATGGATGAAATCCATACGCCCGACAGCTCGCGTTACTTTTACGCTGAAGGCTACGCCGAACGCCAGGCCCGCGGCGAAAAGCAGCGCCAACTCAGCAAAGAATTCGTACGCGAATGGCTCATGGCCAACGGCTTCCAGGGCAAGGAAGGTCAACGCATGCCCGACATGCCCGATGCTTTCGTGCAGGAGATCACCGACCGCTATGTGGAATTGTATGAAAAAGTGACCGGGAAAAAATTTATAAAAGATGAATCGGAAGACGTCCTGGATCGGATAGAACGGAATATTTTAAAGGAACTGAAAAAGCGCGATTGAAGCCCTCTCTCACGCCTCTCACACCTCTCACAATTATGAAAACTGATAACACAATCCCCGGCATCCACAATTGGTGCGACCGATGGTGCGAACGCTGCGTTTTCATCGAACGCTGCGCCGTCGGCATCGTAGAAATGAAACGCTGGAAACGCGACAAACCCATGACCGACGAAGAAGTCTGGTCGGAAGTCAGCGACAATTTTAAAGAGGCACTGCGGATGCTCGATCAGATGATCCGGGACGCCGGACTCGACCCCGAAGAAATTGCCAATCAACCCGAACCCGAACCCAACCGGGACATCGAAGCCCTGGAGAAGGAGATATGGGAAAAAGGCCTGGCTTATTTCAAGTCAGTAGACGCCTTTTTTAAAAACAATACCGCATTCTTTGAAGAAAAAGGTGTGGAAATACAGCAAAAGAGCGAAATGGAAATGCCGATTGATTTCGATTCGCTCAACAGCATTTCCGACGCGCTCGACATCATACGCCAGTATGCCGCCTTTATCGGCGTAAAGGCCCGGCGCGCCATTTCCGGGATGGACACCATGCACGACACCGGGATCTGGGGCGATCCGCCGTACCAAAGCGACGCCAACGGCAGCGCCAAGATCGCCATCCTCACCATCGAACGAAGCCTCGGCGCGTGGGAGATCCTGCGCAAAAACTGGCCCGAAAAAACGGACGAGATACTCGACCTGCTGGTACAACTCAGCCGCCTCCGCAAGGAAATGGAACGGCTGTTCCCCGATTGGAACAAATTCATCCGTCCGGGGTTCGACACTGAACCACCGCAGGTGCGCAGGTTTGAAATGAATTAAAAGTTGGGTTATTGTAAAAATCCGAAATCCACAATCCGAAATCCGAAATTTCTTATGTCTTTTCTGAAAGATTCCTCCCTGCTTCACCGCGAAGCCTTCGTCAATGGCGAATGGCTCACCGCCGATTCCGGCAAAACATTTGCCGTCACGAACCCCGCTACCGGCGAAATCCTGGCCCAGGTGGCCGATCTCGGCGCGGAAGAAACCCAACGCGCCATCGCCGCTGCCGAAGCAGCCCTGCCCGATTGGCGCTCCAAAACTGCTACCTCCCGCGCCCATACGCTACGCCGCTGGTATGATCTCATCCTCGAACATGCCGAAGACCTGGCCCTGCTGATGACCCTCGAACAGGGAAAGCCGCTGGCCGAATCGCGCGGCGAAGTGCGCTACGGCGCCTCTTTTATCGAATGGTTTGCCGAAGAAGGCAAACGTGCCTATGGCGACATCATCCCGCCGCACCAGGCAGGTTTGCGCTTGCTGGTAACCAAACAACCTGTCGGCGTGGTAGCCGCCATCACGCCGTGGAATTTCCCCAACGCCATGATCACCCGGAAAGTGGCGCCTGCATTGGCGGCGGGCTGCACCGTCGTACTCAAACCGTCCGAAGAAACGCCGCTCTCCGCACTTGCCCTGGTCGAGCTCGCTCAACGCGCCGGTTTCCCCCCTGGTGTGCTCAATATCGTCACCGGCCTGGACGCTCCGTCCATCGGCAAAGCGTTGACGGACAGCCCCGTAGTGCGCAAACTTTCCTTCACCGGTAGTACTGAAGTCGGCAAACTCCTGATGCGTCAGTGTGCAGGCACGGTCAAAAAGATCTCGCTCGAACTCGGCGGCAACGCGCCCTTCATCGTATTCAACGACGCCGATCTCGACGCGGCAGTGGAAGGCGCTATCAGCTCCAAATACCGCAATGCCGGTCAGACTTGTGTGTGCGCCAACCGGATTTTTGTGCAAAGCGCTGTCTACGAAGACTTTCTGGAAAGATTCACCGCCGCCGTGCAAAAACAAAAAGTCGGCCCCGGCATCGAACAAGGCGTGAACATCGGCCCGCTCATTAATGGGGAGGCTTTGGAAAAAGTCACACGCCTCGTCGGCGACGCCGCGCAAAAAGGCGCGCGCCTGCTCACCGGCGGCCACGCCATGCAAGGCACCTTCTACGAACCGACCGTATTGGCCGACGTGGATTCCAAAATGGACATCATGCACGAGGAAATTTTCGGCCCGGTGGCGCCGGTGACGCGCTTCGACACCGAACAGGAAGTGATCGCAATGGCCAACGACACGCCCTACGGCCTCGCGGCTTATTTCTACGGGCGCGACATCGGGCGGGTGTTTCGTGTAGCCGAAGCGCTGGATTATGGGATGGTGGGCGTCAATACCGGTCTGGTGGCGACCACCGTCGCGCCGTTCGGCGGCATGAAAGAAAGCGGTATCGGGCGCGAAGGCTCGAAGTATGGGTTGGAGGAGTTTCTGGAGGTGAAATATGTGTGTCTGGGGGGAATTTGAGCGGTCGTTCGAAGGTTGTTCGACGTCGTTTGATGAAGTATAACTCTCCAGACAATTTCAGATACTACCTCATTACACACTATGTCTGATATTCAGGGTGTTGCTCGATAAAACGGAACAACCCCTTCATCGCTGTTTGCCGCACCTTATGCTTCAAAAACGGCATCCGGCCCAGCAGCCAGCCCGTGAAGCCGAACGCTTGCCGCGCCCAGCGCGGGAAGGAGAAACGGTCAACATGCCGGATGATCTTGCCGTCGCGGAATTCAAAACCCGCCACAATGATGTTGTGCACCCACCGGCCCGTGCGGGAGAAGGTATAATGCGCTTCCCAATGCGCCCGTCCGGAGTGTTCATCTGCCTGAATGCCTGAAAATTCAATGCGCAGATCTTTGCCGGAATCGCAGAGCATATGCCACATGGCAGCGATTTCCTTCCCTCTTTTCAGGTCAAAAACTTCATCCCGGAAAGTCGCTTCCGGGTGATAACAAGCTCCCATGCTGCGATGGTCCCTGCGTTGGAAGCTTTCGTAGAAATGTCGGATGAGTGATTCGTTCATGTCTGGATTGCTGATTTATTTTTAGAGGGTAAAATTGAACAAAAGAATTAGTGGATTGTCGCCTCCGAACTTCCCGAAGCATTCTCCTTTCTGTTTCCCTCTTCTTTTTTGCGGTGATACCAGGCTTTCGCCTTTATCTGGCTGCCACAGGTATGCATATTACACCAGCGCCGGGTCCCGTTTTTGGAGGTATCGAGGAAAAGCCAGCCGCAATTGTCGCAGGTTTTTACTCTCGGCAGGCGGTCGCTGAGCAGGAGCGATTCCGCCGAAAGCGCGATGAGCCAAAGCGGTTTTTCCACGTAGGTTTTTTTAAAAATTCCCCTCTGCAAGCCGTTTTCGGTCATTTTAATGCAGGTATACATGTAAACCTCGTGCAAAAACCCATTGAGCGTATCCAGGTGCCCGGGGTGGATTTTTCCGTTTTTCACATAGTAATCGAACAGTTCGAAGATTGCTTCGCGCAGCGCCCGCACCTCGTCCATATCTCCCGGCGTCATTGTCCGCCAGTTGTTGAATTCGGATTCCGGAATCACGGCGAGCCGCCGCACCCACGACACATAATCATCCCACGTCTGCAAATATTCTTCGCCCCGGTCGGGTTTGCGGGCGGATACGGTGTTGGCAAAATCGAGGCACAACCAACCGCCGTCGAGCGAAATTTCATCAATCTGATTCTGCATAAATTTTTTACTGCTAAAACTTGCTTTAATGGTAAAGACTCCTGCAACTTTACCCCTGAAATTGATTTTGCCGGTAAAAATACAGCTAAAAAATGAAAACAGAACTTGCCCGCCTAATTCGTCAGTTGGAAGACATTTACAATGGACGCCCCTGGTACGGCGATTCGTTGCTTTCTAAACTTGAAAAGATAGGGGAGAAGGAAGCCTTCGCGGTTCCTGTACCAGGTGTTCACTCGATCGCGCAACTTACAGCACACATCCTCATCTGGCGGCGTGTCCTCACAGAACGGTTGAAAGGGAACAGTGGCTTCAAAGTGGAACTCAACTCTGCGGAAGATTGGCCGTCGCAAAAAGAATTGCAGGCAAAAGGCTGGGTTCAAATATTGGCAGAACTCGCTGATAACCAACGCGAACTCATCGAACTGCTTGAAGCCGAAAACGACGGATTGCTTACCCGGCCTTTCGATGGCAAATACGATTTCCGCTTTCTTGTAGAAGGCATTATTCAGCACGACTTATACCACACCGGCCAGATCGGACAGCTGCAGTCATGGCTCAAAACGCGCTGGAACGAATCAGACATAATCACCTTTTCCAATATGAGAGAAATAGCGCAAAACCTGCGCGAGGCCGTCGAGACCGCCCGCCCGCGCTTAGAAGCGATGAGCAACAAAGTAGCCTCCATCAAACTCCGGCCCGAAAAATGGTCGGTCAAGGAAATCATCGGCCACCTCGTGGATTCGGCGGCTAACAACCACCAGCGTTTCGTGCGGGCTCAGATGGGGGCAACGGACCTGCAACCTTACCGATACGCACAAGACAATTGGGTCGGTTTGCAGCAATATCAATCGTCCGACTGGCACTCGCTCATATCGCTCTGGTATTACTACAACCTGCACCTGGCGGGTCTTATCTCCACGATTCAACCTGAATTTCTTGAAAATGAATTGGATGTGTGGGATGAGCCGGCTACGCTCCGTTTTGTGGCAGAGGACTATGTGCGGCATTTGAAGCACCACCTCGACCAGATTTTTAACATCGCTTATCCGACCCAGGGATTCGGGCGGTAGCGCCTGACTCATTCCACACAAATACTTTCCAATTGTATTGCCCCCTTAGAGCCGCATTTCAAATGAGCATGAAAACATATCTGAAGGAAGTATTGGTGCAGGGCAATCCCGCTGCCATAAAAATGCATTGGTGGGAACCTTTGCACGCATTTGAAGATTTGGAGCCGGAGTGGGCGAAATCCCTGCATATCCGAAATACCGCAAAATCGGCCCCATCCCGCAGGAAGAAAAACTTTTACAGAAAGTTTGATTTGGTTGCAAAGCCCCGGCAAAAGCGCCGGGGCAATTTTACTTCGCCATTAGCGGCAGACAAATAAGCAGTGGGAACTGACCCGAAAATCAAATGCCCTCAATGCCACCTTCCTATATCAAAAAAACAATCTGACCATGCACCGTTCTTACTTTGCGTTGTTGCTACTTTTTCTGTTTGCCTGCCAAAATCCGCAAAATACTCCCTCCGAAGAATCCACCCTTTCTGAAATCATGCCTCCTGCCCGTTATTCACCCGACGCCGTACAAAAAATGCGCTGGCTGGCAGGCAGTTGGAAAAGTTCGGAAGCAGGGCGCACTATCCGCCAGTCATTTCAGTTTCACGGCGGCAACGCAATGGAAGTCCTGATCATAGAAAGGGATGGTTCGATGGGCGCCAGTGATTTGGTATGGAGGGAGGATCGTTTATACTACGGTCAGAACCGTCAATGGACCGTCACCTGGATCGGCGACAAAGATGTGCGCTTCGACCCCGTCCAACCGGGTTTGATGCCCATGACCTGGACGCGCGTGAACGACCACACCTGGCACCTCGTGCGCCATTCGCCGGGAGGTGACGAGACTACCGTGATGGAAAGTGTCGATGAAATGCAACCTTGAAAGATGATTTTAACGACTATATAAACACATTTTCGCTATGAACACAAAAACGCTTCCCAATCCGGGACTGGTGATCGCGGCCTTTGCTGCCATTTATCTCATTTGGGGTTCCACCTACCTCGCTATCCTCTTCGGCCTGAAAAGCATTCCGCCGTTCCTGATGTCGGGCATCCGGTTTGCCACAGCAGGAGCCATTTTACTCGCCTGGCGCTTGTCGCGCGGTGAACGGCCTTCGTTGCGGCCGACGCTGCAAAACGCCTTTGCCGGAGTGCTGATGCTTTTCGGCGGCACCGGTGCGGTGGTATGGGTAGAACAGCACATCACATCGGGAATGGCGGCAATTATTGTGGCCAGTATGCCATTCTGGTTTGTACTGCTCGATTACCGGCAGTGGGCGTACAATTTTTCCCAAAAAGTCATTTTGGTCGGCATCATCATTGGTTTCGCAGGCATTCTAACCCTTTTTGGCGCCAACACCGGTAATTTTTCTGAAAAAACCGTTTTTGCCATGCTTGTCCTGCTGGCCGGCTGTATTGCCTGGGCCTCTGGTTCGCTGTACCTGAAGTATACGCCAAACACCCAGTCCACCATGTTGAACGCCGGGATACAGATGTTTGCAGCAGGACTGTTCAGTGCGACGGTTGGCTGGGCTACCGGCGAACCGGTTCAATTCTCTTTCGCTGATGTCAGCGCCGAATCATGGCTGGGGCTGGGTTATCTCATTACATTCGGGTCGTTGATCGGATATCTGTCCTACGTGTGGTTGTTGAGCGTGCGACCGGTCGTGCAAGTTGGCACCTATGCTTATGTGAACCCGGTGGTGGCCGTGTTGCTCGGTAGTTTGTTCGCCGGAGAGCCGTTCTCAACGCGGCAAATGATGGCATTGGCGGTGATCCTTGGGGGGGTATTGCTCATCAATCTGCCGAAATACAAAAGTATGCAATTGAAAACAGCCTAATCGTCAGGGCGCGATAAAATTCCGACAACATGTCAAAAGAAAACAATCCGTCGGTCGCTTCAATTGTGCAAGCGGCATCCACTCCATTCAAAGCCACACCCAATGAAAACACTTCGCGGGTTATTTCCCTCGACCTGCTCCGGGGTATCGTAATGGTCATTATGGCATTGGATCACGTCCGTGATTTCACGCATTACGGCACCTTTTTCAATGACCCGACCAACCTGGCTACCACCAATCCCGCGCTGTTTTTCACGCGTTGGATCACCCATTTTTGTGCGCCGATATTCGTATTCCTGGCCGGCACATCGGCATTCCTGTACGGTGTGCGCCGGGGGAGTACGCGGGCACTTTCGCGGTTTCTGCTGACGCGGGGACTTTGGCTGATCTTTATGGAACTGACGGTGATCAATCTGGGTATCAGTTTCGACATTTCTTTCAGCCTGCATATCTTTCAGGTCATCTGGGCGATCGGTTTAAGCATGATTTGCCTGGGGGGACTTGTTTATTTGCCTAAAAACGCTTTGATTGCCATCGGCCTGTTGATAGTGGCCTGCCATAACCTGCTTGACGGCATAGCAATGCAGGGTACAAGCTTGCCGGCCGTCGTGTGGTATTTCCTGCATCAGGCGAATTTTCTGCTAACCGGGCCCAATTCTGCGGTATTTATCGTGTATCCCGTTTTGCCCTGGATTGGATTGATGGCATTGGGTTATGCATTCGGGCATTGGTATCGCCCAGGCTCCGATAGCGCCCGGCGCAAAGCGTTTTTGTGGAAAGCGGGTCTGGTTGCCATCGGATTGTTCGTGTTCCTGCGCACCTTTAATATATACGGCGATCCGCGACACTGGGCGCCGCAGAAGGATTTCGTGTTCTCGGTACTATCCTTTTTGAACACGACCAAATATCCACCCTCCCTGCTCTATCTTTTGATGACCCTCGGTCCTGCAATGCTATTTTTGTACTGGGCGGAAGACCGCTTCAAACGCCAGGAGGGTTTCTTTGCTACCATCGGACGGGTGCCGTTTTTCTACTACATCCTCCATTTTTACGTTGTTCACATTGTTTCCGTATTGGGTGTTTTGTATGCCGGATTACCCTGGAGGTACAATCAGCTCTCCGCTCAAAACATGGCTCAGCCAGAGCCTGAATTGCTGCAATACGGCTACCCGTTGATCGTCACCTATAGCATCTGGCTATTGGTGATCGCTATCATGTACCCCCTGTGCAAATGGTACGACCGCTACAAGCGCAATAACCGGGACAAGTGGTGGCTGAGTTATTTGTAACAACGCTTGCGTATGAATTTCCATATCCGGAAACTGACAGTCGCCGATCTCCCCTTGCTCCAATACGTGGGTCGCGCCACCTATGAGCCTTATTACCCGCATGTATGGAAACCGGGCGGTCTGGACTGGTATATGGAAAAATGCTTCGGAACGGATGTGTTGACCGCCGAACTTGCCGATGCCGGTATTGAATACCTGTTGGCAACCGATCGGGAAGGGCAAATCATTGGTTTTCTGAAACTGATACTGCTGAAGCCAGTGCCGGGAACTGTTATCACAAATGCTCTGTGCCTCGAAAAAATCTATCTCATGCCGGCCTTTTTCGGAAAAGGGGCGGGGCGCGCGCTTATGGAATGGACGGAAGAAAAAGCCCGCCAATCGGGTCGCGAAGCCGTCTGGCTGCAAGTGATGAAAAGCGGGCCGGTGGCAGCCTACGAACGGGCAGATTTCATCAACATAGGACCCACCCGTTTCGAGTTCGACCTGCTCAAAGAAGAAGAACGCGACGGGTGGGTGATGCTGAAGCAGTTGAAAAAATGATGTTGCTCCGGGATTACTCCACCCATTTCAACACACCCCTCGACATCCCCCGGCGGGCGAAAATCCAGCCATTGGGCAACAGCCTCAATTCATCATATTCGGGGTCGAGGCCAGGGCCCAAATCCGTGAAGAGGCCGAATTGATTGTTCAGTTTGAAAACGCCGTATGGTTGGTTTTCCACAAAAGGCGTGGCCTCGACGGCATACGGCAGCACCGGCTGACCTTTTCGGTTGAAAATCAGGTACTTGCCCAGCTGGTTTTTATCAATGTCCAGGCCGGGAACCGAGCAGCACTCATGAATATTGACCCCCGCTATAAAAAAATGCGGACGTTGCCACAGATATCCGCCCAGCACCGGCGGAATGAGCCAGATGCCCTCCGAAGTAGCTACTCCGCTCAGGGTGTACGGGCGCCCTCCCGTCTCGACAAATGATTTTTTAACGATGAACTGGTCTCCAAACGAATCGCCCGAACATTCTTTCACCTGATGGATGGGGATGCGCCAACCGTCGTTGCGAAACAAGAGGAGACTGTCGGCCAAGCGCGCGGCGAATGCCTTTGGGCCTGTTGCTGTGAATTCCGTGTATTGTCCCGCTGCCAGTACGATATTGCCCAATGTGTCTGTCACCCCAATGCGTTCGCCTTCTTTGAATTCGAAATGCAGGAGGCTTACCGGCTTTAAAAAATGAAAGGCCGGTTGTACCAGATACGAACCGTCGCGGCGAACAATGCCATAGCGCCCTTTGGCTTTTACCACAGCGTGGCCGAGCGCATCGAAGGGTTGGGCGGCCTGAAAGCGCGGTGCGATCAGCCAACTGCCGTCGCGGCGCAGATACCCCCACAGCGAATCGCGCCGCACCAAAGCCAAATCCTGAACGAAGGATTCGGCAGCCCGGAACGTATCGCGCCGCACCTGGCCATTTTTTACATAGGCAAGCACGTAGCGATCGCTGCTAATGCGCTGAAAATCAGGCGGTTTTTGCTTTCGGGCGACGGCGTCGGCCACAGCCCCCCCGCTGCGGCCAACGTAGGATATTTCCCGTATCTGGTATTCAAGGATCGAATCGCCCACCAGGGCGAGTTTGCCGTAACCTTCTTCCCGCCAGGGCAAAACCAGGCGGTTCCGGTCGTTCGCCACAGCGGTCATGCCGTATTTTTTCACGACAAAAGCCCAACAACCGGGCGTTTGGGCAACCGGCGCGATATGCTCGTACACCGGCGGGATCAACTCGCCTTTTTCCGAATGATAAATTCCTGACAAGCCGTTTTTCCAGATTTGCCAGAAAGCGTCGGTGTTGTGCGACAAACTGTCGTACGGCAATACCACCGACGAATTCCCTGCGATCAATGCAAACGTCTGCCCATCCTGCCGGTACATCAGCGTATTGGGAGAGGGGATGCCGAGCGGGATTTGATCGGCCCGCGGCGGCAGAACCCACTGCAAGCGGTTGTCCGCCTGCGCATGTACGCCTGCAATAGGGCATAAAATGATGGAGACCAGCAAAAAGATATTGCGAAGAGCCATATACGCGTATTTTGGCAGTAAAATATGATGCAAATGAGAAACAAGCTGCTTTTGGTTTTTTGGCTGGCGTTCGACGGGCTGTTCGCGCAAGCCCCGCCCGATTGGGCAAGCATTGTGCCGGTGGCTTTCGCGCCGCTGGATGCGGAGGTTGCCGACAGCATTGCTGCGCACCGGGCAGAATGCGCGGCCATCCGCGCGCAAATGGAAGAAATTGTCGCCGCCAAAGGCTTCGATCGCCGGTTTATTTTCGGCCCATCGGATACCTATATAAAGGAAGGCATGCACAGCGTCTTTACTAACATACCGCTTGGTTTTCAGACGATTACAGATCGCGACAGCTTAGTGATGCGGTTGGAAAGCCTGCACGTCGACCTGTATTGGAACGATAAGGCGTTGTTTCGCTGGCTGGACGTACAAAAACGCCTCAACACACACCCCAATCGCCGCGACCTCAGCCGCTGGCCCCTGCTTTACCGCGAAATACCGCCGCCGCTTCGTCCCCATCCGGCCTCGCCCCGCGATTGCCAACGCTGGGTGGCCGAGGAAGTGGTGTGCCAGTTGGCCGCCACTTTGGAGGCCACCAGCCCGGATAAAGCCTCGGGCAAAATGCGCACGTTCAACCCGAAATTCAACGACAGAGCGTTGGACACGCTTCCCCAACTGGGAGCAGACTGGACGCTGCCGTTCCCTCCCGAAGGCATCTGCTACAGTTTTCCCATGAACGGTCAGTATGGCTTCCGGCGCGATGAGTCTATTCCGGGCGTCGGATATGTGGTGTTTCCACGCGGCGTTGGGCATATCTTATCCCGTTTTTTGTATGGTAATTTCCAGTGGAAAGCCCGTTGGTGCAGCGCGGAAGGCCGGGTAACATACACCCAGGCGGAGCTCCGCAGCGGCCATCAGATTTTCTTCAACCTGCCCAACAATTATTTCGAGGCCGGCCATCTGTACCGGCTCGAAGTGCTGGTATTGCCCAATGAAAGCGTCGCGCCCAGCCTGCCGGCCGACATGTGCTGGCGGCTGTTTCGCGGCCAACCCATCGGCAAGTTCCCCATCCATCTCCGCTTGCCCGACGAATTGAAAATCACCGAACTATACTTCCGGGCCGGGACGTATGACCTGCGCAAGAAGATGCAAACACTCAAAGGCGATGTGGAATGGCAACAGGGGTATATCACCTTCGAAACCGACGAGCCGCTCGATGCCATCGAGATGAACGGCGGCGCTTATTTCTCTGCACCGGTTACTTTCAACATACTCACGATTTATTTTTCAAAAGTTCGCGATGCATTGGATGCCAATGACCTGTACTACTACCTGGCGGTGCCTTTCGTCGAGCCGCTGGATCGGTTGCCGTTGGATCAAATGGCGACTGCCGAACTGGACAACACCCTCGATGCGCCTTTCGTGCGCAAGGTAACCCTCGGCGCACCCAACCGCTACCGCAGGCCGCCGGACAACCGTTTAAAAGCCTTGCCACTGCCGGGTGGATATACTGCACCTCCGATGTCGCGCGCATTTGCCCCGGATACCCTGCTCACGGCGTCGCCGGTACCGCGCATCACGCGGGCGCATTTCGAGCGCGGCCGCGCGCCCGAACCCGGCATCCAGCGCTGCACGCTGATCATCGGAGAATTCCGGCAATTGATCCAAGCTGTCGCCGTGCAGCAGGCTCAAATCCGGCGCCGGATGGAGGAGCGCGCCAATTTTTTCTTCCAGTTGGAACAACGCAGGGCACAGCGCACGGGAAAGCCGCTCGCGACGACCCTCGAACAATTGCGCCAACAGGAAAAGGAAAACCTGCCCACCTCCGCCAAACTCCTGCTGGAAACCGAATTCCCTGCGGTTTTTCAACCCAATTTCACGCTCATCTATTCCCGCTTTTTCCCCGGCTCCGAGCAACGCTCCGCCGATCTCACCCTGAATTTCAATCCAAAAAAATGAATCGCAACCTGCTCATTTTCAACATTTTATTTCTTTTCCAATTCGATAGCGCCGCGCAGGAAGCCGGCGCGCGATGGGTCATTCCGCCGATCCTGGAAGGATTTGACAGTTTTGAAATTTCGCCGAAAGAAGACGATACGCGGTTTGTGGTAAAGAAAGGCAAACTGGAAGGCGTGTGCGATAAAAACGGGCAAGTCATTCTGCCGATCGAATACACCAATATTGAACTCCGCCCCGGAGGTTGGATGGAGGCGGGCAAAGATGGCAAAAGACTGTTGTTCAACGAGAAAGGTGAAAACATAAGCCGACCTTACGAAAAGTTCGTAGCGCTGGACGGCGGCACGGCGCTCGTTTTCAAAAACCAGCGTTGGGGTGTGGTGAACCAGCAGGGTGAAGAGATTGTGCCGGTAGCGTATCACCGCTATACAGCCAACGGCCTGCGCTACGTGTTTTTTAAAGAAAACGAAGAAAAAGTATACCTGGCTCCACCCGAAAAGGTATTTCCGAATGTGCAGCGGGTCAACGACGCCCGCGCGGGGGCTGTACTGGCAGGACATTATTTCATTGGGTCGGGCAAAAATTGCGGTTTTCTCGATGCGAAGGGCGACACAGTGGTGCCGCCGCTGTACAAATTCGACGCCATCCATCCGGCCGGTTATATAAAAGCCACGCTGGACTTAAAAACATGGGGCGTGATCGACCAGAAACACCGCACCTTGTACCCCTTCACAGCGGAAAAAATGGGTGTCTGGACCAACAGCGGTTTGTTGCCAGTGAAAGCGGACAAGCAGTGGGGACTGCTCCGTTTCCCCAAAGGCGAGGTAGTGATCCCTTTCGGCGCTTACGATTTCATCGAGGTATACGATGCCAAAAAAGACCTGTTCCTCGTTACCAAAAACAAATTGCAGGGCCTGATCAACG
The DNA here is from genome assembly GCA_019187225.1 of Saprospiraceae bacterium. Taxonomy (GTDB): domain Bacteria; phylum Bacteroidota; class Bacteroidia; order Chitinophagales; family Saprospiraceae; genus M3007. The sequence continues at coordinate 15,269 of JABAQQ010000054.1, forward strand.
CGCAACAGAAGGTCTTGCTGCCGATTGAATACAGCTACATAAGCCAGAGCGACCACGTCACGACGGATCTGGTGAAAAATGGCCTGCACGGCTATTGGCACCGCCCCAGCAACCGCTTGGCTGAACCGGCGTGGCGGAGGATTCACAACCTGAACGACTCGCTGTGCATCCTCTCCACCGATACCACCTGGGGGGTCGTGGACGTGAAAACCGGGCGCATGATCATCCCTATTTCTAAATTCGAAATCGGCAAAGACGGTCCTTATTTTGTCAGTAACCTGAAATACGACCCCACCATACCCAACACAGACGGCGGGCGGCTGCACGGGCTGTATGACCGACAGGGGAGGACGGTGTTTGCCCCCGATTCGGTGGATATTGTTGTTTTTCCCGACGGCACTTATTTCACTTACCCGCATTACAAAAAAAGAGCATCCAACAAAAGCGAACATCGGAAACCGGACGGCACTGTCATTCGCACCCTGCCGAAAACAGGGATTTTTGAAAAATACTGGATACGCCAGTCGACAACGCCCGAAGGCAAATACAACCTCTCCTACTTCAGTTACCTCGACCCGCCGGGGCAAGAGCGGTATTACGATTCGATCGACAAATTGACGGAGCACCTGCGGCGGGTGAAACAGGGCGACAAATTCGGCTTTACGGATGCTGAGGGCAGAGTGGTGATCCCGGTGATGTTCAATGCCGCCGAACCCAGTCAGGACGGTTATATCCGGGTGAAATACGAGGGAAAATGGGGCGTGTTGCAAAACCCCAAATTCGACTATTTCGCACAATTTGAGAAAAACAGGAAATAGCCGGGAGGTTATGGAAAGCAATAACCTTCGGGCAGGTCAATCTTTACAGCCTCTCCGCCGTGTATCAATAATATACTGGATCTTCCATCCTTCATCGGTTTTCACCAATTGAAATGAATTGGTGCCGCAATGGGATATTTTGCCGTTGCGATAAAACTTATAGGGCGTCCAGACGCTGGCGAGTGATTTTTCGGCGTGTATGGCCTTAAATTCGATCTCTTCTTTGAAATTTTCTTTCGTTGGGGTGCCGACGAAGCGCACAAATTCATCAAAATCTTCAGTGTACACCTGCATTTTGCCTTCCTGGTTGGCCATAAATGTTTGAAACACCGGGTCGGCAGTGCAGGCGCTTCTTAAAAGCGTCGTGTCGCCCTTTTCCATCCCGGCAAAAAAGTTGTTGATAACCATTTTAATGGCTTTTTCGGGCTTTTCTTCTTTTTGCGCAGAAAGAGCAGAGGAAGCCAGCAAGGAGAGCAATAGCAGGACACAGCGAATGTTTGACATAGTCAGGGACACTGGACTTTTGACGTTAGACTTGGCGACATTGGTCTTTTGACATTGAAGGCGAAAGTCCGGACGCCTCATGTCAATAAGTCCAATATCGCGATTTATTTTGCCCAAAAGTGCCCCACAATTGGCGAGTAGAAGTCCGTTTTTCGATAAAAAAAACCTCCCGAAACACCGGAAAGCGGCTTCAACAGGTCGAACGGATCAGGCAAACCATACACCGATGACCGGAATTCCTTTCCGGTGAACCCACGCCAGCAAAGCACTGCCTGCAAAAACGACGAGCGCCAGGTAAAACAACAGGCCACCGTCGCCCTGCACTTCGATACCGAGCTTAGTCAGGTGTGAAACAATGGCTCCGCTGATGACGCCCAATGCTATGATGGCTCCCAAACCGGTAGTCTGCGGCCATAAAATCAGGGCGGCTGCAATGAGCTCGACCACTCCGGACGCGATGCGTCCCCAGGGTTCGATGCCCAACGTTCGGAAAATATAGACGCTTTCGGCTGCACCGGTGAATTTGAAGAAAAGGGTCTGGAGTAAAATGCCCGCCACCAACAGGCGCAGCACCCACATAAGAGCATTGATCATCGCAAAGAAGATTTTTATGTTTTAATGGCACAAAATTATCCCGCGGCTGCTCTGCAAACTGTTCTTTGGGTAACAATTCAGGTATTGCAGGAAAAATTCTTTAAGCCTGCACACCTTCCGCGACCTTCAACCGCACCTTCAGCAGCTTGGCTAAGTGTTCGAATGCTTCCTGCCAGGCCTCATTGACAAACACCCATTCGCCCTTGCGATAGCCTTTGGTGAGGAGGTAAAAAATATTCTGGCTTTTCCACACTACAGGCTTCAGGTGCATCTCCTGCACGATGTGGAGCACGCCGCTGAGCCATTCCACGCGGGGCGCTGAGGACATGTCCATATTTATTTTTTCGATTTCCCGGTATATGCGTTCGCTGACGGCGTGACGTACTGCTTCTTCATCGGTCAATTTGACATTCCAGCGTTTCAAATCCTCCGCAATGCGGCGCAGGGTGCGGGTGTCCTTGATCTCGCCGTTCTCAAAAAAGTGTAAAAGGTCGGAATTGAGGACATAAGCGGCAATATTGCGCCAGGCATCCGGCAGGGGCAGGTCGTTTTCCTCCAGTCCGGCCATCAATTGATAACTGTCGTTAAAAACATCCCGCAAGGACGATTCGGCAACGGCGAGACTGGCATTTGTAATGTCGCGAATGATCTTGATTTTTTCGTCGGCAAAAAGGCTCGACAGTGTAAATTTTTCCGGACCGAAATATTCCTGAAGAATGCCGATGACTTCACCCAGATTGGCGGCCCTGAACGCTTTGCTTGTCCGCTGCCACATATCGTCGAAAGTAGCGCGGTTCATTGTGGCGCTGATGTTGCCGATGATGTGTTGCTGTCCGAGATAAATGACGGCGAAACAAAACGTCTTTTTGGCGTGGCTAAGCCGCGAGCGGATCGCCAGCCGGCCGGCGGCAAATTGCGGCGTTCCTGCTTCTATTTTTTCAAAAAAATCAACCGAAGCGGTATAGTTGAATAGATCGAGCCCCTGCGGATCGGCCTCGAACAACGACGCAACGGCAAAATGCATAGCCACCCGTTCGAGCGTAACGCGCGTGGGCACAACGTTTTGTGTAAAACTCGCGGAACCGTTCGGCAACACGTTGCTCGGCGCTTCCGACAAGCGACGGGTAAATTCCGGGTAAAAATTCACGTTGGTAACGTCCTGCGCATAATCCATTGCCCGGAGGGCATATTGCAGGATCTGATTGGTCTCGATACCTGATATCTCATCGAAAAACCAGCCGCAACTGGTAAACATCAACACGGCATGTCGCTGACTTTCGAGTAATCGCAATACCGCAACCTCCTCCAGCAGGCTGAGTTCGCGGCGCGCGTGTTTTTTCAAAAACTTAGCCACCCGCTCCTCACTGCGGTCGAGCATCACTTCGATGTAATCGTTGCGCGCCGCCCAGGGATCGCGCAGAAAACGGGCGGCCTCCTTTTCGTAAACAGGGGCCAACTGATCGCGCAGCCAGTTCAATGTATCGCGAAGGGGCTTGCGCCACCGTTGGTGCCATCCGGGGTGGCCGCCGGTGTTGCATCCGCAATCGCTGCGCCAGCGTTCCACACCGTGTACGCAGCTCCACGATGAGTTTTCATGTATCTGTACCTCCCAGGTGGGCGGAAACAGCTCGAGAAATTGGCCGTAGTTGGTCAGGGTTGCCTGACCGCCGTACTCGATCTGGTTGAGGCAGTCGGCCAGGGCCATTTCACCATGGCGGTGATGGTGGCCGTAAGTTTCGCCGTCGGTAGCAATATGAGCGAGTTGAGGGTCGTCGTTGTCGTCAAAAAAATTGGTCAGGCGATTCGCGAAGTTTTTACCGCTGTTGAGCAGTCCGTTGAACGCTACTTCCTGAGCCACGCCGCCGTGATAAAAGTACAGCGCGATGCGCCGTCCGCTCGGCAACTGATGCCAATATGGCCTGCGGGTGTCGAGGGTTTCGGCATTGACTTCTTTCCATTCTGCAGACGCGGACTTGTCAATCAGACGCACTGCTTTGGCCTGGCGGGGAGCAAGCACCGTAAATTGGATGCCGTGCGAAGCCAGCACTTCAAGCGTTTCAGTATCTACGGCTGTTTCTGCCAACCAGATACCTTCGGGGTAGCGGCCGAAACGGTGCTCGAAATCGCGGATGCCCCACCACACCTGGGTGACTTTATCCCGATAATTGCAGAGTGGCATGATGAGGTGGCTGTGCACCTGCGCCAGGGCTGAGCCATGTCCGCCAAAGCGGTCCGCACTGCGCTGGTCCGCTTTCTTCAACAGATCGTACGCTTCCGGGTCGTTTTCTTCCAGCCATGAAAGCAGCGTAGGACCAAAATTCCATGAAATACGGTTGTAATTGTTCCGGATCTTAACGATCCAGCCATGCTCGTCGAGGATGCGTGCAGCCGCATTGGGGGCGTAGCACTCGAAATTGACGCGGGCGTTCCAATCGTGGAAAGGTCGCGCCGATTCCTGTTGCTCTACAATGTCGAGCCATGCATTTTCACGCGGTGGCTGGTAGAAGTGACCGTGTATGCAGACGTATTTATTCGCGCGGGACATGTGGCAAAATTAAGAAAAGCAGGATGAAGCGGTTCAAATAACCTTAAAAGTGAATTGCTTCCCGGCCGAAATTTAGTAAATATTCGACATGACAATGATCGGTTATTCGCCCTGAGCCACCGCTCTGCTCCGGCTTTCTTCCAATTTTAAAGCGCGGTCACGGCGGCGTTGCACCCCCGCCACCACCATAATGCTTATTTCGTAGAGCAAATAAAGCGGTATCGCGACGAGTGTTTGGGATACCACGTCGGGAGGCGTGATGATGGCTGCAATGATCAGGATGACCACAATGGCATGGCGGCGGTAGCTGCGGAGAAAAGTCGTGCCCACCAACCCTATTTTCGCTAAAAAATATGCCACGATCGGCATCTCAAAAATAAGTCCGGTCGGAAGCGTGAACATGGTCATATACGTCACATAGGAGTCGAGTGTGGGCGATACTTCCAGCCCCTCGAGGGTATAGCCGGCCAAAAAACTGATGGAAAAAGGCGCGATGACGAAATAACCAAAAGCAACGCCCAGCAAAAACAGGAGAGAGCAGATGGCTACGACACCGCGAACAGCCTGGCGCTCTTTCTCATATAAACCGGGGCTGATAAATTTCCAGAATTCCCAGAAAATAAAAGGGAAAGCCCCGATTACCCCCATCCAGAACGAAACATAAAGGTGTTGCATCAATACCTCGCCCAATTGACGGGTGATTATTTCAAATTTGGGCGGTGTAAAGCACATGTTATCTCCCAGTCCGACGGCGTGAGAAACGTTGCACAAGGCACGGTAGGTGGGAAAATCAGCATGGCGCGGCCCGAAAATAAGCGTATTAAAAACAAAGTCCTTGTTCAAAAAGGCCACGATTCCCACGATGGCAATAGCCATAACGGCGCGCAGAATGTGTTTGCGCAATTCGGCGATGTGCTCGAAAAAAGACATTTCGCCGCGTTCGTTCTGCTGGCGCTCGATTTCGTGTTGTTGGTCGAGTGGCATGGTTAAACAATAGTTCGATGGCTTTGCTATCCGGAAAGATGTTTTTCCCGGCTGGGCGTTTAGACCCGGCAAAGGTAAAAGGTTGAACCTTCGCTGGGAAAAATTCATGCATCTTAACGATCTTTATCCCTGTTGCCGGTTGCTGCGGCGACAAAATTTAACAAAACAACTGAACAGGGATGCCGATTATTCGCCAATTTTGCCCCTCTTTTCGTCGCACGTGCGGAAAAGAAGTGTTTTTTTCACTAAAATCCGGTTACTCCTTCAATGAAAAGTCTCCTGCCTTCGCTCGTGGTGCTGTTCTTTGCCACCACTTACACGCTTTCAGCTCAACAACGAACCACATACTTTGAAACGGGTTTTTTGCTGGGTCTGACCAACTACTCCGGCGACGTCGCCGAATCGTCCATCGAACTCAATGAAACGCAACCCGGCTACGGCCTTTATTTCCGCTATCACTTTTCCAAACATTTTTCGGGCAAAGCCCACCTTTATTCCGGCTCTATCTCCGGAGATGATGCCAATTCACCCGTTCTGAATTACAGAAGACTCAAATTTTCGACTTCTATCATCGAATTCGGAGCGGTGGGCGAATGGCAAATACTCGGCAAAGAACGCTACTCCAACACCGGGATACACAATTTCTTTATTACGCCTTATTTATTTGGCGGGCTGGGTCTCACATTTGCCGACGCCAAAGCCGAGTATTACGGTGAGCCTGGCCCCGATGCGCCTTCTTTGCCGGAAGAAGGATTGCGCGATAAATTTCTCCTGGTGCCTGTAGGATTAGGCGTTCGCGCCGATATTCTCGACCGCCTCGTAGTTGGTGCGGAATTTGGTTTCAGGCCCGTTTTTTCCGATGACCTGGATGGCATCCATCAAAACGGCAACCCGGACAAGGGCGACTGGTACTATTTTACCGGTCTCACCATTTCGTTTATTCTCAGCGATCCGGAACGCCACAGAAAATAAATAACAACGGAGCTGAATGAACTGCTCCAGGTACGGGCTTTTCAGCGTTTGGCAGTTTTTTACCTTTGGCCGCCAAATTTGAAGGGCCTGGCTTTTTCATGAAAAATCAATTGCTGCTCGGCTTCGTCGCGCTTTATTTGCTCAGCACGCTGGCCATCGGTTGGTGGGCTTCGCGACGGGTAAAAACGACTGCCGATTTTGTGGTGGCAGGCAAGCGGTTGCCGCTGTTCATGGCGTCGTGTGCCCTGTTTGCCACATGGTTTGGCTCCGAAACGGTCATGGGCGCCTCCGCCGAGTTTACGCAGCATGGTTTACTGGGTGTCATCGAAGACCCTTTTGGTGCAGCATTGTGCCTCCTTCTGGCAGGTTTGCTGATCGCCCGCCCGCTCTACAATCTCAACCTGTTCACTTTCAGCGATTTTTTCCGCATCCGTTTCAACAAAGCGGCGGAAGTGACTTCGGCAGTGTTCATGGTGCCTTCGTATTTCAGCTGGATCGCGGCACAGATCGTCGCACTGGCGATCGTGCTGCAGGCCGTGAGCGGACTGGAACGCGAATGGGGCGTATTGATCTGTACAACGCTGGTGCTCTTATACACCTACATCGGGGGGATGTGGTCGGTGACGGTGACCGATTTTGTGCAGACCATCGCCATTGTTGTCGGGTTGGGAGCGCTTGCCTTTGACCTGACGGCAAAGGCAGGTGGTATGGAACAAATGGCTGCCGCCGCGCCGCCGGGTTTTTTCCAATTTTTCCCCGAGCCCAAAGCGACGGACATCATCAGTTGGTTTGCCGCCTGGATGACGATCGGCTTAGGCAGTATTCCGCAACAGGACGTATTCCAACGCGTGATGGCTGCTAAAAGTGAACGCACAGCTGTTTGGTCGTGTTATACCTCCGCCATCATGTATCTGTCCATCGCTTTTTTACCGCTCCTTATTTGTTACAGCGGGCGAATGCTTTATCCGGAATTGCTGGAAGGCGACGCGCAAATGATGATCCCCACCATGGTCCTGTTGCACAGCAGTCTGGGGATGCAGATATTGTTTTTCGGGGCTTTGCTTTCGGCTATTCTCAGCACTTGCAGCGGCGCCATGCTCGCCCCGGCAACGGTAGTGGGCGAAAACCTGGTGCGCCCGCTGTTCAAAGACGTGACCGATGCCCAGTTGTTGCGCATCATGCGACTCTCCGTAGTGGGCGTAGCGATCGTCACCGGCGGCATGGCGCTGATGCGCAGCAACATTTATGAATTAGTGGGCGAATCGTCGGCGTTGAGTCTCGTATCGCTTTTCACGCCGCTCATTGCCGGCTTATACTGGAAAAAAGCCTCGGCCGTGGGCGCTATCGTTTCAATGATCGCAGGCATGGCCGTGTGGTTTGCCGCGCTTTTATGGCTGCCCGCCGAACCTGGCGAGGCAGATGTTGTTTGGTTGCATATTCCGCCCATGCTTTACGGCTTTGCAGCAGGTATACTCGGTATGGTACTGGGGAGTTATTTTTACCCGGAACGAAGGGTGGAAATAGTGGGCGGTGGGCAGTAGACAGTTGGCAGTGGCAGTTGGCAGTGGGCAGTAGCAGTGGCAGTAGGCAGATTTAAAAAGTACTGAAAATGAACAATTTACCGGAGTTTAATTCCGGGGAACATAATACATGGACAAACGTCAAACTTTGACTTTACAATTGGAAATTTTGTGGTGGGTGATCACCGCGATCGTTGCCTGGGCAGTTTTGTACCCCATTTATAAGGCCATGTATGTTTGGCCGTTCAAGTGGTGGAACGTCGTATTCGTGGTGGTACTGATCACGCTGGCGCGGTACATTTTTTTGTTGCAGCATACTTTCCTGGCACGGAAACAAGTGTTGAAAGTGACGCTCCTTTTGCTGATGATCCCACTCACCTTTATCCTCGTGCGCGGATTGAACGCATTTATGGTTTTCATTGAGGAGAATACCTGGGATCCGCTCACCGGCCACCTGCCAGCCGCCGATAAAAAAGCGATTGAAAACTATATATGGACACAAATGCTGTTTTTTGGTGCGGGCAGTATTATTGCCGCACCGGTTTTTGCCGGGCGACTGATGTTATCTATCTGGCGAACGCACAACAGAGGAACGGTGTGAGAGGGGTGAGAGGTGTGAGAGACGCGAGAGACGTGAGAGGGGTGAGAGACGAGAGAGGGGTGAGAGGCGAGGAGAGGAAATGATGGGTCGGTGGAAAAATTCCGGCAGTATTTTTTTTAACTGTTACTTTCGCGGCGATTTCCATCGCCGGAAGATTTGAATACACCTGAAACCCTTACCCGGGTTAGGCTGCCGTCCTCAAAAACGGCGGCCTTTTTTATTTTTGCCTACCCAATCCGCAATCCGCAATCAAAAATCCGCAATCAAAAATCCCCATGGTCTACTCTCTTTTCGATCTGAACGAGCACATTCGCAGGGTTTTGGCGCTCAACTTCCAGCAAGCCGTCTGGATTGCCGCAGAGATCGCCCAGGCAGGGCAGTCGCGCGGGCATTTCTACCTCGACCTGGTGCAAAAAGGCGAGGGCGACGATATTCTGGCACAGGGCCAGGCGGTGTTGTGGGCAAATGACCTTCGGAGATTGCGCAATACGATCGGCTCTGAGCTCGACATGGTGCTACGGGAAGGGCTGGAGGTGAAATTGCAGGTGCGCGTGGATTTCCACGAACGCTACGGCCTGAAACTCATTGTCACCGATCTCGAACCGGCCTATACATTCGGTCAGATCGAACTCCGCCGCCGCCAGACGGTCCAAACCCTGCGCGAACTCGGCCTGCTGGAACGCAACCGCGCCCTGCAATTGCCGTCCGTTTTGCAACGCATCGCTGTGGTCAGTTCCGAAGACGCGGCAGGTTTTCAGGATTTTCGGGAGCATCTGGCGAACAATTCGTTCGGTTATCGCTTCGGGTGCCGCTTGTTCGCGTCCGCCGTCCAGGGGAAAAATGCCGAAACGGAATTGCGCGAGGCGTTGGAGCAAGTGGCGCTGCTGCGCGATGCCTTCGACTGCGCCGTCATCGTGCGCGGCGGCGGCGCACGGCTCGACCTGGCGGCATTCGATGGCCTGGAAGTTTGCCAGACGGTGGCGCAAATGCCTTTACCGGTATTCACCGGCATCGGTCACGATGTGGACGAAACGGTGCTCGACCTCGTGGCGCATGCGTCGCTTAAAACGCCTACCGCCGTCGCCGATTTTCTACTGCAACACAACCTGTTTTTTGAAAATGAAGTGCTGCGGATGGCCGAAAATATTCGCGTCCTGAGCGATTACCGCTTAAAGATCAATCAGATGGACGTGGAAAGATTCGAGACGGCGCTGCAGTGGAGCAGCCGCGAACGGCTGCGTGCCGCCGTCCGAAGGCTCGATGTGCTGGAAGAGAGTATTCCCGGCCTCGCCGTTCAATTGCTGCGTCGCCAAAGCCGCCAACTCGATCAGGCCGAAGCATTTTGCCTGGCGCTACACCCCGAAAACGTGCTCCGGCGCGGATACAGCCTGACCATGAAAAACGGGAAGGCAGTGACTTCGGCGACGGAAGTCGAAGCGGGCGATCTGCTGGAGACACGGCTGCGAAAGGGAACGATCCGATCGAAGGTCACATGATCATGGTTGTTGGTTGTTGGTTAATGGTTATTGGTTATTAGTTGTTGGTTGCTGGCTAATGGCCGTGGGAGTGTTCAAATAACTGTGTCAAAAAATCATATTTCGGTTGTAATCCACTTTCGTCCGAGCGAGCCGGAGTTTACGGAGGCGAGCCGGACGAAAGTGGATTACAACCGAGGCGCCAGCGGCAAAG
>JABAQQ010000064.1 GCA_019187225.1 Saprospiraceae bacterium
GAGGGCGGGGCGTCATCGCAGTCAATAGCGATGTTGCCGGGCAAGTTGGTGAATGCCGCCTGAGGCGCTGGGTTGACCGAAATGGTTCTGGAGTGTGTGATGGTACGGTCGCACTCGTCGGTGAAAGTCCAGGATTCGGTGTAAGCGCCGCCGCATTCGTTGTGGTTACCGGCGATCTGGCCGGTGGCGTTACCGGCGATGGCGCAAGCGCCTGCCTGGCCGTTGGAATAAGCGAGCATTGTACCGGAGGGCGGGGCGTCATCGCAGTCAATGGCGATGTTGCCGGGCAAGTTGGTGAATGCCGCCTGAGGCGCTGGGTTGACCGTGATCACCTGTAGACAGGTACTTGAATTGGTGCAATTGTCTTCTGCCCTCCAGGTACGGTTAATGGTCGCGGCGCCACAACTGCCCGCGATTGTATTGTCCGTAGAGGTAATAGTTGGCGACATATCGCAATTATCCGTTGCCGTGGCCGAACCTGTACTTGCGGGTAGCGTGGAGGCGCCGCAATTTAATGTGATGTCAACAGGGCAGGAGATGGAGGGGGGCGCATCGTCTTTCACCAGCACTGTTTTCGTACACGTAGAGCCACAATTGGGCCCGCCGACACTCAGATTCAACGTGTAGCTGGTGTTACAACTATTGGCTGCAATAACGGTCACACATTCCTGATCGGACGGTCCACTGATGGAACCGCCACCTGAGACAGACCAGGAATAGGAGGTTCCGCCGGGAGGAGCACAGTGGTGAGAGGTAGTGCCCGGACATATTACATCTTCTCCGTCTATACTACACACGCCAATGGGTTCCACTGTGACTTCTTTGCTGCAATCGCTGCAAAAACCATTGTCGGTTGTCAGGGCAACCATTACCGTGTAATTGCCATTGCCTGCCTGCACTGTCACACAATTACCTGTATTTGAACCCACGATTGTAGCGCCGCCGCCACTGACAGTCCAATTGTAGGTGATGCCACTTTGGTTGGTCACGCAATATTCCTGCGTGCTGTTCGCGCAAACATTTGAAGGTCCGCTGACGACGCACGGAGGTCCGACGGCACCAGCACTCAAAGAACGGTCAGTATTGCCTAAGTTGTTTAAATTCCAGCTTTTCAAGCGCATGTGATAAGGGGAGCCACTGATCCCCGCTGCAGCATTGCCTTCGCCCCAATCGACCCGGGTGGCAATATGTCCGCCCCAAGCCAGGGTGGCTGTGCTTTGGGTGACTGTAAAAGTCACACTGATCGTAGTTTCGGACTGACTGGCATTCAAATCACCTTGCGTGCCGTATGCAATACCCGTTATTGTACCGCCATACAAGACCATGAGCCGCTCAGCAGCGGGTAGACTGTTGAAGCTGGCGGTGGGCATTCCCGGCATGGGTGAGCCCGCGGAAGAAGGCGCGGGGATAGGAAACGTAGTGAATGCCCCTGCTGCGGGCGTCACACATTCCGGGGAATGGTGGTTGGCGTCGCAAAAAATATCGTGGGGGGACATCCTGTGATAATAGGTGAGATAGTCCAGCGCATTTTTGCTGCTGTGCCGGATGTCATAACCCAAAACCAGGGTAATGGAAGTATTCAACGGCAAATCGGTCATGACGCAGCGATAGGGAACAGACCAACCCTCGATGTAGTGCGCTTGTTGCGCATTGAGGTTGCCATTTTCCCAGTTGGTGCAGGTATTGATCGGTGCATTGAATGGGCCATTCCGGTATTGATCCAGGTTTGCCGCTGGTGGTGCCATCAGCATAAATCGCGGATGGTCGTCGCCATTGCCAAGTGTTGAAATTGCCTGATCTTCAGGAAATTCTCCTGCAGGACCTCCCCGCTGTTGTCCGATGCCGGAAAATGGCAATAATACCAGACAGCACCCAATAAGGGCAGATGTAAAAATGTAGTGGTTTTTCCTCATGATTTGTACGTTTTGAGATATGAACAGAGAAATCCCCTTTCCGAACGGTTCGGAAAAGGCCCCAAAGGCGGAAAAACCAAAAGGCAGAAATGGTTATTAGGGAAGGTAGGCCCTAAAGGTTATTAGTCAGAAATTTAGTACGGAGGCGGGGTGGGCAATAACCCGGCGCGATGAGGATGAAATAGGTAGGAAAAAGTGGCGCCTTTTCACTTGGTAAGACAAAAGTATTACCTGTTTCAACGTTTTGCATCACTTTTTGATAAAAACCGCATATATTTTTTCCAATCATACTTCATTAACCTTTTTTAACATTCCTTCAAGGTCGGTTAACCTGCTTCCGGAATTGCACCGGGTACCTTTGCCGGGTCATCTATCGAATTCAGGTTATGAAAACAAAATTCCTCTTACTTTTTCCTGCATTACTTCTTTTCCCGTTCCTGCTTTTTTCCCAAAAATATACCCTGCGCGGCTCCGTAGTGGATACCGCTTCAACGCCGCTTGCCGGCGGAACGGTGATGTTGCTTTCCGCCTCGGACAGTTCCTTGCTGGCTTTCACTCGCACCAATGAAAGCGGTGTTTTTGAGATCAAAAATCAAGCAGGAGGCGATTATCTGTTGCGTTGTACCTATTTTGGTTACCGGAATTTTCAAAAAAACGTGCTGCTCGAAGGCGCCGAAACTGTAATTGATGCAGGTACTTTGCACATGCAGTTCCAGCCACAATTGCTCGATGCCGTTGAAATTACAGGCCAGGCCAATCCTGTGACGATCAAAAACGACACCATCGAATTCAACGCGGGTTCATTCAAAGTGAAAGACAACGCAGTGGTGGAAGACCTGCTGAAAAAACTGCCCGGGGTAGAGGTAGAGCGTGACGGGACGGTTCGGGCGCAGGGCGAAGAGGTGCGCAACGTGACGGTAGACGGTAAAAAGTTCTTCGGCAACGATCCCAAACTCGCTACCAAAAACCTGCCCGCCGATGCGGTGGACAAGGTGCAGGTGTACGACAAAAAATCCGACCAGGCTGTATTCAGTGGCATTGACGACAGTCAGCGGGAAAAAACCATTAACCTGGAGCTGAAGGAAGACAAAAAAAATGGCTGGTTCGGCCGCATTGCCGGCGGCGGCGGCGCAGACAAACCGGGTGAGTTGCGCTATGAAAACAACCTGAGCATCAACCGATTCAAACCCAAACAGCAAGTTTCGCTGCTCGGCATGGGCAACAATACGAACCAACCCGGTTTTTCCATTGATGATTATATGGCCTTCTCCGGCGCCATGCGACAAATGATGAGCGGCGGCGGCGGGCGCGTAACGCTCCAGTTCGATGGCAACGACAACAGCATTCCGCTCGATTTTGGCGGCGACAACGAAGGTTTTCTGCGCACCTGGGCAGGCGGACTGAATTTCAACCAGGAATTCGGCTCAAAAACCGATCTCAACAGCAGCTATTTTTTCAGCAATTCAGACAAGCAATACGAACGCAACAGCAACCGCACGTCGTTTTTACCCGAAGGTAACTTCATTACGCAAAATACCTCGAATGAAGACATTGCGACGGACAATCACCGCCTGAACCTTACCCTCGACCAGAAGATTGATTCTTTCAACTCGGTGCAAGTCACATCTGCTTTCACTTATTCGGAGCGAAGCGCAGCAACAAATTCTTTTTCCCAAAACATCGGCCCCGGCGGAACAGTGCAAAACGAAGGCGCCCGCATTTCCCAAACCGACGCCACCGGTTCGAACTGGACGGGCAATGCCTTGTACCGCCATAAATTCCCCAAAAAAGGACGCAATTTTTCTGCGAATTTCAATTTTGGGCTGAACAACAACGACTCTGAAAGCAACAGTTTTTCGGAAAATATATTCCGAAGCGACGGTGGCCAGGACCTGATCGATACCGTTGCGCAAAACCAGTTTTTCCAAAACGACATCGTGAACTGGGGCGCCAAAGCCACTTACACCGAGCCATTGGGTAAAAAACGCTATCTCGAATTGAACTACGGTTATTTCCAAACGGATAACCGCGCCGACAAGGATGTGTACGACGTGGCGAATGGCGAACAGAACTACAATGCCCAACTTTCCAATGCCTACACCAATATTTTCGGCTATCACCGCGGCGGTGCCGGTTTTCGCATCAACCGCAAGGCGTGGAACGGCAGCGTAGGGCTGGACGCCCAATCGGCCACGCTCGAAGGCGAAGTGACGTCCGGCGTGGGGCAGCCGGTCAAACAGGATTTTCAGCATCTGTTGCCGCGCGCCGATTTTCACTATCAGTTCCAGCCCACGCGCAATCTGCACTTCAATTACACATCCAACATCAATGCGCCGAATGTGCAGCAACTCCAGCCCGTTCCCGATGTGAGCGATCCGCTCAACATCACCCTCGGTAATCCCGAATTGCGCCCTGAATATGCACACAATCTTCAACTCAACTATGTCTCTTTCAGCCCCGAAACCATGCGCAGTTTCTTTTCGGGTGTTTTCTTTACCTACACGCAGGATCGTATCGTCAACGCTCAAACGGTGGATTCGCTCTTCCGGCGCACCTATCAGCCGGTGAACACCCGCGCCGACTACCGTCTCAACGGCACGTTCGCTTTCGGCCTTCCCTGGAAAAAACTCGACAGCCGCTTCAACTTGCGCAGCGAGGCGGGTTTTACCCGCGGACAGAACTTCATCAACAGCCGGGAAAACTTCACCAGTGGAGTCCAACTGGCCCAATCCGTCTCCTGGGATTTTACACCCACCGAATGGCTGCTCTTCAACGCGGGTGCGGAACTTGCCTGGAACTCGACGCAATATTCGCTCGACAAGGCCTTCAACCAGGACTTTCTCACGCAGACCTACAATGCCGAACTCGAATTGCAGTTGCCGCTCGACTTTTCCGTCAATACCGCGCTCGATGTGACGGTGAACAACGGGTTAGGCGCCGGCTACGATCAAACGATCCCGATCTGGAACGCTTCGGTGTCCAAATTCCTGATGAAAAACAAACGCTTGCAACTCTCCCTCGTAGTACGGGACCTGCTCAACCGAAACGTGGGCATTCACCGCACGTCGAACCTCAACTATGTGGAAGACGAGCGCGTAGCGTCGCTGGGGCGCTACGGTTTGGTAAAACTGACGTATTCGCTGAGCAGTTTCGGCGGGCCGGGCGGACCGGGCGGGCCGAGAATGCGGGTGATGATGCGGAGGTGATTTCGTATTGTGTTGGCGTCATTCACTTCGCAGTGACTTGACCGGATTCGCCAACGACGCTTTTACTCCCTGGTAACTCACCGTCAGCAGGGCGATGGCTACCGCCGCCGCTCCCGCTGCCGCGAACATCCACCAGGACATGCCGATGCGGTATTCGAAGCGAAGCAACAGTTTTTGCATGGCCCAGAATGCAAGTGGCGCCGCCAGCACAAAGGCAATGAATACAGGTTTTAAAAAATCTTTGGAAAGTGTAAACCAGATGTTGACCATCGTAGCGCCCAGCACCTTCCGTACGCCGATCTCTTTGGTGCGGCGTTCGGCGACGAAGACCGACAACCCGAACAAACCGAGACAACTGATAAAAATCGCCAGTCCGCCGAACACGTTACCCATCTGCCCGACGGCGCGTATTTCGTCGAAGTTTTTCTGGTATTGTTCTTTCGTGAATCGAAATTCGAAGGGGTAAGCCGGGTTGTGCTTTTTCACGGCCTGTTCTATTTGCGCAAGGGTGGGACGCCAGTTGTCGTCGTTCTGAAAACGCACAAAAAAGTGGGGCATCGGGCCCTTGTCCAGGAAGATCGTCATCGGTGCGGGGGAAGAGAAAGGATCGTTGTAAATGAAATCCTCCACTACGCCGATGACCGTTTTGGTCGTGTCGTGGCGGATGACCGTTCCCACCACTGGTTCTTTGAGTCCCATGCGCTTCACCGCTGTTTGCGTGAGCAGGCAAGCCATTGTGTCGCCGCCGAATTCGGGGCTGAAATCGCGGCCTTCCACCACTTTCAAACCTGCGGTTTTCGTCCAGTCGTACCGCACCCAGGTCATTGTAATGAGAAAATCCTGGTCGTCGGTTTTGCCCGGCCAGGAAATGCCCGAGGTGTTGCTTCCGAATTGAATGAGGTTGTCCGAGCCGGCTGACACGCTTTTCACGCCGGGTATCTGTGTCAATTCATCGCGGAGCACGTCGAATTTTTTGGTCATGTCGCCGCGCGCCGGTATTTCGATGAGATTTTCCGCATCGTAGCCTAAGGGCCGGTTTTGGGCGTGTTCTATTTGCCGGAAAACAACGATCGTACTGATGATCAGGAAGATAGAAATGACGAACTGGAAGGTCACCAGGCTTCTGCGCAACAGGGTTCCGCCTTTACCGCCGGAAATAAAACTGCCACGCAGCACGCGGGCCGGATTGAATTTGCTGAGGAACAATGCCGGATAACTGCCGGCCAGCAGGCCGGTGACCAGGCCCAAGCCGAGTATGGCCGACCATAGTTGCCAGTTGGAGAAGTCGAAAACCAGTTGTTTATCGAAAAATCGGTTGAACGCCGGCAATACTGCCCTGACCAGTAAAATACCCAACAGAAGCGCCATAAAAGTCATTACCAACGCTTCGCTCAGGAACTGTCCGACGATCAGGCTGCGTTGCGCACCCATCACTTTGCGTACGCCTACTTCACGGGCGCGGCGCTCCGAACGGGCGGTGGCGAGGTTCATAAAATTGATACAGGCGATGAGCAATACAAAAATACCGATGATGCTGAGCATGACAACCAGGTCAATGCGGCCGCCGCTGGGTTTTCCTTCCTCGAATTTGCCCCATAACCGCCACCGCTCAAGCGGATAAGCAAAAATATGCGCTGCCGCATCCGGATCTTTTCCCTGGATGAAGTTTTCTAATTTGGCATTCAACGCAGCGACATCAGCGCCGGGTTGAAGCTCCACCCAGGTCGGCAAGGAATTGTTTCCCCAACTGCTATTGATCCACTCGGCGTTCGTTTGCTCGTAAATGCGAAAAGGCAACAACACGTCGAAACGCATCGTGCTGCCGGGCGGCACATCCCGTATCACTGCGGCTACTTTCAGGTCGCGCTGGTTGTTGTGGCGCAAAATTTTGCCAATGGGGTCTTCGTTGCCAAAGAATTTTTTGGACGTCCGTGCGGTGATGACCACTGATCCCGCATCCTGCAGGGCTGCTACAGGATCTCCTTTGAGTGCCGGGAAAGTGAGCACGTTGAACAAATCAGGTTCTGCGTAACATCCCCGTTCATAAGTGCTTTTGTCGCCAAACGTCATCAGATGCTGGCCCGACCAACTGAACCGGAACACCCGTTTCACTTCCGGGATTTCCGAGCGCAGCGCGGCCGCCAGCGGGCCGGGCAACGCTTCGAAGGTGTAGGTAACCCCGCCCTGCGTTTGGTTTTGCAGGATCAGGTGGATGTTTTGCAGGTTCTTGTGGAATTTGTTGTAACGAAATTCATCAGACGCCCACAGCATCACGAGGATGCTTCCCGCCAAACCGACGGCGAGGCCGGCAATGTTGAGAAAAGAAGAAAGCCGGTTGTTTCGGAGATTGCGGAGGGCAAGTGTCAGATAGTTTTGTATCATACGAATTCATCCTCACAGTTCATGCCGGAGTGATGAATGATTGATTTTTAGCATTTTATAAAAAAAATATTTTGCCTCTCTGTACGGTTTCGAACAGCGTATGTACACATGCGGACGGGAACCCTGGCAAGGTTATCCGGTCGTCGGAGAAAAATCAAAGTCCTTTCACATCCACATTCACTTTGCCTTTTGAGAACAGATTGACGCGAATGCTCGTCGGAGTAATTTTGGTGTTTTCCACCGTCACACTGTCCAGCGTCCCGGTGAGCAACACCCCCGGAGAAAGCTCGTAGCGGTTGAGCGATTGCTGTACGGAAGACTTCAATTCGCGGATGTCTTCATCGAGGGGGAAAGCCATGGCTTTTTTCATCTGGTTTTTGATCGTTCCCTGGAAAAGCCATGAAGCGGTTCTGTGCAGAAGATTGCGCGTATCTACATGAAAATCAAGGTCTTTTACTTCGATCTGGTTTTTCTGTGGATTGAACTCCGGTCTTCCGATAAAGTAAATATTGCCGTTGAAGGAACCGGAAAGTTTTGAGTTGACGACGAGGCGTTCGTTGTTGCCCCACAGTTGGATGTCCTCCACTTTCACTTTATTTTTACCCGATTCGAATACTTGTCCGACCATAGTGTTTTTGGCCATACGCTCGGCCTCGGCGAAAGGAACGTCGGTCGCCACCCGCACCTGAAATTCGTCGGGGGCGTCGTCAATATAGCGCAGATTGGGCAGGCTGGAATTTTCGCGGAACCAGGGTTTTTCGCCGAAAGTCACGTCGTTGAGGCACTCGACGGCTATCTTGGTGCGAATGACGTCGCCATAAGTCGTAATAGGTGTCATAGCGATGCCGGTCGGTGTGGTTTTCACCCACATCCGGTAGAGGGAATCGAGCAGGATGGGTTCCTGAAGGGCCGTCCAGACTTCCTGCACATAGGGTTTGAGCGTAAATTGCTGGCTCACAATCCGGTCGAGTGTTTGGCTGATGTTTTTTTTACTTCGATTGAGCGCCAGGTTGGCGAGCGTTTCGATGTTGATGCTGCCAATACCGGTTTTAAGTTTCGGTTTGGCGAGCCATTCGTGGTATTCCACTTCAGTCAGGGTGCCGAGCGACCAATCCTCCTTGATGCCGAAAGTTGTTTTCATGTTGAGCGCGAGCTCAGCATCGGCTTCCGCGTCGGTCACGAGCAGGTCTTTTTTCATCCAGAGTTTGAGCGGAACGCGATATTTGATGGTATTGCCGCTCAGGAACAAGGTAATGTCCTGGCTTTTCCACACGTTGAGCATAAGGCCGTCGTTGCCATTGTCGGTGAACGACAAGTCTTCATAAAGCGCTTTACCGGACAGGTTGCGGTTCAGGCTGTTTTGAATGTCGGCGACGGCGATGCTGACCGGAATGGTAATATTGGAAACGAGCGGCGGTTCGGATGTGGGATTGTAATTTTCGGGCGGCTTGGGCGCGTCGGTTATTTTGGCGGATTTGCAGAAAGTGAAAAAGAACACGATGGCCAGGAAGAACAGGCCGGTTTTTGCTGTCATTTTTAAAAACGTTGTATGATCGAGTTAAAGGAATTGCTGGAAATGACCATCATGACACGAAATTAATGACCCTTCCTTATTTCCGCACCACCACGAATTCCACACGCCGGTTTTGCGCCCGTCCTTCGTCGGTTTCGTTGGTCGCCACGGGCTGGTGCTCTCCGGCACCCCGGTAACGCAAACGGGCGGGTTTGATTTTGTTCTCCAGCAGAAATGTGACCACTGATTTGGCGCGGCAGCGGGAGAGGTATTTGTTGTAATCGTCATCGCCAATATTATCGGTATGACCAATGATCTCGATGACCATGTTCGGATTTCCCAGCATGATCTTCAGCAGCTTGTTCAATTCGACGTAGGATCGCGGCATCAGTTCGTCCTTGTCGAATTCGAAGTAGATGTTTTTTAACAGAATAGGTTTGCCGGGTTCGAGTTTTTGCCGGGTCAGGTCGTCGGGTTTGACAGGTACCAACAAAAAAGGCGGCACTTTTTTTACCAGAACGTCGTCAACGTAATAATAAGCGTAATTGAAACAATCGTCGCGGTAAGCCTTGAATTGAGTGTGCTGATCGTCCCTGAAATTGCCGAGCATCAGGTATTCATATTCCTTATTGGCTTTGAAGGTTCCGCTCACTTTTACCCACTTGCCATTAGGAGCCGCTACGATGTCTTTGACAATGAATTGCGGTTCGGGGGTCAATACTTCATCGGTTTTGCGTTCGATGCGCGTTTCAGAAAAATAAGCGCCTAAATTATTGATCTGCAGCGATTTTTCTAAGTGTGTCACCCAATATTCCACGAGGTAAGTTTGTCCGGGTACGAGCGGTTCCGCCAGTTGTATCTCGATGTATTCTCGGCAATGGGGCTTGCCATTGATGCATCCGTAGAGGGTAAGCCCTGCCATACTTTTGCCGCCGTGCGGCTTTTGGTCTCCGAATCCTTTATCCGCCCAATCTGCGGGTACTTTCACATTCGGGCCGTATACATCGGGGCTGGCGGTAGTGGCGCTGAACCAGTATTTCATCACCTCACCAAAATAGGAGCCTTTATAAGCCCATCCGATAGGAGCATTGGCATAGCGCTCGAAGCCCGGATTTGGCACGATATTTTGCAGTGTGGGCTGCTGTGAAAACGCTGCACCGGGCATTAGTGCTGCAATCAGGATGTAAAACCAAATTTTCATTCAAGAAAAAACGGCAATTTTTGCTAAAATTA
Organism: Saprospiraceae bacterium; assembly: GCA_019187225.1. Taxonomy (GTDB): domain Bacteria; phylum Bacteroidota; class Bacteroidia; order Chitinophagales; family Saprospiraceae; genus M3007. Next base: position 10,248 of record JABAQQ010000064.1, read on the forward strand.
AATATTATCTCAAAGTAAGCAGCTCTTTTTTAAGCGAGGTGCTTTTATTCCGAATATCATTTTAAAAATTGTCTGATTTTAGCGACTTTTAAAAATTGTATTCGGGAGATGGCTGGTTTCGCGTATGATTCGTACCTTTGCAAACATTTTTTTAATCCGGAAAACAACAAAATGCGTCACAAAGATTTAAAAACTCGCAACATCCAACACATGAATATCGCTGTCATCGGTACCGGTTACGTTGGTCTTGTCACCGGCACCTGCTTTGCCGAAACGGGCAACAACGTCATTTGCGTTGACATCAACGAACAAAAAATAAAACGACTCCGGCAGGGCGAGATCCCGATTTTTGAACCGGGTCTCGACGTGCTTTTCGAGCGCAATACGAAAGAAGGGCGCCTCCATTTTACCACCAACCTGCGTGAAGCGGTTGATCAGGCACAGATCATTTTCCTCGCACTGCCCACACCGCCGGGTGAGGACGGCAGCGCCGATCTCTCTTATATTATGGGAGTAGCGCGCGATTTGGGCGATATCATTTCCGACTACAAGGTTATTGTGGATAAAAGTACAGTGCCGGTAGGTACGGCCGAAAAAGTGGCCGCTATTCTGGCCGAAAAACTGCCGAAAAAAATGTTCGACGTCGTCTCCAATCCCGAGTTCCTGCGCGAAGGAGTGGCGGTGGAAGACTTTCTCAAACCCGACCGCGTGGTGGTAGGTACGCGCAGCGAAAAAGCGCGCAAAGTGATGAAACAGCTCTACGAACCCTTTGTACGGCAGGGCAATCCCATTTTCTTTATGGACGAACGCTCGGCGGAAATGACCAAATACGCCGCTAACTCCTACCTTGCCGCCCGTATTTCCTTCATGAACGAAATCGCCAATTTGTGTGAAAAAGTTGGCGCGAATGTAGACCAGGTACGCATTGGTATGGGCAGCGACAGCCGCATCGGCAAGCGTTTCCTGTTTCCCGGCATCGGATACGGCGGCTCCTGCTTCCCCAAAGATGTGCAGGCCCTGGCCAAAACCGCAAGCGAGTATTCCTACGATTTCAAAATACTGAAATCGGTGATGAAAGTCAACAGTATTCAGAAAGGAGTGCTCACAAAAAAAATCCGCAAGTATTTCAAAAACGACCTCGCCGGCAAAACCATCTCCGTATGGGGGCTGGCTTTTAAGCCGAATACCGACGATATCCGGGAAGCGCCGGCATTGATCATCATTGACGAGCTGCTGAAAGCGGGAGCACGGGTGCAAGCTTTCGACCCCGAAGCCATGAACAATGTAAAGGCAATTTACGGCGAACGCATTCAACTGTGCAACAGCATGTACGATGCCCTCGAAGGCGCCGATTGTCTTTGCATTATGACTGAATGGCAGGAGTTTCGCAGCCCCGACTTCGAACGAATAGCAGCGCTGCTCAACGACCCGCTCATCTTCGACGGACGCAATGTGTATGACCTCGACCAAATGAAATCGCTTGGTTTTCAATACGTGAGCATCGGTCGCCCAAAGGTGAAAGGTAAAAAACGGGTGGGCGCCTTGGTCGGTTGATTTTAGGTTGATTCAATTGAAAAATATAAAAGTGGCTGTCTCGTAAGTCTGTTTATTCGTTTACTTGTGGATTTGGTTATTTGGTTGCGTCCTTTAGATCAGGAGTATCATCAAATAAACAAATCACCATATAAACGAATAAACAGACTTACGAGACAGCCACATTTTTTTCTGCCCGCAGGCAGCAAAAATTCCCCTTGCCGTATCTGCAAAATCGCGTACCTTCGGGGAAACCCGCAGAAGCCAACCCTTATTCACTCCGACAATTCTAATCCCTCCATTGAGCGAAACTGACATCATCCGGGGTTGTCTGCGCGGGTCGGCGCAGTGTCAGCGTGCCTTGTACGAGCGCTTTGCCGGCAAGATGTATGCGGTATGTCTCCGCTATGCCCGCACGCCTGCCGATGCCGCCGATATTCTCCAGGAAGGTTTTTTGAAAGTCTATTCCAAACTGGAGCAATTTCAGTTTCAGGGGTCGTTTGAAGGTTGGATTCGCCGCATCATGGTCAATACTGCTCTGCGTACCTACCAAAAGCAGCGTTTCGACAACGAAACATCGGGCTACGAACGGCTTCCCGAAGCCCCTGTTGACCCGGATGCGATTTCGGCCCTTTCGGAAGCGGAGTTGTTGCGGCTCATCGCTCAGCTTCCTGAAGGTTATCGCCTGGTGTTCAACCTTGTGGCCATCGAAGGTTACTCGCATGCGGAAGTTGCCGAAACGCTGGGAATTCAGGAAAGTACCTCGCGTTCGCAATTGACCAAAGCCCGCCGCTGGCTATGCGAACAAATAGAATTATTACATAAAATAAACGTCTGAAAACCAAAGCACTTAAAGGAAAATGGAGATTGAAAAGAACCATATAGACGACATTTTTCGCCATCGCCTTCACGATGCAGAAGTGCCACCACCCGCTTTTGTATGGACGAATGTGGAACGCGCATTGCACCAACGAAAACGGCGGCGCTTCCTTATATGGTTGTTCGCTTTCGGAATGGTTGGCGCGGGCTTGTGGGCGCTGTTATACCGGCCTGTGACCCAGGTACCAGCAACTGCCGCATCAGAACAACGTCCTGAAAACAGGCAAGAGAGTGCCGCAGTGGCGCAACAGCCGGATCACACGAATTCCCCAAAGACGGAGCCTGCGAGCCGGGACGCTCTTGGTCTCATCGAACAAACGGGCTCCGGAAACAGGGCGGCCAAAAAGGCTGAATTACAGCGAGGGAAGGTCGAAGCCCTGACGGCTTCGGCGAGTAGCCTGGTTGAGCCCCTACCGGACAAGGAGCCTGAGAACGAAACCATAAGCCCACCATCCGGCCAGGATACATATTTAAAAGGTGCGTTGGAGGGCTTTTCGCCACTGATAAATGCCGCAACAGAGCCTCTGATATTCAAACGGGAATTCAATTTGCCTCAGGCTAAGATATTTATTCGCAAAAAGAAAGACCCAAAATACTGTTACGATTTCGCCCAGAATCCCAACGTGTGGATGCTCGACGCTTATGCAGGGCCTTCATTCAATAAACGTACCTTAAAAGCAACTGATCCTGCTTTCAACGATTACGCTCAAATGCGCCGTGCGACCGAGCAAAGCGATTGGTCGTACAATGCCGGACTGCGCGGTTCGCTTTTACTGGGCCGCCATTTCCTTCTGCGTACCGGTCTTCACTACGAACAAAGGACAGAAGTGTTCGAATATGCTGACCCCGATTATGTGAAATATGTTGTCGTGATCATCAATCAGCCGGGAGAGCCGACCATTATTGATACGATTGGCGTGGAATACGGTGAGAATTATGTCAAGACATACAATCGCTATGGCATGCTCGACGTGCCGCTGGAAATCGGCGGCGAACTACGTCGTGGCCGTTTCGGGATGAGTGTCAATGCCGGAATGTCCTTCAACGTTCTGTTCTGGAAACGCGGTACCGTTCTTTCGCCGGAAGGCCATCCCACCCCCTTCACTCCCGGCGCCAAGGGAGCTACGGAGGTATTCCGCCCCCGCACGGGTTGGAGCGCAGGCGCCAGCGCTCAGTTGTTCTTTCACCTCCAGCCGACGGTCCGCGTATTTGCCGAACCCTATTACCGGCAAATTTTGAAACCGGTTTCACTGGGAAACCAACCAGTCGAACAGCGATATCGGAATTGGGGCATAAAAATGGGCGTGACGAAGATTTTGGATTGAAAAGTGTTAAATTTTTGCGCAACAAAGCAGCGAATTGTACCGTAAAACGCATCTCCCGCACATGCAGGATTTCACAATACCCAACTCCGGGAAATCAACAATCGTATAAACCATGTACTCCCGACCCAAACATTTTTTTATATACGCGTTACTAAGCACCTTTTCCCTGGCAGGTGTGGGGGGGTGCCGGAAAGACGTTGAGGTGTTTCGGCCTTACCCGCCGACGTTGGAAGCCATCCAACAAATGTTGAAACAAGTGCCCGATGCTTCTACGAAAACGACGTTTTCACTGAATGCCGTCACGGAAGACAAGATACTGGTTACGCCCAACGGCGTGCGGGTATTCCTGACAGACCCTGACAACTTGTTCGCTGACGCCAACGGCAATCCGGTTCCCTGCAGCACCTGCCAAACACTTAAGGTGGAAGTGACAGAAGCGCTCGACAAAAGCGATATTATTGCGTACGGCGTTCCTACCACGACGACCGGCGGTGAACTGCTCGAAAGCGGCGGTATGGCCCGTATCGCAGCCAGCTGCGACGGTAAAGCGCTTCAACTCCTGCCCACCCGTCAGCTGAAAATTCAGATTCCGGCAAATAATCCTGTGAACGATATGCTGGTTTTTAACGGCATTGTAGCGAACGATACTTTTACCGGTTGGCAGAACACGAGTCTGCCGGTATTTCAGGCTGAGTGGCAAAATGCCAATATGGATATCGTACAAGGATATGAAATACTCACTTCAAAGCTGGACTGGGTCAATGCCGACCGTTTTGTGAATGAACCAACCACTTCTTTTTGTGTTGACCTGCCTGAACACTTCAACCCTGAAAACACCACCGCTTATCTGGTAATAAAAGATATGCGTGCTGTTGCGGCCTTCGAATACGATTTAACCGAACAAACATTCTGCTACCGCCATGCACCCATCGGCTTTTCGGTCAAAATTGTAACAGTGAGCCAAACTGCCGACGGTCAATATTGGCTGGGTAACCAGGAAACCGAAATTGGTACGAATGCCACGCTGGCGGTGGATCCCAAGCAGGTGAGCCAACAACAAGTGCTCGATTTTTTGAAAAGCCTTTAAAGTGGTTGTTGGTTGTTGGTTATTGGTTGCTGGTTATTGGTGATTAGTTCTTGGTAATTGGATACCAGAATTTTAATAATGTGATTGTTCAAAATATTGTGTTTTTGTTCGTTGTTTCTTTATTTAAAGAAATGATTATAAGCTACTTGAATATTTTAATTTTATAAATTTTGCACATATTTTTGAACAGTCCCTTAATGACCAATAACCAACAACCAGCAACCAGCAACCAACAACCAGCAACCAATAACCAACGATCAAGAATTACCCGTGTTTAGTAATTTTGTATTACGGCCGAGCCGGTAAAGACTGGCCCGGCTTTTTTTTGCAGGGTATTTGGTCGAACTAATATATTATTGTAACTTTGTGCCATCTTTTTGGCAACACCGCGCGAGGGGGAACCACACAGGTTCCCCCTCGCGTTTGTATAAGCCTGATTATCAATGGATATTACCGAACGAATTGCTCAATTGCTGGAAGAAAAATACGCGGGCGATGAAGCATTCGCCGATTGTTTCACGGTAGACATCGAGTTGAAGCCGGGTCAAAAACTCTGCGTTTTTGCCGACAGCGACTCTGGAATGACCTTTGAAAAATGCCAGAAGCTCAGTCGTTACTTGGAAAGTTACCTCGATGCCAACAACTGGCTGGGCGATAAATACCTGCTTGAAGTCAGCAGCCCCGGTATCGGCAGACCCTTGAAATTCCTGCGCCAATACCGCAACAACACGGGCCGCACCGTCGAAGTGACTCTGAAAGACAAAACCCGTCAAACGGGGCTTTTAAAATCAGCCGATGAAAATCAGGTCGTTTTGCTTCAAAAAGTCGTCGAACGGGAAAACAACAAAAAGAAGGAGGTGGAAAAAGAAACAGCCATACCCTTCGAACAGATAGAAAAAACAGTGGTCAAAATCGTTTTTTAAAAATACATTTCAAAGACCCAACTACCACTAACGAACAACCAACAACTGATAACTAAATAACTGATAACCAGCAACGATATGGTCAATTTAGTAGATGTCTTCTCCGATTTTAAAACCGGGAAAAACATAGACCGCCCCACTATGGTGCGCGTATTGGAGGACGTATTCCGCACGCTCATCAAGAAAAAATACGGCACCGACGAGAATTTCGACGTCATCGTCAATACCAATACGGGCGACCTCGAGATCTGGCGCGTCCGCGAAGTAGTGCCCGACGGCGAAGTTACCAACGAGCTCGCACAGGTCAGCGTCACCGAAGCCCACGCCATTGATGAGAGTGTGGACATCGGCGACGAGTGCTATGAGCGGCTTTCTATTGATGACTTTGGTCGCCGTGCCATCATGGCCGCCCGCCAAACGCTCGTGTCGCGCATCATGGAGCTCGAAAAAGACGAGATATATCGCAAATATTCTGAAATGGTCGGTACAGTTGTCACCGGCGAAGTCAACCAGATCATGAAAAAAGAAATTCTGGTGCTCGATGACGCCACAGGCAACGAAATTGTGTTGCCGCGCATGGAGATGATCAAGGGCGACTATTACCGCAAAGGCGACGTGGTAAAAGGCATTATTAAAAAAGTTGAGATGGTGAACAATGCCCCTCTCATCTTGCTCAGCCGTACCGATCCCGGCTTTCTGGCCAAACTTCTGGAAGCGGAAGTGCCTGAAATAGAAGATGGTGTGATCGAGATTAAAAATATTGTGCGTTTGCCCGGTGAGCGCGCGAAAGTAGCGGTAGAAAGCCACGACGAACGCATTGACCCTGTGGGGGCCTGCGTTGGGATGAAAGGCAGTCGTATTCATGGCATCGTGCGCGAACTGCGCAACGAGAACATTGACATCATCAATTATACCACCAACATCCCGCTCTTTATCCAGCGCAGCCTTACGCCGGCCAAGATCAGCAACATCGAGCTCGACCACGACCGCAAACGCGCCGCCGTTTACCTCGACGCCGACCAGGTAAGCCTCGCCATCGGTAAAGCAGGCAGCAACATCAAACTTGCGACTAAACTGACAGGCTTCGAAATAGATGTATATCGCAACCAGGCGGAATATGAAATTGACGACGTGGATCTCGAAGAATTCAGCGATGCGATCGAACCCTGGGTGATCGAAGCCCTGAAGAACGTCGGCTGCGACACGGCGCGTCAGGTACTCGAATTAAGTGCCGAAGAACTGATACGCCGAACCGACCTCGAAGAAGAGACCATTCGGGAGGTACTGCGTATTCTGGCCGAAGAATTTGAAGAAGAAAAATAAGCGTTCGCAATATATTCACACCCGGTGGGGCAAGCGCTATGGTTTTCCCCACCGTTTTTTATTGTACCTTTGCACCGCTTTTACCTCAGAAACATACCGTTCACCAAAATTTCGAAGTCTTCTAAAACGATAAATCATAGCGGCGATATTTGCGTTTTCCCGCTAACGCACACAAAATCAACTTTTTAAAGAGGCAAACTCATAAATCTGTTTATTTGTTGATTTGCGTATTTGGTTATTTTGTTACACCCTCTTTATCAGGGTTAAAAGCGAATAAACAAATCACCGGATAAAAAAATTACCGATTTACGGGATGTCCTCCTCATTAAAGCAGGCAAAACCACTGCATGGCTCAAAAATTAATAAAGGTAGCAAAAGAATTCAACGTTGGTCTCCACACCATCGTAGAAACCCTGCACAGCAAGGGTTTTGCCGGGGTGGAAGAAAAACCTACGGCAGACATCAGCGATGAAATGCTCGTTGTCCTCCGCCAGGAATTTCAAAAAGACCTTGCTATCAAACAAGAGGCGGACAAACTTGCCCGCCCCGTCCTCAAAAAAGAACCTGTTGCTGTGAGTGGCGGTACAACTACGACCACCGGCGGCACACCTGTTGCCCCGCGTCCGTCCTTGCTGCCACCCCGCGAAGAAATAGCCAAACCGAAACCGGAACAGCAACCGCTTGCCAAAAAAGAAGAGCCGGATGTTGTGGTGCGCGAGCGCCCGGCATTGCGTGTTATTGGCAAAATTGACCTCGACGCTACCAAAAAAGCGCCGGTTCCGGCAGAGCCACCACAACCAACACCGCTACCCGCGGCCGAAGAGGCTGTACCCGAAACCCAACAACCGGAGCCTCCGCAACCTTCCCGCGAAGAAAAGCCGGTAGCGACACCAGCCGAACCAGCCGCTACACCGCCTGCTGCCGGTGAAACAGGCGCAGAAGAAGATTTCTACCGCGCCGACTCGCCTACCCTCCGTGGCCTGAAAATTCTGGGCCGGATCAGCCTCGACAAACCCAAGCCGGAACAAACAGGCGAAGGTGATCAACGCGGTGGCCGGCGCGACGACCGCCGTGGCGGACAAGGTGGCCGCGACAATCGCGGTGGCCGTCGCGACGACAATCGCGGCGGACAAGGTCGCGACAACCGCGGCCAACAACCCCGTCCACAGGGCCAGGGCGGCGGCCAGCAACAAAATCGCCCGGCTGCTCCTGCCGGTCAGGGCGGCGGCAGCGGCCAGCAACAAGCCGGCGGCGACCGTCACAAGCGCAAACGCAAAAAGGTCCAGCAACCGATCAATGCCGCTTCTCTGCAAGCTACGATGACCGGTAATCAGGGCGACAACAAAGGCCGGGGCCGACGCGACGAACCGAAAGAGGTTTCTCAAAAGCAAATCGAAGATCAGATCCGCCAGACGATGGCGCGCATTGGCGCCGGAGCCAGCCGAAAACGCCAGAAAGTGCGCCGCGACAAACGCGACGTACGCCGCGAACGCGCCGAACTGGAAGAAATGGCACGTACGGAGGGCGAAAAAACACTGCAAGTCACGGAGTTTATTTCCGTGTCCGACCTGGCTTCGCTGATGAATGTAAAACCCGCCGACGTCATCAAGACGTGTATGGGTTTGGGAATATTCGTATCCATCAACCAACGCTTGGACGCAGAGCTCATCGAAGTGGTGGCCAGCGAATTTGGCTATGCAGTTCAGTTTATTTCTGCCGAAGAACAGGTGGAAGTGGAAGAGGAAGAAGTGGATGATCCGAAGGATCTGGTATCCCGCCAGCCCATCGTCACTGTGATGGGTCACGTTGACCACGGTAAAACGTCTTTGCTCGACTTTATCCGTTCGGCCAAAGTGGCCGAAGGCGAAGCCGGCGGTATCACGCAGCACATCGGCGCTTACGAAGTGACCACCGACGACGGAAGGAAGATCACTTTCCTCGATACCCCCGGTCACGAAGCTTTTACCGCCATGCGTGCACGCGGCGCCAAGGTGACCGACATCGCCATCATCGTCATCGCAGCCGACGACAGCATCATGCCGCAAACCCGCGAGGCCATCAGCCACGCGCAGGCCGCCGGCGTACCCATCGTTTTCGCCATCAACAAAATTGACAAAGCCGGCGCCGACCCGGAACGCATCAAAAACGAGCTGGCGCAAATGAACCTGCTCGTCGAAGAATGGGGCGGTAAATACCAAAGCCAGGATATTTCGGCCAAAAAGGGCATCAATGTGGACAAACTCCTCGAAAAGGTGCTGCTCGAAGCCGAATTGCTCGAACTTCATGCAAATCCGAAACGCCGCGCCGTAGGTACGGTGCTGGAGGCTTCCTTAGAAAAAGGCTTAGGCTACGTCTCGAAAGTACTGATCGAAAACGGCACGATTGATATCGGCGACCCCATCATCGCCGGAGAGCACGCAGGCCGTGTGAAAGCGCTCTTCAACGAGCGCGGCAAAAAAGTGAAAAGCGCCGGTCCTGCCCAACCCGTCATGGTGCTCGGACTTCCCGGCGCGCCGCAAGCAGGCGAAAAGATCAAAGAAGCCGCCACTGACGCCGAAGCCAAGGAAATTGCTGCACGGCGCGCCCAGATCATCCGTGAGCAGGCTACCCGCGCCTCCAAACGCATCAGCCTCGAAGAGATCGGTCGCCGGCTGGCATTGGGCAACTTCAAGGAACTCAACCTCATCGTCAAAGGCGACGTGGATGGTTCTATCGAGGCCCTCAGCGACTCGCTCATCAAGTTGTCCATGGAAAAGATCCAGGTCAACGTCATCCACAAAGCCGTCGGCCAGATCGTGGACAGCGACGTCATGCTCGCTTCCGCTTCCGACGCCATCATCATCGGCTTCCAGGTGCGACCCTCTCTCACTGCGCGTAAACTTGCTGAAAAAGAAGGCGTCGAGATCAAACTCTACTCCATCATCTACGAAGCCATCGAGGAAATCAAAGCCGCTATGGAAGGCATGCTGGAGCCGACGAAAGAGGAAGAGATCATGGGTCAGACCGAGATCCGGGAAGTGTACAAGATATCCAAGGTGGGCACTGTGGCCGGTTGCTACGTACTCGAAGGCAAGATCAGCCGCAACCACTACGTTCGCATCATCCGCGACGGCATTGTGGTATATCCGGTCAACCCGGGCCAACACGCCGAACTTGCATCGCTCAAACGTTTTAAAGAAGATGCCAAAGAAGTCAAGGCCGGTCTGGAATGCGGTATGACCATCAGGAACTTCAACGATATCAAAGCGGGCGATATCGTCGAGTCTTATATCGTCAATGAGGTGAAGGCGACATTGTAAAAAATCGGACAGCAACCCATCATGCGGTTGCTGTCCGAACGTCATTCCTTTTAGCAGGAAGTCTCACCTCCTTAGTAGGATTTTTTCCCAAGCCGGAGTATTCGGGTTTTCAGTGTCCATGATGTGGAGGATTACCTCATTTGGGCCGATGGCATCAATTTGAAAATCCAAATCGAACTCTGTAAGGTCGAGGCTCAAAACTGTTTGATTGTTTTTCAACGACCAATTACCAGAGAGCGTATCCAAAAAAGGCATATCCGGTTCACATTTTCTGACATCCTCAGTCATTTCAAACGTGCCGTCCGGCCTGAACAACCAGTTGTTGTCGGCTTGACAACTGTCGGTGTCGAAGACAAAATTGCCATCACCTTCCTTGTCTTTGTATGATTCCATTTGGGTCCAGAGGCTTTGGGTGAGAAAGTCGCTAACATCGGTCGGGAAAACAGCCGATATTGTGAAAGCGTACACAATAAGCAATAGCGCGTTGAAAATCAATGATTTAAGATGCATTCTCATTGAAATCAATTTTTAATGTTAAAAAAAGTTAGGTTTATCTGGCAATAACAAGCGTAGCCGTAAGCGGGGCAGCCAAATCGGCTTCATTTGCTTCCACTATGTATAGCCCTTCCTGGAGATTCGAGATGTTGACGCTTTCTCCGTTCGAGTATAATCGAACGTCTGCTACGGCAGTCCCGCCACTATGTGGGGTGATTCGGATTCTTATACCGTTGGGGTCTGTGATAGTGTAAGTTCCAGTCCCTTCACTTGGAATAACCTCCACCGCAACTTGGTCTTGTGCTGGGTTGGGAGCTATTCTAAGCCCCATGCCGCCGCCAAAACAATTAAGTGCTTCGATGTACGGTTCATTGGATTGGCTACAGTCGCCGGCAGTCACCGTTAGTGTGACCCGGAGCGCGCCATTCGTCACGGGAAATATGTTGGAACCGCTCAAAAACATATACTCGCCTGTGTAGTTGTATACTATCGAAGTACCCAGCAATTCGATTTTCCAGTGGAACTCCACGCCGGGTGTTGTGAGGCCGACGGCGCGGAACTCGTACTCTTTGAGGCAGTGGTCGACCCGCGAATCATACAAGTACTCTTCGGTCGTCGTGATAATCGGTTTTCGGTAGATGAACTGGCATTTGTCATAGACCGTATCCCCATTCCAAAACCAACCACCGGGCATACCAGATGACGCTTCTTCAAAAAACCTTTGATATAAAGGGCGGGATTCCTCAAAAAGCGCTTGGATAAAGGAAGGGTCTAAAGCAGAATTAGCCCGAATATCAGCCGTGTTTTGATCTGCTTCGAGTACTTCCAGGTTGCTGCTTGTCTCCCAGGTTATGTTTGAAATGATGGAAGAAACGTAAGAACTGATAATCTCATAGTGACCTGTGTTCACGGGGCATAACACGTCGGGCCCGTCAATATAGCTGGAACCTAACTTGCTGTAATCGTCTGGGCGTTCGGGGTTGTAGAAGTGGTTGGGTAGATTGTAGTGAAGCCGGTAGATGTTGTGCAGCACCATATAATCCAAGCCGCTAAATAAGCGATTTTCCCCTGGTCCAGCCCCACCTTCCCAGCGCTGGCCAATCCATTCTGGTTCGTTGGGGCAATCGTATTCAGGCCAGTCTTCAGGGTGATCCCCTCCATATCCTGCTTGTTTGAAGCAAGGGCCGCCGCAGGGCGCTTTGCACAACATTTCTTCAAAATACGCTTGGTCAGTATCGAGGTTATCACCACCTGGATGAAGCAAGTTATTTATCAAACTCAGTATTTCAACATTTTGGGTGTTGGCTGCAGATTTAAAGAGTGTTTTTGTTGCATTTCTTTCTTCTCCCATATCCCAACCAATGGCTTTCAGCCGAAGCCAAAATTTGGCATTGCTGTTTGTCGTGACCTCTGTCAATTTGCGTAGCCCTGACCAATTAAAGAGCTCCCCAAAGCTTGAATGGCGGTTCCGGCCATCGATGTAGTCGGCTGCTTTCTTCAATCCGTGTATGATAGCGCCCGCTTGCCCGCCCTCGAAATTTGACAGCTCCACTTTTTGGAGACAGCATTCGTCACTTCCCGGAAAAATTATCCTGTTCTTGCGTGTGTCGTCAATCCTGTCAACCATGGCAGAAGTGATCTTTTTCGCCATTTCAAGCGGCTTATATTTTGTGCCATCGCAGGTGGTCACTTCTGCATTTTCAGGGATATACCGCTTGATTAGAGCCAATCCTATCAAAAGCCCTGTCACCCCGTCCTGACTCATATAGTTCTGCCGATGAGCCAGATAGCAGGGCTGGCTGAAATTTGAATCACAAGGAGGAGACAGTGACATAGCGTAATCTGAACTCACTAAGTCAATGTTGTACCTGTCTTCGGAAGGGTCATGGAGAACCTCCAGCCCTTGCGTAGCGTCCTCCCGAAGATAAAAGCCAGAGTAACCGCTCAGGTCAGGCTGCCAGTCGCACCCATTTATACAAGGCACACCAAAGTTGCTGTGCTCGAAGTCGGGCATCCAATATTTTTCACCACATAAACAATCAAGAAGGGGATTCGTATAGGGGTCGCATTGCTCCACTTCAAAATTGTCGCGGATTTCATTATACCTTTTTCTCGCTAAACACTGCGCCTGCATATCCAAACGCCGGTATGCTTGCAGGCCAAGAAAAAGTTCTTCCAGCGTCCTTTGTGCTTCTTCGTGCTGGCCGTTAAGCCTGAGCAGTTCATACTCGGTGGCCAGGGTCGCCCAGTACCAGCCCATCTGGTGTGGGGTTTCAGAACCCATTTCTAAGTAGTTATGAGTTTTAGGCAATATACTATCATGCTGCCAATGTGTACCGGGTGATGGACCTGCATCTGCACAGGTTCCATTTTTAAAAGTTTGATCTTCGTTTGGCTCAGGATTTCTGTCTCGCATCCCCCATGCTCCGTCAGGCACCTGGACTATACTTGTAGCGGGTAAACTATACCCAGCCTTTGAAAATTCGCATGAGTCACCGGACTGTTGGCCGATGCCATCGCCGACACAGCCAGTTGAATCGCGGTCGAGTAGAATGAAATGTTGGTTAAAGTTCTCCCGGTATTGCCAATATTTGGCAGTCATGGCCTCAAGCGGGGCTGAACATTGTTGGGCAACGCTTTCTATGGCAGTTGTTGTAGAGGTTAGTAAAGTGAAAAAAATGAAAAAATCCGAATTCTGATGTAATTTTCGCATATCTTATGAATTTAGTTAAGTAAAGTTCTACCTTAGGACATAACATTCCTTATTGACGGACAGTACCGTCAGATTGAAAGCAAATTGTCTAAAATTTTAATACTGGGAAAAAGTAAATATAAGGATTCAGTAGGTTATTTTATATTCTAATGTATCATAAGAATATGCCCAAACTGTATCTATAAAAGATGCGTTTACACTTAGATTAAACTCTTTTGTATCCCAATAAAGATAGTTCCTACCTTCAGGTAATTTAAAATATTGGGAGTACTCCTCCCCCTGTAATAGATTTAAAGGCTTTTCATTAAGAAAATAATATGCAGTCAACCCTCCGCTCTCAATTGTCGCCTCAGGATTAATCATGTGGAAGTAAAATGGACTTTGTACACCTGATTGATTTAGGACAATAATCTTCAGCACAGCATCTGTTGGAAGAAGAGTGATATTCAAAATGTTTTCCTTTCCTTTCAAGATATTAAAATTATGATTAGATACATAACCCGACTTAGATACATTTGAGCCTCCATTGACAAAGTCATAATCAGCGTCTTCGCTATGTTCAAACTCACCATTTGTATCAGTTGAAAAATCAACATATTTTGTCGTTTCATTGCTGCCCAATCCTGTAACAAATCCCAATAAAAAAACCGCACCTTCTATCGGGAGGCTCGTTTTTCTATCAGAAACTATTCCTTTTATGACAGTAGGAGAAGGCTCCTCCTTCCTGCAGGCAAACAATAAAATGAAAAAGGGAAAAAGCAAAAGCGGTGAGACAAAGGGAATCGGTTTTGACATGGCAAGCGGATTTAAACAAATTGTGGTAAAAAATAGTGCGGCAAAGATAAAGCAGTTATATTTTTTTTTTTTTTCAAGAAATTTTGCCAGTTTTGGCATTCTACTTTCACTCATTTGTAAACCAAGACGTTGACAAATCAAAAAATATTTTCCCGGCCCAACATGAGTCATCCCGGAATTTGGGGTGACTCATGTCATTTATGATGGTATTTATATTTTTTCCTGTTCAATGGGGATAAAAACGAACAAGATTTCATGAATGATCCGTGCCGTAGATAAGGGAAGC
>JABAQQ010000030.1:0-505 GCA_019187225.1 Saprospiraceae bacterium
GTATTTGATCTCTTACCAGCCTTGTCAATGAACGCTATCTATCGTTTTATTGCTAAAAATAAACAACTTGACTTCCCGCTTTTGGAGTAGACATATTGACCGTTTTTACAAACCGAGAATCGCTGTAATTGGACAAAATAAATTGACATTAGACATTGGACGTTTGACCTTGAAAACCAATCATTTGGTCAAATGTCCAATGTCAAAAATCCATTGTCCATGTACTTAAGTAGGTGGGCGATATTAAATGATATTGAGATATTAAGATATTATCCTTGACAATCAGTAGGTTACGGCATAATATCTCAATATCTCAATATCTCAATATCTCAATATCTCAATATCTCAATATCTCAATATCTCAATATCTCAATATCTTAATATCTTAATATCTTAATATCTTAATATCTTAATATCTTAATATCTTAATATCTTAATATCTTAATATCTTAATATCTTAATATCTTAATATCTTAATATCTTAATATCTTAATATCTTAATATC
>JABAQQ010000030.1:515-21654 GCA_019187225.1 Saprospiraceae bacterium
TAATATCTTAATATCTTAATATCTTAATATCTTAATATCTTAATATCTTAATATCTTAATATCTTAATATCTTAATATCTTAATATCTTAATATCTTAATATCTTAATATCTTAATATCTTAATATCTTAATATCAATTAATTTCGTACTTGTACTTAAATCAAAAATCATACGATTATGCAAATCAATAAATTGATTTTCTGGTCCGTCACGGTAGCCCTTGGCGGGTTTTTGTTCGGTTTCGAGACAGCCGTTATTTCCGGCGCCGAACAGGCCATTCAGCGACTGTGGAGCCTGAGCGATGCCATGACGGGGCAGATGGTCGCAATGGCGCTTTACGGGACGATCGTGGGCGCGGTGTTCGGCGGTATTCCCGCAGATACCATCGGCAGGAAAAGGACTTTGTTTTGGATTGCTGTGCTGTATACCGTGTCGGCCATCGGTTCGGCGCTGGCGCCGGAGATTTATTCGCTGATGTTTTTCCGGTTTCTGGGCGGTTTGGGGGTAGGCGCCTCTTCGGTGGCCGCCCCGATGTACATTTCCGAAATCGCACCAGCGGATAAACGCGGCAGACTCGCGGCGCTGTTCCAGTTCAATATCGTACTGGGCATTTTGATCGCCTACCTGTCCAACTACCTGATTGGAAGCGCTGAAAACGGCGGTTGGCGTTTGATGTTAGGGGTGCTGACCGTCCCTTCTCTTCTCTTTTTGGGTTTGATTTTGATGGTGCCTGAAAGTCCGCGCTGGCTCATCGTCAAAAAAGGCCGGGTGGAAGAAGCCCGCCGGACTTTGGAGATCATCAACCCCGCTACGGCGGAGTCGTCGCTGGCAGCCATTCGGGCAACCGACACCACCAAACGTTCCGGTTGGAGCGAGTTATTTTCCGGCAGGTACCATTTGCCCGTCATACTGGCTTTTTTCATCGCCTTTTTCAACCAGGTTTCGGGTATCAACGCTGTGATCTACTACGCGCCGCGCATTTTCAACATGACCGGCATGGGCAACGACTCGGCTCTGTTGTCTTCGGCGGGTATCGGGTTGATCAACCTGGTATTCACCATGTTGGGCGTTTTTCTGATTGACAAGATGGGGCGTCGGTTTTTGATGTACGTCGGCAGTTTCGGCTATATCGTGTCGCTGTCGGCGGTCGCATATGCTTTTTTCACCGAAGCTTTTGGCGGGTTTATGGTGCCCATGTGGCTGTTTGTTTTCATCGCTGCCCACGCCATCGGTCAGGGCGCCGTCATCTGGGTATTTATTTCCGAAATATTTCCCAACGAAGTGCGGGCGGCAGGCCAATCACTCGGCAGCTCCACGCACTGGATCCTGGCGGCTCTGATCGCGAGCGTGTTCCCTTCGCTGGCCAGTACATTCGGCGGCGGACCGATTTTCGCCTTTTTCGCCGCCATGATGGTGTTGCAACTGCTGTTCGTCTGGCGCATGATGCCCGAAACGAAAGGCGCGTCGCTGGAAGAACTGGAGCAGCGGATGGTGATGGGGCATTAAAATGAGTGTTTGAGTGTTTGGGTGTTTGAGTGTTTGAGTGTTTGGGTGTTTGAGTGTTTGGGTGTTTGAGTGTTTGGGTGTTTGAGTGTTTGAGTGTTTGAGTGTTTGAGTAAGTGTGCGCTCGAAATTGATATTCAATGTTTTGTGCGAATGACTTTTTTACTTTTTGCTGATTTCAAAAAAATGAGAAAGAGATTGTACCTGGCACCGATGTTTTTTTGGTGCGGCTGTACTGCAGTGCAGCAACCTGCGCATCCTGGCTATTACTCCGAAGAACACCGCCCGCAATTCCATTTTTCACCGGAAAAAATGTGGATGAACGACCCCAACGGCATGGTTTATTACGAAGGAGAATACCACCTGTTTTATCAGTACTACCCGGATAGCACAGTATGGGGGCCGATGCATTGGGGCCATGCCGTGAGCCGTGATATAGCCCATTGGGAACATTTGCCCGTTGCTTTATACCCCGATAGTCTGGGTTACATTTTTTCGGGCAGTGCGGTGGTGGATTGGGACAACCGCAGTGGATTCGGCAAAGACGGCAAACCGCCGCTGGTCGCCATTTTTACCCACCACAACATGCCCGGCGAAAAAGCCGGACGCAGTGATTTTCAGTACCAAAGCATCGCTTACAGCAACGACCGCGGGCGTACGTGGACAAAATATGCCGGCAACCCGGTGATTCCCAATCCCGGCAATATCCGTGATTTCCGCGACCCCAAGGTGATTTGGGATGCCGTTTCCAGTCAATGGGTGTTGGCGCTTGCCGCAGGCGATCACGTGAAATTGTACGGCTCGCCGGATTTGAAAAACTGGACGCACCTGAGCGACTTCGGACACGACCTGGGCGCGCATAGCGGTGTATGGGAATGCCCGGATCTGTTTCCGATTGAGGTGGAACAAGACGAGTCAGGCGGCGACCCGAAGCCGCCGACAGAGTCGCGCCAAAAGTGGGTATTGCTGCTGAGTATCAACCCCGGAGCGCCGAACGGCGGGTCGGGTACGCAATATTTTATCGGCGATTTTGACGGAAAAAATTTCAAGGTGGATACCTCGCTGGCGGGTTCGCTGCAAAACGGCCATGCGCTCTGGCTCGATTACGGGCGCGACAACTATGCGGGCGTCACCTGGTCGGACGTGCCTGCCAGCGATGGACGCCGCTTGTTCATGGGCTGGATGAGCAATTGGGATTATGCCCAGGTCGTCCCCACCGCCGCCTGGCGCAGTGCGATGACATTGCCGCGTTCATTGAGTTTGAAAAATACGCCGGAAGGTTTGCGGCTGCACTCGACCCCGGTTGACGAATTGATATCCTTACGCGGAAACAGTGCCAAAATACCTTCCGGTCCGGTCAAAGGCGATTCGGATTGGAGCAACCTGACCGGCAGCCCGGCAGCAACCAAAGAGATCCTACTCGAACTTGTCTGGGATGGTCAAAGGCAGACACAAACATTTGGGATTGAATTGTTTAACAACAAGGGTGAGAAGGTGGCCATCGGCTTCGATCCTGCAAAACAAGAGCTGTTCATTGACCGCACAAAAAGCGGGAAAACGGATTTTTCGCCCAAATTCGCCAGCCGCGACGCGGCGCCATACCGCCCGGAAGGCAACCGCCTGCGCCTGCATGTTTTTGCCGATGTCTCTTCGGTCGAGGTGTTTGCCGGCGACGGCGCCCGCGTGATGACGGATATCTTTTTTCCGTCGGAAAGTTTTACCGGTTTGCGATGGTACGGAGATGTCGCGCTGACGGTAGTTGGCGGCGAAATTTGGGAATTGAAAAAAATCCGGATGAAACAGGCTCGGATTTAAACGACTTCCAAAAGGTGCCGGTTTTCAGAAAATCGTGCGTCAAAACCCTGCTTTCGTCGAAAGCGCGTAAACGAAACGGCGTATTTCCTCGTTTTAATCCCGTTTTCTGAAAACCGGCATCTGACATGACCAACCCACCCTACGTTTCCATCAAAACTTATTTCCGGCGGACGATCACCCTCACCCGCGTCGTGCGGATGTTGTTCCCTGTATCGCCTTTGTTGTTCAGAGGTTTTTTTGCCGCGGCACAGGATACACCCTATCCCGGCCAGCCGCTCACGGGGCCGGGAGGGGCGGAGTATATGCACACTTCGGTCGCCTTCTTCGATGCCGCTGCCGAGGCCGACGGTTACTGGTTGTTCGAGCCTGCCGATCCGAAACCCGATTCGGCAGAAGTCGTGGTGTTCCTGCACGGTTACGGCGCTTACAATCCGATGGCTTACGGCAAGTGGATCAAACATTTGGTGGCCAAAGGCAACATCGTTATCTATCCGCGTTATCAGAAAAACCTGATGTGGCCGCGTCCCGATGCGTTTCCGGAAAACGCAGCGATTGGCATCCTCCGGGCGCTGGATGAATTGCAAAAGGAAGGCCGTGTAAAGCCGAAAACGGAAAAAGTAGCGTACATCGGGCACTCATACGGCGGCGTCATCGCATCGCATCTGGGGGTGCACTGGGAAAAATTCGGCATCCCCAAACCCGCATCCATGCTGCTGTGCGAGCCGGGGTCGGGGCCGTTCAAGGGCGCGCGCCTGCCCGGATATTCGGGTCTGCCTGCCGATCTGCAAATGGTGGTGGTGGTGGGTGAGGACGACTACGTGGTGGGCGACGAATTTGGCCGGCTCGTCTTTCAAACGGCAGTGAGCACACCCCAGCGCAACTTAGTCATCCAGCGCCACAGCACCGACGGCCGCCGCTGGATCGGCGCCACCCACTCCGAACCTTACTGCTATGACCTCGACTTCGATACGGGGGTGCGCAACTACACCTCTAAGCGCGTATTGTACACCGCCCGCCTCAACGAAGTAGATTTTAATTGCTACTGGAAATTTGCCGATGCGCTCATGGAATCCACCCGCAGCGGTTGCTACACCGATGTGGCTTTGGGCGACACGCCCGAACAGCGCTGGCTGGGCCGGTGGTCGAATGGTCAGCCGATACGGGAATTGGAAGTGGTGTTGCCGCATAAAGTGCTCAGCACAGCAACAGTTCCTGCCGCTGCAAGCGCGAAAAAATAACGAGCATTTTAAAGGTTAGAGCCGACATAAAGTCGTTTTTAAGCCACAGTCGTCCATAAAAAATTGGCTTTCAACAAATTCAAACGACTCAAACTTTTCAAACCACTTTCAAACGATTATTAATTGCTGCGAGTGCGCTATTTTTCGGCAAAAAATATGCGCTACTCAGTTTTTGCCCTCCTGCTTTTGCTGGCTTGCACGGCTTCCGCACCTCCTAAAAAAGATCAGTCTCTCACACCTACCGTTGCTGCCGTGGCAAGCCCTGCCTACACCGGCCCACTTCCCATCGACAAAATCAAACTGCCGCCGGGTTTCAAAATCGGCGTTTTTGCCGAAGGCGTGGACAATGCCCGCTCCCTTTGTCTCAGCCCGAGCGGGACACTTTTTGTCAGCACCCGCGACCAGGGCAATGTATACGCCCTGCGCGACACCAACGGCGACTTTGTTGCCGATCAAAGTTTCACCCTGGCCAGCGGCCTCAACATGCCCAACGGCGTGGCATTTCGGAACGGCAGTCTTTACGTGGCGGAAATCAACCGCATCCTTCGATTCGATAATGTTGAAAATCATCTGAGCAAGCCTCCCGCGCCGGTGGTGGTGTATGATAAATACCCGACCGATGAACACCACGGCTGGAAATACATCGCTTTCGGCCCGGACGGGAAACTCTACGTCCCCGTCGGCGCTCCCTGCAACATCTGCGAGCCGGAGAATCCCATTTATTGCACCATCACCCGGCTGGACGTGGATGCTAAGAGCGAACCGGAGATCGTGCAACGCGGTATCCGCAATACGGTGGGATTCACCTGGCACCCCGTCACGAAGGAACTCTGGTTTACCGACAACGGGCGCGACTGGCTGGGCGACGACTCGCCGGCGTGTGAACTCAACCACGCACCCAAAGACGGTATGCACTTCGGCTACCCCTATTGCCACCAGGGTGATTTGAAAGACCCGAAATTCGGCGATAAGCGCCCCTGCTCCGATTTCACGCCACCGGCTCAAAAACTCGGCCCGCACGTAGCGCCCTTAGGCCTGGAATTTTATACGGGGAAAAATTTTCCGGCAACCTATCAACATCAAATCTTCATCGCTGAACACGGCTCCTGGAACCGCAGCAAAAAAATTGGCTATCAGATCAGTTTGGTCAAAGTTGACGAAAACGGGAAAAGCCTCGGTTATGAGCCTTTTGCAAGCGGCTGGCTCCAGGAAGACGACTCGGTGTGGGGCCGCCCGGTGGATATGGAGCACCTGCCCGACGGCTCGCTGCTCGTATCCGACGATCACGGCGATGCGATTTACCGGATTTGGTACGAAGGACGGTAGACGGTAGACGGTGGACGGTAGACGGTAGACGGTGGCCGGTGGACGGTGGCCGGTGGACGGTGGCCGGTGGACGGTAGACGGTGGCCGGTGGACGGTAGACGGTGGACGGTAG
Organism: Saprospiraceae bacterium; assembly: GCA_019187225.1. Lineage (GTDB taxonomy): Bacteria > Bacteroidota > Bacteroidia > Chitinophagales > Saprospiraceae > M3007. The sequence goes on from JABAQQ010000030.1 coordinate 6,510, forward strand.
ACGGTAGACGGTGGACGGTAGACGGTAGACGGTAGACGGTAGACGGTAGACGGTGGACGGTAGACGGTGGACGGTGGACGGTAGACAGTAGACGGTGGACGCGGGGGGGAGGGTGTTCAAAAATCTGTTTAAAGTTGATAAAATCACAATATCCAACTATCTTATAATCATTTTTTTAAATAAAAAACAACGAATGGGAACACAATATTTTGAACAGTCCCATGGACGGTGGAACAATAAGACGCAACGCACCAATCCAACCAATCACCAATCCAACCAATCACCAACTAATGCACCCTGTCGACGCTTTACAACTCAACTTCAACCCCAATCAGATGTTCGTGCTGAACATCGCCATGGCGTTCCTGATGTTCAGCGTGGCATTAGACGTGCGCCCCGGCGATTTTCGCAAAGTGGCTTTGTTTCCCCGTTCGGTGGGTGTGGGTTTGCTGGCGCAATACCTTGTTTTTCCGGTGCTTACGCTTGGGATCATCTGGCTGTTCCGGCCCCCGGTGAGCATGGCATTGGGAATGATATTGGTGAGTATGTGCCCCTCGGGCAATATGACCAATTTCTTAGTGCATTTTGCCAAAGCCAATGTGGCGCTTTCTGTCACGCTCAATGCCATCATCATTTTGTCGGCTACGGTAGTGACGCCGGCGGGTTTTCTGTTCTGGTCCAAATTTATCCCCGAATCGGAGGCGCTGCGCAAATCATTCGAACTCAGTTTTAGCGAGATGGCCTGGATCATCGTCCGGCTCATCGTACTGCCTTTGCTGCTGGGCATGTTTTTATACGCGCGTTTTCCCGGTTTTATCGCCAGGATACGTCCCTGGACGCAGCGTCTTTCCCTGCTGATCTTCTTTTCCATTCTCGTATTGGCCCTGGCAGGCAACCTCGACAACATGGTGAATTACCTTGGTTTCGCTTTCGTCATCGTGGCTGTACACAATGCGGTGGCGCTCGGCACCGGATATTTCCTCGGTGGGGCATTCAAATTGCCCGAGCTCGACCGCCGCACCCTCGCCTTCGAAGCGGGAGTGCACAATACCGCCCTCGGATTGTTGCTGATCTTCCAGTTTTTCAATGGCCTGGGCGGCATGGCGCTCATCGCGGCGTGGTGGGGGATTTGGGATCTGGTGACGGGCATCGGGCTGGCGGGGTGGTGGCGGGGAAGAGCGTCCCAACCTGTTTTATCGTGATCTTCAACGCCACGACGACCATTTTCACGCGCAGTTATGACATCGCCTTCCCTCGTCTCCCTCATCACCGTCAACTTCAACCAAACCCACGCTACCTGCGCCCTGCTCGACAGCATCCGGCGACAGGATTACCAGAACCTGGAAATTTTCGTCGTGGACAACGGCAGCCGGGAAAATCCCGCGGCGATTTTTGAGGCCAATTACCCGGAAGTGAATTTCATTCGCAGCGAAGAAAATCTCGGTTTCGCAGGCGGTAATAACCTGGCTTTGAAGTTTGCCAAAGGAGATTATTTATTTTTTGTGAACAATGACGCGGAACTGACGGAAGGGTGTATCGAACGGCTGCTCGAATTGTTTGAGAAAGTATCCAATCTGGGTATCGTGAGTCCGTTGATTTGTTATTTTTCTTCTGTAGAGGGGACGGGTTCTTACGAGAATGACAAAAAGGGCGACATCGTTCAGTACGCCGGCATGACGCGTGTGAATCCGCTGACGGGGCGCAACCGAACCATAGGGAACAGGGAAATGGACACAGGGCAATTCACTGAGCCCCGACCGACCGCCTATGCCCACGGTGCAGCCATGATGGCGCCGCGCAAGGTGCTGGAAAAAGTGGGGCCGATGGACGAAGGCTTTTTTCTCTACTACGAAGAACTGGACTGGTGCGAACGCATCCGCCGGGCCGGCTTTTCAGTGTGGGTGGAGCCGCGTGCCCGCGTTTACCACAAGGAAAGCCTGACGGTGAAGAAACTCGGCGCCCTGAAGACCTACTACCTGAACCGCAACCGGGTGTGGTTCATGCGCCGCAACTACGGCGGCTGGCAGGTGGCCATTTTTTATGTTTTTCTGTTTTTGGTGACGATACCGAAAAACACGCTGCTGTTCTTGGTACGCGGAGAAACGGAAAACCTGAAAGCGTTTTTACGGGGGATTTGGTGGAATTTTGGCTCGAAATCCTAAAAGATTTGACACAATAGCCCCACTCCGCCGGATATTCCCGATCAACAAGGCCGGCGGAATGAGACTGCACAATCAGTACCCAGAATTCAAGTATTATTGCTTTACAATTTTTTGAGTGGCTATTATCCGCGCAGATGAGTACAGACTGAGGTAATACAAACCGCTCGGCAAACCCGACACGTCTATGGGCATCCGCGTGCTGGTGACCGGTGCATGTTTTACCCGACCACCCATCTGATTGATGATCTCATACCGCATGTCTTTTTCTGCGGCAGCGAGTTCATCGGGGATTTCAAGCGTCAACAAATGGCTGACGATGGAAGGGAACACCCGAACCTGCATGTCTGACTGATCTGCATCGTCGAGGCTGACCATACCGGGCGTGAACCGGTAGATCAGTCCGTTGCCCGGCGCGCCGTTGACTGTCTGATGCAAGGTGTCAAAACTTTCGACACCCGATATTTTTTTTACTGTCGGGTTATTGACCGGCCCTACCAGGTACCACAAGTTGTCGAAGTCATCCTCCGAAAAAGAATAGCTATCCATAAATCCGAAAAGCGGCCCGGTATAAAGATAAAAAGATTCCGGATTATTCACCTGCGCCGGACCGAAGTGAAGTTCTATCTTGTTGTTTCCTTCATAGAGCCACATTTGCGTATTGATAAAATCCGAACCGGTAAGATCATCGAAAAAACCGGCGTTGGACCATTCCATTTTAAAAATACGGTTGCCCGGCGTTCCTTCTGTTTTGTAAGAAATCGGGGATTGCGATATGCCGTTATCGTAACCCCGGTCAATCAGGTCGCTGCCATAAGAGATGATCAGTGGAGTGGGATCCGACTGGACTCCGAAAAGATTAAAGGCCGTGCCGCCATACCAATACAACGTCGAAGCAGTTTTATCAAAAAATTGAAAATCGAAGCCAAGCGGCGCCTGCACAGCGGGATCATCCCACACGGCGCCGTTGTTCGCGGAAACAGCATTGGTCAGAGGCGTATAAGTACCCTGATCCACACTGAAATTGTAGGGAAAGACCTGCGCCTGGATGATTTGAACGACAAGCAGGCAGAATAGGAAGATAGACTGTTTCATTTTCGGATGGTTGTTAGAATGAACGAATGATACACAAAAATACGGATTTTTTTGTGCTTACAATACAATACAATTCCAGTCCGCGGCCTACATTTTTGGTGGTATGCCATTTGCACCGTAATACATACATTTCTTTATTTGCCCGAACTGATTGCAATGAAAATCGCGTATATTTTTTTCTCTCTTCTGATTGTCGCGCAACTGGTGTACCCATTCGTCACCGTATTGCTGGCACAAATATTTGGGAAAGGGCGACTTACTCCCGGCAACTCAAACATTCAAACACTCAAACACTCAAATACTTATCATTTCGCCTGCATCATCACCGCCTATCGCAACGCTGCCATCGCCAAACCACTCGTCGAATCGCTGCTTCAACAAACCTATCCGAACCAGACCATTTACCTCGTCGCCGACGAATGCCCCAATTTCGATTTCGGCATTTCCGACGAGCGATTCGTACTCCTGCGTCCAGCCTCGCCCCTGCGTTTGAAAGTGAAAAGCATCATCCACGCAACGGAGCATTTCAAACGCCCGCACGACTACATTGCGATTTTTGACGCCGACAACCTGGCACATCCGCAGTACCTGGAAGAGATCAGCCGCTACGCCAACGCTGGTTATCGCTGCATCCAGGGGCAGCGAACAGCAAAAAACCTGGATACAGACTATGCCGCCCTCGATAGTATGGGCGAACACTACAAAAACTACGTCGAGCGCGAAGTGCCGTACCGGCTCGGCGGCTCAGCGGTCATCAGCGGCTCGGGCATGGCGACGGAAACGGGTTTGTACAAAGCCTATCTCGCCAGCCCCGAAATCAAGCGCGGCCAGCACCAATGGAAAAAGATGTTGCAGGAAGACAAGGTCCTGCAAAATTTCCTTGTGCGACGGGGCGAGAAAATTGCTTACGCCAGAAACGCCATCGTTTTTGACGAAAAAGTGGAGACGGGCGAAGCCGTGGAAATACAGCGCAGCCGCTGGCTTTTTTCGTATTTTCAAAATATGCCGAACTCGGCAGGTCTTTTCTTCCGGGGGCTTACAAGATTGAATTTCAACCAATTGTATTTTGGGTTTGTCACCCTCGCGCTGCCGATGTTCATTCAGATCGGGTTGGCGGGATTGCTGGCATTCGCAGGACTGTTTATCGCGCCTTTTTGGTCGCTGGCGCTGGCGGCGGCTACCGGTATTTTCGCGCTGAATGTACTTTGGGTGCTGCGGCTCGACCAGGCGCCACCGCAGGTTTGGAACGCCGTTTGGAACGTCCCCAAATTCGTGTGGCGGCAAATGACCAGCTTGTTCAAAATGCGCGATCCGAACAAACATTTCAAACACACAGAGCATCGCAAGCAGGTATCGGTGGAAGATGTGTTGAAAAACAAGTAGCCGATAATCACGACTTCGGCTGATTTCAATGAAAGAGAGAATCGAATACATGGACTGGGCCAGGGGCTACGCGATCTTTACCATCGTGTGTTACCATGCTCTGCAACGCGTCGAACTGCCGGCAGTGTTGCAGCAAGCCATTGTATTTGGCGGCACAGGAGTGCATTTGTTCTTTTTGTTGTCAGGTTTCGGGTTGGTGTTGTCAGACTTTTCCGGTTCGGCTGTGCCATTTTACAAACGGCGGCTTTTCAGGGTTTGGCTGCCGTATGTTTTGGCCCTGACGATCAGTTGGTTGGCAGCGGCCTTCTTCGGTTTTTTCTCCGACGGCTTCGGGGCATGGCTGGCGGGGGTGGGTTTGTGCCAAATGTTTTCGGAACGATACATCGAAAGTTTTGGCGGGCATTTTTGGTTTATCAGTGCTATTTTCCAGTTTTACCTGGCGTTTCCAATTTTGGTTTGGCTTAAAACGAAACTGGGCACCCGCCATTTTCTCTCCCTTGCGCTCTTCGTCTCCGTCACCTGGTGGCTGACGGTTTATTTTCTGGGGAAAGGGGATTCGCGGGTTTGGAACAGCTGTTTTTTACAGTTTTTGTGGGAGTTCGCATTGGGTATGACCCTTGCTGAAACTTTTAAAATCCGAAATCCGAAATCCACAATCCGCATTTCAGGAATCTGGTGGCTTCCTCTTCCCATCGCCCTGCTTTTCACTGCTTTAATGGCGCTGATGATCCTGAAAATGGGCGATGCGGGGCGGATTTTCAACGACCTGCCAGCGCTGATTGGTTACGCCGCATTCAGTGTCTTTTTCTTTCAGGTGGGGGAAAAGTTCTTCCTGCCGCTCAAATGGTTTTTCCTGTGGGTGGGCGGGTTTTCCTATTCGCTGTATCTCGTGCATATTTTGGTTTTGGAAATCTGGCTGCGGATATTGGGATTGGCCGGTATTCCGGTGAATGGATTAAGTTTGCTGCCATTCCTTGCGCTCGCCTTACTGGCAGGCCGTTTGTTCGAACCGCTGAGCCGGTGGTGGGCCGGGCTTTTTCAAAAAAGAACAGTATGAAACGCCTCCTGCTTTTTTCCCTCTTCCTCAACATTCTCCTGACTGCTTGCCTTGTTTATACCATTCATCGCCTCGGCGGCTGGAGTTATGCGCTGTACCGTTTGCGCAACAGCGAAGCGGGACTTTATACCCACCGAAAAACGCTTTTTGAAAAATTGCCCGAACGCCCCGGAACCGTCGTGATGCTCGGCGACAGCCAGACGGCCCTGTGCGAGTGGCAGGAATTGTTGGGCGACTCCGTCACGGTGCTGAACCGGGGCATTTCAGGCGACTACGTGGACGGCGTGTGGAGGCGACTGAACGAGGTGCTGCGCCACAAACCCTCGAAAATATTTTTGCTGATCGGCGTGAACGACCTGTTTTTCGGAAATCCGCCGGAAGCCGTCGAGGCTCGTTACCGCGAAATCGTGCAAAAAATCAGGCACCAATCACCCGATTCGGAACTGATTTTGCAAAGCATTTTGCCGGTCAATGAAAAAGTGCGCAGCTTACCTGCCACCAATGCCGAAATCCAGGCGATGAATGCCCGCATCGCTCAAATCGCCAAAGATTACGCGTTGCCTTTTGTGGATTTATACAGCGAATTGACCGACGCGAGCGGCAATTTGTCGGTGAAATTTTCCGACGATGGGATTCACTTGAACGGCTTGGGGTATTTGGTTTGGAAAAATCGTATCGAAGAAATGGCAAAGATCAGATAATAAGCATGCGGACATTGGATTTTTGACATTGGACATTTGACTAAATGATTGGTTATCAAGGCCAAATGTCCAATGTACAATATCAATTTATTTTGTCCATATACATAGTATGAATTTTTCATCAAAAATCTTCTATGATATACAAAAAGTATATACATTTGGGATGCAACAAAAGATACTTTTTCTAATGACTAATCTTTCGCTCAAATTACAGGATGGGATTTTCAAAGAAACGGAAATCATTCTGGCCAAGCTGAAGAAAAGCCGTAATGCTTACATCAACGAGGCGCTGGAGTATTACAATGCTGTGCAAAAACGCCGCTTGTTAGCCATCGAATTGGAGGCGGAAGCCAAACTGGCCGCTGAATCCTCACAGGAAGTATTAAAGGAAATGGAACAACTCGAAGACGAAATCTCCTGAATCCCCGGTAATGAAACGCTACGAAGTCTGGATTGCCGATTTGAACCCTCGTTTTGGAACTGAAGCGGGAAAAACTCGCCCGGTGGTAGTCGTGCAAACCGATCTATTGAACGGTAAGCATAGCTCTGCTATCGTCTGCCCGCTTACTACGAAAGTAGTGGCCGGTTTGAACCGAATGCGTGTACATCTGGCAACCGGAGAAGCCGGGTTGAGCGTGGCATCGGATATTCTTGTGGATCAGATCAGGGCCATTGACAACCGGCGATTTCTCCAAAAATTAGGTCAAATCCCCCTTGCAGCACAGATGAAGTTAGATGAGAACCTGAAAATCATACTGGATTTGCTTTAGCGAAAATTTCTTTCAACAACTTCATCCCTGAAATTGGTCTTTAACAGCCTTACTTTTTTAATCTTCATTGTCCTCTTTTTCCCGCTGTATTTCGGCACAAAGGGACGAATGCGGCTGTGGGTCTGTCTCATTGCCAGTTATATTTTCTACGGTTGGTGGGATTGGCGCTTCCTGTCGCTCATCGTTTTTTCGACCGCAATGGACTGGTGGTTCGGCTTGTGGTTGAGCTACGGGAATGCGCCGGAAGAGACCCGCGCGCGCTGCGAAAACGGCAGCCCGGTATTGCGTTTTTTTGGAAAGATCACCGAAATCGCAGCCAGGTTAAACCTGAGCCGAAAAGCCATTCTGGTATTCAGCATGGCGATGAACCTCGGCTTTCTGGGTTTTTTCAAATACTTCAATTTTTTTGCCGACAACTTTGCCGCATTGGTGCGCTCCTTCGGCCTGACGCCTTCCTGGACAACGCTGAACATCATTCTGCCGGTCGGTATTTCATTTTATACTTTCCAGTCCATGTCGTACACGATCGATGTGTACCGGCGGCAGATCAGGTGGGAACCTTCCTTGTTGCGCTTCGCGGCATTCATTGCTCTGTTCCCCCAATTGGTGGCCGGGCCCATCGTGCGTGCCGCGGATTTTTTGCACCAGATGCAGGAGGACAAAAAATTCAGTTGGGCGAACTTCAACTCCGGCCTGGGGCGCGTGTTGTGGGGTTTTTTCAAAAAAGTGGCGATTGCCGATAGCATCGCGTTGTTTGTGGACCAGGTATTCGAAGCGCCCAACGCTTTCGGTTCCATGCACCTGCTGATCGGGGTAGTGTTTTACTCGTTCCAGATTTACTGCGACTTTTCCGGGTATTCGGACATTGCCATCGGGCTGGCGCGCATGATGGGTTACCATTTTCCCGAAAACTTCCGAACGCCTTATTTCTCGAAGAGTTTCAGCGAGTTCTGGACGCGCTGGCACGTTTCGCTGTCATCCTGGCTGCGCGACTATCTCTATATTCCGCTCGGCGGCAACCGCCATGGCAGATGGGATACTTACAAAAACAATATGCTGACCATGTTGCTCGGCGGCCTATGGCACGGCGCCAATTGGGCTTTCGTATTCTGGGGCTTTCTGCATGGTTTGTACCTGATCCTGCAACGCATGATGGCGCCCGTGTGGCGGCGCTTCGTACGGCTGATCCGCCTGCCAAAATTGGCCGGCGACGCGGTGGAGATGGCAACCGTATACAGCCTTACATTGCTAGCCTGGATATTTTTCCGCAGCGGCAGCATCGGGCTGGCCGGCGGCGATAGTTTCGCGACAGCCGGCAAGGTCATCGGTGGGATCGCGAGCCTGGAAGGCTTCGCTTTCGGAGCGGTGGTCAACAAATTTCAGGTTGTAAAAGGCGTGTTGCTCATCGCGATTTTGCTGGCGGTGGAAGTCACAAATATCCGTTTTCGCTGGAATGAATTGCAGACGCAGAATCCTGTTTGGCGCTTGGCGGCATTCGCCGGCTTGCTGTGGCTTATTGCATTTTTCGGGACGTTCGGGGCGAATGCGTTCATTTATTTTCAGTTTTAGACAAAATGAAACGTATCATTTGGTTCATTGCTTTGCTTCTCCTTTTTTTCATGGGTGACCGCCTCGCCGGTCATTTCCTGCAAAAACTGGTCGAACAGAGTCAATTTCGCTATTCCCGCTTGTATCGCGGCGATGCGGCAGCCGAAATTCTGTTGGTGGGCAATTCGCGGGGGTTGAATTTTTTCCAGCCCTACATGGAAGAAATTACCGGCAAAAAAACCTTCAACCTCAGTTACAACGGCATGCCGACGGACCTCGCCAAAGTGCTGGTGGAGGACTATCTCGACCGGTACCCCACACCCGAAAAAATGGTGGTGGACATCACGAATTGCGACCGGATGAACGACGAATTGCTGGCGGGCTTTCTGACATATTCCGCAGAATCTTTCCGGCTGGACACCTTGATAAACAGCAAGTTGCCCAAAATATGGTGGGGCGGCAAAATCTCCGCAATGTTTCGGTTCAACAACGAAATTTTTCAACGCGCCCTGTATCACCGTAACCGAACGGATGAAAACTGGCTACGCGATCACGTCATTTCCGCCAAACTCGCCGCCGAAGGGAGCGACAAACCCTATCCGCTTGAAATTCACCCATACCTCGTTCGGCAACTGAAAGAAACGGTGATCACAGCCCGCGCCAAAGGAGTAGGCGTCGAACTCGTTATCGGCCCCTATTTCCCCGGTTATCGGGTGAACAACCTGGATGTTTTAAAAAACGCGGTCGAAGAGGCGACTGGTCTTCCGGTTCGTGATTACCAGCAGGTGCTGACGGACCCGACCTGTTTCAGCGACTTCCGCCACCTGAATGTAAAAGGCAGCAAGGCGTTTATCGAAAGAATGAAAAGCGATGGGGTGCTTGGAAATTAGAAATTGGAAATTGGAAACTGGAAATTAGAAATTAGAAATCGGTGAATGTCGTCCGATGATCAGGTTATCACCCCGCGCTCAGTTGGTATACCCCTGGAAGGTTGCGTCCCCAACCTTCATAGTCCAGTCCGTAACCCACTACGAATTTGTCCTCGATGTCGAAGCCGACAAAGTCCACTTGAACGGGAAAAGCTGCCGCTTCGGGTTTGCGCAGAAAGGTCACTGCGCAAATAGATGCGGGGCGTTGCTGCTCCAACAGATTGAGAAAATAATGCAGCGTCCGGCCCGTATCCACGATGTCTTCCACAACGATAAGATGACGCCCTGCGATCTCTTTTTCCAGGCCCATGACGGTCTGGATCGAGCCGGTGGATTGGGTCCCTTTGTAAGAGGAAAGTTTGACAAAACCCACTTCGCAATCGCCTTTGAATGACCGTATCAAATCGGACGCAAAAACGAACGCCCCACTCAAGATGCTGATGAACAGCGGCTTTTGGCCTGCGAAACGATCCGTCAGCGCGGTGCCCAGCTCGCGGACGCGGGCTTGTACTTTTTGCTCGGAGAATAGCGGCGTGAATGTCAGGTCGAGAATTGTTACCGTTTCGTCGGGCTGCATGGTCTTAGATATTTGCGTGTAAAAGTAGGGGAAACTGCGAGCCGGAAAGAAAGTTTACTTTTGTCGCATCCCTCGACCATTTTTCAGCTCAACGTCGTGGGAGGGCTAAAAGGGACATCGAACCATGCCACTCTTTCCATATCACCATCCCGACCTGTCGGAAGCCGGCTGCGATGAAGCAGGGCGCGGCTGCCTGGCCGGACCGGTGTTTGCGGCGGCGGTGATATTGCCCAGGGATTTTTACCATCCCTTGCTGAACGACTCGAAGCAATTGCCGGAGAGCTGCCGCGATGTATTGCGCACAGTCATTGAAAAAGAAGCCCTCGCCTGGTCGGTCGCTCAGGTGGACGCGCCGGAGATTGACCGCATCAACATCCTGAAAGCCTCGTTCCTGGCCATGCACCGGGCGCTGGACGGGCTGCGCCAAAAGCCGGAATTTATCCTTGTCGACGGCAACCGTTTTTATGCCTATGCCGCCGTGCCACATCTTTGCGTGGTGAAAGGTGACGGCAAATACGCCTCCATTGCCGCCGCTTCCATTTTAGCCAAAACCTGGCGCGATGAATACATGCTCAGGTTACATGGCCAGTTCCCTGAATACGACTGGCACTTGAACAAAGGCTATCCGACCGAAGCGCACCGCGACGCCATCCGGCGGCACGGCATCACTCCATATCACCGCCGGTCGTTCCGGTTAGTGCCGCAGGGGGAGCAGTTGGCGTTGTTTTAAACCCCACAGCCGCCAGATGCTCCCAAAACGCCGGGTATGACTTCGCCACTACGGCGGGGTTCTCGATTTCCACTGGTGAAAAAAAAGCCAGCGGCGCGAAGGACATGGCCATGCGGTGATCGCCGTAAGTCGCGAAGCGCGGCGGATGTGACCATCGGGCCTTGCCCGATACTTCAAATAGCGAAGGAGTGAGGCGGTGACCGCCAGTCACCGCCTCACTTGTTCTGATCTGACTAAAAGAAACGCCCACTTTGGCCAGCTCGTTTTTCAGTGCCGCCACCCGGTCCGTTTCTTTGATGAACAAAGTCTCCAGACCCCTAAAAATGCCCCGTACGCCCAAACCCGCACATGCGACCGCCAGCGTCTGAGCGATGTCGGGACATTCGACAAAATCCCATTCGAAGAAAGCGGGCAACTCCGCACCGGTTTTTTTCAAAATGATGTGTTTTTCGCCGAAGTCAGTCTGAATACCGAATCGCTGCATCATTCTGGCCACAATAGAATCGCCCTGCCAACTGTCGTGAAAAAGTCCGTTAAGCCGCAGGTCTACTGTATCGGCGAAAGCTGCCATTTCGTACCAGTAAGAGGCTGCCGACCAATCGGCTTCGACGGTGAACGGGCGCGGCGTGTAGCGCCCCGCTTCGACGAGAATGGTATCGCCCTGCCAGTCGGCCTGCGCGCCGAAGTAACGCATCAATTGCAGCGTCATTTCCAGATAAGGACGGGAAACGAGATGGCCTTCCGGCGCGAGTTGCAGCCCTTCCGGTAAATAAGGCCCCACCATCAGTAAAGCGGAGAGGAACTGGCTGCTCGTGCCAGCCTCTATGTGCACGATAGCGCGTTGTTGCCGCTTTGTCCGCTTTATTTCGCCGATTTTCAGCGGTGGATAGCCCTCTTTTTTTAAAAATTCAATCTCTGCGCCGATGCTGCGCAGCGCCTGCACCAGTCCGCCGACGGGACGCTCGCACATGCGGGCAGAGCCAGTCAGTATCTGTATGCCGGGCTGCAAAGCCAGGTAAGCCGTAAGAAAACGGAAGGTGGTACCTGCGTCGCCGGCATCATAGGCATCGCCAGCATGCGTGAGCAACCGAAGCAGCGTGGTAGTGTCCTTCGAAGAAGAGAGGTTCGCCAGCCAATCCGCCGGATCAGCGCCGGACAGCGCCAGCACGATCAAAGCCCGGTTGCTGATGCTTTTGGAACCGTCGAGGGCAATGTCGCCTCTCAGGGAACGATCAGATTTGGAAAGATGCAGGAGCTCCATAATGTGCAAAGTAACGAAGTTCGTGGAATGTCATTCCCCGGTCAATTGGAAAGGGAGAAAAATCCTTTGGATTTGGAACTCAACCCACAAATTTATTTGTGGGAATCTCCCCATCTTTCGCCATGAATTTCGCCGATCACGTCGTCGCTTTTACCCGCGCTTTGAGGCCGCCGGACATCGCGCTGCCGCCGGGCTTCGAGTGGTTATTCCCCTACGATAACCCCGAAACCATGAACGCGCTGACAACTTTTTATGAACGTTTTTATGCAGACAATCACAACCGCACTTTTATCTTCGGTATCAATCCGGGCCGTTTCGGGGCGGGTCTGACCGGGGTGCCGTTCACCGACCCGGTGCGTTTGGCGACCGAATGTGGTATTGAAACCAGTTTTCAGAAAAAACCGGAGCTATCAGCCGCTTTTGTATGGCAATTCATCAATGCTTACGGTGGAGCAGCCACGTTTTGCCGCGATTTTTACATCACCTCTCTGTCGCCGCTGGGCTTTGTGAAAGACGGCAAGAACATCAATTACTACGACGACCGGCAGTTGCAAAAAGCCACAGAGCCTTTCATCGTGTGGAACATCCGCACCCAGCTGGATTTCGGAGCGCGGCGGGAGGCGGCTATTTGCCTCGGCGAGGGGCAAAATTTCTCTTTTTTTCAAAAAATAAACACCACACACGGTTTTTTCAAGGAGATCGTGCCGTTGCCGCATCCGCGTTGGGTGATGCAGTACCGGAGAAAACGGGTAGAAGAATTTATCGGCCGCTATCTTGATGTACTCAACCGTATTAACGGTGGAAAGACTGCAAATTCCCCCTAATTTTGTCGCCATAGACAGAACCCTTCCCCGTTTCTCCTGTTTAGCCCTCCACATGAAACACCTCGCATATCTCAATAAATTTTTCTGGAAGTACCGGTGGCGCTTATTGCTGGGTATTTTGTTCGTGGGCCTGGCCAACTGGTTCCGGGTGTGGCAACCCAAGGTCATCGGCAACGCGCTCGACACGGTGGTCGAACGGGTGGGTTTTTACGAAGAACACGGCGGTATAACGGCTCACCCGGAAGCATCCGGTGAATTGGGTATGCAGATCGCCTGGTTTGGTGCTGCGGTGATTGGGCTGGCCCTGCTCATGGGCTTGTTCATGTTTTTTATGCGGCAGACCATCATCGTGGTGAGCCGCCTGATCGAATATGACATGCGCAAGGAAATTTTCGCGCATTATGAAAAACTCGACCTCGCTTTTTACAAACGCAACAGCACCGGCGACCTGATGTCGCGTATTTCGGAGGACGTGTCGAAGGTGCGTATGTTCCTCGGACCTACGATTTTGTACGGCCTCGACCTGATTTTCCTCTTCATTCTGACCATTTCTTCGATGCTCCATGTGAGCCTCGAACTTACCTTGTGGTCGCTCCTGCCCCTACCGTTTCTGAGCATTTCCATTTATTGGGTCAGCACACTTATCAACCGCCGGAGTGAAAAGATCCAGCAGCAACTGGCGGTTCTGACCAGCACAGCCCAGGAAGTGTACAGCGGCATCCGGGTAGTGAAAAGTTATGTGCAGGAAAAAGCGATGGGCCGGTGGTTTGCCGACCAGAGCGAGGAGTTCCGCCTTAAATCCCTGAAACTCATCCGCATAGATGCGTTTTTTTTTCCGCTTATGGCGCTGATGATCGGCATCAGTACGATCATCACGGTATACGTTGGCGGGCTGCTGGTGGTCGAAACGGCCGGTCTGCCTCCCGGCGACCCGTCGAAAGTGACGGCGGGCAACATTGCGGAATTTGTCATTTATATCAACATGCTTACCTGGCCGGTCACGGCGATAGGCTGGATCGCTTCCCTGACCCAGCAGGCGGCGGCCTCGCAAAAAAGGATCAATGAGTTTCTGCAGAAGCAACCCGCCATAACAAACCCTGTGGACGACAGCCGTTCGACGGTTGACGGGAAAACTGCTCCCGGCGTCGCCGAACCGTCCACCGTCCATCGTTTGCCGTCTACCGTTTTACAGGGGCATATTCGCTTCGAAGATGTCTCCTTTGTTTATCCCGATACGGGTATCCAAGCCCTCGACCATGTATCGTTTGAAATATTGCCGGGCCAAAAATTGGCCATCATCGGCCGCACGGGCAGCGGGAAAACCACTATGGCCGACCTGCTGGTGCGTATGTACGACGTGACGGAAGGCCGCATCCTCGTGGACGGCAAAGACATTCGCGAACACGACCTGTACCACCTGCGCCGAAGTGTCGGCTACGTGCCGCAGGACGTGTTCCTGTTCTCCGATACGGTATACGGCAACATCGCGTTCGGAAAAGAAGGTCTGACGCGTGAAGAAGCGGCTTTTTACGCCAAAAGCGCGGCCGTACACAACGACATCGAAGACCTGCCGGAAGGATACGACACTCTTGTGGGTGAACGCGGCGTCACGTTATCCGGCGGGCAGAAACAACGCGTGAGCATCGCCCGCGCTTTTGCCAAACAACCCGACATCATCCTGCTCGACGATTGCCTTTCCGCAGTGGACACCAACACCGAAAGCCAGATACTCGGCTATCTGGACGACGCGTTGGCCCACAAAACGGCGATCATCATCACCCACCGCATTTATTCGATGCTGCAGTTTGATAAGATCATCGTACTCGACAACCACCGTATTGCCGAAGAGGGCACACACGAAGAATTGCTGGCGCGGGGCGGTTACTACGCGGAACTGTTTGAAAAACAATCGGCAGGGGAATTGCCGGAGTGAAAATGGGATATTGAGATATTGAGATATTGAGATATTAAGATATTAAGATATTATCCCAATATCCCAATATCCCAATATCCCAATATCCCAATATCCCAATATCCCAATATCCCAATATCCCAATATCCCAATATCCCAATATCCCAATATCCCAATATCCCAATATCCCAATATCCCA
>JABAQQ010000065.1 GCA_019187225.1 Saprospiraceae bacterium
GGGCGCTTCGGCGCATGGAAGGGGGGATTTATGCGTGAGAAACACAAATTTCCCCTCCATTTTTCTTTTCCGACATTTCAAAGAACTAAGACCGGTTTTTTCCCGGAAAAATGTGTACCCTTTCTAACGCCAATTCAAAAATAATCGTCAATGCTCCTTTCAAGCTTACCCTTCAGAGCGATTGCAGGTTAGAGGGCTGCAATGGAATGTGGGATGGCATCATACTGGAGCCTACCATTGATTTCATCAATCCAGGTGGTCAATTGGATATGTCCAATTCAAGGATCGAAGACGCAGTGACAGGTGTTTTTGCCCAACATTTTTCGAGAGTACGGTTCGTGTCCAACGTATTTGCTGACAATACTACCGGTTTGAAAGTCACTGGACACGTTCCCTCCATTAATTTTGGAGACCCTCAAGATTTCAAAAACAACACCTTTACTGCCGCCTGGCCCAATGCATCCACGGGAATTGTTTTTGACAATGCGAGCTACTTTTACATTGGCCAGGATCTTTCCATTCCACCCGCTGTCGTAAATACAATTTCCGGTGTAATCCGGGGTATTGACATTCTCAATTCAGTCAGGATAGGTATCTATGGCGTAACTTTTACCGAGATGTATGAGTCAGGTCCCATCGATGAACCCATCTATTCTTACGGTCTGTGTATAAGAAACTATAATAGTCGCGCCGTGAGCATAAAGTATTGTACCATGCTCGGATTGCCGTCTATCCCGACATTCCTTCAACCCAATTTTGGCATTGCAACTATGCTCGGGCAGGGCCGACAGGTTTACCACGACAACTTTATAGTTTGTCGTATTGTGGGTATTTCAGCGAAATACTCGCCATATGCCGGCACAATCTTCGATATCCGGAATGACTCAGTCATCGCACGGAGATGTATTGATATGGTTGGTATGAGTAATGATGAAGGGAAAAATATTTTGATAAACGAAAATGCGTTAACTTATTCGCTAACACAACTTCCCAGCAATCCTGCTCCTTTTACCTTGGGCGGTATCCTAACAGACAATATCGGCGCTCCGTACCAAATTCTCGATAACAGGGTCAGGTACAACCCAACGATAGCGATACCTGTACCGGGGACGGGAATCGGACTCTATGGCAACACGGGCGTTTCTGAGGTATCAGGGAACAACGTTCTTTTCTCGGGACAATACGCCGGCGAGGGTTTAAGCATTTCCTCGCACAACACCCGGATTTACAACAACACCTTGACAGGCGCTTTGACCGATAATTATCCTTACAGAAACACCGGCATCTTGACCAGGGGCGCCGCCAACCTCTCCTTCTGCTGCAACACGGTGGACGGAAGCGACCTCGGCACCCGTTTCGATGCGTCCAACTCCGACATCAAATTCTACACCACCGACTACGGTGCGCACGACACGGCTCTGTATTTCCCGCCTGCAGCAACGCTTAATGCGCAAATAAACACGGGCAATACATGGGCGGGAGCAAGCGATTTGTTGGATGCTTTTTATGACGGCTCCACTCAACAAGCACAATTTAATGCTCCTTTCACAACTTCACCCCTGAATATTAATTCGGCGAAAATTGAACCGAATGATTGGTTCTTCTTATTTGGCACCGACCCCTCCTGTACCGAATCTTCTTTTTCTTGCCCTGATATCACCCCAAAAGGAGGAATCACCGAACTGACCACCTCAGATTTGGCCGCACTAAGCGCTGTGGGCGAAGAAAACGAATACGTGCTGCGTTTCCAGCAAAAACGGCAACTCTACCGAAAACTCGTAGAGAACCCGTCATTAGTCAACTGGAACCAATCGGTCAACAATTTTTACACCGCCGCTCAAAGCAACACAGTGGGCGCTTTCGACGCGCTCGACGAAGCGTTTCACCGTCTCTACAGCCTTTCGCCCTCACTCGAACAAACCTACAACCCCTTGGCGCGGCAACTTGACAGCCTCGGCGCCGAGTTGGATGCCATTCACGCCCAATATCCTTTGTCCACGCCCGAAGTGCAGGAAACCTTATTGGAACAAGCGCATGAATTGGCCGACCAAATCGTTGACTTGCAAAACCAAGTGAACGCACTATTGCCATCGGTAGAAAACGAGATGCAAACCCGTCTGACTCAATTACTGATACAGAACAGTGACATTGAGGCGACCGAAGTATGGGAAATCAACGAAAAAAACATCAACGCCCTGTATTTCAGGCACCATGGCGGGCTGATAGACACTTTTACTGGCGAACAAAAAAATTTCATCAGGACACTGGCCTTGTCGTGCCCGCAATACGAAGGCGTGGGGGTTTACAAAGCGCGGCGGCTGTACGAACTTTTTGCCGAAACAACGCCTGTTTACCATGAACACCATTGCAAACCTTCAGAGGAGAGATCGCAAACTGCTCTGACAGTCGGCCAATTGATGGTGATGCCCAATCCAGCCGACGAACAGATATTGGTGCAATTTGGTCAGTTGCTTCCCGTAGGCAGCAAACTTGTTTTTTCCGATGTGACGGGCAAGGCGATATTTAATAGGGAAGTTGGCGGAATGTCTGAAATATCACTTGATGTCTCCGGCCTACACTCCGGCATTTACCTGATTGCGATTAGGCCATCCGGTTTAGTCCCTTTGTCTATCAAAGCAGTCATTTCCCACTAAGTTTTCCTTTTCAATTTCACCAGTGCGCAGATGAGGTCACTCATCTGCGCACTCAACTTTTTATGCAATGATGAAACAGCTGCTTGTTGCAATAGCATTCTGCCCTTTATTCTGCTTAGGACAAAAAGAAGATAACAACTGGATTTCTGGCCTATGCATATATGGCCTTCCAGATACTTTCAAAATCAACCATATTCAATTCGATGGAGACACCTTTCAGGCAACTCTTGTATATAAATCCATCCCGATTTTTGTCGCCTTAGGGATAATATCAGACTCAAGTGGCAACTTACAGTGTTATACAAATGGTGTCCACATATACAACAGCAACCACGAAGTCATGCAAAATGGAGATAACTTTCAATCTACTACTCAGTTTCCTTACGGCTATCCAGCTACTCAAGCGGTAATTATTTTGCCATTGCCCGATACGCAAAACGTCTATCTCATGCTGGACGGCGTTCACAAGGACATAAGCACAGATATCATTACTGAAAGATTGCGTTACTCAGTCATTGACATGAGTTTCAACAATGGACTTGGAAAGGTGACGCAAAAAAAAGCGACCATAGAAAACTCTACCGACACACTGAACGTAGGTCTGCTCACTGCGGTAAGGCATGGGAACGGCAAAGATTGGTGGGTGATAACTACGAAGTATGAATCGAACATACACCGCAAATACCTTGTCACGGGAAACGGCATACAGTTCCACGATGACCAGATAATCGGCGACACCGTCTATAATGGAGTTGGGTATGCCGCATTTTCTCCTGATGGGAAATGGTTTGCCCGCTACTTCATTTACGGCACGACATCCAATCCGAAGATGGCTTCTTATCTGTACAGGTTTGACAGGTGTACAGGGCAATTGTCGTCGCCGTTAAGGAAAAAATATTACGCCCCGGATTACAGGGGAGGTGTGGCGTTTTCGCCCAATTCTCGGTTTTTATATGTCGCTAACTACACCAAAATATACCAGTACGATATGGAAGCGAGCGACGTTTTAGCCTCGGAGCAATTGGTGGCTCAATACGACAGTTTTCTTGACGACAATGGTGTGCCTACTCGATTTTTTGGTCTTTGGCTCGCACCAGACAACAAAATATATGGTACTGTTCCGGGCTTCAACACCCGCTACCTGCATGTCATTGACCAACCAAACCTTCCAGGCGATTCTTGCAATGTCATCCAACATGGCATACTACTCCCCGTTGACAATATTGGCACACTCCCCAATGTTCCGTATTTTCGCCTCTACGCTACCGACACGCCCTGTGACAGCATGGTGAGCACAAAGGCTCCGCATCGTCTGCCGGATATTCGTATGCAGTCTATGCCAAACCCGGCAAGCGAGCGAATATTGGTGCAATTTGGTCAGTTGCTTCCCGTAGGTAGCAAACTTGTTTTCTCCGATGTGGCGGGCAAAGCGATATTTAATAGGGAAGTTGGCGGAATGTCTGAAACATCGCTTGATGTCTCCGACATACACGCTGGCGTTTACCTGATTACGCTTCGTCCATCTGGTTTGGCCCCGCTGTCAATCAAAGCAGTAATCACCCACTAATTTCTTCCCTTTTCTTTCATCAGGCTCACAGGTGGCAGTATCCACTTGTGAGCCTCAACTTTTGTTGTTATGAACAGATACCTGTTTGTATTTGCTGCAATTTTTTATTGCCCTGATATGTGTTTTTCTCAAAAAGAGGATTATAATTGGATAATGGGAGCAGGACTTAATAATAACCCAGATAGTATTTACAAACTAAATTACATCAGGTTTGACAATAACTATTTTCAGGCTGATTTACTCTATGAGAGTATTCCATTTTTTGGCTCCCAAGCCACCATTTCAGATGCGGAGGGCAATCTGGTGTGCTATACCAATGACATCAACCTTTACAACCATACGCACCAGATAGTGGAAAACGGAGACAACTTCCAATCTTTGGCTCAATTTCCGCAAGGCTATTTTTTAAATCAAGGAGTGACTATTTTGCCTTTACCCGACACACAGGGTGTATATATCATGATAGATGGAAGCCAAAAGGATATTGGCACGGATATTATCACGGAAAGGCTGCGGTACTCCATTACAGATATGAGCCTCAATAACGCGCTTGGAAAGGTTACTCAGAAAAAAATAACGATTGAAAATACCAGCGACACCATCAACGCAGGTTTTTTGAACCCCGTGCGGCACGGCAACGGCAAGGACTGGTGGCTCTTGGGTGTGAAATACGAGACCAACAGGCTTCGAAAGCACTTGATAACTTCTGAAGGGGTGCACTTTCACGATGAACAGGTCATTGGCGAGCCAGTGCGCAACGGAATCGGGTTTGCTGCCTACTCTCCGTCGGGAGAATGGTACGGGCGTTATGTGCTTTCAGGCACTGCTGCCAACCCGAAAACGGGTTTTTATCTGTATCGCTTCGACCGTTGCACCGGCCAGTTGTCTTCCCCTATACACAAAGCGTATCAGCCGCCAGAGTACTACGGAGGGTTGGCGTTTTCTCCAAACTCTCGCTTTCTCTACATCGCCAAACATACCAAGATATATCAGTACGATTTGGAAGCTGGCGACATTCTTGCCTCGGAACACTTGGTAGCGGAATACGACGGCTTTTTGGATGAGCAAGGTGTGCCGACTCGCTTTTACGGATTGCAGCTCGCGCCCGACAACAAAATCTACGGCATTGTGGCAGGTTTCAACACCCGCTACCTGCACGTCATTGACCAACCTGACCTGCCGGGCGACTCTTGCAACGTCATACAGCACGGAGTTTACTTGCCTGCGCATAATTTTGGTACACTCCCGAATATGCCCAACTTCCGTCTTTATGCGACCGATACGCCCTGCGACAGCATGGTGAATGCAATTTCACCACCGCCGTCGCTACTTGCAAAAACCATAATCCATGTCTGGCCCATACCCGCAGCGGATGTGCTCCACTTTTCAGCCGATACTAGCATGGAGGAGTCTCTTGATTTGCAGATATTCGATACATTCGGAAGAATGGTTTTGCGACGGAAAAACATCCAACTCTCCCCTTTTTTTTCGATTCGACTGGATGCTTTGCCCGCAGGGGCTTATTTTTATCTTTTACAAAATGCGGAAGGGAAAATCCTGAAGTCGGGCAAAGTAGTCAAAACAGAATAAAAAAGCCATTCCGGGCAAGTCGGGATGGCCAATGCAAACAAATTATGATAGATGTCCGGGTACTAATTGGTTATCATTTTTCCCCTGCTTCGTATGTGTCCGCCGGCATCCCGTATTTCAAAAAAGTACAGACCGGAGGGAAGGTTGGTCGCCTGAAATTCGAGGGTGTTTCCCGAAAAAACAGTTTCCCGCACAACCCGGCCGGATTGATCGAACAAGCGGAATACCGCTTCGCCGGGCAGCGCTTCCGGCAACGCGATCACCGTTCTATCGCGGAACGGATTGGGTGATACTGACACCGGCAGCAGGCCGGAGCCGGGCGCGTTTTCCACTGAAACGGTATAAAAATGCTCGCCAAGCGTGTGGAAAGTGGTATTCGTGATCACCGGCGCGTTGTAGTCGAAAAAGATAGCTGCGTCGTTTTCGATAACTGTCCCCAGCGGCGCACCGGCGCGTTGGCTGATGCGGAACTGGACGAAGCCGTGTGAGGCCGGTTCGTTCACGTTGCTGTCGGGTAAAAGGATATTGGCAAAATGGAATGCCAGGGCGCCGGGGCCGGTCAGTTCCCAGGTGTAGGCGTGCGAAGAAGCGCCGGGACGGACGGTAGCCGGATCGAGCCAGGCCGACAACGTGTCGCGGATCGTGACTGTGAATGCCGTGTCGGTGCCGGTATTCTGGAAGCGGATCAGGTAGGTGATGTCAGTGCCGGGCTCGATCAGGTGCGGGTTCCCGTATCCATTGGGAAAACCCTGCTTGTCATTGGGATCGTAACTGCCCACCACTTCCCGGCATTCGATGTCGGTGAAGGGGCTTGCGTCGTCGAGCGAAAATTGATTGACGAGGCCGAAACTCATCGCCGCATTGCCGCAGCCCTCCACAAAAGCGGACGAAACCGGGCCGAAGGGGTAACCAGGTTCCTGTTGCGCTTCGATGCGCTGCATGAACCCGTTGGCATTGCGGAGGATGACCTGCTCTTCCTGCGGATCGAGTTCAAAATTGCCCTGCATCAGTACCACGAGGTCTTCGGTAATGATGTAATCCAGGGTTTGGGTGGGGGCCGTTCCGATGTTGCGCAGGCGGAATTCCACGGCCGTGTCGGCGAGGCAATGGGCTGTCGCCACCACTCTCGCACCCGACCAGTTGGGTATCTCATAGCAAACGGTATCGGGGAAAATACGCGCTTCCACGCAAAGCGTTTGACCCAGCACCGTGGAGTCGCAATTGACATTTACCTTGAAATTCAAGTCGCCGCATTCGCCGAAACCGACCGTGCCGAGGTCGAAGCGCAGGGTATCGCCCGATTGCGTGACCGGCTGGGAGGCCGATACGAAGTCCAGTTCGGGGGGCAACACGATCTCTATAAGCGCATCGAATGTTGCGGTGGTACCCTCATTGCACCACGACACAAAATACTGGCTGTCAAAGCATCTGCGCAGGAAGGGCGTGCTGACCGACACGTCGAGCAGCGAACAAAGCACCGAGTCCTGCACCGGAAAATCCAGGTTGACAGTATCGGAAGGCGTAGTCAGGTCGGCGCTCATTTGCGCGTCGCAAGGTTCCCACAGTGGGCCGGGCGGTTGGATCTCGACCGTATAATTGCCGACGTTGACATTCAGTTCGTAAAGACCCGCATCGTCGGTGGTAGCGTAGTATTCCTGCCCACCGGTTTCGGTAGCGACGACGACCCAATCTTTCAACGGCGGCTCATTGATCCCGGGCTGGCAGTCGTGATTCTGATCGAAAGCGACCTTGCCGGCGATGAAATTGGGGTAAATATTGCCGTTGGCGTCGGTTTTGATAAGGGTTGCTTTGTTGTCAACGTAACCGCCGATCAACACGCCTCCATCGGGCGTTGGACGCACATCCCAACCGATGCCATAAGCGTTGTTTACGTTGTATTGTTTTTCAAAAACAGTATTGCCGGAAACATCCGTTTTCAGCAGGTTGATCCCTGTTGAAAAAGGTTTTTCACTGGTAATAGCATAGCCGCCATTCGTCGTTTCACACAATCCGAACGCGTAGGTATCTATGAACTTGCTCCATAAAGAATCGCCGCTGGCGTTGGCCGCGAGCATTACGGAACCCACCGTATTGATAAATTGGTTGGTAAAAACAAACTGCCCTTGTGCGTTTTGGATGAGTCTTCCGTAAAAATCTCCACCTTGCGCTGCATAACTCCGTTCCCATTCCACTTCGCCATCGGCGTCGGCTTTTATCAACTTGGGAAACCGGTTGCCCGTGCTGTCGTAGGCCACCAACATGCAAAGTCCGCCGTCCTGCGTGGCCGTCATGTCGTAGAGAAGACCGAGATAACTTGTTGTTTTCGTTTGTTCCCAGACGATTTCACCTTGCCAATCAAGGCGGAAGAGTTTATAAGTGTTTGTATTCACCCGGTTGGAAGCCCAAAAACCGCCGGCAGTCATGACTACCCGTGTAAATCCGGTGAAATCAGTCTGATGGATAAGGTTCCCCTGCGCATCGAAGAGGAGAAAATTATTGGCTGCGAAATTGTTGTCAATATAATTCGCCAGGGCGTAATGGCCGTCGGGCGTGATAAATAAGTCTGCCTGAACATCTGTCGCGGCCAAGGCCAGTTCCTTCAACCACTGGATCTCTCCCAGTGGATCCGTTTTGGCAAGCCATCTTTTGAAAGTGGTTTCACCAAAGAAGACAAAGCCGCCATCCGGCGTGGGCGTAGCAGTGAGGATGCTGCTGTTGGGTGGAGTAGGGTCATCCAGATTATAAGTGCGCAGAAAGCCCTGTGTCCAGCAGTCGGTGGTGATGGCCAGTAATTGGATTAAAAACCAGAGTCGCATACTTTTCATGGGAAAACGATTTTTGATTGTTTCAGAATCAGGTGTTGGGAAACCGAAGGAACGGCGATTTTTCCCGGATACATTTTTACGTTGACAAAAGTCCGGCATTGCCGGAGGGAGAGCAAACACAAATTTTCCCATTTGTCAAGGTTAATTTTAATGTGAGTAGGCTAAATATTTGAAAGTCTGTACCAAATATTTGTCGCAATATTTTTCGGATAAAATTCCCGGATCGCATTTATTCCCTTTTCAGGGTATTTTTATGCACAATACGCCCCTTTTTCGAGTCCTGCAATCCCTCGGCAAACGCGAGCGCGCCGAACTCACGCGTTGGGTGGAGTCGCCGTTCGTCAACCGACGCCCGGAGGTCGCGCGTTTGTGCGCGCATCTGTGCCAGTTGCTCGACAAAGACGCTCCCGGGGAAGCCTACCGCAAAACTGTCCTTTGGAATTATCTCACCCTCCCTAATCCCCAATCACCCATCAACCAGTCTTCCTACGACGACGCGGCTATGCGCCATACCATGTCCTTCCTTTTTCGGACAGTGAAGCAATGGCTCGCATACCGCGAATGGGCACAAGATGACACGGCAATCAACCTGCACCTGGTTCGAACCTTGCGCAAAAAAGGGTTGACGAAAGTGTTTGCCAAAGAATTTAAAAACTTCGGTTCATCCAAATCGCTGATACGGCAAAGTATTGATTTCCACTTGGTTCAATACCAAATACAATTCGAGCATTGGGAAGCGGAACACCGTACGGGGCGGGCGGAAACGAGGCAGTTGGAGTCGGCCAGCGCCGCTTTCGGCGCCTTTGTCGCATCGAGCGCCTTGCGGCATGGCTGCGCTGCATTGGATCAATCGCACGACGGGTTTTTCCCTGAAAACCTCGATTTTTTGCCTGAAACCCTCGCAGCAGTAGAAGCGGGCAGGTATGGCGATGTGCCTGCCGTACAAATATATTTCCACTGTTTCCGGCTGATGCAATCGGACGCTGAAATGCACTTTCAGGCATTGAAAAACCTGCTTGCGCTTCATACGGACCTGTTCCCTCCCGAAGAGATCCGCGATGTATACATGGTCGCTGTCAACTTCTGCATACGGCAACTCAATACCGGCGCGCGGGAGTATGTGCGCGAAGCTTTCGATCTGTACCGGAGTGGTCTGCAACGCGGCATTATCCTCGACAACGGCTTACTGCCAAAAGCGACCTACCAAAACATCATGTTGCTCGCGCTGGCCCTCGACGAGTGGCAATGGGCGCGTCAGTTCCTGGAAAATTACCGGACATCGCTGGCGGCCGGCGAGCGGCACAACGCTTACCATTTCAACCTGGCTTTGTGGCATTTCCGCCGGAAAGAATACGCGCAGGCACAGGAAATCCTGCGGCGGGTGGAGTTCCGCGACGTGCATTACAACCTCGACGCCCGGCGTATGATGGTGCGCATGTATTTCGATACGGGGGAGGTGGCGGCTTTGGAGTCGCTGCTGCACAGTTTCCGGATATACCTGCAACGCCACCGCAACATCGGCTATCACCGCGAATTGAATTTTAACTTCGTCCGCTGCGTACACAGGCTGCTGCAACTCGAACCGGGCGACGAAGCATCCAGGCAAAAATTGCACTTAAAAATACTGAATGAGAAATACCTGGCGGAACGCGAATGGCTGTTGGAGCAGACAAATAGTTAAAGACGCTTCAATTGAGTTTGAAGGACGCCACCATTTTGAACTCCGGGATCGCCACTTCGAACAAGGAGTCGTCGTCGCGGCGCTTCATCAGGTAAGTTCCGTGCATTTTGCCGATCTCGGTGTCGAGGTTGCAGAAAGAGGCGTATTCGTGGCTGTCGCCGGGCGGTATCACGGGTTGTTGGCCGATCACGCCGTCGCCCTCCACTTCCCGGAGCTGCCCGTCGGCATCCTGAATGACCCAATGCCGGCGCAGCAGTTGCACGGTGAAAGGACTGCCGTTTTCGATGACAATGTGATAGCCGAAAATAAACTTGTGCGCGCGCTGGTTGGAGTGCGCCGGCAAATACTGCGTTTCAACGCTGACCGTAATACCGTTGGTCGTCAAGGCTTCCATACTGGAATATGTTTGCTCCTCAAAAACGAGTTTTTTCTTAGAAATAGCATCACGGGCAAAGATGTTCAAAAAAAACGATGCCATGCAACATCCGGGCCGGTGAAATCTTTTCAGCAGCGGAAATCCCATGATAAAAAATCAACATGGTTTAATTTTTGAAACATACCCGCCGTTATTTAATCCTGCCCTCGGAAGCATTTGATTATCAAAAAAACATGTCATGAACCGCTTGTCCCCAACCTTATTATTGCCGGGTCTGTTTTTCATTTTACTCTCCTTCGGATGCGCTGAAAAGAAAAAAATTGACAGTAGATTTTCTTTCGTTAAAACCGTAGTGGCCGAGTCGCTCAGCGAACCGGTGCAAATGGCAGAACTGCCCACCGGCAAGATCATGTTCATCGAACGCTACGGCGCGATCAAACTTTTTGACCCCGCCACCGGCGCACTCACCCTGGCTGCCGAATTACCGGTGGTACATCCGCCCGAAGAAGGGCTCCTGGGTCTTGCGGTTGATCCCAACTGGTCGGAAAACCACTGGATCTATCTTTACTATTCGCCCGTTGGCGACGAGGTAGTCAACCAATTGTCGCGTTTTGTTTTCGACGAGAACAAAGGACTTGACCGCGCTTCCGAAAAGGTGCTGATCAAAGTACCGGTGCAACGTCAGGAGTGCTGCCATTCGGGCGGCGGACTTCAGTTCGGCCCCGACAGCTGTCTTTACGTTGCTATTGGCGACAACACCAACGCGACCGATGATTATGCCGTCATTGATGAGCGACCCGGTCGCGGGCCCTGGGATGCGCAAAAATCTGCTTCCAATACCATGGATTTGCGCGGCAAGATACTGCGGATCAAGCCGCAACCCGACGGCTCTTATATTTGTCCTGCGGGTAATTTATTCGCAAAAGAAGATGTCCGCGTTACGGACAATCCGCAATCCCCAATCCCCAATCCGCAATCAACCGGTCGTCCTGAAATCTATACCATGGGTTGCCGCAACCCATTCCGCATCTCGCTCGACCCGCGCCGCAAACTCCTGTTCTGGGCAGATGTGGGCCCCGACGCCAGCGAGCCCGACACCGCGCGCGGCCCTGCCGCTTACGACGAGATCAACTGCGCTTCCACTGCCGGTAACTACGGCTGGCCTTACTTTATCGCCGACAACAAAGCTTACCGCGACTACGACCACGCGACCGGTAAAGCCGGTGCCTGGTTTGATCCCCAACATCCCTTCAACGACAGCCCGAACAACACCGGCGCGCGCGACCTGCCGCCCGCCCAGCCGGCTCTGATCTGGTACCCCTACGGACCTTCGGCTGAATTCCCACTGCTCGACGAATACGAGGGCGAGGGCGGACGATGCGCCATGGTGGGTCCGGTTTATTATGCCGACCAATACCCCGAGGCGACCCGCCTGCCCGATCACTACGACGGCAAATTCTTCATCTATGACTGGATGCGACACTGGATCATGGCCGTAAGTATTGATTCGAGCGGCAAATACCTCGGTATGGAGCGCTTTGCCGGCGATGTGCCATTTACCAGCCCGGTAGACATGCTCATTGACCGCAACGGTGTGATGTGGGTGCTCGAATATGGCACCGGCCGGTATACGCCCAACCCCGACGCCCGTCTCGTCCGCCTCGATTTATTGCGCGAAAACCGCGCGCCTGTACCGGTTCTGGAAGCGGATAGAACCGCCGGCGCGGCACCGTTCCACGTCGAATTTTCCTTTTCCAAAACCCGCGACCCGGAAGGAGATGCGCTCGTTTTTGAAATTGATTTTGGAGATGGTTCCACGCCGTGGAATTCGGAGAACGAACAGAAAAAAACAGATGAAGACGCTGCCATCTCAACGGTAAACAGCGATGTCCAGGGAAGTGAGGCCGGTTCGCCGTCAACCGTCAACCATCAACCGTCAACCGTCGGCCACACTTTTGAAAATACCGGCACCTACCAAGTCACCCTGAAAGTGACCGATGTCCAGGGAAAATCCGACACGACCAGATTGTTGGTTCACGTAGGCAACGAGATCCCGCTGGTGATGTGGGATCTGGGAGGAAAAAACCGCAGCTTCTACCATCCCGGCGACGTGTTGAACTATAAGATCATCGTGGACGACCTGGAGGAAGGCTCCCTCGCAAATAAGGGTATTTCGCCTGCGGCAGTATCCACGACGGTAGATTACTTAGAGACGGGCTTCGATATGGCGCGTTTTTCCCAAAGAAAACAAAATGCCGGTGAGGAGGCTGAAATTGCCAAAGGCAAAACCCTGCTCGACCGAAGCGACTGCAAAACGTGCCACGCGCAGGACCGGCTGGTCAATGGACCTGCTTATGAGGCGATCGCCGAACGGTACCGGGGCAATGCCTCCGTTGTATCAAAACTCGCGAAAAAGATCATCAACGGCGGCGGTGGCGCGTGGGGCACGACAGTGATGACGCCGCACCCGCAACTTTCCGAAGCGGACGCGAACGAGATCGTGCGCTGGATCTTATCCCTCGGCGCTCCACCCAAGCCCAAACAATCGCTTCCCGTCGTCGGAAAATTTACCTTGTCGCCCAGGGGTCGGACGGCCGGTACTTACCTTCTCCGGGCAGCCTACCGCGATAAAGGCGCCAAAGGCCAGGCGCCGCTCGAAGGCAGCGCGGTACTTGCCCTGCGTCCCGCTCTTCAACAAGCCGAACAAGCCGACAGCATCTCCAAAGGCACGACGATCTATCACCCATTCGACAACGAAGTGGCGGCGCTCAGCAACCTGGTGAACAATTCTTTTTTCTGCTTTAAGTACGTGGACCTGAATGGCCTGAGCTCCGTCATTCTCAGGATAGGCACGGGTGATCCGCTCCATCCATTCGCCGGTGGCCGCATCGAACTCCGCCTGGATTCTCCGGAAGGCCCGCTGGCGGGACAAGTAGAAGTGCCCGCTTCCAATGGCCCGGGAAAAATGGCGTTCCTGGAAAAAAACCTGGTCCTCGAAGCCGTTGCCGACGGGCGGTTCCACGACCTGTATTTTGTCGTTAGAAATGAAAATGACCTGCAGAAACCCGTCACGGCAGTGGACTGGGTTCGGTTCAATCTGAACACTCAGCTCAGGTGATGCGGGCGAAGCGGATCAATAGGCGATGAAGTAATAATTCCACTTCCGGTAGTAGTGGCGGGCAAATGATTCCCGCGTCAGGGGAGGCTGATCGTTCAGAAAGCGGCGCATGAGCGACACGCGCAGACCGCATTGTTCGAAGAGATCGAAGACCTGCTCAGGTGTGGCGCCATACAGTTCGGAAGCGCCGAGGCCGTGTTCGAAGATGACGACCGGTTTGTATCGGGCGAGCGTTTGCACCGCTCCGCGAAGTACGAGTATCTCTCCGCCTTCCACGTCAATTTTGATCAGATCAACCTGGAAACCGGACGGCAGCAGATCATCGAGGCGTTCTGTGCGCACCGTGATGAGCGTGTCCTGCTCGTTGGGGTGGTCGTAGTTGCGTTTGAGCAAACCGCTGTAGGAGGGATTGCTGACAACGTAATTAAAACTCGAGCTGCCTTTTTTGTCGGATAAAGCGATATCGAAAAAGTGGCAATTTGTTTGCGCGGCATACTTTTTTTTCAAATCCTCGTACAGGGTGGGAATCGGCTCGAACCCGTAGTGTGTTCCCTGCGGCGCGTATTGCAGAAACAGGTCGAGAATTTCACCCTTGTGGCACCCTACGTCGAGGCAGTTACTGCCGGGCTTGCATACCTTGCGTATGACAAGGCGCGTCTGCCGGTCGTAGCGCTGGTTTTGCGTGAATGCGATGGGCAGGGATTTCAGGAATCGCTTTATCGTCTCTTTCAATTTTCAATGTATTATTTGCAGGGCAAAAGTAGGCACAACGATCTTTTACTGAAACTGTCGCGCCGATTTAGGCAACCTCCTGCCGTCAGCCTGCATCAAGGGTGCTGCTCATCATTTTTAAAAACAGTCTGCCGATCATACGTTATGCGACCGCTCTTGCTATTTGTAAGTCTGATAGTTGTACTCGGAAACCTGCCTGCCCAATCCGATACTTTCCCCCCCCTGAAAATCGGCGACTGGCGGCAGCATCTCCCCTGGCAGCGTTCCCGATATGTAACACAAAGCCAGTCGAAAGTGTATTTCGCCACCGAATGGGCGGTGGTGGAAATTGACAAAGCCGACCGCTCTCCGCGATTCCTGACGAAGGTGGAAGGCTTAAGCGACGTGGGAATGCGCCTGATCCGGTTTAATAATGCTGCGGGTGTGCTCGTCCTGGCCTATACCAACAGCAATTTGGACCTCTATTATCCCGACGGGGGCACGGTCGTCAACCTGCCTTTTATCAAAACGAACCTCAACATCATTGGCGACAAGCAGATCTACGATGTCGCCTTCGAAGACAAAGTAGCCTACCTTGCCTGCGGATTCGGCGTATTGAAACTCAACCTGGAAAAGGCAGAAGTGGAATATACCACATTTACCGGGATGACGGTAAAAACAGTCGCCTTATACAACGGCTTTCTTTTCGCCGGCACGGAAGACGGTTTGTTCCGCGTTCCCGTCAGCGACGTGAACCCCGAAGATTTCAGCCGCTGGGAAATGCTGGGAGCAAACGCCGGACTTCCCGCAGGGACAGGCGTGAACACGATGACCTCCTGGAGCGGAAAATTGTGGCTCGGGATTGGAAAAACGCTGTATCAATACGATGGAACAACCGCCGCCGAAATGCTTACCAATCCCATCCGCACGGTCAAATATCTCACTGCGGATGGCCCGGGATTGATGATCGCCTGGACGAACGAGAATAATTTTGGCCTGGGAACGGTCGAATACATGGAGCCGGGGGGCGAACGGTATGAAATTCACGCACCGTGTCAGGCCGAATTCCCGCTCTATGGAATCGAAGACGGCGCAAAAAAGTTCTGGTTTGCCGACCAAAATGACCAATTCCGTTACTACGATCACAATACCGGTCAATGCGATCGTTTTACCTATAACTCACCCCTTTATGAGCACTCCGCTGAAATTGCGGTCGGCAACGACAAGGTATACATCGCCACGCCCGGCGCCGATCCGTCTTTAAATGCCACTTTCAGAGACTGGGGAGTTTATATTTTTGAGAACGGGCAATGGGATCGTTTCAGCGTGTATTCCAATCCCGAACTGGCCAATGCCGATATCGAACAGGATTGCAGGTATGCGCATTGGCGCGTAGCGCCCCACCCCGCGGAAGACAGGTTCTACGTCGGCAGCTTCGCCACCGGCCTGATCGCTGCCACCGAACCCGGCGGCCCCACCCAATGTTATCACCAGAAAAATTCGATCCTTCAGAACGCCGGCCAATCCGGCCTTACCCGCACTGCCATCAGCGGCCTCGCATTTGATCAGGACAACAACCTCTGGATATGCAATTACGGCGCCGCGGCTCCCATCGCAGTGCTGAAAACCGACGGTACGTTGCGCAATTTTTCCGCCGCTCCGGCCAACAATCTCCTGCAGGTGGCAGTGGATCAAAACGGTTACAAATGGTTTGTCATCGGTTTTAGCGGCGGCGTGATGGTGTACGACAGCGGTCAGGACATTGACAACCCGGCAGACGACCGCTACCGCCTGATCACGACGGCCAACAGCGTGCTTCCCACCAATTCGGTGCTCAGTGTTGCCGTTGACCTCGAGGGCGATGTATGGGTGGGTACCGCACAGGGAGCGGTCAGTTTCGAGTGTGGCAGCAATGTATTCGACGCTTCCTGCACCGGCCGGCGCCGCATCGTCAATGTGGACGGCTTCAACGGTTATCTTCTGGAGACGGAAAATGTGAATACCATTGCAGTGGACGGCGCCAATCGCAAGTGGTTCGGCACGGGCAATGGCGTGTTCGTGCAATCGCCCGACGCGCTCAGCCAGGTAGCGCGGTTCACAGTGACCAACAGCCCGTTGTTCGACAACAGTATTACCGACATCGCAATTGATCCGAAAACGGGCGAAGCCTGGATCGGCACCCAAAAAGGCGTATTATCGGTGCGCGGCGAAGCCACCGGCGGCAGCCGGATCAATAACCCCGCAGCTTATGCTTACCCCAATCCTGTGCGCCCCGGCTACGACGGACCGATCGCGATCTACGGCCTTGCCCGCGATGCCAACATCAAGATCACCGATGCCGCAGGGAATCTCGTTTATGAAGGCACCGCCTTGGGTGGCCAGGCCGTCTGGAACGGACGCAACTACTTGGGGCGCCGGGCAGCGTCGGGGGTCTACCTGGTGTTCGCCACCAGTTCCGAATCTTTCGATTCGCCCGATACCATTGTAACGAAAGTGGTGATTTTGAACTGATTACAGATAGAAAGGTTGATAAATGTTGATGAGAGTTGATCAAGTTGATAAGCCACACATCAACCCGTATCAACTTTCATCAACCTTTATTAATCCATCAAGTGTTAAAATCTGAAATAATTTTCCCAAAAAAGCAATAACTATTCCGCCGCCGTTGTTTTATAGGCGATTTTTTAAAACAAAATTCTAAATCAAAACGGCTACAAACGCCTATGGAAGAAAACTACACACTGAACGCAATGGTACAATTCCTGTACCGTGAAATGCCGGCTGAAGAAGCGGTGGAAATGGCGCATTTGATCGAGCAAGACCCTAACATGCGCGCCATGTTCGACGATCTGTTGCTGGCAAAAGTCCAACTTCCCAAAGCCCGCTTCAACCCGTCCAACGCTGCCCTCGACAACATCCTGCAATACAGCACAAAAACGGCTTTCGAAGCTTCGCTCTGAAATGCGAAATTTCAAAACCAAACAGACAAACCCTCGTCGTCACCACCGGCGGGGGTTTTGTTTTGTTCATCGAAAAATTCCCATCACCGGTCTGCTTTTCTGATACCAGGATGAGCAAAACCCGGAAAATGGTGTTTGAAATGACCGTTATCCATTGATCCTGTATCAAAAAATTTCGTTGCGCGCTCACAACCTGTTCGCCGCAATCCGCAATCCGCAATCCGCAATCCGCAATCCGCAATCAAAATGCTCACTGCCGCTCACCTCACCAAACAATACCGCTCCGCCAACGGCCAGTCGCTTACCGTTTTGGACAACGTTAGTTTTGAACTCGCTGCAGGCGATACCTTCGCCATTGTCGGGCCGTCCGGTTCGGGCAAAACGACGCTGCTCGGGCTGTGCGCCGGTCTCGACCGCGCGACGAGCGGCTCCATTTCATTGAATAACATCCAACTCGACGATCTTTCGGAAGACGAACGCGCCGAAGTGCGCAACCGCTACGTCGGTTTCGTTTTTCAAAACTTTCAACTCATCCCCACCCTTACCGCGCTCGAGAACGTAATGGTGCCGCTCGAACTGCGCGGCGATCCCGATGCCGAAACCACCGCCCGCCACTGGCTCGAAAAAGTCGGCCTCGGCAGCCGCCTTGACCACTATCCGGCCCAACTTTCCGGCGGCGAGCAGCAGCGCGTGTGCATTGCCCGCGCCTTTTCGAACAGCCCGAAAATCCTCTTCGCCGACGAACCCACCGGTAACCTCGACGCCGACAACGCCGCCGGTATCGTGGATCTGATCTTCGACCTCAACCGCACCGCCGGCACCACGCTGGTGCTCGTGACGCACGACCTCGAACTGGCAAAACGCACGAAACGGATTTTAAAACTGAAAGGCGGGAAGATTGAGTCGGTTGCGGAAACGAAAGCGGCGTAGGGGTTGCGTCAAAAGTCTGAATGGAAATTTTATTGCTGACGCGTGTCCGGAACACCACTTTTGTTGACAAAAAACCATGTACCGCAAATATCTTTTCGGGTTCTTGCCTCTGAGGCGGGGCTTCGGTAAACTCCTGTCCCTGCCGGGCCTTGGGATCCTTTTTGGCGCGGTTACGCTGCTGCTCAATTTTTGGGCCCACTACCATCCGGCCTTCGTGGAACGCTGGTACAGCCGGGGGCTTTTTCAATGGATTAGGCTTGGCGCCGATTCGACCTTGGGGCAATTGCCCTTTCCATCTTTTTATTTGTTTTGGGCGGGTGTGGTTGCGTTTTGGGTCTGGGTATATCGCCGTCGCCCGAGGTTGGCCGGCCGCAGGCCAAAACTCGAATACTGGTTTACCCGGCTGTTCGGATTTGCCGGGCTCTTGTTCGGCCTCTTCTTTTGGCTGTGGGGTTTCAACTATGCCCGTATACCCCTGCCGACACAAATGGGACTGGAACTTCAACCCCCGGAGCCAGCCGCACTTTGGCAGGAACTCGATTCCGAAACGCAAATCCTGGATTCCCTGCGTGCCGCCTTGGTCGGGAGTGATACCAATGCTTTGAACGATGCGCAATTCTGGCCGGCTCATGCGGAAGATACCGTCCGGGAGGCGGTGAAAAAATGGCTCGCCGGTGAAAATTTCCCAACCAAAGGCCGGGTGCGCGGGCGCTTTATCTATCCGGCGGGCACTTTGTTCAAATTTGGCGCGTCGGGTGTCTACTGGCCGTTTATCGGCGAAGGGAACCTGGACGCCGGGCTTCATCCTTTGAGAAAATTGCCCTCTATGGCCCATGAGATGAGCCACGGCTATGGGTTTTCCGACGAAGGTGTGTGCAATTTTATCGCGTATGCCGCCTGTTCGGAACACCCCAATACATACATCGCCTACTGCGCCCGTTTAGACTATTGGAATACCCTTGCCAACGCATGCCGGGCCATAGATGGTGAGCGCTTCGAACAACAATTCCGGAAAAATATTCCCGCCGGTATTCTTGCCGACCAACAAGCGATTCGCAGGCAGCACCGGAAATTCAGGGAACTGGCGCCCACCGTCCGGTACAGGGTCTACGACTCCTATTTAAAAGCGCATGGCATCGAATCCGGAATGCACAGTTATGGCGAGGTGGTGGTGCTGGTGCAGGCATGGCGGATCGGGCGGGGTAAAGCGAATTTTTAAACCGGAAGTTGGGGACTACCACCCATACTTGGTTATTTTATCTCCCGGCCCGGCCTCCTCCATTTGTTTTCTCGGAAAACCTCCGAAACCGATAAAACCGTTTTGATCAGAAATTGATAAATCTTCTAAAAATTGCACTTTTTGTCCTACTATCTTAAATGACAAATAACTTCTTTTCAAACCTCTTATGCAGCCTTGATCATCACATGAGTTTGCCCAAAGGTAATGCTCCATCAGGAAAGTGTCTTGCGCAATAGTAGGGAGCAAAGGTGAAAACTGGTGGATAATGGAATAATCATGCTCGTAATCCTGATCGTTTCCTACGTACCTGTAGCGGTTCGCTAAGGAGTCAGGTATAACAAGGAGAAATGATTCCCGAGGTAGAGGGGATTTCAGGCGATTGGAATGCATGGGGTTCTTAAAGTATATTATCCCGTTTGTAGTAAGCGTTTCTCGCTTAGATAATAAAGGGTCAATCTTACTTAGTCCTTTACCTGTTAATATATCTCCAAAAGAGTCATTATCATTTAGATATTCGAATATCGCTTTTTCCGCTAACGCCTTTGATTCTTCAGGCTTCAAATTTTTTTTAAGCAAGGCACATGAGCAATAGTGCAGTAATCCCCAAAGGACAAAAACTATTGAAAGAATAAGGCGATTCATGAAAAGTAAATCAGTTTTGAGAAAGCGTAAGCGTCCGGCCAAGTGCATATTTTCTGTGAATTTCAGTTGCTCGACCTTTGCGGCGGACAAAAAAACAAAGTCATGTCAAGAAAAGGGAAACAGAAGCCCCAACAGCGGGCCGAAGCAATGA
>JABAQQ010000069.1 GCA_019187225.1 Saprospiraceae bacterium
TTATATTTGTCCCGTATATACATGATAACCTCCTGTTTTTGTGATTCGACACCACTAAAATACAGGAGGTTCTTTTTTTGACCCAAAATAAAATGAGTCACCCCAAAATTCGGGATGACTCATGTTTCAATTAGGCGTACTTACCCTCTACCTTCCACCTCAAACCCTCGACACCGGTATTTTCACACCCGGCGGCATAATTGGTTCGCCGCCCTTTTTGGCTTCTTTTCCGTATTTTTCGATGACGCGGTTGATATCGTCCCAGCGCAGCCGCCCTTTTACGCTGACGAGCACAA
This sequence comes from Saprospiraceae bacterium, assembly GCA_019187225.1. Classification (GTDB taxonomy): domain Bacteria; phylum Bacteroidota; class Bacteroidia; order Chitinophagales; family Saprospiraceae; genus M3007. The sequence continues at coordinate 297 of JABAQQ010000069.1, forward strand.
ATGCGTCGGGCGATTGTACCAATACCACTACTTTGCGGATGGCATTGCGGCGTTCTCTGGCCAAAATGCGGACGTGTGTCTTGCCTTCGCGCACATATACGAGGTCGTCCAAATGTTTGCGTTTCGCTTTTTTATCGAAACGTTTCAGGTCTTTTTTCGTTACCGGACTACCATCCTCGAATACCATCACGCGCACTTTGTTGATCTTGCGCAACAGTACCCGGTCAGTTTTTTCGTCCAGGAACCAGGAACCCATGTCTATAGCGGCAGAAGGCACTGTAAAAGCGATGCCGTCGTAGTCCTTGTACTTCCAGTAGAGGCCGTAATCCTGCGCCTCCAGGGCTTGAATGCTGCACAGCAGCAGGCAGAAAGAAAAAACGAATGTTTTCATAGCCGTTTAGTTTTTGTCGTCTTCGGTGTCAATTTTGACCTTGACATCCTTGCCGGGTTTCACTTTTTCCAGGTGTTTGGCGCCGTCAATGTCGAGGGTTTTGGAAAGCGCGGAAATCTTATCGAGGTCAATTTTGCCGGTAAAACTCAACATCACGAATTCATCCGGCGCGCCAACCAGCAGGAGCAGTTCTTCGATGATGTTGGAAGCGTCCTTTACCCAAATACGGACGTGTTCTTTGCCGTCGCGCACGGTAAGCAATTCTTCATATTCCCCCGCAGGAACTTTGCTAAGCGCGTCCTTGTAATATTTCAGGCCGTCATCAATGCTGTCGGCGGCAAGAACGCGCAGTCCTCCCAGGTCTTTTACGATGTCTCTGACCTTGTTCCAGTCTTCGTCGCTTGTTTCAATTTTGGAAACCAACTGGAACATTTTCGGGCTGACGTAAACGACTGTGAACCGCTCGTCGTCTACATATTTTTCAAAAAAACGGGTAATGGCGTCGTTCTGCGCCGAGAGGTTGCAAATGGCTGCCAGCAAGAACAGGGGCAGCAGTAAAAGGGACTTTTTCATAACTTCATTATTTTTAGTTGACTGAATGATGGTTGATGGTTCTTAGTTGTTGGTTCTTGGTTCCTGGTTCCTGGTGATTGGTGATTGGTTATGAGGAGAGGGTGGGGAGTGTTCAACATCACCAGGAACCAGGAACCAAGAACCAGGAACCTGCTTATCCTTCCGATCTTATCCTGGAAATTTTTTCCACATTTTCCAGATGAATGGCGCCTTTGACGGCTTCCTGTTTGCCTTTTTTCAATTTGGAGGAAACGAGCGCGAGTGCGGCTTTGATCTCCTCCATGGCTGCTTCTGTTTCCGGGTCTATTGCTTCCGTTTTTGGCTTTGGCAACTCCGCTTTTTTTCGCTTTTTTACCGGTTCCTTCGTCGCCACTTGTGGTTGGGCTATTTCGGTTGGCGCAGTGCTTTTTTCATTTGTTTCCGGCAGAGCGCTTGATTTCAGTTGCGTATCCTGGCGCGTTTCCGGTGCCGGCTGGTGTACAACATATTCCGTCGCCTGCTTTTCTTTGCCCGTCCACCACCACAATCCGGCGCTTAGCAGGAGGGCTGCGGAGGCGGCAACCGCCAAGCGTTGCCAGTTGAACATGACGGGTTTCAGAGGCGCTGTTCGGGTTTTGGCGTATTGGATGTTTTGCTCTTCGCGCAATGCCTGAAAAAGGGGGGCAATGGCGTGCAGGCGCTCGTCCACTTCGCCGGAGCCGAAATAGGCTTTCAGAATGCGCTCCTCTTCCAGCGTCGTTTCACCCTCCCAGTAGCGGTCGAGCAAGGCTTGTATGTCGCTGAAATTTTTCATGTATGATAAAATTGTGGTTGAGTGGGTTGATAAGATTTAGTCAGGTTCGCCGGGTTTAATATTTCAGATCGTTGCAATATGGTTGACGGTGGCAGTCAGTTGTTCCCGTATGGTTTTTCGGGCGCGGTGCAGGTTGACTTTCACCTGGTCGAGGCTGATGTTCAGCACTTCCGCGATTTCTTCGTAACTCAGTTCCTCGATGTCGCGGAGGTGCATCACGAGGCGTTGTTTTTCGGGAAGGTCCTGCATCATGCGTTTCACCTGATCGGCCAGATCGCGGTTTTCGACAGTACTTGCCTGATTGCTTGTTCCGTTGGGCCGTTCGGTCAAACCGTCGAGCGAAGCGGTGCGGCGCAGGCTCTGGCTACGGGTTTTGTCGAGCGAGCGGTTGCGCGTCAGCGTCATGCACCAGGCTTCCCAGTTTTGCACGGTCTCGGATTGTTCTGCCGGCGATTTCCAGATTTTTTCCATCACTTCCTGCACCACATCTTCCGCCTCGTGCGCGCTGCCCGTAATGCGCAGGGCAAAACGGAAGAGCTTGTGGCGGATAGGAAAAATATGTTGTTGAAAAATCGCCTGGTTCATCCAGATTTCGGCGTTGATTTGCAGAGAAGACGCCCGGACAAAGGTTATGTTACAAGGCGGTAAGAAAAAAATCAAAAAAGTACATTTATCACCATGTCCCAAAAGAAATACGATGCCATTGTCATCGGTTCCGGCTTCGGCGGCGCCATGACGGCATATCAACTCGTTCGGGCCGGCATGCGCGTCCTGATGTTGGAACGCGGCGACTGGGTACCGCGCACACCGGAGAACTGGGGTCTTCAGGGCTCCATTGATCTGACGCCGTTTTACGACAAAAGTTCGCCGCTGCGCGTGTTGAAAGGAGGCAACAAAAAAACAATGGGTTTGTATTCCTGTGTGGGTGGGCCTTCCGTTTTTTACGGCGGCGTGTCATTCCGCTTCCGGGAGCGCGATTTTGAACCGAATCCTGAAATAACCGGCCATTCCGGCGCCGAATGGCCGTTGCGGTACAGCGACCTCGAGCCCTACTACACCCACGCCGAAACCATATTGAACATATCCGGCGAAACCGGGGCAGACCCCACCGAACCGCCCCGGAGTGCGCCCTATCCCCAGGGGCCTGCACCGCTGGCGGATATATCCCGACGCGTGAAAAAAGGAGCGGAACATTTCGGATTGCGTCCCTTTCAATTACCCCTCGCCATTAATTATTCGGATGGGATGCGCAATGGCTGCGTCAATTGCCCCACCTGCGACACCTACGCCTGCGCCATCAGCGCCAAAAACGACTTGTCCGTCATGGTGCTGCCCGCGTTGATCAAAGACGGGTTGACGCTGAAAACCAACGCGGTGGCGACGCGTCTGCTTGCAACCAATGGGCGCATCCATGCCGTAGAATATGCGGACAAAACCAGCGGCGAACGCGCCCACTTCGAAGCGGACCGGGTGATCTTATCCGCCGGCGCGCTGGCCTCCCCACAACTGTTGCTCGCCTCCGGTTTGCAGGCGAAGAACCCCGGCGGAAGCGTTATCGGCAGGTACCTGATGCGACATGTGAACGCCATCGTTTTCGGCATTTTCCCCGAACAGGCGGACAAAGAAAACCGCTTTCACAAGCAACTGGCTATCCTCGATTATTACTTCGGGTATCCGGGCAGCAGTTTTAGAAAATTGGGCAGTCTGCAACAAATGCCGACACCATCGAAAGGGCTGGTTCAGCAGGCGATACCGGGATTTTTGGGCAAATGGGTGAGTCAGGGCGTGCCATTGCTCACCGGTTTGCTGGCCATCGCCGAAGACCAGCCTCAATTCTCCAACTGCATTGCCATAGATTCCTCTCAAAAGGACGTATTCGGTTTGCCGCAGGCCGTTATTACCCACCGTTATTCTAAAAGAGACCTGGCGGCATTACAAATGTTGACCGGGGTGGCAAAAAAAATTATGAGCCGGTCGGGTGCTTTAACCCACTATGTGCACCACATTCGCACCTTCTCCCATGCCGTCGGTACGGTGCGTATGGGTGTCAATCCGACCCAATCGGCGCTCGACGAATACTGCCGGTTTCGCGGAATAGACAATTTGTATGTGGTAGACGGAAGTTTTATGCCCACTTCAGCCGCCCTGAACCCAAGTTTGACCATTGCGGCCAATGCGCTGCGCGTGGGCGAAATGATTGCCAAATTATGAACAGCCATTCCATGGACCATCGCAAGATCGAAGCTGACCAACCGTTGCGCATCGCATTTCTGGGTTGCGGCGGGGTGACGCGCAAACACAGCAAAACCCTGAAGTCGTTTCCCGGCATCCGGCGCTACTACGCCAGCCGTTCGCCGGAAAAAGCGGAGGCATATTGCCGGGAGTGGAAGGGGCACGGCCATTTCGGCTCCTACGAGGCCGCCATCCACTCGGAGGAGGTTGACGTCATCTTCATCGCTACCCCGCCCGACAGCCACCTGGAATTGTGCCTCGCCGCAGTGGCCGCCGGCAAACACGTCATCGTGGAAAAACCTCCGTTTTTACGGGCCTCCGATTTTGACCTTGTCGAAACGGAGCGCCGGAAAACCGGCGTTCAGGTGATGGTGGCGGAAAATTATTTTTATAAACCGCTGCTGCGCACACTGCAACGAATCCTTCAGACGGACTGGATTGGCGATGTTAAATTTATGATTTTCAACGCTACCAAAACCCAAAAAACCGGCGACTGGCGCGACGAGGCATCTAAAGCCGGAGGGGGCGCATTCTTCGAAGGAGGAATTCACTGGGTCAATTTTATTTCCAACCTCGGTTTTACCGTGCGATCTGTAAAAGGATTTCAACTTGCCGGCAGTAGCCATTCATCCCTCGAACGGAGTTTTCAATTGGTGGTCTCTTACGAGGAGGGGGCCGTTGGAACGCTGCTATACTCCTGGGAGATCAATACTTTGTTCAAGGGCCTGCGCCTGTCGCGCATATACGGCACGGAAGGCTCCATCACTTTCGTGTCGAACGGCGTATTCGTTTTTGTGCGGGGCAAAAAATGGCGCCTGTTCCTGCTCCCCGGCCTATCCGACCTGACAGGCTCGAAAACCATGTTCGCCGATTTTTTTCAGGCCCTGCGAAATGGCCGGGAGCCGGCGTTCCACCTGGCATTGGCGAGGCGCGACATCGCAATGATTGAAGAGGCATATTCACAACCATTATAAAAACGATCAAAACCAATTCAAATGGAGTTTTTTATCGCTCTGATCACCGGCCTGGTCTCCGGTTTGCATACTTCTACCTGGGGGATGTACAAGGACTCCCCGCACGAGGGTTTCACCTGGCCTAAATATTTTCGCAGCATGATCGTCGGCGCTCTCTACGCGCCCGTAGTCTGGCAACTCACCGGTTTGTCCGTCCTGACGGCGCAAGGCATTTTTTTGCTCTGGGGTTCCACCTACTTAGCCGAACGCGTCACCTTAGAAATATGGAAAACGTTCCTCCGCACGGAAGATCAATCCAAGTACTTCATTCCCATGCAGTTGCATGTGTTTGGTCGTGTGGTGGAAAGCAAACGCGACCGTTACATCGCCGCATTTTTTTATGTAGGTGGAATTGCCCTGGTTGGCTGGGGGCTGATCTCTCTCTGGAACCTCTATAAAGGCGGCGGCCTCGCCTGGAATCCTTATATCATCCTGCTTTTCCTGAGCGTAGGCGGTTGGATATCCGCTTTTGGCGGCGCCTGGAAAGACGCCCCGATCGAGGGATTTGAAACGTTCAAATTCTTCCGCAGTCCGGCCATCGCCTATTTCTGGGCGTGGGTGGCCGCCAACCTAACCGATCATTTCCTGGTGATCACCCTGTGCAGCATCGGCTTCACCATTGCCACGATCGAGACCTACAAGACATTTTTCTTTCCAAGTCGTCCGCGCGGCAAGTTCCAGGGCAAGCCCATCCTTTATCCCGAAATGCTACAAAAGCGGCAAAAATTTATTCCCGTTTACATCGCCTGCTGGCTGTACGTGCTTGTTGCAGGTGTTTTGGCTTTTATGGCCCCCCACAGCGGGTTGGTTTGACAAACAAAGCGCAGGAACAATTGGAACGCCGATGACACGGATCAGGCGGATGAAAACGGATTGCCAGGAGGTGAAAATCTGTGAAAATCCGCCCGATCTGCGTCATCCGTGTTCCAATTGTTGTCGCGTCGGGGAGGTCTCGAACCGGCGAGCCGGTATTTTGCCAAAATTAAGTTTTTGAAAAATCGCCACGCCCGGTTCAGGTTTCGCAAACCGGCGTTATTTTTGCCGCAACGTATTCGTTTTTAATCCCGATCTCATGAATACTTCGGCTCAGTCCGAACGGTTTTCCTTTCCCCGACGAAGTATCCATACATCCCAGTTCTGATTTATTAATGCCTGAACAGTTGTGATGCAACTGGGGCTATCGTTGTTGTTAAAATCGTCAGAATCAGAATTGTCAGAATTATAGAATTTCCAGAATTATAACTTTCGGGATTCTGGAAATTCTATAATTCTGACAATTCTGATTCTGACCTACTTTAATACCGCTCTCATGAAAAGAATTGTACTCCTCTGCATTGCCATTTGCACCTGCTCTACCCTCTTCGCGCAATTACCCACTGCTCAAGCGCTTCCATTTTCACAAGACTGGTCGAACAACGGCCTGATCACCGTGGACGACAACTGGTCGGGTGTGCCTGGTATCATCGGTTTTCGCGGCGACGGCATCACCGGCGCCACCGGCGCTGACCCGCAAACGCTACTTGCCGACGACAACCCGGGTGTTGTGGACGTGATTGCCAACCAGACCAATCCTAACACCAACAACACGGGCGGAGTCGCGGAGTTTCATCTTGCCAACTCCGTGGTGGCGTTGCAAGGCTCCGGCACAGCCGATGCGCCGTATATCCTGATTGGGATCAATACATCCTGCCTGTCGGACATCACGGTATCCTACAACGTGCGCGACATCGACGGCTCGGCGGACAATGCCGTGCAACAAGTGGCGCTGCATTACCGCGTGGGCAATTCGGGCAACTACACGAACGTGCCGGCTGCCTATATCGCCGACGCCACCACCGGCCCCAACATGGCGACGCTGGTGACGCCTGTGAGCGTGGTTTTGCCCGCTGCTGCGAACAACCAATCCGTTGTTTATCTGCGTATTATGACCACCAACGCCGCTGGAAACGACGAGTGGGTGGGCATTGACGATATTTCGATCAATGGGACACCCATTTCAGCGGTCATCAGCGGTAACGGTAATTTCTGTATTTCCGGCAATTTGCCGATCACGGTGGACATCACCGGCGGGACTGGACCTTATACAGTAAATTATACCGATGGCGTCAACAACTTTTCGGAAACGAACTACACGAGTGGCGCGGTCATCAACCAACCCGTGAGCGCCGACGCGACTTTCACTTTGGTGTCTGTCACGGATGCAGGCGGCTGTACGGCAACGAGTCTGAGCGGTGCGGCTACGGCGTTTGTCTCTCCGTCCTTTCCATCCATTGCAATCGCCACCCAAACCGACCCGACCTGTGCCAATAACGACGGCGCGATAGACATTGACGTAACAGGTGGAGTGACGCCTTACACTTATTCATGGGCTACAGCGAACGGAAGCGGCCTGAATGCCAACGCAGAGGACCAAACCGGCCTGAGCGCGGGAACCTACGACGTGACGGCTACAGACGACAACGGCTGCACCGGTACGGCAAGCGCGACGCTGTCGCTACCTCCGGGCTGTGGCCTCGATTACTACTGGGTGGGCGGCTCCGGCCTCTGGAGCGACCACAACAACCACTGGGCCACCACTTCCGGTGGTAACGTGTTCCACGACCAGGTGCCGACTTCGATGGATAATGTGTATTTCGATGCCAATTCGGGTTTTATGCCCGGCAATAATACTGTGACGATTGACCAGACGATTATTTATTGTATGGATATGGATTGGACGGGGGTGACGAATACGCCCGTTTTGTCAGGGCCAAACGATAAACAAGTGTGGATTTATGGGTCGTTGAAGTTGGTGCCGGAAATGGAGTGGGTTGTAAATGGGGAGGTGCGTTTCAGGGCATTTCAATCAGGCAAGACAATTACCTCGGCGGGTCAGGCATTTGATAATAATGTATTTTTCGATGGCACAGGCGGGGGTTGGATGCTGTTGGATGCGTTCTGGGTACACGGCAATTTGCAACACCAGGAGGGTTCACTGAACACGAACGGACAGGACGTGAAAGCGGAAAACGCGTTTGTGTCCACAGGATCCGCGGATCGGGTGCTGGTTTTTGGCAGTTCAAATATATATGTCGGCGGCGGGAACGTGATTTGCCCGGCTTTCGGTATGGTGGGCCCGCTGAACTTTGACGCCGGCACCTCCACGATCCATATGCTAAGTTTGTACAACGTTTGTGGGGACGGGTTTAATGGCGGCGACCAGGCGTACTACAACTTGGTGTGCGAAGTGCCGACAATTGTTACAGGCAACAATACCTTTCACTCAGCGATTTTTTTGAAAAATGCGGAGTTATTCGGGAGCAACCATTTTGACAATCTGACTTTTAGTGCCGGTTATTCGTACAAGCTGTCACCGGGAGGTACGCAAACGATCAACCCCGGTGGCACCTTCAACGGCAGCGGCAATTGTATGGATTTTGTAACCATTACGTCGCAGACGCCGGGTATAGCCGCCCAAATCGAACAGGCGTCGGGCATGGTGGATTTGACGTATGTGGTGTTTCAGGACATACACGCGGTTGGCGGGGCGACGTTCAATGCGGCCAACAGCGCCGATCTCGGTAACAATACGGGCTGGAACTTCCTTCCGGTCACGCCGCGCAACCTGTACTGGGTCGGCGGTGGTGGAAACTGGAACGACGTGGCGCACTGGTCGTTGTCAAGCGGCGGTGCGGGCGGCGAGTGTATCCCCACACCGTTTGACAATGTGTTTTTTGACCAGAACTCCGGCTTCAACACATCCGGCGAAGAGGTGAGCATCAACGTGGCCATTGCCTTTTGCCACACCATGGATTGGACGGGAGTGGCTAATACGCCGGTGTTGGGCGGTAATTCCCTCAATCGGTTGTTCATTTTCGGCTCCTTGACATTTGTCTCAGGCATGGACCTGGCTTTTGGTGGCGAAGTGCATTTTATGGCGCGCACTACCGGCAAGGTTATCACCTCGGCGGGAAAAGCGTTTAACAATAATGTATTTTTCGATGGTACAGGCGGGGGTTGGATGCTGTTGGATGCGTTCTGGGTACACGGCAATTTGCAACACCAGGAGGGTTCACTGAACACGAACGGACAGGACGTGAAAGCGGAAAACGCGTTTGTGTCCACAGGATCCGCGGATCGGGTGCTGGTTTTTGGCAGTTCAAATATATATGTCGGCGGCGGGAACGTGATTTGCCCGGCTTTCGGTATGGTGGGCCCGCTGAACTTTGACGCCGGCACCTCCACGATCCATATGCTAAGTTTGTACAACGTTTGTGGGGACGGGTTTAATGGCGGCGACCAGGCGTACTACAACTTGGTGTGCGAAGTGCCGACAATTGTTACAGGCAACAATACCTTTCACTCAGCGATTTTTTTGAAAAATGCGGAGTTATTCGGGAGCAACCATTTTGACAATCTGACTTTTAGTGCCGGTTATTCGTACAAGCTGTCACCGGGAGGTACGCAAACGATCAACCCCGGTGGCACCTTCAACGGCAGCGGCAATTGTATGGATTTTGTAACCATTACGTCGCAGACGCCGGGTATAGCCGCCCAAATCGAACAGGCGTCGGGCATGGTGGATTTGACGTATGTGGTGTTTCAGGACATACACGCGGTTGGCGGGGCGACGTTCAATGCGGCCAACAGCGCCGATCTCGGTAACAATACGGGCTGGAACTTCCTTCCGGTCACGCCGCGCAACCTGTACTGGGTCGGCGGTGGTGGAAACTGGAACGACGTGGCGCACTGGTCGTTGTCAAGCGGCGGTGCGGGCGGCGAGTGTATCCCCACACCGTTTGACAATGTGTTTTTTGACCAGAACTCCGGCTTCAACACATCCGGCGAAGAGGTGAGCATCAACGTGGCCATTGCCTTTTGCCACACCATGGATTGGACGGGAGTGGCTAATACGCCGGTGTTGGGCGGTAATTCCCTCAATCGGTTGTTCATTTTCGGCTCCTTGACATTTGTCTCAGGCATGGACCTGGCTTTTGGTGGCGAAGTGCATTTTATGGCGCGCACTACCGGCAAGGTTATCACCTCGGCGGGAAAAGCGTTTAACAATAATGTATTTTTCGATGGTACAGGCGGGGGTTGGATGCTGTTGGATGCGTTCTGGGTACACGGCAATTTGCAACACCAGGAGGGTTCACTGAACACGAACGGACAGGACGTGAAAGCGGAAAACGCGTTTGTGTCCACAGGATCCGCGGATCGGGTGCTGGTTTTTGGCAGTTCAAATATATATGTCGGCGGCGGGAACGTGATTTGCCCGGCTTTCGGTATGGTGGGCCCGCTGAACTTTGACGCCGGCACCTCCACGATCCATATGCTAAGTTTGTACAACGTTTGTGGGGACGGGTTTAATGGCGGCGACCAGGCGTACTACAACTTGGTGTGCGAAGTGCCGACAATTGTTACAGGCAACAATTACTTTTATACTGCAACGTTCTTAAATGATGGCGCCATCGAGGGCAATAATTCCTTTGAAAATTTAACATTCACACCAGGCTTCACATACACACTGGAATCGGGCTCCACCCAAACCATCACCCCTCTCGGCAATTTCGTCGCCGAAGGTTATGGCGGCTTCCCTATCGAAATAAAATCCAGCCAACTCGGCCAACAAGCCACCCTCCACAAAGACGGCGACCCCATCTGCCTCGACTTCCTGTACCTGACCGATATGGTCGCTTCCGGCTCTTCTTTCCAGTACGCCGGCGCCAACTCCGACGATGTGTTCAACAACGACGGCTGGATATTTGAAGCTTGCCCGGGCTGTTTCAATGCTCCCCCTTTACCCGCGCCCACGCTCGACCCGGCTTCAGTGATCGCCGCGCCGCCCGGACAACAGGTCACGCTGATTTTGGAAAACCTGCCAGCCGGGTACGAAGCGGTTTGGTTCGATTCGAGCCTGACGAATGAATTGTACGCCGGCGTAGCGAACCTGTTCCAGCCGGTGGTGAACGAAAGCACCGTTTTTTACGGCGCTATCCGGGAATTGGCGACGGGCTGCGTGAGCGAATTGCTGGCGGTGACGATATGCGTGCTCGACATCACCAATGTGGCGGTCACACCGCCCACCTGCGTTGGCGATACCGATGGAACCATCACAGTAACAGCGGTTTGCGGGGCTTGTCAGGATATCGAATACTCGCTCGACGGGGCGAATTTCCAGGCAAGCAATGTCTTTACCGGCCTGGCATCGGGCTCCTATATGGTCACAGCCCGCGACGTGGTCAATCATGCTTGTTTCGACACCGCCTCCGTGACAATCGGCCCTGGCGATCTCATACCGCCCGTATTCAATCCGCCTTTGCCCGACAGCCTGACCATTTCCTGCACCGACCCCATCCCCGCTCCCGAAACACTGACTGCTACCGACAACGTGGACCCCAATCCGGAGGTCACTTTCTCCGAAAGCCAGACGTCCGGCGCCTGCCCGCAGGAATACACCATCGTCCGCACCTGGACGGCCACCGATTTTTGCGGCAATTCCGCCCAATACACCCAAACCATCACAGTGGACGACAATACGCCGCCGGTCTTCAACGCTCCCCTGCCTCAGGACACCACCGTTTCCTGCTCCGATCCGCTTACCCTCCCGCCAACGGTGACGGCCACCGACGACTGCGACCCCGGCCAGGTGCCGCCAGTCATTTTTATCAATGAAATTCACTACGACAACGCCGGAACCGACGCGGGCGAGTTCATCGAAATCGCGGGCACGGCGGGCCTCGATCTGTCTCAATATCAATTGGTTTTGTACAACGGCAACGGCGGTGTTACCTACAATGAAATGACCTTGAGCGGCACGATTGATGACGAAGGCAATGGCTTCGGCGCGGTGTCGTTCCCCTACCCTGTCAACGGCATTCAAAACGGCGCGCCCGACGGTATGGCCTTGGTCAAACTGCCGAACACCGTGATCCAGTTTTTGAGTTATGAAGGCCCGTTTGTCGCCACCAACGGTCCCGCTGCCGGCATGACTTCCGTTGACATCGGCGTGGCCGAAGAACCCGCTCCCGCCATTGGCCAGTCGCTCCAATTGACAGGCTCGGGCCAGGAATACAGCGACTTCACATGGATAGGCCCTTCTGCCGAGTCGCCCGGCACCTTGAATGCAGGGCAGTCCATCGAGCCTTTGCCCGGCACCATCATGGCAACTTTGGAAGAAACTTCGATGATGGGCGATTGCGCCGGCGAAATGACCGTCATGCGGATGTGGACTGCCACCGACGCTTGCGGCAACAGCGCGGTGTACACGCAAACCATTCACGTAGAGGACAATGTGGCGCCCGATTTTGTGCCGCCGCTTCCGCAGGACATTACCATCAGTTGCAGCGACCCGGTTCCTCCACCTGCCGATTTGCTCGCTACCGACCTCTGCGACGAAGGCGGCGCCGGCCCGGCAATGGTCTGGATCAATGAGATACACTACGACAACGCCGGCACCGACCAGGGCGAATTCATCGAAGTGGCAGGCACGGCAGGTGTTGATCTTTCCTCGTATTCACTTTTCCTGTACAACGGTTCGGGCGGCGGCACTTACGGCTCCATGACCCTGAGCGGCGTTATCCCGAACCAAAGCAACGGCTTCGGCACGGTGGCGTTCACCTACCCTGTCAATGGCCTGCAAAACGGCTCGCCCGACGGCGTGGCATTGGTGACAGGCGGCATGGTCGTACAGTTTTTGAGTTACGAAGGCGTATTCGTGGCCGTCGGCGGCCCCGCCAACGGGATGACTTCGACCGACATCGGCGTTTCGGAGGATGGCAACAATGCCGTAGGCACTTCGCTGCGTCTGAGCGGAACGGGCAACAAATACTCCGATTTTGTCTGGAACGCGCCCGCGGCCGCAACACCCGGTGCGATCAACACCGGTCAGTCGTTCGTGGCGGCGCCAACGGGTCTGCAAGTGACATTCAGCGAAACGGACAACCAGGGCGCCGACCCCGCCAACTGCAATTTTTACAACTACACGATCACGCGCACCTGGTCGGTGGAAGACGACTGCGGCAACGCCAACACGCATGTGCAAGTCATTACGGTACAGGATGTTACGCCGCCGACTTTCAATGGCGTGCCGGCTAACGTGACTATTTCCTGCAATCAGGCCGTGCCTCCCGTTCCAACAAATGTGACGGCTTCCGACAACTGTTCGGCCGTTTCACCTGTGACTTTTACAGAGGTCAGTACGAAAGGCTCGAACCCGGCGAATTGCAATTTTTACAACTATACTATTACGCGCACCTGGTCGGCGTCGGACGTATGCGGAAACGTCGGCATGAGTACGCAGATCATCACGGTGCAGGATATTTCGACGCCCACGGTGAACTGCCAGAACATCACGGTCAGCCTGAATATTTTCGGGACAGTCACCGTTACCGGTGCCTCGGTCGGTTTCAGCGCATCGGACAATTGCGCCTCGCTGGAAAACCTGACGGTACTTGCCAACCCGGTGACTTACACCTGTTTACACGCCGGAACGACGCAGCAATATGTATTGCAGGTCCAGGACCCTTGCGGTAATGTGGGAGTCTGCACTTCCCAGGTCACGATCCTGCCGTTCCCGCGTTGCGAACCGAAGATCCTGATTTCCGATCCCTGCGTTTGTAAAAACAACGCGACAACGCTGTCCAACGGCCAATTCGGCGAGACCTTGAAAATCGAGTCGCTGGCAGGAAAAACCTGGACGGTGATCGCAGTGAACGGCCTGTGGGCAGCCAACAGCCCGGCGCCGCCCAGCGCTCCGCTTCCCATTCCCGTCGGTACGCCATTCGTTGAAAATCCGCTCAACAGCGGCGACTATTACCTGAGCGGTATTCACATTGACGATATTGGATATTCTATTGTCGTTCAGAGCGAGACAGGCCAGATCCTGACCATCGGCAATTCCTGTAAATACCCGAATCCGGTGATCACTTCTGATTTGAGCGGGCCGTTCTGCCTCTATTCCGACCCGGTGAACCTGACCGGAAACCCGGGCGACAACAACATCGCGAGCCAGGGCTTCACCGTCAACGGCGCACCTGCGGCGCAGTTCGATCCGGGAGATGGCGTGGGGCAATACATCATCGAGTACACCGTGAACGGCGGTACTCCGAAAGCCGCCGGCGCCGACGATCCCGGTTGCATCCAGAAAGTGTCGGTTACCGTCATCGTGCTGGCGACGCCGACCACGCTGGTTTGTAATAACTTAGTTCATGTTTCGCTCGATGCCGACTGCGAAGAAGAAATTTTACCCGACCAGGTGCTGGAAGGCTCCTATGGTTGTTTTGATGACTACAAAGTTGAATTGGACAAAACGCCTCCTTATGGCAACGGCCCATGGATACTGCCGTTTGTCAATGCTGCCGATATCGGGAAAACATACGCTTACCGCGTCACACACCTGGTTAGCGGTACTACCTGCTGGGGAAATATCAAGATCGAAGACAAATTACCGCCGCAAATCGAATGTTCAAACATCACGCTGAATTGCGCCATTACTACCTACACACCTGATTATCTGGCGAGTGTGCTGGGTATCCTGACAGCGTACCCAGGGGTGTCCGACTGCTCGCCTGTCACGACCTCCTACCTCGATACCTGGACCAATCTGGAATGCGACGAAACCATCAACGGGCAGGACGACATCAGCGGGTATATCACCCGTAAATGGACGGCCAAAGACGCCTGGAACAATATCGCTACCTGCAACCAGATCATTTATTTCCAACGCATTCAATCGGCGGATGTGAACCTGCCCGCGGATATCACGGTGAGCTGTGGCGCTGCCAATATCAACCCCGCCTCGACGGGTTTGCCTACTGTGAATGCCTTCGGTCAGCAAATTCCGCTGTTCCCGGAAGCGGGTTTCTGCGAATTCAATGCCACCTACAACGACCAGGTCATCGAAGTGTGCGACGGTACGTACAAGATCATCCGCACTTGGACCTTGTACGACTGGTGTCTGCCCACCGGTAACGGCAATCCTCTGTTCCATGTACAAATAATAAAGGTGTCCGATGAAACGGGACCGGTCATTGCCTGCCCGGCCAATATGACCGTCAGCACCGATCCCTTTGCTTGCTGTGCCACAGTCAACCTACCGGATGTGGTCATCAGCGATGCCTGCTCGCGCATCAACAATGTAAGCGCCATGGTCATCGGTTACGACCCCGACGGTCAGCAGATCGGCATGTTCCCGGTGAGCGGCGCCGTCACGTCCTTCCCTGGCAACAACCTCTGGAATCCCGATACGTTGGGTGCGTTCGGAACAACTCCCTGCTTGCCTGCAGGAACCCATACCGTTGTTTATCAGGCTGAAGACGATTGCGGCAATACCGCGACATGCTCCTTCCAACTGACAGTGGCCGATCACATTCCGCCGGTAACCGCTTGTACGGAATTCACGATCGTCAGCATCGGTCCTGATGATCCGGCTGATTGTTACGAGCCCACCGGCGACTGCGAAGGCGCGGGTGTGACGTGGGTGAAAGCCTCTACGTTCGACCAGGGCTCGTACGACAACTGCAACAACG
Source organism: Saprospiraceae bacterium (assembly GCA_019187225.1). Taxonomy (GTDB): domain Bacteria; phylum Bacteroidota; class Bacteroidia; order Chitinophagales; family Saprospiraceae; genus M3007. The sequence goes on from JABAQQ010000069.1 coordinate 15,807, forward strand.
TGAAATTCACGGTACAGCGCATGGCGCCGTACTCCGACTGCATCAACGGTTTGAACTCTGTGAACGGCTTTTTGCCGTGCGACGACCAGTTCCCGGATTTCCCCAGCGAGTTTGAGCGCGCTGTTGCGGAACAGGATTCGATCAAATTCTACTGCTGCGAGGTGGGCACCACACAAATGGTGATCCTGCGCGTGTACCAGTTGGATGCGTTTGGCAACTTTGCCATCGGCCCCGACGGCACGCCGATCCACAACTCCTGCATGATCGAAGTGGAAGTACAGGACAAGATCAAGCCGGTGTGCGTATCACCGGGCAACGTGACGGTATCGTGCGAAGCGTTTGACCCGAGCCTGTGGGCTTATGGCAAACCGGCGGTGTACGACAACTGCTGCTTGGATACTGCATACAACTACCAGGGCCAGTGCGGCTTGCAGCACTTAGTGAGCTACACCCAGTTCGACACGGTGTGCAACAAGGGCACGATCAACCGCACGTTCCGCGTGTACGACTGCCACGGCCAATCGAGCCAGTGCACGCAGCGTATCATCGTGACGTACGAACAGGACTACTGGATCAAGTTCCCGAACGACGTGGTGGTGACGTCTTGCGACGGCACGGGCAACTACGGCGAGCCGGTGTTCAACGGCGACCAGGATTGCGAACTCCTGGGTGTATCGTACGAAGACCAGATTTTCACGGTGGTACCCGACGCCTGCTACAAGATCGAGCGGACGTGGACGATCATCAACTGGTGCACGTACGACCCGAACAAGCCTTGCGTGGATGTTCCGAACCCGAACCCGAACGCGACGCTGAACGCGCCGCAGAACCTGGTAGGCCCGATCGTATCTCCGATGGGCACACCTGCACCGTGGAACCCGACGAACACGCCTTTGGCGCCGGGCCAGCCCTCGCACAACTTTGCGCAGTACTGGGAAGGCAACCCGAATGCGACGCCGGCGATCCCGTCTATCGCGAACAACAACTGCTTCCGTTACAAGCAGATCATCAAGATCGTAGACCTTCAGGATCCGACGGTGGACAACTGCCCGGCCTCTCCGGTTGAGTACTGCGACTACTCGACGAACGACCCGCTGCTGTGGAACCAGATGTACTGGTGGGACGGCGTATCGCACGACCTGTGCGAAGGCGACGCCCCGCTGACGATCACGGCTACGGACGCTTGCTCCGGCGCGAACATCAACATCACGTACCTGCTGTTCTTAGACCTGGACGGCGACGGTGTGATGGAAACGGTGATCAACAGCAACAACCCGCCGGCACCCGGCACAGTGAACTACAACAACCTTGGCAACCCGAACTACTCGGGCGGCGAGGTACGCATCTTCGACGGACGTCCGGTGCTTCCCAACGACATCTACCGCTGGGCGAACCACCAGTCGGTGTCGGGCACCTCGCGCACGGCATCGGTACAGTGGAAGACGTTCGCGCAACTGCCGACTCCGTCCAACGTGCTGGGCACTCCGGGCATCGCTCCGCAACTGCCCTACGGCACGCACAAGATCAAGTGGACGATCACGGACGGCTGCGGCAACGAGACGTACTGCGAGTACACGTTTGTTGTGAAAGACTGCAAAGCTCCGACCGTGGTGTGCCTCAACGGCCTGTCGGTGAACATCATGCCTGGTGGTATGATCACGCTGTGGGCAGTGGACTTCCTGCAATACGGCGAAGACAACTGCACGCCTGCGAACCTGCTGAAATACGCCATCCGCAAGGCTGGCCAGGGCACCGGCTTCCCGGTTGACGCATTGGGCAACCCGATCACGTCGGTGACGTTCGACTGCTCGGAACTGGGCGAACAACCCGTTGAACTGTGGGCGATGGATCTGGCCGGCAACGCTTCGTTCTGCCAGACGTTCATTGACGTACAGGATCCGGACGGCGTGTGCACGCAAGGCAGCAAGATTGACGTAGCGGGCGCTTTGAAGACCGAGAACAACGACGGTCTGGAAGATGCCAACGTGAACCTGCAGTCCGGTGTGACCAGCCTGTTCGACATGACGGACGACCAGGGCGCTTACCTGTTCACCAACGCTGTGGACGTGAACGCCAACTACACGGTGACACCGACGAAAGACGACAACCCGCTCAACGGGGTATCTACGTACGACCTGGTGTTGATCTCCAAGCACATCCTGGGCCTGGAGCCGCTGGGCAGCCCGTACAAAATGATCGCTGCGGACGCCAACAAGTCCAACTCGATCACGACGTTCGACATCGTAGAGATCCGCAAGTTGATCCTGGGCATATACAACGAGTTGCCGAACAACACTTCGTGGCGTTTTGTGGATCAGGACTTTGCGTTCCCGAACCCGGCCAATCCGTTCCAGACGCAGTTCCCCGAGACGAAATCGGTGGCGGGCGCGACGGTTGACCAGATGGCCGACGACTTTGTGGCAGTGAAAGTGGGCGACGTGAACGGCACGGCCATCGCCAACTCGCTGTTGACGAGCGACGACCGCACGGCAAGCACCCTGTTGTTCGACGTGGAAGACCGCGAGGTGAAAGCCGGCGAGACCTTCACGCTGACGTTCAAAGGTGCAGAGCGCGTACAGGGCTACCAGTTCACGATGAACCTGTCGGGTCTGGAAGTGGTGAACGTGACGCCTGGCGCAGGCATGAGCATGGACAACTTCGGCGTGTTCGCTGACGCTGTGACCACTTCGGTGGACGGCGAAGGCAATGAATTCGCCGTGACGTTCCGCGCAGTGAAAGCAGGTCGCGTAAGCGAAATGCTGGGCGCATCGAGCCGCATCACGCGTGCTGAAGCCTACAGCCTGTCGAACAACCGCATGGATGTTGCTTTCCGCTTCAACGGCGCGACGCAGGTGATCTCGGGCGTTGGCTTCGAGTTGTACCAGAACCAGCCCAACCCGTTTGTGAACAAGACGGTGATCGGCTTCCACCTGCCCGAGGCAGCAGAAGCGACGCTGACGGTGTTCGACGAAAGCGGCCGGATGTTGTTCACGCAGAAAGGTCAGTTTGCGAAAGGCTACAACGCCATTTCGGTTGACCGCTCGCTGCTGAACACCACTGGTTTGATGTACTACAAACTCGAAACCGCTACCGACGCGGCGACGAAGAAGATGATCCAGACGAAGTAAAAGAGTAGTTATGAGTGATGAGTGATGAACGATCAAACTGTTCAGTACAATCGTTTATAACTCATCACTCTTCATGCATCATTCAATATACAGCGCGGCCTTCGCACGAGCACTCGTGCGGGGGCCGCGCTGTATGTTGGCAACGTGTGGAAAAAACGGGGATAACTTCTTGCCCCAATGTTCCACGCGATGTTTCACGCCCGTCTATCTTTGCTGTTGGATCATGGTTAATGGTTCCTGGTTGTTGGTTGTTGGTTGTTGGTTCCTGGTTAATGGTTCTTGGTTAATGGCGATTGAGGGACTGTTCAAAATATTGTGTTTCCATCCGTTGTTTTTTTATTTAAAAAAATGATTATAAGATAGTTGGATATTGTGAATTTTAGGGAGTGTTCAAATAACTGTGTCAAAAAATCATATTTCGGTTGTAATCCACTTTCGTCCGAGCGAGCCGGAGTTTACGGAGGCGAGCCGGACGAAAGTGGATTACAACCGAGGCGCCAGCGGCAAAG
>JABAQQ010000073.1 GCA_019187225.1 Saprospiraceae bacterium
AGGCCATACTCGACTTTTTCAAAAATATCAAAGAACATAAACAAGCGCTGGAGTCGCTCCTGACGCTCAACTTTCGCATTGCCGGACTATAGTGGTTTTTCGCAAACCACTTTCCGCCGGGTATAACATCCCAGAACATCTGTCAAAATCAAAAACATCTAAAAAAGAACCACTAGATGCATTGATAGCATTATAAACTACAAAAAAACGTCCGTCTGGGGAAAAACAACTTTGCCCTAAACCATCGATCATAGGAAAATCAACCAACTGTTGCCCTAAAACATGCACGCCTTGAGGGTCTATTAAAATTCGATAAAAACGATTAGTGTTTTCTTCGTGAATCATTATCCACCAATCTCTTCCATTGGCGTGTTTGACTGATGTTAATTGGCCTTTTACAATCGTATCTTCAAGTATAGGTTGCTCACGAGCAACCACTTTCCCAAGCCCATTGTTGGCTTTACCATCAATCACAGCATAGGAGAGATTTCGATTTGAAGTGCCAAGCCCTGGAATAAACAAATCGCCTGCGTAAATCAATAATATGCTATCCGGATGGTTTGGCCATGGGAGAAATATGCTGCCTTGGGGCGAGGTGTCGTCAGAGTAATTTTGGTACAAAGAAATCTGCTTATTCAACTCTTCCCCATTTTGCATAATATGATAGGACGCATCCTCGATTTGAAGTCCATTGCAATAAACAAGTAAGCTCCCAAGTGAGTCGGAAAAAGACGAATTGTTATGTGTAAACTCTATTGAAGCCACGCTGTTGTCTTCAACAGTTGCTGTGCCATCATTAAATCGTAATATTGTAATGCCATAGTTATCACCCGGTTCTACTGGACCCGATTGATAGCCCATCAACCAAGTATTGTCGTACAATTGGGCACGAATACCAAATGTTGAGAGTAATAAAAGCGATGTTGTAAATGTACGCATATCGAAACAAAAACCAACGGCTGACCCTGATGTATTCAAGATCAGCCGTTGGTGTGGATATTATATTTAATGCTGAATTGAAAGTTTGGCCGTTTGCTGGGGCTGCCCAGAGATATTCACAATGCAAAAATACAAGCCGTCGGGCAAGTGAGAGACATCCAACTGGACAACTTCATCATTTATTCCTAAACTCATCAAAACCTGTTGCCCAGTCACATTAACAAGTTTTATGTCTGTTTCCTGACCTATAGGCAGCCCTTCAAACAGCACATTCACCACACCTGTTGCAGGATTGGGTGCAAGTTTTACTCCAATACCACCCTGCAATAATGTGGGTTTAAAAACTTCCTCACGTGGTTGAGTACTTCCGCAAAGCCAGGAATCATCAAAGTGCTTTCTATCGTTGAATTGATACAGGGCACGTGCAAGGAAAACCCCCACCCCACCTTCTAAGGGGCATTGCTCGGCAATTGCCGAAATGGAGGCAAATTGTACAGGAGTCAGACGTCGTACCCCTTGAGCTACAAGTGTCAGATAGATTTTGTACACTGTTTTTCGATTTGCTTCCAGTACAGTAGGAGCGGGCAAGGCATCGATTTCAAGCAAGGCAAGTGCAGCTTTCGCCCTGCGTGGTGTTGTCACCGCGCAGGAAAAGTACAGCAGGATGTTCTGCATTCCAATCTGTGAGGAATAAAGTGATAAGTTTGGCATCATGATGTATGTTTGAAGTATGTGTCAACACATGCTGCGGCGAAATCATAATAGGATCAAAGCATTTCACGGCATTTACCATTCCACCTTCACCACTTTCCCGCTTTTCACCCGTTCATTGCCCGTCGTTACCTCCCAAAAGTACATGCCCGGCGGCAAACCGCCCGTATCCGTTTCATTGATGCCGAAAGTTAGCCGCTCCTCCCGCACCGGCCGCCCTGTCATGTCGTAAAGCCGGAACACCGGACTGCGCAGTTGAACGCTGAGCGACACCGCCAATCGCTCCCGGAAAGGCGACGGCCCCACTTTGATGCGCTCCACCCACGCAGGTTGCGCTGCCGACACAGTGAGTTGAACGGTTTTACAGTGCATATCCGAGCCGTTGTCATTACTCACGGTGAGGCACACCTGGTAAGAGCCCGAAGCGGTATAGGTATGCACCGGGTGCCGCTCCGTGCTGCCCGTGCCGTCGCCGAAATCCCACGACCACGACGCCGGCTCGTAATAGGACAAATCTCTGAATTCGAAGATGTTGGGATTCAGTGTGTCTTGTTCATAGCGAAACCACGCCACCGGGATATTATCAAGCCCCAAGGTGTCACAGGGCGAGTCGTCGAGTGGGCCGAGGCGATAGTTGGGAAAGTTGGGAACGGAGAAAGAGTTGACAGTTGGCAACAACATTCCGCGCTGTACATATTGGCAAGCTGCACCTTCTTCGTCGGGGCGATGGATGACATGCAGCCACTTAGAGCCGTTGGTCGCGCTGGTGTATATTTTGCCGTCAGGAGCAAGTTGGGATAAATAGAAGCGTTTCGGATATGGATAATCATCGCGTACGGCGACTATTTTTTGTGAACCACCAAAATCAGTAGCATGCAGATCATACTGATAGACTGTATCGTAAAAATTATGGTATAAAAATCGAGAATTTGAAGAAATTGACACCCCTCCAATTCGACCAATGCCTGGCAAATAGTATATATGTTTTTGATTGAATAACAAGCCAGTACAACGATCAAATTCAAACACGTCTAACCATGCGCCTATGGTTGAACTTATGGCATTATAAACGGCATAATAACGACCATCAGGAGAAAAACAGCTCTGCCCCAAACCTCCATATACCAGAGAATCTACAGTTATCTGTCCTTTTGCACTAATACCCTTGGGATTTACCAAAAAGCGGTAAACTCTGTTGGCGTTATTTTCCCATACCAACACCCACCAGTCGCGCCCGTTGGCGTGCTTGCAGGAACTGATCTGACCGTAACTTATAGTATCTTCAAGCAAGGGTTGCTCTCTTTCTACTACTTTCCCTAACCCATTGTTGCCTTTCAAATCGATCAAGGCAAAGGAAAGATTCAGGGAACCGATGACTGACAGTCCTGGCGGGCCGTAATTGGCCTTGCCACCATAGATCAGAAACAGGCTGTCGGCATGACCGGGCCACGGCAGAAATATGCTGCCTTGCGGCAGAAATTCATCGGAATACTTTCGGTAATGTGAGCCTGTGACGATGTACTTATCCATTTCCTGCCCGTTCTCCATGATGTGGAATGACGCGTCTTCTACCTGGATGCCGTTAAAAAATGCGATCAGGTTTCCTGAAGAATCGGAAAAGGCAGAGTTGTTATGCGTGAAGTCATAATCAAGGTTAACAAGTTCCAAACTTTCGAGGTTGCCATTGCCGAAATTCAACAAGGATATTCCATCTAAATCTCCTTGTTGAGGAGGAATGGCTGTCGTGTATCCTGTTAGCCAGGTGAAATCGTGCCGCTGTCCGCAGACCGACAAGGATAAAAGCATAACTATTGAAAAAAACAGGCCAGTTCGCATAAGTAATATTCAAATAGCGGCTGCTACCATCAGTAGCAGCCGCTGAATTAAAAAGGTCAATGTTGAATAAGCAGTCTGGCGGATTGACGTATATTACCAGGCATGGTTACTCCGCAGAAATACAGGCCATCTGGCAACGCAGAAACATCCAGACGAACAACGCCATCCGCTCCTGCTGCGACAGAGCGGGCCAGTACCTGCTGCCCGGTAATGTTGTAAAACTGGATTACCACTTCTTGTCCGGCTTTCTTCGAGTCCAATCGAATATCCACAACGCCAGAGGTGGGATTTGGTATAAGCACAAGCCCGCTCGATGAATAATTTGAAACGAGTGCACTTCTTTCTTCCGTACCACAAAGAGTAAGGTCGTCGAAATGTTTTCTGTCGTTGTATTGGTACAAAGCCCGGGCTAAGAAAACCCCATTGCCGCCTTCGAGCGGACATTGATTGGCGATGTCAGATATCGCGTCAAATTGCGAAGTTGTCAGCTGTCGTACTCCTTGCGCAAGCACAGTCAGGTAAATCTGGTAAACAGTCTTACGGTTGGATTCCAGCACATTGGAAGCAGGTAAGGCATTGATATCTGTCAAAGCGAGCAGTGCATTCGCCCGGCGCAACTGCCGAACTTCCGTCATCAGGTCCAAATACACTTGCAGGTCGGCTGTAAAAAGCAGGCGTATCGAGTCCGCCAACCCGTATATTGCTAAAGAATCCTCCCAAGTGCTCACTTGTGATAGTTCGCTTAACTTTACATTGACGACGGAATGATTTGCCGACAAAACGGTTTGGACACTTTGGAGTTGATTTATTAACGATTGGGGTAATTCGTAAACACTCCGTACCGCCTCATCAGCGGCATCATGTTGGCCAATCGCGTCGGTAGCGGCAGCAGCAAAGAAGGCATCTACTGCTGTATTTTCGCCTTGCAGTTCCGGGTATCGCTGCAACTTCGAATACAGGTTCCTACGTGCCTCCCAATAAAGCATATGCCCTCTAATTGTGTTTTCATAAATGCCATTGGCTGTCTCAATATCCTTGGAATCTATGTTCCTTTCAGGTGATTCATAATGATCCGGCGGCATACAATTATTATCGTTCGCACAGTCTCCTGCATCCACTAGGGTTCTATCAAACCAAAATTGAGGACTAAAGGATGTCGGTGAATATGGCACATCATTAACCTCATCGTCCATATTTTCGTCAAAAACAATGAATTGAGAATTTTGAACTTGGACATCTGTCCCTCCATGCGCAGCCGGCCCAGCCGTAAAATCAAAATGATTTCCCTTATCCGCTTGAACTGACAATTCCGTAGCATCGGTGCAAATGAGTGATTGGTTGTTCACTTCCATCCAATTATGGCGGAAGTCTGTGCCGAAGCAGCTCCCGGAAAACTGGAACGCCTTGGCAGGTCCGTCGCTAATGTTGCAGCAATAGGTATTATTGCCGCTCATCTTTATATCGAATCCAGTAGTGAGGCCAGGAGAAGTGCCATTGTAAAGGGCATCACCTATTCTGTTGTCATATAGGTAATTATAAGAGGAATTATCCAAAACAATGCCAGATGCCGTAATGTCTTGCCCGGATGGATTGGCTAAAAATCGCACGTCATTATAATGCATCTGCCAACCGTTAATATTACTGACCTGTATGCCGCCAATTTGGTCATTTATCTCGATGTAATTATCACTAATGACTGCGTTTGGGGGGTCTGTTGAAAATTCATTTGTGAATTCTATTGCCCAGCGATCATTAAGGTCAAAAAATGTGTTACTGCTGTAAAAATAATTGTTGCCTACCGTGTAACCATTAAAACCGCCATCCACTACCGGACTGATGTCTTGAGCAGTTATACCAAAATCAGTGAACTTAACGGGATTGTTTTCTTCTACTTTCATGCTCCACGAACCGTGCGTTTCGAGCATGGTTCCTGCTTCCACTTCATTCTGAATCACTTCCACAGGATTGTCTGTAGCGTACATGGCGTGATACATTTTATTGAATTCACAGCCTCCAACGGTCATTGCACCGCCGTTTGCCAGCACTCCAATACCTTCCGATGAAGCATATGAAGGTGTTGGCCCTGATGCTCCAATAATAATAATGTTCAAAAACGTTGATTTTTGCACCTCCAAATCACAGTTTTCAGCGATAACACCATTGCGCAGTTTATCGAACTTATTGTTTATTCCCACTGTGAATTGCTGATTCAAGGCTACTACCCCTGCGTATCCATACTGGCCATCCCAATTCACTATGCCGTCGCAGGATGGAAGTATCGAATTGGACACGCCTGTGCTGTAAAACTGATTGCCTAAAAAAGGCATGTGTGCCAATTGGCCAGATGGAGGGCCTTGCTCTATTAATACGCCCACATGATTGCGCTCAAAACGGTTTCGTTGTACGAATATTGAAGTTGGTTTTACTAAACCTGCCGGACCATTAGGTATAGCCTTAATTGCAAACTGAGCATCAGCGATACGGTTATCAATGAAAGACAGCCTGCCAAAAGGTTCGACCGTAATTCCACGCCACATTATATCGCAACCTTCAATATCAAGCGATTGCATTGAAAGTCGTTTGGCGCCATTTATAATGATCTCCGAGCGAGGCTGCATATAGATAAAACTTTCACCATTGCCAACAGGGTCGAGAATGCTAAGATTTTTGTCAACAATGAGTCGACCACTTATGGCGATGCAGTTGCCATATTGGTCAGGATCGAGTGTAAGAGCGCCATTCACAACAGGTAAATTGTTCAATACAGGTATATCAGACACATTTGTGCCGGTCCCTGCATCTATATTGAGACTGTTTGCAGTAGTACAAGGGCAGGAGAAGGCCGGAGTTCCGCAATCAATCACCTCAATTGAGGTTTCACAAGACCATTCAATCTCCGTACATAGGCCGGTTGCTGTTCCACTTAATTCAATTGTGCCAATCGTACCGATTGGTGTGCCTGGCGGAATTTGCACTTGCAAATTGATGTCCATGCATTGGCCTGTTGTTAATGTAAAAGGTAGAGGATCTCCACCAATTACTGTCCATCCCATTGGTAAAGTTACAGTTGGAGTTATTGTACTAAAGTCTGCATATTCAGGCACCTCGGTAGCACAAACTTGGAAAGAAACATCTGCTGTTACTGCTCCTTCACATAATTCTATCGGAGGAGTGGCAGTGCATTCAATTTCTGGTTCACAGCGGATTTCAGCAACTATATTGTCTAAAAAAATCTTAGAACTTGATGGCGAGGCCATTGGGTTGACAAAGGTCAAAAAGCAAACATCCTGGCTGGTTTGGTTGAGCCATGACAACTGGCCAGAAGTACCAAAATTAGGGGTATCGTCGCCTCCCCAGCTGTTTGGGGCAGGAATGTTACTGAAAACGCAAGTTGGGATAAAAACATCATTTGGGCTGCAAACAGTTTGACCGCCACAGTCAAAAGCAATGGGCATGGGGTTTACAATTGCCGCGGGGCAAGGTCTACTCTCACTACCCCAAACCTGTAAGCCTGGAATAGCCGTACCGCTGTAAACTTGGCTAGACAAGTCTAAACTCAACAGCAATTCGCAACCTGGTTTTATACACTTTTGCATATTCTCAAACATAATGTAAATATTTAACATTAAAATTACCCAAATCCCTCAAACTTTTCTTGAACCAACAGCCATTCAACGACCTTAGGCATTCCCAATTCCTCATCAAAATCACGCTTTTAGGAATCAACTTGAAAACTATTTGTATCAACTTTTGATTTTTTGAAAACACCCTGTTTATTTTGCCCCTCCCCTCGTTTTTACGAATCCCTCCTGCCATACCAGCCTTTTCCCGCCGCTTCAGTAAAAACCCCTTCGCCAATGCTCAATTCAGAATATGAGAAAACCTGCGTCGGCCCATGTACCTTAACTAAAAAGTGAAAGAAGTCAGATTTGAGCATAGTAGTGTGAATTTATGCGTTTTTGCAGCGAGAGCGCAGCTGTAATTAGCATCTTAGCAACTTCGGGTTGCGTTAATCTGCGTTCTAAACGCATCCTGCGCAAATGATCGCCCATAGTGATCATTTGCGCAGGAAATGCGGCATCTGGCGGCTTTTGCACTTTCAGTGTGCATTTGACAACTATGCAACAAACCCTTCGCGATTGTTATTCAGAGAAAGGTCGTAGAGAAACTGGAGAAAGTCGGAATTGAGCATACGAATTGGGTTTTGAAGGTTTGATACTTGGGTGGTTGCAAAGCCTTATTTCAACGCCGCCACGATCGCCGCAAAATCATCCGCTTTCAGCGAGGCCCCGCCGATCAGACCGCCGTCTACGTCGGGTTGAGCGAAAAGTTCGGGCGCATTTTGGGCATTACAGGAGCCGCCGTAGAGAATGGTCGTGTCATTGGCAACGGCTTTGCCGTATTTTTTGGCCACCAGCACACGTATGGCGTGGTGCATTTCCTGGGCTTGTTTGCTCGTGGCGGTCCGGCCTGTGCCAATTGCCCAGATGGGTTCGTAGGCAATGACGACCTTTCGAAAATCCTCTTCGCGGAGATGGAACAGGCTGGCTTTCAATTGTTTGGCCACATAACCGACATGCGTATCCACTTCCCGGATGTGCAGCGGTTCGCCGCAGCAAAAAATGGGGCGCATACCTTTGGCCAGCACCAGATTGACTTTTTGGGCCAGTACATCGTTCTTCTCCTTGAAATATTGCCGCCGTTCGGAGTGACCAATGATCACGAATTCAGCGCCCACCGAAGCGACCATGTCCGCCGATACTTCTCCGGTGTAGGCTCCTTTTTCTTCGTGGTGGCAGTTTTGTGCTGCAAGGTGAAAATTTTTTCTGACCTTCAGCATTTTGCCCACGTCGCGCAGGTGGGTCAGCGGCGGCGCCACCACGACCAGTCCTTTGAGCTTTTCTACTTTTTCGAGGATATTTTTGGTCAATTCCAGCCCTTCATCGAGGGTCTTGTTCATTTTCCAGTTGCCGGCTACGATTTGTTGACGCATTCTTTTGTAAATGATGAATGATAAATGTGAATGATGGGTCGTTGCGGAGTTTGGGAAAGCACGCACTAAATAAGGTGAGCAAAAGTAGATATTTCAGCAAAAGTGCGCAGACCCGTTGATGACTTCATGGAAAATCCGTGTTAAAATCTAAATTCATCGTTCATCATTTACTTTTGCCCTTCAAATGGCCACCACGCAGCACCAACGCATTATATTTGGCTTGAAAATCAGGCAGCTCCGGCAGGAACAGGGTTGGAATTTCGAGGAACTAAGCCGCCGTTCGGGCATTTCAATTTCATATCTGAACGAAATTGAAAAAGGGAAAAAGTTTCCTCAACCGGAGAACCAGCGGAGATTGGCGAAGGTATTGGATGTGACACCCGAATTCCTCGCCTCCCCGGAATTGACCAAACAATATGCCCCACTCGGTGAATTGTTGCAAAGCAATTTTCTGAATGAACTACCCCTCGACTTGTTTGGTATTGAATTACAACAAGTTGTAGAGATTATCGCCCGGGCGCCCGACCGGGTGAATGCTTTTATTTCGGCACTATTGGAAATTGCACGCAACTACTCGCTGCGTGATGAGAATTTTTTCTTCGCCGCTTTGCGCGCTTACCAGGAATTGCGCAACAATTATTTCGAGGAAATAGAAACGGTTGCCGATGAGTTCGTTTATCAACACCGGCTTCCGGAAAACGGGGGCGTTCCGTCATCCCTGTTGGCAAATTTGCTGCGCGAACAATTCGGTTATCAGATAGATGAGCGCAGATTGGAGAATTATCCTGAACTGCAAAGTATGCGTTCGGTCTACAATCCCCATAAACACCTGCTTATGCTCAACAGCCGCTTGAGCGAACGTCAACGGGCATTTCAATTGGCAAAAGAGCTGGGTTTTAACGCATTGGATTTGAAAGAACGGCCCCTGGCGTCCAATTTGTTGCGCGTTCATTCTTTCGAAGAAGTGTTGAGCAACTACAAAGCAGCCTATTTTGCCGTCGCCATTCTGGTCAACCGTCACGCTTTTGTACGCGACATCGGCGATTTTTTCAACAAAGAAAAATGGGACGGAAAAGCGTTGCTCGAAATGATGGCAAAATACCAGGCCAGCCCCGAAGTGTTGTTCCAGCGCTTCAATGTTCTGACCAATGATTTTCGGCTCGAAAAGGTGTTTTTTCTGCGCTTTATCCACGACCTCGATCGCAATGGTTTCGATATTGACAAAGAACTGCACCTGAATCGCCGCCACCAACCCCATGCGACGGGATTGAATGAACATTACTGCCGGCGCTGGCTTTCTCTGACCTTGTTGCGCGACCTTCAACGACAACAGACGCAAGATTCTGACCAGACAAGACTTTTGACCAGCATACAACGCGCTGCTTTTATAGATACGGAAGAAGAATATCTTTGCATTGCCGTCGCAAAACCCGGCTTCCCCACGGTAGGACGCAACGTAAGTGTCACCATCGGCGTCCAACTCGACGACCACGCCAAAAAAACCATCCGATTTTGGGACGATCCGTCTATTCCACGTATAAAAGTAAATGTCACCTGCGAACGCTGTGCCTTGTCCGATTGCGCCGAACGCGCCGCGCCACCCACTGTCGTGCGCAAACGCGAAGAGCGAAAAAAGATGCAGGAAGTACTAAATATTTTGACGAGTGGTTAAAAAACACTCCCCTTCATGTCATGATTATAGTTCAGGATAAACTCGTCAGCGACGATCTGGTCGAACAACAATTCGTCTGCAACCTGAGCGCCTGCAAGGGCGCCTGTTGTTGGGAAGGCGATTACGGCGCCCCTCTGGAAGAAGCCGAATTGCCGGTGCTGGAATCTATTTTTGAAAAAGTAAAACTTTTCTTGAGCCCTGCAGGAATCGCTGCCATCGAGGCGCAGGGGAAATTCGTACGCGTCGAACAGGAGGAAGAATGGGCTACGACGCTGGTAGACAATGGCCCGTGTGCCTATATGACCCTCGACGCGCTCGGCATTGCCAGATGCGGCATCGAACAGGCCTGGAAAGCCGGGGCAATTGATTTCCAAAAACCGATTTCCTGCCACCTGTATCCCGTTCGGGTGGAGAAAAACGAACAACTCGGATTCGAGGCGCTCAATTACCACGAATGGGATATCTGCGCTGCCGCGTGCGAACTGGGAAAGAAAGAACAAGTGCCGGTTTACCGGTTCGTCAAAGACGCGATCATCAGAAAATACGGACAGGAATTTTACGACGAACTGGACGGCGCGGCTACCTTTTTGAAAGGCGGTGGATAAGTTATTGCCTTTTGTCCATCCAGACGAGTACCCGAAAAGTCAATTTGTCGCGCACCATACGACCCACCACCCAATCGTATTTCGCATTGACCACATCGTGCAGGTTGTTGATGCCGTGCGAGTATACGAATTCCGGTTGCACCCTCCAGTTTTTTAGCCTGATCTCCGCACCCAAACCCAGATCCAGACCGAGCCGTTCGCGCAGAAATTGAAGGTTATCAGAGTTTTGCGGGGCAAAGTTCCAGCCGAGGCGCCCGCCCAGTAAAATTGAGCCGCGCAACGGAAATTGTCCGTTCGGATTGGTCAGTACGAAATGGAGCGGCAACTCCAGGTCGGTGAATTGAAATTTTTCTTTCCCGTCCTCTGAGAACTGAATTTCTGATTGCAGCGACGCGATACTCAGCGCCGGCTGTACCGACAACCCTTTCCAAATTTTCCACCGTCCGAACACGCCGACACTTCCTCCATGTGAAGTCCGACCCGATTCAGCATACATTTGTTCCGGGTCGTTCGTTGCAAACGGCTCGATACCCAGCGTTTGGGATTCAAAGCCTGTCATAAATCCCCACGCGAACGACGGCGGGAATCCTTCCTGGGCGACCGACATTTTCACCCAAAAAACTAAAACGGCCAATAATGTTTTTTTCATAGACCAAATCGGGGAAAGTCCGCAACTTGCGCAACCATGGCAAGTAACACAGCGATGATATTTCCACTGATGCTTATCCGATGCGCCGGGTTGCCTTTACATTGGCTGGAAGAACTGGCTGCCGCTTGGCCGGAAGAAAATATGCCGCAAGCCGCCGTCACCGCTGCCGTTCGGGAAGCCTTCGACGCCGCCCTTTCAGCACTTGAAGCATCACCGCTGCGCACTGCCGTTTACAACGCCCGCAGAGATTTCTTCCAAAAAGGGAAAGTGCCCGCAGCGCGCTTTATGCAACAGTTGCTGAACGCCCGGGAACAGCCCGAAATCGCACAACTTATTGATCTTCTGAATGATCTTGAAAAAGAGCAAAAGTCGGAGGAAGAAAAAAATCTGCGATATAAAAACGCTTTGCACGCCAACTACCGGGTTCTTCAAAAAGCCGCCTCCGAAGCCGTTCTCCAGCGATCTTTGCTGTTCGCAAGCCACGACCTGCTCGATCGTTTACCTGCTTTCGCAAAAAAACCAATTGAAAATTTTAACAAAAAAGACAGGCAAACGGCGCTTTCCCTGCTCCAATACCTGATCCGGACGGTCGCAAAAACATCGCCACTCAGCCGTTTCACCACAGTCGCCCTGAAACGCATCGGCAGTCAGGAAGAAAGTGGATCGCCGGACATTGATAAATCAGTCGTTACCCCCAACGTCGCCCTTCTTCCCGCCCTTTATGAAGTGCTGCTTCGCGAACCGGAATTTTACCAGGCACTTTGTATAGTACTGAATCCTTGTATAGTACGACCCCGACACACAGCCAACAACCACCAACCATCAACCGGTAACCCAACACTCGTCTGGCTCTACTTCGACGGTGAAAATGAGTCGTTCCAACAAATGGAGCGCAATCCCACCGTTGATTTGATAGTGAATTTGCTGCTGGAAAACGGGCGCAAATTGCCTTTCCCTCTTCTGATCTCCCACTTGAAAGACGAAACAGACGCCACGCAGCAACAACTACAAAGCCTTGTTTTTGAACTGATTGACTATGGTTTGCTCGAATGGGACTTGCCCGAAAAAGGCTTGTCGCCGGCCTGGTGCGGCGGTTTGTACCAATTCCTCGGATTTTTGCCGGGTCAGTCGCCCGGCATTGTAGATGCGGCTGCACTTATGCAATGGCTGCGCAATGCCGCCCGTACGCTGCCTTTTCAACCGCTGCAAAAAGCGCAGGCGATACAATCCGAGGCGGTATGGCTTGTCCGGCAGTTTTTTGAAAAATACGGTGGAACAGTACCGCCCATCACCCCGGAACAGATATTTTATGAAGATGCGGAGACGGTCGTAAAAGACAATGTGCCGGATGAAGCCATAACTTCCATGGCAAAAGACCTGGCCGAATGCTGGCGCCACAGGGAATTGCGGCTGCCATCTGCACTGCGGTCGCAGATTTTTTCCTTTGCAGCGCAACATCTCTCTTCCGGACAAGCCGTTGATTTTCTTGATTTTTGCAGAGATTTTCTTGGTCCAAAGGAGGATATTCAAGAGATGACGGATAGACACCATCTGAATACACGGAACAGCCAAAAAATCGGCGCCCTTTTGCAAATCTTCCGCGATGAAAGCGGCGCCTGCCGGGCCGTCGTGAACGGTCTCTTTCCCGGAGGTGGGAAATTGTATGCCCGTTGGATGCATTTATTTCCGGTAGAGACGGTTGAAATGTTGAAAAATTGGAACGATGCGATACCTTTCCCCTGGCAAGGCTGGTCGAATGCCAATTTTCAGCCCCTGATCTCAAAAAACGGTCTCGCCGTACCGGATGGACGCCTTCAACCTTTGCGCGATGGCCGGCAGATATCGCTGGGTAATCTGGCAATACAATATGAAACTGCAGGTTTACAACTTATTGACCGGGATACGGGCGAGCCCGTTGAAATGACCGACCTCGGTCTGGAAGCACCCGGATCGCGCCCGCCTGCCATGCAGGTATTGTGGCATTTGGGCGTACCTTTTGTTTCGTTGGAAGCCCTGTTACCTTTGCGCAAATGGGTGGATGGCGGGCCCTGCTGGCGTTATTCCGACCGGGTAGTGTACGGCTCCTTGATTTTAGGGCGAAAAACGTGGCAGGTAGATGCCGGAAAAATCGCCCTGTGGGTGTCTGCAGGAAATGGACCTGATTTTTTTCTGACGGTCAGGAAAGAAATGAAGGAAATGGGCATTCCACGCCAATTTTTTGCCCGCTTCATTCAGGAAAAACCCCAATATTTCGACCTCGAAAGTCCCGTGTCCATGTTGTTATTTTGCAAAATGCTGCAAGAGAAGAAATCGCCGCTCGTACTGTCTGAAATGTTGCCGTTGCCCCACCAATGTGTGGTGCAAAAAAGCGGGCTGCGGGCATCGGAGTATGTGCTTGAAGTGGAAGTCTGAAAGTATCAATAATCATAATCAGCCCCCGGAAAAGCCGATAACAAATCCTTTTTCCCGTGCGTCTTTTTTCAATCATTTTCAGCCTGGTATTGGCTTATGCCAATCCACTCCAAGCCCAAACTGCCAATGCTACTGCTCCTGTCAAATTCTCTTTGCGCGGAGGTCTTTTCAGCGGGCCGGTAGGTGTTGTTTTGAGTTGCACCACCTACAATGCCACAATTCATTACACGACCGACGGCACCGAACCCACTGTTCAGTCGCCGGTTTATCCCAATTCCATCCTGATTTTGTATGCAACGACCGTCCTGAGGGCACGGGCTTTTGCTCCGGGTCTGGAGCCATCGCCCATGCAAACGCATACCTATTTTATTGATCTGAATCATAAATTCCCCGTAGTATCGCTGGTTTTCGATCCTGCTGCGTTTTTTGATTCGCTTACAGGTATTTATGCCAATTACTCTCAGGACCTGAACGCTGTGGCCAACATCGAATTTTTCGAAAATGACCTGGATACGGCAGCTTTTAATCAATTGGTGGAGATAGAGATTCAGGGTACGGGAAGCGCGTCGCTCCCACAGAAATCCTTAGAGATCAAGGCAAAAAATTCGCTCGGCTCTGAATATATTCCCTACGCAATTTTCCCTGACCTGCCCTATGAAGAATACAAACGTTTCGTGTTGCGCAACGGGGGACAGGACTGGTGCGTCATGCAGTTCCGCGATGAATTCGCTACCAGCCTGCTGTCCGATCGTTCCGACCTGGGAAGTATTTTGCAATCGCCGGCGTTGCTTTTGCAAGCCTGGCGTCCTGCAGTGGTATATCTCAACGGCCAATACTGGGGCATTCACAATGTGCGCGAACGCATGAACCGCTTTTATGTCCGCCATCATTTCGATTGGGAAGAAGACGCGTTCGACATGATCGAGAATTATAATGATGTCTCTTCAGGGGATGCGGTCGCATGGTTTCAATTCTTCGATTACCTGTGGCAGACTGAGGACGGTTTTGAAAACGATGCCGTGTTCGACGTTTTAAAACAAAAGATTGATTATCAGAATTTCTTGGATTATTGTATTTTTAACATTTACCTTGAAAATGAAGACTGGCCCGGCAACAACCTGCTGCGATTCCGCCACCGGAGTGAGGAGGGCAAATGGCGCTGGATGACTTACGACCTGGATTTTACTTTCGGGTTGTACCAATCCAATGGCGGATGGAACACGGGCGACCCATCCCCCAACGCCCTTGCCCGTTTGCTCGACGACACTTCGATGATGTGGCCCAATCCTGATTGGGCGACGCTCCTTTTCAGACGATGCTGGCAAAATGTTGCCTTTCGCCGCGACTTTGCCAACCGGCTCGCGGATATGCTTAACACAGCTTTTTTGCCCCAACGCGTGTGCGCCCGCCTGGACGAATTCAGAGATTTATACCAGCCGGAGATTACCCGTCACTTCGAGCGATGGTGGTCCGGCAATTACGACGATGTCTGGCTCCAGAATATTGAAAAAACGCGGTATTTCGCGTTCCAACGCCCTGCATTCGCCCGGCAGGAGATCATTCAAAACATGACAGAAGCGTATGATTCGGTCCGGCTGACAGTGGATGTTTTTCCACCGGGTGGGGGTAGGGTAGCGGTGAGTACGGTACGCCCGAACGGCACACAGTTTCCATGGACGGGTAATTATTTCAAAGGGGTTCCGGTACCAGTGAAGGCCACCGCAAATCCGGGTTATACTTTTACAGGCT
Organism: Saprospiraceae bacterium; assembly: GCA_019187225.1. Taxonomy (GTDB): domain Bacteria; phylum Bacteroidota; class Bacteroidia; order Chitinophagales; family Saprospiraceae; genus M3007. Next base: position 15,567 of record JABAQQ010000073.1, read on the forward strand.
GGTCGGAAAACTCTTTGGGGACGGTGGATTCGGTGGATCTGTCGCTGACGGATGCGACTTTTCTGGTAGCTCATTTTCAATTGTCAGATTCGACGATCTCGTCCGAAATACCCGTATCGCCGGCTATACCACTCAGGGTTTATCCCAATCCAGTATCGCGAACCCTGGGAGTTACCGGCGGCATGTTGGAACAAGGTCCCGTTCAAGTCCGGATATGCAACGGGATTGGCCAAACGCTCCTGCAAACTGCATTTTCTGCTAACGCCACCGGAAGTGCTTTTCTGGAAGTGCCCGCTTGGCCGGGCGGTGTGTATTTTCTGAAAATCACGGGTGAAAATGGCGCTTCCGAAGTGCGGAGGTTTGTAAAAAAGTAATCGAGCCGGGGGCACAATGATACTTAGTACGAGCCGGAGATTCGCACCCGCCGGATTATTTTGAAAGGCGATTTTTAATGACCTAAGTAGGTAAGTAAGCGGACAAAATAAATCGACATTGGACATTGGACGTTTGACCCTGACAACCAATCATTTAGTCAAATGTCCAATGTCAAAAATCCATTGTCCGCTTGCTTCATTGCGCTCAATTACCCTTATTCACCTCAATTGCATCCAGCAAACGATTCAGCTCTGCGTCGTTTTTGAACTTTACCACAATTTGTCCTTTTCCTTTTTCGTCGCGTTTCAACTGGACTTTACCGCCAAAAAAGGCATTGAAACGGTCTTCGATGTCGCGCAGGAACTGCGGGATGTTTTTGGGTTCTTTCGGCGCTTTCGGTTTGCGGCTCTCGTGATACTCGGCGATGGCTTCTTCTACGGCGCGTACCGAGAGGTCTTCGGTTATAATCCTGTTGAACAACACCTTGCGAAAAGCGGGATTGTCCTCTATTCCAGCCAGCGCGCGCGCGTGGCCCATGCTGATCTTACCCTCTATGATGCCGTGCTTGATATCGTCGTCGCCTTCAAATTTCAAAAGGCGGATGTAATTGGTCACTGTGCTGCGCTTCTTGCCGACGCGCTCGGAAATAGACTCGTGCGAGAGTTTGAATTCATCTGCCAGCCGGCCGTAAGAAATCGCAACCTCCCAGGCGTTCAGATCCTCGCGTTGTATGTTCTCGATGAGCGCCATTTCGAGCAGTTCCTGGTCGTTGGCCAGGCGGACATAAGCCGGTATCTCTTTCAGGCCGGCGATTTGCGCTGCACGGTGGCGGCGCTCGCCGGATATGATCTGGTATTCCTTGTCGTGGATGCGCCGCACCGTAATGGGCTGGATGATGCCGTGCGCCCGGATGCTGGCGGCCAGCTCGCTCAGCGACTCATCGTCGAAGCGTTTGCGCGGTTGGCCTTTATTGGCTTTTATCTGGTTGACGGGCAGCATAGCCACAGTGGTGGCCAGTTCGCGCACGATCTCCTGCGGATTTTCCTGCACCGCTTTTTCAAACTGGCCGGCGTTGCGCAGCAATGCGGCCACGCCGCTGGTGCTGAATTGAGTTTTCTTTGCCATTGTGATAATGTCCTGAATGTGGTCAATGCGGTCAATGTGCTAATGGGACGGCACTGATTCACACATGTTCTTTACATTTAATTTTGGTTTCTCCTCAAAAACTCCTCTGCGAGGTTAAAAAAGTTGACCGCGCCTTTACTGTTCACATCGTACAGGGCCACCGGCACATGGGACATCGGGGCTTCGGCCACACGGCTGTTCCGATGGATAATGGTTTCGAATACGTAGTCGTTCGAACTGTTGCGCACTTCTTCTACAATGGCATTCGCTAAGCGCAAACGGCTGTCGTACATGGAAATGAGCAAACCTTCCACCTGCAAATTCGGATTATAGCCCTGCTTCACCAGCGAAATGGTGTTTTTCAACTTGGACAGGCCTTCGAAGGAGAACATTTCGCATTGCACCGGGATCAAAACCGTATCGGCGGCTACCAGCGCATTGACGGTGATAAGTCCAAGCGAAGGCAGGCAGTCAATAAAGATGTAGTCGTATTCATTGCGCAATTCACCTACTACTCCGCGCAACACGTACTCGCGATTGGGTTTGTCGGCCATCTCGAGGTCGGCGCCCACCAGGTCAATGTTAGAGGGCAACAGATCGAGGTTGGGCGTCTCGGTTTTGATGATCGCTTCGCGCGGGTCGGCACCGTGTACCAGACAATCGTACAGGCTTACCACATCGGCAGTTTCGGCCTGACCAACGCCGGAGGAAGCATTGGCCTGCGGATCGGCATCAATGAGAAGGACTTTTTTCTCCAGAATTGCCAGCGATGCCGCAAGATTGATGGCTGTTGTTGTTTTGCCGACACCGCCTTTCTGGTTGGCGATGGTGATGACTTTACCCATGTTTTTCAGCATAATATGAGGATTTAGAGACTGTTGGATTGTTGGACGTTGGATTGTTGGACTGTTGGACGTTGGACTGTCGGACGTTGGTTCATTGTCCAACGTCCAACAGTCCAACAGTCAAATATCAATTTTCTCTCCCGGTTTCATGAGGATCAATTCTTTTCCTTTTTCCCAAAAAGCATTTTGGGCGGCTTCGTGGTCAATTTTAATAAACCCGAATGTGTCGAAATGGCAACCTATGATGCGGTTGCAGCGGATAAACCCCGCGGCAATGAGCGCGTCGTGGTAGTCCATCGTGAAATTGGAACCGATGGGCAAAATAGCCGCATCCAATGCCGGGCAGGTCATGGGAATAAGTTGCATATCCAGCGTCAGCGCTGTATCGCCGGCTATGTACAATACACCGTCGGCGGTGTCCAGTACGAAACCGGCCGGTTCGCCTGCGGGCATGCCATCGGGGAATACGCTGCTGTGAACAGCCTGCACCATCTTTACGCGCCCGAAATCGAATGTCCACCAGCCGCCTTTGTTCATCGGGTGGGTACGCAAACCTTTGGCACTGTAGTAAGCGCTCACTTCCCAGATGCCTACCAGGAGAATGTTGGGGTTGTTGGCCGCTACGGCCTCCAGATCGCCGATGTGATCCTGGTGCGCATGCGTTACAAAAATATAATCGCAACGTATCGCATTGACATCCAAGCCTGATGCCAGCGGATTGCCGTTCAGGAAAGGATCGAACAATAGGCGCTTGCCACCGGTCTCGACCAGAAAACAGGAATGTCCGTAGTAGGTGATCTTCATGTTCTTGGTTGTTGGTTCTTGGTTCCTGGTTGTTGGTTGTTGGTTGTTGGTTCCTGGTTGTTGGTCATCAATCGGAGGGGAGGGTGTTCAAAAATCTGTTTAAGGTTAATAAAATCAGAGGGTGTTCAAATAACTGTGTCAAAGGATTTGAAAAAGTTCACATCTTCACGAATCAAAAAAACGCAGTTATGAAGAAACGCAAAGAGGATTATTTTCTTCCTGGAGTTGAACAGGAATTGATTAA
>JABAQQ010000031.1 GCA_019187225.1 Saprospiraceae bacterium
TTCTCTTACCAGTTTGATCAATTCGTCAATCATTCATCTTTTTGAACGAAAGGTATTGATCTTCAAAGAACTCTGTCAAAGATTAAAATTCACATTATGAATTTTTACAAACCGAGAATCGCTGTATCCTATACGGTCTTGGCATTACATATCATAATATGAAACGTTATCCAGAAGCGGAACGATGTTATAAAGAAGCCAGCCAGATATTTGAGGCTGTATTCGGGAAAGACAATTATGATTATATTTTGTGCGAACATGAACTAGGTGTTTTAGCCCACGATTTGGGCAACAAAACAGAAGCCGAATCAAAATACCTGGAAGTAAAAAGCCTTCTGGAAAAGTCATTTGGAAAGGAAAATCAGCCATATGTGACTAATATTCAATGGCTGGCCGGTCTTTACAGAGAAACCAATCGTTGGGAGAAAGTTGGACAATTGGTGCGTGAAGCCGGGCAAATTCAAAGACGAATTTTATTGCGCAGTTTTTCTTATTTTTCCGAATCCGAACTTGCCTCTTATTTACCGTTATTTTCCACGTATAAAGACACACGCCTCGATATCACATGGCTTAACCCTTTGCCCGAACTGAGTGAAGCATCATTTGATGACATCCTTTTTTACAAAGGCTTTTTACTTGAGTGCGCCACCCAAATGCGCCGGATTGCAAGTCAAGCCGACGATTCTACCCAAACGCTTTTTAAGACGTGGCTTGCTTGCAATCGCCGGTTATCCAGTGGAGAGGTATTTTCAGACTCAGAAAAACAACTTGTTGAAGAAGCCAATAGCATAGAGAGAGCACTCACCCACCACTCGGCAATATTAGGCAACAATATCCGACAAGTGGAATGGAAAGAAATCCGTGACAAACTCCAACTTTCCGATGCCATCGTAGAATTTGTTCACTTCGAATTTAACCCTATTGGCGACCCCTCGGATTCGGTGTTGTACGCAGCCCTTGTCATCCGTAAAAACGACCCGCATCCTGTATTTATAAGGCTTTTTGAAGAAAAACAACTCGACACCCTCCTCCTCCACAAAACCACCGACTCAGAGCAATACGTCGGCCTGGTCTATCGCAACCCGAAGCTGTACAAACTTATTTGGGAGCCATTTGATAGCCTGCTCGACGGGGTGACACGCATCTATTATTCACCTTCAGGACTGCTGCACCGCGTATCGCTCCCGGCGATCGCCGAGCGCGCTGATGGCCCTCTGCTTGCCGACCGATACAGCCTCCAATACGTGAGCAGCACCCGTGAATTGGTGGTCGGAAAAGAAAAACTGTATGGCAAAGACATTCAAACCGGGCTTGTTTACGGTGGCATCCGATACGAAACCGACAGCATCAAAATGGCCGGGAGTCTGTCAAAACTCGACGCAGATTTTAAAAAATGGTCGCCTGATACCGTAGCACTCCCCAAAATGAGTACTGCGCATACAGATACTCTTTTGCAAAGTTGGGCGTCGATACTCCACCGCGGCAGCGATGAACGCGCAGACCCACGGTACCTGCCCGGTTCCCTCCGGGAAATGGAAAAAACCGGGCGATTGTTCAAATCCAAAAGTATCCGCACAATGACCTTGAGCGAATACGAAGCCTCCGAAGAAAGTTTCAAACGATTGGGTGAGGATTTCCCTTCACCGGATGTCATTCATGTCTCTACGCATGGTTTTTTCTTTCCCGACCCCGTTCGCAGAAAAGAGGATGCTGACAAGCCCATTCTATTCGCCGGCAACCCGCTGTTTCGCTCCGGTCTGCACTTTGCCGGTTCTATACAGGCATGGCGCAAAAACGCGCCGCTTAAAGGGTTTGACGACGGCATTTTGTATGCCTACGAGGTCTCACACCTGAATCTTTCGAACACCAAATTGGTAGTTCTTTCCGCTTGTGAAACGGGTTTGGGCGACATCCGGGGCAGTGAAGGGGTGTATGGTTTGCAACGCGCTTTTCGCCTGGCAGGGGCACAGCACATTCTGATGAGCCTTTGGAAAATATCGGACGATGCCACAGTGGATTTCATGGAAACGTTTTACCTGAACTGGCTTTCTGGCAAAGAAACAGATATCCGGGAGGCATTTGCCCGAACGCAAAAAGAAATGCGGAAGAAATACAAAGACCCATATTACTGGGCGGCATTCGTCCTCATTTAAAAAATTTCCAAAATTTATCCATCACATGTTGACGTTTACCCTTTCCGGGTATTTACAGTTGAAACAATCAAAAGTGTCCACTGTAAACAATCACCGGTTTTATGAAAACGTCCTCCGCTCATTGCATCTCTACTGCACAAAGCTGTTCCCCTCAAAATTTTGACCTGCCTACCTTCCGGGGTAATTTTTCTGTTTTTCTGTTTTTCCTGTCTCTCTGGATATCAGTGCCGGCCACGGCTCAAAAAAAAGAATGGAAAACTGCCAAACAAACCAATACCATAGAGGCGTATAAAGAATACGCAAACCGCTTTCCCTCCAGTAAATTTGCGGCGCAGGCGAGAGACAGCGCCTGCACATTGGGATTTAAAAAGGCTCGTCAAATCCATAGCATTGATGCGTATCGGCGATTTCTTTATGAATGCAAAGGATATAAACCCCGCGTAGAGCCTTTTTTGTGTGAATTATACTTCGAAAAAGCCAGGTCTGCCAATACCATCGGCGAATACCGTTACTACCTGGAACAATGCCCAAAATCTAAAAATGCAGCGGATGCGGCAGATATATTGAACGGTTTGCGGTTTGCCGAGGCTGAAGAAAAAAACACGTCCGATGCGATGCGCGTTTTCCTGAACGAGTGCAAAGAATGCAGATATGCCAACAATGCCAAACGAATTCTTGATTCACTCGAATGGGCAGAAACGGCTGAAACGGACAAACTTTTTTCTTATTATTCGTATATTGTAAGTGCTGAAATAAACTCTATCCCCGGTAATTACAAAGAATCCGCCATCAGCCTTTTTTCAGAACACTTGAAATCTTGCCGGGAGTTATCGTATCACCAGGTGGAGGAAGAGGTTAATTCCCAAATTTCGCCGCTTACACTCGAAGAAGTGAAAACACCCGGAAAAGTATCGCGCCCAAATTATGGAAACATCAGCAGATATGTACCCGGAAGGGGTTTGGTCAACACGCGCACTTACAACGGAACGACTGAAGTGCCTATGACCGATGGTTATAGTTCGCAAACTACAACCACAGGCAACCGGGTAGTCAGTATCGATAGAAGTATTGTTTCTTCGATAGTAAAAACGGCTATTGTTACTGTCAATGCCAATGAAAAAAAGCCCGCCATAACTTTCAAATATCTTGACAACAGCAGCAGGTCCGGCGCTTTAGCCGAAATGGATTTGCGGGTACTCACCAGCAGCGAACACATACTTTTCCTTAAAATTAAAGGCCGGTGGTATACATTTTCAGAAGATTAGTAGCCGCTTGGCCCATGTTCCCTTTGGGCTGTATGGAGAGCTGATAAGTCAGGCGGTGACTCGCAGTCACCGCCTGACGGCCAGCCGCAAGGGAATATAAGACAACCGCTTTGTATGGTTTCCTCTTCCGCGGTTAAAGACTGATATAGATTTTCAATCTGCTCATATTTCTGCACTCCCGTTCTCCGGCGGTCACTTATTTTCATTCCTTGGACTAAGCCAGCAAGGCTGGTAAAACCTTCAACATCATGAAATACAAAACAATCTTTTTCTTCGCATCGATGCTCGTGCTCCTGCACACCCTCCCCGCCCAAACCCTACCCGACACCATCGGGATACACAAAAAATTCCGCTTTACCTACCAGGGCGAAACCATCAAACGCGCCAAACCACTGGGCAATATCCTGATGAAAGAACCGGTGGAACCGCAGGTGAGGTTGGAATGGAATAAATACAAAACCATGCACGGTATAGGTTTGGGGGCGGAAGTGCTGGGCCTGGGCGTAATGACCGCCGGTCTTGTAAAAGAGTTGAATGGAGAATCGAACAGCCTGACACTTCCCGGCGCCATTATCCTGCTGGGCGGTGTGCTTATAGACGGATTTGTCGCAATTCCTCATGCGAAATCGGCAGCCAGGCACTACAACAACGCCAAAATGGGCAGAAACCTTCCCGTGGATCCCCCTATGCCCGTTGTGTTTACTTCCCCACAGGATTCTCTACCCACTCCGGTTGGGGCGACGATAGAAAAAAAACAAAAAAAGGCCGTTTCCACAGGCGCGTACTATGGTTTTGCCGCCGGTTTGGGTTGGTCGAAGCAGAAAATAAATTACGAATACACTTTCGCCGAAGACTATGAATCCGCCCGCGTATTTTCCTTCGGGTTGCAATACGGCAAAAGTATTTCTGATAACTGGGGATGGCAAATCGAACTTGGCCTTACCCAGCACGGCTATCGTTTGAAAACAACGGAATACGACTACAACACAGGGTTGAAAGTCGAAGCGAAAGCCGACGCGCGCATCCGGTACCTGGAAATCCCCTTTTCGATGACCTATCGCATTCCTCTGAATGACAATGGTTTGGAACTACTGGCGATGCCGGGATTGAACGTCGGTTATGCCCTCTCAGGTAAAATAGTCGCCAAAGGTTCCGGCGAAAACGAAACCCGCACAGTAGAGACCAAAATCACCGAAAAGATTTCGCTCGAGGACACGGAATTCGGCGAACGGCTCGACGCAGCGCTGCTGCTGGGCGCACAAATGGCCTATCCGTTTGGCCCCGGCAAGGCTTTCCTCGAAGCCCGCTACCACCTCGGTATTCTGAACCTCGACCGCGGTGCAGATTCGGACACCAAAACTTTCAACCGCTCGCTGTTGCTGCGGGTGGGATACCGGCATGCACTGTAACCGCCTTTACCTTATCTATTTTGTTACATTTTACTTTCAAAACCAATCTTTTTACTATGAAATTACTATTTTCCCCTATTCTATTCGCCCTGTATTGCTCCTTCCTCTTCCCCGCCTGTGACAAAGACAACAATGGGGGCAAATCCTGTGAAACCGTTGTAAATCCCAACGGCCCTGCCTATCTCAAAGTCATCAACGACCGCGATGAGGAAATTTTTGTCGATTTGACCAACGTCATTCCCCTCGGCGCTCAGACGCGACCGGGTGCCTGTGAAATTTTCGGCCTGCCCACTGGAGACCACACCATCACCATCGAAAACGAAAGCGGCACCGCTTCGAAGGACGTGGATTTTTCGGTGAGCACAGGGGAAACCTATACGCTGACCGTAGATGATAATTTTTTCTAACCATTGCTAAACAACTATCGTCATGAAAGCAATCACTCAAATACTGCATGTGGTGCTATTTCGGTTATGTTTTATTCCGATCCTTATGCTGAGGTTGGTTAGTGCAAACGCGCAAACGCCCATTGCCTACGGGGAGAGCATCACCGATACCATCAACCCGGCTTCCGATATAGAGATTTTCAGCGTCGCTGTTATGCCAGGCGATATCCTGTGGATTCGAGTCTCGCCTGTCAGTTCGCTCGTCAATCCGAAAGTAGAACTATGGACCCCACAGGGCTCGCTCTTTGCCTCTGTTTCGACGCAAAATGCTTTTGAGATGGTTCAGTTGGTCAAGACCATTCCAAACAATAGCGGAGGAGCATACATTATCCTCGTTTCGGATACGGGCGCGGATGATACCGGACGTTTTTGCATCTCGGTCAATAAGTTCAACAGCCCACCCAACGCTGCTTTTTTGAATTGTAATGCAAGTTTGAATAGTACCATTGACTGCAATTCAACCATAAAATCATTTCAGTACAGCGTTCAACAGAATGCTATTTCGCGAATTGTTGTGTCGCCTGTCAGTTCGATAGCTGACCTTAAAGTTTGGATTTGTACCTCCGATGGAAGCATTATCGCCCAGGATTCCGCCGAAACATTTGATGCGGTGATGATTGATGTCACCGCTGCGCAGACGGATTGCTTTTATGTCTTCGTCGGGGATACGGAGGGCGACAACACCGGTGGCTTTTCCATTTCACACGCCCTGATATTCGGCTCCTGCGACACCGGTTGCCCGGTGGTCGGAACGGAGGAATCAACATCCGCTGACAATTTTCCCCTGAGCATTTATCCCAATCCGGCGACGTGTGAAATTTTCTTAACCATCCACACGCATTCTGGTCTGCGTTCCACGCTGCTCACCGTCTTCGATGCCACCGGACGCCCCATGCTGACGCATATAATTATCGATGCAACTACCCGAATCGATGTGGCCGCTCTTCCTTCCGGCTATTATTTTTTGCAATTGCAAAATCCGGATGGCACAGTGCAGCGAGGCAGTTTTGTTAAAAACTAAAACCTTAATTTTCAAACATTTAAGAATAGTCGTATGAAAAACAATCTGTTTATTTCAAAAATGACCACATGCATGGCGGCTTTGTTGCTGCCGGTGTGGCTGGCCGCTCAAGGAATGCCGACGCCGATTGCTTACGGAGAAAGCATTACGGATACCATCAACCCGGCCTCGGATGTAGACCTGTTTACTGTTACCGCTATGCCCGGAGACATCCTCTGGATCCGGGTTTCGCCGGTCAGTACTGTCATGAATCCTAAAATTGAGGTGCGAACGCCGCAGGGAGCGCCTTTCGGGGTGATTGTGATGGCACAAAGTGCCTTCGAAATGGTCCAGTTCATCGATACCATTCCAATCAACGGCGGAGGGACTTACACGATTCTGGTTTCGGATGTCGGGGCCAACAATACCGGCAGGTTTTGCATTACGGTGGATCGGTTCAACAGCCCGCCGGCCTCAAATTTATTGAAGTGCAATGCAAGTATAAGCAGTTCTATCGGTTGCAATTCATCGATAGAATCCTTCCGGTACCTCGTTCAGCAGAATTCTATTTCCAGGATAGTCGTATCTCCTGTCAGCTCTGTAGCCGATTTACACGTCTGGATCTGCACTCCGGATGGAACTGTTATTGCCGAGGATTCTGCAGAAACTTTTGAGGCGGTAATAATCGATGTTACCGCTGCGGAAACGGATTGTTATTATGTCTTTGTCGGCGATACGGAAGGCGACAATACGGGAGGTTTTTCTATCTCGCACGCACTCATCTTTGGCGAATGCGCTACCGCAACCATTCAGGCCACACCCACCGACGGAATAGTGTGTCAGGGTAGTTCGTTTACGCTTTCCGCTGTTACGCCGCTCGACAATCCCAGCTTCCTCTGGAGTGGTCCCAACGGCTTTACTTCGACGCAGCAAACCATCCAACTTACCAATGTAACATCCTCACAAGCAGGTACTTATACCGTGACTGTGACAAATCCATCCCACTGCTCCAGCACTGCAAGCGCAACCATCACCGTAAAACCAACTCCCACGACTGTGAACCCGCCAACCAATCAAATGGTTTGTGGCACGAAGGTATTGGCCGTGACATTTTCCAGCACACCCTCCAACGCCACATTCAACTGGACGAACTCCAACCCGGCCATCGGCTTGCCTGCTTCCGGCTCCGGCAACCTGAACTTTACCGCTGCCAACGTCGCCGTTTCGGAAAGTGCCCTCATCACCGTGGCCCCGACTTTGAACGGCTGCACAGGTGCGTCGCACAATTTTACGATCACGGTGAATCCGACGCCGACAGTAAACGATCCGGTCGATCAAACCGTCTGCGGCGGCGCGGTGCTGAATGTCAATTTTGTCGGCACGCAGAACAACGCCATCTACAACTGGACGAACTCCAACCCGGCCATCGGCCTGTCATCTTCCGGCTCCGGTAATATTGCTTTCACCGCTGCCAATGTCGCCAGCCAGCAAACCGGCATGGTGACGGTGACGCCGGTGCTGGACGCCTGCACCGGCCCGTCGCAAAATTTCACCATTACGGTAAAAATCACGCCGACCGTGAGCGACCCTGCGGATAAAATGGCCTGTGGCGGCACAAGTGTCTTCGTACCATTTACCGGCACCGCAGGGGCAACTTACAATTGGACGAACTCGAACCCGGCCATCGGTCTGCCTGCTTCCGGCTCCGGTAACCTGAACTTTACCGCTGCCAACGTCGCCGTTTCGGAAACTGCCCTCATCACTGTGGCCCCGACTTTGAACGGCTGCACAGGTGCGTCGCAAGAATTTACGATCACAGTGAATCCGACGCCGACAGTAAACGATCCGGTCGATCAAACCGTCTGCGGCGGCGAATTGGTGAGCATCCATTTTGCCAGCGCACCGCCCGGAGCAACCTTCAACTGGACGAACTCGAACCCGGCCATTGGCCTACCCCCTTCCGGCTCCGGCGACATTGAATTCACTGCGGCCACTACAGCGCAATTCGCAACGTTAACGGTGACACCGACGTTGAATGGATGTTTCGGAACGGGACAGAGTTTCATCATTTCGATAAATCCGACGCCGACCATGAGCACTCCCGCGGATAAAACGGCATGTGGCGGCACAAGTGTGGTCGTACTATTCACTGGCACCGCAGGGGCAACCTATAATTGGATGAACTCGAATCCGGCCATCGGCCTGCCTGCTTCCGGCTCCGGCAACCTGAACTTTACGGCTGCCAATGTCACTGCGCCTGAAAGTGCCATCATCACTGTGACCCCGTCTTTAGCAGGCTGCACCGGCGCTCCCGTCGATTTTCCCATCACCGTGAACCCGACGCCAACCATGAGTGATCCGGCCAATCAAGCTGTGTGCGAGGGAGAATTGATGACCATTAATTTTTCCAGCAACCCACCCGGAGCGAGCTTCAACTGGACGAACTCCAACACTGCTATTGGTCTGGCTGCATCCGGCACGGGCAACATCGTTTTTAACACTGCTGACGTGTCCACGCTGCAAAACGGCACCATCACAGTGACACCCGTTTGGGCAGGGTGCCCCGGACCACCCCAAACGTTCATTGTCTCCGTTAATCCGGAGCCGACCGCCAATTTCAGCGTTACCGTCGAGGATTCCACAGCTACTTTTTTCAATTCTTCGCTCAATTCCGACACCTTGAGCTGGGATTTTGGCGACGGCAATGGCAGTTCCTCTCCCAACCCTTCGCATACCTATACTAATACCGGCCCCTACACAGTGACACTGACCGTTACCAATGACTGCGGAACCGATGCCTTTACACAGGAAATATTTGTGGTGGTTGGCGTTGAAGATTTGAACTGGATAGAATCATTTACTTTGTATCCCAATCCCGGCGACGGCATTTTCACTGTCCATCTGGCCGGAACGCCTCTGGAACAGCTCGATTTCGAACTATTCGACCTTACCGGAAAAATGCTCGAAAAACAATCGCACGATTTCAAAGCGGGCGAGATGACGCATACCTTCGACTTCGGAGATTTGCCTGCGGCCATATACCTGTTGCGGGTAAGGGCTGCTGAACGTGCGTTTTATGTGAAGGTGATGGTTGAGTAAAGCCAGACAGGAAGGATAAAACACCTTTTGTAAGGCAACTTTTAAATGAATTGCAAAAAACCGCCCCTCTTCGCACACCGAAACGGGGCGGTTTCCCGTTTTGTCGTAACTTCACCCCGCAAAAATCGCCGTCTTACAGTTTTGAAACACTTCCTGCCACATTTTATCCAGGAAAACTACCGCGCCGGGAACTTCAAAGGCCGACTCCGGGCCTATACCATGTTCGTTGACCTCAGCGGCTTTACCCGCCTGACGGAAAAACTCATGGAGGCAGGCTCCGAAGGCGCCGAGGAACTCTCCCGTGTACTCAACCATATCTTCCAGCCAACCGTGACGCTGGTATATCAACAGGGAGGGTTTATCCCCTACTTCGCGGGCGACAGTTTCACGGCAATTTTCCCCAACGACAACGGCGGCCCCACCAACCGCGAAACCGCGGCGATTGCGCTGCGCGTAGCAGAAACCGCTCAGGCAACCTTGCGGCGATTCATACTCGAACAGGAAGAAGAAGATTCGCTGCTTTCGGAGCACAAGATCGGCATCAAAATCGGCCTTTCGGAAGGAGTGGTGGAATGGGGTATCGTCGGCAACAGGCGCAAAGGGTATTATTTCCGGGGTGAACCGATCGAAGGCTGCTCACAGGCACAGGTGCGCGCGTGCAGCCTGGAGGTGGTGTCTGACGCAAATTTTCTGAAATTTATCCATCCCGAAAGCGTTGCAAGCAAATCGCTGGGCGATGGCTATTTCAAACTCAATCTGGACAACCTGAGCCCCAATCCACCATCCGAAATCCGAAATCCCCAATCTGTACTTCCTCCTCCCGACCCGGCCATCATGGCGGAGTTTTTACCCAAAGAAGTGTTTGAAAATCCGGGCATCGGCGAATTCCGCAATGTGGTGAGCGTGTTCCTGTCTTTTTCGGGCGTGGATACGCACGAGGCGCTCGACCATTTCGCGTCGGTGGTGCTGGAGCAAAGCGAAAACTTTGGCGGTTATTTTAAGGAAATTGATTTTGGCGACAAAGGCGGGGTTATGTTCTGCATTTTCGGCGCGCCGGTGTCGTTCGAGAACAACGCCGAACGGGCACTGGAATATATCGCAGCCATCCAGGACGATCTGCAGCATTTGCAGCAACTTACGGGAGCGCGCTACCGCGCAGGCATCGCATCGGGCACGGCATTTACGGGGGTGATCGGCAGTGAGGAAAGGTGTCAGTACGCCGCCGTGGGCGCGCGGGTCAACCTCGGCGCCCGCTTGATGATGAAGGCGGATTGGGGTGAAGTGATGACCGACGAAAATGTGCAGCGCAACCGCAACTTCAAATTCAGCACGAGAGGCGAATTTCACTACAAAGGATTCGAACAGGCGATCCCGACTTTTGTGCTCACCGGACGCAACCTTGCTGGGCGCACCAGTTTTTCGGGCGATTATTTTGGCCGTCAGGCCGAACTGAAAACACTGGCGGAGTTTTCGACGCCTTTACGCGAACACCGCTTTGGAGGCGTGGCTTTTGTGTTCGGGGAAGCGGGCATCGGCAAAAGCCGCCTGAGTTACGAATTCCGCCGCCAATTGCGCGAGAACATGGCGGTGAGTTGGTTTACGTGCCAAAGCGACCAGATCCTGCGCAAGCCCTTCAACCCCTTTATTTATTTTCTCAAAAACTACTTTGAACAAAGTCCTGAAAACCACCCGGCGCACAACCGCGAGTTGTTTGAAAACAACTTCCTCGAACTGCAATACGAACTGACCGAAAACCGCCACCCGGAAGCCGATGCCGTGCGCCGCGAGATCGCACGCACGCAAAGCGTGCTGGCTGCGATGGTCGGTATTCATTATCCCGGCTCGCTGTGGGAGCAACTCGACGCCCGGGGGCGTTACCAAAACAGTTTGTCCGCCTTAGCCAACCTGTTTGTAGCCGAATCACTCCTCCAGCCGACGGTCATTGAACTGGAGGACACACACTGGTACGACGAAATGAGCCGCGAATTCCTGCAACAGTTCATCCGCCGCGCGCAAGGCTACCCTATGCTTTTCCTGGCTACCAGCCGATACGAAGACGACGGCTCGCGTACCTACGTTTTCCGGCAAAATGTGCTGGATGAACTGCAAATCTCTTCAGTCGAAGTGGACCTGAACTTCCTCTCGCCAGAAGACCTGAAAGCCTTCGCCGAAGCCCGGCTTGGCGGCGCTTTGCACCCCGATTTGCTGGAACTGATGCAACGTATGACGCAGGGTAATCCCTTTTACCTGGAACAAATGGCCGATTATTTCAGTGAAGCCAACCTGCTGCAAAACAAAAACGGCATGTTGCAACTGCACGATGCCGAAGGGTTTCAGTTGTCCGATTCTGTGAAGACTATTATGATGGCCCGCATTGACCGGCTGAGCGGTCTGGTGAAAGAAACGGTGAAAGCGGCTGCCGTGATCGGGCGAGAGTTCGAATTGCCCGTGTTGTCGGCAGTAATGGCCAAGCAAGAGGAATTCGTACAAAAAAACGGCGATCTCGAACTGGTACTGAAAGAGCAGATACAAACCGCTGAAAAATGGCAGATATGGCACGCAATGAACGAGTTGCGCTACATTTTCCACCACTCGCTCCTGCGCGAAGCGGCCTATGATATGCAGTTGCGCACGCGTCTGCGCGAGTTGCACCACCAGATCGCAGAGGCTATCGAACAATTATATCCCGGTTCCGAAGAACGCTATGTGGACCTCGCATTCCACTACGAACAGGCGGAGGACGAGCGCAATACGAACAAATATTTGGAGAAGGCCGCCCGTTGGTCGCAACGCAATTTCCTGAACCGTCAGGCACTCCATTTTTACCAAAAACTCATTGACAACCTCAAGGAGTCCTCAAAAAAGAGCAAAAAAACCATTAAACTTCTGTTGCGCAAGGGAGCGGTGAACGAACTTGTGGGACAATGGGAAGAAGCGGAGCAGGATTATCGCGCTGCACTCGACTACGCTAAAAACCTCAACGATTGGTACCTCATCGGGCGCAGCAACCGCCGCCTCGGCCAACTCATCATGTTGCGCGGCAACTACGCCGAAGCCAAAAAACACCTCGACGTAGCCGTCACCTGTTTCGAACTGGCCAACGACCAGGTAGGCATTGCCAAGACGTACGGCAACCTCGGCACCTTCTTTTTCCGGCAAGGCAGCTACGACGCCGCCAAAAGCTGGTTTGCCAAAGCCATCGAGATCAACCGCTCGGTCCAACGCGACGCCGAAAACGCCGCCATCGTCGCCAATCTCGGCCTCATTTTTATGAACCAGGGCCATTACGACGAAGGCATCCGCTGGCTCGAAGAACAACTCGACATCGCCGAACGCGCCGGCGACAAACAAGGGTTGACAACGCTGTACACCAACCTCGGCATCATTTATCTGGAAAAGGGCTCGCTGGACTCCGCCCTTTTATGCCTGGAAAAGGGGTTGGCGCTATCGGAAGAACTTGGGAACAAACTCTTTATGACCATCTGCATCGGTTCCATCGGTTCCGTATGGGAGAAAAAAGGCGACTACGCCAAAGCCATGCAGAATTTCGAGCGCGACCTCGTGCTGTGTAAGGAACTCGGCGACAAACAAGGCACCGCTATCGCCTGCGGGCTTATCGGCGATCTGCTTTCCATCATCGGCGACTTCGACCGCGCCATCGAGTATCTGGAACAAACGCTCCAATACTCCCGCGAGCTGAACTACAAAAAAGGCATCGCCAAGGCGCTCAATACGCTGGGCGATACGTGGTTCTACAAAAACGACTTCCGCCGCAGCGTCGCTTTTTACAACGAGGCCATCGAGCACGCCCGCGAAATGGGCAATAAATTAGTGCTCGGTTACTCCCTTATCGAAAAGGGCGTCGTGCATGTCCACGCGGGAGAACTCTCCACTGCCCGCCAACTGCTCGAAGAAGGCCGCGACATCGCGTTGGCCCTCGGCAACGCCGACCTTACCTTCGGCGCCAACATTCTGCGTGCCCAGGTCATCCTCTCCGAAGGCAACCGCCCCGAAGCGATGCGCCAGTTGCAGCAACTGCTCGCCCTTGCCCGCACCGAACGCGAAGAAGCCGCCGTCCACTACGAATTGCGGAAAGTAGCCGACCACCCGACGCCACATCACATCAAATCGCTGTCTTTGTACCGCAGCCTTTATGCCCGTACGCCGCAATACATTTACAAGGTGCGGATGGAAGAATTAGAAAAAGAGGCGGTGGCGTAGTCACTTTCCTCCCAATCGCAATACTTTCTCCAGATACGGCTGTCCCTTTTCCGGCTGTCCCATGTCCTTATACGCAGAAGCGATATAATTCAGCAACGTCACATTGTTCGGTTCAAACTTCAGGGCTTCCTCCCATTGCTCGATCGCTGCCGGGTATTTTTTTTGCATCGCCAGCACCGCGCCGAGATTGCGCCGCGCATCCACGAAGCGCGGGTCGGATTTGATGGATTGGCGGTAGACGTCTTCGGCTTTGTCCAATTGACCGCGCAAAAAATAGATAAAACCCATGTTCGACAGCACTTTCGCGTCGCCGGGCCGGTGTTTGAGCGATTGCTGATAGTCATTGAAAGCCTGGTCGTATTTTTTCAGGCGGAAATAAGCCAGTCCGCGACTGCCGTAGGCGTCGTGGTATTGCGGATAAAGTTGAATCGCCTTCGAATAAGTATCAATGCCTTTCAGCACCCACGTAGAATCCGTCACCGTGCCCGACGGCTCGTCAATCCCCTTTTTGGTCAGTTCGAGGCCGAGGTGATAATTTAGTTTGGCGCAATCGGGCGAATGGCCGATGTCGGCCATGTATAGCGTGCCGCTGTCGAACCAGGCCGGATTGCGGGTGATGGTTTTGACCGAATAGGCGGCTAAAAGAATCCCGGCAATACCCCAAATTGCCGCGCCTTTGCCATTGGGGTTCCAGATTTGATTCAGATCATTGATCTTAAATATTTTGCAAAGCACATATCCTGCCGCAAGTGCAAAACCGAGTGAGGGCATATAGAGCAAACGCTCGCCATACGAGGTACCTATCTGGATCAATACGTTGCTGAACAGCGAAAAAGTGACGAGGTAGAACAGGATGGCGAACGACAGGAAATGTTTTTTCTTCAGGTGCATCAGGGCCCAAACGCCCATTCCGGCATAGACCAGAAAGCCGGCCACTGCCCGCCAGTCGGCAAATGTGACCGCTTTCAATTGCGGATAACCCATATCGTGGATAAGGGGGTGCGGCGCCAGCAACGTCCACAGATACCGCCCGCACATCATAAAAGCGGAAGCCAGTTTTTCACCCTGGTTGGCCGCTTCCACCATAAAATTGTCCAGCACGGAATAGATCTCTTTGGCCGGCTGGGAGGAGATCACTTTCTGGCGCACGGCGAGAAAGATCGCTGCCGGGATCAGCATCAGCGCCGACAAACTCAGGTTCCGGCCAATAGACTTATCGGTGAAAAACCAGATCGTCAGCGGAAAAACCGCCAGGAAAGTGATGGCGCTTTCCTTGGAGAACAGGGCCAGGCCATATGATGCGACGGCCAAAGCGATCCACCCGCCGTTGTTTTTTTCAAAATAACGCCAGATGCTGTACAACGAAAGGGTGCAAAACAACAGCGCCAGAATCTCGTCCACGCTTTTGATGTTCGCCACAACCTCTGTATGAACCGGATGCGCCATAAAAACCAACACGGCAATCGCTGCCAATACGGGCGGATAATTCGCCAATATACGCCGCCAGGTGACCCACAGCAGCCAGCCGGTGAGGGCATACAACAGCACATTGAATAGGTGCGCGAAGTGCGGATCATCTGGCGAAACCTGCCATTGCCAGGCGAAAAGGGCAAGCGGGATCGGGCGGTACAGAGAGCCGGGACTGTTCCAGGCTCCATAACGGTATTCTTTGGAAAAGATCAGGTCGAGGTTTTTCAAGCCTCCCTTCACGACCCAGTTTTCCTTGATGCTTGAAAAATCATCGAGGCAATAGTCGTGGTTTAAAGTATTGGCATACAGCAGGAAACCGAGCACCGCGGCAAGCAGGCCGACGATCCAGGCGTTTTTTACGGTAGATGGTTTACCCGCCGAAGCTTTAGCGAAGGCGGGTGGACGGTGGACGGTAGACGGCGCTGGGGCAGCCGTTTTCTTTTGCTGTGGCCGGGGAGCAGGAGCGGGTTTGGTCTGTTTTCGCTTCGACATGGCGTTTTTTCTTTATCGGAAAACAGCGCCGAAGGTACGAAAGGTTAACGGGTTTCGGGTTAACGGGTTAACGGGAAAAGTCCCCCCTCCCGTTAACCCGAAACCCGTTAACCCGTTAACCCCGTAAACCTTTTATCCGTAAAGTTCATAATGGATCTGCGAACGGTCATAGCCCAACTTCAGTAGCAGATTGGCAACCGCTTCGTCGATCATATTGCTCCAGCCGCAGATGTAGAAATCCACGTCGGGGCGCACGGTTTTGTAGTGCTCCATATAAATTTGGTGCACATAACCTTTGTAACCCGGCCAATCAGGTTGGCGGGAAAGGGCAATATCGTAGCGAAAGCCGGGCATGGTGCGTGCAATATCTTCAAATTCAGCGCGGTAGAGAATGCTGCTTTCGTCGCGGGTTCCAAAAATGAGATGGATATTGCGGTGTGGTTTGCCGCTGTTCTTCAGATCGTGCAGCATGCTGCGGAACGGGGCGACGCCCGTGCCGGTACAAATAAAGACGAGGTCTTTTTCAATCTTCTCCGGCAAAACGAAACCACCGTCGGGGCCTTTAAAGCGCAATGCCGAACCGGGTTGCACTTCGTCGAAAAGGTATTTGGTGGCGCTGCCGTTTTCCGAGCGGACGATGCAAAGTTCCAGGATATTGGATCCATCGGGGGCGTTGGCGATGGAATAACTGCGCCAGCGTTGGAGCCGTTTGTCGCCGATGGGCAAGTCCATCGTGACGAATTGCCCGGCTTTAAAATCGAATGATTCTACTTCAGGAATTTCCAGCAAAAAACGATTTACCTGCGGCGCTATCGGATCGGTTTGTTTCACCAAACCTTCATACCAAGTCGTGGGCATTGCGAGAGAATATGGGTAGCGATAAATTTAATAAGCGATGCAATTTCACCAAAACAACAACTCCGCCCATGGGTTCAAACGAAGGCTTTTTTCGAAATAAAAAACCGGGCACAAACAAAGTGTGTGCGCCCGGTTCATATAAAGCGGGGTACTCCCCCCACTCATTTTTTCTTATCCTGTTTGGCAAATACCTTCTTCAACAGGTCGCTGTTGCGCTGACCTGCGTCCGAGCGGATGCCTTTTTCCTTTTTCTCGATGAGGCTGTACATTCCGGCCAACGCTTTTTTGGTCACGTGGTCGTCCAATTCGGGATTGGTCTTGGTCGTGAGCGGGAGTTTGTTGTAAGCAGTCACTGCATTGCGCCACAACTCGCGGGCATTTACTTTGTCCAGCGAAGTCTGGATGACGGGCAGGAATTCTGCGTACAACTGGTCGGAAGTCGTTTTTTCTAAGTACCGCGTCGCAGCGTCCTGGTTGCCCATCAGGATGTTCATGGCATCCTTAAAGGTCAGTTTTTTGATGGCCGACACGAAAATAGGTTTGGCCTTGGTTGCTGCGTCTTCGGCAGCGCGGTTCATGCGCTCGGTGAGGTCGGCTTCCAGGTTGCCAAAACCCGGCACGGCCTTGAGTTTCGAAACGACGGTTTGCGCTTCTTCGGGCACAAGGATTTTGTAAGGACTTTTGAAATAGCCGTCTTTGGCAGAAAGGAAATCCACCGCTTCGCCGATGCCGGCATTGAGGGCTTCCTTGAGACCGTTGCCGGCTTCTTCCTGGGTTAGGTCGCCGCCTTTAATGGCCCTTTCGGCCTTTTTTACCAGGCCATCCAATTGAGCCTGAGCGAATTGAGCAGTCAGCAGAACGGCAAAAAGCAGGAGTGATTTTTTCAGCATAGAATAATGTGTTGTGAATGGTTCGGGCTTTAAACGTTCGGGCGGGGAAAATGCAACCAAAATCTGCCGGGGTTTAGATTTTTTTAACAAGGAATTCCGGCAAGGCCGTTACATTCGCCTCAAACGAAAGCCTTATGCCGTTTTGGGCAGACATACTTTTCTGGTTTGGAATCGTTTATGCGGGCTTGTGCGCAGTCTTTTACCTCGCGCAAGACCTGTTCTTCTTTCGTCCGGAACGGCTTCCCAAGTGGTTTTCCTACAAATACCCTTTCCCTTTCACGGAGGTCAACTTCGAGATGGAAGACGGCGGCACGGTGAACGCTCTGCACTTCCGGGTACCCAACAGCAAGGGTGTCGTCTTCTACGTCAAGGGCAATTCGAGGAGCATCAAAGGTTGGGGAAAGTTCGCCAAAGACTTTGTGGGAAAAGGTTACGATTTTTTCATCCTCGATTTTCGCGGTTTTGGGAAAAGCCAGGGGCGCCGCACCGAACAGATCCTGTATTCCGATCTGCAGCAGGTATACAAATGGCTCGCTTCCGAATACGGCGAGCAGCGCATCGTGCTCTATGGACGCTCGATCGGCAGCGGTTTGGCGGCACGTGTCGCGTCGTGGAATCACCCCCGCCTGCTCATTCTCGATTGCCCATATTACTCCTTCCTCTACCACGTTTCGCGCTATGGTTTTTTTCTGCCAATACGCTGGCTGCTGCGCTATCACATTCGCACCGACCGCTTTGTCAAAAAGGTGGAATGCCCCATTCATATTCTGCATGGTGCGAAAGACCGCCTGATACCCTACCGTCAAAGCGAGATGCTGAAATCTTTGTCACCGGACAATATAACGCTGCACCCCATCCACGGCGCAGGACACAACAACCTGCCCGATTTCCCGGAATACCACGACTTGCTGTACGATATTTTACATGAAGAATGGGCCGGGGAAGTGCGGATGAGAGCGTAAGATTTGACTTCCAAATGCCGGCTTCATGATCGCAGAATTTAGAAATTTTGAGTTTTCAGCTTTAAAAGGGCTCTCCCCGACATCAAAAATCTAAAATCATGTAATCTGCAATTCTAAGTAATTGGACCAGCGATTCTCGGTTTGTAAAAATTCATAATGTGAATTTTAATCTTTGACAGAGTTCTTTGAAGATCAATACCTTTCGTTCAAAAAGATGAATGATTGACGAATTGATCAAACTGGTAAGAGAAGG
>JABAQQ010000062.1 GCA_019187225.1 Saprospiraceae bacterium
TCACCCCAATTGCAATTGCTCAACTGGCTATTAGCAACAACTGCCCCTGCGTTCTTATTTTCTTTTCCGAATTGTCAAAGAACTTCAATGACGTTTTCACCTGAAAAATGTGTACCCTTTCTAAAATTGGCGCCCATCTTGAAATTGGTGCCAATAAAAGTATAACCATTATTAACTGTTAGGGTAACTCCGTCTGCTACTGAAATGCAGCCGATGTTGGAACTGTAGAACGGCAATTGGCCTGAAATCATCAGGCTTTTTATCGTGGTGTTGCTGGTAATATCGAGGCCTGTGGCGCAATTACAATTTTCCTGCCCTGACAGGTTCAGGGGGAAAAAGGCAAAGATGGTAACCATCAATGCAAACAAAATGCGTAAAGAGAACGAGGGGGGGGGGTAGTTTGAAATCAGATTGTTTCATTTTTGACAATTTTAGTGAAAGAATCGGTTTGGAAAGAGAACCTCAAACATACCCAATTCCCCTTATATTTGAAAATACTTTTTTGTTAAATATGCAAGCGGCGCATTTTTCGGAGTAAAAGGAACAGGAAACGATGCGAATGGCTTTTTCACTTGTCGCATTCGCACATTTTCTAAAAATGTGTTCCGGGTGTAGCAGCATTCATACCGGCAGGTGTATCTTCATCGCCAAATCTTTCCCCTAATCTTTCTCCGTGGACTAAATTTTCCGAAACATGAAAAGCCGATACCTGCCCGCTGTATTGCTCTTTTTGGCGTTATTTCTTTCAAAAAATCTTGCCGCTCAAATACTTACCGTCGAAATTGAAGGGCCGGCCACATTGTGCGCAGGTCAATGCGACACGTTTTATGCCGTGCTGCCCGGAATTACCGTACCTCCGCCGCCCCCGGATTTATACAAATGGACGGTAATCGGCCCGAATGGCTTTTCCAGCACTTTCACAGGCGATAAACTGGTCTTTTGTACGCAAGGCGGGCAGCTGTCGCTGGGTACCTATACCCTGATCCTCGGCGTAACGGATGCCACCGGGGCCGGCTCCCTCGGAACTGATACGCTTCAGGTGCTTGTATTGTCTTACCTGCCTTTGAATATTGTCTCTTCCAATCCCGCACCCTGCAATTTCGACAGCCTGCAGAACAGCGACGACAATGCCTGCGAAAAGGTGTGTCCGAATACTACGGTCACCTATTCCGTGCAAACGAGCGGAAACCCCGGCAATTCGCAAACAGCGCTCGCCTGGCAGGTATCGGGCGCCGTTGGTTACACGGTGCACCCGCCTTTCAACAACTCCGTCACCGTTACCTGGGGCGCGCCGGGTGTCGGATCCGTCGTGGTTGTTGCCGACGGCATTTATGGTTGCGCGGGCGAGGATGCGCTGTGCGTTACCATTATCGCCGAACCGGTCGCCCAATTTATCGCCGACCCGGCGCCTTCCGGCAATACCGTTCAGATATGCAAAGGCCAGACGGTTTATTTCGACAACCAAAGTACCGGCGCGGATAGTTACGAATGGTTTTTCAGCGACGACCTTTCCACTTCGCTGGAAATTGACCCGCAACACGTTTTTCAAAATCCCGGCACCTACACCGTGCGCCTCATCGCCCGCAGCGATTGCCTCTGCGCCGACACAACGACGCTTAACGTGGAAGTGCTCGACGCTGCGGCGCCCACGCTCGATTGCGTGGGCACGATCTGTCCGGGCGAAACCGTCACCTACATGGCATCTAACGCCTGCCCGCCCTACGCCTGGTCGGTCACGCCCAACGGAACCATCCTGAACGGCGGCACTGCTACCGGCGACAGCATCACCGTCCAGTGGAATGCGGGACCGGAAGGCGTCATCACGTTGGGCGCACAAGCCTGCTCGGGCAATACCTGCCCTAATCCGGCAAGCATTCACGTCCCCATCATCTCCGACGACGCGGAGATCAGGGGCGAAGACCGGGTTTGCCCGGCTGCGGTGGAGGTGTACAACATCGAACCCTATGGAGGCACAGGATTCGTCTGGTCGCTTTCAGGCGGCGGCATGATCACCGAAGGCCAGGGTACCAACCGCGTCACCGTGGAGTGGACCAACGTTCCAAACCCTAATGTAACCCATTGGCTTTCCGTAAAATACGACAATTGTTACCTCGGTTGTAGCGGCGAAGACTCCATCGGAGTTAAGGTGCTTTCTTCCTTTTTCATCAACGGGCCGGTAGAAATCTGCGAGGGCGCGAGCGGCAATTTCGTTTCCAAACTGAGTTACAACCTCTCCAACCTCGTCTGCGACTGGACGCTCTTCGCGCCCGACGGCTCCACTGCCTGGACATCGGCCGCGCCTTCCGCGTCGGTGAATGTGCCTTTTGCGAACGGAGCGGGGGTTTACCGGCTTTTGGCCGTTCCCAACAACCCCGCGCTGACGTGTTCCGATCAGGCCGACTGGGCCATCAACGTCGCGGCTTTGCCCGCCGTACCCACAGGCATTTCGGGAGAAAAAAACATCTGTCCCGGCACGACGTACACCTATGAAGCGACGGGCGTTTCACCGCTCAACAACCTCCGCTGGACGGTGCAAAACGGCGCCGGCGCACCCACCGTTTCTTTCGGCGACAAGATCAACGTCACCTGGGGCAACGCCAATCCGCGCTGGATCTCGGTCGCCCAGGTTTCCACCAACGGCCTGAATTGCACTTCCGACACGGCGCTGCTCACGGTGCAGGGCATCGGCCTCATTTTCCT
This sequence comes from Saprospiraceae bacterium, assembly GCA_019187225.1. Classification (GTDB taxonomy): domain Bacteria; phylum Bacteroidota; class Bacteroidia; order Chitinophagales; family Saprospiraceae; genus M3007. The sequence goes on from JABAQQ010000062.1 coordinate 2,701, forward strand.
CAGCGGCAGTCAGGTGGTGTGCGAGGACGCGACGGCAAGTTATTCGATGGTCGCACTGCAAAATGTCGACATCCAATGGAAAATCTCGCCTGCCTCTGCAGGGACCGTCTCCGCCGGGCAAGGCACCAATGCCGTCGAGATATTCTGGACGGAAGCCGGCGGACACGTCGTGTCGGTGGATGTATGCAATCAGATGAGCTTCCTGCCCGTCACCGTCATCGCTCCGCCGGAACCCGTGGTGCAGTATACCGCTACCGTATGCCCTGGTCAGACTTCCTCCGTCCAGACCGCCACGCCTTATTCGACCTATTCCTGGCGCGACGCAACAGGCGCAGAACTTGCCACTACAGCCACGACCAATCTCGGTCCGGGCAGCTACGCCGTGCACGTGCAGGACGCCAACGGCTGCCCCGGCGCGAAGGAATTTACCGTGAATGAAAATCCGGCGCCCAACGTCAGCATCACCACCGCCGATCCGACCGTTTTTTGCAATAACACGGACAATGTCACCCTCACCGCCCTCGCCAACGCCGATGGGAACTTTACGTACCAGTGGTTTCAAAACGGCGTACCGGTCGGCGCAAACTCACCTGTTTTCACGACAAATCAAGCGGGCGGATATACGGTGCAGGTGACCACTGCGAACGGCTGCACCGCTACTGCCGGGCCGATATTATTAATCATTGATTGCGGCGGCGGTGGCGGTGGCGGCGGTTTTCCCGGCGCAGGCGACCCGCCCTGCCCTCCCGGCAGCGTTGATTTCACTGCCAATGCAACGCCTGCCTGCGATTCGTTCCAGTTCCAACTGATCCCGGGCCCCCTCTACCTGCCCGGATCGGCGCAGTGGACATTCGGCATTTCCGGTGGCGGCATCATCGGCGCATCGTCGGTTGAAAATCCGGGCGTTCATTTTCCCAATGCAGGCAAATACATCGCCGTATTGCGGGCAGGTCTGACCAATGGCTCTTTTTGTATCGTCATTGATTCGGTGAACGTGGAAGCTTCGGCACAGTTCAGCGCCGTACCCGACTGTGCCGGCGAAGCCACCGTTTTCCAGGATGCCAGCACTTTCCTGCCCGGGAGCGGCATCACCGACTGGGATTGGGTCTTCGGCGACCCGCCCAGCGGCGGCAACAACGTGTCGGACATCCGCAATCCGTCGCACGTTTACAGCACTACGGGCAATCCCATTGTGACGCTGACGGTCACTGCCAACAGCGGTTGCACGGCCACCGCCAGCCAAACTTTTTTCGTACCCGGCGGCTCGCCCGCAACGTTCGCATTGCCGGCACAGAATTGCGCGGGCAATGCGCTTGAATTCATTGCCAACACGACGCCTGACATCACCGAAGTAGTCTGGAATTTCGGCGATCTCGCCTCCGGTGCAGCCAATGACGCCACAGGGACGCCGGCATATCACAGTTTCACTGCGCCGGGTAACTACGCGGTCAACACCACCACCTCCAACGCTTACGGCTGCACGGCTACCGAAACTCAGATCATTTCTATCGCGTCGAACGGACTGACGGGAAACATTACGCCTGCCAGTCCCGCGCCGGTTTGCGAAGGAACAACTATCACCCTCAACGCCCCGCCCGGAGCGGTATCCTACCTATGGTCGGACAGCACGACGACGACCCAGGCGTTTGTCACCGGCGAAGAAGGTTCTTATTCCGTTACCCTGACCGATGCCAACGGCTGCACTTATGCGCCACCGCCGGTCAATGTGGAAATAAATCCCGGCCCCGACGCCCTCATCAAGGCATTGATAGAGAACGAATTGGGGCAAATCGTCGGCACTTCCTATCCCACGCTGACGACCTGTGAAGGTGAAGACGTGCATCTGTTCGCGCAAAGCAACGGCGCATACACCTACTCCTGGTCGGGCGGCAACGGCTTCGATAATGAAGTATTCTTTACGGACGACCGCAACAACCTCCTGCCTGTGGGGACGCACGTCTACACCGTGACGGTCACCGACGTTTCGAGCGGCTGCACTTCGGTGACCGATCCTTTCGTGGTGACGGTAAACCCTGATCCGACCGGTTTTTCCATTGCCACCAGTGGCTCCTGCGCAGGCGATGCGAATACGTTGACTTACAGCGGGCCGCAGCCTGCCAACTGGCAGTTCATCTGGAACAACGGCGCGCCGGGGCCAAATCTAACCACTGAAGAAGCGGGGCTTTTCTTCCTCCGCGTCATCAACGAATTCGGCTGCGAGGCGAAAAGCAATTCTGTGGTCATTCTGCCTGGCCCCAATGTGGCCGCCATCCCCGGCGGCTGCCACTCCCGCTGCCGCCCCGATACGCTTTGTCTGCCCACTATTCCCAATATCGTCAGTTGGCAATGGTATTTCAACGGCAGCCAGGTGCCGGGCGCCACAGGGCCGGATTTTGTGGCGACCCAAAGCGGCTCGTATTACGCCGAGCTGACCGACATTTTCGGCTGTACCAACCAGAGCGACCCGCTCACCCTCAACCTGTTCGACGGCTACGGCAACATCGAGGGACAGGTGTGGTCCGATGTAAACGGCAACGGCACGGTGGATGCGGGCGACACACTGGTATCGGGCATTGCCGTAAACCTGTTGGAAAACGGAAGTCCGGTGGGATCGGGGCAATCAGCCGCAAATGGAGGGTTTTCGTTTGCCAACATATTGTCTGCCAATTATTTGGTGGAAATCGACACGGCCTTGTTGCCGGGCGGCTGGCAGGTCATCATCGGACAAAACACCGTGTCGCTGGCGGGTTGCGACGCCAAAGGCGAAAGCGACCTGCTGATCAAAGCCTGCCTGCCCCTGTCGTCGAATCTGACGCTGACGGCCTGCGCCAACGAGTCGGTGCTGTACAATGGTACATCTTTACCTGCCGGAACGACGCAGGCTTTCCTGCTCACGGCGCCGGGCGGTTGCGACTCTACGGTGACTGTTACGGTGAACCCGATCCCGACATCCGGATTTAATCTGCTGGTGAATATATGCCCGAACGAGGCATACGACTACAACGGCACATTGCTCTTCGCGGGTCAAACGCAGGATTTTGTTTTCCAGAACTACCTGGGTTGCGATTCGGTCGTAACGGTCAGCGTTTTTGAAGTGCCTCCTTCCGCCTCGTCGTTTTCGGTGAGCATTTGCCCGGACGAAACCTACGATTACAACGGCACCCCGCTCGCGGCCGGACAGACGCAGGATTTTCACTTTCAAAACCAGTTGGGTTGCGACTCGGTCGTGACAGTGACGGTGAACACCCTGCCGGTTTCGGCCTCGACATTGAACGCAAGTGTCTGTCCGGGGGAATTGTACGACTACAACGGCGTCCAACTCGCCGCGGGTCAGAGCCAGGATTTCGTTTTCCAGAACTATCTCGGCTGCGATTCGACCGTGACGGTAAGCGTGGGCGCATTGCCGGTTTCGTCTTCGGCATTGGATGTAAGTGTTTGCCCCGGAACGCTTTACGACTACAACGGCACGCAGTTGGCGGCAGGTCAAACGCAGGATTTTGTTTTTCAGAATTACTCAGGCTGCGACTCGACCGTGACGGTGACCGTGAGCGAATCGCCCACCAGTTACATGATCCTCGATGCCCTGGCCTGCGAAGGCGGCTCGTTTTGGTTCGATGGCGTAGAGATCCCTGTGAATTCCATCCATATTTTCACTTACCAGAATTCTTCGGGCTGCGATTCGATCATCGAAGTGGCCGTCGGCAGTTTCGGCCCCACAGAAACCTCTTCCCTGGCGGCGGTCGTTTGCCCCGGTGAGACGTTTGCCTACAACGGCCTGGAACTCGCGCCCGGCACCACCACTGACGTCACCCTTTCCAACGTCTGGGGCTGCGACTCGATTGTAACGGTCTCGGTGACAGCCTATTCCGTCGCCGCCGGAACCCTGGAAGCGGAAGTATGCCCCGGCACGACCTTCAACTTCAACGGCACGGAGATCGCGGCAGGCCAGACGCAGGAATTCCACTTTACCACGCCCGAAGGCTGCGATTCGACGCTGACCGTGACCGTGACCGCGCTGCCGGAAGCGACGTTCGGCGTGATTCCCGAAAGCTCCTGCGCCACTACTCCCACCGGCAGCCTGACGGTGAGCGGCGCGACCGGCGGCCTGCCGCCGTACCGTTATTCGCTCGACGGCATCGCCTATCAGGACGAGCTGGTGTTTGAAAATCTCGCGGCGGGCGATTACACGGTCTATCTCGAGGACTCCAACGGCTGCATTTTTGAAGAAAACGCCGGCATCGCGGCATTGCCGCGGCTCGAAGTCGGTTTGCCCGACGGGGTGTTACCCTGCGACAATTCGGGGACGCGCCTCGAAGTGGGGACGAACGATTTTCTCAAAGACCTGACCTTCAAGTGGTTCAACGGCGACACGACCTACTTTACCCAGGTCGCCGACGCCGGGCCGGTATGGGTGGACGTGACCAACCGATGCGAAACGGTGCGCGGCGAAGCCGTCGTGTCGTGGGAGGACATTCCGGTCAACACTAATTACGCCTACGTCCCCAACGTGTTCAAACCCGCTTCCTTCGATCCCGACAACTCGGAATTCAAACCTTTCTTTCAGCCCAACCTGACGATACTCGACTACCGCTTCGAGGTGTTCGACCGCTGGGGCAACAAACTCTTCAGCACCACACAGCCGGACCTGGGCTGGCACGGCGCTTTCCGCGCCGACGACATGAATCCCGGCGTTTATGTGTGGTACGTGAAAGTGAAACTCCTTTTCTGCGGGGTGGAGAAGGATTTGTTGCTGTCGGGGGATGTGACGGTGGTCAGGTGAATGCGCGGGGGAGTTGATGGTTTGTTACAAATGATAAGATTATCGTATCTTACCGTGCGATGACTAATTTTCGGGTTAAAACGCGTTTCCTACCTTCGACGAGGGTTGCGAAATATACTCCTGCCGGCCAACCCATCGTGTCCAGGGTATATTCCGCATCGCCGGTCAGGTATTCCGTTTCCCAAAGGAACTGACCGGCGGCATTGTAAACAGTGAGTTGGCCTCCGTCGCATTTGGGTACGAAAATATGCACCTCGTTTTTTGCGGGATTGGGAAAAAGCGTGAACGCCGGTAAACTGCGCTTCTCCGGGCCGTCGATCCCCAGCGTATCGCAAGGGCTTCCGGAGGCATCGTACAACCTGAAGTGCGGGAAATTAGGCAGCACAAAGCCGGTATATCGGGGCAACAAAATGCCGTGCTGATCGAAATTGCACAGTTTGCCGAGTTTATTTGGCTCGTTGATGACACTGAGCACCCTGCCCGTATTGCTCGAACACATATAAATCCTGTTGTCCGGCGCCAGTTGCATCTGGTAAAAATTGGCCGCAAAAAAGTACCACAAAGCGCCGTTATACGCTTCTATGTGCTCCATTTTAAAATTCTTGTCGCACAGGTCTATCTGGTACAGGTCGCTCACATTGCTGACATAGAGAAAGCGGGAGTTGGGCGATGCAGCCATGCCGGCAGCTCCCGGATCGTATTTCAACAGCGTGGTATCGTTTTGCTGGATGGCCTCCTCCGTTAGCGGTGGCAAGGGCATTTTTTTCAAAATTTCAAACTCCCCTGAGCAACGGTCGAAATTGAATATTTCGATGCCATAGCGCCGGTTGACCCTGCAATATTTAGTTCCATCCGGGGTAAAAACGGCCTGAGTCGGACCACCGAACGTTAATATGCTTCCCGGCGGCAACTCAGTAGCCGGGGGATAGGAACGCCAGAAAGGCCCTTCCAGTCCATTAGGAGATAGTAAAAAAAGATAAAAATCCCGGCTTGGCTCGCCGCTTGGCACCACTATCCACCAGTCGCGGCCATTGCCATGCCGGACAGCGGTGATATAACCTGACAAAGCAGTCGGTATAGGCAGCAGTTCGACGTTTTTTTCAAGCACCTTGCCTAAACCGCCGTTCGCATTCATATCGATATGCGCGTAAAAAAGTCCATCAGAGGCGTATAACTCGCTTACATGTTCATAGATGTAATAGTATTTACCGGGCCGTTCCGGTATGGGGAGTATCAGGGTAGAGCCATAGGAAAGATAGGAGCCGCCCCAAGGTCCATTACACGACTCATTGGCGATAAATCCGGGATTGAGACCATCGCCGTTTTCAATCATTTCATGCGTAAAGTTGGCGATAGAACATCCATTCGAATAAAGTACCAAGTCGCCGTTGTCATCGCAGATGGAGGCGTTAGAGGCAAGAAGGTTCCCGATTTTTATATTAAACTTATCAAAATGAAAATCTCCATCAGAGAACTCCAGTAGAAATCCACCAAAGGTATCAACATTAGCACCGGAATTACCTAACAACCATATATTATCATTTTTTTGCTGTGCATAGGACATATTAGAGAAAATGACCATCAACACAAATATTCGCTGTAGCATTTTTGATAAAAGGTATTGATGAAAAAATACAAATACTGTCACCTTGGAATTTACCCAAAGTGACAGCGTCTAAGGAAAACGATTTTTGCCTTAAATTTTTATGAACCGGAGAAATGCGTAGGAGCGTTCTACGGGCTGTAATCGAAGGTGATAAAAACCTTCCGGGAGTTGCCCGACATCAATCCCGATCCGGTCTGTATCTGAAAAAACGCCGGTAGCAAGTACACGACCGTCGCTGGCTACGATTTGCCATGATCCGCTTGCCGGTTTATCCATCGCAACGATGAGGTAATTGCTCACGGGATTGGGCGACAATATGATCCCGCCTTCGAAGATGGGAGTTTTTTCTGTTGCCCGCTCTTCTGTGCAATAGGGGTCTTCACCCTCTAAGGGGAACAGCGAGGCTTCTTCAACAGGAAGCCTGCTTCGCGCCATTAATACGGCGCCGCCGCCCGTAGCAGGGCACTGTTCTGCTACCGTGCGAAGCGCTTGCATGTCCGTTTCCGTCGGTTCTTGTCCCATCGCGTTGGCTGCGATATGGAGTAATACTGTTTTCCTGTTTTGTTCCCAGATTTCATTAGTAGGGAGCTGCGATACGTAACTATGCACCGCTTCCAGATTGGCCAAAGCTGCATTGCGCAAGGCTTCACCCACGGCCAGCGTTTGGACCCGGTTTAGTTCGAGGGTGGTCATCACTGAAGTACGGGCAGTAGTTATAGAAGGCGTCAGCGACGTCGTGTCTATGCTTTCCAAATACTCCAGGTGTGCCAAACTGTCGGATAGTATCCGGGTGGATGCGAGCAGGCCATCTAATTGGGATTGTTGGGATGTGTTCGGAATATAGGCTTCCCGGAGCATATTTTCGGCTTGCGCGTATTTCCATGGAGATGATTCTACTTTCGAAGTAAAGTACTGTTGAGTCTGCAAATCGCCGTTAACCAAGGATGGGAAGCGTAGCAAATGCCCTAAAATAAAAATCTCGTAATCCCATTCGGCAGAAGCCTGGTTCAGGTGATATTCCCCTGACATGAACTCTTCTTCAGACTCTCCGAAACCGGGTATTTCCGGTGAAAGCAGGGAGTCGCAGGCAGTCATTTCGGGACTACCGCCTACCATATCAATATTAAACCAATTCTGCGGGTTAATAGCTGCTTGGGGGTTGGGTGTATGGAATGTCTTGGTACCATCTACAGTGACTTGAGGCGGGGACATTGGCGCTTGATACCATCTGGCAGGGTTGGATTGATTGTCGTAAGTTACTTCCCAAAGATTCTCCCTGTAAGGTTGCGCATTAAACGTTGTACTGCTTTCACATCCACCTCCAGTGCATAAATTGAGCCCGAAATAATGGTTGCGAATATGGTTCATTCCAAAATCGGTAACCCCTCCACAGTTCCGGGCGAAATGATAACCTTGAAAAGCAAAATCGGAAAGATTGCGGCAAATCAAAAAGTTAGGTGAATCATCCACATGAATTCCACAACGAATATAAGAACGCCTAAAGTCTGCCATATTCGTAGGGACAAGACTTGGCCACATTCTTGTGGCGGTCGCATTATTGTTCGGACCAATAATATTTCTAATTCCATGAACAGAAACTGCGCCAATTCCAACATTATTTACGCCAGGTAAGGGTGGAGCATCGGTTTCGTAATTATAAGTAACATTGTTACCTGATATCTGGTAGCCGTCAGAATGATCCTCCACCCAAATACCATGAATGGTATGCGCATCGCCTCCGTAAGAACTGGTGATGTAATTATCGGCAATCACCATATTATCCGTAGCAGGCCCTTGTAAAGCGCGCACCTCGATCAGTTTGAGTTCCGTCGAGGTTTTAAAACCGCTTACTGCCGGGTCGGGCACATTCACAATGTTGTTGTTGATGTAGCACCGGGTCAGGTTGCCCGTCGAAGGCGGTCTGACGAATGAAATTGCGCCAAGCGCATTCGTACCTTCCACATTGAAGGTGTTGTCTTCGATATTTACCAGCGCCGTATTGGTTGAATTAATGACCCTGATGCCATATTTATTGGCGCCATTGAAGGTTGCGTCGCTCACTTTCAAGCCATAGGTATATCTCGATAATATACCGGCTTCCGGATTATTGGCGAAAACGCACCCTGGCCCCCCGAAGAGATTTTCTATATTTAATGTGCTGCTTTCCGCATAAATACCCACGCCATCTGTGTTGGTAAGAGTAGTGTTAAGGGAGCGCTGCAGGGTGCAGTTATTCACGTTCAATGTCGAGTATAAAGAGTATATACCATACCGCAGAGCTGTAAAAGTATTGGTCAGGCCGGATGTGCCAATCGAACCGCTGGCCGGCGCAGCATAGACGCCTGCTAATGGATACTCGCCTGTGTGCGGCGGAAGTGCAATTGGCAAAGGGATGTTACCGAACGGGAAAATATTGCTTGAAAAATAATTGCCTGAAAAATTGCCGAATCCCAGATTCGGGCACCAGGCTGCCATTATTGAAATATAATTTCCCCTGAAAGAATTATTTACCAATTCGGAAACCGGCCAGTTATAGTTTCCCTGGAGTAGAATTCCATATTCTCCGTCCCGAATCGTGCATTCCCGGAATTTAATGGCGGCATTATTGCCCACGGTAATGGAATTCCACATCCCCGTGCATCCGAAGAACACGGTTCTTCCAGCTGCATCACTGGAAGCGGAGAATATTGTCCCTGCTCCGACTACAATTGTCGCGCCGGGATCGAGCAGTACTGTACAACGTACCATCGTTATATCGGCATTGAATGTCACTGTCCCGGTTACGCGGATATTTTGATTGTTGTAAACTGCCGGTGAAGTGATCGTTTGATTATTCCAGTTGACCTGGAAAGCAGGCAAATTGTTACAATCTTGCGCTAAACTGCGAAACGGAGAGAAAAAACCGTAACAAACAGGAAAATCGTCTGAAAAGTCAGGAATACTCCGAGCTTCGGTGAGCGATGAGCGATGAGCGATGAAATTAATCGGTTTTGCATAATAAAAAGTTTTGAAGGTGGGTAAATCAGATTGGGAAACAATATTCAAAGGTATTCCCCTCTACACAGGATAAGTAATACTTTTTTGTTAAATGTGTGAACAGCTCCTTTTTGCTGGCAAACGGTGTCTTTTCAAGTGTGAATATAGGATATCTGAAAATCAGGCAGTGCCGGCAAGCGATCATCTCCAAATTTATAGCCGCATTTTTTGATTTTCTTCAAAACCCCTACATTCGTATCCAAATAATTCCCCATCCGATCTAATCCGCAATCATCAATCCGCAATCATCAATCCGCAATCCGCAATCCGCAATCCGCAATCGAAACATGCTGACCAATTCCTACCGCGCCATCACCGCCTGGGCCGAAGAAGACCGCCCCCGCGAAAAAATGCAACTCAAAGGCAAGCAGGCGCTGAGCGACGCCGAGCTGCTCGCCATTCTCATCAGCTCCGGCACCGTGGGTGTAAGCGCCGTCGCACTGGCGCAGGACATCCTCGCTTCGGTGGACCACAACCTGCACGAACTCGGCAAACGCTCTCTGAAAGAACTCCAGCGATTCAAAGGCGTGGGGGAGGCCAAAGCCATCACCATCGCTGCCGCGCTCGAACTGGGACGCCGCCGCCAGCTCTCCGACCTGCGCGAGCGTCCGCGCGTCACCTCCAGCCGCGACGCCTTTCACGCCATCGCGCCGCTGCTCGCCGACCTGCACCACGAGGAATTCTGGTTGCTGCTGCTCAACCGGGCCAACGAGATCACCGCACGCCAGCGCCTCAGCACCGGGGGCCTGGGCGGCACGGTAGTAGACATCAAAATGGTGCTGAAAGCTGCGATCGAGGTCAATGCCGCCGCGTTCATTGCCGTGCACAACCACCCTTCCGGCAGCCTGCAACCCAGCCAGGCCGACGTGGACCTGACCAAAAAACTGCAACAGGCCGGCGCTGTGCTCGAAACGCCGCTGCTCGACCACCTTATCGTGTCGGACCGTGGGTATTACAGTTTTGCAGATGAGGGACTGGTGTGAGAGGTGTGAGAGAGGTGAAAGGTGTGAGAGAGGTGAGAAAATCTAAAATTTCCGGAAAAGTTTGCGGTAGTTTGTTGCCACTTTGGGACGAACAAAGTTGTCTTTACGGCATTGCGTCGAGACAAAAACAGCAGATATATGAACCAACTTTTTACACAACTGGCCCTGCTCGGCGGGGCTGCTTTCCTTTTCTTTTACTGCACTTCCAGGCCTGATTGTTACGATCTGCCGGGGCGCTGGACCAACCGCGAGGGGCAGGTGCTGGTATTCCAGCCGGATGGCAAAGCCCTGTGGCTCATTCAGTTCGGCAGCCAGTTCGATACCTTTCCGATCCGCTACACGTACGATTGCAGCCGCAACCCCGCAACGCTCGATCTGAGCGGTTTTCAGGCGGGGCCGCTTACGGGTAAAACCCTTTTCGGTATCCTCGAATGGGCGGGCGACACCGTTTTCCGCTTCGACGCCGAGCCGGGCGCTTCTCCGGAAGTGCGCCCCAAAACTTTCAATGTGGAACAAACGATGCGGTATTACCGGGAATGATTTGATTTCGGATTTCGGATTTCGGATTTGCGATGAAGAATCAACAGTAGCAAATTTTTAATACCGGGGTAAGTTCAATCCGAAATCCGAAATCATTACGCTTGTGCGGTCGGCGTGCCAAAATTCATCGGCGGGACGGGCGTATCCACGTCCTCGATCTTGCCGAACTGCATTTCGTATTTCTGAAGGTTGTCTTTCAGCGCATAAAGGAGCCGTTTGGCGTGTTGCGGCGTCAGGATGATGCGCGATTTCACTTTCGCCTTCGGCACGTTGGGCATCAGGCGGATGAAATCCACGACAAATTCGGCGTTGGAGTGCGAGATGATGGCGAGGTTGGAGTAAATGCCTTCGGCCACTTCTTCCGACAATTCGATGTTGATGGCGGCCTGCTGCGGGTTCTTGTTGTCTGCCATGTTTAAAAAAAGTTTGGGTGCGTGATGATTGAGTGCTGACTTGTCCGTTTGGGGGCTGCAAAACTACCGGAAAGAACGCAAAGGCAAGGCCATGGCGCAAAAAAAGTAGTGCAGATATCCGGTTCCCACACTTCACAACACAGCCGGGGTAAAAAGTTTGCTTTACTTTTCATAAAATTTTTCCGCATCGCGAAATAGTGCTACCTTCGCGCCCGCTTTTGAAAAAAGCAGGGGTAACGGTTTCGCCCCAAAGTGAAGCCGGCAAGTGGTTCAACACTAAAAAGCCTCAGAATCAACCGTTTTCAATTATGTTACTCGACGACGAAAAAGACATCAGGAACGAGCAGGAAGAAACGAACGAAAGCGTTGCCGACGCAACCGTAGAAACACCTGCCGTAGAAGAAGCCATCGAGGTGGCTGAAGAGATCGCTGAAGCGCCCGTAGCTGAAGTGGCCGACGAAGCAGTAGAAGCTGCTGCGGAAGAAACCGAAGCGGTGGAAGCCGTTGCAGAAGAAGTGACGGAAGAAACCGTAGTGGAAGAAGCAGAAACCGTAGCAGAAGAAGAGATGCCCGAAGAAACGCCGGTTGCCGGAAAAAAAGCAGCCGAAGCGCCTGTGGAAGAAGAAGAGGAAGAAGAAGTGGAACTTCCGGTATTTGAAACAGTAACCGCCGGCGGCGCGCACGACGATTTCAACTGGAATATGGACAAGCGCGGCACCTTCGCTTACGACCAGGCCGAAAAAGCCGCTTTGCTCAAGCAGTACGACGCCACCCTCAGCAATGTGGCTGAAAACGAGATCATCAAAGGCCGTGTCAGCGCCATCAGCGGCGGCGATGTGGTGCTCGACATCAACTACAAAAGCGACGGCCTCATCCCCCTGAGCGAATTCCGCGACACCCCCGGCCTCGGCCAGGGCGACGAAGTGGAAGTGTACGTGGAAAGCCAGGAAGACAGCGAAGGCCAACTCGGCCTCTCGCGCCGCAAGGCCAAGATCCTCCGCGCCTGGGAAAGCATCGTGGACTCGTTCAAAAACGGCACGATCATCCGCGGCACGGTTATCAGCAAAACCAAAGGCGGCCTTATCGTGGACTGCAACGGCCTGGAAACCTTCCTGCCCGGTTCGCAGATAGACATCAAACCCGTCATTGACTACGATCAATACGTGGGCAAAGTGATGGAGTTCAAAGTGGTGAAAGTCAACGAACAGATCAAAAACGCCGTGGTGAGCCACAAAGCGTTGATCGAGAGCGATCTGGCCGAACAACGCGAACACATCCTCGGCAGCCTCGAAAAAGGCCAGGTGCTCGAAGGCATCGTGAAAAACATCACCGACTTCGGCGCTTTCCTCGATCTCGGCGGCGTGGACGGCTTGCTTTACATCACCGACATCAGTTGGGGCCGCATCGGCCACCCGAGCGAAGTGCTGCAACTCAACCAACGCATCAACGTGGTGGTGCTCGACTTCGACGAAAACAAGAAGCGTATCAGCCTCGGTCTCAAGCAACTCACCCCGCATCCTTGGGAAGTATTGCCCGCCGACGTGACGGAAGGCTCTATCGTGAAAGGCAAGATCGTCAACATCGAGGACTACGGCGCATTCGTGGAAATCCTGCCCGGCGTGGAAGGTCTCATCCACATCAGCGAGATCACCTGGGGCAACCAGAGCATCAACGCGAAAGAGTACTTCAAAATGGGTCAGGAAGTGGAAGCCCGCGTCGTTACCATCGACCGCGCTGACCGCAAAATGTCCCTGTCCATCAAACAACTGACCGCCGACCCGTGGAGCGAGATCGAAAACCGCTTCCCCATCGGCAGCCAGCACACGGGTACGGTGAAAAACATCACCAATTACGGCATTTTCGTGGAACTCTCCGAAGGCGTAGGAGGTATGGTGCACATCAGCGACCTCTCCTGGACGAAGCGTTACGCACACCCCAGTGAGTTCACCAAAGTGGGCAGCCCGATGGATGTCATTGTGCTCGACATTGACAAGGAAAAACGGCAGATCAGCCTCGGCCACAAACAAACCCAGGAAAACCCCTGGGATGCTTTCGAGACGATCTTCCCGGTCGGTTCCTACCACGAAGCTACCGTGCTGAAACGCGACGACAAAGGCGCCACCTTCCAGATGCCCCACGGCCTCGAAGCTTTCGCTCCGGCCAAACACATCAAAAAGGAAGACGGCCAACCGGTGAACGTCGGCGATACCGTAACTGTAAAAGTCATCGAATTCAACAAAGACGACCGCCGCATCCTCGTATCGCATACGCGCTACTTAGAGGATTTGAAATTCAAAGCCGAAGCGGTGGTGAAAGCGGAAAGAGCCAAGGAAGAAGGCGAAGCGCAAGCCGCCATCACCGATGTGCAGAAAAAAGTCGAGAAAGAAACCCTCGGCGATCTGGCTGTACTGGCTCAGTTGAAGGAACAATTGGAGAAGTAAGAAGTCACCGACTTTCTCCCGATAAAACGACGGGGGTGTGGTACGCCACGCCCCCGTTTTTTATTTTTCCGGTATCCGGCCAACCCACTATTTTACCACACTGTCTTGATCCTGTCAACACTGTTTTCAGAACAACTCCCCCTGTTCCGCGAACCTTACGGGATTTTCATGCCGCAGCAACTGCATTTTCGTATCCAGGCCGTAAAAATAGCCCCGCAATTCGCCCCCTTTTCCGATGACACGGTGGCAGGGGACAACGATAGCGGCCGGATTCGAACGATTGGCCAGGCCAACGGCCCGCACCGCCGACGGGTGCCCGATCCGCTCGGCGATGTCGGAATAGGAGGCCGTTTTGCCAAAAGGAATTTTCAGCAGCTCTGCCCACACCTGGCGGTGAAATTCGGGTTGGCCGCTCCAGTCTAATTTTAAGTCGAAAACCTGCCGCTTCCCGGCAAAATATTCTTCCAACTGCCGGCGGCAAATGCTCACAGGATGGTCGTCCGGCAGATGCGCCGTTGCTTCCCCGGCCTTTTCGCAGAAATGCACCGTGCGGACACCCAGTGCGCTGCCGCTGATCTCAAACCAGCCGACCGGCGTGGAAAGGTAAGTTTTGACGTACATGACTGTGAGGGTTAAGATATTGGGATATTGGGATATTGGGATATTGGGATATTGGGATATTGGGATATTGGGATATTGGGATATTGGGATATTGGGATATTGGGATATTGGGATATTGGGATATTGGGATATTGGGATATTG
>JABAQQ010000037.1 GCA_019187225.1 Saprospiraceae bacterium
ACGACGAGGTGTTGCCCGATTCGTCCGTCACTACGAACGTAACCGTCTGCATCGCTCCGTGCAGGTACCCAAACGAAGTGCCCGGAGCCGGAACCTGCGCAATGTGATCCACTCCGCAGTTGTCCGATGCCACCAGGTCGCCCCGCATCTCCGGTACCGCCCCGGAACAATCGCCCGGACCGTTCGACGAGGTCGTCGCGTATACCGGTGTGGGGCAATTGTTGATAAACGGACGCTCCCGGTCTTCCACCGTCACCGTGAACGAACAGATCACCGCGTTGCCAGCCGCATCCGTTACCTCGAACGCAACGTATGTGCCGCCCAAGGGAAATTCTTCCCCGCTCTCAGGCCCTTCCAGGTGCGTCAACGTGTACCCAGGGCAGTTGTCCCCAAAGTACGGGTGCGCGTAACTCACCGCAGCGTCGCACTCACCCACATCCGTCGTCACCGTCGTATTCGCAGGACACGTGATCGTCGGAACCACAGGGTCTTTTACCTCGATCGTGAACGAACACGATGCAACATTGCCAGAGGCGTCTATCACGTTGTATGTCTCGGTGTATATACCCCCGTATTCATAATAATTCGGACCAGAACCCAAACCGCTTTGAAGGATCGTCAAAGGATTGGGGCAGTTGTCCATACCAATAGGAGCATTGTATTGCAACGTCACACCGCAAGGACCGCTGCTGATCAGCCGCGGCTCCGCAAGCGGAACGCCGCCAAGACCGCCGCTGATGGTCCCGTTTACGCCTACCGTAATCGGCGTCGGACATTCAATTTCGGGGTCTTGCGTATCTTTCACAGTTACAGTGAACAGGCACTCGGCAAAGTCGTTGCTGGCCTGGTCAACGTAGCGCCATACCACCGTGGTGGTGCCTACCGGGAAACTCGATCCGGAGGGCAAACCTTCGATGAGTTCGCCGATACGGTTGTTGCCGTCGCAATTATCCTGGAACAAAACCTCGTATTCAACATTCGCACTGCACAGGTCCGTATCGTTGTTCCTGGTAATGTTCGCCGGGCATGTTTGTACCGTTGGGTCATCATCGTCTTTTACGATCACGGTGTAAGCGCATTTGCGTTGATTGCCAGCAGCATCGAGTACAGTCCATATCACTTCTGTGCTACCGATGGGGAAAACCGCATCGTGCAAAGTATAATCGTTGTTAAAGTCGTTTTTAAGCGAAGTCACCCCGCAGTTGTCCGTCGCAGTGGCATCCAGCGCAGAGCCTTCCACCGTGTGCGAACACTCGCCGCGGTTCGTGCCCACGTACTGCAAGCCGCCCGGACACTGGATGTCGGGCAGTTGCATGTCGCGGATGGTCACTTCCCACGTGCAGATCGTCGTGTTGCCGCTGGGGTCTTTCGCACGGTACGACACCTCTTCGGTGCCTACTCCAAAGAATCCGCCCGGTGCAGGGCCGCCGATCTGGTCCACCACCACCCCGCAATCGTCCGTCGCTACCGGGGCCACCCAGAACACTTTCGCACCGCATTTATCCACGTCGTTGTTCAAGGTCACATCCGACGGACAGTTCACAAACACAGGCTTGATGTCGTCCACCACCGTGTACGATACCTCGCAGGTCTTCATGTTGCCCGCAGCATCCGTCACCGTCCATACCACCGTCGTCGAACCGACCGGCAGGATCGCTCCCGCAAGGGTGTGCGTGTGCGGTGCATTGATATAATTGTGCGAACGCTTCGCGCCCTGGCAGTTGTCGTTGAAGCCGGGGTCCGTGTTGTCGTCCACCGTCACCAAGTGACCGCAGATGCCCGCCGTCACCGTAAAGGATTTGCTCACGTTGCAATTGATCGAAGGCTCTTCGTTGTCTTTCAGCGTCACTTTTGATTCGCACGAAGAAGTGTTGCCCGCAGCGTCCGTCACTACGAACGTCACCGTCTGCATCGCTCCGTGCACAAAACCAAAGGCTGTGCCCGCTGCCGGAATCTGCGTCTTGGTGATGCCCGCGCAGTTGTCCGACGCCACCAGGTCGCCACGCATGTCCGGCACCGCGCCAGAGCAGTCGCCCGTCCCGTTCGACGAGGTGTATGCCACCACCGGGGTGGGACAGTTGTTGATGAACGGACGCTCCCGGTCTTCCACCGTCACCGTGAAGGTGCACGTCGTCTCGTTGCCCGCAGCGTCTTCCACCGTGAAACTCACCGCCGTCGTCCCCAACTGGAACTCCTCGCCGCTCACCGGACCGTAGTTCTGCGTCAGGCTGTAATCCGGGCAGTTGTCCCCAAAGTACGGGAAGGCGTAACTCACCGCAGCGTCGCACTCGCCCACATCCGTCGTCACCGTCGTGTTCGCAGGGCAGGTGATCGTCGGGGCAATCGGGTCGCGAACCGTCACCGTGAACGAACACTCCGCCGTGTTGCCGGCGTTGTCCGTCACGATATAGCCTTCGGTGTACACACCGCCGTATTGATAAAAGTTCGGGCCCGAGCCAAAACCGCTCGCAAGCGCCGTCACAGCGCCAGGGCAATTGTCGGTGCCAACAGGCGATGTGTAGCCCATCGTCACGCCACAGGGGCCGCGCGAAGAAATATAGGGATCGGCTTCCGGCTCACCGCCGTTGCCGCCGTTGAGGCTGCCGTCCGTTTCGATCGTGATATTGCCCGGGCAGTCAATCTCGGGGCGCTCTTCGTCCCGAACTGTCACCGTGAAATTGCACACCGCCGGACCGTTGCCCGACGGATCGAAGTACCACCACTCCACCACCGTCGAACCTACGTTAAAAAAGTCGCCCGGAGCGCCGCCCTGGATCAGGGTACCCGGCTGGTAGGCGCCACCGCAGTTGTCGTTGAAACGCGGCGCGGCGTACCACACGTGCGCCCCGCACTGACCCGCGTCGTTGTCTACCGTGCGGTCCGAGGGGCACGACGCCACTGTCGGCGCGTCGTTGTCCACCACGATCACCGCAAAGGTGCATGTCGCGCTGTTGCCGTGCACGTCTTCCGCCGTCCACTTCACCACGATCGGCCAGGGACCTACCGGGAACACAGCCCCGTTCAGCGTTGGACCGTCGTTATAGTCGTTGCGCACGTAATCCAAAGCGCAGTTCTCCACCACGCTCGGGTTCAGGTAGGTGCCGGTCAGCGTGTGCGAACAGTTGCCGTTGTTCGTCTCTAAGTACTGAATGCCGGACGGACACTCGATGTCGGGCAGTTGCATGTCGCGCACACGGATTTTGAACTCGCACTTGACCTTATTGCCATATTGATCATCTGCCACATATTTAATAAGATGTTCGCCAACAGAGAAGAAGGATCCGGGAGTGTTGCCGGGAGGCGTCACCTGGTAAACAAGTAATTCATTGAAGCCTGCGCACCCGTCCACCGCGACCGGCGCTTGCCAATTCACGCTGGCCCCGCATTTGTCCGGGTCGTTGTTCACCACTATTTCTTCCGGACAATTAATGAAGTGAGGAGCAAAAACGTCATTGACAGTTATGGTAAACTCCTCGGTATCCGTACAGAGATAAATATTGCCCGTTACGGTAACCGTCCAGGAACCCTCGGCGTCGCCGGCAGTGAAGCCGGGGATTTCCGGATCGGCGCCTGTGGCAAAACCGTCGGCAAGACCCGCCGGAGCGCCGCCCGACCAGTAGTAGTTGATCACCTGATCTACAGGCAGACCGCTCAGTTCGATGGCCTCTACGGGTTCTTCAGGACACGTCGAGATATTCGGCA
Organism: Saprospiraceae bacterium; assembly: GCA_019187225.1. Taxonomy (GTDB): domain Bacteria; phylum Bacteroidota; class Bacteroidia; order Chitinophagales; family Saprospiraceae; genus M3007. The sequence goes on from JABAQQ010000037.1 coordinate 3,703, forward strand.
GCGGTGTTAACCTCAGGAAATCACCCTGTTCCACCGTTACGTAAGCCTCACAGGTAGCGGTATTACCGCAGATGTCCGTTACTTGTAATACCACTGCGTTCTGGCCGAGATCCTGACAATCAAAGGTATTGGGGGTAACGCTCCGTTCGGCGATTCCGCAATTATCCGTCGAGCCGTTATCTATATCGGAAGGACTGATACTTGCAGTACCTTCTTCTTCATCCAATTCGATTGCGATGTTGCGGCACTTGGCAACCGGGTCGGTGTTGTCGTCCACCGTGATCGTCTGCACGCAGTCGTTCGTGTTGCCGCAATCGTCCGTCACTTTGTGCGTCCGGCTGATGGTGCCGCCGCAGGCGCCGCCCGTCAAGGCGCCCGTCGTGCACATATAGGCCAAATTGTTGTCGCAATTGTCCGACGCCGACGCGCTGGGAAGGGCGTCAAAAGCTGCGAAGTCGGCCGGGCACACAGGTACTTCGTCCTCGCAGTCCACTGTGATGTTGTCGGGGCAGGTGATCGACGGCGGATTCACGTCGTTTACGTTAACCGTAAGGGTACATGTAGAAGAACAGGCAGGCGTAGTCGAGTTATCGGTCACCGTCAAAGTCAAAGAATAGGATTGACTGCAGGTGGCGCCTGCAATCACGTCGATGCATTGACCTGAGCCGGAAATAGTGCCGTTACCACTAATGCTCCAGGAGTAGGACAGGTTAGCGCCGGCAGGGCCGCAGTGCTGGTTGGTGGAACCCGGGCAAACACTCGTTGGCCCGCTGATCGTACACGGAGGATTCGGATTTACCGTGATGTCGAACGTACAAATGTTGATACAACCATTCACATCTACGGTATAAGTAATGGTATGTGGGCCGACCCCTGCTGCAGCAGGATCGAAATTATTTGCAGTCACGCCCATGCCGCTATATGTTCCGCCAAGCGGTGTTGCACCGGTCAGCGCGAATGGAGCATCATTTAGACAAACAGAAAAGTCGGAGGGGCAATTCGCCGGAGTGAAAGCGTTCACCGTCACCATTTTCGAACAGGTCGAGGTGCAGCCATTGGCGTTCGTTATCGTCACCGAAACGGTGAAACTGCCTACCGCACCAGCGTCCACCGTAACATCCTGCACGTTGCCCGGAGGGCCACCCGCAAAGCTGCCGTTGCCGGATATGCTCCATGCATAGGAGGCCATACCCGCAGGGCCGCTGTAGATATTGCCCGGAGTGCCTGCACAAACCGCGTCAGCACCTGTGATGCTGCACGCCGGGTTGGCGTTCACCGTAACCATTTTCATACACGTCGAGCTGCAGCCGTTGGCGTCCGTGATGACCAGCGTCAGGGTGAAACTGCCCGCCGCGCCTGCATCCACCGTCACGTTTTGCGCGTCGGAGACGCCATTGATCGAGCCGTTGCCGGATATGCTCCAGGCGTAGGAGGTCATACCCGCAGGGCCGCTGTAGATATTGCCCGGAGTGCCTGCACAAACCGCGTCGGCACCTGTGATGCTGCACGCCGGGTTGGCGTTCACCGTCACCATTTTCATACACGTCGAACTGCAGCCGTTGGCGTCCGTGATGACCAGCGTCAGGGTGAAACTGCCCGCCGCGCCTGCATCTACCGTCACGTTTTGCGCGTCGGAGACGCCATTGATCGAGCCGTTGCCGGATATGCTCCAGGCGTAGGAGGTCATACCCGCAGGGCCGCTGTAGATATTGCCCGGAGTGCCTGCACAAACCGCGTCGGCACCTGCAATGCTGCACACCGGGTTGGCGTTCACCGTGATGTCGAACGTACAACTGTTCGTGCAGCCGTTGGCGTCAGTATAAGTGTAGGTAATGGTGTGAGGGCCAGCCCCTGCCGCAGCAGGGTTAAAATTGCCCATGCTCACCCCCGTACCACTGTACGTGCCGCCGGCAGGCATACCGCCGGTCAGTGCAAACGGCGCGGCGGCAAGACAAACGTCAAAGTCAGAAGGGCATGTGACAATAATTTTCTGCACATCGAAATTCACCATATTCATCGGCGTCACCGTCACCTCGCAGAAGTCCTTGTCGGAAGCGGCAATCGCGGTCGGGATTCCCGTAATATCCACATTGACGCCCATCGCCATTTGGGCAAGTACCTTAAAATTCAAGGTAAAAATCACGGTGCCGTCCGGCAAAGTCGCACCATAGCCGGGGAAATCGGTATCAAACCAGGTAAAAGTTGCCTGATCGCTCATGGGTGTGCCGACCACCGGTGCATCGCCTTCTATGTCCGGGGCAGAATGGCTCACATACATCAGTTCGGTATCGTCCCAGTTAACGCTGAAATCGAGGACGCCAATGTCCGTGAAGTCGGTCACTTTTATCGTTACAGAGACCATGTCGCCGCATACGGCGCCGGAGGGGCCTTCTGCGGTTAGTTTCATCGTTTGGTTGCCAGCAACAGTCAGGATCAGTTCATCGCTTGTGGACGAACAAGTGCCCCCCGGCGCATCCGGCGTCAGGGTAAGGGTGATGTCGCCGGTATAATTGAGCGGAGGCGTATAGGTAGCATTCAGGTCGTTGGCATTGGGGGTAAAGGTACCACCCGCGCCACCGTCGTCCCAGGTACCGTTCGTGCCGCCGTTGATGACACCGCTCAGCGAAGCATCGCTGTTGATACAAACCGTTTGGTCAAGGCCGGCATCAGCAGTTGCGTCGGTACAACAGGAGGCGGTATTTACCGTGATGTCAAAAGTGCAGGAATTGGTACATCCATTGCCATCCGTATAGGTGTACGTCACCGTATTGGTCGTACCATCAGCAGCATTGTACGTGGTACCCGTAACGCCGGTACCCGAAAAGGCGCCACCGGAAGGTGTCGCACCCAAGGTGGTCAGGTCCAGTGGCAGTGCTGTTGTGCAAACCGATTGGTTGCCGGGGCAAGTCACTAACGGCAACGCATAAACCGTAATATCGAACGTACAGGAATTGCTGCAACCGTTGCCGTCCGTGTAGGTATAAGTGACGGTATTGGTCGAACCCGCAGCAGCGTTGTAACTCGTGCCCGTAACGCCTGTGCCCGAGAACGCACCGCCTGCAGGCGTGGCGCCCAGGGTCGTCAGGTCCAAAGGCAATTCGTCTTCGCACACCGATTGGTTGCCGGGGCAAGTCACTAACGGCAACGCATAAACCGTAATATCGAACGTACAGGAATTGCTGCAACCGTTGCCGTCCGTGTAGGTATAAGTGACGGTATTGGTCGAACCCGCAGCAGCGTTGTAACTCGTGCCCGTAACGCCTGTGCCCGAGAACGCACCGCCTGCAGGCGTGGCGCCCAGGGTCGTCAGGTCCAAAGGCAATTCGTCTTCGCACACCGATTGGTTGCCGGGGCAAGTCACCGCCGGCTGAGCGTATACCGTAATGTCGAAGGTGCAGGAGTTGCTGCAGCCGTTGCCGTCCGTATAGGTATAAGTGACGGTATTGGTCGAACCCGCAGCAGCGTTGTATGTCGTGCCCGTTACGCCCGTTCCGGAGAACGTGCCACCAGGAGGAGTGGCGCCTAAGGTCGTCAGGTCCAAAGGCAATTCGTTTTCACAAACCGATTGGACGCCGGGGCAAGTCACCACCGGCAACGCATATACTGTAATATCGAAAGTGCAGGAATTGGTGCAACCGTTGCCGTCGGTGTAGGTATAAGTGACGGTATTGGTCGAACCCGCAGCAGCGTTGTATGTCGTGCCCGTTACGCCCGTTCCGGAGAACGTGCCACCAGGAGGAGTGGCGCCTAAGGTCGTCAGGTCCAAAGGCAATTCGTTTTCACAAACCGATTGGACGCCGGGGCAAGTGACCGCCGGCTGAGCGTATACCGTAATATCGAAAGTGCAGGAATTGGTGCAACCGTTGCCGTCGGTGTAAGTATAGGTGACGGTGTTGGTCGAACCCGCAGCAGCGTTGTAAGTCGTGCCCGTTACGCCCGTTCCGGAGAACGTGCCGCCAGGAGGCGTGGCGCCTAAGGTCGTCAGGTCCAAAGGCAATTCGTTTTCGCACACCGATTGGTTTTCAGGGCAAAATACTGTGGGAAGTGCATATACCGTTATATCGAAGGTGCAGGAATTGCTGCAGCCGTTGCCATCCGTGTAGGTGTAAGTGACGGTGTTCGTCGTACCCGCAGCAGCGTTGTAAGTCGTGCCCGTAACGCCTGTTCCAGAGAACGTGCCGCCTGCAGGCGTGGCGCCCAAGGTTGTCAGGTCCAAAGGTAATTCGTCTTCACAAACCGATTGGTTACCGGGGCAAGTCACCGCCGGCTGAGCGTATACCGTAATATCGAAGGTGCAGGAATTGGTGCAGCCGTTGCCGTCCGTGTAGGAATAAGTGACGGTATTGGTCGAACCCGCAGCAGCGTTGTAAGTCGTGCCCGTGACGCCTGTGCCCGAGAAAGAGCCGCCCGCAGGCGTGGCGCCCAGCGTCGTCAGATCCAAAGGCAATTCGTTTTCACAAACCGTTTGGTTACCGGGGCAAGTCACCGCCGGCTGAGCGTATACCGTAATGTCGAAGGTGCAGGAATTGGTGCAGCCGTTGCCGTCCGTGTAGGTATAAGTGACGGTATTGGTCGAACCCGCAGCAGCGTTGTAAGTCGTACCCGTTACGCCTGTGCCCGAGAAAGAGCCGCCCGCAGGCGTGGCGCCCAGCGTCGTCAAGTCCAAAGGCAGGGCAGAGACACATACCGATTGATTGCCGGGGCAAGTCACCGCTATGGGATCAAGTGTAATATTAGCATCGCTCGTGTTGACGGTCAGAATACAAGTCTGGCTGTTTGTCGCTTCGATGGGCGTTGTATTGCCGGAAACCGACACACTTGTGCCGCCTGTTCCGATCACTTTCAGGGTTAGGGTCAGCAGGGTAGTATTGATGGGCAAATCTTCACCTTCGGTGCCTGCCGGATCAAACCACGCATAGGTCAAAATGCCGTTGGCAGTGTTGCCCGCCATAGCAGGAGCGCCGCCGCCGATGCTCGTGGCAACATGGCCGACGTACATCAGTTTGGTCTGATCCCAGTTGACGCTGTATTGCAAGGCGCCGATATCCGTAAAACCATCTGTAGATTCAATGATAAATTGAATTTGATCGCCGCAGGTAGCAGTAGCCGGACCCAGTACCGTCAGGTTCAGGGGAGGCAGGGGGCCATAAGTAAGGGTCAAGTCATCGCTGACCGCACATGGGCCGTCAGTCGTCAGGGTCAGCGTGATTGGGTTGGCATTTCCGAAAGGTGGCACATAAAATGCGTCCAGCGTAGTGGCGTCTGGCAGGAAAGAACCGCCTGCGCCGCCGTCGCTCCAGGTTCCACTTGTCGCAGCACCGCCAACGGCGCCTGCCAAATGCACGACACCATCCACACAGGTCGCCTGATCGGCTCCGGCATTGGCCGTCTCGACGTCTCCAACAAAAATATCGAACGTACAGGAATTGGAGCAACCGTTGCCATCCGTGTAGGTATAAGTGATGGTATTGGTCGAGCCCGCAGCAGCATTGTAAGTCGTGCCTGTTACGCCCGTTCCGGAGAAGGTACCGCCAGGAGGTGTGGCGCCCAAGGTCGTCAGATCCAACGGAAGGGCGGTGACGCACACCGATTGGTTGCCGGGACAAGTCACTACCGGCAACGCATATACCGTAATATCGAAGGTGCAGGAATTGGTGCAGCCGTTGCCGTCGGTATAGGCATAAATGACGGTATTGGTCGAGCCCGCAGCAGCGTCGTAACTCGTGCCCGTAACGCCTGTTCCCGAGAACGCACCGCCCGCAGGCATGGCGCCCAGGGTCGTCAGGTCCAAAGGCAGTTCGTTTTCGCACACAGATTGATTGCCGGGGCAAGTCACCGCCGGTTGCGCATATACCGTAATATCGAACGTGCAGGAATTGGTGCAACCGTTGCCGTCCGTGTAGGTATAAGTGACGGTATTGGTCGAGCCCGCAGCAGCGTCGTAACTCGTGCCCGTAACGCCTGTTCCCGAGAACGCACCGCCCGCAGGCATGGCGCCCAGGGTCGTCAGGTCCAAAGGCAGTTCGTTTTCGCACACAGATTGATTGCCGGGGCAAGTCACCGCCGGCAAGGCGTATACCGTCAGAATGACCGCGTCGCTCGCCGGCCCACAAATACCGGGAGGATCGTCTGTTGTCAGGGTGAGGGTAATGTTTCCGGTAAAGTTGAGCGGGGGCGTGTAAACAGCGTTCAGGGTATTGGCATCCGGCGTGAACGTACCGCCTGCTCCGCCGTCATCCCAGGTTCCCAACGTTGCGCTGCCACCAATGCTGCCTGACAAAGATGCGTCTTCATTGATACAAACAGGCGAAACTGTGCCGGCATCTGCAGTAGCCACTACGCACGGACTGCAGGTTGCGCTCGATATACAGGCAGCGATATCGGCGGCAGCGGATTCGACCGGCGGTGGGAAAGGCACGGCACCGCTGACAGAGCCGCCGGCATACCAGGTCGTCACTGAACCCGCCTGCCACGATCCGCTGTTTTGCTGAATTTCGTCGTCGGCGCCAAGGCAAATGGATTGTCCAGTTAACGTGCCGGAGTTTTGGAAGTTACCGTTGTTTATTTTGAAACTGGCATCGGATGCGACCATAGTGCTTGAACTCTGATTCTGTATGTTCCCGTTTGCGAGAACAAAATCAGAATTATACATCAGCATGGTGTTGTTGTTGGTCAGGCTTCCACTGTCTTCGTTGTCATATGTTCCAAACGCCGTTGCACTGGCGTGATTCGCTCCCCGGTCACCTATTTCGGCAAAAACATTGATGAATACATCCAATCCGCCTCCAGAAGCAGTACCGTTGCCGGAGCTGCTCAGTTGAAGGTCATGTGTGATGTTTATACAAACATACTGAAGGTAACGGTACCCCCCGTCGTTCTGAAAATCGGAACTTGAAGAAGTATTATCTGAAGAGAAGTAACCGTCCGCTATTTCGTCGCCGATTTCAACCGTGCAGTTGAACATACACAAAGAGGTCTGCGGCATCACTGCAATGCTTCCGGTCAGTTGGGTGTTGCCGGAGACGCGCAAGACAGCATTGTTAAAAATAGCGCTCGAACCGGCAGTTTCCAGTTTGAAGTTGCCCTTGCGCACTTGCAAGGTTGGGCCGTCCACTACCAAAACTGCAGTGGCGGACTTCAGCAACAAGTCGGAATTTTCCACATTTACCGTTCCTGTGCCCGTAATGCGGATTTTTTGCGTCACATTGCTCGGTGTGACGGCCGGGAGCAGGGTAGTCCAATTGACGGTACCCGTAGCCACCACATCGTAGTCAAAAGTGGCAGGCGGCGTACATTGCGCATCCGGGTCGGGAGGGCCGCACAATGGATCGTCGTCCACAGTTACAACTTCGTTGCAGGAAGAGGAACAACCGTTCGCATCCGTGACAACCAAAGTCAAAGTGAAGTTGCCGGCAGCGCCCGCATCCACCGTAACATTCTGGGCATTCGCTGCGCCGTTGATCGTGCCGTTGCCGGAAATGCTCCATGCATAGGAGGAAGCAGCCGGCGCGCTAAACACGTTACCGTTGCTGTTTGCGCAAACAGTCGCATCACCGGTTATATTGCAAGACGGAAGCGCATTCACCGTAACCGTTTTGTCGCAGGTGGAAGAACAATTATTCGCATCTGTAACGACCAATGTAAGCGTGAAACTGCCGGCCGCGCCTGCATCCACCGTCACGTTCTGGGCATTTGAAGCGCCGTTGATCGCACCGTTGCCGGAAATGCTCCAGGAAAAGGACGAGGCAGCCGGGGCACTGTACACGTTGCCGGTGCTGTTCGCACAAACGCTCGCAGCTCCGGTAACGCTGCACACGGGAACTGCATTGACCGACAACATTACCGCGTTGCTTCCCGCCGAACACGGGCCGTCCGGATCAACCGATGTCAGGGTCAGCGTTATTGTTCCGTTGAAATTAGCAGGCGGTGTATAAGTGGCTGTCAAGGTATTTGCATTCGGTGAAAAAGTACCACCGGCGCCGCCATCATCCCAAGTTCCTGTGCTCGCACCACCGCTCACAGAACCATTTAAGGATACGTCATCGCCTTCACAAATGGGCCCGTACGGCCCACCTGCATTCACCGTTACCACTTCGTTCACCGTAATGGTAAAGGTACAGGTACCGATGCAACCATCGGGCGCCGTATAGGTATAAGTAATGACATTAGCACCGATATTGGCTGTTGCGGGGTCGAAGGTATTGCCACCCGTCACGCCAGGGCCGCTGTATGTTCCACCCGCAGGCGCGCCGCCTGTCAATGCAAAGGCAGCTGCGTTACTGCATACAGTCTGATCGGAAGGGCAGGTCACCGGAACAGGATCGAGGGTTATGTCCGCATCATTGTTGAGCGTCACGTCCATCACACAGAACTGGCTGTTCGTAAACTCGATCGGCGTGGGCGTACCTGTGATATCCACACTTACCATACCAGGCATGCTCAATACTTTGAAAGTAATGGTCAGAATCGCCGTTCCGTCCGGCAAGTCCTCGCCGGTAGTGCCGGAAGGATCGAACCAAACGCTGGTAATTTCGCCGTTGACGACGTTGAACGTACCCACACCCGGCGGAGCGCCGCCAATATTGGGAACCGTATGGCTGACGTACATCAGTTTTGTCTCATCAAAATTAACGCTATACTGATATGAACTGATGTCGTTGAAACCGCTGGTGGCCTCGATGATAACGACGATGTTTTCGCCGCAGGAGGCATCGGCGGGTCCTACTGCCGTTAAGACCACCGGGGGCAAGGTACTGTATGTGACGATAAGTGCATCGCTCGTCGGACAGGGGCCGTTGGGCGTCAGGGTTAATGTAATTGGATTGACATTACCGAAAGGAGGAGTATAATATGCCGACAAGGAATTGGCACTTGGCGAAAAGAATCCACCAACACCGCCGTCGTCCCAGGTGCCTGCGTTTGCAGAACCGCCAACCACTCCCGCTATTTGAACAACGCCATTTATGCAGGTCGTTTGGTCGGCGCCTGCATTAGCTGTTCCGGGGTTACAGACCGTCACTTTTGTATTGTCAAAAAATGCAGTTTGGCTGGCCGTTGTACTTCCCTGCCACCACGCGCCCATCAAAGCGAGCACAGCGCCAGTATGCGTGTTGTCTACCGCAGTTCCCTGCGAGGTCAAACTTCCGCTTTCAGGATCGCTGAAAGCCGCGCCGCCGTCATTTCTCAGGAATAATTCCCATGTATTCGTAGATGCCGTATAAGTAACTTTTACGCTCAGGTATTCAGCTCCAAAATCGGTTAATCCTGTCGTATTGGAAGTGATAATATCTGTCATTGTGCCCTGAATACCGCCCGAATAGCGCGCAAGCCTCACCGGGTCGGTTGAGCCTGACTGGCCCAGCACCACCGCATAGCCGTTTCCTGTGTTGTTGTTCGTTGTTGAGGACCCTGCCAATATAAAAGCCATGCCGTAATTGGCAGCGCCAAAACCGGAAGGATCAGTCCTGATCTGGCGCATATTGAAGGTCCAGGTTACTATACCCGTATTAGAACTCAGGGTTGTGTTATAGGGTGCTGAAAAAGATGACGAAGGTGTGCTCGCCAGTACCCAGCCACCGGCATTGGCCGTAGCGCCCACGTCGTTTGTGAGTTCTAACTGGGCCGGGCTTGTGTTTCTTCTACCGCCCCAGTCGTCGCCGGATCGCAGGATACTCCAGGCGCTGGCGCCAATCGCACCCGATGTAGTATACGTAGCGCTTGTATTGGTGCTGAAATCATCCGAAAAAACGGTTACCTGACCCCAGGCAACATTTCCCCCCAGCATCAGACATAATAAAATATAAAACTGCAAACCTGCTTTTGAATGCATAAGCGTCTGGTAGATATAATTTTTCATAATCATAGGAGTGTTAGTCTTCATGAGAGGTGTATTTCAATTATTTCGCCGGGAGTTGGAAGGCTCGGTTTGAGATCAAAAAACCAAAACCGCATCGCGGCATACGTTTGCCGGATAAGGGTTTGAATATCAACTTAAAAATGTAATTTTTACAGGATGGCCCGGAGGAACCAAAAATACGATCACAAAGTGTCGCAAGCCGCGAAGCTGGCCGGGAGAACAATCGCTCCGACGGGAAAGCGGCACAATTCACAAAAGGGTGTACACAAGAAGGTAATTGTGTAGCCATTCGGAGAGGGTATTTAACTTTTATGAGAAAGGATTAAAATGCACCGCTCTCCTGCCTGCCCGGGGGGGCCAAATGAAGGAGCGCCGGCATTTGCGTCAAATGCCTGTCGGAAAAGGGACGAAAAATGAGTGAGGAAAATGCGGAACCCGGTTAACGAGAAAACCGGCAGACGCAAAGGAGCATTCAGATGCCTTTTTCACTCATGAGATTACTACGGATTAGGTATTCGGATTAAAAAACGGAACAAACATAAAGCCAAAAATTCATTCGCACGACATTTCCGGCATGTTAATTTTTAATTCGCATCCATTCAAAGGGGAAATTGAGTGTTTTCATCAACATTTTCTCCCCCGCACTCCCGAAACGGGGATGCAGGGGAGAAAAATATTAAAGATTTTTTCCTGGCTTACTCTACTCGCCTGACAACACCATCTTCTTCGCCAAAACGCCAAACGGCGTCGTCAATTCGTAATACAGCACGCCGGATGCGCTCTCGTTGCCGAAACCAAACTCTACGTGGTGACTTCCTTCCGGGTAAAACGCCGTGCGTTCGCGCATCAGCCTTCCGTTCATATCGAATACGCGCAGCGTCGCTTCGCAGGCGCCAGGAAGTTCGAAACCAATGATCGTGCGACCGGCAAACGGGTTCGGGCGGTTTTGCAACAAAATGAGTTTTGCCGCGCCCGGGTTGTTGGTACCGGTCAACACGCCATTGAAAACCAGGTTTACCGGGCCGGGGGTAAAATCACCTTTGTATGCCTCTCCGGCGAGGCTGGCGTCATTCAAATGCAATACTTCGCTCAATTTATTTCCACCCTGCAACACTTTGAATTTCAGGCGGAACGCCGGCGTTCCATCCGGCAATGACATTGTCTGGGCCATTGCCAGCAGTGCGCGAATGTCTCCCCCCGCCACATTGTAGGTTCCAAAGTTGCCCATTTCCATCGGGCTGCCCGCAATCGTTTCAATGGCCATGAATTGAAGGACGCCGGTGTCAAATTGCAGGGCAAACTGGAGCGCCAACAAGTCGTCAAAGTTGTGCGTTTTGAATTCAACCGCGATTTCAGCATCCGCTTCCAATATCTGATCCTGTACCTTCCAGATCAGGTTGGGTGGAGTAACCGGTATCAGGTTGGCCGGATTGGCGGTATTGTTCACGTCACCCAGTTTTGCCCCGATAAAATCCTGGTCTGTCAGCGAACCGCTAACCCCGGTGAGGACTATTTTTTCCGGGAAACCCCAGGGAGCAGCCGGGTTGGGGAAAATGTAACTTTTTGGCACAAAACGCCAGGTGGTATTGATAAATATCGCCTGAGCGATCGGATTGCCCAACAAGGCTTGGGAGATCAGGTTGGCATCCTGAGCCGTCACCGAATTAGTCTTGTTGACATCCGCCGCGATCAGCTTGTATGGGCTGGTGAAAGGAAGCGCGCCGATTACGTGTTGCTGGATACGGGACGCATCAGCCGCCGTCAAACCGTTTTGCGAATTGGGCAATGGTTTGTTTTTCAACGGCTTGATCTCGAAGTTGGAACCCATAGTCGCATCCAGCGAATAATTACCGGTCACCGTGGAAACGTCCGTATCGCTGTCGTCGCCGCTCAGCGTCACGTCCGCATCCTTCACGCCGGTCATGGTGGTCAGATAATCGGCTTCCCAAATGATACGGCCACTGAAGTTGATCGCACAGGTGGTTACCGTTACACTGACCGTCTGCGATGCAGAACAACCGTTGACATCCGTATAAGTGTAAGTCACATCATACGTTCCGGGCCCAGCCACACTCACATCGAGCACTGCCGTACCGTCGCCGTTGTCCGTAAAACCTGCACCTGCGGTTGTGGTGAACACACCGTTCGCATCGGTGGGCGTGCCGGTAAAATTCATATCCGCGCCTGTTTCGCAGACATCTGCCGGATCGTTCAGTGTTACTGTTGGCAAAGGATGCACTGTCACTGTGCGTTCGGCTGTGCCTGTGTTGCCGCAATTATCCATTGCCGTATAAGTCAGTGGGTATGCCCCCGGAGCAGCAGTATTGACCGGCCCGCCGGTGATGACAATGCTGCCGGTCACGTCGCCGCTGCAGCCGTCGGATGCTGTGGCGCCCTGTTCGGTGTAAGTATCGCCCACACAGAGGTTCAGGGTTGATGGGCCGTTGAGGGTGACGATTGGGTCGTCCGCGTCCACCGTCCACGTATAGGTCACTAAGCATTCGGCGTCGTTGCCGCAGCCGTCAACCGCCGTCACCGTCCACGTCTGCGTGTAGACGCAGCCCGTGTTGCTCACCGCGCCGCCTG
>JABAQQ010000068.1 GCA_019187225.1 Saprospiraceae bacterium
TAGACGCGCTTGTCCTTGTGCTTGCGTTGCAGCACCCGAAGACGTTTAATCGTGTCAGCATCAAGGTGAATCATCCTACAAAGTTAAATTATGCTGGCTTTTCGCAAACCACTTTCCGCCGGGTATACATCGCGTTACTACGGCTTATGTTGAACAGGGTGAAATAGGTTTTAAAACAGTTTCTGAGAACCTCTTCCATGATCTCTTCCGTAATCAACACGTCGGCAAGAATGAAAGCGAATCCCGAAAACAACATCATGATGGCTGGAAACCAGGAGTTTTCAGGATTGATAGATTGGCGCACATCTTCAACTTTCTGAAGCGCTACTTTCAGTTCGTCCCGTTTTTGAAGCGCCTCCTCCATGCGAACTCCTGCAATGCGTATCCTCTCTTCCCGCTCAAATATAGTCGAGTACAGCTCCAGTGTGCGGCGGTTCAACAATTCGAGTTCGGCAGTGAGTTTAGCCCGTTCTTTCCGGCAGCGTTCCAACAGATTATTGGCCAGATCTTTTTTCTCCAGGCTCGCGGAGAAGGTTTCATAGTGCGATACGTCGCCCAGGCGCAGGGCTCCATCGGCAAAGCCGGTGTCATAGGAAAAGTCGGAAAAAGAGTACAACTTGATTTCTCCGTTTTCATTGCCGGAGTAATCCTGCTGTTGGTTTGCCGCTGCTTCATTGTTTGTATTTTCCATTGGTTCCCGGATTTAGTCAACCAAAAATACCCATTCGCTTGGTGGAACGGGCCAGATCGAATTCACTTTTAAAATAATGTATGGCAGCGGCTTTTTGGGCTTCCGAGCGGGCCATTTCCACGCTTTGGCTGCGTATATTTGTCTGGAGAGTTAGCGCCTCCTGTCTTTTCTGGTCCATCAGCAATTTCAATTGCTGGATATCCTTTTCCAACTCAGCCACTTTGGCCGCGCGATTGCGCCGGGTAATCCTGTTGTTTTTCAGGATGCCGTATTCCTGTTGCAGATGAAGCCAACTTTGCCAGAATCCTTTGCCGGCATATATAAACAAAGCGAATATTAGCAGAAATAAAAGTGCGGCCTCTGCCGGGCCGGGTGGCTTGCCGTAGAGTACCACAAAAAGAGCGGCTATTAATGGGATTCCGATCTCCTCAGCGTAAATCTTCCATCGTTGCTCCGGCGACATGTTTTCCGGCACGACTTCGCGTTCGTCCGAATAAACAATCGCCATTCTCCGAATTAGGCTAAGCATACCGAACAGATAAACGCCCAGAGATATCCAAAGCGGGAAACGGCTGCTCTGCCCGAGTGTTTCATAGATCAGCCCAAAGTTGAACAGCAGCATAAGGGAATAAATCGCAAACCCCAAGACATACCGGAAGAAGAAATGACGCGCGTAATCACCCGGATTTTGCCAGGATTCCTTTTCGACCTGCCGTCCTGCTATACGCGCTCCCAGGCGGGCAAGCTCCTCGTCCAACAGTCGGAAGGCAGAATGATCTATCTCGATTCCCGTGCGCAGCGACTGAATGGATACATCGAAATACTGCCGAATGGCATTCTCCTTTTCCCTGGTGTCGCCTTCGACAAGGCCATAGTAGGCGCCTTCGTCCCGCAACGAATGCTCGTTCTTCAGCCAATCAAAATTGTGCTCCGGATTGTCTGTTGCCGGCGTCGAATTGGCGCCAGATGGAGTTCCGTTTTCTTTTGAATCCGACATTTTCGTGCAGGGTTAGTGAACATTCCTGTGATAACCGCGGGCAGGGTAGTCGGAATACGCTCCAATCTGCAAAGCTCTGCAGGTTGGAAACCGGAAGATTAAAATACCCAACGGGGTGGACAAAACATGTGCCAGAGTTGGTGTAGAAGGTCCTCGAAAGTTTGGACATCGACAATCCCACGATTATCGTTAGCGGCAGAGATTTAAGGAGTTGGGCTTGTAGAATTATCTGAAGGCATTAAACAAGCATTGGTGTCGCTCCTGAAACTTAAATTTCATATTGCCGAACTATAGTGGCTTTTCGCAAACCTCTTTCTCTCGGATATAAACTCACATACTGCTTATCCTAAGTAAATGACCACCTTCTCCCGCTCCAATCCAAGGCGCCGCGTCAAGATTCCGTTCGGGTCGGCGTATCCCACTACCACCTGTCCGGCCAAATGTATCATCATATCATTTCGAGCCGCTGCCGTATCCGCCGAGGCCCGGCGCGTTTTTTCCGCAAAAGGCGATATGATCAAAAGCCGTCCTTCATCCAGGGCTTTTTGCAAGACGGGTTCCCATTGTTGCTTCATGCCCCGGGCCAAGGCCAACACCACTGGCTGCCGCCCCTTGAGCAGATAGCGCAATACATCTTTTTCCAAAGGACTGTGGAAGCCGCTGATGACGCACTGCCCGGCTTCTCGCTGGGCGATGGCCCAATCGTAACAACGGAGTACAGCCTCGGCCGGCACTTTACGAGAGCAGAGAAAAGCCGTCAGAGGGAGGTCGAGTATCGCGGCATTTCCGAGTTGCGATACGATAAGAGGGGATTTCATTTTATCTCATTCTGGTTAGCTATATTGCCTACAATTATCTTGTTTGTGTTTTCCAACGGATAAAAGTGTAACCGCCAGGCGCCGGGCGTGAACCGGGCGTGCCAATCGAATAAACGGGTGACACCATCCGGACAAAGCCGGATCAGTTCATTGGCAAAGTCACGTTTCCGGGTTTCCGATTCGGGCGTCACTTTAGTCGGAATCTCATCCGCCTGAAATACGCCTGCCTTGCGTTTGGCCGCGTACTCCTCCAACTCAAACAACCGTTTTTGCAACTGGATAAACTCAGGCTGATTGGGACTGAATCCGGAAATCTGTCCCCGGATGTGCTCACAAAAAATCAGGTGGGGGAACAATTCATTCCGCCGCAACCACAATACCTGACCATTCGGAATGCGCGGCCTCCGTTGTACTTCGAGCCAGGGAGCATGCGCATCGAGATGCGCCACCCGGTAGATATGGCGAACATCACACGCCGACTGCATAATGTCATCTTCCTGAAAGATGGAAATTTCCACGGTCACGTTCGACGTATCCCAAACGCCGTCAGGTGCTATACTGATCGCCATAGCGTCGAATATAGGTTCGGAGGCCGCGCCAAGGCCGTTGGCCGTATCCCCCGCGAAGCGACATTCGAATATTCTGCGACTCTCCGTTTCTTGTTCACGTAACATCTCTTCTATCACCGGGGTGGTAGTTATTTTAGACTTGAGCAACGACCGCAAATCCGAATCGAATGATTGGTCGCTGACCCACTGATAGAAAGTGTAAGCTTCCGTGAAGGCATGCCCAAAAAAAGCGGCCGGTACTTTAATCTCTCCCAAGCCACGCGCGGATGCCTGCTTGTACAAGGTTCCCATCGCTTCGAACCAGCTATTCACCACATAACGATCGGCAGCTTTGCGCAGAGACAATTCATTGAAAAACAAATCCATAGGGGCAAGAAGGGTTAAATGAGTTGGGTTAACTGGCGGTCCCACTCATCGAAAAAGCCCTCCGGGCGGTAATCCAGTTTGCCGTTACGGTCGATCCTGGGCGTTTCGATATAATGGGTAAACTTTCCTTCAATGACATCCCCCGTGAAAAACAACAGGTTGGCCTGATCGGGTGACAGTTCACTCTCCTTCACCGCCACCCGGATGCCGTTGAGAATGTGGTCGCTGTGCGATTCTACAATAATCTGGATACCATGAGCGGCTGCCAGGGCCAAAAACCGGCCGATCTGCGCCTGACCGCGTGGATGCAGGTGCGCCTCGGGATTTTCCAGCAACAACAGCGAACCGGGTTCAGACGATAATACTGCTACCAGGATGGGGAGCACATAACTCAAGCCAAAACCGACGTTGGTGGGTCGAAAACGATTTCCGGCTTCGCGGCCTGCTACAAACTGGTAATTGAGCGCCACCAAGCCCATCTCCTGCGAGCGGCTGGCATTCAAACGGGTACCGGGACGTATCTCGCTCAACCAGGCATTCACCTGTTCATACAGCGTCAGTCCGGTTGCCTTCGGGTGTCCCAGGTTCGCGATTTTGATGTCATCTTCCTGAAACTCAACTAAGTAGTTGGCTGCGAACTCGCCCCGTACGCCGATCTGGTTTTCATTGAGTACTGCGTGGCTGGATGTTTCAAAATAGGGACGCGGCCCCAGACGCTCGGCGTTCAGATAATGAAATTGCCGGTTGAACAAAGCATAGTTGCGTCCCGCCTCGGCCAACGGCGAACCGCTCTTCACATTTAAACTATCACCTTTCGAACGACCGTCCCAAACCCATTCCAGAGGAGGCTGGTCGGAAAATTCCAATCGAATTCCAATTTCATCCGTCTTGAAAAACTGGTACAATACGTCGAAACTATTGCCGCACTGGGCCAGGTCGCCATTGAGTGACAAGCGCTTGTCAAGGGTATTGCGATCAAAGTTCTGGCGTAGCAGCAACAGGGACTGCAACACCGAGGATTTACCCATGCCGTTAAGCCCGGTCAACAAGCTCAAACTGCCCAAGGAGATTTCCTGCTCCTCAAAGCATTTGAAATTTTTCAGGAGGATCTTTTTTAGCATGTTTCAATTATTTAAAACACTCTCGATCAGCGTATTGATTCCTTCAAAACGCCGGCGAACCGATACCATATCACCTGTGGAACGACTCACGGCCACATCGAACTCCTCGGTGTTCATCAGTTTGATAAACGCCTTTTGCACCTGCCTTTTGCGCTTTTTCAGCAAAGCGATCTCCTCCGGCCGGCGCCATGCCAGGTTTACCGACCAAGCATCGAACAAAGCCTTGTTGATCGGCTTGCGGCGAACGTCCTCTTCATAACGCTTGCGGAAAGCATCGTCGTCGAACAATTCCCAGGCGGCATTCATGGATTTTTTAAAGTCATCCTTCAATTGCTGGAGCTCGCCCGGCGATTTCTTTTTCAACCCGGCCAGGCCTTTGTTGAGCCAGGTATCCAGATCGGGCTGATAATTGGTGTAGCCGCCGTAGAAGCCGATGAAACGCGTGACAAAGTCACAGTCCTCCATGCGGTCGCGGGGGATGCTGTAGCCCGTAGCCCGGCGGAACTCTTCGAAGTCGGCCATTTCCCGCACGGTTTTGGCCGGCACACCCTGGTTGAGGGCATTGCGGATCTCCTGCGGCGTGAGGATAAGCCCGCCGGTGTTGATCCGTTTGAAAATATTGTATTTGATGTCGTCGGGCGTGCCGGGGTTGATGATGTAAATGAGCAACTGGGATTCTTCGATGCGGGTCTGCAGGAAGGCAGGCAACTCATAAAACGTTTTGCCGTTGTACTCGGTGAGGTATTCCAGCCCGGTGAGGCGCAGGGCGACGTCGCCTTCATCCACCATAAAGCGTTTGAATGCGCTGAGGCGTTGCAGGCCGTCCACTACTTCCCACACGTCGGTGCTGCCGTCGAAGTAAAAAACGGGCAGCGGCAGGCGGATCAGCAGCGACTCGATCAGCTGGCTCATTTTTTCGGGTTTCCACAACTCGGGTAGCCGCTGGTACTCGGGGTACAGGTTGATCTGTTGCCGCTTCAGCCTTTTCACCAATTGTTCCAGACTAAGTTGCGACATGCGAATGTCTATTTTCGAAGCGTCGAAAGGATGCATGATCTCGGCACTGTCCGATGAACTCGATTCGTCCACTATTTCCACCGCAGGCTCCTCATAGACCGGCTCCGGCGCATAAACGGATGAAGGCTCCGACACCGACTGCTCGCCGCCCCCCAACCGCAGCGCGTTGATGCGAGCGAGATGCCTTTCGAAATCTTGCAGCGACACCAGGAAGTACTCTGACAGACCACGCGCCCGGGCCTCCTGCTCAAACACCGGCCAGTCGGTAGTCAGAAAGCGTTCGAGGTTGGCGATGGGATCGCCCTGCGAATAGTCCTTGAAGTATTTGTAACCATCATAGTAGGGTTGATTCGGCTTGTAGTACGCCTTGTCCTGGCTTACAATGTGCCGGTACATGGCAACGAGTTCGGGCATAGGCTCCGTGCGGAATACCACTTCGACATTGCACCAGGCACTGTCGGGGCCCAGGTTGGAGAAAACCAAACCCACCGAGCGCGTCTTGTTATCTTCGTCGCCGCGCGCCGTAAAACCGATGAAAATATAAAATTCATCGCCTTGAAACCAGTGCCCGGCTTCCAAACGGCCGTAGCGGTTGACCTGCCGCAAGGCAAAGGTGAACGCCGGATGTTCTTCCCGGTAGCGCAGCAAGCGCTGAAGCAAACGCTCGCTCCAGTATTTTACCAGTTCTTGTTGTGTCATGGCATTATTTAGTCGGTAGCAGAATGAGAGTTGTTTCTGTTAATCCGGATAAGCAATCCTGCGCGCCTTTGCGGCAAGTTGCCGGCTTATCCCCTTGGTAAAATGACCTGTAACCAGCGCATGCGCATAATTGTCCGGCAAAGGGGCATGCAGACATTCCAAGCCAAGCATTCTGGGTTCAACTGCCGGCAAAGCATATAATCTGAACCGGCTGCGATCCTGTATAGTGTCCTGGTAAGTCGTAAAACGCTCGATATTAACGGAAAGGCCATCTTCGTCTTTCTTTGGCGTGAATGCGAAGGAGGAAACCGTGCCGTCAGGTTTGATATAATTGGGATCGGTGTGCGGCACCCGGCGAAGCAGATTATCTTCGTCATGAATCAACTCAAGGGGTTCCATATCCATATTGTTACTGAAAAAATTGTATGATCTGATGCAGATTTGGTTCCGTCAGGCCCTCTTCAACCGTTTGGTCTCCGTCGAATAATATAAAATCACTGGGCGCATCCGCATGAAAATATATTTCGACGGCTTTATGCAGGCGCTTCAACTCCAGCACGACTTCCCCATTCGGGCCGGGCGCCGTGAAAAAAAACGGCATGCCCTCCCTGTCCAGGCGACGCACCATTTTCTCTGCCTGCCGAATGGCTGTTTCTGAAGGGCAAGCCGCGTTGTAAGAATCCCAATTGTCGCGAAGGGATTTGAATTCTTCCAGTCTGTCGAGCATCTTCAGCGCTTCCGGGGATAACGCAGAGGTCGTACTGCTAACCCGTATAACCGTGGCGCTTTGTAAAGGTCTGAAAGCCCCCCCCTTTATCTGCTGCAAATAAGGAGAGGTATAGTACGCCTGATATTCAGAATTGGTGTATCCCTTATTTAAAGCTCTCATAAAAACTGCCTTTTGTCATGGATTCAAAAATTTGGCGTGTCTTCTGGTGGGCCTCCTTTACCCAATCAATCAAGCCTTCCCATTTCAGGTTTTCCGACTGAATCACTGCCGTTTGCCACACCAGCAAAGGTTCCTTGTCGACAGCTCTCCGGCCGTTCGACACGACAATGTTCAGTTCGGACCCGTTTCCCAGGGCAAAGGACTGATTGATTTGAAAATTGTGCAAAGCTCCCCCCGGGTCAAAGTGATTTTCCAAGCGAATTTTCAGTGATTCTGCCACAAAATCAAGCCAATCGCCCTTCGTGTGGTAATCGGTCAGCGCAACGGCGTCAATATAACGCAGATTTAAAAAAACCGGTTCAAGCGGTTGTTCGTAGGCTTCGGCAAGCCAACCAAGGCTATCCCTCAACTGAGGAAGGAAACCGCTCTCCCAAACATAGTTTTTCTCGGTATCATTTTGAGAAAAAAGCCCGGGTCCCAATTGTAGCAGCGGATAGGTGTTCTCGGCTTTCCAAAACTGATGCACCACATTGTGGCTGAGCAACGCAAGCGGCAAGCCCGGCGGGGTCAGCCGCCGATGATACGGAAACGATTGCTGTACCAAACGCTTGAACCTGCCCTGCGCCATGTCGAAGCCCAGGTCCATTTCCTGTTTGTTTTGCGAGTCGTATCCCAAACCCCAGCGCAACTCAAATATGACTTCCTGCAACGGCGCTTTTAGCAACTTTTCCATGCTTTTTCAGTTTGAGATGAAGGCCAAAGGTAATGTGCATCTTCGTGTGCTCATATTTTTCATTTCGGTTGTTTTTCACTCCTCCTCCCCACTCCCGCGCCCCATCCGGTACTTGATGTCGTAGTTGATGATAAAATCCAGTTCCTCCTCCGTAAAACCGTAATGCTCCGCAAGAAGGGTGTCAATTTCATCGATGATGGGCTTGGAGTGTGCCCAATCAAATTCCTGAAATTCAGTACTTCCCCTATAGTTTATGAATGAATTTGTTTGATAATCATTCATTAGTTTAATAAATAGTTTCGCAGCAATATCAAGGACTTCCAAACTTGGATGACCAACCCCGAAGTCTTTAACGTCAGTTAAGGTTAAATTTCTGCAGTTCCCCAATGAAAAAAAACAGAAAAAGTAAAGTGAGCTGCTAACAACAGAACCAGTAAAAGATGCATATTTTTCTTTATCAAAATGAATTTCACGAATGTGATGAATAGATTTATCAGCAGTAGGAGACTTAAAATAGGGCTGAAAATTCATTATTCTTATCCAATAACCGGGAGTTCGATGGAAAAACAAGGTGTTTGAAGATGATTTAACTAACCAACGACTAACGGTATTATTCGATGTCAATAACAATTTTTGAATTATAGAAGCAGCAGTGGGGGCGCCAACCTTAGGCATTGATTCAATGTGATTATGATATTTAATTTGAAAATATCGCAAATTAGAAAACAACATAGTTCGCTCAGGAGAGTACCATTGTCGATATTTAGTTGAAAAAACAGTAGATTCGATTGATTTGCCCTTTAATCCAATTAGAACAGTTAATCGCTGCTCAACTCCTTCAAAAAGTTTAGCCGGGCGAATTGCATAATGACTACATAATGTAATTTTATATCTTTCAACAATCACTTTTCGGAGTGAGGCCATTTCTGAAGTACTGACAAAAGAAATCGGTATTATCACTCCTAAAATGCCAGACGAAGCAAGAATTCCTGTACTTCGCTCAATAATAAAACCAAACAAGTTATTACAATCTATTGTGTTGTATAGCCTAACAGTATAGGTGGATTTTGTTTTATTATATTCCACATACGGCGGATTTCCAATCACCACATCGAATCCTTTAAACCGTTCTTCCTCGTCGTACAGCACCTCGTAAAACTCTGCCCACCAGTGGAAGGGCTGATGCGATGCTTTCCAGTCCTCGAATTTCATTTTGTCTTTGGCTGCGTCCGCGCCATATTGAAAAGCCAGGTACTCGTCGAGGGTAGCGGAGAGGTCGCGCAGGCGGCGGTTGAGGTCGTCCTTGGCTTTTTTGAGGCCTGCCCCATCAGTGGTCAGGAGTTGGCTGTCCTTGAAGCGCTTATAGGCCATGCCGATGAGTTCGGCTTTTTCTTTCACGGCATTCACCACCTCCAGTTCTTCGCCAAACACAAGCCGGCCCTGGGCGCCGCCGGGCAGGTCGCGCTGGTTAATGGCTTCAATGGTTTCTTCGAGCGTTGCAAAACCCACCAATGAGTTGCCCGCGCGCAGGTTGAAGTCCACGTCGGGCAGGGGTTCCAGGCCGAGGTTGGGTTTGCGGCGGTCGGGCTTTACGGTGCTCATCAGTTTGAGGAAGAGCCGCAGTTTGGCGATTTCCACGGCCTCGCGCATGAGGTCCACCCCGTACAGGTTGTGTACGATGATCTTTTTGTAAATATAGTAATCTCGGCTGGGATGCCGGCTGGTATCGGAGGCTTCGTCCAGTACTTCACGGAAGTGTTTGCTGTGTTTGCTTTCACCGGCTTCCACAAAGGCCGTCATGCGGTCGAGGCAGTATTCGTACAGAGGCTCCAGGATATTGAGGGCTGCAAAAAGAAAGGCGCCGGATCCGCAAGTGGGGTCGAGTACCGATACGGAGCGTAGGGCGCGGTAAAAAGCCCAGAGGAAATCGGGGTCTTCGGTTTGCTCGAGGCAGTCCTTTGCGAAGGAACGTATGTCAAGATTGAGGGTGATAAAGTCGTTGATGGTACGTACCTCCCCGCCGTCTATCTTGTGGCGCAGGGTTGTGTAGCGTTGGCGGCGCTCCACCACTTCGCGCCACCACTCGGTGGGCAAGCCGTATTCAGGCGGCGCTTCGCGGTTCCAGGTTTTGCGGCGTTCCACCAGTCCGGGTTTCGAGGTGTCCAGTCCGGCTTCGATGTCGGGCGGCAGGGGCATGGGCGCATCCAGCGCTTGCTTCTGTCGGTAGTCCCAGTTGATTCCGTGTCGCACCGAGGGGAAAATGTAGCGGTCGGCACTGTTTTTCGCCAGTTCCCAGCAGGCGGCCAGGCGGCCGCCATTGCGTTCGGTCTGGTCGAAAAGGAACGGGATGATGCAATTTTTAGAGATATATTCGGTGATGTCTTCCTTGGTGTAGTAGGCGCCCATATCGGCGCGGTCGTTGATGTATTTTTCAAAGATAAAACCGATCACATCGGGGTTGATCTCTTTTGCCGAAGCATTGGGTTGGGTATTCAGGTGCCATTCCCACTGGTCGAAGAAGCGGAATATCTTTTCAAAGGCTTCATCGGGTACCTGGATGGTATATTTTTCTTCCAGTTCGTGCACGTCGAACAAGCCGCCGTTGAGGTAGGGTACCTGGCCGATCTCGGCACGGGTTTCCGGTTTTTGATTCGGTTCGTTCAGCCCCTGGTGAAACAGGAGCAGCAGGAAGTCGCGGTAGAAGGAGTAAAACTGATTGCTTCCGCGGCGTTCGCGGGTTTGTGCCAGTTTGTCGCTCAAATAATTCAGATTGTTGTCGAGGAATCCTTTTTTCTGAATGAAGTAACAGAACATCAGTCGGTTGAGCATGAGCGAGGCGTACCACTCCTGGTCCACCAGCGATCCTATTCCCTGGATGAATGCGAGAAACTGCCGGTGCTCTGTCTTGAAGGTGTCGTAGAATTTTTTTGTGACCTTTTCTGCATTGGCACCGAAGGACTCCGTGACGCGTGCCGTCACATCCACGATGGTGATGTTGTCTTCTTCGTCGAGGGAGAAAAACAAGCCCTGCGTACGTTGCCAGAGCACTTCGGTGTCCTGTCCTTTTTTCCAGCCGACTTCTATGTTTTTGGCGGGGCGGTTGGGCGAGCGCAATACAAACTGCCAGCGTTGCTCGCTGCGGGCTTTGTCGGTATAAATAATCAGATGAAAGTCCTTCACCTTGCTAAAGGTGTTGTTGATCTGCCGACGAACCGGCAGGGCCGGCACTACATCAGTGTCACAGTTCATGACCAAAAAGCCGCTTTTTTCGGCAATACTTCGCAGAGGGAAGAGATGCTCCTCAATTTTGATATCCCGGTTGAGCGCGGCGTTGTTCCAGCCGAGTTCATTGAACAGTTCGGCAAACTTAAAATCGCGGACGAGGCGGTCGAAGTCAGTGCGTTTGATAGTGGGCATAGATCAGATAATTCCGAGAGAACAGAGAATTTGAGGTTGGGCTGAATGTGCATCCTGATCGTCGTTCTCGATCACGAGTTTGCTTTGTTCCCAGAGCGACAAGACCAGTTCGGCGAGTTGTTCGTCCTTGATGCCTGCGCGCAGTTCGCGGTTGAGCGTTTCACGGGCGTATTCGCGCAGGGGGAATCGCCACACGGCATCCACCGCCTTTTTGAGGTCTTCCGGCGGCGCAAAGAGTTCGCCCTCGCGTTTTTTGATGAATTCGCTCAGGCGGTGGAAGACGCGGTATTTGGCAGAGGTGCGTTTGCCGAGCGTGCCGGATTGGTTGCGTTCGTCGTCGTGGATCAATTCCAATCCCTGGCGCACCAGTTCATGGTGGTCCTGCCGGCGTTCGGGCGCAGGTGTATCGAAAGAGCAGGCGGCCGCGCGCAGAATGCGGAACTGGCTCTGGGTCACTACGGAGCCGTCGGGGGCCAGCCAGGTGAGTACGTCGTTGTCGCGGGCGGTGCGGGCATAGAGGACGACGCCTCGTTGGGGTTCATCGTTATTGGCAATTTTTGTGGAGTACGATACATTGGGCAAGTCGGGGATGATCTTTTTCAGTTCCGGCCGGGCGTCGGTGGCATCTTTCCAAATCTGGAAAGCAAAAGACGACAGGTCTACATCCAGTTCCGTATCCACTTCGTCGAGGATGCCCGATTTTTCGGAATATATATCCTGGATATTCACCGGATCGCCGTCGAAGAACACTTCATCGGCGCCTACTACTTCGGCATTTTCGCGAATGCGATTGGCCAGGCGCCGCCGGAGCCGGATGATGTTTTCGATGCCGTCTTCCGGAAGGAAAGAGTAGCAAAGGATATGGTCGTGTTTCTGGCCGATGCGATCCACGCGTCCTGCCCGCTGGATGAGGCGGATAATGGCCCAGGGCAGGTCGTAATTGAGCACGATATGCGCATCCTGGAGGTTTTGACCTTCTGAAAGTACGTCAGTAGCGATCAGTACCCGGAGTTGTTGACCGGCCGGGAAATCCTGTTTGTTGCTCACTGGGCTGAAGCGGTAAGCCAGTTGGGTGGGGTCTTTGGAGGCGCCGGTGACCATACCGATTTGTTGCACGCCTCTTTTGTACATCTGCTCGTAGAGATACTCTGCAGTGTCGGCGAACTGGGTAAAAATGAGTACCTTTTCCCTTACATGGGTATGTGTGAGCAATTGATGCAAGGCATTGAGTTGGCGGTCTTCTTCCGGTTTCCAGTTTTTGGCCGACTGTAGAATACCGGTGAGATTTTCCGCATCGCGTTCCAGGTCGCGGAGCAGGTTGTCGGCAAAATAACGTGGGTCGATCCAGTCGAATTTCCCTTCGTATTTTTTGGTTTGAAAGAGCTTATATGCTTTTTCCGCTTGCCGGAGGTAATCGTCCTTGTCTATCAGCAGGCCGAGTTTTTCTTCCTTCGGGTCATCGGGATTGTCATCTGTGTCCTGATCGTCGATGTATTCATCCAGCACATTGGTGATGTGCGTCCCGATTGGTATAGGCAGCTGGTGCCGGATGGCATATACCGCTACATAGTTACGCAGGATGTGCCTACTGAGCGAAAGCAAGAATGCCCAACCACTGCTTTCCAGACGTTTGAAAAGGTTGGTACGGCAGAATCCGCGCAGGCGCTCGCCTGCGCGGGATAGATTTTCCAGGACATGAGCGTCGTGTTCATCGGCTTTGGCCCGCTCTTTTTCGCGAATGTACTTGCGCATGCCGTAACGTGGCAGAGCCAGTTCGCTGATAATGTCGGCTACGGCTGGCGAATACAAACGGGCATATTGGTCGGAAGTATCGATTGGATCAAACTCGTATTCCACTTTTTTAGGAATTCGATCCGGAAAATAGGAGCGTTCGCCGTTCGGGAAAGTGAGGTACGGACGGCCGTTTGAGGGGTCGATTTCTGTGTAGTTGGCCTTGATAAAACTACGGGTGCGGCGCACCATATAGAAACGCAAGAGTTCGCGCCAGTCGTCGGCGTATTCGCTCAATTCGAAGGCTTTAATACTGCGGATAAAAACTTCGGGAAACCGGCTGAAATAATCGGTAGGGCCGCCCAGGCTTTCAATGAAATGTTCAGGACTAATACCGAGATCAGTGTCTTCCGGGATAAACAGACTGAGTTGGTTTGCCAGATCCTGGTAGGATTTATTATATGGTGTCGCTGACAGTAATACCACTTTACAATCGTTGTCATTAATGTATTCCTTGATAGCTTTATATCGCTTGCCGGCACTGTTACGGAGGTTGTGGCTTTCGTCTACGATAACCAGTTTGTAGCGTTTCTTGTCCTTAAGATCGTTGTGGACGGTACCGACCGACACGATATCGGCGTGCAGATCGTATTCCTGCTTGTAATCCTCCCACATCTTTTTCAGGTTGGGGGGACAAATAATGAGCGTTTTATAAAAGAAATCTTCCTGGAATACGCGTGCTACAGCAGCGGCGGTGATGGTTTTTCCAAGACCCACCACGTCGCCGATGATAACGCCTCCCCGTTTATGAAGGTGGTAAGCGGCAATTTTTACGGCCTGTTGCTGGAACGTCAGCAAGCGTTCTTCAAAAATCTTTGGAAGCCGGAATTCATTCAGACCGGCCCGGGCCTCTTGCGAAAGGTGATAGGCGATTTTAAGGTAGATGTAGTATGGCGGCTTTTGGGTTACCCAGCTGTGTTTGTCAATGATATCGGCAACTTCTTCCGAAATGTCCACACACCAGCGATCATTCCAGCGCTCTTCAAACCAGCTGCGCAGGAGACCGGCTGCGGTATGATCCACCACATCCACATTGAGCTCGCCCTGGGTACTCAGACCGGCAAACGTCAGGTTGCTGCTGCCCACAAAACCGACGATGGGGGCATTGTTTTGAGTTGTATAGGCCAGGTATAGTTTTGCGTGCAGGGTGTTTCTAAGGTAGAGTTTGATGGCGAGTCGTTTTTCCCGGATTTGCTGCGACAGTTTTTTCAGGTATTGCTCATCGCGCTCGGTTGGATATCCCACCGTAAGTTGCCGGCGGAATTCCATCGCCATACGTCGGCGCAGTTCGTTCGCTTTTTTATTATCCAGAGCGGCTGGGGCCTGGAAGAAGTCCTTTAATAAGTCGTCCGGGGCTTTGTGCATACCTACCAGCAGACGGCAGAACCGCAACACCCGATCATCGGATGCTTCTTCATATACCTCCTCTCCCGGCAAGGCATCCACCAAATCAGCCAGTTGATTCCATCCGCGCAGGTTGAAATAGCCGACGCAAAAATCGGCCCGTGTAGCAGTTTTTAGCGTGCCCCGAAGTTCTTCAGTCAGGATGAGATGTTCGTTGTCAATGATTTTGGGCATATTATTGGATTATCGCGGTAAATATATGTTTATATTGAAAAATTGACCTGTTTAAAGAAGTTGGCCTTTGACATTTATCCCTCAAACACCTCCTTCGCTCTGGTCCAGTTCTTTCTCAATATAGGTCGGGCAAAAGTAGTCTCACCGTTGGATGGCTCGCCGGAGAAACGGCAATATTTTTCGGGGTAGTCGGAGTTGGAAAACTGGCTCCAGGATTTATAAGCGTCATCGGAGAGGGGACGTTTGGGGTTGAAGGGGATCCGTTTGCCGGTACGGATGCAATACCCTTGGATTGGAGTGGAAGATGCGGATTGTCGTTCCGGT
Source organism: Saprospiraceae bacterium (assembly GCA_019187225.1). Lineage (GTDB taxonomy): Bacteria > Bacteroidota > Bacteroidia > Chitinophagales > Saprospiraceae > M3007. The sequence goes on from JABAQQ010000068.1 coordinate 15,011, forward strand.
GGAACAGAAACGGACTTTAAAGATTTTGCATCGCCGGTTACATTCCGGTAGTACATTTCCAAATCGTTTATCTGCTCTACCGATCTTATGTATTTTTTACCAACTCCGGTGCCGGCAATCCCTTTGTCGAATTCCGGCGCCCGGCGAAACATGATTCGTGCTTTGGGGATGACTTCATCCTGAAAATAGCCATATGCCTGAGAGTCAAGCGACGGATCACCTGCTAAAGCTACAGCAATATCTTTTACAAAATTGGTTTTCAGTAATATTCCGAACTCGATATTGTTATTTTGGGAATAATCGTAGAGGTTCATGGAAGTCAAGATCGCGCTGCTTTCATTAGCATAATACTTGGCGTGGAGCCGTTCGGAATACCGTATCGTAATATTAGGAAACGTCTTCAAAAAGTCAAAATCCTCTTTTCCCAGGCTCTTCGGAATGTTATCCCCATTTTTCCCAAACATAACAGTTATAGAAATCTCAGGATCGTTTTTTTTCAGTGCCAGAATATCGCGTATACCGGTATGCAATTTTATGTACGGTGAAACCAAAATAATCTCCGAGCCGGCTTGCCGGATGAGGTTGGCCAGTTCGGCGTTTATGTCGAAGGTGGTGAGGAATTTTGCCATAGATAATCAGCGATTCTCGGTTTGTAAAAACGGTCAATATGTCTACTCCAAAAGCGGGAAGTCAAGTTGTTTATTTTTAGCAATAAAACGATAGATAGCGTTCATTGACAAGGCTGGTAAGAGATCAAATACT
>JABAQQ010000055.1 GCA_019187225.1 Saprospiraceae bacterium
AATTATTTTAACACTTTTTCTCCATCTTAATAATTTAATTTCTCCATACGGAACTCCATCCGTTTTTCTTTCCGGTAATACTCCGTCACCATCACGTAACCCGGCTTACCGGGAAAAACCCGGAACCAGTCGGCTTCGGAGTCCAGCTTGAGTTTGTCGCCCGACAGACGGCCGTCGCCGTAGTTGATGCTGCCGAACTGCCAGTGTCGGGCGCCTTTGGATTTGTCGTAATCGAGGTAACCGCTGTTGAATTCGGTTTTGTCACGACTCATCTGGCTGAACTGGTAGTCGAAACCGCCGTAATTTTTCAGGTACAGCCCTACCGTGCGTGCCGAGAGCATGCCTGACCCGGCGGGCAGCGATACGTTGCTTTTGGCTTTGTCGTATTTCGTGACGCTGCTGAGATTGAAGTCCCGGTCGAACTCGAAGACATACAGGTCGCCGGTTACCGCTTTCACTACACTGGCGCCGCCAGGCGACAGGATGGACGCGGCAATACCCATGGCCGAAGCGGCGCGGTGGTACTCTTCGCCGATACCGAAATAATGCCCTCCGGCAGTTTTCAGGAAGCGATGGAAGTACAGGTAACCCACGTCTTTGATCTTTCCCTTCTCGCTGACAGGCAGAAACTTCGCCACATCCTTCTCCCAGGAAACGTATTTACGTCGGGTAACCTGCCCGTTCGTGTCGAGGCTAAACGCGAAGAGACCGAGGCTTTTGTCCTTAAAACTTTGGGCATCCGCGTCAAAGTACAATCCGATAACCGTAAAAGTATTGTTGTCTTCGTCCGCCGCTACGCTGAGGGTGGATACCACGTATTCGTCGTCTTCCAACTGACGCTCGAACAGCTTTTTTCCTGTTTTCAAGTTGGTGCCGAGGATGTATTCTTCCAGGTCTTTGTCCATCATGCCCTCGCGTTTGGTCACTAATGAAAGCAAGGTATTGCCGCTCACCCCCAGAAAATCGGCGGATTCGTAATATTCAGAATTAACAGGAGAACTCGCCTGCCAACTGACAGCGGTACTGTCGTGGGGAAAAAAGTTGATCACATAGCGGGTCTCGCTCATTTTTCCTTTCTTGTTCTTGATGGAATAATCAATGAAACCGCGTCCGGACACCGGGAACAGCCGCAGGTTTTCCGACTGTTCGCTGCTGCCATCCATATAATCGAGAAAATAGGCGGGTTTGCTGCTGCTGCGCACGAGTCGCGCGTTTTTGTCGAATATCTTGTACGTGTATTTTTCCTCTTGGGAATTCTTGAACTTAAACATCAGGCATTCGCCGTTAAAGGCAGCTTCTAAGGCGCTGGATCCGGTGTTCATGATGAATTTTTTGCTGCTCAGCGGCGAAAGATTCTGGTCGAAGACCGACAATTGAAACTCACTTTTGCCCCGGCTTTTTTCGTCGATCTCATACAAGGCATAATAGCCGTTGACGGCGTCGCTGATGATCGGACCCGCGCCATTGAGGGTGGCGGTCAGCACGTTTTCCAATTTTTGAATCTGGGCGCCGAGGCGCGGAGCGAGCAGGATCAATATGCCCGCGAACAATATTTTAGATGCGTTCGGATACATGAGAATGAGGGTTTAAGATTTCAAAAGGATTGAATGACAGCGCGGTATTTCCCCTTTGGGAAGTTGCGCAGGTAAGCGGTTTTGTGCCGGGCGGTTTCGTCGGGCAATTCCATATTTTTTGCGGCAGCCAGCAATTGATACTGAAATTCTTCGTCCTGCAAAAAAGCTTGGTCGCAGGTATTCAGGTAATGATAGCCGACGGCTGCCAGTTCGCGGAGGCGAAGCGTGTTCAGAAACTGAAGCCAACCCTTGTAGCCAGGCTCGAAGCCGACGCGCGGCGCCTGCACGTAGCGGCTGAATACGTGGTCGCGCTGCGCCGCATACAGGGCGTTGAAACAGCGCCCCACCAGCGCGTGGAGCCGTACATTGCCGGATTGTTCCCGGAGCCGTGCCAGGGTAAGAAAAAGACACAAGTCAATGTTGCCGCCGTCGAAAGCGCCAAGCAGCGCCTCATACCGGGCCGTTTGCCGGATGCTGGCGAAAAGTTCCAGGCCTTGCGGGTCAGACAGCCTGCCGTCTTGCTGATAGCCTTTCAGGTACCGGTCGCTCATCAGGGTTGCCCTGTGCCGGCAATCCGGGTGGGTTTTGAGCGAGTCTTTGTTCAAGGCGCCATCGAACACCCGCGCACCGTCCCGGAAAAGCGTGTTTTCTTCCTCCAGCCATTTGATTTTGAAAGGATAATCCGGAAAATCGAAAGTCGTTTTCAGGTCGAAACGCGGAGTATGGAAGTCGTTGTCTATGGTGTCGAGCATCCGAAGCGCGCCTGAAGCCTGCGACGCGTCGTAGCGGGTGCGGGCAAGGAAAACAGCGGCCAGTGAATCGGCTTCACTTTCGTTTTCGCGGCTGTGCCGCCGGTGTTCGTAGGTGAGTTCCGACAAATAAGCCCGAGCTTTTTCGGAAGCGTTTTTCTGCCGTGCGATGCTGGCCATTTCCCGTTTGGCTTTTTTGGAATACAACAGATCGAAACGTTTGGCAATTGCCCTGGGGCCGTGTTCCAGTTCGTGGTGGGCGAGTTCGTGACACAGAATAAACGCCACCTGGCTTTCATTGGCGCAGGCCGCCAGCAGTCCCGCGTTGAACAGGATGAGTCCGTCGGGGAAAGTGGTCGCGTTCGGCACAGGATCACGCGTGATCAGCAATCGGACTTCGCGTTTCAACAGGCCGGGGTTGGCCCTTTTAATTTCCCGGAGTATCGCTTCCAAATACCCGCTCACATCTTTGTCCAGTAAAAAGCAGCCATTTTCGGCTTCTTTCAGCCGACTGTCACGCAAATCCGTGTACAACTGTCGGTACTCTTTTCTGTAGTTTGCCGGCAAGTGGGCGACGGTCGCTTCAAACAAGCCTTCAAAAACCGGACGCAGGGTTTCCAACTGTTCGACTCCGGTAGGGGTGTGATCTCCTGCGGTAGTTTGGGCCGGCGCCGAAAAGGCGCCGGCAAGTACAAACAACGTCAGACATCCGATTAATTTCAAGGAAAAACACATGGCCTGGGATTTAAAAATAGGTGCAGAATGCTACGGAGACTACATTTTTCGGCTTGAAGCCGTAGTCGTCTTTTTTGCTTTTGACATTCAGCAGGTAACCGCCTCGCAGTCCCCAAGTCCGCCCGAAAGTGTTCCAGCGAATCCCGCCTGTGATACAGGGGCCAACAGCTGAATTGACGGCAACGCCGTCGGACGACATATAGTTATAACCGAAACCGGCGCCGATGTGTCCGCCAAAACCGGCGCCCCGTTCGGGATCGCCTAAGTGGAGTTCGAGCGTTGCGGGCAAATCGAGCACGATGTTTGCCAGTCCGCCGCCGGTTTCGCCGGGCGAATACCCTTCGCGGGAATTGAATTTGAAATCCGAGTACACCGAAGGACTGAATGCAAGGCGCAGCGCGTGGTCACCCACCCCGACGATTTTGAGCGAGGGGAAATAGCTCACTGCGAAGCCCAGCGCGTGATTGTCTATACCGTCAGTATTGGCGTTGGCTGGCGCCACCAACAATGAAATACCGCCGCCTTGCTGAAACACGGCATGTCCGCTTCTTTTCTTCTTTTTCTTCTTTTTTTTGTCGCCGAAATAATCCTTGTAAGAGACCGCATCATTTCCGGCGGTATATCCGGCCCGAAGAGCGTGGGTGAAAGAGGTCTGGCTGCCGGCATGGGCGACGGTAATCGCGAGAAGGAGTAGTAAGCCCCCGCAAATAAGTGATTTCATTTTTAAAAGATTTGAATTTGAATGTGGGTTTGTTCAACATGAATGTTCTTACAATGCAGCGGCGGCAAAATGCGAGGGCGTTTTATAGCGAAAAATTCAAATCCGGGTGAAGAAAGCCGGTCAATTGATTTCTCTATCTTTGCTGCACGGAACAACTCGAATTGCCTTGACGGAACAGGAATTTATCCAATTTTCAACAGGCGACGAACAGGCGCTGCACCGGTTTTACAAAGCCCAGTACGGCTATGTAACGGGCTGGCTGATTTACCGCGAAAAATGCCCTGCCGACCGTGCCGCCGAATTTTATACCGACGCCGTGCTGCGCGTGCGCGACAAGGCGATGCAGGGCGACCTTGAAGCGGGCAATTTGCGCGCATACCTGCTGCGCGCAGCCATCAATGGCTGGAAAATGGAACTGCGCCGCGAAAGCAGCCTGCTCAAACGCCACGAACGATTCCTGGAACAATTGCCTCCCGATACCGGCGAAATGGAATTCGACACACTTATCCGGGACGAAGAAGCAACCGGACTCGAAAAGCGCCGTCAGCGCCATACGCTTGCCGTGCTGCGCGGACTTGAACTCCTGAGCGAGGGCTGCCGCCAATTGCTGACCGACACGATCGTGAATGGCCTGAAGATTGGCGGTCTGGTGGAAAAATACGGCCTGAAAGACTCCCGGGGCGTAACCGCTAAAAAACAGGATTGCAAAGGCCAACTCCAGCGCCTGACACTTCAGGTAATGCGCCAAAATGGTTGGCTGTATGTGTAAGGGTCATCCTCGTATTTCGGCCGGATTGAATTAGAAGTATGTGGGCAAAATAATTGGACATTGGACATTGGACATTGGACGTTGGACATTGGACGTTGGAAAAATAGACTAAGTGATTGGTTATCAAGATCAAACATCCATCTTCCAACGTTTAATTTCCAATATCCGTTTACTTAAGCCTATTTAATCCTTTGCACTCCTCGACATTTTACGTCAAACATCCTGGTACATGAACAAAAACATTGACGATAAAACTTTGCGGGATTACGCTGCCAACGCCCTTGCTGGCGACGACCTTCGGGAATTTGAACACCGGCTGCAAGCAGAACCGGAATTGCAGGCTGAACTCGACCTGTACCTGGCACTAAAAGCGGCGGACAACCTGCGCCTGAAAAAACAACTCGCCCGCTCCGCAGCCGATGCGCAGCTGGCGCCCCTGGAGCCTCCACGCGCGCTTGTCCGCCGGATACCCGTGTGGATAGCCGCAGCAGCGTCGCTGGCGCTGGCGCTGACCGCCGTCTGGTGGTGGCAACAGTCGGCCCGACCCGATGCCGTTCAGTTGGCTCAATCCTACATCGCTACGCCTTATCCTCCCCCCGTAGCCTCCATGGGCGCATCGGATACGCTTCCCGCAGCGATCCAAAGCGCATATCTGGCCTACCGAACCGGCGATTTCGCCGCCGCTGCCGGACAACTGTCCGCGTTGGCCAACAGCCCGGATGCCTCAGACGAAATCCTTTTTTACGCAGGAGAATCTTCCCTGCAAACCGGACAAACGGAGCGCGCCATACAGTATTTCGACCGCGTCCGGCCCGGTTACTGGCGCGAGAGTGCCGATTGGCGTTGCGCACTGGCATTGCTCAGGAGCGGCCAGACTGACCGCGCCAGGGTTTTGCTCGAACAACTGCGACAAACGGGTAGAAAAACACAGGCCGAGGCGCTGCTCGAAGCGATAAAATAGAACGACCCAGTATTTTAAAGACGATTGCCGCTCCTGCCCGATGCTGCGATTTTTACCCGTGTCCGATCCGTGTTCATCTGTGTTCTATCGCCAAGCACACGGATTAACACGGATTGGGCACAGATTTTAAGACGAGTTTGGCGCGAACCGTTTTTGGATATTCCACCTTGTTTCAAAAGCCGTAATTTTCGCAGTCCAAACCCGATTCGATGTCGAAAATCCTTTTCACGCACTCCTATTTTTATCGTTTCGACCCGAAGCAGTGGAAGGCTGCGCAACCGTATCCGCCTTATGGCACGATGTGCGCGGCGGCAGTGATGCGCGATTGCGGTTATGCGGTCAAAATATTCGATACAGCCCTGCGCAAATCGCCCGCCGAACTCTTGCCCGTCCTCGAAAAAGAACGCCCGGATTATCTCGTCATCTACGACGACGGCTTCAATTACCTCACCAAAATGTGCCTCACCCGGATGCGCGAAGCGGCTTTTGAAATGGCGAAAATGGGGAAGGCGCAAGGATGCACCGTCATCGTCAGCAGCAGCGATTCGACCGACCACTATGAAGAATACCTCCGGCAAGGCGCTGATTTTGTGATACTTGGGGAGGGGGAAATTACCCTGCGCGAGCTTATTGTGACGGTGGACGGTGGACGGTGGAGGGTAGACGGCAGAAGGCAGACGACAGACGGGCGGGCGGATTTTTCTGCAATACCCGGCATCGCGTATTCGATTTCGGATTGGAGATTTCGGATTGCGGATTACTCCGGCGTTAATCCGCAATCCGAAATCCCCAATCCGAAATCCGAAATCCGAAATCCCCCCCGTCCCGTCCTCCACGACCTCGATTCCCTCCCCGACCCTGCCTGGGATTTGATAGACGTCGAATCGTACCGGCAGATATGGATGCGGCATCACGGCTATTTTTGCCTCAACCTCGCCACCACGCGCGGTTGCCCGTTCAAGTGCAACTGGTGCGCCAAGCCGATTTACGGCAACCGCTACAACTCGCGCAGCCCGGAGCGCGTGGCTGCCGAGATCGAAATGCTCATCGGGCGGCACGGCGTCCGGCATTTCTGGATGGCCGACGATATTTTTGGCCTGAAGCCCGGCTGGGTGCAGCGTTTTCGCGACATTGTTCGGGAGAAAAATCTGAAGTTTCAATACAAAATCCAAAGCCGCGTGGACCTGCTGCTGAAAGAAGATACCATAGACGCGCTGGCGGCCTCCGGCTTGCGCCAGGTGTGGGTCGGCGCCGAGAGTGGCTCGCAGAAAATCCTCGATGCTATGGACAAGGGCACGACGGTGGAAGAAATTCGCGAAGCGACCAAGTTGTTGAAAAAGAAGGGGATAGAGGTTTGTTTTTTTCTACAATTCGGTTATCTGGGCGAAACGAAAGAAGACATAGAAGCTACCTTGAACATGGTGGAAGAGCTCATGCCCCACGACATCGGCGTCTCGGTTTCGTATCCGCTGCCCGGCACAAAATTCCACGAAAAGGTGAAAAACCTGCTCGGCGAGAAACAAAACTGGACGGTCTCCGACGACCTGGCGATGATGTATCCGGCTACCTACCCGCCTGCGTTTTACCGCCGCCTGCACCGGTTGGTACACAAGCGGTTCCGGCTGCAGCAGGGATTGGAAGCATGGCGCAAAATATGGGAGTTTGGAAAACCGGATGCGATACGCGCTGCCAGGTTACTCTATTACGCCCCGGCCGCATGGCTGGACGCCTGGCGTTTGAAAAGGCTGGAGCAAATCAACCCTGACGCCATGCCATTCCAAACTGCAAGATGAATTTTTCCCTTCCTCCTTCCGCCGAAAAAGTGCTCGATTATTATTTTCAGGGGATAGATGCCACTTTGCCGGGCTTCCTCGAAGGTTTTTATATCTATGGCTCGCTTTCTTTGGCAGATTTTCGCCCGTACAAAAGCGATATTGATTTCGTGGCCGTCACGACGAGGCTTCCGACTCCACTGGACATTGAGAAATTAGTCGCGATTCACCGCAAAACGAGGTGGCGTTTTTTACAAACGGACATGAACGGCCTTTATGTTCATGGAGCAAACATACCAGCGTCCGTCAGGGGAAACCGTAAATGTATTTGTTTTCAAAACGGAAAACCATCGCCTGAAAATTTGCATGAGAACAATTTGATCACATGGTATCAACTAAAAAACAATGCCATTGTATTGCGCGGCCCGCATCCGAAAGTTTTTCCTTACGAGGTATCGGCAAATGATCTGCGGATGGAAATGAAGCGAAATCTGAACGCTTATTGGGTCAATTGGATGGCCAGACACCGCCGGTTCGGGCTGGAAAAACTCCTGCTCTTAGGGTTTTCGCAAAAAACCGAATGGGGAGTTCTGGGGGTTTCCCGTCAATGGTACACGCTCGAAACCGGAGGCATCACTTCCAAAACGGGAGCGGGCGAATATTGTCTGAATCAATTTTCAGATTGGTACGGTGACATTCTGGAAACGGCACTGGCTATCCGGGCCAACCGGCCTGCGCCTATCCGAAACGCTCGAAGACGGGCCCAAGCCACTTTCGATTACATGGAATTTCTCATTCAGGAGTTTAACCAACGCTACGAAAAGTTGTATGCAAATTCGTGAAAACCTTGCATTTTTCGATACCGTTGCCCGCGATTACGACAAGTCGTTTACGGGTACGGCAGTGGGGCGCTTGCTGCGCGAGCGGGTGTGGGCATTGCTGACCCGTACCGGCGGCTTTAGCCGCCGTGAGTCGACGGCTAAAGCCGCCGGTACAGCGCTGGAACTCAATTGCGGCACCGGCGAAGATGCCGTATGGCTGGCCAAACAAGGTTATAACGTGTTGGCGACGGACATTTCCCCGGAAATGGTGGCGCTGACGGCGGAGAAAGCGAGACAGGCAGGCGTCGGCGAGCGTATACGAACACAGACGTGCAGTTTTGCAGAAGTCGGGAAATTAGAAGGGCCTTTCGATCTCGTTTTTTCCAATTTTGGCGGACTGAACTGTGTGCCGCCGGAGGAATTGAAGAAACTATCGCTCGACTTGCAAAAACTTGTAGCGCCTGGCGGGCTTTTTGTTGCCGTCGCCATGAGCCGCTTCTGCTGGTGGGAAACGCTGTATTTCTTATTGAAAATAAAACCGCGCGAAGCTTTTCGCCGATGGAGCCGGAAGCCGGTACAAGCCCGATTGGACGAAAAAACGACCGTGCCGACGTGGTACTATTCGCCGGTTGAAATCCGGCGGCACTTTCCTGATTTTCAGGTGAAACGGGTTTTACCTGTCGGTTTTTGGCTGCCGCCGTCGTATTTGAATCCTTTTTTTGAAAAACGCCCGCGACTGCTCGGTCTTTTGAATTTTTTGGAAAAAAACGGCGCACCCGCATGGTTGGCCCCTGCTTCCGACCATTTTTTGATTTGTTTTGAAAAAGCCCGGTATAGGCATTAACTCATTATCCATCGTTCCCGCCGTACGCGCACGTTTTGAGGGTGTCCCATAATTGGTGGTGCGGCGTTCACGCCGCCCTGTTGAAGGCCATTTATGGCCGTATTCGAATAAAATTCGGGCGTAAACGCCCTTGAACGGCGCGGCGTAAACGCCGCGCTACCGATGAACGCAACTTATGAGACAGCCTCTTTTTACAGCACACACGCCGGGCGCGATGCGCCGGATGGTTACATCCGCTTGCAGCCCGGGTTATTTCATCACCGCTATTTTTCCACTGCCGATGGATTGGCTGTTTTTCAGAATTTTGAAAAAATAAATCCCGGTAGGCAAACCGGCATTTCCCAGAAAAATCTGATTGTCCGATATCGCTGTTTCCAGCAAGACCCGCCCGGTCAAATCCTCGAGTAGAAAAGTACTCCCTTCAACATGGGCTCCGCGAAGGGTCAGCAATTGATCGGATGACAGCGGGTTGGGGTACAGGATCAGGGGGCCGGAAGTTTCGCTGATGCTGCGTTCGCCAGCTTCGGCCTTCGACGAGGGTTCTGTGCCAATGGGACAGGAGAAAGTATTGAGATGCGTCCCGACCAGAGTGCCTGAAGCCAGACGCACCGCAACATGGATAAAATCAACATCGGCCTGAGCGGGTAAAACATAGCGGAATACATCCGATTGACCGCCCGAGAGATTCGATGTGCCGGCTTTGTAACGGACTGAGTAGAAAGGTGAAAAGTTAGGATTGCGTACGGTATAAGCGTTGCCATCGAGTGTAGTGTAAACATCGTTATTGGCCGGCCCGACCGCTTGCAAGCCGTCCGGCACCTGCAGATAGACGTAATTCACGGCATCAGCACAGTTGTTGGTGACTCGAACATAATAGACCCAGTTTTGTGCTGCATCCCGGTTGACCTGCAACAATTCAAATCGGATGCAGCCATTGTTTTTTACATCGCAGGCTGTCTCTTCCGCTTCTACGCTGATGGTGAAACAGCAGGTTTTTACTTGCCCGCAAGCATCTTCGGCGCGATAACAGACGGTATTGAGCCCTGCGGGGAAGTTGCTCCCGCTCGCCCCGCCGCTGGTCCTGACCAAAGCGATATCTGGACACAGGCAATCTGACGAAGCAGACGGTTCATTGTAGTGGATGGCGACCGGACCGTTTCCGGCAGCAGCGGGCACAGTAATATCGGCCGGGCAGTTCAGTTGGAGGACGCTATTGGGGTCGAGCAGTTCGTATTCCAGCGTGTAGTTCACCAGCGTGTCGCAGTGACCCGTTGCAGAAGGGATGGCTTGGGTGAATGCAACAGGTTGCGTATAAGTATTGCCGTGGAGGAAAACGGTGTCGCCCGGGCAAAAGACGATGGTTTTTTCAAACGTTGGATTGATATTCGTTTTAATATTATAGACGAAATTGGTGTCGCATTTCGGCCCCGGTACGGTGCTGGATACCTGCCCGGCCCCGGTATAAGATATTCCGTCGATGACGATGGAATCGCCCGGGCAAAGAGACACCTCGACGTTCCGGGAAAGCGGCGGGCAATAATCCAAAGTGCTCAAGCTACCGTCTTCTCCAGGAGCGCCATAATTGATGGCGTTATCAAAAGTGGTTTGGTTCATAGTCGCAGCAGAGAGTTCTACGGGATATGGAACCGCCATTGTACTGACGGGCTGCGTACAACATTCGGCGATCAAACCGTTGGCGTCGGTCCTGACCACCAAAATACTGCTTTGATTCAATGGATTATCCGGCAGGCGTACCGCACCGACGGCGAGAATGCCGCCATCGGGGGTTTCAATAGCCGCCTGAAAAGCATCTGAGCCTTTTATACCGTACTGATACGACCATAGCACCTCGCCGTCGCCATTGATTTTCATCAGAGTTGGATTAATGTCCAGAAATAATTGGTAATGCAGATAAAAAGGCGTCAATAAAAAGTTGCCGTCAGACAATGGGGAAATGCGTCCGTGACCAACATTGGAATAGGTTTTTGACCAGCGCAGTTCGCCCGTTCTGCTGATGCGGCAAACCCACTGACCGTTGGCCTGGCCCGACGGAACAGATGTATCCGGGACGACGGTATTACCAGCCAGCAGCAAATCGCCGTTCGGCGCCGGCGCCATATAGGATAGCGGTTTCCAGTGATCCCCTGTTCCTTTCAACATGAGCGCGGATAACGGATTGCCGTTCGCATCGAACCGGCTGAACAACGCGACACTGTCCTTCGAGCCCGTGGCAAAAATAGTATCGCCACTGACGAAAGCGGCATTTATCACGGGATTGTCGCCCCAGTAAAAGGAATAACGTTTCGACCAGACGGTCTGCCCCTGGTTGTCAATCTTGACCAACACAGCATGATCGTCGTTTTTATGAGACCCCCCGGAAATAATGTATCCATCGGCAACAGGGTATATCCAACGCCCTCCATTTCTCCGGTTGGTTGTATAACTGGGTATTATTTTTTGCCATTGAAGTGTGCCCTCCGTATCGGTCTTGACCAACAAGATCTCTCCATTAAAATCCCGTGCAGTACCAACCGCCAAAAAACCGCCGTCGTTCGCTGCGATGACTTTGTTAAAATAGGTTTCTTCTTCTCCGATTGCATAATACTTATGCCATATCAGGCTACCATCCTCACTGATCTTCATCAGAAAAGGCTTATAGTCGAAGTCGAACGTGGATACATTGCCCGCTACAATATAACCGCCGGATGCAGGGACAACGTCGATAGCTTCGGCCCAACGGGCATCCGCATCGCTGAAAGCCTTTTGAAAGGTAACCTGACCGAACAGTGTGGTGGAAATCAGGCATAATGCGGCAGGTAAAAGTCCGCGAAGCGTGAAAGAGGACATGGCAGGGAAGATTGTTTGGTTGATGAGAATATTGCAGTTGTTGCGCAAATTTCGACAAACATCCGGCCAGAAGAATCGTTTTGTCTGCTATGGAGCAAATAACGAGCAAATCACATTCCTGTCCGAAAAAAAACAGGAGCCTTTATAGTATGGTTAAAAAACTGAAATGCAGCGCGTTAAATAACTCCTGGATGCCAGACAAATAAGACCTTTGCTACTGCAACTGCAACTGCCACTGCCACTGCCCACTGCTATGAACGTCCTCTTCACCCACGGCTATTTCCTCCGCGAAGACCCGAAAGAGCAGGCGATCATGAAGCCTTACCCGCCCTCGGGTTGCTGTACCTCTCTGCCTGGCTGGATCTACATAACGTTGAAAATGAAGTATTTGACACGACTTTTTGTTCCCAAACTGCCCTATTCGAACACCCGCTGGAGCGCCGCCTGCGCATCGTGTTGATTTAAGTGAACCTGATGACGAAACCCAACATCAAATATTTAAATCTTCCAAACTTTTTGACTTGTCGATCAAACAGCCATTGCCAAATAAATAAAAATAATTACTCTCTTCCGTTATTTCTTCCCCGGTCAGATCGATTAGAAACTTGGATATATACTTTTTGGTTAAATTGGTTGAATAATAATCGCAGTCTATACCAAAAATCGGCCTTTTTATTGGAGGATTTAAAATCATATTGCTATAATCATAATACTCTGCTATGATAAATAATTCGATACGATTTTTGTTGCAATATTCTTGCATGTTTATTGGGGAAATGCAAATTGAACTATGGCACTTTGGTCTCCATATGTAAACGATGGATTTTTCAAACTGTTCTATGCAAGGCTTCAATTCCTTTCCATTAATTGAATAAATTATTGCGGAATCTGACTGCAAAAGAGCACAGACTGAACCTTGTGGTTTTTTTATTAAGGTGGGAGATATTTTAACGGTCTTGTCATAATAGCTATATAAGCCTTGAAATGAACCGTTAATACTACAAGTTGACAAGGTAATAATAACGATATGACTTATAAGCAATGGGAGCAACCGAAATTTTATGATATTCATAGATGGACTTTTTTATACCCGGCGGAAAGTGGTTTGCGAAAAGCCAGCATAATTTAACTTTGTAGGATGATTCACCTTGATGCTGACACGATTAAACGTCTTCGGGTGCTGCAACGCAAGCACAAGGACAAGCGCGTC
>JABAQQ010000034.1 GCA_019187225.1 Saprospiraceae bacterium
GTAGCAAAATTTCATAAGCAGCAACGGGTTGGCTCCGATTAGGCAAAGGTTGTAATTGGAGGGTAAAAGTATGGTTTTTGAGGGTGGGGGCGGAATTTTTTTACTCCGGCTGACCAAGACTATTATCCCATTGTCTTTGACAATAGGCGTCGGAGACGCGATGATAGCCGACACGAGACAGAGTCTCGCGCCAGCCGGACGCCAGGCTACGGAGAAAACACTAGGCACGGCGGAAAAACTCATTTGAGTACAATTCGGAACCCAAGATTGCCAACGCGGTTGCTTGCTCCGCCGTTTTGACGGTATGATACACGACAAAACTGCGCAAAATCTTCAAAACCGCCGCCGCGTATAACTCGGGAGTTTTCTGACCATATGCGGGTGTCGGCAGGATTACCGTTGTAGTCACCATTCCAGTCATCATTACACCATTCCCTAACATTGCCACTCATGTCTTGGATGTCTAATTCGTTACCCTTTTTAGTTCCGACAGCATGAGTCTTAAAATCAGCATTATTGATATGCCACGATATTTCACTAATATTGTTACTGCCAGAATAAGCATAACCTTTAGACTTTTCCCCGCCTCTCGCTGCATACTCCCATTCGATTTCAGTGGGGAGCCTGTAATTATTACCTGTTTTTTGACTAAGCCACTTGCAATACTCGAAGGCATCGTTCCAACTGACATGTATCACCGGATGATTATAATCGCTTTCCGGCCGAATATCACCTTTGATGTCACAACGCCAATTAACACCATTTCTTTTTTCCCAACCGCCACCTGTGCTGACGTAGCTCCAACCTTCATTATCCGCGTCAGTTTTATAGTTTACACTGTTAATAAATGCTTTAAACTCGCGAACTGTCACCTCATACTTGGAGATGTAAAAATCGCTTACTGTGACGCTATGGGCTGGCTTCTCATCATCTCTACACTCTTTATCACGACCATCTTTACAGCCCATAATGAAAGTTCCTCCTTTGACAAATATCATACTGTCAGGATGGACAACGATGTTCTGACAACCATTATATAATGGATCGCCCTTTATGCTTGGACATTTATCGTCCGGATCAGGTATTCCATCGCCATCTGTGTCGGGGCAGCCCTGATATTGCATCAAACCAAGTATGTCCGGACATCTGTCAACACGATCTGGAACAGCATCGCTGTCGCGGTCGGCATATGGACAGCCCTTGTCTCTAGCATAACCTGCCTTGTCGGGACACTGGTCTTCGTGGTCGGGCAGCCCGTCGCCGTCACTGTCAGGGCAGCCTTTCCAGGAGGCAGGGCCTTTGCGGTAGCGACATGCGTCGTCGCGGTCGGGCACGCCGTCTTCGTCGGCATCGGGGCAGCCTGCCGTGAGGGCGCGTCCATACTCCTCGGGGCAGGCGTCGTTTTTGTCGGGGATACCGTCGGCGTCGGTGTCACGCTCGCGGAGCAGACCGGTATCGGGGTTGACATTGCTGCCTGTGCCCATTTTTTCAAGCAGTTCCTGCTTTTGTGTCCATCCCGAAGCGATTGCTTCACTCCGCGCCCGACCCGAGGGGTGGTATTGCTGCTCGGCGTCGAGGGTAAAGGTTTCCACGCCCGCTTTGGCTTCGTCGAGTGTGGCGCCGAGCAGTCGCAGTGCCGAGCCGGCGAAGCGGTCGGCTTCGAGTTCCCATTGTTTGCGTTTGGCGGAGCTAGATTCCGCGAAGTCGTGGCCATTAAAATGGTGGCCGATCTCGTGTGCCAGCACGGAGTAGGCCGCCCAGCGGGTGCGGGCATCTTCGCTGAATTTTTTTAGAAAAACGGTGCTGTACAGGATGATGCGGCGCTTGCCTTCCGTGGTGGCGAGAGCGTTGTCCACACTGGCAGCGCGGAGATCGAAGTTCTGGCTCACGGCCAGCACATTGCATATCTCGCCGACGATGCGCCGGGCTTCGTCGGAAGGTTCGAAGGTATATAGTGTGGCTTCTTCAGCAGCCGTCTTGTAAGCGCAGCCGTTTTTAATTTTGAGTTGTTGTTGCGCCGCAACGGGCAGAGCAGTCAACAAACATGCCGCTATCAGGGCGGCAAAGGGTACAAAATGTTGGAGCCAAAAAGTTCTCATATTGGGACGAGCAGGCAAGTATAGTGTACAAAATTAATAACGCCAGATTTCATTTGGACGAAAAAGATTTCTGTCTTACTTAGGGTAAATGAACATAGAACCCAACAGCGCTCCAAAAAAAAACGTCCCGGCCAACTGAGTACGAGCAAGTTAGGAATTTTCTGCGCCGTTAACAAAACTGGTCTCTGCGCAGTACAAAAATCAAAACCCCGCTTAACTTCGCCACATCTCCCCTTCCGATTCCGCTCCACCCATCACTTTCACTCAACCCACCTTATTCGTATGAAGCAACTCTTTTTCCTCTTTTTCTTCCTGGCAGCGCTGGGCAATGCCAGTGCCCAGATCACCCTGAAAGGCAAGGTCACCGACGCAAACGGCGAGGCGCTGGTCGGCGTCACCATTACCGAACGCGGCACCTCCAATGGCACTGTCTCCGGCGCCGACGGCGCGTTTACCCTGAATTACAGCCGTGCGGATGCGGTCATCGTGTTTTCCTATACCGGCTACGCCACGCAGGAAGTCGTCACCGACGGGCGCTCCGAGCTCAACATCGCCATGGAACAGGACGAGAATCTGCTCGACCAGATCGTCATCGTCGGCTCGCGGCGCGCCAACCGCACCCAGACCGAAACGCCGGTGCCGGTGGATGTGATCAACGTCGGCGCCGTGACACTCACTACTGCCCGGGCCGACGTGACGTCGCTGCTCAACTATACGGCGCCCTCGTTCAATTACAACAAACAAAGCGGTTCCGACGGCGCCGACCACATTGATCTGGCTACGCTGCGCGGCCTCGGCCCCGACCAGACGCTGGTGCTGGTGAATGGCAAACGCCGCCACCAGACGGCGTTCGTTTCGGTGTTCGGCACACGCGGGCGCGGCAACTCGGGCACCGACCTGAGTGCCATTCCGGTGCAAGCCATTGACCGCGTGGAAATCCTGCGCGACGGCGCTTCCGCCCAGTACGGCTCCGACGCCATCGCGGGGGTGATGAATATCATTTTGAAAAAAAATGTGCGCCAATTCAGCGCCGATTTCGGGGTGTCGGGTTATTACGACAAAAAATACAACCCTTCTTTTGATGGCAACCCGGACAACTTTTACGAGATCGAAGACGGTAAAAAACTCGACGGGCTGCTTTACAACGTCGGCGCCAATTACGGCATCCCCCTGGGCGGTCGCGGCGGTTTTCTCAACCTTACCTTGAACTACGCCAACCAGGGCAAGACGTTCCGCCAGGAATTGGACGGGAAACTACCGGATAACTATGTCCGCCGGGCGCATGGCGACGCTTCCATGCAGAGTTTCGGTGGAATGTTCAATGCCGAAGTCCCCCTCAAAGAGAATGACCGGTTGACATTTTACACATTCGGCGGTTATAACCGGAAAGAGTCGGATGCTTACGCTTTCACACGTACCTTCTCGGCGCGCCCCGACCGTTTCCCGACCGATGGCGGCGACCTCATTGAAGTCCCTGGGATCATCAAACAGGATTCTTCCGGCGAATTCTATTTCAACCCGCACATCCAGACGGAAATACAGGATGTCTCGTTCGCAGCGGGCATAGATGGCACTTTCGGTGAAGATTGGGGCTGGGACCTGAGCAACACGAGCGGCTACAATGATTTTCATTTTTTTGGCGATAAAACTTTCAACGCGGGTTTAGGCGCCGGTCAAACGCACTTTGATGACGGTGGTTTCAAGTTTTTGCAAAACACGACCAACCTGAATTTCACCAAATTCCACCCTTACGTTCTGAGCGGTCTCAACATCGCCTTCGGCGGTGAGTTTCGCTATGAAAACTACCAATTGTTTGCGGGTGAAGAGGCTTCTTACGCGAATTATGACACGCTGAAAGCCTCCGGATCACAAGGTTTTCCCGGCTACCAACCGGCCGATGAAGTGGACGCCAACCGTTCCTGCGCAGGTCTCTATGGCGATGCGGAACTGGATATTACCGACAAATTTCTGGTGGGCGCTGCAGTCCGGATGGAAAACTACAGCGACTTCGGTTTTACGATCAACGGCAAAATTGCGAGCCGCTTCAAGGTGGCCGACAACTTCAATCTACGCGCTTCGGCGAGCACCGGCTTTCGGGCGCCCTCCTTGCAGCAGATCAATTTCAGCAGCAGCTTCACGACGGTGCAGGGCGGACAAATCGCTGAAGTGAAAATCGCCCCGAACTACAGCTCCATCACAAAAGCCGCGGGAATTCCGGAACTGACAGAGGAAAAATCGGTGAATGCCAGCATCGGCTTCTCGTGGAAACCGGTCAGAGAACTGGCGGTCACTGTGGACGGCTATTGGGTGCAGGTAAAAGACCGCGTGGTGCTTTCCGGCCAGTTCAGCGCCGATGACGCTTCGCTCAATCCGAACTTCACCGGCGCTTTGAAAGCGTTAAATGTGAGCCTCGCTCAATTCTTCGCCAACGCTGTCAACACTACCAACAAAGGAGTTGACATTGTGGTAGACTACAACAAACGCATGACCAACAGCCACTTCCGGGGCCTCCTGACGGCTAATTTCCAGGATATGACGATTGACAAGATCAACGTGCCCAGCCTGTTGGCCGGTAATGCGGCGACCTTTTTGAGCGACCGCGAACAGACTTTCATTCTCGCCTCGGCGCCGCCGGTAAAAATGGCTGTGACGCTCGAATACGGTGTGGGTAACTTCACCCTCGGCACACGACTCACGTATTTCGGAGAAGTCACCCTGCTTGGCTATGGAGAAGACGGCCTCGGCATAGATCCTATGGTGCCAACCGACGACGGGCAGCGTCACGTACCGGATGAATACGTCTATGGGGGGAAAATCGTGCCCGATCTTTACGCCGGCTGGAAGTTCAACCAAAACGTCTCGCTCAATGTCGGCGTGGACAATTTCGCGAATATACACCCCGATCTCGGTTACGTACCGGCAGCGTCGGAATGGGCATTCAACAACGAAACCGGCGGCCCCTGGGATGCGGTGCAAATGGGTGGAAATGGGCTTCGCGCATTTACCAGGCTGTCAATCAATTTTTAATGAAAATAAAAATACGATAATATGAGCGTTTAAAGCAGTTGTGCACAAGCTCCGTAAATGAAAAAGCCGCCGATGCTTGCGCATCGACGGCTAATAAACCCCAAAAAACCAAATGAAAACTAGGACAAATAACGGGAAATTCTGTCAAATGTTGTAGCATTTTTGCAGAAATATTTTTCCACATTTTTTTCACGGATAAAAAATATCGCCCTGCCCGGAGTTCCGGACAGGGCGATCATGTATCGAACAGATTGAAAATCAGTCGTTCATTACTTTTGTTCGGGAGCGGCGGTGGTAGAAGCCTTAGCTGCCTTTGATGCGCAGCACGCTTTGCCCGAACCGGCAGCGCCGGCGCACGCCTTTTTCTCGGAGGGTGAGCAGGCAGCGGCTTTTTTCGTAGCAGTGGCTTTGTCTTCTTCAGCGATGGTGGCCGATTTCGGAGCTGCGTTCACGAAAGTGTTGGTGCTTTCGTCGTACTGAACGCTCACAAATTTCACATTGCCCTGAGCGTCGGTTTCTTTGCGTACATAGGAAACCGTGCCGTCTTCAGCCTGGCGTTTTTCGATGGAAGCATCAGAGGATGCTGCCTTCGAGGCTTTGGATGCGCAGCAGGATTTGGTGGCGGCGGCGCTGTGACAGGACTGTGCGTTGGCAGTAGCGATGCCGAGGGCGAAAAAGAAAGACAGTAAAAAAATCGCTTTTTTCATGAGTGTCAGAAAAGTTTTGCGAGTGAACGAAATTATTTGTTTCCAAAAGCGGCTTCAAAAGTAAGTCACGATTTTTAAATGAAGGCCGTTTTTGGAAAATCTTAACACGGGTCGGCTAGTTGGTTCCTGGTTGTTGGTTGTTGGTTGCTGGTTCTTGGTTGCTGGTTATTAGTTATCGGTTGTTCACTGCGTGCGATACGACAACCAGGAACTAATAACCAAGAACCAGGAACCAATAACCAATAACCAGGAACCAGGAACCAAGAACCAACAACCAACAACCAACAACCAAATTATTTCCCCGCCAGGATCGCTTTGTATCGCTCCGGGTCGTTGAGCAATTTGACGGCTTCCTCTATTTCAGGGTCGTTTTTGAGGTTTTTGCGGACTTTGCCCCGCTGGAAATAGTAACGCCCCACAATCTCCTGTTCGATTTCGTGCAAAATGCGGGCCTTGTTTTTGGCCAGTTCGCTTTTTTTCTCGGCTTTGATCTTGGCTTCCAGCGCCTGAATGTCGGTAGCAAGGGACAGGTTTTCGCTCGCGGCAATGGTGGTCAATTCCTTTAGTTTCTTTTCGGTCGTCGTTTCGTAATCGAAATTTTTGCTTTGTACGAAACGGCTGAAGTCGTCCCAGTCGGTGAACGAGAATACTTCCACAGAATCAATGCTCTTATGCCGGAGCGCGAATTGTGTCACGTAATCGAAAATGATGTGCTGGTCGAGCAAAGCTTTCACCACGCCGGTAGCGGTGTCGTGGGGCAATACCACATCGGGTTTGATGCCGCCGCCGTCGTACACGAGGCGCCCGTTGCGGGTTTTGAACTGGGCGCGCTCCGATTCGGGAATATCTACCGGTTCGCCGTTTTTATAGCGCACAGCCTGGATACACCGCCCCGAAGGGCTGTAGTATTTGGCAGTGGTGAGTTTCACTTTCGCGTTGTAGCCAATGTCTTTCATGTTCTGCACGAGGCCCTTCCCGTAGCTGCGCTGGCCCATGATGACCGCGCGGTCGAGGTCCTGCAGGGCGCCGGAAGTGACTTCGCTGGCCGAGGCACTCCATTTGTCTATCAACACTACCACTGCGATGTTTTCGTCCGTCGGGTTGTTGACGGTGCGGAACAGGTTGTCCCATTCTGCCACCTTGCCTTTGGTGCTGACGACGAATTCGCCGCGCGGTACGAACACGTTGACGAGGTTGACGGCTTCGTTGAGCAGACCGCCACCATTGCCGCGCAGATCGAGGATGAAGCCTTTCAGATCGGGGTGTTTCTTTTTCAGGTCTTCCAGCGCCTTGGCCACGTTGGCTGCCGCTTCCCGGGTATAGGTCGTGAGGTTGGCATAGCCGATGTTCTCGGCTACAATGCCGAAGTGCGGCACGTTGGGTATTTCTACTTCTTCGCGTTCGAGGGTGATCTTGAGTTCTTTACTTTCGCCGGGCCGGCGAATCTGCAGGTCGGCTTTCGTGCCGGGAAAACCGCGTAAAAAGTCGAGCACCTGGCTCTCGTTTTTGCCTTTGGCGCTTTGACCGTCCACCGCGAGGATGGCATCGCCTACTTTCAGGCCGGCTTTGTGAGCAGGGCTTTTTTCATAGATCTCCGTGATGACCACGTAATCGCCCATTTGTTTGCCTTCCGCGCCGATGCCATTGTATTTGCCGTCGGTCTGGATGCGGTAGCCCTCGATGTCCGTTTCGGAAATATAATTGGTATAGGGGTCGAGGCCGCCGAGCATGGCGTCGAGGCCGGCCCGCATCACTTTACTGGGATCGAGTTCGTCCACGTACGAATGGTTCACCTCTTTGTAAGCGTTGGCGAAGATCTCGAGGTTTTTAGCGATGTCGAAATACTTGCCCTGGCCGTGTGAGAAAGGTGAGAGGGAGAAAAGGGAGAGGGTGACGAGAGAGAGCGTGAGAAATTTGTGTTTATGACTCATAATTTCTTGAAATTCAGAAGTTTTTATCCGTCGGTAATTGTCCGACTTCAGTTGTTGAATCAGGGGTTTAAAAATTTTTTCAAAATAGCCAGCAGTTCCGCCGGTTTGTCCGCATGCACCCAGTGTCCCGCGCCTTCCACTGTCACGATCTCCGCTTGCGGGAACAGGGATTTGATTAACGGAAAATCGCTGTCTTTGATATACCCGGAGCGGCTGCCGCGCACAAAAAGCACGGGTTTGTGGTACGGTTCGTTGCCTTCCACGGGTGCGAGGATGTCGTCGAAATGTTGTTTCAAAACGGGCAGGTTCATTTTCCAGGTGAACGTGCCGTCGTCCTCACGGGTAATGTTTTTGAGCAAAAACTGTCGCGTACCGGGTTCACTGATTCTTTCCGAAAGATACGCTTCGGCTTCCTGCCGGGTTTTCATTTTCGACAAATCCATGCTGAGCAAGGCGTCAAATATATAAGAATGGTTGTCTTCAGCATGGCCGGGAGCGATGTCCACCACTACGAGGCGTTCCACGAGGTCGGGGTGGGAGAGGGCGAGTTGCATGGCTGTTTTGCCGCCCATGCTGTGGCCGACAAGCGCTGCGGAGAACATCCAGTGGGCTTCCATAAAGGCTTTCATGTCCTCGGCCATTTCGCAATAGGTATGGCCGGGCACATGCGGCGAGCGTCCGTGGTTGCGCAGGTCGGGCGTTACGACCAGGTGGTTTTCCGCCAGCCCTTTGGCGATGGTTTGCCAGTTGTCGGAAAAACCGAACAGTCCATGCAGGATGATAACGGGGCTGCCTTGCCCGAATTCGCGGTAAAATAGATCCATAACAGTTCAGTTCAGCGCAAAGAACGGGAAGACCGGGAAGAATGTTTGGAAGGAACGATTTTCTGGCCGTTCGTTGAGCAGCTGTCTTTTTTAATCTGTAGGCCGCGTGGAACAATCCTTTTCCTCAACCTCTATTTTGTAAATGGCTTTGAGCGGGGAGCGGGTAAAAAATTTGAAAAAATTTTTTACCCGCTCCCCGCTCAAAGCCATTCCCCCTGCACTTAAAAATCAGAAAACCCCGCCCACTTGTTGCCGAATTGCTCCCAGAACGCCAGCACTTTGCCGCGCGCCGGAAATTCGGAGTAGATCTCACCCTGCCGGATACAGCGCAGCACGTGGAGCGTGGGTTTGGATACGTCTTCCGGAAGGTTGTTGAGGGGCAGCCAGGCGACATCTTTGAATTTTTTCGGTTCCAGCGATTCCGGTTCGCCGTGAAACCGCGCCGCTTTGAAATACAGGACGATCAAAGTTTCGTCTTTTTTGAGTTTGTGACGGTGCAACACATGGACGAGGCTCAAATCCTCCGGCTCCACGTGAATGCCGGCTTCTTCCGAAGCTTCGCGGGCGAGCGCTTCGCGGGCAAATTCATGTTCCTCCACGTTGCCGCCGATGAGCGAGTAGCGACCTCCGTTTTTTTTGGTTTGACGGAGACAAAGTATTTTCCCGTTTTCTTCCAGAATGAGCCGCACGGCGAAAATCAGCATGGCGAATGGGCTGGATAGATGATCAATTTTGTCAGTCGGCGCAAGTTAGCGGCAAGCAGGGAAAAGGCGCGTGAAGTTTTGGTAAAAAGATGCGAAGTAGCGGGCAAACGGCAAAAAACGCAATTGGTCAGAGCTCCCGTTACTCGGCGTATATCTCCAGCAATGCCGCCTGCAGTTCCTCTTTCGACAAATTTTTGACCGACAGCTCCTTGCGCTTGATGCTGCGCTGGTTGCGCACTTCCGTCTGCGTTTTGTTGTACAACTCCACCTGTTCTTTGGTGCGCAGGATGCGGCGGATGCCCGCTAAAGTGCCTTTTTGCAGACTTTCCAGTTTGGCTAAGTAGAGACTGCGGTTGCTTGTTTGCAGCGAAGCGATTTCATCGAGGTTGCGCTGTTTGCGCTGCTGGATGGCGTACATTTCTTTCGCCTGATCGGCATTCAGGGTATATTTCGCCACGAGTTTGTCGGTGGCTTCGCGGATGGCGGCATCATTGGACGGTATGTTACCGGAAGGTGGCATCGCCTTGACTTCCTGCGCTGGAGCGGTCAGGGTCGTTATGAAAAAAAGCGCGAGGGCAAATAATTGTTTCATAGTTTTTGCAAAAAATCAGGTTTGAGAAATCAGTTTCTTTTCGCCCCAAAAATAGACAAAGTTACCAAACCACGAGCGACTCGCCGGCAAATGTGTCAAAACGCGGCATTATTCTCCAAAATACACCGGTTCATCAGTGATGACGAGTTTCCAGCCCGCACTTTCCACCATGAACTGTATGATGCCGAGTATTTTATCGGCTTGTTCGCGGGCGGCGGGCAGCAGGTTGCTTTCCATGGCTTTTTCGCGGATGAGGTCTTTGGCGCGCTGGTTGATGCGGTTGTAGTCTTCCGGTGTAAAAGAAGTAAAGTAGCCTTCCGAGATATCGTAGTAGTCCAGCGTATGGTCAATGCTCAGGATCTGAGGTTCGGGGAGGGCGCTCATCCGGATGGTTTTGGTTGCCGGATCGGCTTCCATTTGCAACCTTTCCAGATCGTAACCGGCAGAAACGGTGGCGCGCACACGGACGAGCACTTTTTTGTCCCACAAGTTGAGCATCCAGCCGTCCGATTCGTTGTAATTGTAAATTTCGGAGAATTGGCCTTCCACCGTGATGAGTTTGGCAACGGCCTGAATTTTCTCCAGCAAGACGGTAGCGTCTTCTGTTGATTTGGTTTGGGGAACAAAATAACGGTAGGTGAGCCAGCCGCCGATGAGAAACGCGGCGACCACCATCAATGTCTGAATAAAACCTTTTGCCATCCGAATGGGAAAGTTGAGGGTTCAAAGTTGGGGAAGATTGCGCTTACTTTGCCTGAAATTTTGGAAATTGGAAAATATGAAATGGAAAAACCCGGCAATCGGCTTCCTCTTGCGGAAGGCAGACGCTTGCGTACAGCACGATATGAAAAAAGGAGATGCAAGCCGCAAGTTGGCTATCGCGAGTTTTTTTCTCTTTTTGCCGCTTTGTTTTTTTGCCCAGACCGATACCCTTCGCCTCATTTTCGCGGGCGATATCATGGGCCACGCGCCGCAGATCAAAAGCGCCGAAGTGGTGGCGGGTAAAAAATACGACTACACGCCCTGTTTCAAATACGTGCAGCCCATCCTCGATCGCGCCGACCTTGCCATCGGCAACCTCGAACTGACCTTGCCCGGCAAACCGCCCTATAATGGTTATCCGATGTTTCGCAGCCCCGACGACCTCGCTGCGGCGCTCAAAGAAGCGGGTTTCGACATCCTCGTGACGGCCAACAACCACTCCAACGACAGCCGCGGCGCGGGCGTGGTCAGCACGATCAATACCCTGCGCGAACTGGATTTTCATCAAACGGGCACGTTCAAAAACGCCACCGACCGGGGCGCCACCTATCCGCTGATGATGTACAAAAACAACTTCAAACTGGCTTTCCTGAACTACACCTACGGCACCAATGGCGTACCGACCGACCCGCCCACGGTGGTCAACCTGATTGATACCGTGCAAATGAAAAAAGACCTCCACGAAGCCCGCGCCCGCAAACCGCACTTTATCATCGCCGTGATGCACTGGGGTCTGGAATACCAGTTGAAGGAAAACGACGAGCAGCGGCGGCTGGCCAAATTCCTGATCCGCCACGGGGCGGACATGGTCATCGGTGCGCACCCGCACGTGGTACAGCCCATCCGGACGGAAAGCGTCACCCTGGCCGACGGTACCGTGAAAAAAGCCATTGTCGTGTATTCGCTCGGCAACTTTATCTCCAACCAGCAGCAGCCGAATACCGACGTCGGCATTCTTTTTCAGGTAGATCTCCTGAAACAACGCGGTTCGCCCAAGATCACGGTCAGCAATGCCGGTATCATCCCCATCTGGCGTTACATCCACAAGCCGGCAAGCGGAAAATCAACCTTTTACGCGCTTCCGGTGGCGCGTTTGGAGAAAAACCCCGACTTGTTCCCGGCGATGACCGCCACTGCCCGCGCCAAAATGAAGCAACTCGCCGACGCGCTGCGGGCGCGGGTGGATTACCCGGAGATCAGGTGAGAGGGACTGGTGGACTGTTGGACGTTGGACTATTCGATCGCTGAAGCTCAGGAATTATATTTCTCATCCTCACAACACTTCAATAATGAAAAAATCGGAGGTATCCATCCCGGCGAATATCGCCGAAGGATGTGGCAGAGGCACGGACGCTCAATTGGTACATTTCCTCGTTATATCACTTGGCTCGGCCTGTGAATTAGAGACACACGTAATCGTCGCCGAAAGGCTTAAATTTTTAGGTAAAAACTTAGGCAGGGGCAGCGCCCCGACAGATTTGTAGTGATTTATTAGAAAGGGTACACATTTTTCAGGTGAAAACGTCATTGAAGTTCTTTGACAATTCGGAAAAGAAAATAAGAACGCAGGGGCAGTTGTTGCTAATAGCCAGTTGAGCAATTGCAATTGGGGTGATTT
>JABAQQ010000048.1 GCA_019187225.1 Saprospiraceae bacterium
GACGCGCTTGTCCTTGTGCTTGCGTTGCAGCACCCGAAGACGTTTAATCGTGTCAGCATCAAGGTGAATCATCCTACAAAGTTAAATTATGCTGGCTTTTCGCAAACCACTTTCCGCCGGGTATAACAATCCCACCACGGCTGCGTAGTCTTTTTCATTCAGATCCTGCGCGATAGGCTGGTGATTGACGTCAGCCAGGAAACAATATAAAAAACCACCCTGCGCATTGTACGGATCGCCCGGTTCGTCCGATTTGACATGGTGCACGTGATGAGAGATCACATAGGTCTCTTCCGGCACCATTTTGATGACCAGATTTTGGGTAATGAACCTCCAGAATTTATTTCGAAATTCATAAGCCTTGTGGGTGCCATACCGGTGATACCAGATCGTGCCGTGCGTCCCCATAAAAATCATACTGTAAACGAATCCGGCTGCCAGCAGTCCCCAACTAAAGAATTTGAATATGAATAAAAAGAAAAAGGGGGTCAGGAGTAAAAGACTGAGCCAGGAAAACAGGGACAACCAGTTTTTTCTGGATTGGAAAATGTTGAGGCGGGAAAAAAACTCTGCAAACAATTGCCGCGGAGTGGGTTTTATCAATTCTCCCTGATCGTTCATCCATCCGTAAGACGGTGGCTTCAATACTGTGTCAATAAATGCCATGGGTTGTTTTTAAATTGAACTGCTGATCGGCTCTAAAAGCATTACCCGTCCCTCTGCGTCGCGCGAGCGGGCAGGATTCATTCAGAGCTTATCATCCGGAATTCCTGTGGAAAGTCGCAAAGTAGTGCGACTAATTGATACTACCAAATGCCGCGCCTTTATTTGCGTTTTGCAACGTTTGGAGGTCTGACAATTAACCCGGATGTTTGTTCGGACAACAAGCTCCTTTTGCACCAGGCACATCGTTCAGCCAATGTTTTCAACTAATGGATTGTTGTTTTCGAACAACGCCTGACGTTCCGAAAAAAAATGACACATAACACAAAAACAAAAAATGCGCTCTATTTCAATCATTTATACCCTGCTATCTTTTTGCACCTGTGCTGCCTTCGCTCAAAAAAAGGCAAGCATCAATCCAAGTGAAAACCAGCCATTTATACTCGGTGTCACTGCCTCGATCCATTCCATCGAACTCGGAGAAACAAGGGTTTTAAATATATATTTGCCTGAGGGTTATTCCCCCGATTCATCTGCCACCTACCCCGTCATTTATTTGTTGGACGGCTCCGCCGACGAGGATTTTATTCACATCGCCGGCCTGGTGCAATACTGCAATTTTCCCTGGGTCAATATATTACCCAAATCTATCGTCGTCGGCATTGCCAATGTGGACAGGAGAAGGGATTTTACCTTTCCGACAACCATAGAGGCGGATAAAAAATCGTATCCGACTACGGGAAAGTCCATGGAATTTATAGCATTCATGGAAAAAGAATTACAGCCTTACATAGAGGCGAACTATAAAACCAACGGACACAAAACTATTATCGGACAATCATTGGGTGGTCTTTTGGCTACAGAAATACTGATCAAAAAACCGCTGTTGTTCCGTGACTATATTATCATCAGCCCCAGTTTGTGGTGGGATAAGGAATCTTTGTTGTCGGTCCAACCTGCAATCGCCCCCGCACAATCGCCGCAAAAGACCAGAATTTATATTGGAGTCGGGAAAGAAGGAGAAATTATGAAAAAAGATGCCCGGCGTCTGTACAGGAAATTTAAAGCCCTGAAAGACAAAAATATAGAAATACGTTACGAATATTTATCGCGGGAAGACCACGCGACGATTTTTCACCTGGCGGTTTATAATGCTTTCAAAACAATGCGCTCTTAAGTTAGGATGTTCATTTTCAATATAATATAAAAAACATGAGTCATCGCCGAAAATTCGGGATGACTCACATTCTTAAAAACCAACAGCCACACGGCATCACTTTTCTTCCTGCCGTACAGCCACAGCGGAGCGTTTGTCGCTCGTTGCCGGCGCGCCTGTGGAAGAGGCGGGCAGGCTGCATTTTTTCAATTGTTCCGGGGTGCAAACGGTCGTTTCCGCCTTGGTGTTTTGGTTGGCTGAAGCGGCGCCTTTCGCATCGATGCAGCAGGCGGGGTTCGGCTTGCAGCAGGAGGGGTTGGGCGGACAGTTCGGATCGCAGATGGTTTGAGCGGAGAGTTGAACGGCTGCCAGTCCGATGAAGAAAAACAGGGTGAACAGTACCTTTTTCATAAGAAAAAAACGAAATTTGGTGAATGATAAGATTGATGCTGCAAAGGTAGAGGCCCTTGAAAAACCCTGCTGTCACCCCGGTGTTACCCACTTGTTACCGACTTGTTATATTTGTAAACGGGATAATCTGACACCTTAATTTTGTACCATGAAATGGCCGGGCAACAAATTCTTGACACTCCCGATCGCCTCCGTGCTGGCAATGGTCGGATTGGTGGTGTTCCAACTATCGTGGATGCGGCACTCCCGCAACTTGTCGGAGGAGATCTTCAACCAGCGGGTGTGTATGGCGCTCTGCTCGGTGGTGGAAGATTACGGCGGCGGCGTTCTTTGCCAGCAGGACGGCGCCACTGCATCCGGATCATCACCTGTCACAGGATACACGCTTCCGGATGACCTGGCCAACGACTCCGTTTTCCGGGCGGATTTGCGCCAGGCCCTCGACTTTTACCAGATTGATCTCGACTTCCGGTTGAGCCTGACGGAGGAAAAACAACCGTGCGGATCGGCGCACCAATGCGCCGTAACCCTGCCGGGGAACGACGGGGAAAACGCCTTCGTGACGGTCACTTTCCCCGACAAAGAGGCTTTTATCACCGGAAGGATGACCTTTATGGTGCTGGCTACGGTGCTGATCCTGTTGTTCACAGCAGCAGTGCTGCTTTTTGCCAACCGCTCGCTCCGCAAACAAAAACGCCTGCTCCAAACCAATGTGGATTTTTTCAACAACATGGCGCATGAGTTCCGCACGCCGCTGACCAATATGGGACTGGCGCTGAACATGCTCGCTAAAAAATATCCCTCATTGCACGACGACCGCTTAGCCGGCGTGCTGCGCCGCGAGAACACACGGCTGCTCCACGAAGTCGAGCGGGTGCTGCACCTTGCCAGCCTCGACAATGGCGATTACAAGCTGCAACAGGAACGGTTGTCGCTGAAGGACCTGCTGCAATCGGTGCTCGACGACATGGAGATCGTCATCTCCGAGCGTCAGGCAAAGGTTCAACTCGGCGAAGTACCCGGACACCTCGAAGTGCTGGGCGACCGGCTTCACCTCGCCAATGTGTTCCGGAATCTCCTGGATAATGCGCTCAAGTATTCGAAGGAGCAGCCGGAAGTGCGCATTTCAGTCAAAGAACAGCCGCGCGGCATTCTCGTCACCGTAGAGGACAACGGCATCGGCATCCCTGCAGGGCAAAAGGAATTGATCTTTGAAAAATTCCAGCGCGCCAGCCGGGGCGACCTGCACGAACAAAAAGGCTTCGGGCTGGGATTGGCCTACGTCAAAAGTATGGTCGAGATGCACCGGGGCTTTGTCCGCGTATTCAGCGAAGAGCGGCGCGGCAGTCGTTTTGAAGTGTTTTTACCCGCATTTTCACCTGTCCCATGAACAATGCTTCCAAAATTTTGCTGGTCGAAGACGACCTCAGCCTGGGCTTTCTGCTGAGTGAATATCTCGAAAGCGAGGGTTTTGAGGTAAAACTATGCCGCGACGGCGAGAGCGGACTGGCAGCTTTTCAACGCGGTCATTTCGACCTGTGTATCCTCGACGTGATGATGCCCCGGATGGATGGCTTCACCTGTGCCGGCCATCTGAAAGCGCACGATACCGACGTTCCCTTTCTTTTTCTCTCGGCCCGTTCGCTCAAAGACGACAAACTCCGGGGCTTCGCATTGGGCGCCGACGACTACATGACCAAACCGTTCGACGAGGAGGAACTGCTCTGCCGCATCAAGGTTCTGCTCCGCCGCAGGGCTGAGAACACCGCAGAAAAAACGCAGCCGGCGCCGCAACATTTTACCATCGGTTCTTACTGCTTCGATTGTTCAAGGCAGGAACTCCGCCGCGAAAACGAAGCCTGGCGGCTCACGGAGACCGAAGCGGAGGTGTTGCGCCTGCTCTGTCTGCACCAAAACCAGATACTCCGCCGCGACGACGCCGTGGAAAAAATATACGGCAAGCGCGACTATTTTCTTGGCCGCAGCTTCGATGTGTTTATTTCCAAACTGCGCAAACTGCTGCAACACGACGAGCGCATCAGCATCGAAAATGTGTTCCGGGTAGGGTTTATTCTGAATGTGCGCGACGTTTGAGGAAGTCTTAGTGTTTGATCAATTGAATCGTAGTTGCTTTCCCTTTGCCATTTACCTGCAAAAAATAGGTTCCGGGCGGAGTGCCGGGAGGAATATTGAGGCTGAGTTTATGTTCGCCCGCTTCAAAGTCGCTTTCGGAATAAAATGTTGTCAAGGCTCTGCCGTTGGCGTCGGACAGTGAGATATTCAGAATTTCTCTTTGTTCAAGTTGAAAACGCAATTGAACGACATCCGATACGGGGTTCGGATAGGCCCATACAGCCGGTTGGTCTGTATTACCCCATGTTTCCGAACCTAAGGTAAGGTTTGTGAGCAGCCCCACCAACACGCCTGTAAACGGTGGATCAGCATGAGTGCCGGATACGACAATTTTATGGGTATCGGGAAATACCAGCGACCTCGACAATAGTCCTGTCTGTGAGAAAAAATACTCCCCGCCGTCGCCAAAGGCGGGATCGTTCTGCCCGTTTTCCAACAGTTGCACGACGGCAATTTTAACCGGATTTTTTTTCACAGCACAAAAAACAATTTTATTGTCCGGCCTTACAGCGATTTCGTAACCTTCATAGAGTTGGGGGAAATACCTGATGCCAAAATCTCCGAAAGTGCTATCCAGTTTACCCTCCGGATTTAATCTTGCGACGATGGCTTCGCTGACACTGCCAGTTCTTGTATATCCCGATATTACGATTTTATTGTCTTGCTGAACAGCGATCCCGTATAATTCGGCAGACCCTTTAAAGCCTGAAGTGAAATGCCCGTTCGTCCCGAAAGTAGAATCTATCGTGCCGTCGGGGTAAAGCCTGAGCAACAATACGCGCCAACCCGGTAAATAAGCAATACCCCCTAACAGTATTTTTCCATCAGACAGAACCGTGGCCGCCCACGGAATATCTATATCGCCGCTGTAATCGAACCAAAATAAACCATTTTCAGCGAAAGTTGAATCTACCTGGCCGTCCGACGTTACCCGCACCATATAAAAATCATTATAGGTAGTATCGCCATCGACGCCGGCGCCCCACACCAAAATCTTTCCGTCGGACTGCAGATTAAGTCCGGTACCGAAGCCGGTCGTGTAGGGCAGGGCGATTGCTCCGTTGTCACCAAATGAACTGTCCCGCTCACCGGTAATATCCAACCGGTACAAGTATGCGCCATCATATAAAAGTATCTTATCGCTTCCCTGAAAACCGAGCCCGTAATTTTTTCCGTATAAAAACTCCCCCGTTTGAAAGCTGGCGTCCGGTGTCCCATTCGGGTGATACCGGCGCAGGACAAAATCATTGCCGGGGGTTTCTCCTCCCAGTATCAGTTTGCCGTCCGGTTGGAGCAGCAGATCCCTGCTGAAAGCGTTGCCAGGAAATTTTTCCATATCCGTGATGACCAGGCCGTTGTTCCCGAAACCGGGATCCGGCCCTACTGTCTGGGCAAATGCCCCGGAAACGAAAAGAAAAAAGCAAGCGGGCAGAATGTAACTATTTTTCATGGAAAACGAAATGGTTGGCGAATGATACCGGAAGACTACCAGGCTTGAGGCAAAGCAACCCCCCTGGTTTGTTTTATACAAGCCCCGGTTCATAACCCTGACATTTGGGGCGATAATTGTGCAAAATACACCTGGAAAATCTTCAGAGCAGCGACATATCCTACTGTCGAACCGGATTTTTCCCTTTCTTCGCCCCAAACATCTCCATTATGCGTACCCTCCTGTTCTTGCTGCTGGCTTTACACTTCGCCTCGCCTGCATTTTCGCAAAAAAACAAACCCGCAACCGCCATTCCTGCCCCTAAACCGGCGTTCGAAGAATCTCTCTACAACACCCTCGAGTGGCGCTGTGTCGGGCCCTTTCGCGGCGGTCGTTCGGCAGCTGTGACGGGTGTGGCGGGTCAGCCCAACCTGTTCTATTTCGGCGGCACAGGCGGCGGCGTGTGGCGCACCACCGACGGTGGCCGAAGCTGGGAAAACATGTCCGACGGCTTTTTCGGCGGCTCCATCGGCGCCGTGGAAGTGGCGCCGTCCGACCCGAACGTGATCTACGCGGGCGGCGGCGAAGTGACCGTGCGCGGCAACGTGAGTTACGGTACGGGCGTTTGGAAAAGCGACGACGCCGGAAAGACCTGGAAATCAATGGGGCTGAAAAACAGCCGCCACATCCCGCGGCTGCGTGTGCATCCGGACAATCACGACCTTGTGTATGCCGCCGTGCTCGGCGACCTGTTCAAAGCATCGCCCGAACGCGGCGTGTACCGCTCGAAAGACGGCGGAAAAACCTGGGAGCGTGTGCTCTTCGTGAATGAAGACGTGGGCGCGGTGGATTTGTGCATGGACCCGACCAACCCGCGCATCCTCTACGCCAGCACCTGGCGTGTACGCCGCACCCCTTACAGCCTCAGCAGCGGCGGCCAGGGCTCGGGACTCTGGAAAAGCACCGACAGCGGCGATACCTGGACGGAGCTCACGCGCAACGAAGGGCTGCCGCAAAAAGACACCATCGGCATCATCGGCGTGACGGTATCCCCCGCCAACCCGCAGCGGGTATGGGCCATCGTCGAGGCCGAAAACGGCGGCGTGTTCCGCTCCGACGACGGCGGCAAAAAATGGACAAAACTCAACGACGAGCGCAACATGCGCCAGCGCGCCTGGTATTACACCCGCATCTACGCCGACAGCAAAGACGAAGACAAGGTGTATGTGGTGAACGTCGCTTATTTCGTCTCCAAGGATGGCGGCAAAACCTTTACTTCCAAATACGCCCCCCACGGCGACCACCACGACCTCTGGGTGGCGCCCGATGACCCCCGCCGTCTCATCATCGGTGACGACGGCGGCGCGCAGATCAGCTACGACGGCGGCGTGACCTGGAGCACCTACCACAACCAGCCTACGGCGCAATTCTACCGCGTGACGACCGACAACGACTTTCCCTACCGCATCTACGCGGCGCAACAAGACAACAGCACCGTGCGCATCCGCCACCGCAGCGACGGCAACGCCATCACCGAGCGCGACTGGGAACCCACCGCGGGCGGCGAATCGGGACACATCGCCGTAGACCCGCTCGACAATGAGATCGTGTACGGCGGCGAATACCACGGCCTGCTGACCCGCGTGGATCACCGCCGCAAGGCGACCCGCCCCGTCAATGTGTGGCCCGAAGACAACATGGGCCAC
This sequence comes from Saprospiraceae bacterium, assembly GCA_019187225.1. GTDB lineage: Bacteria > Bacteroidota > Bacteroidia > Chitinophagales > Saprospiraceae > M3007. Next base: position 7,499 of record JABAQQ010000048.1, read on the forward strand.
GGCGCCGAAGACGCCAAATACCGCTTCCAGTGGAATTACCCCATTTTCTTTTCACCCCACAATCCGAAAAAACTCTACGCCTGCTCCAACCACCTGCACGTGAGCACGAACGAAGGTCAGAGCTGGCAAACCATCAGCCCCGACCTCACCACCAACGATAAAAGCCGCCAAAAATCGTCGGGCGGCCCGATCACGCAGGACAACACAAGCGTGGAATACTACTGCACCATCTTCGCTGCCTGCGAATCGCCCTACGAAGCGGACTTGTTGTGGACGGGCAGCGACGACGGGCTCGTGCACGTCAGCCGCGACGGCGGAAAAAACTGGTCAAATGTGACGCCCGCCGCCATGCCGAAGTGGTGTATGGTGAACAGCGTGGAACCCGATCCCTTCCGCAAAGGAGGGCTCTATCTCGCCGCTACATCTTATAAATCAGGTGATTACAAACCCTATTTGTTCCATACTGCCGACTACGGAAAAACCTGGCGAACGATCACAGAAGGCATCGCGCCTGAGCATTTCACCCGCGTGCTGCGCGCCGACCCCAAACGGCAGGGCCTGCTCTATTGCGGCACGGAGGAAGGCATGTACGTCAGTTTCGACGACGGCGCCCACTGGCAGCCCTTCCAACTCAACCTGCCCATCGTGCCCATCACCGACCTGGCGGTTAAAAACGACCACCTCATCGCTGCCACCCAGGGTCGCAGCCTGTGGATGATAGACGACCTGACGGTGCTGCATCAGTTGAACGACAATCTGAAAACCAGGAATTTTCACCTGTACAAACCCATGCCCTCCTACCGCATGGGCGGCAGCCAGGTCAAAAATTCCAAAACCGCCGGTACCAACCATCCCGGTGGAGCAATGCTGCATTTTTTTCTGAAAGACAAACCCGGCGAAAAAGACACGGTAAAACTCGACATCCTCGACGCACAGGGAAAAACCATACGCACATTTTCCAATCAAAGCAAAGAAGACAAACTCAGCGAATTGAAAGCGGGCGGCAACCGCTTCGTATGGAATCTCCGCCATCCCAATGCCAAAAAATTCGACGGCCTGATCCTGTGGTCTACGGCCTTGGCTGGCCCGCGCGTGGTACCGGGCGATTACCGGGCGCGGCTCAGCGTCAACGGTATCGCGCAGGAACAACCCTTCAGCGTCGTAGCTGACCCGCGCTCCGCCGCAACACCCGCTGATTTTCAGCAACAATTCGACTTCGTGAAGTCCTGCGCCGACAAACTCTCAGACATGCACACGGCCATCCGGGATATGCGCGACCTGCGCGAACAAATGAAAAGCCTTACCGGACGACTGCCCGACGAAGCGCGATGGAAGCCCCTCCGCGACCAGGTTAAACTGATTGACTCGCTGACCATGCAGGTGGAAACGGCCTTGTACCAGACAAAAAACCGCTCCAGCCAGGACCCGCTCAATTTCCCCGTGCGCCTCAACGACAAACTCGGTATGTTGATGGAACTCAGCGCGGAAGGCGACTACCCGCCCACCGACCAGGCAGTGGAGGTGCGCAACATGCTCTTCGGTCTGACAGATGCCGAACTGGCCCAATGGAATGCGATCCGGGAGCGGGAAGTACCAGCGTTGAATCGCATGGTGCATGAGTTGGGGGTGGAGGTGATAAAGGTGAAGAAGGAGTAGGGGTGCCGTAGCCGTCAGGCGATACCCCATTTCCGGCGATTCCGCTTGCCTGTTTGTATGTGGTATTGTCACCCCAGAATATCCACCAGGCCTTTCATGATGCACACTGCGCCCAGAGAGGTCAGGATATACATGGCCGAAATGAAGGACTTATCAGCCTGAAACATAAAGAAATTGATGCCAAAACTCACGGCCATGAAAAGGATGCCAACGCCCAGCCATTTCAGGCCGCGGTCTAAAAGGCGTTGCATTTTTTCCTTTGAACCACTCTCCGCAGGATTGGTATTTCCCACTTTGGATGCCTGACCAGCAGGGATGTCGGGGATGGCGTCGTGCGTTGGCTCCATTTTCAAATTCTTTTTAATTATTCCGGAATACAGTTGTAATTCAATATTACCATTGGTTTTTCGCACGCAAGAATAATTATATTCTCAAACATACAACTGTAAATTATTTGAATTAGGAACCGCATGCTCTTAGGACTTAATCGCCGCCGACGGGGTAGCGTAGCCGCACGCCCCCCCCTTCAACAGGCTCAAGTGTAATTCCAAAATTATGTAAATCACACCCAAAATAGTATAACATCCACCCTCTGAAGAGGCCTTACCTTTGTCCCATCAAACTTAACAATTAAATAATTCAAAATGAAAAATCAACCAAAAGAAGTCGTGTACAATCTGGAAGCCAGTGAATTTAACTGGGATATAGCGCCCGGCAAAACAATCGAAGCATGGGGTTTCAACAAACAACTTCCCGGCCCCGAACTAAGGGCAAACGTGGGCGACACGCTTGTCGTTCGCCTGACCAATCGCCTGAAAGAACCTACCATGATCCATTGGCACGGATTGCGCATACCGGCGGCCATGGATGGCACCGGAGCGGTGCAAAAACCGGTTGCACCCGGTGAAGTTTTCGAGTACCGATTTGTTCTGCCCGATGCGGGTACGTTTTGGTACCATTCGCATGCCAATGAAACGGAGCAATTAGAAAGAGGAATGTATGGCGCCTTGATTGTCGAAGACCCGACAGACCCGGTTTTTGACGGTGAAAAAGTATTGATGATTGATGACATGAAATTGAATCCGGATAATGAATTTACAAAACCCGGATGGTTTATCCCCCGAGTCGTTGAAAGACACGATGGACGTCAGGGAGACACCTTGTTGATCGGTGGAAAAGAAAATTCAGTCATAGATATCGCTGCCGGTCAGACAGAAAGATGGCGTTTCATCAATGCATCCAGTGCCAGGTATTTTGCGCTGCACCTGGGCGGAAAGGAATTCAAAATTATTGGAACAGATGGTGGACTGCTGGAACACCCACGCACCGTGACCGAAGTTTTAATAACGCCCGGAGAGCGTATTGACATAGCAGCAGGCCCTTTTGAGGAAGGGGAAACATTCGCGATGGAATCATTGCGATACAACAGAAGCACTTTTCTTAAGGCAAAACGGGAGCAGTTTGCCACTGTAAAGGTTGGAAAACAAAAAGCATCCATGGCTTTCATACCCGACACCTTAAGAAAGATCGAGCCATTGGCAAATCAGGAAGCAGCCATAACAAGAAAAGTGCGGCTTTCTGTTGGCCCAAGTTTA
>JABAQQ010000058.1 GCA_019187225.1 Saprospiraceae bacterium
GCGCTTCGGCGCATGGAAGGGGGGATTTATGCGTGAGAAACACAAATTTCCCCTCCATTTTTCTTTTCCGACATTTCAAAGAACTAAGACCGGTTTTTTCCCGGAAAAATGTGTACCCTTTCTAAATAATTTTCCAATGAAAAATACAATCTTAGCAATCATTGCCTTGTTCGGCATTGCCGCATCCGCCTGCGCTCAAACCATCAACTGGCAGGCCTTCCAACCGGAGCAAAAACACCTGGTTTATCTTCAAACGGGCTGGGATTACAGCATGAACTTCGGCGCCGGCTACGGCCGGAAATTCAAAGCCATCTTGCCCGTTGTAGCGAACATCGAGTACAGTTTTCCGTCAGGCGAGCGCATGTTCGACGATTTCAAGGTAAGGATCGGCGGGCAAGTGGAAGTGATCAGACGGGGTAGTTTTTCCTTTACCGCCAAAGCCTACAGCCCGATCCGCCGCTATGAAAACAACCTGGCATCGCTCTTCAGTTTCGGCGGCGAATTTTCCGGTGTCGCGGGTTTATACAAACAAAAATGGTTTGTTGCGGGAGAATTGGGCTTCGACAAAGCCATCGCGACGCACATCAAACATTCGCCGGCAGCATTGGACAACAACCCCGGCCTCCAAACCGGCTGGTACGTCCCGACGGGCGGCAACTGGTTTTACGGGGTGCAAACCGGCTATTATTTCCACGCCAACGGCATTTCGCTGAAAGCCGGCAAAATGGTCAGCCAGGGTTTTAAAAACGCGCCATTTATCCCCTATTATCTCCAACTGGCTTACCAACGCAGGTTTTGAGGGGTTTCCGGAAATACATTTTTTAAAAAAGGCGAAGCGCCGGGGCAGTTGTTAACCGCTCCGGCGCTCTTTTTATGCTGCCCGTAAAAAATCGGAAGGCGGCTGCCCGGTGGCCTTTTTGAAATAGCGGTTGAACGCAGATTTAGAATTAAATCCGCATTCCATTGCGAGTGCGAGCAGGGTAAAATGGCGGTTTTTGGGATCGGCAGCCATTTTCAGGAACACCTCGACGCGCATCGAATTGACGTAATCGTAAAAGTTTTTGCCCTCTTTTTCATTGATGATCTGCGAGAGGTAGTTGGGGTGTGTATCGAGGCGCTCCGCCAGATCGGTGAGGGAGAGTTCGCTTTCTTTGAACAACTGTTCGGTGGTCATCAGGTTTTGGAGCCTTTGATGCAATGTTTCCGCCGCTTCGGGGGTCAGGCCGGATTTTTCATACTTTTTCTTGTCAGGCAGAGCCGCTTCCAGATCAGTTTTTTCCGAAAAAAATGGCATAGGAGCCGTGTCAGTCTGGTTGTCCGGTGGTGCAGTATCTGAGGAGTCATATATAGATTGCGCTATTTGGAGTTCAGGCTGATTGGTGAAAATGCCTACCTGCCGGATGCCGAAATACCCGATGAACATCACGAATACGACCGTTGCGCCATAAATGACCGGGTCTTTGCCCAACAGCACCACAATCCAGATACCCGCCAGTCCGTAAATCAGATATTGCAACCATTGCAGGTTGATCTTCTCCTGATTGGAGAACAGGTCGGCGATGACGCGGCGATGTTTTTGGAGCAGCCGATGGGCAAGAATGGTATATGCCACCCCCGACACATTGATGGCAATGCCCATCAACAGCAAAAATCCCTCGTAGCCCGCCCCCTTGTTGTGGAAAACCCATATCTTTTGTTCGGCAGGCAACAGAGAAAAGGGGATCAAATAAACATAACAAGCCAAAGCCGGCACAAAATGCCACCACCAGCGCTTCGGCAACTGTCCCCGGCAAAGAGTGGCGGTATACAAAAAAAGCAAAGGCGGATGAACGAGCGGCATGGGCAACCCCAGCCCAAGCAGGGAGGGATATTCAAAAACTTTTTGGGATAAAAACAGGTAGAAAAGCAGCAGATGTACCCCTATCCAGAACAACCAAAACGACAGGAGGTAGTCGGCGGCAGTTTTGTTCTTTTTGCCGAGCAGCAGCAGGCAGAGAAAGAAGGAAATGACGATTCCGATGGTGTAGAACATGTTGGCCGGGTAAAGTGGGGGTAAAAGTAGGGTTTGGACAGCGATTGCGGCGAAGTTGTTTATGCCCGGCAGGTCTCATCCCAGCTGATTGAGATACCCGTACAAATCCTGATCATGTTGCAGATTGAGTTTTTTTCGCAAACGCGAACGGCTGACGTTAATACTGGACGGCAGTACTTTTTGGATTTCGGAGATTTCCTTGGAGTTTAAGCCAATTTTCAGGTAAGCGCACAAACGCAGGTCGTATAAGGATAGGTCGGGAAACTGTTCCCGAAGTTTCTGGAAAAACTCCTGGTGCAAATCGTCTATTTGAATTTCAAAGGCTTTGTCGTCTGTTTCCAGATATAATTCCAACAGGCGTTTCATTTCAGCCCAGTTCAATTTGCTGGTGGCAGGGTCATGCCGCACCTCTTCTATTTTTTCTTTAAGATGGCTTAGCAGCCGGTTTTTATTCTCATTTTCGCGGGCTTGCTTTGCCAATTCGACACTTTTGTGCTTTAACTGCTGTTTCAAAAAGTTTAGTTCTTGCTCCAGTTGTTGTTGTTGGGAAATCAAAGCTTCCTGCCGGTATTTTTCAGCCTGCCTGTGCAGGGCATTCTGTTCTTGTTCCAGCAGGATTTTCTTTTGCTCGCGCAAGCGGAAATTTTGCCGCGCCCGAATAAGAAGATATAGCAATATCGTCAAAACGACATAAGCAGCATATGCAAAGTAGGTGCGATACCAGGGTGGGGCGATACGAAACGCAACGTCGGTGATTCCACCAGAGAGTTCCCCATTCACCTTGGCCCTGATTTTTAACGTGTAATCGCCTTCGGCCAGGTTCAGAAAGTCAACAGAAGTATGGGTCGTCCAATCGCTCCATTGTTTTGAAAAATCAACGAGTTGATATTGATACATCACCTGGTTTTGATTTGGAACTGCGTATCGGATACTGAGGTTGTTAAGCGAGTACGGGATGGAGGCATTCCGGGAAAGTAACTGACGGGTATGATTGTTAAATGCTTCAATTTTGCGGACGAGCAATAAAAGGTCATGACTTTTCCGGGGAGGGGTTACCGATGTATTTACCAGGGCAAAGCCGTTGTAAATCGGGTAGAAGTGGAAGTTCGGACCAAGCGGAGCCGGCATGTAAATGCCATCCGGAAGGCCTGCCACATTTTTGGGCGCTCTATTTGCACTTTGTTGAATGAATTGTTTTTCCCCTGGATCATACCGGTAGCGGTATGTATCGGTCAAAAGGGTTATTCCCTTTTCATCTTTCAACAGATGCGGTGCGTGGCCGGTAAAGGAGGTGGCCGGAAAAATGATCCTGTTTTGCGGACACAAGTCGTCGTCGAGTTCAAATCGTATCAATCCGAAATTCGGGATATTGACCCACAGGATATTGTCTCTTTCGTTGAGCAACTGGTTGCAGGAGCCTAAAATAAGTTCCAGTTTCTTCAAAAAAGCATACCGGCCGCCTTCCATTTTGAAAACGGAAACCCCATTGTAATTTCCGGTAAGCAGGTACTTGTCCTTATATGGAATAAAAGTCCAAACGCCGGGTTCGCCGTAAATGCGCCGCAGTGTATTTCCGGATACGGCAAACAAACCTTTATCGTGCCCGCATAAAATCGTACCGTTGACCTCGCCCAGAGCCCATACCTGTCCTTCCGAGCCTTTAACCAGTGCAAAAGGTTGCGAGTTCACCTTATTGTTGAGATCCTGCCATTGTGCATGATATAAACCCTGGTTCGTTCCCAGGTAAAATTGATCCCCGGAGAGCAAGGCCGATTTCGCGCTTCCGTAGTCGCCCTGGTAATCAATGAAGTAGGTTAAGCCGCTGTGCAGGTGGATGGCGGCAATACCATAATCCATTCCAAGCCAAAGCAGGCCGTTGGATGCATAGTGCACGCTCAGGATGGTGTTGTTCAGCAATCCTTTTTTCCTGTTAATATGCTGTATGATATGGCCGTTCAGATCGGTGATATACAATCCGTTCAGGATGGTACCAAATGCGTAATATGCATCGTTGATTTGCGCAGCGCAGAATACCTGGTCTTTTTTGAGATAGCCGGAAACGGCGTTTGTTAAGGATGATACCTTTTCTGAATTAAACAAAAACAGGCCGCCGTCTTTGGCAGCAATGATCAGTCCGTTGGGAGTTTCAAATACGCCGGAAATCTTGAACGGCATTTCACTGGGGTAATTGAACAACCGTTTCAGGGTCATTCCGTTGAATACGTACAAGCCGTTTTTTTCATCCGCAAGGTATATTTTATCCTTGCCCTGAAAACTTCCTGCAAAGCGGGTAGGCGCAGGGATTTTAGTGATCTGCTTATTCCGGTAAATATAGACGTTCGTAAACGAGATAAATACCGCGTAGTCCTTCATGCGGTATACGTCCCAGAACTCCTCATTCTCCTCATTGGGGTCTTTCCCGAAAGGATACAGGGAGGTATAAGCCCACTGATCGTATTCATTTTTATTCCATACACCGAAGTCCAGATCCGAACCGGAATAGATAAGCGAATCGTTTACCACCAGCAAGGACCGCGTACATCCTTTGCTTCCTTTAAATTGGTTCCAGATTTGGCCGTCGTATTCCAGCAAGCCGGCATCCCCCGCCATATATACGATGCCGTTACCGGCCGAAGCTATATCCCAGATTTTTCCGTGGTTGTTATATTGTTCGGTAGTGTAATTATCGATCCACGGCACACCTTTATCAGGGATCTTCTGCGCATGAAGCGCCTGAAGACCTGCCAGAATTACCCAGTAAATAACCTTAAGTAAATACCTCAGCGCCGTAGTCTTTTTAAGAATAAGCAGTAAACTTACTACGAAACTAAAAAGTTGAGTTAAATAATCAGGTTTCCGGACATTTTCGACACGAGCAGGTATGAAAAGGGGGGAGACAAAAGTCATTTCGCAGGGTCTTTGTTGAAAATGAGGGAAATTTTATTCGTTTACCGCACAGGCTTTCCGCGTTTTGAAAACTTGAAAAGTCTAAAACCGCGATAAATTCAAAACAATATTTCCCTCGTTTAATCAGACTCGCTGCTTCTCTGACTTTTGCTCCCCCCGGGTGCACGGCCGCAAAGTTGGCCGGAAGTGCATTACAGGCTATTTCACGATAAGTTTATCGGTATAAATAAGGCCTTTTGTATCCGTTATTTTCACAAGATACATACCGCTTTCAAGGCCATGCAGATTTATAGCCGGCTGGTTGGCGATCATGATCCGTTGTCCGTTCAGGTTGAAAACTTCCACCGTTTTGACGTCCGTGTTTATAAAAACGCGGGCGCCGGATGCTACAGGATTCGGATATACGATCACTCCAGGCTTCGCTTTTTCAAGGTCGTTCACATCTACCAACTCGGTCGTGAAGTACATATTGTCTAAAAACAAAATACCCGAACCGAAGGGGACGCTGGAGAGGATGTATTGAGACAGATCGTCCAGACTGGACAGACCGGCATTTGTGAAATCGGCCAGGGGGATATGGAGCTGATTCCATTCACCCTGGGTGAGCGCAAAGGTTAGTTCGGCCTCTGAATCCCCGTTAGGCCCTTGAAAACCGTCGTTCAGGAAGCTGACCAGTTTTACTTTGAGTTGCGTCATATTCGGCGTCCAAACGTCCAAATGCAGATAAAGCATTTCGCTGGCGTCTATAGAGTCGGCTACTATGGTTTCAATACCGTTAAATCCCAGGTTGGTGTATTTTTTCGTAGGGTTACCGGCGATCGTATCTTCGACATAGGTTGCCTGACTCCAGGAAGTATTCCAGGTGTCGACAGTCACATTCGTATAGGCGTCACTAAACATCGAGATCACGTTGGTAGCGGTCGGCGCAGGCGCCGGCGTTGCGGGGGAGTTGTAGAAATAGGAGATGGTATACGTGTTCTGGGTCGTGCCATCGGCGGCGGTCACCAGCACAGTGGCGTCTCCCGGAATTCCGGCTGCTTGCGTGATAGAGGCGGTGGCCATAGGGTTATTGGTCGTCGCCAGTGTAATTTGCGGGACGGGGTTGCCGCCCGGAACACCATACGAATACGTATTCGCACTGGGAGTGAATCCCGGAATGGTAGCCCCATCTACCTGCAGGTCGCTCAGCGTGGCATCCATAGTGGGGTCAATAGCACCCTTCCAGAAGTAAATATTGTCCAGATAGATATCACAGGGCGTATTGCCGGCTTGCGCGTCGAATTTCAACTGGAATAGAGAATTCCAGGACATTCCGGTAAACGCACTTTTAGGCAGGTCCACACTGCTCCATTGTCCGGCGCTAATGGAGACGTCCACCAAAACCTCCGCTGGGCCCATGCCACTGTTGTCAATCGGCGAAAATTTAACTACCGTAGCATTCGACGTCCAAATATCTATGTGCACATACTCCATGGCAGAAGCGTTTTGTGGATTGCCGGCAAAGTCCGTTCCCTGATAGTTGAAATTGGTGTAAGCCATGGCCAGATTCCCGTCGCCGGGATCATAAGCCGTGTTAACGGAGCCGCTTTGCCCCCAGTTCGGATTGTAATTGACGCCGTTAATGTTGGCATAGGCTTCGCCATAGATCGAGATCACATCCGATCCGTTTCTCGGAGGTGGAACAGGCGCGCTCGTAGTGGGCTGCGCTTGCGCGCAAACGGCGGCCAATAGCATGAAAAAGAGCGTAAAACATTTCATAGTATCAAAGTTTAAAAATGGATGGTGGTATTATTGATTGGCGATGAAACTTGTTTCCACAACTTTTTTGGGGGTTCTGTTGGTATGAAAGAGGCCCCAGTGTTTCTCCGGTTCCAGAGGTTCGGAGGAGCCCTTCCAGGATTCATCAAACGCTTCAAAGAAGAAGGTGAGTATGTGATCTGCCTCCGCCCAACTCATCAAATCTTCGTAATATATTTTTTGGTTTTCTTCGCTGACATGTTCAGGGGCGATACCTCTTCCGTTTGAATTGGTAGCCCAACCGGCCTCGGTGATGACAACCGGTTTGCCGGGATAGAGATCAGCCACAGCATAGTAGTTTTCCTTTGTATACTCCAGTGATTCATGGATTTTTTTATATTCCCAAACCGGGTAGGTATGAATGGAAATAAAATCCACGACGACCGCCAAAGGCTTTAATTTGCTAAGCCAGGGGACGTAGTTTTCGCAAAAAGTGACCGGTTGCCCTGCTCCCTCCTTTACCATTTGCACATATTCCACGACGTGGTGCACCGAAACGTAATGATCCGTCCAATCAACGCAGGCTTCGTTGCCTACGGAAAGTGAAAAGATGATTTCCGGGTACTGGTTTGCGAGTTTTATAAGTTTCTGAATTTTATTGATGTTGTTTCGTCTGTTATACTCCAGTTGCGTTTCCGGATAGACACCCCCTCCCCACGGGCAGCCAAAATTGTTCATCTCCGCCTCAATATAGGCGCCGAGCATGATTTTGAAATCCATCTTTTCGCGGCTTACTACTTCCAGTACCATTTCACCATGCAGGTCAACGTCATAGAGCCTGAGGTATTTCCAGTGGGATTGCAACAACAGCAAGTCTTCTTTTATCTCCCCATACGACGGATAAATCCCACCCGGCATTTGCCCTTCGCGAAACCCTGAATAACAGATCCCTTTCGCCGGAGTTAGTTGTAACGCGGCAAACGTGTTCATAGGTCTTGAAACTTCAATATTTCATGTTTATCCCAAATCCCCCAATAGGCACCCACTTCACCTTCCGCGCTTACTTTCCAGGATTCGTCAAAGGAGGAAAAATAAAAGACAGGCACATCTTCGTCCAGCGCCCACATTTGGGTATTGATAAAATAAGCCAGCGCATTTTTTTCGGAAGGATAGGCGCCTTTCAGGTTTTCGCCCCGACTGGGCCAACCGGTTTCGGTAATGATCACCTTTTTTCCTTTGGCAGCTTGCTCTGCCTGGCGATACATTTTCTTCAGATAATCCAATGAATCTTCAAACGGGCAAGCTTCCCAGAAGGGGTAACAGTTGGCCAGGATCACATCGCAGGCTTCGGTGATTTTCGGACGCTGGGAAAATTCGTAATAGGCGTCCACATAACCGACCGGTATTTCAGGAATAGCCTGTTTTACGCGGGCGATGAACCGTAACAATTCTTCTTCCGACAAATCTTTCCGGTACATGACTTCGTTCCCTACGGCGGCAATATCCACCAGGCCCTCTTTAGCCAGTTCAATCAAGCCGTTTATTTCCCGTTCATTCACCTCCGGGTCTTTGCCGAGCCATGCTCCGACCAGGGTTTTCAACCCCAATGCTTTGGCTACTTTGGGAATGCGTTCATTGTCGTCCGTACACGAAAAGGATCGAATCCACCGGGTATGCGGTTTCAGAATCTGCATGCGTCGTGTGACCTGCTCCCCGGAAATGCGATCGCCCGGTTTCTGGCCTTCTGCATACAGGCTAAAGCAGAAGCCATGTACGCCGTTATTCAGGATTTCGAGAAATAAATCCTGGATTTCCGGCCCGGTAACCCCGGCGAGGTAAGTTTCGGAATTGACATCAGCCAGTGACAGGTGTCGTTCTGTTCTGTAAGACATCTTGGTAAGTGTTTTAATTATAGTTCGCCTCTTCTTCTGATGAGTTCTTCTTTGATCTCGTGGGCTCGTTCTTCCGTCAGGTCGTAGTTCCACATCACCACGATGGCCAATGCGGCCGTAATCGCCGGTATGGAAATATCCGCAATTCTCAGTTTGGCAATGGTGTCCGCGGCTTGTGTAGCCGCGTTTTGATCGAACCCCACCAATTTCAGCACCAATCCGCCTAAAACCAGTGCGAGGCCTTGCCCCAATTTTACCATCCACCAGTAGATCGCGCCAAAAGTTCCTTCTTTTCTCGGCATGCCGTTGTTCAGCTCATCCAGGTCGCAAACGTCGGCAGTCATAGACATCATGAGCGTGAACAAGCCGCCAATCCCAAATGACATAAATGGTATGGGAAGAAACATCAACCAGGGATTATCCGGTGAAAAGCCCCACCATTTTAAAATATAACCGACAATAGAAATGGCCGTAGAAATGACAAATGCTTTCCGTTTGCCCCATTTGTTCGACATCCAGGTAATGACCGGGATAATCAAAAAGGCAGTAGCAATTGCGCTGATGGTGGTAAACCAGGCGGGCCAGGTTCCGGCAGCTTCATATTGTCCGTTGAACAAATAAAATACGATGATAAAAAAGCTGAAGGAAGCCACCATTTGGAACCCGTTAAATACCAGGAAAGTGGCCCCGCAGAGACGCATGAACGGTTGGTTTTTTGAAATAAGCACCATATTGTGCAACAGTCCTTTCAGGTTATTCAACAAATTTTTTAAAGTAATGTCATCCCTGTTTTGCAGGTTGGTCTGATCCACCTCCTTACAAAACAAGGCCGGTAAAATGCCCAGGAGTAAACATGCGGCGCCCACTACTACGGAAAGCTTTTGAACGCCCTCGGCCTGGGTTTCAAACAGGTTCGGATTGGCGATGATCACCCAAAACCAGGGAACGATCATCCAGGCTACCTGACCGATGGTCTGGGAAAAACCCATCAGTCTGGTGCGTTCGTTGTAGTCGGAAGTCATTTCATACCCCAGGCCAATAAGTGGAGTGGAAAAGATGGTATTCCCTGTCAGATAGATCAGCGAAAAAATCAAAAAATACCAGAAGTTGTACTGCTGCGAATTTTCCGGGGTCAGTTGCCACAATACGGCAAACAACACCCCGCTTAAAATAGCGCCGGCAAAAATATACGGCCTTCGGCGCCCCCATTTGGACTTGGTGTTGTCAGAAATATATCCCATGATCGGATCCGTAATGGCATCGTAAATTCTCGGCAAGCCGCCGAGCAATCCCGCCAGAAATGGATCCATACCGAAGGCAGTGAGCAGGAAAAATGAAAATACGCCCAATGACCCGGGCAGCAGGTTGTTCACCAGGTGACCGGCTCCGAATGCGAATTTTTGAATCGCAGGCACCCTGTCTTTCGGCGCTGTCTGATAATGAGCCATAGTTTTTAATTTATTTTTAGAAAGGGTACACATTTTTCAGGTGAAAACGTCATTGAAGTTCTTTGACAATTCGGAAAAGAAAATAAGAACGCAGGGGCAGTTGTTGCTAATAGCCAGTTGAGCAATTGCAATTGGGGTGA
>JABAQQ010000044.1 GCA_019187225.1 Saprospiraceae bacterium
TTCAGTTTAAGTCAAACTCTGTTGTAGGAGTTGAATCAGAACTGCATTCGCTTATAGAATAACGCGCTTAACACCGGATAGCCGCCCATGCTGCCTACACGGACAGCACGGCGGCTATCCAGCCGTTAGCGACAATCGGAGAATAATAAATAAAGCCGCTCGGCTGCCGATTTATACCGCTCGAATGCAGACGAATTTGCAAAGGCCGCTTTTGATTTTAACCCGAAAGCGGCTGCAAAGTCCTCGTCTTTAAGACTGTGCAGCCGCTTTATCTCTGTGTAGGTTAGTTTTTTTTTAGAGTTTTAATACCCTTGTGTTTCAGGGCCATTTCGAGCAGTTTCCCGATTCTGGTGGATGTGTCCAGGATAACAACTCCGGAGCCGAATGCCATATCGTGGTTTGAAAAAATCTTGCGCATTGCGTCTTCTACAAAATGCGTTTCGTTTTCCTCGCCGTTGATTGTCCAATATTTTGGCTCTGGGATGAGGCAATCTTTTATAACAAAAGTTTTCGGATCGGCGCAGGCTTTTTTTACCATTTCTGCGCTTGCTTTTTCGGTGAACCCTGCTTTACAGGCGATTATCGCCAGCGGCTTTGTGGATTCAATTGTTTCGGCGGGAAGTTGGTGGTTTGGCGTTTGTGTGCAGTTAAGAATGTAAAACATGGTTGTATTTTTTTATCTCGTCGCTTCATTGCTTCGATAGGACAAAGATAAGCATATACTTATCTATCTTCCAAATTTATTTTCAGTTATTTTGAAAATATTTTTGGAAGCCGCGAAATGTCGCTAACCCCGCATGGTCTTATATGCTTCTTAGACAGTCGCACATAGTCCATGCACCAGTTAAGCGCAAGAAAAAGAGAAATAAATAACTCACCCATATTTTTCACAAAATCAACGCTTTAACGGTATGAAACACGCATTTCAAAACCTCGCCCTACTGCTGCTTGGGCTTTTCGGCAGCATCCATCAAGCATCCGCTCAACTTTACGAAGTCCCCTTCGACGAAAAAATCCGAAACTCGACGCTGATTGTCGAGGGAAAGGTCGCCGAATCGGAAAGTTATCGCGCTGCCAACGGCGACATTTACACGGCGCACAAAGTTGTCGTTGTCGGACTTCTTAAAGGCTCTTACCGGGAACACGACCTTACCGTGACAACCTGGGGTGGCACGGTCGGCGACGAAACGCAAACATGGTCGCACCTGCTCACACTGCAAAAAGGTGACTACGGCATTTTCTTCCTCGAACCGACGCAAGCGCCGGAAACCGAAAACAGGCAGTTTACCAAGCCTTGTTTCGACGTGTACGCCAGCCAACAAGGTTTTCTGAGGTTTGTGCAGAATGATTTGGGCGTATGGACGGCGCGCGAGCCTTTCCACACTTACACCGACCTGAAAAAGGAGGTGTATCAAGAAATCGCCTCGGCCACCGGGCAACAGCCGGAAGTGTTGAACGCTTCTGAATCGGCCATTCGCAGCGGGGTGCGCTACGCTTTCAAAGATGTGACTTTCGACGGGTCGAAATTTACCTTCAACATCTATGCAAACTCTCTGATTGACAACAAGAAATTGTATCAATCGGGCATCATCATGGGGTACAACCCCGACTTTTTCGGCGACAGCATTGCCACTAACGGCAACCTTGAACTGCAAACTGCGGGAATTTCGTCCAGCACCTCCACTTACTCGTTGAGCAAGACCGATTTGGCTGCGAACAAGGTGCAGATTCAACTGCAAACGGTCGGTTCGGTAAGTGGTCTGGCGACGCTGACGACTTCGGAACAACTGTTGGCGAGCGGCAGCCTGACCATCGAGAACATTTTTGCCGACCCCGGCCTGTTTTATGACATTGACCAAATGCTCGCGCTGAACAAGTTTTACAACACGGACGCGGGCGGCTTTCCCCAATTGTTTGACACGGTGGTGGTGGATACAGACTTTCCGTTCGAGTTGTACGCGCCACAGATTGACAATATCAGCCCACTTTCTTTACGGGCAGGAACTGATGATGTACTAACAATTACAGGTAGCGGCTTTGGAAACACACAAGGAAGCTCATTCGTGCAGTTTACCAATGCATATGAAGGAGTCACGAACGGAGTCAACTGGATACAACCACTTTCCGGGGACTACCTTTCTTGGTCTGAAAACGAAATTAAGGTTGTTGTTCCAAGCGTTGGCTTGGGAAGCGGTTCGGGGGATGTAACCCAATACGCTGGCACAGGAAAAGTCCGGGTACGCGTAAGCGGTTCCACCGCGACGAGTAACCAAACACTTACTGTGCGGCTTGCGGCAGATAACAGGCCGGTTACTGATATTGGCAGCAATATCCCTAAACGCAAGAAAGTCCGCTTGGTCGGGACTTTTAGTGAAGACATCTTTGGGTATACGCTTTATTATGACGACGATTTTAAGAACCTTTCGGGAGCGACTGGTGCATTTGAAAGGGCATTATGCACGTGGACTCAATCAAGTAATATCAATTTCAGAATTAAAGAATTCTCTGCAATTACTGACCCCACATATCAACAATATGCGTGTAAAATCACACTAACGAATTCGTTCCCAACAGGTGTTAGCAGTTCTACAAAAGCCTATACCTTAAAAGATTATACCAATTGCCCGGACGCAAATGGCAACACCGAGATAGCATTACTCCGAAAATTTGAAATGTATTTCAGAAAAAATGCTAATTGGTATACCGACTCTAATTTTGACCCGGGCCTTCCAAATTCATATTGGGAAAACAACCCTGACTTGGAGTCTTATGCTTTGCATGAATTAGGGCATGGGCAGTTGTTACTTCATGTAAACCAAATAGATGATGTAATGTATTATGAAGTGCTTGGGCCCAAAAGAAACTTAAAGGACGGGGATATAGAGGGCGGGAATTATATTAAAGACATTAGCACGGCCCCACTTCCAACCACATGCACATATGACCCTATTGGGACTAACTCTGATTGCGGTTTGAACCCAACGCTAGAAGTCCTAAGCGGTGATTACGCTTTCTTCCCTAACCCAACGAGCGACTATATAGGTTTTAAAACTACGTCCTCTGGAAAATTTGTTGTGGAAGTATTCGATCCTTATGGCCGGTTAGTCATAAGTGAAAAGTTTTTAGGTAGTGAATTTACACTTGATGTAGGCGAATTAAATAAAAGTGTTTACATCCTTAAAATTACTGATAGCAATCTCAAATCAGTTTCAAAAAAATTTGTGAAGCTATGAGATTGTTTTTTGGTGTGTTTAGCTTTCTAATAATTTCTTCCTGCAAGCAATTTCTTCCGCAAAAGCCTCACATAGCAAGAGAAGAATTGCCTAATGAATGTATGGAATTATATGACTTCATATATGCCTACTGGAAGAAACACAGGAACAACCCATGTCATGAAGAGATTCCGAATGCTTTTACTTTCGCTGATAGGCATAGATCCTGCTTTGAGAAATTAAGCAGATCTCAAATTGAAGAACTTTTAGGGCCGCCGGACAAAGTCGAATTCGGAATCTACGTTTACTTTATGAAGAAAGATTGCCGAAACATGAGCCCGAACGGCTCTTACTATTTGGAAATATCTTTCAAGGAAGAAAAAGTCCACAAAATACTTAGTGGTTATAAGGAATTAATTGAATAATGCGCTTAACAAACGGATAGCCGCCCATGCTGCCTAAGCGGACAGCTCGGCGGCTATCCCACCGTTCCCTACAATTAAAAAATAAGAAAAAAATAAAATGATAAAGAACGCCTTACGGAAGTTAGAAGAAATTAATGCGACATTGCTGAATATCGTCACTTTTTGGGTAGGCGCAGCAATGGTTGTGATCGGGTATTTTGTTAGTGCGTATAATGAAAAACTTGAGATTGTACTTGTTAGTACGGGAACGTCTATTGTTGCAAGTACGATAATAGTTTTCTTATCTGCAAAATATTTATTCAAACAAAGTAAAATAAAAGAAATAATCGAAACATGGGGTTTAGAAGGCATTTTTAGAACAAGAGCAGAAATGAATTTGAACTGCAATCTGCATCTATTGGAAATGGAAAAAGAGTTAGATATTATTGCTTTTGGATTACGTTCGTTTAGAGACAGTCAAAGTGACCTTTTGCAAAAAAAAGTAAAAAATGGATTGAAAATAAGAGTCCTTACCATTAGTCCAAATTCGTTTTTTTTAAAACAAAGAGAAAAAGATGAAAAAGAAATTGAAGGACACATGAAGAATACAATAATCCAGTTGGCAGAATGGTTAAGTTGGTTAAAACAGAGCAGCCCTGACGCTGATAACAATATTCAAATTAGGTATTATGATACATTGCCTCTTGATTTTTACTTTCGACAAGATGAATATCTCTATATTGGACCGTATTTATGGGGCTTGACAAGCCAACAAACTATATCATACGAATTTAGGGCTAATTCGCAAGGATACGATTACTATAAAAGTTATTTTGAAAATTTATGGAATAACACAAATTTCGCAAAAGCAGACTATACGCAATTTACCCCTTAAAATTATGGTTTAGCATTATGGATAAAACAGAAAATATCTATTTTAGGCTCCCTGATTTTTCACAAAATCGATTTTTCGTAAGCCCTATTCTCGGCTGCGAAGCGAGATGCCTATTTTGCTACATATATAATCACGGATATACTACTAAATATAGAGAAAATGAACTCAGAATTAGTGATTTAATAAATTGGCTTACGAATCATGAACATTTTACAAAAGGGAAACATGGTTCATTAATTTCAATTGGTGCGTGGGGAGACCCATTTCCCAAAAACTATCCGACAGCCACAACCGTTGATTGGATAGAAAAACTTTGTGAATTGGAAAATCCTATTCAGGTAATAAGCAGATTCAAATTAGATATAGATACAGTTGAAAAAATATCTAAATTGCCCGTTTATAAGAACCAAATTCTATTTTCAACCTCAATTTCTTCATTTGAAAAATGGCAAGAAACAGATAATTTTGCAGATAGTCCATTTGACAGGCTGCAAACACTCAATTATTTTTCTCAATTTGACATTCCTACAAACGTAATGATAAAACCATACTTACCTGGCATCACAGATTTGGAAATTGATAGGTTCATCGAAGAATTTGAAAAAAATAATGTAAAGGTTTGTGTAGTAGGTGTTTTTTATTGGGAAGATAAAATAGTGAAACTAATGGATCGGAAACACCTACTAACAAATGAAATGAAAGCAATCGCTGAAAATGATAAAATGCGACACCAATTAGTATGTAACCCGAATGAGGGCTACAATACTTTTGACGGAAAGAATTTAGATGTTTTTTGCGAAAAACTAAAAAGAAACAACATTGTGGTGTTCAAAAATTCAACTTGCGTTAACGCATGGTTGTTAGAGATTGAACATCCCAGTAAATTACACAAAAATGACCCACTTAACTTGTGTGTCAAGTGTGGAAATTGTAAAAATTAATTCTAAATCAAAAATTTTCAAATATGCTTAACAACGAGCAAATCATTGAGAGGACAGCCTCATTTGTTGAACAGACCTTAAAAGGTGAAGGTTCGGGACATGACTGGTGGCATATTTACAGAGTTTGGAAAACTTCAAAGTCTATTGCAAACGAAGAAAAAGCCAATAACTTAGTAGTTGAATTGGCTGCACTTCTTCACGATATTGCAGATTGGAAATCCTATGGTGGAGATTTTACAATAGGTCCGAAAAAAGCAAAAGAATGGCTTACACAGTTTAATTTGCCAACCCAAGTAGTTGAAGATATTTGCTATATTATTGCAAATATTTCTTTTAAAGGGGTTTCATCTGAGAAGCCGAAAATGACCTTGGAAGGTCAAATTGTTCAAGATGCAGATAGACTTGATGCTATGGGGGCAATGGGCATTGCACGAACTTTTACATATGGCGGAAGTAAGGGCAGAGTGATGTATGACCCAGAAATTAAGCCAATTGATCACACCTCAACAGCATCATATGTAAATAATAATAGCCCTTCCATAAATCACTTTTATGAAAAATTGCTATTATTGAAGAATTTAATGAATACTGAATATGGGAAAAAAGTTGCTGAGCAGAGGCATAAATTTATGGAATTATACCTTGACCAATTCTTCAAAGAATGGGAAGGAGAAAGATAATCCTTCAGTATAATTCAGACATGAAAGAAATGTAGGGAACAAAGCATCTACGCCTATTTGCAGCAAACCCAACCCGCAAACCCCACGCAGCCGCAAACAGCGCAGATGCACACGTTCGGTGCAACGAAAAAATAACAATAAAATAAATAAATACGGAAAGTGAGCAATTTTACAGACCGCATCAAGCCCACAGATAAAGGTATCACGACCTACCTTGACGACCTTCAAAGTCAAAACTACCAAATACCGACTTTTCAACGAGAGGTAGTTTGGGAGAAAGAAAATGTAAAGAAACTTTGGGATAGTATCTACAAATTCTATCCATTGGGCAGCATCTTGATTTGGAAAACAAGTCTGAAACTTCAAAATCATAGGAAAGTTGGAGGGCATAAAATTGCTGATGATAATTTCAGCAGGACAGAGTATCAATATATTCTTGACGGACAGCAAAGAACAACTTCGCTCTTGACCTCACTTTACGGAGGAAGCATCGAGGGAAGACCAGATTTTCAACCAACATTGTACGTTGATTTGTCTGTTATCAACCAAGAAGACACAGATGACGAGAGTTATCGCAGTAGGTTTCTTTTTTGGGAAGAAATTGATGACAGAGAGGGCGAATACAAGGCAAATAGTGGAAAGAAAAAGAAATACGATGAAGGCGTAATCGTAAAACTGATAGATATAAAACAATCATTTGGAACGATTGAGAGCCGCCTTCAAAAGAACTCTAAATATCAAGACTATGAAAATGAAGTAAGAATTGAACTGCGGAGAATGAAAGAGGTGTTAGACAACTATCGCCTTTCATTCATTGAACTTAAAGGCATACAGGTTGCCGAAGTTTGCCAAATATTTGAGAGAATAAATCAAGCAGGTAAGCCTTTGAACATTTTTGACATTGTGGTAGCAAAAACATTCAGACCAGAAAAAAGAACGAAGGTGTTCGACGAGGAAAATAAGCAGGAAAAAGAAGTAGTTGAGAAAGGATTTTATCTGCGAGAACTGATTGAAGAATTCCAAAATTCAAATAACAGTAAGTTTCTCCAAATTGACGATTTGACGTATTTGCAGATTTTGGCGACTTTGATAAAAAATTACATTCCCAACTCTGGAATTTGGAACATCACCGATAGATACCTCAACGAAATTAGAACTGAACAATTAGAAGCAGTCTGGGGCAAGGCTAAGACTGCCATGCTCAAAATGTTTGACTTCTTTGAAAATCACATTGGTATAAAATCACCGCAATTAATTCCGTTCAGATACTTTTATCTTTCAATTACAGCCTATTTTTACGAAAATAGAAGTCCAGATTACCAATTTTTGAGGAGATATTTTTGGTTTCACAGTTTCCACAACGATGACCTTTTGAGCAACACTACACAACTTAATCAACACATTTGGTTTTTGCTCGAAGAAGCAAAAGGGAACAAACAGAACTTTGGTGACTTTTATATCAATCGTGAAACTTTGAGAACTGCATCTTACAGTTCAAGAGGCAGAATTTCACGGGCAATTTTATCGCTTTTCGCTCATTGCCAACCAAAAGACTGGAAATTCACAGACAGGAATGTGCTTGTCGAAAACTTTTTCTTTACAACTGATAGACCGAACTTGCATCACATATTTCCGACTAACTCAGCATATGTATTAGACAACAGGCACAACAACAAAATTGATAGTAATAGTTTGATGAATATTGCCTATCTTACTCAAATTACAAACTTAGAGATAAGCAATAAAAATCCACTTGATTACATCAAAGAATATCACACGCCAGAATTTGAGCGCATAATTGCTACACACTTGCTTCCAAAAAATATTCTGGATTGGTCAAAAATGGAAGAAATGCCTCTCAACTCGCTTGATACTTTTATTGATGAAAGGATTAATCTAATAGTAGAAAAACTAAAAGAGTTAATCCCTAACTTCAATATCTACGACACAAGAGAAATGGCAGAACAGAATGCCCCCTCAGTACAAAACCTTGAAAATGAATGAAATAAATAAAAAATGCACCGAACAAAGCACTGCCGCCAATCGCCGCCAAGCCCAGCCCTCAAGCCCAACGCTGGCGGCGACTGCGGCAGTGCAGTCGTTCTCGGCAATAAAAAAAGAAAAAAATAAATAAGAATGGATTTCAATAGCCTATTAGGCAATGCAATATTTTTTGTCTTAGACCTTGTTCTTACGATAATCCTAATTCCGATAGTTTTATCCGTGAGAAAACGTGTAAAGAACAGACATCTTGTTGCCCAAACCTTGAAGTCTATCAATGAACTAATGGAGGTTGGCGGCAGTTTGATGATAAAATTTAATCAAGTGGCTTATCGTCTTAATAACACGTCCAAAAATTTCACAGCCTTAACAGAAGAAGAAAAGAGAAACTATAACTTAACAAAAGATAAGATTAATGAGTATCGAAAGGAAAATGTCAACTGGTTCAGCCAATTTTCAAATGCCTACGAAAAAGAATTAAATGGGTTTTCGTCAGTAATAGAATTATTTAGTCCACACTATGAAGATGCCGACTTGTTAATATTGGTTTCCAAACTAAATAAAAATGCACAATATGCAATGAGTTCAATGGAAGCAATCTTGATGTCATTCCGACAAGGCTCTGAAATACCAGAAGATTTATTTGGGTCAATAAATGCTTCTTATACTGAAATGTGCAATTCAATTCTTGATGCAAGAAAAAAAAAGACGTACAAAGATTTAGTCGAACCCAAGTCGTTAGAGGATATGTATAAAAACCTAAAAGACGGAGACAGGCAATTTGAAAATGTTTAGAATTGAAAATAAAAAGCCGAGAACAATGCATGGTCGCCTATGCTGCCCAAAGCCAACGCTCAAACCCAACGCAGGGCGGCACAGCGTCCATGCTCACGTTAAATGCAAAAAAAAAGAAAAAATGAGAATAATATTATACCCGGCGGAAAGTGGTTTGCGAAAAGCCAGCATAATTTAACTTTGTAGGATGATTCACCTTGATGCTGACACGATTAAACGTCTTCGGGTGCTGCAACGCAAGCACAAGGACAAGCGCGTCT
>JABAQQ010000066.1 GCA_019187225.1 Saprospiraceae bacterium
TTCATTGCTTCGGCCCGCTGTTGGGGCTTCTGTTTCCCTTTTCTTGACATGACTTTGTTTTTTTGTCCGCCGCAAAGGTCGAGCAACTGAAATTCACAGAAAATATGCACTTGGCCGGACGCTTACCGCCGCATGGCATCTTCCGTCGGGAATCCCGGTTCAGTAGTTTTAAAAATTATCTTTTTACTGCCGTCAGGAAAACTTGCTTCTACTGCATTGACATGTTGTTTATAATCGCCTCGATGCCAAGTATCTTTAGCGCTGAATTTTAAAAGCTGGTTATGGAGGTTTTTTATGTTGTTCTCACTGACAATAATCGCCTCATGAGAATCCACAATGGTGTCTAACACATTAAAATATCCCACCACTTCTTGTGAATCTCTGTCTTCGATCTTGCTTATACCTATGCTAATCAATAGGTTCGCAACTTCTTCGTCGGTCATTTTGGAGCCTTCAATTCTTGTTGATGCCCCAACGCTCTGAATCGTGGCGATATGTCTTAATTGTCGAAGGTTGCCGCCCTCCAGGCGTTCAATCGCAGCCCATGAGGCATCAAATCTGTCAATCCGACTGATGACGCTGAGTATTTTCCAACTCAGACGTAAATTAAAATCGTAAACTTTTGCATTCATGGCACAAATATAACGCAATTAGTTTTTAATTGAGCCAATTTGAGCCAATATTTTTTATTTTTGAGCCAATTTTTTTGCACCCAACGTTTTGCAGCTTGGCGTAGTGGCGGCATTCGGAGCACTTCACTGTCAACCAAGCACAAATGTTGATTTGAAAAACTACTGTTCAATTTACCACGTCCCCCGCCATTACGCCAAACTGCTGTTGGCTGCTGGTGTTCTGTCTTTCGTGTCTGCAAACCGCTGTCCCTGTTGTGTTTAGCTGTTGTTGTCTTTGTCGTGTTGGGTCGTGCGATTGCGTATTTTTTATTTTCAGAAGGGGAGGAAATTTTTTTTAATTCAATTTTTTCTGCGTGGGAAAGGTGGAAGCTCTTTTGCAAGCTTTGCCCTGTGCGTGGGCTTGTGGGGCTTGCAAATGTGCTTACACCTGTGCGTGGGCTTATTGTTTTTGCTTTATTCATCAACTGAAAGTTCTTTTATTAAGTCAACTATTTTGGTGTTGCTGAATTGTGTCTTGAACTCAATTTTTACTTTGCCATCAAAGAATTTTTCAGCGTGTTTGATTTTGAATTTTTCTTCGTCACGAAGTCCGTCTTTGCTGTTTACGTCTTTGGTTTCTACAATGAAGTTTAGTTTTTGCTCTCCGTCTTTGAATTTCAAAACATAGGCAAAGTCAGGTGAATATGATTTGCCACCTGCAACTGGAATTTTAATCGAGTTCTTTGGGATTTTGGTGAACACAATTACTTCTTTTATTTCTGTCTTGATGTTGGATTTCTCCAAGTCAGAATCGTAATACAATTCTTCAAAGAAGTAAGAGTCTGCAACATCTTCGTCTGAAAACAAAACACCAACATCAGATGCAGAAATTTCTTTCAGCACATTTCCTTTTTCGTCTGTCAACTTGGTTGGATGAATGCTGTTTGAAACCTTTTTATATTCAATCGAATACTTGTCAAACGCTTGTGTCATTAAGAAAAAGTCGAAATTCTGTTTGATTATTCTCAATGTAGTTTGATTAAGATATTTATTGATGTCCGTTTCTGCGTCAATTATTGATTGATGAAGTGTATTGATGTTGATATTTAGAATTTTTGATAATTCTTTCAGAAAATCGCTATATTTCATAATAGAAATAGTCGCTGTCTTACGGTTGTAAACAGATTCAGGTTCGTTTGCAACTGCTTTGTTGTCCTTGATTTCAACTTTTGAAATTCTCTCGTTAATTCCGTCCGAAGTGAAATTGTCTTTTTGTGCTTTCAAAAACTCTGTAAACAAAGTTTTGAAGTTGGCTTCGTTGTCAAACTTGTATTCAAGAATTACTTTCTCATTCAGTTTTTCCCAAAGGTCTTTTAGTTCTTGATATTTCTCTGTTCTAACTACAACTTTCTTTTTCGGGTCGGTTGCTTTGCGAACTTTATTAGAGTTAACACCTTCAAATATCATAGGGAAGTTACTTTTTACAAAATCAAAACCACCTTCTTTAAAATCATTATTCCTTTTGATTATACCTTTTTCATCTAGATATTCCAACAATTGTTCTTCATCATTAAATTGTTCTGGATATTTTTGAAGAATAATTTTGATTAATGGCGAAATATTAGTTTCCAATTTTTCAATAGAAATTGCTCCAGACTTATCATTAATTTCTTTTACTAAGTCATCAACAAATTTACTTTCGGTAAAATCAACAAAGTAGTTCAAATAAAATTGTTCGTCCTTTACACGATTACCATATTCATTCACTGGTAAACGCAATCCACGCCCGACTTCCTGTAATTTTGAAATTTCACTTCCACTGCTTCGGAGTTTGCAAATCTGAAATACGTTGGGATTATCCCAACCTTCACGCAACGTCCATTTTGAAAAAATAAATCGTCTTGGATTTTCCAAGTCTAGCATTGCTTGTTTGTCGTGCAAAATTTCGTTTATCTCTTTTTCAATGGCTTCGTCTTTTTCGGTATTGTCTTTTGAAAAATATCCTGCGTGTGTTGCCGAAAGGTCAAGCAATGTTTTTTCAAGGTAGGTTTTGTAAAAAGCATCATTTTCTGTTTTTAGCAGTTCTTCAATTTCTGCCTTGATGTATTGCTCAACAGTTTTGCGGATATATCCTTCTTTGTTACGGTATTCGTCTATATTGTCAATGAAGAAAAGTGTTAATGGTTTAATCTTTACTTCACGTGTCAATAGCTCTTTTTCAATTTCAAAGTGGTGCTTGATTGCCTTTTGAATCATTGTTTCCTGCAACTTTTCGGCATAAGAATAAGGGTTGATTTTATCTCCCTTTTTCATTTCTAAGCCGTTGGTTAAAACAACCGTGCTTTTATTCAAATTTTCAATTCCCAAGTCAGACATTTCAGGATGTATCTTTTTCAGACTTTCCTTTTTAGAGACTGTTACTGTTTTTCGTCTGTCATTTTCAATCAATTCAAAACTGGCTTCGGTTCCATCTGAATCAATGAATTTTACGATTGCGTTTTCACCTGCATTAAATTCAGTGATGTGTCCGATTACGCCTTTCACTAAATTTCTGTTGAATGAATCAACGGCTGTTAGAGTGTAAATCAAGTTTTCATAACCTTGAAAAGTCGCACCATAACGCAAAATAAATTGGGGCTTCATTTTCTGAATGTTCTCCCAAGTCTTATTGCCTTGCCCAAATTTGTGTGGCTCGTCAATAATCATAAAAGGTTTTGTTGCTCCAACGGCATCAAAAGGAATGGTGTATTTGTCAAACAATCCTTTGTCAAAACTCTTTTGCATTGTTTCAGAGTTAATCATACCTGCGTTGATAATCATAACCTGAATGCTGTTTTTCTCAAAAGTTCCGGCATTTACAAAACTGGTTACTGCCGGTGGAATAAATGATTTTTTGCTCTTGCTGTTTTTCTGACTTTCTACAATGTGTAAATGAAGTGTTTTGCCATATTGTTCTTTGAAATGCTCACGGCTACTGTCCGATTTCAAAAAATCAATTGTTCCTGCTTTAATGGAAAGCGTTGGAACAACGACTATGAATTTGAAAATGCCGTAGTTTTTATTGAGTTCAAAAATGGTTTTGGTATAAGTGTATGTTTTACCAGTTCCCGTTTCCATCATTATATCAATGATGTTGCTGTTCCGCTTTATGTCTTCGTTTATTCCATTATCTTCTTGAACTGCTCTGATGTTTTGAGGATATGTTCTTTCTGTTGTAAAGTCAAATGCAGGGTTAATGTAGTTCTTATCCGCTTCTGTGGGCTGAACAAGGCTAATGTTCTCAAACACAGCAATAGTGCTATCTACTGCGTGTGATTGATGATTTAGGTTTTTCTCAAAATTAAATCCCTTCATATTAATACCTTGTTATAAAGTCAATGTCGCTTTTTTTCTTGTTGTTGTAAGTTTTTATGTTTTCCGAAATCTCTCGTAAACTCTTGCTCTCCAAGTGATAGCCAAAGGCGATGATACTTTTAGGTTCAAAATGTTTGTCTGTGTCAATCTTTTCCAACAATGCTTTTAGGCTGTCTGTAGTAAAGCCTTTGTGCATCAAATACAATCTGCCATTGCCGTAATAAGCGGTGTAACCGCTTAAATCAATACTGTCCAACTCGTGCGTTAAAGCAATTCCATCATACGTTTTCCAAGTAGTCAAGAGCGCTTTGATGTCGTCTTCTGTTAGTTTGCCAACATCAAACAGCGTTTGCGAACTGTCAAACTGTTCTGCTTCAAAATTGTAATCTTCCCAAATTGGAGTTGTTTCAAAAATTTTGAAACCAAGATCTCCTTTGTAGTCAGGTTTATCTTGTTGAATCATTTTAGCAGCTCTAATTAAGCGTTCTTTTGTGATCTCAAAAATTGTAGGCTCTTCTAAAAGCGTGTCTTTTACAAAATCGTAAGCAGCTTTGTTTCTCCTAGGGTCTATTTTTTCAGGCAATTGAACTAGTATAAATTTACGATTAAATTCATCTTCTGATTCTGAATTTAATCTTATTAATGAATGACCTGTTGTTCCTGAGCCAGCAAAAAAATCAAGAATAATTTCATCATTTTCTACAAACCAACTTATAAATAATTTAATCATCTCAACTGGTTTAGGATTTTCAAAATAATTCCCACCCAGCAATTTTGTTAACTCTTCAGTTTGCGAACTAACCATACCAAATTCAGGAAGTAATGTAGAAGGAGTTATTTTTGTGCGTTCTTTCAAACATTTAAGTTTTCCAGTTGAATTAAAGAAGAACTCAATAACTTTCTGTCCTTTTGTATCAAAAGTTTCCTCCCCATTAAACCACTTTGTCATTTGCTTTTTTTGAGTCCAACCAGCCGAAAGAACTACATCTTCAACAAGCTTATTGCCCTTTACAATAAAATTACCCGACACAACTGTTACCTTTTCATTGTCCCCGTATGTTCCTTCAAACTTGATTCCGTCTTTTGCTTCAATTCGTGTTCCAGCGGGAAATTTAAATTCACTTGCCGGATTCTTAATTGATATTTTTTTCAAAGCCCCAGCTTCTATTATTCCTTCTCCACCTTTGATATTTTCAGAACTCGTATATTTCGAATAGACAAGAACATACTCGTGATACTTTTTGAACAAACCTTGTTGTTGAGAATGTTGTTTATTCCAAATTAATTCAGCTAAGAAATTTTCTTCACCAAAAATTTCATCCATCAACAAACGCAGTTGAGCCACTTCATTGTCATCAATTGATACAAAAATAACCCCTTCATCTTTGAGTAATTGTTTTGCAATGTATAAACGTGGATAAAGGAAAGTCAGCCAAGCAGAATGGCTGTTACTCTTTTGTTTTGTAAAATCTAAAATACGTTTGGCTTTTTCCGCATCAATGCCAATTAAGTTTTGTAATTCTTTTACGGTAAACTTTCTATCATCTTCATATACAAAGCCATCACTGCCCGTGTTGTATGGCGGGTCTATGTAAATCATTTTTACTTGTTCGTAATAGGCATTGGCAAGGTGTTTCAGCACTTCCAAATTATCGCCTTTTATGAGCAAGTTTTCAGAATTAGCGTTTTCGGGTTTGCTATTATGAGTTTCGTCTGCTTTTAGCAAAGTGGTGGCAGGGTCGCTCGCCAAAAGTCTTGCGTAGCTTTTGCCTAACCAGTCTAAACCGTAACTCTCGGTAGAAAAACTTACTTCCTTTTCAGTTAGATTATTTTTGAATTTTTCTAATTGAAAATTTCCGTCTTTGTCAAAGCAATGCGGAAAATGAATTTTCAAAGTTTCCAAATCTTTATTTGGCACTTTTATGTTGTTCGTTATTTTTTGTTCCTTGCTCATTTCTTGTTCTTTTTAATGTCGTTGTCAATCAATAGTTCCTTTACATTTACGCCAAGAATTTCAGCGATTTCAAAAAGCACTTCAATTCGTGGTTGTTGTCTGTTTTGCACATAAGCATTTACCATATTGTAGCTTTTTCCCAATTGCTCGGCAAGCCAAGTTTGCTTAATGCCTTTTTCGTCCAACACTTCTTTTATTCTGTTCATTTGTTCAAATGATGTCAAGTCGCAAAGATAGGTTTATAATTTTTAGTATCTCATTTTGTAAGATAAAAAGTAATCA
>JABAQQ010000049.1 GCA_019187225.1 Saprospiraceae bacterium
CCAAGTTTGCTTAATGCCTTTTTCGTCCAACACTTCTTTTATTCTGTTCATTTGTTCAAATGATGTCAAGTCGCAAAGATAGGTTTATAATTTTTAGTATCTCATTTTGTAAGATAAAAAGTAATCAAATTATTTTTAACAATCTCATAGGAGCATTGGCAAAAAACGGCTCTTTGGCTTTTGCCTGTGGGTTGGCTTGTGCAGTTGGGGCAAAAGCCAATGTGCCGTTTGTGCGTTGGCATAAAATTGAATTAAAAAAAATGTGCGGTGGGGAAAATAAAAAATACAGAAGGGTTGGCAATGAGTGTCGGCTTACTCGTTGTCTGTTATGAATATCGTTTCCTGTTCTTTTGTAACCTGTCAAAATAGTTTGCTTTTTTTGTTTCTTGTTCCTGTTTCTCTGTCGGGTTGTATCGTCCGTTACACTTGCAGCCAACGTTGGCACTACCGACGTAGCCGCGCGTAGTCGGCTATGAAAGGTAGTGCAAAGTTGTGTGAATTTTAATCTATCAGTATTTCAACCTCATCACTTCCATCCGTATCCATCATTTTTATTTGCGTAGTGTTTTCAATTGTATTTATATCTTTCAATCTACGGTTAAGAACTAAAAAGTATATTTTATCAGCGGAAGGGCAATAACTGGGGTATAAATATATTTTTGCATTGCATGAGGATTTAATTACTGTAGTTTCTTTTGTTAAATAATTACTCATGTATATGCCATGACAGGTCCATATAAAATTTTGCTTATCAATCCATTGAGCAGAACCACAAAAGCCTGTGTCCTCAAAATCATACACGATATCCCATGTGTTATTGTAAGGATTTGCAGTAGATGCCCAAGCAGGCCCAACCCCACAAATCATAGTATCATGTTGCCAACAAGGAATATCAAACCCTCCCACATCTATTGTATCTAAATGTACACCATCAGAGTTTGCAATAATATTTTTTTGGATTTTCTGATCTCGATAAATAAATTTCGTGCAATCCATGCTCCATTCCGGGCTAAAATTATAGGTGCCGAACGTTAACTGCGTGAGCGAGTCGCCATTTGACTTAATTTTCCAAATTTCTTCATCGTAATTGAAAAGAATCCAGTCGTTAATCCCCCATTTTGGCTGATAATAAATCGTGCCCTGAAAAATGACCCGGCTTGTCTTATTCAATAAATCGTATATTACCAAACCACTTCCGCCTATTGAGTCAAGCCCGCGAAAAACCAATAACTCATTGACATTGTTCGGGTTGACACAAATGGCTCCATAACAATTTCCCCCGCAAACAAGCTTATAGCCGAAGCCAACCGGAGCTGGAGGTATTTCTTTGCAAGCCTCGGGGTTTGTGTTTTCTTTTTTACAAGAAAAGAGTGTATTCAGAATGAGGAGGGCTATGATAGTCTTTTTCATCTTTTAAAAAAATTGAGGCCCGTAGCCTGACATTGTCAAACTACGGGCCAGTGAGCAGTTTAGAATTTCACAATTTTCCGAACCAAGTTCCCAGTCTGAGAAGATACCCTCACATAGTAAATCCCCGGAGGGGTTGAGGCAAGGTCAAGTTCAACCGAGTTTCGATCTGCAAGGTTGGCTCCTGACAGTACCTCAACGCCAGAAGTGTTAAAAACAGAAATAGTTAGGTTGTCAAAACCTCTGTCGCCTTTTAATTGGACGGAAAATATACCGGTAGTGGGGTTGGGCGATATTTCAATGAAATCGTCCAATGCAGTCTCCGTGGTCGGCAGCCACGCGGAACAGTTCTGTAAATGGAGCGAATATGCCGTTCTTAAATCGGCCGGCGCAGCCGGCAGCCATTGGTTTATCTGTTGGCCCAAAATCGAAGTTTCCACCCACCAGGTATGTGTGGTGGCTGTGATGGTGGCGACATTTGGGGCGACAATATTTATATCCACATCTTCCCACATCCTGTCTACTACAGGATTTGCCGCAGAATAGCCGATGGTAGAACTGAATCGCCGCCACCCTTCGTGGATTGCGGTTGACGAACCAAATACATCCGTATAGGTATGTGTCACCGTATTTCTTCTGGCCCAATAATTTCCAGCGGCAAGACCTCCAATGCCTTGCGGCAAAGAAATCTGTTGCAATGCTCCGGGAGTCACCTGTGTATTGATCGGGGCCCCATTGTGAAACACGCACCATGCGGGCGGGCTCACCCGTATCACACTTGTATTTGCCTCCAAAAGTCCCCAGCCATTAAATTCATCATATCCCACACCATAACCTAATTGTTGGTTAACTACATCTACGGCTGACTCTTGCAAAACGAACTCGATATCTTCCGGCGCAAGATTGTGGGTAAAAAGATTGCCGGTATTGTGAAGGCTGTACATTAAAGATGCAACACCGGTAACGTGAGGCGCAGAGGCCGAGGTGCCGTTAAAACATTGGTATTCGGTTTCATTGGCCTCAACATCACAAATGGACGCTCCATTAGGGTCAAAAGGATCAGTCCAATCAAAAGGTACGGTGGCGTCAATCGTAGAAGTAACCACTTCGGTAACTCCGGGTGCTATCAAATCAACATTTCCTCCAAAGTTTGACTCCCACCAAGACATGCCAGTACTGGGTAAAATATCTCCGTTGTTCAAACGCTTGTATTGTCCATCTGTTCCGCTTGCTCCGACTGAAATGACCCAATCGTCGTTGTATGAAGCCGGAAAATTATCGTCATTCACTCCGTCGTTACCTCTTGATGCCACAAAAATAACTTGGTTGCGAAAGCAAAAATAAACGGCTCGCTCTATGGTAGGATCAGAACTGCCTCCGCCCCAACTGTGATTCATCAGATGGAATCCGTACCCGTAGTCATCACCGTCTAAATCTGACGTTGCTCCTTCAATGATCGCTTTTGCTACTATATCATCACCGGCATAAGCATCCCCTTCAAAAATCCGCATGGAAAACAATTGAACACCCGTATTCCCGGCCTGTACATCTCCCCCTGCAATACCAGCAATGCCTCCAACTCTATCTTGACCGCCATTGTTGCGCAAAGCCCCGATTATCCCACCGACGGCCGTGCCATGGCTGGTTACCGGATGATCTACATCCTGAATGGGAATGGAATTGTTGAAATCCCAGCCGCCCGCAATTTTTGAGCCTGCAAATGTTCCGTCCCCAAAATCTTCGTGTGCCCAAAAGATCGCCTCGTCATAAACGCCGACCTTGACATTCGTTTGCCCTACTTCAATATCCCATGCAGGCTCGACATTGATATCGGCATCGGGAAATGCATTGTTGGAGGGGAAAAGCGATTCCTGGTCCGTCGGAAACAGGGGATCATTGGGTATGGCGGTAGGCTTGAAACAGTGGTTTGCATGCGCATATTCAATCGAAGGGTGCAAGGTTTCCAACAATGCAATCACTTCGTTTTCATCGCTGCCGGGTGGCAGAAGCAACAACAAAGTACTCCAAAACTTGGGAACCGGAATGACCTCACCCAGGCGGGTAATCGAAGTCGTCACATCGGTAGTCATTCGGGAGAATATTTTTACCGCTGAAATCCGACTTACCGCAACCTTTCCGTCAAGTAAAGTCAAAATGCTTTGATAGAGCGAACTGTCTATAACTTCCTGTAAATCGGCGAATTCCAACTCCCGGTTATTGACAAAGTCTGTGTTCACCAATTCAGGGGAAAAGTTTACAATCAGTTGATCGTTAAAATGATCTGGAACTTCAGGATCGGATTCAAATACCAATCCACCGGGTTTTTGAAGTATTGAGTATTTTATCGTGGTGTATTTTTGCCCTTCCGACTGGCTTGTTTTGCCCGAGACAAATACATTGCCGCCTGTGAGCACATTTAAATCCGTACCCAAATCGTCAGAATTAGCCGAGCCGTCAAGCGTCCGATGCCCACGAATCTTTCCAGTCGCATCAATTGCGGCAAATATCATGTCAAGGCCGTTGTCCGATTCGATACTCCCCGCGAGGTAAAACCATCCATTGTTATCAGCCTTGATTCGCCCCGGCTGGGCTGTTCCATTTACTTTTGGTGAAATAAGGGGTGCTTTCCAGAGCGCGTTACCGGAGCCGTCATATTTTAGGACGAAAATGTCACTCCCGCCTCCCGGCTTTTCCGACTCAAAGGCAACGGCCAGATTCCCGGATGGGTCAAATGTCATGGAACGCGGTATGTCAGTAAGCCCATAAGCGTCAAAGTTCTGGATCCAACTGACCCCAAACCCCGCATCAATCTTGACTATCTGCGCATTTTTATTGCCGTTGCCACCGTCAACAACTCCGCTCACGGCAATATTTCCGTCAAGATCGTTTGCAACGGTAAAAATTTCATTCAGGTCAATACCCGGAATATTCACCCTGTTTTGATTGAGGAGTGCTCCTGAACCTGTAGCGTACTGAACGGTCGCATAGTCCCAAATGCCGGGGCCAGAGCCTGAAAACCCTTCGACGTCCACGGAACCAGTCCCCAAGGTGATATTCAACGCAATTTCATTTTGCCCCGCATAGTCGTAGGTTTTCGACCAACCGATCACACCCGAAGAGGCATCAATAGCGAGCAAAACAAAATCGACTTGTGTCGTCAAGGAAAGTGACCCACCCGCAACAAATATTTTTCCGGCGCCGTCGGTTTTGATGACGGTCGGAATATCATACAGGTTCGCAGCTCCATTCCATGTTTGTGCCCACAAAAGGACACCGGATGGGGAGTATTTTAACACGACAATATCGAGCAACGAACTTTGTCCCGAAGAAGCCCCGGCAACGTAAATATTCCCCTGCGGGTCGGTTGTAGTCGCCATGCCATAATCATAACTATTTCCAGCTCCATTGTACGTAATTTGCCAAACAACGGCCCCTGAATCATTGTATTTGGTGGTAAGAATATCGGTATTCCCGGGAGCGACGAGCGTATTGCCGGTTACGATCAGATTGCCACCAAAATCCGTGGTGGATGAAGTCCAGTTGATCTCATCCCACTGACTACCAGGGAAGTTTACAACGTCAGGTTGGCCCGTATGAGCAACCCATTCTCTGTTAATGAGGAGGTTTTGAGCGAATGATTGGCTTGCAATCAAAATGCAAACCCAAATTAGAGGATAAAACGAGTGTTTCATATTCGTGATTGTTTTTTAATGTTTTTGGCGAATGATTCTTTCTACAGTCCAAAAAACATTGGCTGGAGCACGAATAGGATGCTGATTTTTGAGTTTCTTTTGCATAACCGTTGTGATTTATTTTTTGTTTTTTCACACAACGGTCGCATGGACGCTGTGCTGCCCTGCGTTGGCTTGCGGGTGGGCGTTGGGCAGCATTGGCGACCATGCATTGTTGTAACCTTTATTTATTCATCAAATCCAATGTCAGTTTTAAAAATTCCTTTGGTTTGTCATGGTTAGGGCTTATTTCAATTGCTTTTTCAAAATAAATTTTTGCGTTTTGAAGGTCGCCCATTTTCAAATAGCATTCGCCGATTGAAAAAACAGGAAGCAAACTCCCCGGATTGGTTGAAAGTGAAAGTTGAAAATCTTCAATTGCTTCTGGAAGCATGCCTAAATCCATTTTACAGAAGGCTCTGTTCTCAATGGTTCGTGAAGAATTTGGGGATTGCTGAGTTGGTCAGATATGGTTAAAAACTAAAAAGCGTGTACGTTTGGGTTGCTTACACCTAAACACGTACACGCTATGACAGGAACTCGAGAGTCCCTG
>JABAQQ010000060.1 GCA_019187225.1 Saprospiraceae bacterium
CGATGGGCGATCCGTGCCAGGCGTTGTGTGCAGTGCCGGTTGGCCCGGCGGTGCGCCAGTTCCTGTACAAGAACAAGCCTCCGATCATCGCCCCCTCTCTCCCTGCGGGGGACCGAAATACCCCTGATACCACGCCTTTTCCCAGTGGTCGCGCTCGTCGCTGAGCAGGGCCGTGCCGTCCAGCAGGTCGCGCAGCATACGCAGCGAGCGGTCGTCGCGCTGGGAGATCACCGGGATGCCTGCACGCATCAACGCGGCCGCCGCCACACCCGGCCCCTGCTGGTACACCTTGTTCTCCGCGAAGCGCGAGCCCAGGTAGGTGACCGTGCTGCCGCAGGCGCCACTGATGTCCATGAGGATCGCCACATCCACCTTCTCACGCAGGGCGAGGTCGCGCATGGCGTTGGCGGCTTTCACCATGCCTGCGGTCCAGTCGGTGCCGTCCTCGGCCAAGGAGCGGGCTTTGCCATCCAGCACATCGAAGCCGTTGCCGCCGTGGCTGTCCGGTGTCATGCGCGGCGTGCCGAAGGAAAAGTCCTCGGGGCAGAACTTCACGATCCGCACTTCGGGACGGATGAGCCAGGAGCGCAGGGAGCCGTGGTCGCCGTTGGTGCTGCCGTCCACGCCGCAACCCACACCGCCGAGGCAGGCGCTCAACATCACCACCAAGGGCTTTTCCGCCGTGGGGCGCGGGCGTTGGAAGAACGCTGCGGTGGGCAGGTGTGCGGGGCGCTCCGTGGTCATGCCCCGTAAAGTTCGTTCAATTCACCCGCTTGCCCTCCATTTCCTTGCCTTGCCGGAAGGTGAGGCGCTGCACACTTCCATCGGCCTCGGGGTGGAAGGTGATGGTGGCATCCACCACGGTGAGGAAGAATTCGTTCGGTGCGGAACCGAACACCTCAAGCTCCTGCTGGCCGGTGGGGCGCAGGAAGAAGCGATCACCTTCGGCGCGGAAGGTGAGGGTGAACCCCGGGGCCAGCTCGTATTCGCCCACGTAGGGCAACAGGTCGGCGTTGTGCAGGGCAATGGCCGTGCGCGTCGGGAGCGGTTCATCGGTCAGGGTCATGGGGTCATCGCCTTGGCGGGTCTGCAACAGGGCGTCAGTTACCTTGCCGTGGGTCCGTTGGAAGGTGAGGTTGATCACATCGCCGACATAGCGGAACCGGTCGTTGCCCAGGTATTGCAGGCGGAACCGTTTACCACCTTCGCGCTGTGCGTGCAGGCCGTCGCTATCGCTGGTGACGTAGCGCGTCACGCCTTGTTCGCTCCGGTACACACCGGCGTAGGCCCGCGCTTGTTCCGGCGTTAGCGGTACCTCCGGACCGCCATACGGTTTGCCCAACGCGATCGCCGCCAGCTCGGGCGCCAGGCTATGCGCATCGGCCGATTCACGGTTCACCAGCACCACCACGAAAACATCCTCCTTGGGCAGGTAGATCATATTGCTCGTTGCCCCGTTGATGCCACCGCTGTGCTCCCGCGTGGGGCTGCCCTGCACGTTCTGGAACATCCAGCCGTAGCCATATCCGCAGGCCGTGTCATTCGCCAGGACGAACGACGTGAAGGCCCGCTCCCGGAATTGTGCCGGTACCATGTTACCTTTTTTGACGGCCGTGTTCCATTTCCACAGGTCCTCCACGGTGCTGCGGATCGATCCCGCGCCCCGCGGCCATGTCAGGCTCACCGGCAACGCCGGCACCCAACCTTCGCCTTCGGGTTGGTAGCCCAGGCCGGGCTCACGGGGCAGGTAGTGGTCATCCAATGAAGCGCTGGAGGATGTCATGCCGACTGGCCGCAGCAGATGCTCAGCCACGTGGTCCGACCACGACCGGCCCGCGACCTTCTCGATGATCGCCGTGAGCAGGATGTAGCCGCTGTTGCTGTAGTTCCACTTCGTGCCGGGCTTGAATTCCAGCGGCAGGTCCTTGAACATCTTGATCTCGGCCTCCAGGCTCACCGGTACCGCAAAAGCCTCGGGGTTGTAAGCGGGCAGGTCGGTGAAATTGGGGATGCCCGATGTATGCGTGAGCAAGTGCTCGATCGTGATGGGATGTTCCTTCTTCGGAAAGTCCACGTAGCGCTGGATCTCATCGGTGAGCTTCAACTTCCCTTGGTCGGCCAGTTGCAGGATGGCCACCGCAGTGAACTGTTTCGTGATGCTGCCGATGCGGAATTGGCTGGCGGTGGTCAACGGCTTGTTCGCCGCCACATCGGCCATGCCCAGCGCGCGCTCGTACAGGATGCGGTCGCCTTTCGCCACCAGCACCACACCGCCCGGCGCATCAGGCGTGAAGTGCTCGGCCAACACCGCATCCATGCGTGCGGTGAGTGTGGTGTCGGCCTGCGCCGTTGCTGCGTGGGTCGCCGTAAGGGCCAGTAGTGGCCCGATAACGGGCAAAGCGGATCTGATCAACATGGCGGTATGACGCATGGTCCCGATGCTGCGGTTACAACCGGAATGCGAAGCTGGGATCGCGACGTGCATGGTTCAATGGGTTGTTCCCGGCGCTCTTCGTTCCATCCTGCCGGCCGGAGCACTGAATTATACGGTATCGGTCGGATATATTTCAGACCGTCGATCCATTGCCGCCGGTGAGGATGGTCGCGTCCGGACCATCGGATCATTGCTGGCCGCCCGGTAGGCGATGAACGCGTTGATCCGTATCCTTCCAACAGGCGGAAGCGTGACCTTCCCTCCAACAGGCGGACATCGCGGCACGAGCGACCACAACACACATGCAGGACCTGGTCCCGAACCGTTGCCACTTACAGCTCGGTCTCCTTCCAGTCGGCTTCCCAATTCACGATCAGCGAAAGCGCCTGGACTATCTTCGCCCGTCTACGCTCCCGATCCGACCAATGGCTCATACAGGCCGCGCTCAAGCGCATGGGACCGCGGCAGCGGCGCCTCATAGGGCTGGCCGGTGATGAAGTGGAATGCCCCTGTTGTGGCGGCCACTTCCTCTGTTACCTGCCCTTCGGCGTGGCTCATAGGCGCCGCGCCCATGCCCAATGCCCGCAGTGCGCCTCGCTGGAGCGGCACCGCCTGATGTGGCTGTTCATACAGAGCCGCACGAAGCTCATGAAGGAGCCGCTGAAACTGCTCCATGTTTCACCGGAACAATTCTACTACGACCGGTTGAGCACCCACCCCTTGGTGGAATACACCGCCGGTGACAAGTTCGAGCCGGGGTACGCCTATCCCAAGGGCACCATCGACCTGGACCTCACGCGCATCGACTTCCCGCCGCACACCTTCGATGCGGTGATCTGCAGCCATGTGCTCGAGCACATCCCCGACGACCGACTGGCCATGCGGGAACTGCACCGCGTGCTCAAGCCCGGGGGCTGGGCCATCATCCAGGTGCCGCTGGACAAGCGCATGGCCAGCACCGACGAGGATGTGACGATCACCGACCCGAAGGAACGTGAGCGACGCTTCGGTCAGCACGACCACTTCCGGTTGTACGGTCGCGACCTGAAGGACCGACTGACC
Organism: Saprospiraceae bacterium; assembly: GCA_019187225.1. Lineage (GTDB taxonomy): Bacteria > Bacteroidota > Bacteroidia > Chitinophagales > Saprospiraceae > M3007. Next base: position 3,497 of record JABAQQ010000060.1, read on the forward strand.
GAGTCGGGGTTCCAGGTGGAAGTGGTACCGTTCAGCACCGATCACTCGCCACAGGAACGATTCCGGTACGGATTGCCCGAGGACGAGGACATCCACTTCTGCACAGCATGACGAAGCGGCTACCTTATCCCACAAAAATGGGATCATAGCGAGGATCCGATGAGAACCTGACACGGGTATCAGGAACGGAACGGATCGCCGATCGACCACATCGCGCGGAGGTGGGCCTTGTTGGTCAGATCCTCGTCAACAGCAGTTTCCCGATCGCCTCCACCTGCTTGGCGCTCACCTCGGCCTGCTTCGCGCACTTCTTCCAGGTCTTCACCCCGGCCTTCACCTCGTCGATGATCGCGGCGGCCTTCTTGATGTTCATCGCCTTGGCCACGGCCAGCAGGTCATCGCGGGTGATTCCGGTGCGCTTGCCGTTCACGCTCATCTGGTGCTGCCGCAGCCAGATGTTCTTCGGGTCGTACGCGAAGGTGATGTCGTAGGCCGGCGAAAGGTGCCATTCGCCCTGCGGGTCCATCAGGAACGAGGTGTTCTTGGTGTGGTCGTCGCAGTTGCGGGCGATCACGTTGAAGCACATGCGGCGGAAGAGCTCGGCGGCATCGGGGTAGGGAAGGCCCAGCAGGCGCATCATGGTAAAGGCGTCGGCGTAGCTGTGGCGCACGGGGTCGTTGTAGTCCAGGTGGCCCAGGCCACAGAGCGTGGCCATGTGCAAGCGCACCGTCTCGCCGGTGCGTGCATGCTTCACGCGGTCGAAGCGTTGCGTGAGGAAGTGCGCGCGGCCGTTCTCCTCTAGCAGCGTGCACGGCATCATGCTGATCCCGCTCGCCACGGCCATCAGGTGGTAGGCATACTCGATGCGGCCGTAACCCTTGGGGTCGCCCAGCGCGGCGTTGGTCACGCCGTCGAACTTGATCAGGCAGTACGAAAAGCCCTCCAGCCCGTCGATCTGGCCGCTGCGCACCTCGCCGGTGTGGTGGTTGTACGCCACGATCGCCTTGGCCCGCGCGCCGCCCGCCGAGGTGCCCACTTGGATGATGTCCATCAGGGCCTGCTTCTCGCCCTTCCTGCGGTTGGTGCTGAACTTCTCCCGCTCGGTGAGCACCCGCCGCGCCACGCGCACCAGTTCCTCCACTTGCAGGGCCTCGCTGCTGGCCTCCAGCTCGGCGTGGCTCGGCTCGAACTCCAAGGCCCCCATGGCACGGTGACCCAGGAAGCACAGCTTCTCCACCGGGTTCGCCAGCTCCCGCTTTTGTTCGTTCAGCCAGGCGTTCAGCAGTGCATCGCCGAAGCGGTCCGGCAGGCAATCGGCCAGCAGACCAGGCAGCCCCTTGAACGTTTCGTTGCGGCTGTTGCCGAAAACAAAGACCTCCTCGCCGCCCCGCGCCTTCGCCAAGGGCATCATCACCGGGGCCACGTCCAGCCCGCTGCGCGTGAACGTGCGGTCGAACTGGAACGAGGCCCGCTGCAGGCGCTCGTCCCACACCACCAGGCCAACGACCTGGCCCCACAACA
>JABAQQ010000067.1 GCA_019187225.1 Saprospiraceae bacterium
TTAGCGTAGAACTGGGTGAACTGCGGGTCCTGCGCCTGCGTCGTTCCCATCGTCAACGCCACGCATCCCGCGAGCACTACGGCCGCACGACGCATTTTGCCCCTGATCACGCTTCCCATCATCCGTGGCTCTGCTGCGAACGCCAAGTATACGTACCTCATTGCATTGCGGTTCCCCACCCCGGTCCGCAATGATCCGGACCAGGCCTCGTTGAAGCGGTTGTTCCGCAACGCACCGGCCGAAGGTAGTACTTTCGTTCATTCCTGTTGAAAACCTGTTGATCAGTGTTCATGGCCAGGCCCCTGTCCCTCCCGCTCGCCGTCCTGCTTCTCACCGGTCTTTCCGCCGCGGCCCAGGAGCGCCAGGCCACCCCCCAACGGTCCGTCCCCGCAGGTCCGACGCGGGCCGTTCCGACCCCGGCACCGGTGCGCGGCACGGCGCCCGCCGCACAGCCCGGCACAGCCCCCGCCAACACCCGCTCCGACGAGCGCGTGGTGACCGAGCGGGCATCGGCCGCCGCTCCCGCGCGTGCCATGCACCTGGACCCCGCCCGGCAGGACCTGCCCTACTTCCATGAAGTGCGGCCCCTGGGCGCCGGCACCACCTCCTTCTCGGCCCACCTCACGGCCACCACCTACGTGCCCATGGGCCGCGACGAGGTGGCCTCCCTGCCCGGCCTGGACCCCGCGTGGACGCAGCCCCCCGTGACGACGCACCTGGCGCATGAACGCAAGCGGCCCATGGCCGTGGTGGACATCCATCCCTACCGGCGCAATGCCGGCACGGGGCAATGGGAACGCCTCACCAGCTACACCCTTTCCATCGTGGAAGGCCGCGGGGGCGTGCCGCCCGGCATGCCCAAGAGCTATCCGCCCTCCTCCAAGCTGGCCTCGGGCGAATGGTACCGGGTGCAGCTCACCAAGGACGGGGTCCACGCCCTGCCCTTCGAGCTGCTGCAGGGCATGGGCCTGGCCGGCGAAGTGCCCAGCGACCAGGTGAACCTCTACGGTCGCCACCACGGCATGCTCCCCTTCGAGAACAATGCGCTCCCGGCCACGGACCTGGTGGCCAACGCCGTGGTGATGGAGGACGGCGGCGACGGCAGTTTCGGCCCCGGGGACCGCATCCTCTTCTATGCCACCGGTCCGCAAAAGTGGACGTGGGACGGGGGCACGGGCCGCTACCAGCACAGCAAGCACGTGTTCTCCGACTCGGCCTCCTATTTCGTGGGCATCGGGGTGGAGCCGGCCGTGCGCGTAGGCACCCTGCCCGAGGTGACCGACCCGGCCACGCGCACCAGCACCGCGTTCGACGACCGACAGTTCATCGAGGAGGACGCCGTCACCCTGCTGAAGTCGGGCCGCGTTCTCTTCGGGGATGTGTACGACCTGACCACCACCTACTCGTACAACTTCGCGGTGCCCTTCCTGCGTGCGCAGGAACCGGCCTGCCTGGTGATGGACGTACTGTCGCGCACCGTGGGCACGGGCAATGCCAGCACCTGGCGCGTGGTCTCGGGCGCGACGCTGGACAGCACCGTGACGGTGCCCGGGGTGCCCACCGGCTACACCGGCGAGCAGGCCAAGTCCACCCGCCACACCTTCTGCTTCAACGCCACGGGCAACAACCTGCCCATCACGGTCACCTTCAACAAGCACAACCCGGCCACCTCCATGGGCTGGATGAACTTCCTGGAGCTGAACGCGCGCCGCGACCTCAAGCTGGTGGGCAACCAGATGGATTTCCAGGACCTGACCAGCGTGGGGCCCGGGGAGGTGACCGACTTCGTGCTGGACCAGGCCGCCGGGGCGCTGCGGATCTGGGACATCACCGATCCTTCCGCCGCGGTTGGCGTGCCCTTCGCCGACAACGGCAGCCAGAAGCTGTTCCGCGTGCACACCGACACCCTGCGGCGGTTCGTGGCCTTCCGCAGCACGGGCCTGCCCACCCCGACCGCCGCTGGCCCGGTGCCCAACCAGGACCTGCACGCCACGGCCCTGCCCACCGACCTGGTGATCGTGGCCCCGGACGCCTTCCGCCCGGCCGCCCAGCGGATCGCCGACCGCCGCGCGAGCGAGGGCCTGCAGGTGGTGCTGGTGAGCCCGCAGCAGGTGTACAACGAATTCTCCTCGGGCATGCGCGACGCCACGGCCATCAAGCGCTACATGAAAATGCTCTACGACCGCGCCGGCACCGACGCGGCGCTGATGCCGCGCTATCTGCTGCTGTTCGGCGACGGCTCCTACAACAACCTGAACCGCGCCCTCAGCAACCAAAGCCTCATCCCCAGCTACCAGACGGCCAACTCGTGGCACGCCAGCCTGAGCTATTGTTCGGACGACTACTTCGCCCTGCTGGACGACGACGAAGGGGAATACCAGGGCGATCTGGTGGACATCGGCGTGGGCCGCATCCCGGTAAGCTCCATCGCACAGGCCCAGGAGATGGCGGACAAGATCCTGAACTACGACAAGCTGCAATTGATGGACGGCGAGGGGACCCAGTGCGCCGTGGGCAACGACGGCGGCATCAACGACTGGCGCACCTGGCTGCTCTTCGCCAGCGACGACCAGGAGGGCGACGTGTTCGAGAGCACCATCCACATGAGCCAGAGCGACGCGCTGGCCACGGCCGTGGAGAACGAGCACCCCTGCTTCAACCTCAACAAGGTGTACCTGGACGCCTACCAGCAGACCAGCACCCCTGGGGGCGAGCGCTACTTCGAGGCGCAGGCCGACCTGCGCGACGGGGTGCAGCGCGGCGCCCTGCTGGTGAACTACGTGGGCCACGGCGGTGAAGTGGGCTGGGCCCACGAGCGTTTCCTGGACAACTCCACCATCCTGGGCTGGACCAACGCGGACCGGCTGCCGCTGTTCATGACGGCCACGTGCGAATTCAGCCGGTGGGACGATCCGGCGCGCACCTCGGCCGGGGAATACGTGCTGCTCAACGCCCGTGGCGGCGGCATCGCCCTGATGACCACCACGCGCATCGCCTACAGCAACCAGAACTTCGCCCTGTCCCAGGACTTCTACGACCACGTGTTCGAGCCCTTGGACGAGCAGGGGCGTCCGGCCACGTTGGGCGATGTGTTCCGCCGCACCAAGGTGGACATCACCACGGCGCAGCCCTCGCAGGTGAACCACCGCAACTTCACCCTGCTGGGCGACCCGAGCCTGCGCCTGGCCATGCCCCGCCACGCGGTGCGCATCACGGCCGTCACCGACACCCTGGGCAACCCGGTGGACACCCTGAAGGCGCTGGCCACCGTGCGCATCGCCGGGGAAGTGGTGGACGGCGACGGCAACGTGCTCACCGGCTTCGACGGCCGGGTGATCCCCACCGTGTTCGACAAGCGGGTGCAGCAGCAGACGCTGGCCAACGACGGTGGCTCGCCCTTCCCCTTCAGCCTGCGCAAGAACATCATCCACCGGGGCATGGCCACCGTGACCGGCGGGCAGTTCAGCTTCGCCTTCGTGGTGCCCAAGGACATCAACTACCTGGTGGGGCCGGGCCGCATCAGCTGCTACGTGGAGAGCACGGGGGACAACGGCTGCGGCGCCACCGAGGAGCCGCTGGTGGGCGGCACCGCCACCGACGTGGCCCTGGACGCCGCCGGGCCCGATATCCGGGTGTACATGAACGACGACCGCTTCGTGCGCGGGGGCATCACCAACGAGGACCCCCTGCTATTGGTGAAGCTCTTCGACACCAACGGCATCAACACCATGGGCAGCAGCATCGGCCACGATCTGGTGGCGGTGCTGGACGGCAACACCGACCGGGCCGTGGTGCTGAACGACCTGTACGAAGCCGACCTGGACACCTACCGCAGCGGCACGGCGCGCTACCGCTTCGACGACCTGGCCGAAGGCACGCACACCCTGCAGGTGAAGGCCTGGGACGTGTTCAACAACTCGTCCGAGGCGGGCACCGAGTTCGTGGTGGCCCCCAGCGCCGAACTGGCCCTGGAGCACGTGCTGAACTACCCCAACCCCTTCACCACCCGGACCCAGTTCTTCTTCGAGCACAACCGGCCCTGCTCCACCCTGGACGTGCAGGTGCAGGTGTTCACCGCCGCCGGCCGCCTGGTGAAGACCATCGACCGGCAGCTGGCCTGCGAGGGCTTCCGCAGCGAGCCCCTGGCCTGGGACGGCTGCGACGACCACGGCGACAAGCTGGGCCGCGGGGTCTATGTGTACCGCCTCAGCGTGCTGACCCCCGAGGGCGCCCGCGCCGAGAAGCTCGAGAAGCTCGTGATCCTCAGGTGATCGGCACACAATATCGGCGGGCCCTCCCGCGTATATTTGCCGTCCTTTTTCCGCAGACCCCGACCCTGATGCGTCATTCCCTGTCCCTGAGGCGCCTGCCCCTTGCCGTTGGCGCGGTCTCCCTTCCGTTCTGGTCCCTCGCACAGGTGAGCTCCGACTGCATCAACCAGGTGACCGGCCAGCCCTGCGGCCAGGACCTCAACACCATCACCACGGCGGTGCCCTTCCTGATGATCTCGGTGGACAGCCGGGCGGGCGGCATGGGCGATGCCGGGGTGGCCATCTCGCCGGACGCCAACTCGATCCACTGGAACCCGGCCAAGCTGGCCTTCGCCCCCAACGACGGGGAGTTCCACATCAGCTTCAGCCCCTGGCTGCGCAACCTGGTGCCCGACATGAGCCTGGCCTACCTGGCGGGCTACGGGCGGTTGAGCAACAAGAAGACGGCCATCGGCGGCTCGCTGCGCTATTTCGACCTGGGCAGCATCCAGTTCACCGACCAGAACGGCAACCCCATCCGCGAGTTCAAGCCGGCCGAGTTCGCCGTGGATGTGGCCTTCGCCCAGCAGTTCAGCGACTACTTCAGCGGCGGCCTGGCCGTGCGCTACGTCAACAGCAACCTCACCGGCGGGCTCAACGTGAACAACGCCAACACCAAGGCGGGCCAGTCGGTGGCGGCGGACGTGTCCTTCTA
>JABAQQ010000050.1 GCA_019187225.1 Saprospiraceae bacterium
CGAGAAGCCGCCGACCTGGCCGGCGCCACCCTCCGCCGGACCTTCGTCGCCAGGCAGCGTTTGCAAGGTGACCACTTTGCGTCCAGCGTGCTTGCCGGTGGCGATGCGGTAGGTGATCGAACTCATCCGAAGCGCGTCCATGCCGTCCTCGCTACCCGCACGGTCGGACAGGAACACGGATTCGTCCTCGCCTTTGAGCCAGCCGCGGCGCGCCAGGTGCCGGCACACGCGATGCGCGATCGTTCCGGCCAGTTCCGTCAACTGCGCGGAGGTGGGCGCGCGGCTGCGGCGCAGGCGCGGCTTGCGCTGCGGTCGGTCGGTGGTGTCCTCGTAGACACCGTCGAGCCACAGCATGTGGAAGTGCACGTTAAGATTCAGCGCGCTGCCGAAGCGCTGGATCAGCGTCACCGCGCCGCACTGTGCCCTGGCGCCCTCGACGCCGGCTTGATCGGCTAACCAGCCGCCGATCACGCGCTGCACGATGCCCAGCACCGGGCCGATGGCCTCCGGTTGGCTGGCGAACAGGAAGCGCAAGGGGTACGGGAAGCTCAACACCCATTGCCGTACCGGCCGTGGGCCAAACACCTCCTCTACCAAGTGACGCGCCGACTCGGCCATTCGGCGCGCGCCGCAGCTCGGGCAGAAACCGCGCTTCTTGCAGGAAAACGCCACCAACCGCTCGGCGCGACACTGCTCGCACACCACGCGCAGGAAGCCGTGCTCGAGCACGCCGCAGCGCAGATACTCCTCGAACTCCTCGCGCACGTACGCGGGCAGTGAGCGATCTTCCGCCTGAAGGCGCGCAAGGAAATCCGGGTAGTGCGCCTGCACAAGCGTATGCAGCAGCGTGCGCTCGGGCGCGTGGCGTGTGTAGTGCGGTGGCGCCGGGTTCGCTGCTGACGCCAGCACACGAGCCACGGCCTGCCGCCGGGGTGCGATGAGCTGCGGCACGAAACGCTTCTGTGCGACGACGGCTGCACAGGGTTGCGCCCGCGATCAGGCGTTCACATCGGCGTTTTCCCCGCGTTCGCGTCAGACATTGCCACGGCGTGCGCAGGACGTTTTCTGAGCGCCACGCGGCGCGCTACTGGCAGCGGGACCCGCCTCGATGGCATCGACCAATTCGGGTGTGACTTCCACCTCGGCCCACAGGCCGTCGTCGGCCAGGCTGAGACCCAGTGCCCAGCCGTAGGCCGGGTGGTCGTTCTCTGGGTGTCCGATCACCACCGGCGCCTGATAGGCGGCCGGCTCGTACGCCGCAGCGATCGCGACCAGGTCGGCGTCGGTCAGTGTCAGGTCACGCGGATGCGCCGGCCAGGTGCCTGCCCTGAGCACATGGATGCGCCCGCGGCGCAGGCCGTTGGCGGCTTCGCGGGAGTCAAGCTGGAAGGCGGGGGATGGCTGCATGGCCCGCACAGGTTCGCGGGCCGGGGCCTGGTGTTGGGATTAAGCCGTGCTAACCCCGAGGGTGGTGATTCCGGCAGTCTTTGCGCGGGCGAGGCGCGAACCGCCCGAGCAACCCCGTTTAGCTGGCCCCGGCCTTGCAGAACAGGTTGCGGCTCGCCGGCGTCAGCCCGCCGACGCGCACCGGCTGGCGCGATTCGAGCACGAAGGCCCAGATCACCGTGCTGGTGCCGCCATCCAGCGCTTCGCCAAAGGCATTGCCCTCGATGCGGAACTCGTCCGTCGTCGCATTCGGGTTGCTGTACTTGAGCGGATAGACCTGGTTGTTGCCGCGCCCGTTCAGCACCAGCCCGCGCACCGTGCCCGCCGCAGTGAACTTCAAGGCCGGTGATCCTGCTGCTCTTCGTCATCAACGCCATCTTCCGCGGCGCGGGCGACGCGGCGGCGGCAATGCGCGTGCTGTGGGTCGCCAATGCGCTGAACATCGTGCTCGACCCGATCCTGATCTTCGGTCTGGGACCGATTCCGGCGTTCGGCATCGAGGGGGCGGCGATCGCGACCAACGTCGGGCGCGGCGCCGGCGTGCTGATGCAAGTGTGGATCCTCGTGCGCGGCAGCGAACATCTGCGCATCCGCCGCGCCAGCCTGCGCTGGCATGGTGCAACCCTGTGGCAGATCGTGCGCACCGCGCTCGGCGGCATCGGCCAGATGATCGTGTCGATGACCGCCTGGATCTTCCTGATGCGCATCCTCGCCGGCGTGTCGACCGAGGCCGTGGCCGGGGCGACGATCACGATGCGCATCATGATGTTCACGCTGATGCCCGCCTGGGGGATGTCCAACGCCGCAGCCACGCTGGTCGGGCAGAACCTCGGCGCGGGCCAGCCCGCGCGCGCCGAGGCCGCGGTGTGGCGCATCGGCTGGATGAACATGGCCTTCACGCTCGCCGTGTCGGTGGCGTTCTTCTTCCTGCACGACGAACTCGTCGCCCTGTTTACCGAGGACGCGCAGGTCATCGCCATCGGCGGCGAATGGCTCGCCATCCTGTCGTATTCCTACTTCGTCTACGGCTGGTGGATGGTGTCGGTGCAGGCCTTCAACGGCGCGGGCGACACGATGACGCCGACCTGGATTAACCTCGTGTTCTTCTGGCTGCTCCAGATTCCGCTCGCCTGGGTGCTTGCGCTGCCCCTGGGCTGGACGCACTCAGGCGTGTTCTGGGGCGTGTTCGTCTCCGAGACCGCAGTCGGCTTATTTACGCTGTGGCTGTTCAACCGCGGGCGCTGGAAGGCCGCACGGGTTTGATGGCGGCTATACGTGCTCGCATCCCTCGACTGGCGGTGACCGTCACTGAAGGAGCTCACACCATGGCCCGGCTTTCTCCCCGCCTGCAACAAATGCTCGACGCGCTGCCGCTGCGGCCCGGGCTGCGCGTGCTCGAAGTCGGCTGCGGTCCGGGTGCGCTCGCGACGGCGATCGCCGCGCGCGTGGTACCGGGACAGGTGCTCGGCATCGACCGCTCTGCGCACGCCATCGAGCAGGCGATGGCCTCATCCGGCAAGGCGATCGCAGGAGGGCATCTTTCCTTTCGTCAGGTCGCCGCAGAAGACTTCGTCCTGGCGCCTGGAGAAGCGCCCTTCGATCTGATCGTTGCAGTGCATGTCGGCGCGTTCGACGGCCGGCACCCGGATGCCGGCGCGCGCGCATGGCAGCGCATGGCGGCTGCGCTCGCGCCCGGTGGACGCCTCGCCGTCGATGGGGTAGAGCGAATGATTGTCGCACCAGCCGACATGCATCGTGCGGGGGCCTGAGTACATTCCCAAATTTCGCGCCGGTTCGTGCATCCGACTGCTAACAACTCCCCGTCAGGTGTCCATTGCACACGTGCCCGTCGATGATGAATATCGGCGCGCCGAGAAGTGATCGGGCATTCGACAGACGACGGCGTGCTGTCCAAACACGATCCAGCGCATGACGAGTCTTCCCGCCGGGGCAGAGGGCCCGGCTTTGCCCACTCAACGGAGCGCGGCGGGAAAAGCGAACGCCTTTGCGGATCGGCCAGCACATCGCCCTGGCCCTGCACCGCAGCCGGCAGCGCGTTGCCGCCGTCGGCGAGTGCGCGTTGGCGAACCGTCGCGATGCGTCAGGGTTCGCGGCGGCGAACGCGGTGTCGGCTTGGGAGACCCATCGCACGCTGCCGCGGCAGGGAACACGGGGCCGCGCGGCGGTTGGCAGGGATATTGCTGAGGCGAGTCGGTGCCGTTTCGCTGTGGATCGCGCCGGCCCGTCCTTTCACCTGGAGCAATCGCACATGGCCAACGCCCTTCCCCTGATCGGCCTGCTGCTGCTCGGCGGCATCGAGCCCGGCAGCGACACCGGTCGCTTCCGCATCGAGGGCGAGGTGCGCAGCGTCGCGCCTAGCAACGATGGCCGATTCGCGCTGAGCGCGCAGGCGCACTACCAACCGCAGTTGGCGACGCCCGACGCGCGCTTCGCGCTCAAATCGACCCAGGCCGTCTGCACGCCCCTCGCCGATGGCGTGTTCGCCAATGGCTTCGAAAACCCCTGATCCCTGCCGGAGACCACCGATGTCCTTCGCGACTGCCATCAAACCACTGACCCTTGCGCTGGCGCTGGCGCCGGCGATCCCCGCCCACGCGGCATCCTTCGTCTACGAGGGTCGCCTGGACGACCGCGGAGCGCCTGCCACGGGCGACTACGAGATTTCGCTGACGCCCTTTGCCGACGCCACGCTTGGCGCGCCGCTGGCGGCGCCGGTTGTGTTCGCGCGGGTTCCGGTGCGCGAGGGCCGCTTCCGCCTGGAGTTCGACCTGCCCACGTTGCAGGCCGACGCGGCCTGGCTGCAACTGGCCGTGCGCGACGCCGGCAGCAGCGCATTGCCGGCGAGCGTGCCCGGCCGCACCAAGGCCGTCGCCGCCGGCCCGATCGGCGCCTGCTGGAGCAGCACCGGCGACTCGGGCACCGATCCGGCCACCCATTTCCTGGGTACCACCGACGCGCAGCCGCTGGTGCTGCGCACGCGCAACGTGCGCAGCCTGCGCCTGGAGCCGAGCACCGAGTTGTTCAACGGCAACCCGCTGACCTTGAATTTCCTCGCCGGCAGCTACGGGAACACGATCACAACGGGTGTACGCGGCGCGACCGTCAGCGGCGGCGGCACGCCGCAGGGCAACGCCGACCCGGCCGTCCTGTGGTCCGGCT
>JABAQQ010000063.1 GCA_019187225.1 Saprospiraceae bacterium
CTCCACCAGGTGCTCCACCTCGGCCACGGTGATGTTGCCGGCCATGGCCATCATGGGGTTGAAGTTGCGCGCGGTGGTGCGGTACACCAGGTTGCCCAGACGGTCGCCCTTCCAGGCCTTCACCAGAGCGAAGTCGGCGCGCAGCCAGCGTTCCATCACGTACATGCGGCCGTCGAACTCGCGTGTTTCCTTGCCCTCGGCCACTTCGGTCCCGTAGCCTGCCGGGGTGAAGAAGGCCGGGATGCCGGCCCCGCCCGCCCGGCAGCGTTCGGCCAGGGTGCCCTGCGGCACCAGCTCCACCTGCAGCTCCCCGCTCAACATCTGCCGCTCGAACTCGTCGTTCTCGCCCACGTAGCTGCTGATCATCTTGCGGATCTGCCGGGTCTGCAGCAGCAGCCCCAGGCCGAAATCGTCCACGCCGGCGTTGTTGCTGATGCAGGTGAGCCCCTTGACGCCCTTGCGCACCAGGGCGGCGATGCAGTTCTCCGGGATGCCGCACAGCCCGAAGCCGCCGACCATCAGGGTCATGTCGTCGCGGATGCCTTCAAGGGCCGCATCGGCGTTGGCCACCACCTTGTTCATGCTCATGGCACTGGGAATGCGGCGAAGATAGCCGGAGGCGCCGGGCGGCCTCACTCCCACGTGGGACCGTCCTCTTCCACGACACCGTGCTGCAACCGGTCGCGGCAGTCCAGCAGGCCGGTGTCGAAGCCGGTCGGGCGCTCGAAGTCGGCCCGGGACAGCGCGATGGTGCTGTCGGCGTACACCTTGTTCATGAAGTAGCCGTAGATGGGCAGGGCCATGTTGGCCCCCTGGCCTTTGTCGGTGCTGCTGAAGCGCACACTGCGGTCCTCCGCACCGGTCCACACGCCGGTCACCAGGTCGGGGGTGATGCCGATGAACCAGCCGTCGCTGTTGTTCTGGGTGGTGCCCGTCTTGCCGGCCATGGGCACCTTGATGTTCGCGTACTTGGCCCGGGGACCGCCGCTGCTGCGGATGCGCATGCCGGTGCCGGTCACCTTGCCCGTGCCGCGGTTGTAGGCTCCGTCCACCACGCCCTTGAGCAGGTTGAGCATGATGTAGGAGGTTTGTTCGTCCAGGGCCTCCTCGGTGTGCGGCACGATGTCCAGGATGGTGTTGCCGTTCTTGTCCTCGATGCGCGTGAAGACCACGGGTTCGATGTACACGCCCTTGTTGGCGAAGGCGGCAAAGGCGCTGGTCATCTCCATCAGGGTGAGGTCGGCCACACCCAGGCACAGGCTGGGCACGGGCTCCAGCGGGCTCTCCACGCCCATGTGCCGGGCCAGCACGGTCACCGCCTCGGGGCTGTATTGCTTCATGAGCCAGGCGGTGATGGTGTTGATCGAGTTCGCCAGGGCGTACTTGAGGGTCACCAGGCCGCCGTACTTGGCGTCGCTGTTCTTGGGGCACCAGTCGGGCTGTCCCTCGGGCATGTCGAAACAGACCAGCTGGTTGGGCAGTTCCTTGCACGGGTCGAGGCCCTCGCGGATGGCCGTGGCGTACACGAAGGGTTTGAAGGTGGAGCCCACCTGGCGGCGCGCCTGCTCCACGTGGTCGTACTGGAAGTGCTTGAAGTCGATGCCCCCCACCCAGGCCTTCACGAAGCCGGTGCCGGGGTCCACGCTGAAAAGGCCGCTCTGCAAGAAGCTCTTGTAATAGCGGATGGAGTCCATCGGGCTCATCACGGTGTCCACCTCGCCGTGCCAGCTGAACACCCGCATGGGCACGGGCTTGCGGAAGATGGCGGGGATGTCCTTCTCGGGCACCACGGGCCACCAGGTGTCGCACCCGCCGAGCTCGGGCCGGCAATGGAAGTGCCGACGGCCCTGGTGCATGGCCTGTTCGATCACGCGGGCGGGGCGTTCGCAGTTGGGGCACTGCTTGCCTACGAGGTTGCGGTAGCGCACACTGCGCTTCATGGCCACATCCAGGATCTCGGCGACCTCCTTGTCGCTCACGCGCCAGTCGAAGGGACGGTTCTTCTTGCGGGCCAGGTCCTTGAAGAGGTCGGGTTGCAGTTCGCTGCGCAGGTGTTCGGCCACGGCCCATTCGCCGAAGGCCTGCATGCGGTGGTCCAGGGTGGTGTACACCTTCAGCCCGTCGGTGTACAGGTCGTAGGGCTGGCCGTCGGCCTTGGCGTAACGGAGCTTGCCTTTTTCGTCGCGCTCGGCCAGCAGGGCCTGCAGTTTGGCGCGCAGCACCTCGCGGAAATGGGGCGCCGGGCCTTCGGCATGGTCGATGCGTTGGAAGCGCAGACCGAGCGGCAGGGCCCGGAGCGAGTCGTAGGCGGCGCGGTCGATCATGCCGGCACGCTCCATCTGCGCCAGCACCACCATGCGCCGGTGCAGGGTGGTGTCCGGCCGCCGCACCGGGTTGAAGAGCGCCGGGTTCTTGCACATGCCCACCAGCATGGCGGCCTCCTCGATCCGCAGACTGTCCGGGGTGGTGTTGAAGTACACCTGCGCCGCGCTGCGGATGCCCACGGCCTGGTTGATCCAGTCGAAGCGGTTGAGGTACATGGCGATGATCTCGTCCTTGGTGTACTGGCGCTCCAGGCGCACGGCGATGATCCACTCCTGGAACTTCTGGAAGACACGCCGGAAGCTGCTGGCGGGCTTTTCCGTGAAGAGCATCTTGGCCAGCTGCTGGGTGATGGTGCTGGCGCCGCCCTTGCCGCCCAGGAAGGCCACGGCGCGCACCGTGCCCCGCATGTCGATGCCGCTGTGCGTCCTGAAGCGCTCGTCCTCGGTGGCGATCAATGCGTCGACCACGTGCGGGCTGATCTGCCCGTACTTCACCGGGATCCGGTTCTCCCGGTAATACTGGCCCATCAGGGTGCCATCGCTGAAGAGGATGGCCGTGGCCAGGTCGCTGCGGGGGTTCTCCAGGTCGCTGGTGCCGGGCAGGTCGCTGGCGCCGGCCAGCAGCAGGGCCGCCACAAGGGCCAGCACCGGCCCGACCAGGAAAGCCCAGAGCAACAGGGGCACCAGCCGGCGTCGGCGGGGAGCGCTCATCGGTCCGCGAAGTTAACGGGGTGCCAGCGAGGGGCTGATGCTGATGCCCACGTCGAGCACGCCTGGCAGGGTGTCGTGCCGCATGGCCTGTTCCAGGCGCAGACAATAGCGCCCCGCCCGCGGGAAACGATCGCCCATGCGGTACAGGACGTGGGCCTGGAAGCGGTCGGCGAAGATGTAGCCCGTGCCCCGGCCGTACCACTGGCCCAGGGGGTCGGCCAGCCGGCACTCCACCGTGTCCCGCCAGGTGCGGCCCGCCGGATCCACCAGGTCCACGAACAGGTAGAGGTCGTTGTACGGGTAGTCGCCCGTATGGCGCACGTCGATGAACACGTCGTGCGGGCTCACCGTGTCGGTGATGCCGAAGCAGAAGGTGGGCGCATACGCGTTGTGCCAGCCATGCGCGGGGAGAGGCACATCGCTCTGGTAGATCTCCGGCCGCCCACAGGCGGCCGAAAGCACGAGCAGCAGGGGCACGACGCGCTTCACGCCTGCGGCGGTTGGGCGGCTGGCGGGGTGCCGGGCTTGTCGTTGCGCGGACCGCGGTCACGGCGGCCGCGGCGGCCACCACGCCCATCCCGGGCACCTTCCTTGCGCGGGGCCGCCTGCCGCACCTCGCCGCCCGCCCCATCGGCCTTGGGCTTGGGGCCGGGGAGCCGGTCCGCGGACTTGCGCTTCTTGCCACCGCGCCGGGCCGTTCCGCGCGATCTCATCTTCTGATCGAAGCGCGTGAGATCGTCCTGGCCCACCACGTTCTCGTAATCGGGCGCCTTCTCCTCGGGGCCCGCAGGGGCCGCCACCATGTTCAGGTCCACCTCGGGCTCGATGCCCTGCTTGTTCTGGGCCAGGATCTCCCGCACGGTCTCCACCGGGAAGGAGGCCATGACAAAAGGCTCGCCCGGCCGCTTGAACCCATAGT
>JABAQQ010000007.1 GCA_019187225.1 Saprospiraceae bacterium
AGGCCATACTCGACTTTTTCAAAAATATCAAAGAACATAAACAAGCGCTGGAGTCGCTCCTGACGCTCAACTTTCGCATTGCCGGACTATAGTGGTTTTTCGCAAACCACTTTCCGCCGGGTATAATATAACAATATTATATAATTTCCTTCTACTCATAGGATGCGGTTTGCAATTAATTCATCTCCGGCCAACATGCTTGGTAAAGGGTCACATTACGAATGAAATTTTTTATTATTTCATATTTTTACAAAAGAGTTTACGTTCTCACGGGAGAGCGGAATGAAATTTGTACTGTCTTTTCGTAGTAATGGCTTGGTAAATTTACCAAAATAATATGACAATCCATTGAATTTATTTGTAAATTCTTTTTATATGATAATATATTCAAACACATTATTTTTCAATGTTGAAACAGATGAAGCCATCATCCTAAATGAAATTGAAAAATGGGCTCAGCGAAAAACCCATAACCCTCGATTCCAACTGGATCAAAATATGAACAAACGGCCATTCAATGGCTCTAAGGTATCATTTGTAAAGTATACGACAGAAGATTTAACGCTCGCTAACTTTCAATTGTCACATAAAGACGACAAAATCCCGGGCCGTCAGTGGATTACTGAATTCGGACTTAGGAAAAATAAAATGCGATTAGAGATAAGCATTCTGCTTGAAACACACGAGATAAGTACATTGGTTGTAGATACACCCGACACATCAGTTCCATTACTTGTACATAATATTTTAAAACTTGCTAAACCAATACCGCCAACCCCTTCTATTGAAGTTGGTGATTTTTCTAAAGAAACCTCTGCTGAAAAATTCAAGTCAGAAGTCGTTGATTCCGAACGCAAATATCCAATAGTTTTAGTAAGCGGAAACTCAATAGATGACTGCCTCGTTAAACTGAATGACCTGCGTTTTTATTTGGAAGGGCTGGCTAAAGTATATTTTATACCGATTGATTTTGACTTATCAAAACTATATGAAGAGTTGGAAGGGCATGATCGCTATATGCCGAGGAACGGAGGAATATCTATAGTACATCCAGTCACCAAAAAATATGCTGGAGTTCCATATGCTGAAAGATTTTTTCCTCATGATCTGGTTGATCTGCTGGATAAGGACAAAGATATAAAAAAAATTATTCTTTCAAGCATCTGTCATCGCTACAACTTGCCCAATAAGTTGCGCCACATAACGCGAGAAATTGTTTTATCTGAGGAAAGAAAGACTCAATTTAAAGCAATATCAGAGGAATATGATTCTGCTAAAATTGATTATTCGCAATGGCAGAACGAATACGAATCTGAAATAAATGAATTAACTCAAAAACTCAATGAAGCAGAGCAATTATGGATTGATGCTGATGATGAAAAAAACAGACTTAAATACGAGAATGAAGGCCTAAAGATGCAATTGATGTACAAGCCTGAACAGCAGGATATCAATATTTCAGTGTTAAAAAGTATTTTTCATGAAATATCTGATAGTATTAACTTGGAAAAATCATTAAAAGTTATAGAAAGTATATTTGCGGACCGAGTAGTCATTCTTGATTCAGCATGGAAAAGTAGTAAGGGTTCTGCCCAATTTAAATACAGGGCTCAGGCCTTTAGTTTGCTTTGGCGGCTATGTACTGAATATTGGGAAGGATTGGCTTCTGGTTTACCTGATGCTGAAGCAAGAAAAATCTTTGGTAAGGACGAATATTCAGCCAAGGAATCTGATGTAGTAGCATCCAACGAAAGAGCGCAAAAACTTCGTACTTTCATATATAAAAATGAACCAGTAATTATGGAAAAACACTTAAAACATGGCATAAAATTTAGCGCTGCTGAAACGTTCAGAGCTCATTTTGAGTGGTTTTCTGATGAAAAAAAAATCGTTATTGGACATTGTGGGAAACATTTGGACCATGGTTAAAAGTATTGACCTGCAGTAGTCTACAATTCATCCGAAACGGCTTTTTTTACAGATCTTATCGGTATCACTAATTTGACGAAGAGCCAGTTTGGACTTATTTACACGCCTCATTAAGCATTGCGACAGGATAATTGACCCAAAGCATTGGATCGAAGCCGAAATTTCATCGCTCGGCCTACTTTCTCTCGCTGAAATCCTTTACTTTTGTTCAACAGTTCACCACAATGGCCCATGGAAAACACGTTGTCTTCATCTGTCCCCCAATCCAATGCCGGCAGGCAGCTGTTGCCTTTGATTATCGCTGCTGTAATAAGTTTGCTGTGCTACCTGACTTATGATTACGCGCAGCAGACGCAAAAAGACCGGGTGAACATGGAGAAATCGTCCGGCAGGAACGGGAAGCACTCGAACCCCAAAGCAAGGAAAAGCGCGGAAGATCAGTACCAAAAAGTAAAAGAAGAGTGGCAACAGTTGAAGGCAAAAACCAACAAAAGCCCTGAAGACAAAAAGTTGCAGCAGCAATTAGAGAAACAGGTCAAACACCTGGAAAAGAAAAAGAACTGGAAAGGCGAAAATCACAGTCAAAAAAACAAAGGCAATTAAAATGGCTCATTTTTTCACCATCGTCTGCGAATACAAAGGCGGCACCTATACCAAGCAGTTGAGAGCCGAAAGCCCGACGCACGCCTTTGAACAATGGGCCGGTGTTTTCAGGAACGAGGATTTTCTTACTGCGCCTGAAAAAAAGTATTTTGCCGAAGAAGTGCAATATTCACTGAGCGAAGGCAACCTGGTAGCGTTGGAAGGGCTTCAGAATGTTTGGTACGAAGGATTTTCGCTGGGAGAGGACCTGCTGGAAGTGATGATCATCGCCATGAGCGAGCAGCCCGTAGAAAATAAACAGCCGGTATCGCAGCACATCAACGGGATATAAAAGGGCTAATAGGTAGATTGCAAAAGCAGCCTATGCAAGGGAGCAAATCCGGACAGTATATCTCACGCCACTTCAATTTCCGGCACACTTGACACTGCGGCGGCTGAGCAAATCCGGACAGTATATCTCACGCCACCAACCCCAACCGCTCCTTCGCCTTCACCAGCATCAGTGGCCGGACATCACCCGCCCGCCGACCCCGCCTCTCCCGGCACCGGAATTCCCAGTCTCTTTGCCGCCAGCTCCAGCATCAGCGGACGAACGTCGTCGGTTTCCTTTACCTGCTGGTAGGGCAGGCGGATGCTATAGTATTGCTTGCCCTTGTGTTTCCAGGCATCTTCTTTGCGCCAATTTTCGTTGGTACAAATAAATATGATGGCGGCGTTCATGTCGACATGAGAGAGCATGGACTTGACGTATTGAATGTCAATTTTAGGAAAAACATCCTCGTCAGTAATGCTGGTTACATTTACCATATCAAAATATTTCGGTAACAAAGTTAGGGAAAACTATCGCAACTGCAAATTTCCAGGCGGCAAAACCAGTTTTAAGGAGTCAGGCCTCGTCATGTTTTCAGGAAGCAGCGGATAATTGAATAGTTTCCTTTTTTCTTCGATCAGGCATTGGGAGTAAGTTCCCCTGAATTGCATCTTGTAGTCCAACTGTTTATTCCGGAGTGTCTGACCCCCGTGTTCCGGAGCATTGACCCCTATGTGGATAAGTACGGCATGAGTTGGGCGTTAAGGTAATTGGTTTAGATTTTTTCGTCTGCTTTTTCCTTTCAATTCGA
>JABAQQ010000032.1 GCA_019187225.1 Saprospiraceae bacterium
AGTGACTATGGCCTTTACATCATGGACTTGAATGGGAAAAACCAGCGACGGATACAAATAGAATAAGCCGCTATCAATGCACTCACGGCCATGCCTCCTAAACGTCGGCACGGCGTGAGTGCTCACGTTAGTGGAAAACAAAAAATAATTCAAAAATGGAAAATATAGTTTTTACACTCACCTTAAGCGATAATGAGTGGGATCCTATCATTGGTGGATGGCGATGCCCCGCACTAAAAATTCCATCGTCTAAAGTTACTGAATTATATTATAAGGGAGAAAAAGTTGACAATAGCAAATACAGGGAAGAAAAAGAAACGGCCATGATTCGTTGGTCAAGCCCAGATCAACGACTTGAAACCATTGGCGTACAAATTTCGATAAAGGAGCAATTGTCAACTTTATCAGAGACCAAAAAATGGAAAATCAGCACTTTTTTAAGCGCGGCTGTAGCCATTCTTTGTGCCATTATTGCAATGATAGGCAATGCAATTCCTTATATTGTACCTAAAGAGACGTCTGATCTTCAGATAAAATTGGAAGATTTATCTATCAAAGCGGCTTTTCTAAACCCTGACAGCACTTATACTCATTACCTTCAGGAAAGGGTAGTTAAAGAAATACTAGAAGATGATAGAGTTATATTCAAAGACGGGGATCAGCTTAAACTTAAGCTAACATTTAACTTTTCCAATCCGAAATTTGACAATTATATTGGGTTCAAATTTTCAATATCTCCTTCAATTGAAAGGAAATTGGGTGGTGCCTTGTTTATTGAAGGGTGGACAAAATATGAGAATGAAAATGAAACCATTGAATATGTTGTAGATAAATTTGACAATAGGCCACGTCCGTTTGAAAGGGTCTATTTTAATAAAATGGATTGATTATGAAAATTTTGCATTTTATATCCGCTATTTTCTTACTTTTTGAAGGTAAGTCTACCTTATCTCAAACCAGCACACCTGGGCCAGCGCAAATAATCGTTTTCACCGAGTTGTGCTATAAGAATAGCAAGCCAGTTTATTGGAACAGTAGTTGCAAAGCAGATTTTACATTGAGTAAAAATGACAAGTCTGGAAGAGTACTTGACGGATACTTGTATGAAAAAGAAAACTACTCAAGCCCAAGTTACAAAGGTACCGGAATCGTGTTACAAACAAACAAAGCAAGCAATGATTTTGGCAATAAGAACTCTAAAATTATTTTTAATATCGATTTTTACTTGCGACTAACTGGAGGGACTAAAAAATATAAGGCGCGAATGTATGAACTTGAAATTGATTTTTCTAAAATAGAAAAGTTAAACTCTACCACATATAAATCAAATGATCCCATCAAAGTAGCCTCTCCTGAAATTTTCTCTCTGATATCTATGATGAACCATCTTGATTCTATGTTAAACCAAAAGGGCACTAGAAATGGAGGTTTTCGTGATATTATCGATAAGTTTGAATTGTTTAGAGACTCCACTTTCTTTTTTTATCAGTGCAAATTGACATTCAATGATCAGATGAATTATTTCAAGCTTGCCGAGTTTCTGGAAGAATATATCGAAATCGGTTCTTTTTTTGAAGATGAAGCCATCAAACTTCAAACGAATATTGTGGTTATGGATAGCCTCCTTAAAAACGATCGAAAAATTGACCCATCCTTATATGGCTCAAGGAAGGACCTTGAAGAGTCTCTTCAATCCTCTAAAGAAATTCATTCCTTTTTTTTGTTAACCCATAAGAGGCTAAAAATTCTTTATTCTCAATTAAAATCCCTTTTTAGTTCATGCGAATGTCTTTCCAACGGTAGGTTTGAGGTACAAAGCAATCTGAAAAACAAAAGCAAACCCAAACATGAAAAGAGTTTAAAATGGCGAACCAAGTTGAGCATTGGAACGGCATTTTCCTTTGGTGAAAATGCTCGATCACTAGAATATTTTTTTATTGAAGGTGATGGTGGAACAAGGATCATAAATCAAAGGGAAATCAATACAACCCTCAGCCCGGGCCTTGTAATATTTATACATCATCATTATCAAATTAGCAAGTCCATATCGGCAGGGCTGATGATTGGCCCAGGATTCAGTTTTTATTCAACAGATAAATTTGCAGATGCCGCCTTTTATGTAGGAGGAAGTATTGCCATTGGTAAATCGCAAGCACTACTACTTGGAAGTGGGATCGGTTTTTTAAGAGTTAACAGAATTAAATCACCTCAATACAGTGTTGGTCAAATATTGCAACCCTCTGACTTGTTTGAAGATGTATCCGAAAATGTTTTTCGGCCTTCTCTGTTTATTTCGGTATCCTATAGGTTATTGGAGGACTAATCCTACAGATTTAACTGAATTTCGCCCCACAAAGGCGGGAATTTTAGCAGTAGTTGAAATTAGAAGGATTTTGAGTAAATCTATACAGGCCAAATTAAATAAAATTTCAAATACTAATATAATTTGCCACTAACAAAGCACTAATTTCCATAGTCGGCTAAACGCGGCTACACAAGCAGTGCCCACGTTGCAACCAATAAAAAAATAAAAAAAATGAATTTTTTCAAGAAAATCTTTGGAAGCGGCAGCGAAGAAGTACCTGCGTACACCAACTTTGAAGAAGGCGACATTTTCTATACTAACGAAAATGGGAAATACCACTTCTTCAAAGTTCTAAAAATAGAAGTTGAAAACAATGTGCTTCATGTTCTGATGTATGAAGAAATGAACGAATTGCCATCAATTAATCAAGTCGGGCTATTCAAAGTCCGTGTGTATCATGCACCGATTGATAAAAACGGGTTTGCCAACCCGCAATTGTTTTTGAAAACACAAGTTCAGGATTCTGATTTATTGGGATACCACGAGTATTTAAAGCAGACACAAAATATAAATGAAATCGTGTCAAACGCAAAAAAATACTATAAAGAAGCACATGAATTAACCTCGCAGGGGAATCATTTTGAAGCAATAAATAAATATTCCATCGCCATCAATCTATTGCCGAATTTTTTTGAGGCAATTGATAACAATGGTTCGTGAATAAATCAAGCGGCCATTTGGACATAAGTAGTTGAAAATAAGAGTTCTTTGATTTTAGGGTTGTTTTTAATTTCGGTTGGGTTGAGGTTCAAGGCGATCGAAAATCGTTCG